>NZ_JAPKFL010000030.1 GCF_026262575.1 Streptomyces marinisediminis
TCTCCACTCTAGCGAATTCTCCGCCCGAGTCATAATCAGGCTTTCCGGGGAGTTTTCGGCATCGCGAAAAGCATCCCGTTCGGGAGGTCGTCGAAGTGGAGGGCCACTCTACGCGGCGTCCACGCGATCCGTTGTGATGATCTTTGTGAAAGCTCTGCCTGCGTCCAGCGGCTCGGACTACGTTAGGCGTCCGACGGGCCGGAGTCAAGTCTGCGCTGCCGGCGGCGCGGTTGGTGGGCCCGGTAGGGGCTCACGGTGGCGTCGCCCTCGATCCAGAAGCGGTAGGGGTGGTCCGCCCCCGCGCCCCCGACGCCGGTGCGCGGGCCCCGGCGCACCAGCCGGGACGCGGGCGGCTCCCCGGGCAGCACGCTCAGGTGCGCGGTGCCCTCCGTGGCACACAGGTCGGTGCCGTTGAGCCGGCGGTCCACGTCCAGCGCGGTGGCCAGCCGGGCCGGGCCCTTGGCCAGCTCGCTGTCGCGGCGGGCGGTGTGGCGCCGGGCCCGCGCGAGGTCGGCGCCCGCGCGGACCTCGCCGGCGCGCAGCAGCACCCCGGCGGCCGTGCCCGCCGACTCGCACACCAGGTTCAGGCAGTGCCACATGCCGTAGGTGAAGTAGACGTAGGCGTGTCCGGGCGGCCCGAACATCGACGCGTTGCGATCGGTGCGGCCGCGGTACGCGTGGGATCCCGGGTCGCGTTCGCCCTCGTAGGCCTCGACCTCGGTCAGCCGGACCTCGATCGGCCCGTGCGCGGTGTGCCGCACGAGTATCCGGCCCAGCAGGTCCTGGGCGACGTCGAGGACGGGACGGTCGAAGAAGGCTCGGGGCAGGGCGGTACGGTCACGGGCGACGAACATGCCAGTCGAGGGTAGTCGAGTGGCAGGGAAGGACGAGATGGCGTTCAAGAAGCTGTTCGCGAGCGTGGGGATAGGCGGTGCCTCGGTGGAGACCCTGCTCTCCGAGCCCAACGTGCTGCCCGGCGGCGTCGTACACGGGGAGGTGCGCATCCAGGGCGGCTCGGTCGAGCAGGAGATCCAGGGCCTGTCCGTCGGCCTCCAGGGCAAGGTGGAGGTCGAGAGCGAGGACCGGGAGATGCTGCGGGACGTCGAGTTCCACCGGCAGCAGCTCGGCGGCGCGTTCACCCTGCAGGCGGGGACCACGCACGTGGTCCCGTTCGCGCTGGAGATCCCGTGGGAGACGCCCGTCACCACGTTCCTGGGGCACCAGCTCACCGGCATGCACGTCGGCGTGAGCACCGAGTTGGCCATCGCCCGCGCGGTGGACTCCTCCGACCTCGATCCGGTCAACGTCCACCCGCTGCCCGCGCAGCAGGCGATCCTCGACGCCTTCGGGGCGCTGGGCTTCCGGTTCAAGAGCGCGGATCTGGAGCAGGGCGTGATCCGCGGCACCCGGCAGCGGCTGCCGTTCTACCAGGAGATCGAGTTCTTCGCGCCGCCCCAGTACCGGGGGCTGAGCCAGGTGGAGCTGTCGTTCGTGGCGGACAGCCGGACGATGGACGTCGTCTTGGAGATGGACAAGAAGGGCGGGCTGTTCACCGGCGGCGGCGACTCCTACCGGTGCTTCCAGGTGGACCTGGAAGGCTTCGACCAGACGGACTGGTCCGGTTACCTGAACCAGTGGCTGGCCGAGGTGGGGGGCAAGCGCAACTGGTTCTGAGTACCGTGCCCGCCCCCCGGTGCCGCGTCAGCTCAGCAGGACCGTCACGGGGGTGGCGCGCACGCCCCAGAAGGCGACGGCCGCGGTGAGCACCTCCGCGGCCGTCGCCGCGTCGCCGGGCGCCGCCTCCGCGAAGGCGTCCCAGCCGCGCACCAGCAGCAGGCGCCCGCGACCGGCGTCGCCGTCACCGGTCCATCCGGGGTCGGTGAGGGCGTCGGCCAGCCCGTCCCAGGAGCGGTCGTAGGAGCCGGGGAGGTCCAGCTCGGTCGCGAGGCGGTCCAGGAAGCCGGCGCCGTCCGTGACGCCGAGGAGGCTGACGGGGTGGCTGCGCCAGCCGCCCTCGTCGGGGCCCACGGCGGGGCCGGGATCACCGGCGTGCGGCTGCCACCGGTAGACGCCGGGCGGCAGCGAGCCGTCCAGGACGCCGGTGAGGTCGGCCTGCGGGAAGGGGGCGGGCGTGTGGGGGGAGTTCATCAGTCACCGCCGGGGTGGATTCGCTGCGTCGGGCACCCGGTCATGGTCCCAAACGGGGCCGCCGCGTGTGGTTAGGCTGGCCGGTGCATCTGATGCCAGCGATCCGGAGGTTCCGACGTGACCGAGCAGAAGCGGCGCCCACTCCCCCACGACTTCCACCCCCCGGTGGCGTCCTTCACGGTGGTCAGCGACGACGTCGTCTCGGGGCAGCGGCTCGGCCCGGGCCAGGTGCAGGCGGAGGGCAACACCTCGCCGCACCTGCGCTGGGAGGGCGCGCCCGAGGGCACCCGCAGCTACGCGGTGACCTGCTTCGATCCCGACGCGCCCACCGGCAGCGGCTTCTGGCACTGGACGGTCTTCGACATCCCCGCCTCGGTGACCGAGCTGCCCGCGGGCGCTGGCAGCCCGGACTCCTCCGCGCTGCCCGCGGGCGCGGTGCAGGTGCGCAACGACTACGGCGCCAAGGAGTTCGCCGGGGCCGCGCCGCCGCCCGGTGACGGCCCGCACCGCTACGTCTTCACCGTGTACGCCGTCGGAGAGGAGACGCTCGGCCCCGACGCGGAGGCGACGCCGGCCGTGGTCGGCTTCAACCTGCGGTTCAAGGCGATCGGCCGCGCGCACCTCATCGCCGAGTACGAGGTGCCCGCCGAGGGCTGAGCCGGACGCGGCGCCCCGGCCGCCGCGGGGAGCGCCGTGCCGAGGCGCGACGCCCCCGGACCCCGCCGGGCGGACGCTTCCCGGCTCCGCCGGCGGGCGCACGCCCGTCCGCGGCCTGCGTGGGGCGTCCCCGCGCTGCTCCTCCCTCACCGTGGGGCCCGGTGGCCGGTGCCGCCGGGCCCTTCGCCGTGCCGCCCGGCACTTCGGGCGTGGTGGCGCGACCCCGCCCCGCCGGACCGGGCGGCGGCGGCGGCGTTCCGCTGCCCACGGGGCCTGTTCACGCCGCGTACACCGGCGGGAAATTGCGTTGTCCGCCTGTATGGGCACCGGCACAGTGGTGGCCACCCGCCGCGGGGCGGGCCGGACGGGGAGGTGGACGGGATGCGCGAGACGCTGATCCTCAACGCGAGCTTCGAGCCGCTGTCGACCGTGTCGCTGCGGCGCGCGGTCGTGCTGGTGATGCAGGAGAAGGCCGTGGTGGAGCAGGCGCATCCCGGGCTGCGGGTGCGGGCCGCGGCGGTGGAGCTTCCGGTGCCGCAGGTGATCAGGCTCCGCCGCTACGTGCGGGTGCCGTTCCGACAACGGGCGTCGTGGTCGCGGCGCGGCGTGCTGGTGCGGGACCGGCACCGGTGCGCCTACTGCGGGCGGCGCGCGACCACGGTGGACCACGTCGTGCCCCGGTCACGCGGGGGCGGCGACACCTGGCTCAACACGGTCGCGGCGTGTGCGGAGGACAACCACCGCAAGGCGGACCGGACGCCGGCGCAGGCCGGGATGCGGCTGCTCACCCGGCCCTTCGAGCCGACTCCGGCGGACGCGCTGCTGCTGGCGCTGAGCCGGCGCGACGGCGACGCGCTGCCGGAGTGGCTCGCGGTGTCCGCGGCGCCCGCCTGACCCGGCCCGCCGCGTGCGGCGACGGCCCCGGTGCGCGGTGCACCGGGGCCGTCGCCGTGTCCGGCCGTGTCGCCGCCGGACCGTCGTCGCGGAAGGCGCGGGAGACCGGGGAGACGCCGCGTCGCTCAGTCGATCCGCGGCCGCTCGGGGGGACGCCGGGCCGGGGCGGCGGCGGCACCGGGGCCGCCGTCCTGACCGCCGTGGCCGCGGAAGCCGTCCAGGGCCCCGCCGAGGCCCTTGAGGGCGTCGCCGATCTCGCTGGGGACGATCCACAGCTTGTTCGCGTCGCCCTCGGCGATCTTCGGCAGCATCTGGAGGTACTGGTAGGAGAGCAGCTTCTGGTCCGGGTCCCCGGCGTGGATGGACTCGAAGACGGTGCGGATGGCCTGGGCCTCACCCTCGGCGCGCAGCGCGGCGGCCTTGGCGTCACCTTCGGCGCGCAGGATCTCGGACTGCTTGTGGCCCTCGGCCTGGAGGATCTCGGACTGCCGCACACCTTCGGCCTGGAGGATGGCCGCGCGCTTGTCGCGGTCGGCCCGCATCTGCTTCTCCATCGAGTCCTGGATGGAGGTGGGCGGCTCGATGGCCTTCAGCTCGACGCGGTTGACGCGGATGCCCCACTTGCCGGTGGCCTCGTCGAGCACGCCGCGCAGGGCCGCGTTGATCTCCTCGCGGGAGGTGAGCGTCCGCTCCAGGTCCATGCCGCCGATGATGTTGCGCAGCGTGGTGACGGTGAGCTGCTCGATCGCCTGGATGTAGCTGGCGACCTCGTAGGTGGCGGCCCGGGCGTCGGTGACCTGGTAGTAGATCACCGTGTCGATGTTCACGACCAGGTTGTCCTGGGTGATCACCGGCTGCGGCGGGAAGGGCACGACCTGTTCGCGCAGGTCGATGCGGTTGCGGACCGTGTCGATGAACGGCACGACGATGTTGAGGCCCGCGTTGAGCGTGCGCGTGTAGCGGCCGAAGCGCTCGACGATGGCGGCGCTGGCCTGCGGGATGACCTGGATCGTCTTGATGAGTGCGATGAAGACCAGCACCACCAGAATGATCAGGACGATGATGACGGCGTCCATCGCGTCCCCCTGGACTGAGTGGCTGACATGGAAGTTGGCGGGCGGTGACCGGTCGGCTCGCCGGCGTCATCACATCACGACGGCGGTGGCTCCGTCGATCTCCACGACGTCGACGCGGCGGCCGGGCTCGAAGGCGCCCCCCGGCTCCAGGGCCCGGGCGGACCACACCTCCCCGCCGATCTTGACGCGGCCCCCGCTCTCGTCGACGCGTTCCAGTACGACGGCCTGGCGGCCCTTGATCGCGTCGATGCCGCTGGCCAGCTCGGGGCGCTCGGCGCGCATCCGGCGGGCCACGGGCCGGATGACCAGGATCAGGGCCGTCGAGACGAGCGCGAAGACGACGACCTGCGCGACGAGCCCTCCCCCGAGCGCCGCGACGAGTGAGCCCGCTCCGGCCCCCACCGCGAGCATGCCCAACTCGGGCATGGCGGTGAGCACGAGCGGGACGGCGAGCCCCACGGCGGCCACGAGCCACCACACCCAAGCGTCCACGCCTCCATCATAGGTGGCGGGGCCGTGCGCGGAACAGGGCGCGAGGTACCGGGGGCGCGGGCTCAGGCGAGGGGCAGGCCGTTCGCCGTCCAGCGGTCGCCGATGCGTTCGACCACGAGCGGCAGGCCGAAGCAGCGCGAGAGGTTGGCCGAGGTCATCTCCGTCTCCAGGGGTCCGGCGGTCAGCACCTTGCCCTGCCGAATCATCAGCACGTGGGTGAAGCCGGGCGGGATCTCCTCGACGTGGTGCGTGACCATCAGCATGGACGGGGCGTAGGGGTCGCGGGCCAGGCGCCCGAGGCGGCGGACGAGGTCCTCACGGCCTCCGAGGTCGAGCCCGGCGGCGGGCTCGTCCAGGAGCAGCAGCTCGGGGTCGGCCATCATCGAGCGCGCGATCTGGGTGCGCTTGCGCTCGCCCTCGGAGAGCGTGCCGAACCGCCGGTGAAGGTACTCGTTCATGCCGAGGCGGTCGAGGAAGGCGCGGGCGCGGTCCTCGTCGACGGCCTCGTAGTGCTCCTGCCAGCCGGCGGTCATGCCGTAGGCGGCCGTGAGCACGGTCTGCAGCACCGTCTGGTCGCGCGGCAGCTTGTCGGCGAGCCCGCTGCTGGAGACGCCGATGCGGGGGCGCAGGTCGAAGACGTCGACGGCGCCGAGGCGCTCGCCGAGGACGGTGGCCTGCCCGGCGGAGGGGAACAGGTAGGTGGAGGCGAGGTTGAGCAGGGTGGTCTTGCCGGCGCCGTTGGGGCCGAGGATGACCCACCGCTCGCCCTCCTTGACCGACCAGGAGACGTCGTCCACCAGAGCCCGTCCGTCGCGGACCACGGATACGTCCACCAGCTCCAGTACATCGCTCATGAGCGCGTCGTCTCCCATTGCAGTCGCTTTCGCCCGTGCCGGGGGGCACAGTCCCCAAGGAAAACCTACGTCACGCGTCCGCGCCTTCGGCCGCCAGGCTTGTCGGTGCCGGGTCCTACTCTGGACGGATGCTGGAAGAACCACGTTCGGGGCGGTTGGCCGCCTGGGGAAACGCGCTGCTGGCCGGGGCGGTCTCACCGGATGAGGCGGCGGCCCGCATCGTCGCGGACGACGCCGTGCACCGGGTCGCGGACCTGCCGGGTGAAGCGGCCCCGGTGGGGCTGACGCTGGCCCTGGGGCGGCTGCGCGCGCTGGGCGCGGCGGGCCTGCGGGTGGCGCTGCCGGTGCCGGGGCACCCGCTCGGGCTGAGCGGCCCGCCGGAGTTCAACACGGCCGCGCTGGAGGCCGGGGAGGCCGTCGTGGCCGTGGGCACGGCGCTGGGGCTGGTGCCCGGGGTGCTGGAGGCCGGGCCGGCGGGGGACGTGCACGTGGAGGTGGTGTGGCACTGCCGCCCGGTGCGGGAGGCGCCGCCGGCGGACGTGCCGTCGCTGGGCGAGGCCGAGCGCGAGTTGCAGCAGGCGCTGCGGGAGGCCACGGAGGCGCTGACGCGGCTGGACGTGGCGGGCTCGGGGCCCGTGGCGCGGGCGGCGCTGGCCGCGTACCAGGCCCGGGCGGAGGCGGGGCGGAGCCTGCTGGCCCCCGGGTATCCGCCGCGCGCGGTGCGGGTGCTGGAGCTGGCCCAGCGCGTGCGGGCGCTGGTGGGCATCGCCCAGGACGCCGGTCCGGGCGCGGCCGTCAGCGCCGGGGAGCAGGCGGCGCGGGCCGAGCTGCTGCGCCCGGTGGAGCGGATGGCGCGGCGGGCCCAGGTCGCGGCGTACAACGCCTACGCGGAGGAGCGCGCACGCCGCGGCGCGTGAGGCCGGCGCGGGGCCCGGAGCCCCGGGGGTACGGCTGCGGCCCCCGCGCGGCGCGCGGGGGCCGGAGGGTGGGCGGCGGCGCCGCCCGGGGGTCACTTGTTCAGGCAGAAGCCGCCGAAGGCGGGGTTCAGCACACCGATGACGCTGACGGAGTCGCCGCAGACGTTGACCGGGACGTGCACCGGGACCTGGACCACGTTGCCGGAGCCCACGCCCGGCGAGTTGACCGCCGCGCCGTTGGCCTGCGCGCCGCCGCTGGCGGTGGCCGCGCCCGCACCGGCGGCGATGATCCCGCCGGCCATGATCGTGACGGCCGTGACCTTGTTGAGCTTCTTCACTGTCCGGTCTCCTCCTCGGTCGCCGCGGCCCCTCGCCGCGGCACGCCCTGGAGAACGCCCCGGCGCCCCCGGGGTTGCGCCAGCAGAGTGAACATCACCCGACGGTATGAATTACCGACTGTTCGGGAACCGCGCCGGACGGGCGGCGCGGGCGGTTGTCCCGTGGGTCACGGGGTCAGGGGCCACGGGGCCACGGGGCCACGGGGCCACGGGGCCACGGGGCCACGGGGCCACGGGGCCACGGGGCCACGGGCTCACGGGCCCCGGGCTCAAGGGCTCACGGGGTCAGCCCGTGGCGGACGGCCCACAGGGCGGCCTGCGTGCGGTCGGCGAGGTCCAGCTTCATCAGGATGTTGGACACGTGCGTCTTGACCGTCTTCTCCGACAGCACCAGCGTCCGGGCGATCTCCCGGTTGGAGCGGCCGTCCGCGATGAGGCCGAGCACCTCGCGTTCCCGCTCGGTCAGCCCCGCCCCGCGGGCGGGGCCGGGCGCGGCGCTCTCCGCGGACAGCAGCGCGGCGGCGACCTGGGGTTCCAGCAGCACGTGTCCGGCGTGCACGGAGCGGATGGCGCCGGCGAGCGCGTCGGGGTCGACGTCCTTGTAGAGATAGCCGGCGGCGCCCGCGCGCAGGGCGGGGACGGCGGTGCGCTGCTCGGTGAAGCTGGTCACCACCAGGACCCGGGCGGGGTGGTCCAGCTCCTTCAGGCGGCGCAGCGCCTCCAGCCCGTCGGTGCCGGGCATCTTGACGTCGAGCAGGATGACGTCCGGGGTGAGCCGCCTGGCGAGTTCGACGCCCTCGGCGCCGTCCGCGGCCTCGCCGGTGACCTCGATGTCGTCCTGGACCTCCAGGAACGTGCGCAGCCCGCGGCGTACGACCTGGTGGTCGTCCACGAGCAGGACGCGGATGCGGTCACCCACCGGGCACCTCCATGGTGATCTCGGTGCCCTCGCCGGGCCCGGAGCGGACGATGAGGCGGCCGCCGACGGAGGCCGCGCGGTCCCGCATGGAGACCAGGCCCAGGTGGCGCCCGGCGCGGCGGACGGCGGTGGGGTCGAAGCCCCGGCCGTCGTCGGCGACGCGCAGGACGACGCCGCGCCCGTCCCGGCGCAGGCTGACGGCGACCCGCGAGGCGTCGGAGTGGCGCAGGGCGTTGTGCAGCGCCTCCTGCGCCACCCGGTACAGGGCGCCCTCCTGGTCGGCGGGCAGCGCGCGCACGCCGTCGGCCGTGAAGACGACGGTGGCGGCGTGCGCCCGGTCCAGCACCTGGGCCTGGGTGCGCAGGGTGGCCACGAGCCCGTCGTCCTCCAGCCCGGCCGGCCGCAGTTCGACGACGGCGGCGCGCAGCTCGTCGGCCGCCTCGGCGGCCAGGCCGGTGATCTGCCGCAGCTCCTCCTTGGCGCGCGGCGGGTCGCGGTCGACGAGCGCGGTGGCGGCCTGCGCCGTCAGCCGCAGCGAGAACAGTTTCTGCGCGACGGCGTCGTGCAGCTCGTGGGCGATGCGGCCGCGCTCCTCGGCGATGGTCAGCTCGCGGGCGCGTTCGTAGAGGCGGGCGTTGGTCAGCGCGATGGCGGCGTGCTCGGCCAGGAGCCGCAGGAGGTCCTCGTCCTCCTGGGTGAACCCGCAGCCGCCACCCGGGCCGGAGGCGCGCTTGTTGGCCAGGAACAGGGCCCCGAGCACCTCGTCGCCGTCGGCGACGGGCATGCCGAGGAAGTCGGAGAGCTCGGGGTGGGCGGCGGGCCACCCCTCGAAGCGGGGGTCGTGCCGGACGTCGGCCAGCCGCTGCGGGGCGGCGTCGTCCAGCATGGCCGCCAGGACCCCGTGCCGCCGGGGCAGCGGCCCGATGGCCTTCCACTGCTCGTCGCTGACGCCGGCGACGACGAAGCGGGCGAAGCCGCCGCGGTCGTCGGGCACGCCGAGGGCGGCGTACTCGGCGTCGAGGAGGTCGCGCGCGGAGTGCACGATCGTCTGGAGGACCTCGCGGACCTCCAGTTGGCGGTTCATGGCGAGCAGGGCCGCGCTGACGGCGGCGAGCCCGGTGCGGATCATGCGTCTTACCGTACGCCGGGCCGACGGCGACCGGCGCACCGTCAGCCGCCCCGGGCGCCCGCGGGCTCCCCCGCGCCCGGCGCCGCCCGCGCCGCGCCCGCCGGGTGGGCCCGCCTCGCCCCGTGGACGCCGACGAGCCCGCCCGGCCCGCGCCCCCGCCGCGCCCGCCGACCACCCCGGTTCGCCGCACCGGGCGGCGCCCGCGCGCCCGCCCGCCCCGGCGGGCGCCCGCGTTCCGTCCCGTATCGGTGAGCGCCGGCGCCCGGCCCGCGTCGCGGGCGGGGGCTGCCCTTCGACGGCCCCGCGGCGGGCGCTCGCCGGGAGGGGCGCCCACCGCGGGCCCGGGTTACTTGCGCATGACCTCCGGCTCGTGGCGGCGCAGGAAGCGGGCGACGACGACGCCGCAGACCACGGCCATGGTCAGCAGCACGCCCATGGAGACCAGCCACTGGCTCAGCTCGTGGTCCCACAGCGGGTCGGGGTTGCCCGGCTCCCACAGGACCAGCACGTTGAGGTCGGCGGTGTTGCCCATGCCGGCGACGGCCCAGCGCGAGGGCATGAGCCAGGCGAGCTGCTCGATGCCGGCCTTGTCGTGGATCTGGAAGAGCACCCCGGTGAAGACCACCTGCACGATGGCGAACATCACCAGCAGCGGCATCGTCTTCTCCGCCGTCTTGACCAGCGACGAGATGATCAGCCCGACCATCATCGAGGCCAGCCCGAGCGCGATGACGACGAGGGTCATCTCGATGGCCGGGGAGTCGGCGAAGAGCACGCCCTCGTCGGGCATCTCGCGCGGCAGGAAGCCGATCAGGCAGATGATGACGCCCTGCACGGCCGTGATGACGCCGAGCACGATCACCTTGGACATCAGGTACGCCGAGCGCGACAGGCCGGTGGCGCGTTCGCGCTCGTAGATGACGCGTTCCTTGATCAGCTCGCGCACCGAGTTGGCGGCGGCCGAGAAGCACATGCCGACGACGAGGATGAGCATGATCGTGCTGGCGTCGCGGTTGGTGAACCGGCTGCGCTCGGGGCCGTAGCCGAGGCCGTAGTCCGAGGGGATGACGACGCTGACGACGCCGAGCACGGCGGGCAGGATGAGCATGAGCGCCATGAAGCCGCGGTCGGAGGCGATGACGGACGCGTAGCGGCGCATGAGCGTCCACAACTGCGCGCCCCAGCTCTGCGGCTTCTGCAGGCGGGCCTGCTGCCGGTGCCAGTCCACCTGCACCGGCTGCGGCGCGACGGCGTCGATGTCGGCCGCGTAGAGCTGGTAGTGCTGGGAGCCGCGCCAGCGGCCCATCCAGTCGTAGTCGCGGTAGTTCTCGAAGGCGGAGAACACGTCCGCCCAGGAGTCGTAGCCGAAGAAGTTCAGCGCCTCCTCGGGCGGGCCGAAGTAGGCGACGCCGCCGCCGGGCGCCATGACGAGCAGCTTGTCGCAGAGCTGGAGCTCGGCGACCGAGTGGGTGACGACGAGCACGGTGCGGCCGTCGTCGGCCAGGCCGCGCAGGAGCTGCATCACGTCGCGGTCCATGCCGGGGTCGAGCCCGGAGGTGGGCTCGTCCAGGAAGATCAGCGAGGGCTTGGTCAGCAGCTCCAGGGCGACCGAGACGCGCTTGCGCTGGCCGCCGGAGAGCGCGGTGATCCGCTTGTCGGCGTGGATGTCGAGCTTGAGCTCGGCGAGCACCTCCTCGACGCGGGCGTTGCGCTCGGCCTCGGCGACGTCGCCGGGGAAGCGGAGCTTGGCGGCGTAGCGCAGGGCGGTGCGCACCGGCAGGGCGGTGTGCAGGATGTCGTCCTGCGGCACGAGCCCGATGCGGTGCCGCAGTTCGGCGAAGTGGGTGTAGAGGTTGCGGTTGTCGTACAGCACCTCGCCCTGGTTGGCGGGCCGGTAGCCGGTGAGCGCCTTCAGCAGCGTGGACTTGCCGGAGCCGGACGGGCCGATGACGGCGATGACGGACTTCTCCGGGACGCCGAAGGAGACGTCGTCGAGGATCGTCTTGCCGCCCTCCACCTGGACGGTGAGGTGACGCGCGGCGAAGGAGACCTCACCGGTGTCGACGAACTCCTCCAGCCGGTCCCCCACGAGGCGGAAGGTGGAGTGGCCGACGCCGACGATGTCGCCGGGGCCGATCCGGTGCCGCCCGTTCTTGGGGAGCTGGCGGCCGTTGAGGTAGGTGCCGTTGTGGCTGCCGAGGTCGTGGATCTCGAAGAGGCCGTCGGGGCCGGCGAGGAACTCGGCGTGGTGGCGGGAGACCTGGAGGTCGGAGACGACCAGCTCGTTCTCCAGCGCGCGGCCGATGCGCATGACCCGGCCGAGGGAGAGCTGGTGGAAGGTGGTGGGGCTGCGGTCCACGCCGCCGGCAGCGCCCGCCCGCGGCGGCTGGGCGCCGTGCTGGGCGGGGACGGCGGCCTGGGGGTGCGGCGCGTGCTGCGCCGCCGCCGGGCGGGCGGCCTGCGCCTGCGCGGCGTGGGCGTGCGGCGCCTGGGCGTGCGCGGCCTGGTCCTGCGGCGCCTGGGCGTGCGCGGCCTGGCCGGGTGCCTGCGCGTGGGCGGCCTGCCCCGGGGCCTGGTGGGGTGCCTGCTGCCAGGCGGCCTCGTACTGACCGGGCCGGCCGGACTGCGGGTGTCGGCCGGGCTGCCGCGGCTCCTGGCCGGGCTGCGCGTACTGGCCGGGCCGCGGGTGCCGGGCGTCCTGCGGGTGCGGCTGCTGCTGGTGTGGCGCGGCCCCCTGCGGGGCCGCGGCGTGCTGCGGGGTGGCCACCGCCTGCCAGGCCGTCGCGGAGGCGTCGGTGAAGGTCAGCCGCGGTCCGTCGGTGGCGTTGCCCAGGTGCAGCACCGTGCCGGGGCCGAGTTCGAGCTGCTGGACACGCTGCCCCCGCGCGTAGGTGCCGTTCGTGCTGCCCGGGTCGTCGATCACCCAGGCGCGTCCGCCCCAGCGCAGCGTGGCGTGCCGCCACGAGACGCGGGCGTCGTCCAGGACCAGGTCCCCCTGCGGGTCCCGGCCCAGCGTGTACGACCGGGACGGGTCGAGCGTCCAGGTCCTTCCGTTCAGTTCGAGTACGAGTTCCGGCACTCCATGCCCCACAGAATTTCTCCCCCGAGCTTCCCCCGCGTGGGGGTCTAGGGACGGCGAATATCGCAGGGCACTATTCCAGGCCGGGAGGCGGGACAGGAAGCCGGGCCACGCGGGCGGACCCCCCGGGGCCAGGGCAGATGGCGCGCGGAGCCCCGCGGGTGCCCGGGCGCCCGCGGGGGCGCTCGGCCGTCCGGGGTGCGGACAGCCGTGCGAGCGGGCCCCCATCTGCGGATACGGTGGACACACCATGAGCGCGACCGAGATTTCTCCTCCGCTCCCGCCCGGCATGCCCGGCGAGGACGCCCCCACTCTGCTGGTCAAGATCTTCGGCAAGGACCGTCCCGGCATCACCGCGGGCCTCTTCGACACCCTGGCCGCCTACGACCTCACCGTCGTGGACATCGAGCAGGTCGTCACCCGGGGCCGCATAACGCTGTGCGCCCTGGTGACCGCCCCGGAGGGCGAGGCGGCCACCGAGGGGGCACTGCGTGCCACCGTGCACGGCTGGGCCGACGCGCTGAAGCTCCAGGCCGAGATCATCTCCGGACGCGGCGACAACCGTCCGCGCGGCGTCGGCCGCTCGCACGTGACCGTCCTGGGCCAGCCGCTGTCCGCCCGCTCCACGGCCGCGATCGCGGCCCGCATCGCCGAGACGGGCGGCAACATCGACCGCGTCTTCCGGCTCGCCAAGTATCCCGTCACAGCCGTGGAGTTCGACGTCTCCGGGGCGCACACCGAGCCGCTGCGCACCGCGCTGGCGACCGAGTCGGCCGCGCTGGGGGTGGACGTCGCCGTCGTCGCCTCCGGGCTGCAGCGGCGGGCGCAGCGGCTGGTGGTCATGGACGTGGACTCCACGCTCATCCAGGACGAGGTCATCGAGCTGTTCGCCGGGCACGCGGGCTGCGCGGGCGAGGTGGCCGAGGTGACGGCCGCCGCGATGCGCGGGGAGCTGGACTTCGAGCAGTCGCTGCACGCCCGCGTCGCGCTGCTGGCCGGGCTCGACGCGTCGGTGGTGGAGAAGGTGCGCGCCCAGGTGCGCCTCACACCGGGCGCCCGCACTCTGGTGCGCACGCTCAAGCGGCTGGGCTACCAGGTGGGCGTGGTCTCCGGCGGCTTCACCCAGGTCACCGACGAGCTGCGGGAGCAGCTCGGGCTGGACTTCGCCTCCGCCAACACGCTGGAGATCGTCGACGGCCGGCTCACCGGCAAGGTGACCGGGGAGATCGTCGACCGGGCGGGCAAGGCCCGGCTGCTGCGGCGGTTCGCCGAGGAGGCCGGGGTGCCGCTGTCGCAGACGGTGGCCATCGGGGACGGCGCCAACGACCTGGACATGCTTAACGCCGCCGGGCTGGGCGTGGCCTTCAACGCCAAGCCGGTCGTCCAGGAGGCGGCGCACACGGCCGTCAACGTGCCGTTCCTGGACACGGTGCTCTACCTGCTGGGGATCACCCGCGAGGAGGTCGAGGCCGCGGAGACGGCCTCGCCGGAGTGACCGGCCCGCGCACCGGGACCGCACACCACCGCGGTCGCCACGACCCGCCACGACCGGCGCCGCCGCCGCGGCCGTCCCCGTGGCGGCGGCGCCGGGAGCCGCCCGGCGGCGGACGGCGGCGGACGGCAGCCTCCGGGCCCGCCGTGCCGCGGGGACGCGGGCACGGCGGGCCCGGAGGCGGGGCGGGCAGCGGGGTTACGGGGCCCAGAAGTGCGTCAGGTGGCCGGCGCCGGGTTCGACGGACTTCCAGGTGCCGTTCACCGTCAGCACGGCCATCGCGGAGGTGGGGAAGCCGCGCTCGGCCATGCGGCGCGCGGCCTCCTCGTCCGCGCTGCCGGTGAGGATCTCCGCCAGGTTCTGCATCCCGGGGTTGTGCCCGATCAGGATCAGGTCCCGGACGTCGTCGTCGACTTCGGTCACCACACTGATCAGCTCGCCGGGCGAGGCGTCGTAGACGCGCTCCTCGTACACCGTCCGCGGGCGCCTGGGGAGCTGCGGGACGACGAGCTTCCACGTCTCGCGGGTGCGGGCGGCGGTGGAGCACAGCGCCAGTTCGGGGTGGATCTCCTGGGCGGCGAGCCAGCCGCCCGCCGCGGGCGCGTCCTTGCGTCCGCGGTCGGCGAGCGGTCGCTCGTGGTCGGGGACGTCGGGCCAGTCGGCCTTGGCGTGTCGGAGTAGGACCATCCTGCGGGGCTGATCGACGCTCATGGCTCCCAGCTTCGCACGAATGGGCCCGTGGGGCTCAGGGGTGTTGACGCCGGCCCTCAGCCCGCGCCAAGCCCGCTGAGCAGCTCCCACAGGGCGGCGGCGACCCGGCCCACGCCGTCGGCCGTGCCGGCGTGCGCCTCGCCGCCGAGCGTCACCAGGGCCAGGAGCGCGAGGAAGACCGTCAGCGGCAGGGGGAGGGCCCACCAGCGCAGCCGCAGGTCCGCGTCGCCGGCGGCACGGCGGTGGGCGCGGGTACGGGCGGGGACGGCGGTCATCGGCTCGCCTTTCGTCGTAGCGTCGAGCGGTACCTCGACGCTACGGAGGGCGCGGGCCCCGGCCCACCCGGGAAGCCACCCACCCGACCCTGAACCCCGCCCCCTAGGGGACGGTGGGGCCAGCCCCACCCCCCACCCGTCAACGGAGCCACCCCCCGACCCGGACGGTGCCACTCCGCCTCCGGGAAACACGCGGACGCGTGCCCGGCTCAGCGCTGCGTGTGTACGACGTCAACGCGGTGCGAGCACGGCAGGGGTTTCCTGGCGGCGACTCCGGGTACCGCCCCGCCATGCCACTTCACCTCCCCGTTCCGCGCCCTGGACCGTCCCCAGCGGACGAGTGAACCTCACCGGCGGTCGCCCGTGCGTGCCGGCGCGCGCCGCATGTGGCCTCCGGCCCGACATGGCGGTCACTCCCCCGCACGGACGACCCGTCGAGCAGCCCCGTCGCTTGCCGGGCGGGCATGGGGGCGATCGAGAGGGTGCCGGGCAGGCCACGCGCCTTTCGTCCATGAAGCGGAGTCGGACGAACGTCCCGGCCGGGCTGTTCAGCGTGGCTTCGGGGCGCACTCCGCCCAGACGGTCTTCCCGCTGGGCGGGAAGGGCTGCGTGCCCCAGCGGTCGGCGAGGGCGGAGACGAGGAGCAGGCCCCGGCCCGCCTCCGCGTCGGGCGCCCCGTCGGGGCCTGGCACGAAGGCCGGAGCGGGGAGCCGGGAGCCGTTCGCGTCGGTGACCTCGATGCGGACGGCGCGCGTCGCGGGGGTCAGCCGGAGCCCGAGCCGGAAGTCCCGGCCAGCGACGCGGCCGTGCAGCACCGCGTTGGCGGCCAGTTCGGCGACGACGTGCTCCACCCGCTCGGTGAGGGACGGCGGCACCTGCCACGTGCGAAGCTGCTCGACGGCGAGCAGCCGCGCGAGCCGGGCTCCGCGCCGCGTGGACGACAGCAGTTGCAGGAAGGTGTCGCTGGTGCTCGTGAGGCGTGACGTGCGTGAGTGCATGGCCGCCACGTTGGGTCCTGTGCGGGTGCGTTGACCAGAGATCGACCCCGTACGCTAGGTCAGCGTACGGGCACTCACGGTAGACGGTACGCGCTCGTCGGCGGCACCCTGGAACGTGGTGAGCGGGAGCGTTCGGCTCACGCACGGGTGGCGAAGGGGCCGCGTATGTGGACTGGGGACGTCGTCGGGTCGGTGGCGGAGAACGAGCGGGAACCGGACCCGTCGGACAGTCTGCGGACGTTCGGCGCGGTCGTCCAGGCCCTGCGCGAGCACGCGGGGCTCAGCCGCGCGGATTTCGCCGCGCGGGTCCGGTTCTCCAGGCACACGGTGGAGTCCGTGGAACTGGGCCGCCGCATGCCGGACGATCAGTTCGTCGAACGAGCCGAGGCCGCCCTCGGCGACACCGGCGCCCTGCGGCGGGCCTCCCGCCATCTGACGCGCGGCGAGCCCGGGCTCGCCGCCTGGTTCCGCCGCTGGGCCCGCCTGGAACGGGAGGCGGTCAGCCTGTGCACGTACGAGTGCCGACTGGTACCGGGGCTGCTGCAGTCGGAGGGGTATGCGCGGGCGGTGTTCGACAACAGCATCCCGCTACTAACGGACGCACAGCTTGAGGCGCAGGTGACCGCTCGTCTTGAACGGCAGAAGATGCTGTGGGAGCGCACGCACGTTCCGTTCAGCTTCATTGTGGAGCAGTCCGTCTTCCACCGCAGGCTCGGCGGCGAGGAAGTGCGGCGTAGCGTGATTGACCACGTGCTGGACCAGACGATGCCGCGCAACGTGACGCTCCAGCTCGTCCCACTGGACGCCGAGTACCACGCATGCCTGGATGGACCGGTGCGACTACTGGAGAAGCCGGACGGCCGCCGCAGCGCGTACTCGGAAGGTCAACAGAACGGGCGGCTGATCCTCGACGCGAAAGAGGTGACTCTCCTGCATCAGCGGTATGACACACTGCGCTCGCAGGCCCTGCCGCCCAAGGAATCGCGAAACCTGTTGGAGCGTCTGCGAGGAGAGCTGTGAGCAAAAGCGAACTGACCTGGTTCAAGTCCAGCCACAGCAGCGCTCAGGGGGACGACTGCGTAGAGGTGGCGGCGACGGAGGAGTCCGTCCACGTACGGGACTCCAAGGACGTATCCCGCCCCGCCCTCTCAGTCGGACATGACGGGTGGACCCGGTTCGTCAGCTTCGTCGGCGGCCCATGACCGTGCCCGCCGTCACCGGACGGCGGGCCAACCGCACCACAGGAGCCACACGAAGGCCCACGAGACGCTGGCCCAAGTACTGGAGACCACTGCCCGCAGCAACGCGACGCTGCAGATTCTGCACGCGCCCCCCGGACGAGCCGATACGCCTCCTCGAAGATCCGCAAGACCACCAGTACGCGTACTCCGAAGACCAACAGAACAGGCGACCTCACAGCGGCCGAAAGAGGCCAGCCCGCTTCATCAGCGCTATGACACACTGCGCTCGCAAGCCCTGCCACACAAGGACTCGCGAGGCTTGTCGGAGCAACTGCGAGGAGAGGTACGGAAACGATGGAACTGGCCTGGTTCAAGTCCAGCCACAGCGGAACCCAGGGGGACGACTGCGTAGAGGTGGCGGCGACGGAGGAGTCCGTCCACGTACGGGACTCCAAGGACGTATCCCGCCCCGCCCTCTCAGTCGGACGAGACGGGTGGACCCGGTTCGTCAGCTTCGTCGGCGGCCCATGACCGTGCCCGCCGTCACCGGACGGCGGGCCAACCGCACCACAGGAGCCACACCAAGGGTCACGACACGCCTGCCCGTGTACGGGAGAGCGGTGCTGGCCTCAACGTGACGTCGCGGGTGGTCCAGTAGAGGCCCCTTACACGCTGCCCCGGACGAGCCGATACGCCTCCCCGGAGATACGGAAGACCACCCGTACGCGTACTCCGAAGACCAACGGAACAGGCCACCTGACAGCGGCCGAAAGAAGCCAGCCCACTTCGTCAGCGCTATGACACACTGCGCTCACAGGACCTGCCACCCGAGGAACCGTGGGACCTGCTGAAGCGTCTGCGAGGAGCGCTTGTGAGCAAGAGGGAACTGGCCTGGTTCACGTCCAGCCACAGCGGCAGCCAAGGGGACGACTGCGTAGAGGTGGCGGCGGCCGAGGAGTCCGTCCACGTACGGGACTCCAAGGACGTATCCCGCCCCGCCCTCTCAGTCGGACGAGACGGGTGGACCCGGTTCGTCAGCTTCGTCGGCGACCGATGACCGTGCCCGCCGTCACCGGACGGCGGGCCGGACCGGGGAGCAGCAGGCTGGTGTAGCCCTTGCGCTCCAGCTCGTTGCGCCTGGCGACATCCTGCGGGTTGTCGTACGAGCCTTCCGGCACGGGCGAGCCGGTGCCGTCCGCTGGTCGGCCGAGGCGTTCACGGGGCGGCGAGGGAGGCGATGACGCCGATCACGACGCAGACGCCGATCATGGCGCCGAAGACGAGGAGCAGCTTCTTCTGGCCGTTGCCTGGATTGGGTTCGAGCACTGGCATGGGCCCAGTCTCCCACTCACTCGCCGTCCTCGACGCAGCGGTCGCGCCCGGCCAGCACGCCCACGCCGATCTGCACGGCCATGAGCGTGGCCAGCAGCGCCAGCGGGGCCCGCCAGTCGCCGCTGAGGCCGTGCAGGACGCCGACGAGCAGCGGGCCGGGGATGGAGATCAGGTAGCCGGTGCCCTGCACGAAGGCGGAGAGCTGGCCGACGCCGACGCTGGTGCGCGAGCGCATGCCGATCATGGTGAGCACCAGCGGGAAGGCGCAGTTGGAGACGCCCAGCAGCAGCGCCCACGCCCACGCTCCGGCCGCAGGGGCGAGCCAGAGCCCGGCGTAGGCGCTCAGTCCGCACGCGCCCAGCACGAGCACCAGGGGGCCCTGGTGGCGCAGCCGGGCGGCGACGCGGGGCAGCACGAAGGACAGGGGTATGCCCATGCCCATGGAGACGGCGAGCAGCACCCCGGCGGTGGACGCCGACAGCCCGGCGTCGCGGAAGATCTGCGGCAGCCAGCCGAGCGTCACGTAGGCGGCGGTGGCCTGGAGGCCGAAGAAGCAGCCCAGCGCCCAGGCGATGCGGGAGCGGGTGATGCGCAGCGGCGCGACGGGGGCCGCGCCGGGCGCGGGGCGCGCCGGGCCGCGGGCGTCGCGGTCGCGGACGAGGACGACGGCCCAGGGCAGCACGGCCAGCGCCCCGAGCAGGGCCCACATGCCCAGGCCGGTGCGCCAGCCGCCGCCGACGGCCCGGGCCGCGGGCACGGTCAGGGCGGCCGCGGCGGCGGTGCCCAGGGCCAGGGCCATGGAGTACAGGCCGGTCATGCCGCCGACGCGGTCGGGGAACCAGCGCTTGACGATGACGGGCATCAGCACGTTGCTCACCGCGATGCCCGCGAGGGCGAGCGCGCTGGTGAGCAGGAACACGGCCGTGCTCCCGGCCAGCGGGCGCAGCGCGAGCCCCGCGGTGACGGCCACCATGCCGCCCAGGACGACGGCGGCCGGGCCCAGGCGGCGTGCCAGGCGCGGGGCGAGGCTGCCGAAGACGGCGAAGCACAGCGCGGGCACGGAGGTGAGCAGACCGGCGACGGTGCCGCTCATGCCGAGCGCGGCGCGCACCTCCTCCAGCACCGGGCCGAGGCCGGAGACGGCCGGTCGCAGGTTCAGCGCGGCCAGGACCAGGCCGGCGGCGACGAGCGGCAGCGTCCACCGGGCCCGTCCCGCGGCGCGCGGCGGCGCGGCGGTGGGGGCCGTGGGGGCGGATGCGGTGTCGAGCGCGAGCCGGTCTTCCTGAGCCATGCGGCCCATCATAGAATCATGGGATGAATGCTTGGAACGCCGCTCCCCCGGCGGGAGCGCCATGCCCTTGACCTCGCCCCGGCGTTCGGCCCTCGTCGAGCAGGTGATCGACACCCTGCGGAACCAGATCACCTCCGGCGAGTGGCCGGTGGGCTCGCGCATTCCGACCGAGCCCGAGCTCGTCGAGCGGCTCCAGGTGGCCCGGAACACGCTGCGCGAGGCGATCCGGGCGCTGGCGCACAACGGTCTGCTGGACATCCGGCAGGGCTCGGGTACCTACGTGGTGGCCACCAGCGAACTGGCCGGCGTCATGCACCGCAGGTTCGCGCGGGCCGAGCCCCGGCACGTCGCGGAGCTGCGCTCGACGCTGGAGGCCGAGGGCGCGCGGCTGGCCGCCCGGCGGCGCACCGAGGAGGACGTGCGGCAGTTGGCGGCGCTGCTGGAGCGCCGCGAGGAGGCGTGGGCCTCGGGCGAGGTGGAGCGGTTCGTGCAGGCGGACGCCACGCTGCACCTGGCGGTGGTGCGGGCCTCGCACAACGAGGTGCTGACCGCGCTCTACGCGGACCTGGGCGCGGTGCTGCGCGAGCACCTGCGCTTCGACGTGGGCGCCGAGCTGCGCGCGGAGGACCACCTGGACCACTCGCGCATGATCCGGGCCATCCGCGACGGCGACGCGGCGACGGCCGCGCGCGAGGCCGCGTCGTACACGGCCGTGTGCCGCGCGGGGTGACGCCTGCCCGGCGCCGGCCCGGGCGGTTCCCGGGGCGCCCCCGGAACGTCCCGGCGCCACCCGGGCACGCCGCGGCGGGGTCCGGCCGGTGGCCGGGCCCCGCCGGGCGGCGTCCTCCGCCGGGCCGGTGCGCGCCGGGTCGGCGCGTCAGGCGCCCATCATGTGGACGCCGCCGTCGACGTGCACGATCTCGCCGGTGGTCTTGGGGAACCAGTCCGAGAGCAGGGCGACGACGCCGCGGGCGGCCGGCTCGGGGTCGCTGAGGTCCCAGTCGATCGGGGCGCGGGTGTTCCACACCTCCGCCAGCTCCTCGAAGCCGGGGATCGACTTCGCGGCCATGGACTTGATCGGCCCGGCCGAGACCAGGTTGCAGCGGATGTTCTTCTCGCCCAGGTCGCGGGCGAGGTAGCGGGAGGTCGACTCCAGGGCGGCCTTGGCCACGCCCATCCAGTCGTACTTGGGCCAGGCCACCTGGGCGTCGAAGTCCATGCCGACGACCGCGCCACCGCGCCGCTCCAGCAGCGGCAGCAGCGCCATGGTCAGCGACTTCAGCGAGTACGCCGAGACCTCGACGGCGGTGGCCACCGACTCCCAGCCGGTGTGCAGGAAGTTGCCGCCCAGGGCGTCCTGCGGGGCGAAGCCGATGGAGTGCACGACGCCGTCCAGGCCCACGCCGTCGCCCAGGTGCTCGGCGACGCGGTCGGCCAGGGTGTCCAGGTGCTCGGCGTTCTGCACGTCCAGCTCGATGACGGGCGCCTCCTTGGGCAGCCGCCTGGCGATGCGCTGCACCAGCGACAGGCGCCCGAAGCCGGTGAGGACGACCTCGGCGCCCTCCTCCTGGGCGAGCCGGGCGACGTGGAAGGCGATCGAGGCGTCGGTCAGCACTCCGGTGACCAGGACGCGCTTGCCGGCGAGAAGTCCACTCATAGCGTTCAGTGCCCCATGCCCAATCCGCCGTCAACGGGGATGACGGCTCCAGTGATGTACGCGGCCTCCGCGGAGGCCAGGAAGCGCACCGCGGCGGCGACCTCGGCCGGCTCGGCGTACCGGCCCAGCGGCACCTGGCCGGTGATGTTCGCGCGCTGCTCGTCGGTGAGCGCCCGGGTCATGTCGGTGTCGACGAAACCCGGCGCGACGACGTTGCAGGTGATGTTGCGCGAGCCGAGTTCCCGGGCGAGGGAGCGGGCGAAGCCCACCAGGCCGGCCTTGGAGGCGGCGTAGTTGGCCTGCCCGGCCGAGCCCAGCAGGCCCACGACCGAGGAGATGAGCACGACGCGGCCACTGCGGGCCCGCAGCATGCCCCGGGTGGCGCGCTTCACGACGCGGAAGGTGCCGGTGAGGTTGGTCTCCAGCACGGTGGCGAAGTCCTCTTCGGACATGCGCAGCAGGAGCTGGTCGCGGGTGACGCCGGCGTTGGCGACGAGGACCTGGACCGGGCCCTGCTTCTCCTCGATCTCCTTGTACGCCTGCTCCACCTGCTCGGGGTCGGTGATGTCGCACTTGACGGCGAGGAAACCGGCCGGCGGCTCGCCCGAACGGTAGGTGATGGCGACCTGGTCACCCGCGTCGGCGAGCGCGCGGGCGATGGCCAGGCCGATGCCGCGGTTGCCTCCGGTGACGAGAACCGAGCGGCTCAAGGGACCACACTCCCATTTCTTTCGGATCAGCCGAGCCGCGTCGTGCTGTGCTGCGTGCCGGCTGTCGTGCTGTGTCGGTGCACCCAGCAAACTATCGGTCCGGCCGCCGCCCGCCCGACTCGGGCGCCCACAGGGGGCCCGGCGGCGCGCTGTCGGGTCCCTACAGAACGCCGCGCGGAAAGCACCGTGCGGATCGGCGGCCCAGCAGGCATGATCGGATGCCGAAACCACGGGAGGTCGTCTTGCCACCAACGCCGCGTTCCGCCGGCCGTTCCATCGACGAGAGCTTCACCGCGCTGCCCCTGCGGCGGCTGGCGGACGCGGCGCTGGCCCGCGCCCGCGCGCTGGGCGCCGACCACGCGGACTTCCGCTACGAGCGGGTGCGCAGCGCCTCCTGGACGCTGCGGGACGCGCGCCCGGCGGGCTCGGCGGACACCACCGACGCGGGGTACGCGGTGCGCGTGGTGCACGGCGGGGCGTGGGGCTTCGCGGCCGGGGTGGACCCGACCGAGGACGGCGCGGCCCGGGTGGCGGCGCAGGCGGTGGCGATGGCCAAGCTGTCGGCGCGGGTGATCCGGGCGGCGGGGACCGAGGAGTGGGTGGAGCTGGCCGACGAGCCCGCCCACGGGGAGCGCACGTGGGTCTCGGCCTACGACGTCAACCCGTTCGACGTCCCGGACGAGGAGAAGACGGGGCTGCTGACGGCGTGGAGCGAGCGGCTCCTGGCCGCCGAGGGCGTGGCCCACGTGGACGCGTCGCTGCTGGCGGTGCAGGAGAACAAGTTCTACGCCGACACCGCGGGGACGGTCACCACGCAGCAGCGGGTGCGGCTGCACCCGCAGCTCACGGCCGTGGCGGTCGCGGACTCCGGGGAGTTCGACACCATGCGCACCATCGCGCCGCCGGTGGGCCGGGGCTGGGAGTACCTGACGGGCACCGGCTGGGACTGGGACGCGGAGCTGGCCGAGCTGCCCGAGCTGCTGGCCCAGAAGATGGCCGCGCCCGGGGTCGAGCCGGGCTCCTACGACCTGGTGGTGCACCCCTCGAACCTGTGGCTGACGATCCACGAGTCCGTGGGCCACGCCACCGAGCTGGACCGGGCGCTCGGGTACGAGGCGGCGTACGCGGGCACGTCGTTCGCCACCTTCGACCAGCTCGGCACGCTGCGGTACGGCTCCCCGGCCATGAACGTCACCGGGGACCGCACGGCCGAACACGGACTGGCCACCGTCGGGTACGACGACGAGGGCGTGGCCGCGCAGTCCTGGGACCTGGTCAGGGACGGCGTGCTCGTCGGCTACCAGCTCGACCGGCGCATCGCCCGCCTGACCGGGCTCGGCCGCTCCAACGGCTGCGCCCACGCCGACTCCCCCGCGCACGTGCCGGTGCAGCGCATGGCGAACGTCTCGCTGGTGCCCGCGCCCGGGGGCCCGTCCACCGAGGAGCTGATCTCGGGCGTGGAGCGCGGCATCTACGTCGTCGGGGACCGGTCGTGGTCGATCGACATGCAGCGGTACAACTTCCAGTTCACCGGGCAGCGGTTCTTCCGGATCCAGGACGGGCGGCTGGCCGGGCAGGTGCGGGACGTGGCCTACCAGGCGACGACGACGGACTTCTGGGGGTCGCTGGAGGCCGTCGGCGGCCCGCAGACCTACCTGCTGGCGGGCGCGTTCAACTGCGGCAAGGCGCAGCCGGGCCAGATCGCCGCCGTCTCGCACGGCTGTCCCTCGGCGCTGTTCCGCGGCGTCAACATCCTCAACACCACCCAGGAGGCCGGGCGATGAGCAAGCCGACCGCACCGCACGAGATCGTCGAGCGGGCTCTGGCGCTGTCGCGGGCCGACGGCTGCGTGGTGCTCGCCGAGGAGCAGTCGTCGGCGAACCTGCGCTGGGCCGGCAACGCGCTGACCACCAACGGCGTCACCCGGGGGCGCAGCCTGACGGTGATCGCGACCGTGGACGGCGGGCGGGGGACGGCCTCGGGGGTCGTCTCGCGGTCCGGGGTGACCGCCGAGGAGCTGGAGCCGCTGGTCCGCGCGGCCGAGGAGGCGGCCCGCACCGCCGGGCCGGCCGAGGACGCGCAGCCGCTGGTGGCGGGCGGCGAGGCGTCGCCGTCGTTCACCGAGCCGCCCGCCGAGACCTCCGCCGCGGTCTTCGACGCCTTCGCCCCGGCGCTGGGCGAGTGCTTCGCCGCCGCCCGCGCCGCGGACCGCAGGCTGTACGGCTTCGCCTACCACGAGATGGTCTCGACGTACCTGGGCAGCTCGACGGGGCTGCGGCTGCGGCACGACCAGCCGACGGGGACGCTGGAGCTGAACGCCAAGTCCGCCGACGGCACCGCCTCGGCGTGGGCGGGCCGGGCCACGCGGGACTTCGCCGACGTCGACCCGGCGGCGCTCGACGCCGAGCTGGCGCAGCGGCTCGCGTGGTCGCGGCGGCGCGTGGAGCTGCCCGCCGGGCGGTACGAGACGCTGCTGCCGCCGACGGCCGTCGCCGACCTGCTGATCTACCAACTGTGGTCGGCCTCCGCCCGGGACGCCGCCGAGGGCCGCACGGTCTTCAGCGCCCCGGGCGGCGCGACGCGGGTGGGCGAGCGGCTCGCCGGGCTCCCGCTCACCCTGCGCAGCGACCCGCGGGCCCCGGGCCTGCAGTGCGCGCCGTTCGTCGTCGCGCACGCCTCGGGCGACGCGGCGTCGACGTTCGACAACGGGCTGCCGCTGGCCGCCACGGACTGGCTGCGCGCGGGCAGGCTCGCCCACCTGCTGACCACCCGGCACTCCGCGGAGCTGACCGGGCTGCCGCTGACCCCGGGGGTGGACAACCTGATCCTGGACGGCGGCGGCGAGCGGAGCCTGGCCCAGATGGTGGCCGCCTCCGGTCACGACGGGCCCGCGCTGCTGCTGACCAGCCTGTGGTACATCCGGGAGGTGGACCCGGCCACCCTGCTGCTGACCGGCCTCACCCGGGACGGGGTCTACCTGGTGGAGAACGGCGAGGTGACGGGGGCGGTGAACAACTTCCGCTTCAACGAGTCGCCGGTGAGCCTGCTGGGCCGGGCCACCGAGGCCGGCCGGACCGAGCAGACCCTCTCCCGGGAGTGGGGGGACTACTTCCCGCGGACCGCGATGCCGCCGCTGCGCGTCCCGGACTTCAACATGAGCTCGGTCAGCCAGGGTGTGTGACCGGCTTAGACTCGTGCCCGACAGCCACCCGCCCCCGAGCTACCAGGACGCAAACGTGACACGCCTCGGCGAATCCGTGCGGCGCGCGAGCGCGCTGCTGGCGCAGGACCTCTCCTCCGACGCGACGGTGGAGCGACTGCTCACCGAGACGGGTGCCCGGCGCTCCCTCGATTTGAGCGACCTGAGCGCCACTGAGCAGGCCGAGCTCATCGCCTCCCGGGCGGTGGAGGTGCTGCCGGGCGTGGAGCGGATGGCCGAGCGGATCGAGCGGCGGCGCGCGGAGGGCCGGGGGCTGCACGTCAAGCTGGGCATCGACCCCACCGGCACCGACGTGCACCTCGGGCACGCGGTGCCGTTCATCGTGCTCAGCCGCTTCCAGCGCATGGGGCACGACGTCACGGTGCTGATCGGGGACATCACCGCGAAGATCGGCGACCCCTCGGGCCGCACGGCCGAGCGGCCGCCGCTGACCGACGAGGACATCGCCCGCAACCTCTCCGGCTACCGGGAGCAGGTGCGTCCGTTCTTCGACTTCGAGCGGGTGCGGTTCGTGCACAACAACGAGTGGCTGGCCGACCTGGCCTTCCCACGGCTGATCGGCATCCTGGCGCACGTGCCCGCCTCCCAGCTCCTCCAGCGCGAGGACTTCCGCACCCGGCTCGCGGCCGGCTCCGGGCTCACCATGTCGGAGCTGATCTACCCCGTGGCCATGGCCATCGACTCCGCCGAGCTGGACTGCGACCTGGAGCTCGGCGGCGTCGACCAGCTCCTGAACATGCAGACCGGTCGCAAGGTGATGGAGATCTACGGGCTCCAGCCCCAGCTCATCGCCGCGATGCCGCTGATCGAGGGCACCGACGGCTCGGGCGCGAAGATGTCGAAGTCCAAGGACAACTACATCGCGCTCAGCGCCTCGGCCGACGACGTGTTCGGCAAGGTCATGTCGATCCCGGACCGCCTGATGACGCCGTACCTGCGGGCCTGGACGGAGTGGACGGACCCCGAGATCGACGCCGTCGCCGCCCGCGTCGCGGACGGCTCGCTGCACCCGATGGACCTGAAGAAAGTCCTGGCCGGCGAGGTGGTCATGGCGCTGCACGGGCGGGAGGCGGCGATGGCCGCGCGGGCCGGCTTCGTCGCCCGGTTCTCCCGCAGGTCCTTCACCGAGGTCGCCTCGCTGCCGGTGGTGGACGCGGGCCGGCACGGCGGCGAGGGCATCGCGGCGGTGCTGACCCGGGTGCTGGAGTTCACCCCGAGCGCCTCGGCGGCCCGCCGGGTGGCCAAGCAGAACGGGCTGCGCCTGGTCGTGGAGCCCGCGGCGGGCTCGCAGCACGCGCTGGTGCTCACCGAGGCGGAGGCGCTGCGTCCGCTGGCCGAGGTGGCCGCCGAGAAGCTGGCCGAGGCCGGCGTCACGGGCACCGTGTACCTGAAGGCCGGCCGCAAGATCGCCGAGATCACGGGGCTGTAGCGAACGCCCCGGGCTTGGAGCGGGGCGGCGTGGGCCGGGTGCAGACTCCCGGCCCACGCCGTTCCCCGCCGCCCACGCGCGTGGGTCACGCGGGCGGGGCCTACCTCCCGTGGGACCGGCTGCCGCGCCTGATCGACGCCCACAGCGGGGCGCCGATGGCGACGATCAGCACGGCGCCGGCCAGTTGCAGCAGGTGCCTGATCCAGTCGATGCCGTCGGTGTCCCCCACGCCCATCCAGCCCGCGACGGCGTTGCCCAGCAGGCTGCCGAGCACACCGAAGATGAGCGTCAGCCAGATCGGGATGTCCTGCTTGCCGGGGAGGATGGCGCGGGCCAGCACACCCAGGATCAAACCCACGATGATTGCCCACAACCAACTCATGTCGCCTCCTAGTACGGCGCTGTGGACGGACCTCATCAGCGTGCCCACACCCGCACGCCCCGCACATCCGCTGGGCGTCCGTACGGGTGAGCGCCGGGCGGCCGCGCCCCGCGCGCGGCGCACCCCGGGGCCGGGCGTACCGTGGAAGGCGTCGGGGGGCCCGGGCGGTCCGGCCGTGGCCGGCGTGTGAGCAGGTGGTGCAGCGTGAGGCGGAAGCAGCACGGCCCCGAGGTCTTCCGGATCACCGGGGCCCGGCAGGGGCTGACCGACGACGTCCGGGGCCGGCAGCGGCGTTACGTGATCGCCATGCTGGTGCGCACCCTCTCGGTGCTGCTGACGGTGGCCCTGTGGAACGTCTCCCGGCCGCTGGCGGTGGTGGCGCTCGTCCTGGGCGGCCTGCTGCCGTACGTGGCCGTGGTGATCGCCAACGCCGGGCGGGAGAACGCCGGCGACCTGCCCGCGACGCTGGTGCCGCCGCCCGGCCGCCCGGAGCTGGGCTCCCCGGCCGCCGACCCGGCCGAGCCCGCACCGCCGCGGGAGCCGGACGAGGTACTGACCGCCGACGGCGTGCCGTACGCGGGTGGGACCCGGGGCGCGCACGCGGCCCGGGGCGCGGCCGGGGCGGGCCGCGCGGCCGGGGCGCCGGGTGCGGCCGGGGCGCGGGATTCCGCGCCGCCGACGGGGCCGGGGCCGGAGCCGGGGCCGCGGGAGCACGCCGGGCCGGAGCGCGCCGGGCCGCGCTGAGCGCCGCTCGGGCGTGTCGCGTCCGCTCGCGCCCCGGTTCGAGCAAAGCTCATGCCGAACGCGGCCGTTCGGGTCACGTGCGAGGAGCGCGCGTGCCATACTTCCTACGCGCTCCGTATCCCCCGTCGGAGCGATCGATCGACGCCGGGCAGCTCCCCCCGTGGCTGCCCGGCGTCATCGCGTGCGGCGGCCCCGTGTTTGGATGGGCGGATGAGCGAGGACGCGCCGATCTGCTCGGCAAAGGGGTGCCGCGCCGCCGCCGCGTGGGTGCTGGCCTGGAACAACCCGAAGCTGCACACGCCCGAGCGCCGCAAGACCTGGCTGGCCTGCGCGGAGCACCGCGAGCACCTGGCGCGCTTCCTGGACGTGCGCGGCTTCCTGAAGGACGTGGTCCCGTTCGCCGAGTGGGAGGCGCGCGGCGCGCCGCCCACCGGCTGAGCGCCCGGCGGCGGGCCCGGTGTCAGCCGCCGATGGCCGACATGGGGCGGTCGGGCTGGACGAAGGACGGGTCGTCGATGCCGGCGCCCGCCTTCTTCCCCCACATCGCCGTGCGCCACAGCCCGGCCACCGTCGCGTCGTCGGCGCCCGCGCGCAGCGCGCCGCGCAGGTCGCTCTCCTCGGTGGCGAACAGGCAGGTGCGGACCTGGCCGTCGGCCGTCAGGCGCGTGCGGTCGCAGGCGCGGCAGAACGGGCGGGTCACCGAGGCGATGACGCCGACGCGGTGCGGGCCGCCGTCGACGACCCAGCGCTCGGCGGGCGCGGAGCCCCGCTCCTCGCGCCCCTCGGGGGTGAGGGTGAAGCGGGTGCGCAGGGCGGCCAGGATGTCGCCGGCGGTGATCATGCCCTCGCGCTGCCAGCCGTGCTGGGGGTCCAGCGGCATCTGCTCGATGAAGCGCAGCTCGTAGCCGTGTTCGACGGCCCAGGCCAGCAGGTCGGGCGCCTCCCCCTCGTTGAACCCCGGCATCAGCACGGCGTTGACCTTGACCGGGGTGAGGTCGGCCGCGCGGGCCGCGGCCAGGCCGCGCAGCACGTCGGCGTGGCGCTTGCGGCGGGTCAGGCGCTGGAAGACCTCCGGGTCGAGGGTGTCCAGCGACACGTTCACCCGGTCGAGGCCCGCGGCCCTCAGCGCCGCCGCGGTGCGCTCCAGACCGATGCCGTTGGTCGTCAGGGAGAGCCGGGGCCGGGGGGTGAGCCCGGCGCAGCGCTCCACGAGGGAGACGAGCCCGGGCCTCAGCAGCGGCTCCCCGCCGGTGAAGCGGACCTCGCGGACGCCCAGCTCGGTGACGGCGATGCGCACCAGGCGCACGATCTCGTCGTCGGTGAGCAGCTCGGGCTTGGCGAGCCACTGCAGGCCCTCTTCGGGCATGCAGTAGGTGCACCGCAGGTTGCAGCGGTCGGTCAGCGAGACCCGCAGGTCCGTGGCGACCCGGCCGTACGTGTCGATCAGCATGCGCGCCAGTCCTCACACGGTTGTTTCCCTGCTTCGCAGCGTACGCGAGTGACACCGGCTTCAACAGATCGTTGATGTTACAAGATGACCACCCTGTGTTAACTTTTGACGTTTATACGACACGGTCATTGCCGCTCGATATCGGTCGGGGATAGCTTCGCACCGGCCCCCGGACGGTCAACTCCGCATACCGGACGGCGGCTTGCCCCGCTGTGCCCCCGTCCGGGAGCCCAGCGCGCACCACCCCCAGCCCCGAGAACATGGAGACCCCATGGCATTGAGCCCCCTGTCCAGACGGCGGCGCCTGCTCGCGGTACCGGCCGGAGTGGCCCTGACCGTCTCGCTCGGGCTGCTGCCCGGCACGAGCCCCGCGCTCGCGAAGGGGAAGCCTGCCACCGAGGACGGCCCGACGCTGTCGTACGTGGTGAACACCGACGCCGGCAAGAAGGCCGTCAAGAAGGCCAAGAAGGCCATCAAGAAGGCCGACGGCACGGTCGTCACCGCCTGGGAGGAGATCGGCGTCATCGTCGCCCACTCCGCCAACCCGGAGTTCGGCGACGAGCTGCGCGCCACCAGGAACATCGACTCCGCGGGCGCCACCCGCACCGCGCCCCTGATCCCGGCGGCCACCACCGACGTCGGCGAGCCGGAGTACGTCAAACCGCCCAAGCAGGGCTTCTCGGCCGCCGCGGCCGGCGGCGAGACCAACGAGCCGCTGGAGTCGCTGCAGTGGCCGCTGGCCCAGATCAACGCGCCCGAGGCGCACCGGATCAGCGAGGGCAGCCGCGACGTGACCGTCGCCGTCATCGACACCGGCGTGGACGACACCCACCCCGACCTCGCCCCGAACTTCTCCGCCCGGCAGTCCGCCAACTGCGTCGGCGGGGTCGCCGACACCTCCGAGGGCGCCTGGCGGCCCTACCCGGACGGCAGCTACCACGGCACCCACGTGGCCGGCATCGTCGCCGCGCCGCGCAACGGCATCGGCGTGGCCGGTGCCGCGCCGGGCGTGTCGGTGTCCTCCATCAAGGTGAGCGAGCCGGGCACCAGCCTCTTCTACACCGAGGCCGTGGTGTGCGCGTTCATGTTCGCCGCCGACCGGGGCGTGGAGATCACCAACAACAGCTACTACATCGACCCGTGGCTGTTCGCCTGCAAGGACGACCCGGACCAGGGCGCCCTGGTGGACGCGGTGACGCGCGCGCTGCGGTACTCGCAGGGCGAGGGCGTCGCGCACATCACCTCGGCGGGCAACTCCAACCTGGACCTGGCGGCCGACGAGCTCACCGACACCACGAGCCCGAACGACAGCACGGCCGTCGAGCGCACGATCGACCCGGGCGTGTGCCCGGACCTGCCCACCCAGCTCCCCGGCGTGACCTCGGTCTCCTCCACCGGCGCGCACGGTGAGAAGTCCTACTTCTCCAACTACGGCCTGGGCGAGATCGACATCGCCGCCCCGGGCGGCGACGCGCGCTACCAGATCCCCGACGCGCCGGCGAAGCACGGCGGCGTGCTGTCCACCATGCCGGGCGGCGAGTACGCCTTCCTGCAGGGGACCTCGATGGCCGGTCCGTACGTGGCCGGGGTGGCCGCGCTCATCAAGAGCGAGGACCCGCGGGTCACCCCGCAGGAGCTCGGCTGGCGCCTCAAGGCACAGGCGCAGAGCACGCCGTGCCCCGAGGGCGAGTTCGACCCCAGCGGTGACGGCCGGTACGCGGCGACCTGCACGGGCACCCAGCACATCAACAGCTTCTACGGCTACGGCGTCGTCGACGCGCTCGCGGCCGTGAAGTGACGCAGACGCTCGGGCGCCCTGGGGCCAGGGCTCCCGCGCGGTGAAGGGGCCGGGCGCATGCGCCCGGCCCCTTTCGCGTGCCCCGCCGCGGCCGACCCGGTGCCGCCCCCGGGGGAGGGCCGGGGCGGGCCCGAGCCCGCCGACGGCGCGTCAGGCGGCGTGCCGCTCCCGGGCGCAGGAGCGCGCGGGAGCGAACCGCCCGGGCGCGCCGCCGGGTTGACCGGTGTGCGGTCCCTCGCCGGGCCGGGACGCACGGCGCGGTGGGGCCGCGCCCACGGGCCGCGAACACGGAGAGCCGCCGGAGCCCGGTCCCGCACACCGAGTGGGACAAGTAGGGCGTAACGCGGGTTTTCGGGACGTCAAACCCCGTGCCAGGGCCCGCGCTTGCGCACGGGGCGCACGGCCGGGGTGTCAGTCGCGGCCCGTATCCTCTGTGACCATGCTCGAAGACCACACGGCACAGGACCAGGCGGCGGCCGCACCGCAGATCCCCGCGCAGCAGCACGCCTCCGGTTTCCTGTGGCCCTCGGGTTACCCGGCCGGGTACGCGGTGGTGGACGTCGAGACGACGGGCCTGGCCCGGGACGACCGCATCGTGTCGGCGGCCGTCTACCGCCTGGACGCGGAGGGCAACGTGGAGGACCACTGGTACTCCACGGTCAATCCGCAGCGCGACCCCGGCCCCACCTGGATCCACGGGCTGACGAGCGAGGCGCTGGCCGACGCCCCGCTCTTCGCCGAGGTGGCCGAGGAGTTCGGGGAACGGCTGACCGACCGGGTGCTCGTCGCGCACAACGCCGTCTTCGACTGGACGATGATCGCCCGCGAGTTCGCCCGCGCGGAGCGCGCCGCCCCGGTGCGGCAGCGGCTGTGCACGATCGCGCTGTCCAAGGCGATCGGGCTGGCCCTGCCCAACCACAAGCTGGAGTCGCTGGCGGCCCACTACGGCGTCGCGCAGCGGCGGGCGCACCACGCGCTGGACGACGCCCGGGTGCTGGCGGAGGCCTTCCGGCCCACCCTGCACCGCGCGGCCCGCGAGGGGGTGCGGCTGCCGCTGCTGGCCTGCACTCCGCTGACCGAGTGGTCCCCGGCGGCGCGGGGCGGGTACTCCGCCCGGTCCTACGGCGCCGCGAGCTGGCGTCCGTCCCGCAGGCGGCCCGCCTGCCCCTACCCCAACCCGGGCCGGTACGAGCCGGGCGGGGTGCTGGTGCAGGGCATGCGGGTGGCGATCTCCGGGGACACCGCAACCGAGCGCGAGATGCTGGAGGACCGCGCGGTGGAGGCCGGGCTGCACATCGCGACCAGCGTCTCCCGGCTGACGAGCCTGCTGGTGACCAACGACCCGGACGCCGCCACCACCAAGGTCGCCCGGGCCCGGGCCTTCGGCACGCCGGTGGTGGACGAGGCGGCCTTCACCCACCTGCTGCGGGACGTGGCCCCGGCACCGGGAAGCTGACGCGGGCCGGGTACCGTCGGTAGGCGTGTACCGCTTCCTGTTGTCCCGGCAGTGGGTGATCCTCACGCTGCTCGCCCTCGTGCTGATCCCGGTGATGGTGCAGCTCGGCTTCTGGCAGCTCCACCGGCACCAGGACCGCGTCGCCCACAACGAGCTGATCGCCGCCGGGCTGGCCGCCGACCCCGTGCCGGTCACGGAGCTGACCGGCACGGGCCGGCAGCCGGAGCGGGATGACCTGTACCGCCGGGTGACGGCCACCGGCGTCTACGACACCGACGGCGAGGTGGTCGTCCGGCGCCGCACCGCGGCCGACGGCCGGAGCATCGGCTACTTCGTGCTCACGCCGCTCGTCCGCGCGGACGGCACGGCGCTCCTGGTCAACCGCGGCTGGGTCCCCGGCGGCCCGGACCAGCGGGCCTTCCCCGACGTCCCGCCCGCCCCGGAGGGGACGGTCACCGTCACCGGTCGGCTGCGCCCGGACGAGACGAGCGCCTCCACCGGCATCACGGTGCGCGGCGAGCTGCCGGACCGGCAGGTGATGCTGGTCAACAGCGAGCAGCGGGCCGAGGCGCTGGGCCGCCCGGTGCTCGGCGGGTACGTCGAGCTGACCGAGACCAGCCCGCCGCCGCCGAAGGACCGCCTCGCCGAGCAGGTGCCCGAGCCCGACCACAGCGGCATCGGCGCGCACCTCGCCTACGCCGTGCAGTGGTGGCTGTTCGCCGCGGCCGTGCCGGTGGGCTGGGTCGTCCTGGTGCGGCGGGAGGTGCGCGACCGGCACGCGGCGGACCGGCAGGCAGCGGACCGGCGGGAGGCGCGGGACGCGGGCGGCGACGCGCCGGGTCCCGACCCCGCCCTCGCGGCCTCGGGGGGCGGCGCGGCACACTGACGCCCATGGATCTTGGGCTGAAGGACAGGGTGTATCTGGTCACCGGCGGCACCCGCGGGCTCGGCTTCGCCGCCGCCCGGGAGCTGACCGCCGACGGAGCGCGGGTGCTGCTCACCGGGCGGGACCGCGAGGCCACGCAGGCCGCCGCGCGGGAGCTGGGGCCGGGCGCGGAGGGTATGGCGGCCGACAACGCGGACCCGGAGGCCGCCGAGGAGCTGGTGGAGGCGGCCATCGCCCGCTTCGGGCACCTGGACGGCGTGCTCGTCAGCGTGGGCGGGCCACCGGCCGGCGGCGCGGAGGAGGCCACCGACGAGCAGTGGCGGGCGGCGTTCGAGTCCGTCTTCCTCGGCGCGGTGCGGCTGGCCCGCGCCGCGGCGGCGCGGCTGGGCGAGGGCGGGGTGATCGGATTCGTGCTCTCCGGGTCGGTGGCCGAGCCGATCCCGGGCCTGACCCTGTCCAACGGGCTGCGGCCCGGGCTCGCCGGGTTCGCCAAGTCCCTGTCGCTGGAGCTGGGCCCGCGCGGCATCCGCGTGGTGGGGCTGCTGCCGTCGCGCATCGACACCGACCGGGTGCGGGAGCTGGACGCGCTGTCGGGGGACGCCGAGGCGGCCAGGCGGCGCAACTGCGCGGCCATCCCGCTGGGCCGCTACGGCACGCCGGAGGAGTTCGGCCGGGCCGCGGCCTTCCTGCTCTCCCCCGCGGCGTCCTACCTCACCGGCACGATGCTGCCGATCGACGGCGGCGCCCAGCACCGCTTCTGACCCGCCCGCGCGCCGCCGTCGGCGGCGGGCGGCCGGCGCCGGCGGTGAGCCGGCGCCCGGCGGGCGGGGCGGCGCGACGCGCTAGCGGCCGCCGCTCAGGAGAGGCGGTCGGGCCCCTGACGGGCCGCGCGCAGCCGGGTCTCGGCGGGGAGCCGGTCCAGCCCCGCCGAGGCCCGCGCGTGCTCCAGGGGCCCGGCGCGCAGGTCCCGCACCAGGTGGGCGGGGCGGGCGTCGGGGTCCACGAGCAGGCCGACCCGCACCCGGGGCGCGCTCTGCCGGCCGGCGAGCCGGACGCGGGCGCGGCCCACCCCGGGCAGCGCCTCGGCGTCGGCGGCCATCGCGTCCTCCAGCGTGGCGCCGCGCACGTGGGCCCCGGCGCCGTCGCCGCTGTCGACGAGCACGGTACGCACCCGGCGCGGCAGGAGCTGCGCCCGCAGCCACCACAGCAGGAGCAGCACGAGCACGCCCAGCACGGCGAAGACGACCCACCACCACCAGCTCTCGTCGCGCCACTGGGTGCGGTCGGCGTGGGTGAGCAGCACCTCGTTCGGGTCGCGCCACGCGTAGCCGTCGGGCGGGGTGACCCCGAGCCGACCGGGCAGGTCGGCGGCGGCGGCCAGCGCCGCCAGGCCCAGGGCCAGCAGGGCGAGCCCGGCCAGCGCGAGCAGCAGCCGGTTGACGGTCTTCAGCACGGTCGCACCTCAGCCTTTCTTCGGCCTGCTCACGCGGACGGACAGCTTGGGCCGACGGGCCGGCCCCAGATCCACCAGGGTGTCGGCGAGCACGCCGGTCAGGTCGGTGCGCACGTCCTCGACCTCCCGGAAGTGCGCCGTGGCGCGCACCTTGGCCCGGCGCCTGCGCACGGTGACGTCGGCGGTCTGGACGCCAGGGACGCGCACCGCCTCTTCGCGCAGGATCGCGGCCGCGGCCGACCGGTCCAGGCCCGCCCGCAGCCCGGGCGCGCCGCTCAGCGGCAGCAGGGAGCGCAGCCCGGGGGTGAGCGCGAGCACCAGCAGCCACAGTCCGAGCAGCGCGGCGACGACGGCGCCGGTCACCACGGCGGCGTCGCCCAGGCGGCGGGTGGCGAGTTCGTCGGCCAGCCAGCGGCGCCAGGCCATCGCGGGCTCGCCGGCGCGCACCGCCACGAGGTCGATCAGCAGCAGGACGACTCCGGCCAGCAGGACCACGGCGAGCAGCCCGGCCGGCACGCGGCGCGCGGACCAGAAGCGTCGCGGCCGCGGGGTGCGCTCGGCCTCGGGCCCGCTCGGCCGGGCGGGCCGGCCGGCCTCGCCGTCGGCGCGGTCCTTCTCAAGCGTGGGTGGGGCGAAGGCACCGGGGTCGCTCACCGCACCCGCCCCTCTCCGCCGCCCGCGGGCTGCTGCGCGGTGACGAGCCGTTCGACGTCGACGGCGACATCGGGGACGGCGTAGCCCAGCAGCTCCCGGACCCGGCTGACCACCCGGCGCCGCACCGCACGGGTCTGGGCGCCGATGTCGCTCGGGTAGGGCAGCTCGACGGCCACCCGGAGCCGTGCGGAGCCGAGTTCGCCGTCCGGCCCCGGGCCCCGGCGGCCGGAGACGCTGGCGTGCCGGGAGCGGGCCCCGGGCTGGTGGCGTCCGGGGTCGGTCCCCGTGTCCAGCGCCTCGTGGGCCGCCTGCGCGGCGATCTTGGCGATCACCTTGTCGGCGATGCGGGTGGCACCGCGCTCGGGGGCCGGTACGCGTTCCAGTTCCACCGCTCACCGCCGCCGGTCGCCGCGGCCCCGGGTCTGGAAGAACTCCCCCGGGTCCAGGTCACCGTCGAAGAACCGGCCGACGACCAGACCCACCGCCCCAAGGGCCGCCACCAGCAGAAAGGCCCCGAAGCCGCCGAAGTACCCGGCGAAGCCCAGCGCCATACCGGCGATCAGTCCCACGACAGCCATGCTCATCCTGCGCTCCTCGTTGCGTGTGGTGCGGGAGTGGCCCGCGGCGATGGTTGCGGTCCGCACGGACCCGCCGACGGGCCCGTGGCGGGACGTGCGTCAGCGCAGCCGCGGCTGCTCCTGGTCTTCCTCTTCCTCGTCCTCCTCGTCGGGGAGCTTGACATCGCTGACCGTGATGTTGACCTCCACGACCTCCAGGCCGGTCATCCGCTCGACGCCCTCGACCACGCTCCCGCGCACGTCGGCCGCCACCTCGTGGATGGGGTAGCCGTACTCCACGACGATCTCCAGGTCCAGCGCGGCCTGCACCTCGCCGACCTCGGCCTTCACGCCGCGGGTGACCGAGCCCCGGCCGCCGGGCACCCGGTCGCGCATGGCGCCGAAGGTGCGGGCCATGCCGCCGCCCATCGCGTGCACGCCCTCGACGTCGCGCGCCGCCATACCGGCGATCTTGGCCACCACCCCGTCGGCGATGGTCGTCTTGCCCCGGGAGGACGGGTCGCCGCCGCCCCGGTTGACCTGGGACGTGCCGGCCTCGCCGGACTGTCCTCCGACGGCTGAGGTTGTCTCGCTCATCGCCTATGCCCCTTTCGAGAAGATCCTGGGGAGGCGGAGCGGTTCGCCCCGCTCCACCGATCACCCTATGTCCGTAGGGGACGGGTGCCCATGTTGTGACGGTCCGAACGGGTGGCGTCGCACGAAAGGGCGTGGGGCGGCCCGTCAACAGGCCGCCCCGCGCCCGGAGAACGGCGCGGGCGCGGGGGCCGGCCCCGGGCGGCGGCCCGCACCGCGGCCGCTACTCCCCCAGGCCCGCCAGGTCCCGCAGGCGGCGGGCCTGGGCCGCGCGCTCGGCGGCGCGCTGCTCGGCCTCGTCGCGCTCGGCGGCACCGCGCAGCAGCGCCTTCGTCTCGATCACCGCGTCCCGCGGCGCGGCCAGCAGGGCGGCGGCGAGGTCGGCGGTGGCGTCCGCGAGGTCGCCGGCGGGCACCACGAGGTTGGCCAGGCCGTACCGCTCGGCCTCGGCGGCGTGGACGAACCGACCGGTCGCGCAGATCTCCAGCGCCCGGGCGTAGCCCACCAGGCGCACCAACGGGTGGGTACCCGTGAGGTCGGGCACCAGGCCGAGGCTGGTCTCGCGCATGGCGAACTGGGCGTCCTCGGCACACACCCGCAGGTCACAGGCGAGCGCGAGCTGGAAGCCCGCGCCGATGGCGTGCCCCTGGACGGCCGCGATCGTGATCAGGTCCGCCCGGCGCCACCAGGTGAACGCCTCCTGGTACTCGGCGATCGTGGCGTCCAGCGTGTCGGCCGGGCCGCGCGCCAGGTCCAGGAACGACGGCTCGCCCTCGAAGCCCTCCGGGGTGAAGGCCTGCCGGTCGAGCCCGGCCGAGAACGACTTGCCCTCGCCGCGCAGCACGACGACGCGGACCTGGCCCGGCAGCCGCCGCCCGGCCTCGGTCAGCGCCCGCCACAGGGCCGGGGACTGAGCGTTGCGCTTGTCCGGCCCCGCGAGCGTGACCGTGGCCAGCGCGTCGTTGTCCGGGTCGACGGTGAGCCGCACACCGTCCTGGTCGAGCAGGGTCATGCGAGTCCTCCGGTGGCTCGTCACGTCATAAGTGACTGAAGAGTAACCACCTGGGACCGCCTGGTCGTGCCGGGGGCGCCCGCCCCGGCGCACGGGGCGCCGGGGTCCGGCGTCACTCGGCCTTCTTGCCCCGCGTGGCGCCGCCGCGACCGCGCAGGGTCACGCCGGCCTCGCTGAGCATGCGGTGCACGAATCCGTAGGAGCGACCGGTTTCCTCGGCCAGCGCCCGGATGCTCGCACCGGAGTCGTATTTCTTCTTGAGGTCCGCCGCGAGCTCCTCGCGCGCGGTGCCGGTCACCCGGCTGCCCTTCTTCAGAGTCTCGGCCACCCGTGCCTCCTCATGGGAAGTGCGCTCTGAGTTCTCATGATCACCCCTCCCCGTGCTTCTGGCCACCCATTCGGCAAGGTCGATCCGACGGGCTTGACGGCCCCGGCGGCCCGGCCGGGGCGCCGGGCCGGGCGGCGGACGCGGCCGGGACGCGTCCGCCGAACGGGTGAGGCCGGGGAAGCGGCAGGTCAGTGGGGCGCTCCGGGCGAGGCGGTGGCAGGCTTCGGGGCGCGCCTCGCGAACCCCCCGCGGCGCAGCCCGGCAGCGCCGCCGCGTCACCCGCACGAAGGACGCGCCCCCGGGGCCCGACGCCGGCGGAAGTCCGCTGCCGGGCTGCGCCGTCCGCCCCCGCGCGTCGGCCCGGCCGGCGCGGCGCGCCCGTGTACGCCCGGTACGAGGGCGCCCGTCCGCCTTGCGACGCACGGCGCCAGACGCCGCGGCCCGGTCCGACGCGCGTGGTCGGGCAGGGCCTAGGCGAGAGCGACCAGGTCGGCGTACTCCGCGCCCCACAGGTCCTCGACGCCGTCGGGGAGCAGGATGATCCGCTCCGGCTGGAGCGCCTCCACCGCGCCCTCGTCGTGCGTCACCAGCACCACCGCGCCCGCGAAGGTGCGCAGCGCGCCGAGGATCTCCTCGCGGCTGGCCGGGTCGAGGTTGTTCGTCGGCTCGTCCAGCAGCAGCACGTTGGCCGAGGAGACCACGAGGGTGGCCAGGGCCAGCCGGGTCTTCTCGCCGCCGGAGAGCACCCCGGCCGGCTTGTCGACGTCGTCCCCGGAGAACAGGAACGAGCCGAGCACCTTGCGCACGTGCACCAGGTCCAGGTCGGGGGCGGAGGACCGCATGTTCTCCAGCACGGTGCGGTCCGGGTCGAGCGTCTCGTGCTCCTGCGCGTAGTAGCCGAGCTTGAGCCCGTGCCCGGGCACCACGCTGCCGGTGTCCGGCTCCTCAAGCCCCGCGAGCAGTCGCAGCAGCGTCGTCTTGCCCGCGCCGTTGAGGCCGAGGATGACCACTCGGGAGCCGCGGTCCACGGCGAGGCTCACGTCGGTGAAGATCTCCAGCGAGCCGTAGGACTTGGACAGCTCCTCGGCGGTCAGCGGGGTCTTGCCGCACGGCGCCGGATCGGGGAAGCGCAGCTTGGCGACCTTGTCCGCCTTCCGCTCGGCGTCCAGTCCGGTGAGCAGCCGCTCGGCGCGCCGGGCCATGTTCTGCGCGGCCACCGCTTTGGTGGCCTTGGCCCGCATCTTGTCGGCCTGGGAGTTGAGCGCGGCGGCCTTCTTCTCCGCGTTCGCGCGCTCGCGCCTGCGCCGCTTCTCGTCCGCCTCGCGCTGGGTGAGGTACTGCTTCCAGCCCATGTTGTACTGGTCGATCCGCGCGCGGTTGGCGTCCAGGTAGAACACCTTGTTCACGACCGTCTCGACCAGGTTGATGTCGTGGGAGATGACGACGAGGCCGCCGCGGTAGGTCTTGAGGAAGTCGCGCAGCCACACCACCGAGTCGGCGTCGAGGTGGTTGGTGGGCTCGTCCAGCAGCAGGATGTCGGCGTCCGAGAACAGGATGCGGGCCAGCTCCACGCGGCGGCGCTGACCGCCGGAGAGGGTGTGCAGCGGCTGGCCGAGCACCCGGTCGGGCAGTCCCAGGCTGGCGGCGATGGTGGCGGCCTCGGCCTCGGCGGCGTACCCGCCCTTGGTCAAGAACTCCGTCTCCAGGCGCTCGTACTTCTTCATCGCACGCTCGCGGGTGGCGCCCTGGCCACCTGCGATGCGGTCCTCGTTCTCGCGCATGCCGCGCAGCACGGTGTCCAGCCCGCGGGCGGACAGGATGCGGTCGCGGGCCAGCGTGTCGAGGTCGCCGGTGCGCGGGTCCTGCGGCAGATAGCCGACCTCGCCGCCGCGGCTGATGGTCCCGGCGGTCGGGACGGCCTCCCCGGCGAGGCACTTGGTCAGGGTGGTCTTGCCGGCGCCGTTGCGGCCGACGAGGCCGATGCGGTCGCCGCGGGCGATGCGGAAGCTGGCGGACTCGATGAGGACACGGGCGCCGGCCCGCAACTCAAGGCCGGAAACGGTGATCACGAGAGAACTCCTGGACGGGACGTACGTACGGGTCTGGTCGGTGGCGCGTGCGCGCTGCCACGGGCGGCCCGGCGCCGGGGACGGCTGGCGGGCACGCGGACGTACGCCGTCGCTAGTGCACGAGAGGAGTTGCCATGCCCGGCAGTCTACCGGCGCGCCGCAACCGCTTTTCCGCCCGGCGGCCGACGGCGCCCGCGCGCGGGCGGTGGCGTCCCGGGTCCGCCGCGCGCCCGGGGCGGGCGACCCCGGGCGCGCGGCCGGTCTCAGGCCCCGCCGGAGTGGACCTGGAACGCGGCGCGGCGGACGGTGCGGGCCAGCGCCGGGTCCGGGTGCGCGGCGGCCAGCGCCACGAGCACCTGCACGGTGCGGGGGTGGCCCGTCGCGCGGATCTCCTCCAGCAGCCGGGGAACGGACTCGTGCACGGCCGACGCCAGGTGGTCCACCAGGAGCTGCGCCTCGCCGTGGTCGGCGACGGCCGCGGCGGTGTCCACCCACAGCCAGGCGGCCTCCGCCCGGGTGAGGACGCCGGGCGCTCCCCCGGCCAGGTCCTCCGGGTCGGCGCCCTCGTGCTCGGCGAGCCACAGCAGCGCGTAGGGCCGCAGGGCCGGGTCGTCGGCCGCCGCGCGCACCGCGGGCTCGGCCGGGGCGCCGACGACGCGCAGCGCCTCGAAGGCCAGGGCCCGGATCAGCGCGTCCTCGCCGTGCGCGGCGTCCAGCAGCTCGGTGACCGCCGGGCCGGTGGGGCGGGCGGCGAGCCAGGCGCGGTACTCGTCCCGGGCGGGCCCGGGCGAGAGCCGGGCGCAGCCGCGCAGCATGTCGGCGGCCGACTGCTCGATGTTCCCGGCCGGGCTGAGGGCGGCCACGCAGATCTGCTCCAGCTTGGCCCACACGGCCCAGTCGCCCAGCGGGGTCAGGACGGCCTGGCCGGTGCGGCCGGGGTCGGCGCAGCGGGTCAGCGCGCCCACGGCGGCCAGTCCGTCCAGCGCCCAGCCCAGGAGCGTGCGCAGCTCCGGTTCGGCCGGGTCCGGGGCCCGCGCCCCGGCCGCGACGCGCTCGGTGCGCAGTTCGGCGATGCGCTGGGTCAGCAGCTCCAGCAGGGCCGCCTCGGTGACCGGGCCGGAGGTCAGGTGCATCACCGACAGCAACTGCGGCGCGGCGACCACCACGTCCCCGACCAGGGCGGGGTCGGCGTCTTCGGGGGCGGGGCAGGCCAGCGACCAGGCGTCGAAGAGCGCCACCCAGCCGCGCAGCACCGCGGAGTCGTCGCGGTCCCAGGCCCGCAGCCGCCAGCCCGCCGAGACGGCACCGGCGTGCAGCTCGACCAGCCCGGCGAGGCGGGCGCGGTCCCAGTGGACGACGATCTGCGGAGGCGGCATGCGCAGCGCGGCACCCGCGCGCCGTGGGTCGGCGGCCGGCGAGGTGCCGGTGGCGTCGGCCCAGCGGGCCAGGCGGACCGCGTCGCCGAGCGCGGCTCGGGCCTGCCGGGCCAGCCGCTCGCGCGGGGCCAGCCGGGCGGGCGGGCGGGGCGCCGGGCGGGCCCGGCGCACGGACACCGAGCGGCGTGCCGTGGCCACGGCCTGTGCGGGAACGATGCTCAGTCTGGTGTCTCGCGGGGTACGGGACGTCACGGGGGCAGTCTTCCTGGTGACCCCCGGAAAGCCCAAACCGTCACCGACTCCGCTCAGATGGGCGCGCCGACTGCCCAGCTCAGCGCGTCGCGGACCGGGCGGCGGCTCACACCAGCGGGGTGAGGAAACGGCGCAGGGACTCGTCGACGCCCATCGGGTCGGCGTTCCAGCACCCGGCGTGCCGGGCGTGCGGCACCTCGCGCACGCTGATCAGCCGGGGGCGGGCGTCGGCGTAAGCCAGGGAGGCGTCGTAGGAGGCCACGGTGTCGCCCGGGCCGTGCAGGAGCAGCGTCGGCGAGGCGAGCAGGGCGGGGTCGGCGGCCTCGTCCAGCCGCTCGGGACGCAGCCCGGCGCGGCCCTGCGCGGCGCGCACCGCGAGCGGCAGCAGCGGCCCCGGGGCGCGCCGGGCCGCAAGGGCGCGCAGGGTGCCGCGCCAGTCGAGGACGGGCGAGTCCAGCACCAGCCCGGCCACCTGGGCGCGCGCCGCCGAGCGCGCGGCGGCCAGCAGCGCGGCGGTGGCGCCGGTGGACCAGCCGAACAGGACGATGCGCTCGGCGCCGTGGCGCAGGGCGTACCGCATCGCGGCGTCCACGTCGCGCCACTCGTCGTCGCCGAGGTGGCCCAGCCCGTCCGGCGCGGGCGGTGCGCCCAGGTCACCGCGGCAGGCGACCGAGAGCACGGGGAACTGCATGCGGTGCAGCAGGGGCATCACCACCATCGGGTGGTCCCGGGTGGTGCCCAGGCCGTGCACGGCGACGACCCAGGTGTCGCGGGCCCCGGGCACGAACCAGGCGGGCAGCGGGCCCAGCTCGCCGGGCACGTCGACGTCGGAGCAGGGCAGGTCCAGTGACCCGTGCGGGCTGCCGGTGTACGCCTGCGGGGTGAGGCGGACGCGGCTGCCCGGCCGCAACTCGCCCTCGGTGACGCGGACCAGGCGCCGCACCACGGTGTCGGGGGTGCCGGGCTCCGGGCGCCGCCCGCCGCGGCCCTCCTGCGGGCCGGCCTCCAGCACGTTGCCCACCACGGCCCGCAGGCCGGGCCCGGTCAGTCCGTAGACGCCGGGGAGCTGGGAGACCAGCGAGCGGGTGAGCGTCACCTGGCCGGGACCCGTGGCGTGCACGGTCAGCGCGGGACCGTCGAAGCCGGGAGGCGCCTTTCCGGAGGGTTTCAGGGCTGCTCCAGCCGCGTACCGGCCGGCCGCGACGGCGGCCCCGGCACCCAGCACTGTGGTGGAGGCGGCCACGGCCGCCGCGGTTCGCGGGCGCATCCCGTCCAGTGTGCAAGGTCGCAGGCGGTGAGACCAGGGGGCCGCGCCGGGCGGGTGAGGCGGAGTCAGGCGCGGGTGCCGGGCGGGGCGTCCGCCGGCGGCTGGCCGTAGCCGCGCAGCCGCTCCGCCACCACCGCCAGCTCCGCCGGCGGCAGCACGGTCGGCGCGCGGCCGGGCACGGAGGCCGCCGCCAGCCACACCCGGCACATCCACTCGAGCTGCGCCGTGTGCGCGTACGCCTCCTCCAGACCGCGGCCGTGCACGACGGTGCCGTGGTTGCGCAGCAGGCAGCCGCTGCGGCCCCGCAGCGCCCGCACCGCGTGCCCGGCCAGCTCGGCACTGCCGTAGGTGGCGTAGGGCGCGACCCGCACCGGCCCGCCCAGGGCCGCGGCCATGTAGTGCACGGCGGGCAGCTCGTCCACCAGCGTGGAGACGGCCGTGGCGTGCACGGCGTGGGTGTGCACGACCGCGGTGGCGTCCGTGGCGCGGTAGACGGCCAGGTGCAGCGGCAGCTCGCTGGTGGGGGCCAGGCGGCCCCCGGCGCGGCGCCCGTCGAGGTGGACGGCGCACAGGTCGGCGTCGGTGAGGCGCTCGTACGGCACCCCGCTCGGTGTCACCAGCACCACGTCGCCGACGCGGGCGGAGACGTTGCCCGAGGTGCCCACGACCAGGCCGTCCGCGACGCTGCGGCGGGCGGTGGCGACCACCTCGCGCCAGGCGGCCAGCCAGGCGGCGGGCGGCGCCTGGCCGGCCGGCTCACCGGCCCGCCCCGCCCGGATCTCCTCCGGCGTGCTACTCGGCATGCGCCCTCCTCGCCCCGCGCGTCCCGTCGTGCGGGCCCCCAGCGGTCCCCGCGCCCCGGGCGCCCGGCCGAGCGCCCGGGCCCTGCTTACCAGGCCCGCCCCGCCCGAGCCCAGTCGCGGGGCGGCGCCCCGCGGTCCGCGCGGCGGGGCGGGGCGAGCGCACGGAGAGCACGGGGCGAGCACGGGGCGGAAAGCACACCCCTCGACCCGGCAGACGCCGCGACACGGGACGCGGGCCGGGAGCAGCGGCGCGGGCGCGGGACGCGAGCCGGGCGGCGGGGCGCGGGCCGGGGGAACACGGGCACGGGCGAGGCGACAGGCGCGGGGCGGGCGCACACGGGCACGGGCCGGGCGAACGCCGACGGGGGGTGGGACGGACGCGGAGGCGTGGGCTGGGCGGGGCGCAGGCGCGCAGGTCGTCCGCCTGCCGGGGCAGCCGGGCAAGTCGCTGGGCGCGGCCGAGGCAGAAGGTCTCGATACGGTATCGGCGCGCCGGTGGGCGCACCACCCCGCTCGCGGACGCACGCGGGTCCGGCAACCCTGTGCAACCCCCCTTCCCCGCCCCCTGAACTGAGGTGTGACCGGAGTCTCTACGCGCCCGCGAAGGCCGTGGTGACGCGGGCGCGTGAGGGTCCGCGCGAAGCCCGGCGAGGGGTGACACTCTGAAGCCCGTCACCGTTCACCTTCCGTTCACTCAGCGTCCTTACGTTCGCCGAGCTACCTGACCGCCAAACTGATTGCCGGGTAATGGAACACTTCACGCTGCTGATCGGGATCGTGATCGTCACGGCCCTGGTGTTCGACTTCACGAACGGGTTCCACGACACGGCCAACGCCATGGCCACCACCATCTCGACGGGGGCCATGAAGCCGAAGCCGGCGGTGGCCATGTCGGCGGTTCTCAACCTGGTCGGCGCGTTCCTCTCCGTCGAGGTCGCCACCACGATCTCGAAGGGCATCATCGACGAGGCGTCGGGCATCCGGCCCGAAGTGATCTTCGCCGGACTGGTGGGCGCGATCCTGTGGAACCTCCTCACCTGGCTGGGCGGCATCCCCTCCAGCTCCTCCATGGCCCTCATCGGCGGCCTGGTGGGCGCGACGGTGGCCGCGGTGGGCATCGGCGCCATCCACCTGGACGCGCTCATCGGCAAGATCATCCTCCCGGCGTTCGCGGCCCCGGTCGTGGCGGGCCTGGCCGCGCTGTTCGCCACGAAGCTGACCTACCGGCTCGCCCGCAAGGCCGACACCGAGCGCACCGGGAACGGCTACCGCGCCGGGCAGATCACCTCGGCCGCCCTGGTCTCCCTGGCCCACGGCACCAACGACGCGCAGAAGACCATGGGCGTGATGACGCTGGCGCTCATCACCGGCGGGGTCATCGCCCCGGACGCCGACCCGCCGCTGTGGGTCATCGCCTCCGCCGGTCTGGCCATCGCGCTCGGCACGTACCTGGGCGGCTGGCGCATCATCCGCACCATGGGCCGCGGCCTGACCGACATCCACCCGCCGCAGGGCTTCGCCGCGCAGACCAGCTCGGCCGTCACCATCCTGGCCTCCTCACACCTGGGCTTCTCGCTGTCCACCACGCAGGTCTGCTCCGGCTCCGTGATGGGCTCCGGCTACGGCCGCAAGGGCGGCGTCGTCCGCTGGAACACCGCCTACCGGATGTTCGCCGCCTGGGGCCTGACCATCCCGGCCGCCGGCCTGGTCGCCGCCGTCGCCGCGCTGCTGGCGCAGCAGGGCGACTGGGGCGTGACCGTCGTCGCCGTCCTCTTCATCGCCGCGAGCGCCGCGATCTGGGCCGCGTCCCGCCGCCAGGTGGTCGACCACACCAACGTCAACGACCCGGACGACGACGCGGGCCAGGCCGACGTGGTCACCGACGCGGTGCACTCCGTCAGCCCGCCCCCGGCCGGCGCGGTCGCCGCCACGGACCCGGCCGACGACGACCCGGCCAGGCAGCGCGCCGCCAGCACGGTCTGACCCTCCCGACCGCACCCCGCCCCCACGCACGCAAGGACGTACCGCGATGGACATCGACTGGGCAGCACTCGGCCAGGTCTTCGGCGTCAGCCTGCTGGCGACCGTCGCCCTGGTGGGCGTCTTCACCCTCGGCATCGTCGGCGGCTCCCGCAGGTCCGACGGCACCGCCGGCGTGGCCGCCAAGGCGGGCTCCTACCTCGCCTACGCGGTCTGCGCCGCGGCCGTCGCCTTCGGCATCTACACGATCGCCGCGTAGCACCCCCGCCGCGCCGCTCCCGGTGGCCCTCCGTGCGCGGTGACTTCCGTGCCCGGTGGCCTCCCGGCCCCGTGCCGGGTGGGCTTCCGTGTCACCGGGCCTCCCGCCGTCGCCGGGCGGCGGCTGCCGCCGGGTCGTCGCCGCGCTGCGCCGCCGTCGCGGGCCGCCGCCCCGGGTCCGCGCGGCGCGCCCGGGGCGGCGGCCGCTCCGGGCATCGGGTCCCGGCCTCGCGGGACACCGCGGGGCCCGCCTGTGGGACCCGCCACAGCTTTGCGGTCCCCGCTCTGGTGGACTCCGCGGATGACCTTCCCCCTGCTGGTGTTCGCCGGGCTCACCGGGCTCGTCACGGCCTTCGCCCTCGTCGGCTACGGCTTCGGCTCCCTCGGGCGGCACGGCCTCCGGCGCGCGGGCCGCGTGGTGTGGCTGCGCAGCACCGCCGCGCTGCTGGGCGCCGCCGCGGCGGCCCTGTACACCTGGGGCCTGCTCCTGGTCGGCGGCGCGGTCGTGGCGGCCGAGGACGGCGGCACGGGTTCGGCTCCGTTCCCGCCCTGCCTGACCCCCGGCCAGGAGCAGCGGGCGGCCGGCGTGACCGACTACCGCGTGGACTTCCTGCCCCTGCGCTTCGTCTGCGAGACGAGCACCGGCGACGCCTACGCCTCCGCCGCCGTCCCCGGGTACCTCAACCCGGCCGCGCTGGGCCTCGCGCTGGCCGCCACCGCCTGCGCCGGGAGCGCGGGCCGGACCTCCGGGCGCCGCCCCGGTGGGCTCCCCGCGGCGTGACCCCCGCCCGGGCACGGGCCCGGAGCCGGGGCCTACCTGTTGACGAGGTACATGAGGTACAGGGCCCCGGCGCAGTACGCGCCGACGAGCACGAACGCCCAGACGGGCGGCTTACGGTCTCCCATGCCACCTTCTTCCCGTTCTCGTGCACGGAGGTCCCCCGCCTCCGTCGCCCCGATGGTGACACCCCGTCGGCCGACGGGCCACCGCCGGGCGTGTGCAGACACGGGCCCGCCCGCCACGCCCTCCACGCCCACGCCGTCCTCGGCCGCCGGTGACCGGCCCGGCGGCGGGGCGGGCAGTGGCCCGGCGGTGGCCCGGTGGTGGAAGACGGGTCGCCGGGGCGGCCGGTGAGGCGCGGAAGCCGTGGGGACTCGCCGTGGGGCGTGTGAGTCTGGCAACTTCGCGCCGTCGCAGGTCAGGGCGGAGTTGACGGCCCCTGCCGGGCGTGGTGGACTGCCCGGTGCCATACGGCGGCAGGAGAGGAAGCCGGTGCGAGTCCGGCGCGGTCCCGCCACTGTCACCGGGGAGCACGCCCCCACCCGACGTCACGGCCCCACGGGGCTGGAAGGCAGGGGGAAGGTGCTGATCCGGGAGCCAGGAGACTCTCACCGCCGGTCACGTCGAGCCAGGGCGAGGACCCTGAGTGAGGACATACCGCCATGCCCGGCATTCCCCTGCCACCCGACACACCTGCGCCCATGACGCTCCGGGGTGCGACGGCCTGCTGACGACGCCATGGGCTTCTCCCTTTCCGGGGCCGCGCTGGGTTACCTGTGCGACGTCCTCGTCGGCGATCCGCGCCGTGGGCACCCCGTCGCCGCGTTCGGCCGGGCGGCCGGTGCCGCCGAGCGCCTGCTGTGGCGGGACGGTCGGGCGTCCGGCGTGCTGCACACCGCGCTGTGCGTCGGCGGGGTGGGCGCTGGCGCCGCCGCGCTGGGCCGGCTCGCGCGCCGGCTGCCCGCGCCGCGGGCCTGCGACGCCGCGCTGAGCGCCGCCGTCACCTGGTCCGCGCTCGGCGGCACCTCGCTCGCCCGCGAGGCCCGGGCGATCGGGGCCGCGCTGGCCCGCGGGGACGTCGCGGCCGCCCGCGCGCGGCTGCCGCACCTGTGCGGGCGGGACCCGCAGGGGCTGGACGCCGACGGCATCGCGCGGGCGGTGGTGGAGTCGGTCGCCGAGAACACCTCCGACGCCGTGGTGGGCGCCCTGGTGTGGGGCGGGCTCGCGGGCGTGCCGGGGGTGGCCGCGTTCCGGGCCGTCAACACGCTGGACGCCATGGTGGGCCACCGTTCACCGCGCTACCGGCGCTTCGGCTGGGCCGCCGCCCGGCTGGACGACGTCGCCGGGTGGCCGGGGTCGCGGCTGACCGCCGCGCTCGCCGTGCTGTGCGGCCCCGACCCGGCCGCCGCCCGCGCGGCCTGGCGGGCCGACGCGCGCCGCCACCCCTCCCCCAACGCGGGCCCGGTGGAGGCCGCGTTCGCGGGCGCGCTCGGCGTCCGGCTCGGCGGCACCCTGGCCTACGGCGGCCGAGTGGAGCACCGGCCCGTGCTGAACGGCGCCGGGCGTGCGGTCGCGGTGGCGGACGTCGAGCGGGCGGTGCGGCTCTCCCGGCGCGTGGGCGCCCTCGCACTGGGCGCCGCGCTGGCCGCGCACGCGGCGGGCCGGGCGGCCGGGCGGGCGGCGAGCCGGGCCGGGCAGCGGCCGGCGCACCAGAGGGCGGACCGGGCGAGGAGGCGACATGGCGGGCGGTGAGCGGCCCGGTGGTGCGCTGCTGGTGGCGGGCACCACCTCGGACGCGGGCAAGAGCGTCGTCACGGCGGGCATCTGCCGCTGGCTGGCACGGCGCGGGGTGAAGGTCGCGCCGTTCAAGGCGCAGAACATGTCCCTGAACTCCTTCGTCACCCGGGAGGGCGCGGAGATCGGGCGGGCGCAGGCCATGCAGGCCGCCGCCGCCCGGGTGGAGCCGAGCGCGCTGATGAACCCGGTGCTGCTCAAGCCCGGTGGCGACCGCACGAGCCAGGTGGTGCTGCTGGGCCGGCCGGTGGGCGAGATGAGCGCGCGCGGCTACCACGGCGGGCGCGGCGCCGAGCTGCTGGGCACCGTCACCGACTGCCTCGCCGAGCTGCGGCGCGGCCACGACGCGGTGATCTGCGAGGGCGCGGGCAGCCCGGCCGAGATCAACCTGCGCCGCACCGACATCGTCAACATGGCGCTCGCCCGGGCGGCCCGGATGCCGGTGGTCGTCGTCGGGGACATCGACCGGGGCGGGGTGTTCGCGTCGTTCTTCGGCACCACGGCCCTGCTGTCGGCCGCCGACCAGGCGCTGGTGGCCGGGTACGTGGTGAACAAGTTCCGCGGGGACGTCTCGCTCCTGGAGCCGGGCCTGGAGATGCTGGGACGGCTCACCGGGCGGCCGACGCTGGGCGTGCTGCCGCACCGGCACGGGCTGGGCATCGACGAGGAGGACGGTCTGCGGGTCTCGCTGCGCGGCACCGTGCGCGAGTCGGCCACCGCGCCACCGCACGGCGCCGAGGTGCTGCGGGTGGTGGTGCTCCCGGTGCCGCTGATGTCGAACTTCACCGACATCGACGCGCTGGCCGCCGAGCCCGGGGTGCTCGTGCGCTTCGGCGACCGTCCCGAGGAGCTGGCCGACGCCGACCTGGTCGTCGTCCCCGGCACCCGCGGCACCGTCGGCGCGCTGCGCTGGCTGCACGCGCGCGGGCTGGCCGCCGAGCTGGCCCGGCGCGCCGCCGCCGGACGACCCGTGCTGGGCCTGTGCGGCGGCTTCCAACTGCTGGGCGAGCGCATCGAGGACGACGTCGAGTCGCGGGCCGGGGTGGTGGACGGCCTCGGGCTGCTGCCGGTGCGCGTGCGCTTCCACCGCGACAAGACCCTCGCCCGGCCGTCCGGGCGGGCGCTGGGCGAGCCGGTGACGGGCTACGAGATCCACCACGGGGTCGCCGAGGTGCTGGGCGGCGAGGCGTTCCTGGACGGCTGCCGGGTGGGCGCGGTGTGGGGCACCCACTGGCACGGCTCGCTGGAGAGCGACGCCTTCCGCCGCGCGTTCCTGCGCCGCGTCGCCGCCGACGCGGGCCGCGCTTTCGTGCCCGCTCCGGACACCGCCTTCGCCGACCTGCGGGAAGAACAGCTCGACCGGCTGGGCGACCTGATCGAAGAACATGCCGACACCGCGGCCCTGCTGCGACTCATCGAGGACGGCGCCCCGGCGGGGCTGCCGTTCGTACCGCCGGGAGCACCCTCATGAGCACCGTACTGCTGCTGTCCACCGCCGACACCGACCTGCTGGCGGCGCGCGCGTCCGGCGCGTCCTACCGCATCGCCAACCCCACCCGCGTCGACGCCGCCGAGGACCTGCCCGCGCTGCTGGAGGGCGCCGACGTCGCCGTCGTGCGGCTGCTGGGCGGCAAGCGGGCCTGGGAGGAGGGGCTGGCCGCGCTGCGCCGGGCGGGCGTGCCCACCGTGCTGCTGGGCGGCGAGTCCGTGCCGGACGCGGAGCTGATGGCCGAGTCCAGCGTGCCCGCGGGCGTGGTGGCCGAGGCGCTGCGCTACCTGGTCGAGGGCGGCCCGGGCAACCTCGCGGAGCTGGCCCGCTTCCTGTCCGACACCGTGCTGCTGACCGGCGAGGGGTTCGCGCCGCCCGCGTCGATGCCCGAGTACGGGGTGCGCGGGGAGCGGCGCCGCGAGCCGGGCCGGCCCACCGTGGGCGTGCTGTTCTACCGGGCCCACCAGCTCTCCGGCAACACCGCGTTCGTTGACGCGCTGTGCGAGGCGATCGAGGAGCGCGGCGGCAACGCGCTGCCGGTGTTCTGCGGTTCGCTGCGCGGCGCCGACCCGGGGCTGTACGAGCTGCTGGGCGGCGTGGACGCGCTGGTGACCACCGTGCTCGCGGCCGGCGGCACCCGGGCGTCGGACGCCAGCGCGGGCGGCGACGACGAGACGTGGGACATCGGCGCCCTGGCCGAGCTGGACGTGCCGCTGCTGCAGGGGCTGTGCCTGACGACGTCGCGCAAGGCGTGGGAGGAGTCCGACGCGGCGCTCTCCCCCATGGACGCGGCGATGCAGGTGGCCATCCCGGAGTTCGACGGACGCGTCGTCACCGTGCCGTTCTCCTTCAAGGAGGAGGGCCCCGACGGCATCCCGCTGTACGTGGCGGACGCCGAGCGGGCCCGCCGGGTCGCCGGGATCGCGGTGCGGCACGCCGCGCTGCGGCACCGGCCGAACGCCGAGAAGAAGCTGGGGCTGGTCTTCACCGCCTACCCGACCAAGCACTCGCGCGTGGGCAACGCGGTGGGCCTGGACACCCCGGCGTCGGCGGTGCGGCTGCTGGACGCGCTGCGGGAGGCCGGGTACGCGGTCGACGGCTACCCGGCGGAGGGGGACGAGCTGATCCACCGGCTGATCCACGCGGGCGGCCACGACGTCGAGTGGCTGACGCAGGAGCAGCTCGCGGCGGCGCCGGCGCGGGTGCCGCTGGCGGACTACCGAGAGTGGTTCGCCACGCTCGACCCGGGGCTGCGCGAGGCGATGCTGGAGCACTGGGGCGAGCCGCCGGGCTCGCTGTACGTGGACGGCGACGACATCGTCCTGGCCTCCCTGGAGTTCGGCAACGTCGTGGTGATGATCCAGCCGCCGCGCGGCTTCGGGGAGAACCCCATCGCCATCTACCACGACCCCGACATGCCGCCCTCGCACCACTACCTGGCCGCCTACCGCTGGCTGGAGCAGACCTGGGGCGCGGACGCGGTGGTGCACCTGGGCAAGCACGGCACCATGGAGTGGCTGCCGGGCAAGGGGCTCGGCCTGTCCGCCGGCTGCGCGCCCGACGCGGTCCTGGGCGACCTGCCGCTGGTCTACCCCTTCATCGTCAACGACCCGGGCGAGGGCACCCAGGCCAAGCGGCGCGGTCACGCCACCGTCGTGGACCACCTGGTGCCGCCGATGGCGCGCGCCGACTCCTACGGCGACCTGGCCAAGCTGGAGCAGTTGCTCGACGAGTACGCCCTCGTGTGCGACCTGGACCCGGCCAAGGCACCGGCCGTGCGCGGCCAGATCTGGACGCTGGTGCGGGCCGCCGAGCTCCACCACGACCTGCACGTGGACGAGCAGCCGGACGAGGACGAGTTCGACGACTTCGTCATGCACATCGACGGCTGGCTGTGCGAGATCAAGGACGTGCAGATCCGCGACGGGCTGCACGTCCTGGGCGGCGCGCCGACCGGCGAGCCCCGGGTCAACCTGGCGCTGGCGGTGCTGCGCTCGGCGCAGGTGTGGGGCGGCGTCGGCGGCGCCCTGCCGGGGCTGCGGGCGGCGCTGGCCGCCCACTTCGGGCTGCACGAGCAGACGCTGCTGGCCGAGCCGGGCGCGCGCGTGGCGGTGCCCGCGGCGCTGACGGCGCTGGCCGACGGCCCGGCGCGCACGGCGTCCGACGCGATCGACCTGCTGGAGCACCTGGCGCGGCGGCTGGCCGAGGCGATGGAGGCGGCCGACTGGGCACCGGGCAGCGCCGCGGCCACCGTGCGGGACGTGCTCGGCGCCGACGTGCGCGACGCGGTGCGGGTGCTGGAGTTCGCGGGCGAGGAGGTCGCCCCCCGGCTGGCGCGGACGACCGACGAGATCGGCAACGTGCTGCACGCGCTGCGGGGCGGCTACGTCCCGGCCGGCCCGTCCGGCTCCCCGACGCGCGGGCTGGTCAACGTGCTGCCCACGGGCCGCAACTTCTACTCCGTGGACCCCAAGGCGATCCCGTCGAAGCTGTCGTGGGAGGTGGGCACGGCGCTCGCGGACTCCCTGCTGGCCCGGCACCTCGCGGACCAGGGCCACTACCCGAGGTCGGTGGGCCTGACGGTGTGGGGCACCTCGTGCATGCGCACGCAGGGCGACGACATCGCCGAGATCCTGGCCCTGCTGGGCTGCCGCCCGGTGTGGGACGACGCCTCGCGCCGGGTGACCGGCTTCGAGGTCGTGCCGCTGGAGGAGCTGGGGCGGCCGCGCATCGACGTCACCGTGCGCATCTCCGGCTTCTTCCGCGACGCGTTCCCGCACGTGGTGGGGCTGGTGGACGACGCGGTGCGCGCGGTCGCGGAGCTGGACGAGCCCGCGGAGTCCAACTACGTGCGCGCCCACGCCGACGCGGACACCGCCGAGCACGGCGACCGGCGCCGGGCCACGGCCCGCGTCTTCGGCTCCAAGCCGGGCGCGTACGGCGCCGGTCTGCTGCCGCTGATCGACGCCCGCAACTGGCGCTCGGACGCCGATCTGGCCGAGGTGTACGCGGTGTGGGGCGGTTACGCCTACGGCCGCGGGCTGGACGGCCGTCCGGCGCGCGGCGACATGGAGGCGGCGTTCCGGCGCATCCAGGTGGCGGCCAAGAACGTGGACACCCGCGAGCACGACCTGGTGGACGCCGACGACTACTTCCAGTACCACGGCGGCATGGTGGCCATGGTGCGCCACCTGACGGGCGACTCCCCGCAGGCGTACGTGGGCGACAGCGCGGTGCCCGAGCAGGTCAAGACGCGCACGCTCGGGGAGGAGACGCACCGCGTCTTCCGCGCCCGGGTGGTCAACCCGCGCTGGATGGCCGCGATGCGGCGGCACGGCTACAAGGGCGCCTTCGAGATGGCCGCCACCGTGGACTACCTGTTCGGCTACGACGCCACGGCGGGCGTCGTGGACGACTGGATGTACGAGAAGCTGGCCGCCGAGTACGTCTTCGACGCCGAGAACCGGGACTTCATGAAGAAGTCCAACCCCTGGGCGCTGCGCGGCATCACCGAGCGCCTGCTGGAAGCCGCCGACCGCGAGCTGTGGGCGGAGCCGGACGCGCAGACCCTGGACCGGCTGCGCCAGACCTACCTCGAACTCGAAGGTGACCTGGAAGGAGACGACGCATGAGCACTCCGTACCCGTTCACCGGCATCGTCGGCATGGACGACCTGCGGCTCGGGCTGCTGCTGAACGCCGTGTCACCCGCGATCGGCGGGGTGCTCGTGCGCGGCGAGAAGGGCACCGCCAAGTCGACGGCGGTCCGGGCGCTGGCGGCGCTGCTGCCGGAGCTGGAGGTCGTGCGCGGCTGCCGGTTCTCCTGCGACCCGGCCGCGCCCGACCCCGCCTGCCCCGACGGGCCGCACGAGGCGGACGCCGGGCAGCGGCGGCCCGCGCGCATGGTGGAGCTGCCGGTGGGCGCCTCCGAGGACCGGCTGGTGGGCGCGCTGGACATCGAGCGGGCGCTCGCGGAGGGCGTGAAGGCCTTCGAGCCGGGCCTGCTGGCGGACGCGCACCGCGGCGTGCTGTACGTGGACGAGGTGAACCTGCTGCACGACCACCTCGTGGACCTGCTGCTGGACGCCGCCGCCATGGGCGCCTCCTACGTCGAACGCGAGGGCGTCTCGGTGCGGCACGCCGCGCGGTTCCTGCTCGTGGGCACGATGAACCCCGAGGAGGGCGAGCTGCGCCCGCAGTTGCTGGACCGCTTCGGGCTCACCGTGGAGGTGGCCGCCTCCCGGGAGACCGAGGAGCGCGTGGAGGTGGTGCGGCGCCGGCTGGCCTACGACGCCGACCCGGCCGCCTTCGCCGCGCGCTGGGCCGCCGAGGAGCGCGCGCTGCGCGAGCGCGTCGCCGCGGCCCGCGCGCTGCTGCCGCACGTCGTGCTGGGTGACGCCGCGCTGCGGCAGATCGCCGCGACCTGTGCCGCGTTCGAGGTGGACGGCATGCGGGCGGACATCGTGATGGCCCGCACCGCCACCGCGCTGGCCGCCTGGGCGAACCGCACCGACGTGCTGGCCGAGGACGTGCGCCAGGCGGCGCTGCTGGCCCTCCCCCACCGCAGGCGCCGCAATCCCTTCGACGCGCCGGGGCTGGACGAGGACAAGCTCGACCAGACCCTGGAGCAGCACGGCGGCGCCGACGACGACCCGGACCCCGACGGCCCGGACGGCGGCCCGGGGGGCAGCCCGGACGACGGTTCGGACGGCGGCCCGGACGGCGGCCCGGACGACGGTGGCCCCGGCGACGGCGGTCCGGACGGGGGCGGGCAGCCGCCGGGCGGCGACGACCGGGCGCAGGACGCCCCCCGACCGCCGGCGCGGCAGCCGCACGGCGACCAGGAGGAGCAGGGCGCCCACGGCGGCGCGGGCGAGCGCGCCCCGGCCCCGGCCGCCGAGCCGTTCGCGGCGCGCACCCTGTCCGTGCCGGGCGTCGGCGAGGGCGCGGCCGGACGGCGCTCGCGGGCCCGCACCGCGCAGGGCCGCACCACCGGCGCCCGCCGCCCGCACGGGGCGCTGGGGAAGCTGCACCTGGCCGCGACCGTGCAGGCCGCGGCGCCGCACCAGCGGGCCAGGGGCCGCCGCGGCACCGGGCTGCTCGTGCGGCGCGACGATCTGCGCGAGGCGGTGCGCGAGGGCCGGGAGTCCAACCTGGTGCTGTTCGTGGTGGACGCCTCCGGTTCGATGGCGGCCCGGCAGCGGATGAGCGCGGTCAAGGGCGCCGTGCTGTCCCTGCTGCTGGACGCCTACCAGCGCCGCGACAAGGTGGGCATGGTCACCTTCAGGGGCGCGGACGCCGAGGTGGCGCTGCCGCCGACGTCGTCGGTGGACGCGGCCGCCGCCCGCCTGGAGTCGCTGCCCACCGGGGGCCGCACCCCGCTGGCCGCCGGGCTGCTGCGCGCCCGCGAGGTGCTGCGCGTGGAGCGCCTGCGCGACCCGGCGCGCCGTCCGCTGCTCGTGGCCGTCACCGACGGCCGGGCCACCGGCGGGCCGGAGCCCGTGGCGCGGGCGCAGCGGGCCGGCGGGCTGCTGGCGGCGGAGGGCACGGCCTCGGTCGTGGTGGACTGCGAGTCCGGGCCGGTGCGGCTCGGGCTGGCCGCCGAACTCGCCCGGGCCCTGGGGGGCCCGGCGGTGACGTTGCGGGAGTTGCGCGCGGACGCGGTGTCCGCGCTGGTCGAGGATGTGCGGAGGGCTGCGTAATGCCGCAGGGCAAACCGAGTGTGGTGCCCGACGACGGGCTGACGACGCGGCAGCGGCGGAACCGCCCGCTGGTCGCGGTGCACACCGGCGTGGGCAAGGGCAAGTCGACGGCGGCGTTCGGGCTGGCGCTGCGGGCGTGGAACCAGGGCTGGCCGATCGGGGTGTTCCAGTTCGTCAAGTCGGCGAAGTGGAAGGTCGGCGAGGAGCGCGCGCTGCGGGTGCTGGGGGCCTCCGGCGAGGGCGGCACCGTGGCCTGGCACAAGATGGGCGAGGGCTGGTCGTGGGTGCAGCGCTCCCTGGAGACCAGTGAGGAGGCCGCGCGCGAGGGCTGGGAGCAGGTCAAGCGCGACCTGGCCGCCGAGACCTACCGGCTGTACGTGCTGGACGAGTTCGCCTACCCGATGCACTGGGGCTGGGTGGACACCGCCGAGGTCGTCTCCGTGCTGCGGGAGCGCCCGGGCAGCCAGCACGTCGTCATCACCGGGCGCAACGCGCCGGCCGAGCTGGTCGACGCGGCCGACCTGGTGACGGAGATGGGCAAGGTCAAGCACCCGATGGACGCCGGCCAAAAGGGCCAGCGGGGCATCGAGTGGTGATCGCGTGACCCCGCTCCCCCGCGTCGTCATCGCCGCGCCCTCCTCGGGCTGCGGCAAGACGACCGTCGCCACCGGGCTGATGGCCGCGTTCGCCGCCCGCGGCACGGCCGTCTCCGGGCACAAGGTGGGCCCGGACTACATCGACCCCGGCTACCACGCGCTGGCCACCGGGCGCCCGGGCCGCAACCTGGACCCCTACCTGTGCGGTCCCGAGCGCGTCGCGCCGCTGTTCCTGCACGGCGCGGCGGGCGCGGAGCTGGCCGTCGTCGAGGGCGTCATGGGCCTGTTCGACGGTGCGTCGGGGCAGGGCGAGACGGGGTCGACGGCGCAGGTGGCGAAGTTGCTGCGGGCCCCGGTGGTGCTGGTGGTGGACGCCTCGGCGCAGGCGCGGTCGGTGGCCGCCCTGGTGCACGGCTTCGCCTCCTGGGACCCGCGGGTGCGGCTGGCCGGGGTCATCGTGAACAAGGTGGGCTCCAAGCGCCACGAGGAGCTGCTGCGCGAAGCGCTGGCGGAGACCGGGGTGCCGGTCCTGGGCGCCCTGCGCCGGCGCGAGCGGGTGCGCACCCCGGCCCGGCACCTGGGCCTGGTCCCGGTGGCCGAGCGGCGCGCGGAGGCGGTGGAGTCGGTCGCGGAGCTGGCCGAGCAGGTGCGCGCGGGCGTGGACCTGGACGCCGTGCTGGCGCTGGCCCGCAGCGCGCCGCCGCTGCCCGACGCACCGTGGTCGCCGGCCGACGCGCTCGCCGCGGCCGCCGCGCCGCGCGGCGCCGGGGACGACGGGGCCCCTGACGGGCCCGGTGGGCCGCGGGCGCCCCGGGGGCCGCGGCGGCGTCCGCTGATCGCCCTCGCGGGCGGTGCGGCGTTCACCTTCGCCTACGCCGAGCACGCCGAGTTGCTGCGCGCGGCCGGGGCGGAGGTCGTCCCCTTCGACCCGCTGCGCGACGAGCGGCTGCCCGAGGGCACCGCGGGCGTCGTCGTCGGAGGCGGCTTCCCGGAGGTGTACGCGCCGGAGCTGAGCGCCAACGCGCCGCTGCGCGCCGACCTCGCCCGCTTCCGCGGCCCGGTGGCGGCGGAGTGCGCGGGGCTGCTGTACCTGGGCCGGGAGCTGGACGGGGCGCCGATGTGCGGCGTCCTGGACGTCTCTGCGCGGATGACGGAGCGGCTGACGCTGGGGTACCGCGAGGCGGTGGCGGTGGGCGACAGCGTCCTGGCGGCGGCCGGGACGCGGGTGCGCGGCCACGAGTTCCACCGCACGGCCACCGAGCCGGGGGCCGGCGCCTCGCCCGCGTGGGGGCTGACCCGGCCGCTGCGGCGGACGGAAGGGTTCGCCGAGGAGAACGTGCATGCCTCCTACCTGCATGTGCACTGGGCCGCCGAGCCCGCACTGGCCCGGCGCTTCACGGAGAGGTGTGCCGCATGAGGACGCGACCGAAGCTGACCGGGGTCGGAGTCGGCCCCGGAGACCCCGAACTGGTGACCGTCAAGGGCGTGAACGCCCTGCGCGCGGCCGACGTCGTCGTCGTGCCCGTCATGGACACCGGCGAGCGCGGCCGGGCCGAGGCCACCGTGCTGCACTACGTGGCGCCCGAGCGCGTCGTGCGCGTCGTCTTCGCGCTCAACGAGCGCCAGGACCACGCCCGGCGGGAGGCCGCCTGGGACGCGGCCGGCGCCCGGGTGGCCGAACTGCTGCGCGAGCGCGGCACCGTGGCGTTCGCGACGATCGGCGACCCCAACGTGTACTCGACGTTCACCTACCTCGCGCAGACGGTGTCCGACCTGGTGCCCGAGGCCGCGGTGGAGACGGTGCCGGGGGTGACGGCCATGCAGGACCTGGCCGCGCGCAGCGGCGCGGTGCTGACCGAGGGCACCGAGCCGCTGACGCTCGTGCCGGTGACCGCGGGCCCCGCCGTGCTCAGGGACGCCCTGGAGGGCCCCGGCACGGTGGTGGCGTACAAGTTCGGGCGCATCGCGGGCGAGGTGGCCAGGGCGCTTCAGAGCACCGGCCGGCTGGAGGGCGCGGTGTGGGGCTCGGCGCTGGGGCTGCCCGGCGAGTCGATCCGCCCGGCCGCGCGGCTCGGGGACGCGCCGCTGCCGTACCTGTCCACCCTGATCGCGCCCGCGCGGCGCACGGCCCGCGGAGGCAAGCTGTGAGCACGACCGAGGCCGCACCCGGCAAGGTGACGATCGTGGGCGCCGGACCCGGCGCCGCCGACCTGCTGACCTTCCGCGCGGCGCGGGCCATCGCCGAGGCGGACGTGGTGGTGTGGGCCGCGAGCCTGGTGCACGAGGACGTGCTCGGCCACGCCGCCCCGGACGCGGAGGTGCTGGACTCGGCCACGCTGTCGCTGGAGGACGTGCTCGCGGTGTACGCGCGCGCCCAGCGCGACGGGCTGCGGGTGGCGCGCGTGCACTCCGGCGACCCGGCGCTGTGGGGCGGCACCCAGGAGCAGGTGGACCGCTGCCACGAGCTGGGCATCGAGGTCGAGATCATCCCCGGGGTGTCCGCGTTCTCGGCCGTGGCGGCGCTGGCCCAGCGCGAGCTGACCATTCCCGAGGTCGCGCAGTCGGTGATCCTGACCCGGCTGGGCGGCGGGAAGACGCCGATGCCCCCGGGCGAGGAGGTGCGCGAGTTCGCCCGGCACGGCACGACGATGGCACTGTTCCTGTCGGCGGCGCGCTCGGGCCAGCTCGCCGCCGAGCTGGCCGAGGGCGGCTACCCGCCGGACACCCCGGTGATCATCGCCTACCAGGCGACGTGGCCGGAGGAGCTGCTCCTGCGCTGCACGCTCGGCACGCTGGCCGAGACCGTCCGCGAGCACAAGCTCTGGAAGCACACCCTCTTCCTCGTCGGCCCGGCCCTGGCCGCCTCCGGCACCCGCTCGCACCTGTACCACCCCGGGCACTTCCACGGGTACCGCCGCGCGGAGCCCGCCGCCCGGCGGGCCCTGCGCGCCGCGCGGCGCTCCGGCGAGCACGGCCCCGCGCACGGCCCCGGCCGCGGCGCGGGCGACCACCCGTCCCCCGGCCCGGGCGGCGGGGAGGACCCCGGCCCCGGCGGCCCGGAGGGCTCCGGCGAGGCCGGGGGCGGTCGTGGCTAGACCGGACCCCCGGGTCACCGTCGTGGGCACCGGCACCGCGCCGGGCCCGGCCCCCGCGGTGGCCGGGGACGCGACCCTCGTCGTCGGCGCCCGCCGCCACCTGGCGGCCGCCGCGCTCCCGCCGGGCGCCCGGCGCGTGGTGCTGGGCCCGCTCGCGCCCGCCCTGGCGGCGATCGAGGCGGAGCTGGCCGCGCCCGGCACGCCCCGGGTGTGGGTGCTGGCCTCGGGCGACCCGGGCTTCTTCGGCATCGTGCGGGCGCTGGCCGAGCGGCTGGGCCCCCAGCGGCTGGACGTGCGCCCCTCGGCGCCGTCGGTCGCGGTCGCCTTCGCCCGCGCCGGGCTGCCCTGGGACGACGCCGCCGTGGTGAGCGCGCACGGCCGGGACCTGCGCACGGCCGTCAACGTCTGCCGCGCGCACCCCAAGACGGCCGTGCTCACCGGACCCGGCGCGGGCCCCGCGGAGCTGGGCGCGGCCCTGGAGGGCACCGGCATCGTCCGCACCCTGGTGGTGGCGAGCGCGCTGGGCACCGCACGGGAGACCGTGGCGCGGCTCTCGCCCGCCGAGGCGGCCGCCCGCCCGTGGCCGGAGCCGGTGAGCGTCGTGCTGTGCCTGGCGCCCGAGCGCGCCGTCGCGCCGGAGCGGCGCACGCTGGCCGGCGCCCCGGACCGGCCGGCCGGCTGGGCGCTGCCCGAGGCGGCCTTCGCCCACCGCGACTCGATGATCACCAAGTACGAGGTGCGGGCGCTGGCCCTGGCCCGGCTCGGCCCGCGCGCCGGGGACCTGGTGTGGGACGTCGGCGCGGGCTCGGGTTCGGTGGCCGTGGAGTGCGCGCGGCTCGGCGCGGCGGCCGTCGCCGTCGAGCGCGACGCGGACGGCGTGGCGCGCTGCCGGGCGAACGCCGCCGCGCACGGCGTGGACGTGCAGACCGTGCACGGCACCGCGCCCGGGGCGCTGGCCGGGCTGCCGGACCCGGACGCCGTCTTCGTCGGCGGCGGCGGCCGGGACCTGCCCGACGTCGTCACCGCCTGCGCCCGGCGCGCCCGGCGCTGCGTCGTCGTCACCCTCGCCGCGCTCGACCGGGTGCCCGCCGTGCGCGCCGCGCTGGCCGGGGCCGGGCTGGACGCGGCCGGCGTGCAGCTCCAGTCGGCCCGGCTCGCGCCGCTGCCCGGCGACGTCACCCGGCTCGCCGCCGTGAACCCCGTCTTCGTCCTGTGGGGGAACAGGACCCCTGCGACCAGCTCACAAGGAGTCTCCCCGTGATCGGCCTGATCTCCGCCACCGCGGCCGGCGCCGCCGCCTGCGACCGGCTGGCCGCCGCCTGGCCGGACCGCACCCGCCGCTACCCCGGGCCCGTCGCGGACGCGGTGCGCGCGGCGTTCGCCGAGTGCGAGCAACTGGTGTGCTTCCTGGCCACCGGCGCCACCGTCCGCCTGCTCGCCCCGCTGCTGCGCGACAAGCGCGAGGACCCGGGCGTGGTCTGCGTGGACGAGGCGCGGCGGCACGCGGTGGCCCTGCTCGGCGGCCACGCGGGCGGCGCGAACGCCCTGGCGGACCGGGTGGCCGAGCAGTTCCCCGGCTGCCGCCCGGTGGTGACCACCGCCACGGACGCCACCGGCGTGCCCGGTCTGGACACGCTGGGCTGGCCCGTGGAGGGCGCCGTCGCCGCCGTCTCCCGGGCGATGCTCGACGGGTCACCGGTCCGCCTGGTCTCCGACGCCGTCCACCCGCTGCCCGCGCTGCCGCCCAACGTCGCGGCGGACGCGGACGGCGCGGTGTCGCTGCTGGTCAGCGACCTGGCCGTGGAGCCGGAGAAGGGGCAGGCGGTGCTGCGTCCGCCCACGGTGACCGTCGGCGTCGGGGCGAGCCGCGGCGCGTCGGCCGAGGAGGTGCTGACGCTGATCGGGAGCGCGCTGGCCGCCGCCGGCCTGTCGCCGCGCTCGGTGGCGGCGCTGGCCACCGTGGAGGCCAAGGCCGGGGAGCCGGGCCTCGTGGCCGCCGCCGAGCACCTGGGCGTGCCGCTGCGGGCCCACCCCGCGGCCGCGCTCGCCGAGATCCCCGTGCCCAATCCCTCGCGGGCGCCGCGGGACGCGGTGGGCACGCCGAGCGTGGCCGAGGCCGCCGCGCTGCGGGAGGCCGGGCCCGGGGCCGACCTGCTGGTGCCCAAGCGCAAGTCGGAGCCCGCGCCGGGGGCCGCCGCCATGGCCACCTGCGCGGTCGCCCGCCGCCGGCCGCGCGGCCGGCTGGCCGTCGTCGGTCTGGGGCCCGGCGCCCGCGACCTGCTCACGCCGCGCGCCCGCGACGAGCTGCGCCGCGCGTCCGTCCTGGTGGGCCTTGACCAGTACGTGGCGCAGGTCCGCGACCTGCTGCGCCCCGGCACGCGGGTGCTGGAGTCCGGGCTCGGGGCCGAAGAGGAGCGAGCCCGCACCGCGGTGGCGCAGGCGCGCGCCGGGCACGCGGTGGCGCTCATCGGCAGCGGGGACGCGGGCGTGTACGCGATGGCCTCCCCGGCGCTGGCTGAGGCGTCGGCGGACATCGACGTCGTCGGGGTGCCCGGCGTCACCGCGGCCCTGGCCGCCGCCGCCCTGCTGGGCGCGCCGCTGGGCCACGACCACGTCTCGATCAGCCTCTCCGACCTGCACACGCCCTGGGAGGTGATCGCCCGCCGGGTGGCCGCGGCCGCCGCCGCCGACCTGGTCGTCACCTTCTACAACCCGCGCTCGCGCGGCCGGGACTGGCAGCTCCCGAAGGCGCTGGGCCTGCTGGCCGAGCACCGCGCCCCGGACACCCCCGTCGGCGTGGTGCGCAACGCCTCGCGCCCGGGCGAGCGGGTGCGCCTGACGACGCTGGGCGCACTGGACCCGGCGGACGTGGACATGATGACCGTCGTCACCGTCGGCAACACTGCCACCCGCGCCGTCGCGGGCCGGATGGTCACGCCGCGCGGCTACCGCTGGCAGGAGGCCCGGGCATGAGCGACCCCCGCATCGTCCACCCCATCGAGCAGGAGTCCTACCGCGTCCTGCGCTCCCGGCTGGAGACCGGGCACCTGCCGCCGCTGACCCGGGCGGTGGTCGAGCGGGTGATCCACTCCAGCGCGGACCTGGAGTACGCGAGCGACCTGGTGACCGACGAGGCCCACCTGCGCGCCGCGCACACCGCGCTGCACGAGCGGCAGGCGCCCGTGGTCACCGACGTGGCGATGGTCGCGGCCGGCATCACCCGGCGGCAGACGGTGTGCCGGCTGGCCGACGCGCAGGCCGGCCCCGGGCTGACCCGCTCGGCGCACGCCGTACGCCTGGCCTACGCGCAGGTGGGGCCCGGCGCCGTGTGGGTCGTCGGCTGCGCGCCCACCGCCCTGTTCGAACTCATCGCGCTCGACGTCGCACCGGCGCTGGTCGTCGGGCTGCCCGTCGGGTTCGTCGGCGCCGCCGAGAGCAAGGCCGCGCTGCGCGAGAGCGGCCTGCCCGCCGTCAGCAACCGCTCGGAGAAGGGCGGTTCGGCCGTCGCCGCGGCGGCGCTCAACGCCCTGCTCTACACCCCCTTCCCGGCCGGTGGCCCCACCGGCCGGGCCGCCACGCCCCCTTCCACCCCCGAGGAGACTCCGTGACCACCCCGCCCGCCCTGCTGCTCGTCGGCCACGGCACCCGAGACGAGGCCGGTGCCGAGGCCTTCCGCTCCTTCGTCGGCAAACTGGCCGAACGCCGCCCCGGGACGGCGGTGGGCGGCGGGTTCATCGAGCTGTCCCCGCCGCCGCTCGCGGAGGCCGTCACCGACCTGGTCGAGCAGGGGGTGCGCCGCTTCGCCGCCGTCCCGCTGATGCTCGTCTCGGCCGGGCACGCCAAGGGCGACATCCCCGCCGCGCTCGCCCGCGAGCAGGAGCGCCACCCCGGCACCACGTACGCCTACGGGCGCCCGCTGGGCCCGCACCCCTCGCTGCTCGCGGTGCTCGAGCGCCGGTTGGAGGAGGCGCTGGGCGGCACCGTGCGCACCCCGGCCGACCGGGCGGACGTCACCGTGCTGCTGGTCGGCCGCGGCTCGACCGACCCGGACGCCAACGCCGAGGTGCACAAGGCGGCCCGGCTGCTGTGGGAGGGCCGCGGCTACGCCGGCGTGGAGACCGCCTTCGTCTCGCTGGCCGCCCCCGACGTCGCCTCCGGCCTGGACCGCTGCCGCGCGCTGGGCGCCCGCCGCGTCGTCGTGCTGCCCTACTTCCTGTTCACCGGCATCCTGCCCGAGCGCGTGACGCTCCAGGCCCGGGGCTGGGCGGACGCACACCCCGAGACGGAGGTGCGCGTCGCCGACGTCATCGGCCCGACCGACGAGCTGGCCGACCTGGTGTGGCAGCGCTACCAGGAGGCGCTGGACGGCGACATCCGCATGAACTGCGACTCCTGCGTGTACCGCATCGCGCTGCCGGGGTTCGAGGACAAGGTGGGCGCGCCGCAGCAGCCGCACTTCCACCCGGACGACGACGGGCACCACCACCATCACCACCACGGCCATGGCCACGCCCACGCGCACTGACGGCGCCGGGCACGGCGGCGAGCCGGAGCGGCGGCACGGCGCGGGGCGGCCGGGGCGCGCGGCGGCCGACGCGGTGGACCTGCGCCACCACGGGGACGCCGAGGTGCGCGACGCCCCCGGCACGCTGACCGACCTGGCGGTCAACGTGCGCACCGGCACGCCGCCCGACTGGCTGCGGGCGGCGATCGCCGGGTCGCTGGACACACTGGCCGCCTACCCCGACGGGCGGGCCGCACGCCGGGCGGTGGCCGCGCACCACGGGCTGGCCGAGGAGCAGGTGCTGCTCACGGCCGGGGCCGCGGAGGCGTTCGTGCTGCTGGCCCGGGCCTGCTCCGCGCGCCGCCCGGTCGTGGTGCACCCGCAGTTCACCGAGCCGGAGGCCGCCCTGCGCGACGCCGGGCACCCGGTGGAGCGGGTGCTGCTGCGCGCCCGGGACGGCTTCCGGCTGCGCCCCGGCGCGGTGCCCGCGGACGCGGACCTGGTGGTCGTCGGCAACCCGACGAACCCGACCTCCGTGCTGCACCCGGCCCCGGCGCTGGCCGCGCTCGCCCGGCCGGGGCGCACGCTCGTCGTCGACGAGGCGTTCCTGGACGCCGTGCCCGGCGAGGCGGAGTCCCTCGTCCCGCTGCTGGGGACGCTGCCGGGACACGTGGTGGTGGTGCGCAGCCTCACCAAGACCTGGGGACTCGCGGGGCTGCGCATCGGGTACGTGCTCGCCGACGCCGCCACCGTCGGGGCGCTGGCGGCGGAGCAGCCGCTGTGGCCGGTGGCCACGCCCGCGCTGGCCGCCGCCGAGGCGTGCTGCACGGAGCGGGCCCGCGAAGAGGCGGCCCGGGTGGCCCGCACCGTCGCCGCCGACCGGGCCCACCTGCTCGCGGTGCTGGGCGACTTCGGCGAGATCGGCCACGCGACACCGGAGCCGGCCGGGCCGTTCGTGCTGATCCGGCACCCCCGGGCCGCGCGGGTGCGCGAGCGGCTGCGCGATCTGGGCTTCGCGGTGCGGCGCGGCGACACCTTTCCCGGGCTCGGACCGCAGTGGCTGCGCCTTGCGGTGCGCGACCGCGCGACCAGCGACCGGCTCGCGCGGGCCCTCGCGGCGGCCGGGGTCCGCTAGTGCCGCATCAGCCAGGGTTTGCCCCGTCGCGACGCCCGGCACGGCGCCTCGCGGCGTTGCCGAATCGACCGAGTAGGCCCACCACGAGGCCGATCCGGCGCCCTGCGATGCACCGCGCCGGACGCCGCTCCTTGCCGGGCAAACCCTGACGACGCGGCACCAGGCCCCGGCCGCCGCGCCGGGCCGGCCCGGGGCGTGGGCCGCCGGGCGGCCCCACAGGGGTCGACGCCCGGTGGCCCGTCCGGGGCCCGTCCGGCAGCCCGGGGCACCGTCCGGCGGTCAGCCCTGGCGTCGGCGGCGGAGCAGGAGCAGCGCGCCGCCGACGCCGAGCAGCCCGGCGGCCCCGCCCAGCAGGTACGGGGTGCCGGACCGGGCGCCGGTGGCGGCCAGGTGCGGCTCGTCCTGCGGCTGCGTCACCCGCGCTTCGTGCTCCCCCTGGGGCCGGGCGCCCTCCGGCCGCTCCTCGGGCGCGGCCTCCTCGGGCCGCTCGGACTCCCGCGGCTGGGGGGACTGCCGCGGCGTCGTGGGCCGCGGCTCCTCGCCGGGGGCGGGGGTGCGGCAGCTCGCTTCGGCCAGGGTGACGCTGCCCGTCACCTCGGCGACGCCCAGGTCCAGCGGGTTGACCGACACGGTCAGCTCCAGCGCGCCGGCGGCGGCGCGGTCGGCGGCCGTCTCGCGCTGGGACAGCTCCAGGCGCACCTCCCCGACGCCGGGGACGCGCACGGCGGTGGGCCCGCCCGCGCTCAGCGCCACCCGTCGGCCGAGCACCTTCACCGTGCCCAGCACGTCGGCCTCGGCGACGGCGGGCTCGCCCACGGAGCAGACCACCCTCGCGGTGACCTGCTCGACCTCGACGAGGGAGAGCAGCGGCAGCCCCGGCACGTGCACCCTGGCCCGGGCGAGGGTGACGGCCGCCGACGCCGCGTCCTCGGTGACCTCGGCCGTGGACTCGGCCACGTCGGCGCGCAGCACGCTGAACGGCTCGCCGCCCTGCACGCCGTCCAGCTCGGCGGTGAGCGCGGTGCCGCCCGCCCGTTCGGCGCCACCGTCGGGGGCGGGCGCGGAGACGGCGTTCAGGCTCGTCCGCAGCGGCACCTGGACGGCGTCGTCCAGCAGGGAGACGTCGAGCTGTGCGCGCAGCACCGCGGCGGCGGCGGAGCCCGCGCGTCCGGCCTGCCCGTCCTCGCCGGTGGCGTGGGCGGGGATGGCCGCCACGCCGGTGAGCGCGGCGGCGGCGAGCAGGCTGAGGACGGACTTCTTCACGGCAGGGACTCCCACGGACGGGTCGGGTGCCACCGGCGCGGGCCGACGGGGGACATCGCTCGCACCGGTGACGGGGACCCGCACATCGTTGACGCCGCCGCGCGCCGCCCGCCCCGGTTCCCCGGGCGGTTCACCCGGACGGGGCATTGCCGAACACCCGCACGACCCGCGCCCCCGGCCGGCCGCCCGGGGCGCCCCTGCCGCACGGCCGTGGCGCACGGCCGCCGCACACCCGCCGCGCACGTCCGCCGCCGCGCTCGCCCGCCGCACGCCTACTGCACGACGCGGCCCCGCAGCACCACCCGGCGCGGACCGGCCAGCACCCGCACGTCGGCCCGCGGGTCCGTGTCGTACACGACCAGGTCGGCCGGGGCGCCCTCGGCCAGCGCCGGGCGGCCGAGCCACTCCCGCGCCCCCCACGTCGTCGCGGACAGCGCCTGGAGGGGCGGGATGCCCGCGCGCACCAGCTCGGCCACCTCCTGGGCCACCAGCCCGTGGGCGAGCGAACCGCCCGCGTCCGTGCCGACGAACACCGGGATGCCGGCGTCGTAGGCGGCGCGCACGGTGTCGTAGCGGCGCTCGTGCAGCCGCCGCATGTGGTCGGCCCAGCGCGGGAACTTCCGCGCGCCGCCGTCCGCGAGCTGGGGGAAGGTGGCGATGTTGACCAGCGTCGGCACGATGGCGATGCCCCGCTCGGCGAAGAGCGGGATGGTCTCCTCGGTCAGCCCGGTGGCGTGCTCCACGCAGTCGATACCGGCCTCCGCGAGATCGCGCAGCGAGTCCTCGGCGAAGCAGTGGGCGGTGACGCGGGCGCCCTCCTCGTGGGCGGCGGCGATCGCCGCCGCCACGGCCTCGCGCGGCCAGCAGGCGGTGAGGTCGCCGGCGTCCCGGTCGATCCAGTCCCCGACCAGCTTCACCCAGCCGTCGCCGCGGCGCGCCTCGCGGCGCACGTAGGCGACCAGGTCCGCCGGCTCGATCTCGTGCGCGTAGTTGCGGATGTAGCGGCGGGTGCGCGCGATGTGGCGGCCCGCGCGGATGATCTCGGGCAGGTCGGGGCGCTCGTCGATCCACCGGGTGTCGGCGGCCGAGCCGGCGTCGCGGATGAGCAGCGTCCCGGCGTCCCGGTCGGTGAGCGCCTGCCGCTCGCTCGTCGCCTCGTCGACCGCTCCGTGCGCGTCCAGGCCGACGTGGCAGTGGGCGTCCACCAGGCCCGGCAGCGCCCAGCCGCGCACCCGGGTGACGTCGCGCAGCGCCGCGGCCGCCGGGCGTTCGTAGGTCAGGCGGCCGTCCACCGCCCACACCTCGTCGCGTACGTCCTCCGGGCCCACCAGCACCCGCCCCGTGATGTGCAGCACCGCGCTTGTCGTCATGCCACCGCACTGTAGGTCGCGCCCCCGGTGCGCCCGGCCTCCGGGGGCGCGGACGCGGGCGCTCGCGGGCGGCGACGGTGCGCCGGCGCGGTGGGGGATTGTGGGGGGAGTGAATTCGTGCGACGCTGCGATCGCTTTACGACTGACTCCGAAGCGTGCGGTAATTTCGCTATTCTGCGTAGCCGCCCGTAAGCTTCTTCCCGGATTCGTCCAGGTCAAACACACTTCTTTATCCAGGGGGCCGCGAAGCCCGTGTCACGGTCAGGTGTCACGGTCGTTATGCACCTGTGACAGATCCCACAGGGGCGGCGTTCCGTGGCGGCATGTCCGACATGACCAGCAAATTTGCCCCGACCTGGAGCCCGGGCACGCCCGCGCGCGATAACACATCAACGCGCCGCGCGAAACCCCAGCACGCGATGCAATCTCAATTTTTCCTGGGTAAATTGAATCGACATGACCCCCGCACAAGCTGACCATGCACGTGCCCGAAGCGAATTCATCGAAATGCCCGAGGGGCTGAAGCTCGACACTCCACGGGTCGACGACGGCGCCGCCATCTGGCGGATCGCCCGCGACTCCAAGGTGCTGGATCTGAACTCCTCGTACAGCTACCTCCTGTGGTGCCGCGACTTCGCCGCCACCTCCGTAGTGGCTCGCGACGGGAACGGCGACCCGGTCGGCTTCATCACCGGTTACGTCCGGCCCCAGGACCCCCGCACCCTGCTCATCTGGCAGGTCGCCGTCGATCACGGCCAGCGCGGACGCGGACTGGCCGGGGCGATGCTGGACGGGCTGTTCACCCGGGTGGCCGAGGAGCTGGGGGCCGACCGCATGGAGACGACGATCACGCCGGACAACGCCCCCTCCAACAAGCTGTTCACCTCCTTCGCGGAGCGGCACGGCGCCGGGCTGGAGCGCGAGGTGCTCTTCGACGGCGAGGTGTTCCCGGGCGACGAGCACGAGCCCGAGGTGCTGTACCAGATCGGCCCCATCCCGGTCCTCGTCGGCGCCGCGACCTGACGGCACCGCGGACCGCGGCGCCGTCCGCACCGCCGCTCCCGCGCGGTGCCACGCACCGCGCCCCACAGACTTCCCGACCTTCACGACTCACTCCCAGGAGCCATCCGTGACCATCACCCAGCCTGACCTGAGCGTCTTCGAGACCCTGGAGTCTGAGGTCCGCGGTTACTGCCGCGGCTGGCCCACGATCTTCGACCGGGCCCAGGGCAGCCACATGTACGACGAGGACGGCCACACCTACCTGGACTTCTTCGCCGGCGCCGGCTCGCTCAACTACGGCCACAACAACCCGGTGCTCAAACGCGCGCTGATCGACTACCTCGACCGCGACGGCGTCACCCACGGGCTGGACATGTCCACCGTCGCCAAGCGGGCCTTCCTGGAGACGTTCCAGAACGTCATCCTGCGCCCGCGCGACCTGCCCTACAAGGTCATGTTCCCCGGCCCGACCGGCACCAACGCCGTCGAGGCCGCGCTGAAGCTGGCCCGCAAGGTCAAGGGCCGCGAGTCCATCGTGTCCTTCACCAACGCCTTCCACGGCATGTCGCTGGGCTCGCTGGCCGTCACCGGCAACGCCTTCAAGCGCGCGGGCGCGGGCATCCCCCTCGTCCACGGCACCCCGATGCCCTTCGACGCCTACCTCGACGGCTCGACGGAGGACTTCATCTGGTTCGAGCGGCTGCTGGAG
>NZ_JAPKFL010000031.1 GCF_026262575.1 Streptomyces marinisediminis
GCCAGGGGCCCCGGACTTCAGTCCGGGGCCCCTGGCTTTTCTGCGTTCCTTCACCGGCCGTTCATGTCGGGTAGCGAGCATCGTGCCCATGGGAACCTCAGAGTTGGCCGCGGCCGGCGTCGGCGCCGGGGACGAGGTCGTGCTGCCGTCGTTCGGCGGCTCACGGGTGGCCGACGCCGTGCTGGCGCTGGGTGCCGTCCCGGTCTTCGCGGACATCGAGCCCGTCGGCTTCTGCCTGGACCCGGCGGCCGCGGAGCGCGCCGTGACCGCGCGCACGGCCGCCGTCGTCCCCCTCGCGCTCTTCGGGCAGGTTCCCGACCGGCCGGGCTTCGCTGAGCTGTCCCGCCGGCGGCAGGTGCCGGTGGTCGAGCTGGGGGCGGAGCCCGGGGCGGCGTCGCTCGCGGCCGCGCGCCGCCGTCGCCTCGCCGCGCACCTCGGTGCCCGCCTCACCGGGCTCGTCACCCCGGAGCCGCTGCCGGGACGGGAGCACACCTACGCGCGGTACGTGGTGCGGGTGCCCGGCAACGGCCGTCCGGACCGGGACGCCTTCCGCCGGGCGCTGCGTGCCCGGGGCATCGCCGCCGAGGTGCCGGTGCCCGTCCCCGCGCACCGCGTCGGCCCCCGGCGCAGCGGGGCGTGGCTGCCGGAGACGGAGCGGGCCGCCGCCGAGGCGCTGGCGCTGCCGCTGCACGAGGCCATGACGCGGCGCGAGGTGCACCGGCTCGTCTCGGCCTGCCGCGCGCTGGGCGGCCTGGTGCTGGAACCGGCCTGCTGAACCGCGCGGACCGGCGCCCGCGGCCCGGCGGGCGGTGGTCCGCGCGGGCCCCGGCATCGGGTATGATCGACTCCGTCGACGCGCCCCAATAGCTCAGTCGGCAGAGCGTCTCCATGGTAAGGAGAAGGTCAACGGTTCGATTCCGTTTTGGGGCTCCACACACGCCGAAGGGCCCGACCGCGCATGCGGTCGGGCCCTTCGGCGTGTGTCACCGCCGCGGTGGAGGCACCGCGGCGGCGAGCTCACTCCGGGACGCGCATCGCGAGGATGGCCATGTCGTCCGAGGGGGCGTCGGCGGCGAAGCGCTCCACCGCGCGCATGACGCGCGCGGCGACGGCGCCGGCGTTCAACCCGGTGCAGGTGGTCAGGCACTCGGCGAGCCCGTCGTCCCCGAGCATGCGGGTGCCCTCGCGGCGCTCGGTGACGCCGTCGGTCACGCACAGCAGGACGTCGCCCGGGTCGAGGGTGAACGTCTGCTCGTGGAGTTCGAGGTCCTCCATGACGCCGAGCAGGGGCTGCGGTTCGGCGGCCGGTTCCACGCTGCCGTCCTGGCGCAGTCGCAGCGGCAGCGGGTGCCCGGCGCACACGACTTTGAGCAGGGCGCCGCCCTCCGCCTGCGGCCACAGCTCGCCGTACAGGAGCGTGAGGAAGCGGCTGCGGGCGCCCTCGTCGAGGATCGCGGCGTTGAGGCGTTCCAGGACGGCGGGCCCGGTGAACCCCTCGCGGGCGAGCAGGCGCAGGGCGTGCCGGGCCAGACCGGTGACGGCGGCGGCCTCCGGACCGGTGCCGCAGACGTCGCCGATCGCGAAGCCGTAGGCGCCCTCGCGGATGGGGAAGAGGTCGTAGAAGTCGCCGCCGACCTCGTTGCCCTCGCCGGCCGCGCGGTAGATGACCTCCACCTCCACGCCGGGCACCTCGGGCAGCTCCGGTGGCAGCAGGCTGCGCTGCAGGGACTGGCTGATCGCGGTGCGCTCGGAGTACAGCCGCGCGTTGTCCAGGGCGAGCGCGGCGCGGCGGGAGAGGTCTTCGGCCAGCTCCAGGATCTCCTGCCGGAACCGCTCGTCGGTCGGCTTGCCGAGGGTGAGCATGCCGATGACGCGGTTGCGGGCCACCAGCGGCAGGACGACGGTCTCCCCGCCGACGGCGAACGCGGTGGCCAGGGTGGCGCCGGGCGCGGCCACGGTGTCGTCGCCGAGCAGGAGGCTGCGCATCGAGGTGCGCATGGCGCTGGAGTGGGCGGCGTCGGCCGGAGCCGACCAGCCGCGGGCGCCGGGGGCGAGCACGGGCTCGGGCGGGGAGACCTTGGTGAGCAGTGCCTTCAGGTCGTCGATGCGGTCCTCGTCCTCGTGCAGCACGTAGGAGAGCTCGGGCTCGGCGTTCGGCTCGGCGATGGTGTAGACGGCGCACCAGGTGGCGAGCGTGGGGACCGTCATCTGCGCCATGAGGGCCAGCGTCTGGTCCCGGTCGAGCGTGCCGGCGAGCAGGTCGGAGGCTTCCACGAGGAAGGAGAGCGAGCCGCGCCGCAGCCGCTCCAGCTCGGTGAGGCGGGCGGACTCGACGGCCAGGGCGATGCGGTCGGCGGCGAACTGGAGCCGCAGCGCCTCTTCGTTGCTGTAGCGGCCCGGGGTCTCGGCGGCGACGCCGAGCGAGCCGGTGAGGCGGCCCTCGACCTTCAGCGGCACGGTGACCACCGCGCGCATGCCGGTGTCGTCCAGCAGGGGCGCAGCGCCGGGCACGGCGGTGACGTCGTCGTGGACGGACGGCAGCCGGGCGCTGCCGTAGCGGCCGCTGCCCGCCTCGACGGGGACGCGGGCGAAGCGCTGCCGGGCGGCGGGCAGCCCGGTGGAGGCGCGGACCTCCAGCTCCGTCTCGTCGTCGGTGGCCAGCAGCAGGAACGCCGCGTCGCCGTCGAGCATGTCGCGGGCCCGCTCGACGGTGCGCTGGAGCAGCCCGTCCAGGTCCTCGGGGGCGGGGGAGCCGATGAAGGTCTCGAAGGCGTCGGCGGTGCGCTCGCGGCTCTCGGCAGCGCCGGTCTTCGGGCCCTGGCCGGAGTCGGTGGACGGGCGCAGCGGGCTCTGCAGGACGGCGCGCTCGTGGTCGCGCACGAGCAAGCAGACCGTGGAGGGCTCGCCCTCGGCGTCCCGGATGCGCAGGTGCGAGGCGTAGACGGGGAGGGTGCGGCCGTCGGCGCCGCGCAGCCCGTAGGTGCCCTCCCAGCGCGAGAGGAGCAGTGCCTCGGCGATGCCGGTCCCGGTGCCGGGGGTGTGCGGCCAGGCGACGAAGTCGGTCAGCGGCCGGCCGGTGACCCGCTCGGGCGGCCGGCCGGTCAGGGCCGCCGCGTCGTCGTTCCACGCGGCGACGCGCCCGGCGCTGTCGACCTGGACGACGGCCACGCGCACCCGCCGGTCGGCGACGGGCAGCGCCTCGTCGGGCAGCGCGGGCCCGGCGGCCCGGGTGCCCACGGGGCGCTCGGGCAGGTCGAGGCGGAACCACACGCGCTTGTCCCCCGCGGTGTAGTCCACACCCCAGCGGGCGGCCAGCGCCGCGCACAGCAGCAGGCCGCGGCCGCCCTCGCGGTCCGGTCCGGGCGGCGCGTGGGTCTCGTCGCGCAGGGGCACCTCGCGGTCGGGGTAGCGGTCGACGACCTCGACGCGGACGCCGCCGGTGTCGCGCAGGCAGCGCACCTCGGCGGAGGTCCCGGCGTGCACGACGGCGTTGGTGACCAGTTCGCTGGTGAGGACCACGGCGTCGTCGACGACGTCGGACAGGCCCCAGCCCTGGAGGGTGTCGCGCACGAAGGCGCGGGCGGCAGCGACCGACCGTCCGACCGGCTCGAAGGTGGCTGCGGCCCGTGCCGTGATCACTGCGCTCCCCAGGGGTTGGTCGGTGTGGCCGGCCCGCGACGGGCCGCTGCCGGGGCTTCGCTGCGGCCCGACGTGCGCGGTCCGCCCCGGCCTGGTGCTCTGCTGATCCACCCCGGCCCTTCCTGTACCCGTCTTCGTGCCCGTCATCGTGCCCGCCGAACTCGCTCGGCCGCCGGAGGCAAGGGTACTGACGTTGGCCGGTCGCGCGGGGGCCGGTCGCGCGTGTTTCCCCCGCCGGAGGGGGCGGCGGGGGACGCGTCCCCTCGCGGGCCGGTCGGCGCGGGGTGTGCGATGCTGCCGAACTGTTATCGCCACCTCGGGGCGAGGTGAAACACTAGGGAAGTTGGCCCAGGCAGCCGGGCGGTATGTCGACCCTGCAGGAGGGACGCGGTGGACTCTGGCGGAGCGGTGCGCGCGAGCGCCGGTACGCGACCGAAGGGCGGACGGACCCGCAGGAGCGGGACCGTCGAAGTGGACAGGGCTGCCCTGGACCGGCTCCGTGTCGCGTTGGTGGCGATGCGGGACGGCAACTTCCGCAAGCGGCTCACCGTCGCGGGCGAGGGGCCGATGGCGGAGATCTCGGCGATCTTCAACGAGGTCGCCGACCGGAACCTGCACCTGACGAACGAGCTGTCGCGGGTGCGCCGGGTCGTCGGCCGGGAGGGCAAGCTGACCGAGCGGCTGGAGGCCGGGGCCTGCGAGGGCTCCTGGGCGGCCGCCGTGGACGCCTCGAACGCGCTGGTGGAGGACCTGGTGCGGCCGGTGTCCGAGGTGGGGCGGGTGCTGACCGCCGTCGCCGAGGGCGACCTGGGCCAGCGCATGGACCTGCGGGTGCAGGGCACGGACGGGTCGCCGCCGCACGCGCTGCGCGGGGAGTTCCTGAAGGTCGCCCGCACGGTGAACGGGCTGGTGGACCAGCTCTCGGTGTTCACCGACGAGGTGACGCGGGTGGCCAGCGAGGTCGGCACCGAGGGCAAGCTCGGCGGCCAGGCCAAGGTGCGCGGCATGTCCGGGTCCTGGAAGGACCTGACGGACTCCGTGAACACCATGGCGTCCCGGCTGACGGCCCAGGTGCGCGACATCGCGCTGGTGACGACGGCGGTCGCCAAGGGCGACCTGTCGCGCAAGGTCACGGTGCACGTGGCCGGGGAGATGCTGGAGCTCAAGAACACCGTCAACACGATGGTGGACCAGCTCTCCTCCTTCCAGTCCGAGGTGACGCGCGTCGCCCGCGAGGTGGGCACCGAGGGCGAGCTGGGCGGCCAGGCGCGGGTCGAGGGCGTCGGCGGCGTGTGGCAGGACCTCACGGACTCCGTCAACCTCATGGCGGGCAACCTCACCTCGCAGGTGCGTGAGATCGCCCGGGTGACGACCGCGGTCGCCAACGGCGACCTGTCGCAGAAGGTGATCGTCAACGCGCGCGGCGAGGTCGCCCAGCTCGCCGAGACGATCAACACGATGACCGAGACGCTGCGCACGTTCGCCGACGAGGTGACGCGCGCGGCCAGCGAGGTGGGCACCGAGGGCATCCTGGGCGGCCAGGCGCAGGTGCCCGGCGTCGCGGGGACGTGGAAGGACCTCACCGACTCGGTCAACACCGCGTTCCGCAACCTGACGGCACAGGTCCGGGACATCGCGCAGGTGACGACGGCGGTGGCCAACGGTGACCTGTCGCAGAAGGTGACGGTGGACGTCTCCGGCGAGATGCTGGAGCTGAAGAACACCGTGAACACGATGGTGGGCCAGCTCTCGGCCTTCGGCGCCGAGGTGACGCGGGTGGCCCGCGAGATCGGCGTCGAGGGCACCCTGGGCGGCCAGGCGCAGGTGCCCGGGGCGGCGGGGACGTGGAAGGACCTCACGGACTCCGTCAACACCGCGTTCCGCAACCTCACCGGGCAGGTCCGCAACATCGCGCAGGTGACGACGGCGGTGGCCAACGGTGACCTGTCGCAGAAGGTGACGGTGGACGTCTCCGGCGAGATGCTGGAGCTGAAGAACACCGTGAACACCATGGTCGACCAGCTCTCCGCCTTCGCCGAGCAGGTCACCCGGATGGCCCGGGACGTGGGCACCGAGGGCCGCCTCGGCGGCCAGGCCCGGGTGGACGGCGTCTCCGGCACGTGGAAGGACCTCACCGACTCCGTCAACTCCATGGCGAGCAACCTCACCGATCAGGTGCGGCAGATCGCGCAGGTGACGACGGCGGTGGCCCGCGGCGACCTGTCGCAGAAGATCCAGGTCGACGCGCGCGGGGAGATCCTGGAGCTGAAGAACACGATCAACACGATGGTCGACCAGCTCTCGTCGTTCGCGGACCAGGTCACCCAGGTCGCCGTGGAGGTCGGCAACGAGGGCCGGCTCGGTGGCCAGGCGCAGGTGCCCGGGGTCGCGGGCGTGTGGCGCGAGCTGACCGACTCGGTGAACGGCATGGCCGGGAACCTCACCTCGCAGGTGCGCAACATCTCGCAGGTGGCGACCGCCGTCGCGCGCGGCGACCTCTCCCAGAAGATCGCGGTCGACGCGCGTGGGGAGATCCTGGAGCTGAAGACGACGATCAACACGATGGTCGACCAGCTCTCCTCGTTCGCGGAGCAGGTCACGCGGGTGGCGCGCGAGGTGGGCACCGAGGGCATCCTCGGCGGCCAGGCCGAGGTCAAGGGGCTCGCGGGCACCTGGAAGGACCTCACCCAGTCGGTGAACGGGATGGCGAACAACCTCACCTCCCAGGTCCGCAACATCGCCGAGGTCACCACCGCGGTCGCCCAGGGCGACCTGTCGAAGAAGATCACCGTGGACGCCAAGGGCGAGATCCTGGCGCTGGTCACCACGGTGAACACGATGGTGGACCAGCTCTCGTCGTTCGCCGAGCAGGTGACGCGGGTTGCGCGCGAGGTGGGCACCGAGGGGCAGCTCGGCGGCCAGGCGCAGGTGCGCGACGTCTCCGGCATCTGGAAGAACCTCACCGACAACGTCAACCTCATGGCCAACAACCTCACCGGCCAGGTGCGCAACATCTCCGAGGTGGCCACGGCGGTCGCCAACGGCGACCTGACCAAGAAGGTGACGGTCGAGGCGAGCGGCGAGGTCGCCCAGCTCGCGGACACCGTCAACACGATGGTGACGACGCTGTCGTCCTTCGCCGCCGAGGTCACCCGCGTCGCCCGCGAGGTGGGCACGGACGGCATCCTGGGCGGTCAGGCGCGCGTGCCGGGGGTCTCGGGCACGTGGAAGGACCTCACCGAGTCCGTCAACATGATGGCCAACAACCTCACCGGCCAGGTGCGCAACATCGCGCAGGTGACGACGGCGATCGCCAAGGGCGACCTCACCAAGAAGATCGACATCGAGGCGCGCGGCGAGATCCTCGCGCTGAAGACGACGATCAACACGATGGTGGACCAGCTCTCCTCCTTCGCGGAGCAGGTGACGCGGGTCGCCCGCGAGGTGGGCACCGACGGCATCCTCGGCGGCCAGGCCCGCGTGCGCGACGTGGCCGGTACGTGGAAGGACCTCACCGAGTCGGTGAACGAGATGGCCGGGAACCTGACGCGCCAGGTCCGCGCCATCGCCGAGGTGGCCACGGCCGTCACCCGCGGCGACCACGGCGTGAAGATCGACGTGGACGCCGCCGGGGAGATCCTGGAGCTGCAGGGCTTCATCAACGAGATGATCCGCAACCTGCGCGAGACCACGCTCGCCAACCGCGAGCAGGACTGGCTCAAGGGCAACCTGGCCCGCATCTCCGGGCTGATGCAGGGGCGCCGCGACCTCAAGGACGTCGCGCAGCTCATCATGAGCGAGCTGGCCCCGGCCGTCTCCGCGCAGCACGGCGCGTTCTTCCTGGCGGTGCCCACCGGCGGCGCGGCCGAGACGGCCGGCGTCGGCGAGGGCGACGGCGCCTACGAGCTGCGGCTGCTGGGCCAGTACGGCTACGCGCCGGGCAACATGCCCGCCGTCTTCGCGCCCGGGGAGTCCCTGGTGGGCACGGCGGCGGCGGAGAAGCGGCCGATCATGATGGAGTCCGTCCCGCCCGGCTACCTGCAGATCACCTCCGGGCTCGGGCAGGCGCCGCCGGCCGACGTGATCCTCATCCCGGTCGTCTTCGAGGGCCAGACGCTGGGCGTGGTGGAGCTGGCGGCCTTCCAGCCGTTCACGCAGATCCAGAAGGACTTCCTCAGCCAGATCGCCGAGATGATCGCCACGAGCGTCAACACGATCAGCGTCAACACCCGCACCGAGATGCTGCTCAAGCAGTCCCAGGAGCTGACCGAACAGCTCCAGGACCGCTCGGTGGAGCTGGAGAACCGGCAGCGGGCGCTGGAGAACTCCAACGCGCAGTTGGAGGAGAAGGCCGAGCAGCTCGCGCAGACCAACCAGGACATCGAGATCAAGAACACCGAGATCGAGCAGGCCCGGCAGGTGCTGGAGGAGCGCGCCGAGCAGCTCGCGGTCTCGATGCGCTACAAGTCGGAGTTCCTGGCGAACATGTCGCACGAGCTGCGCACGCCGCTGAACTCGCTGCTGATCCTCGCCAAGCTGCTGGCCGACAACGGCGAGGGGAATCTCAGCCCGAAGCAGGTGGAGTTCGCCGAGACGATCCACGGGGCGGGCTCGGACCTGCTCCAGCTCATCAACGACATCCTCGATCTGTCCAAGGTCGAGGCGGGCAAGATGGACGTCAGCCCCACGCGCATCGCGCTGGTGCAGCTCGTGGACTACGTCGAGGCGCACTTCCGGCCGCTGACGGCGGAGAAGAACCTCGACTTCTCGGTGCGCGTCTCGCCCGAGCTGCCGCCCACCCTGCACACCGACGAGCAGCGGCTCCTGCAGGTGCTGCGCAACCTGCTGTCCAACGCGGTGAAGTTCACCGACAGCGGCGCGGTGGAGCTGGTGATCCGCCCCGCGCGGGCCGACGTGCCGGTGGCCATCCGGCAGCAGATGCTGGAGCAGGGCGCCCTGCGGGACGCCGACGCCGAGCTGATCGCGTTCTCGGTGACGGACACCGGCATCGGCATCGCGCAGAGCAAGATGCGGGTCATCTTCGAGGCGTTCAAGCAGGCCGACGGGACGACCAGCCGCAAGTACGGCGGCACCGGCCTGGGCCTGTCCATCAGCCGGGAGATCGCGCGGCTGCTCGGCGGCGAGATCGGCGCGGTCAGCGAGTCGGGACGCGGCTCGACGTTCACCCTGTACCTGCCGCTGAACCCGACGGAGCTGCCGCCGCCGGGCTTCGAACAGCCGGACGGGGCCCCGCTGGCCCTGCCGGGCGTCTCCGAGCCGGGCCACGCCACCCAGGCCGCCGTGCCGCCCGCGCTCCCGCAGGCCCCGGCGGCCCCGCACACCCCGCAGCTCGCCCCGGCCCCGGCCAAGGAGCCGGACCCGCGGACGGACCCGGAGGCGGACGCGCGGACGGCCGCCGAGCCGCGACCCGAGTCCGAGGCGCGGGCGGAGCCGGCGGCGGAGCCCGCGGCGCCCGCGGGGCCGACGGGGGCCGTGGACGGCACCGCCCGCCCGGCCGAGCCGGCCGAGGCCCGGGAGCGGCCCGCCGCGCCGGCCTCCGAGGGTGCCGTGCCGCCGGACCGCAGCACCTTCCAGGGCCGCAAGGTGCTGATCGTCGACGACGACGTCCGCAACGTGTTCGCGCTGACCAGCGTGCTGGAGCAGAACGGGCTCCAGGTGCTGTACGCGGAGAACGGGCGCGAGGGCATCGAGGTGCTGGAGCAGCACGACGACGTCGCCCTGGTGCTGATGGACATCATGATGCCGGAGATGGACGGCTACGCCACGACGCAGACGATCCGCAGGATGCCGCAGTTCGCCGGGCTGCCGATCATCGCCCTCACCGCGAAGGCGATGAAGGGCGACCGGGAGAAGAGCATCCAGGCCGGCGCCTCGGACCACGTGACGAAGCCGGTCGAGCCGAACCACCTGCTGACGGTGATGTCCCAGTGGATGCGGCGGGGGTGAGGCGCGGCGGGGCCGGAACGCGGCGCCGGGAGGCGGCGGGGCCGAGCCGCGGCAGGGCTGATATGTGCGGCTTCCCCGAAGGGATGTATGTTGACTGACTGTGGCCGGTTCCGGGTGGAACCGCGGTGTTCGGGGAACCTCGTGGTTCCCCGGAGCGTTCTCGCAGTGGCACAGTGACATCCCGGTGACAGGGTGTGGCGGTCCGCGGCGTGCGGCTACCATGACCGGCACAGGAACGGGCGGCGCAAGAGAGAGACGTCCCCACACGAGGCGCCTTCGGGCGCCACCGGGGCGAGGAGGACGGGCCATGGTGCAGAAGGCCAAGATCCTCCTGGTCGATGACCGGCCGGAGAATCTGCTGGCGCTGGAGGCGATCCTCTCCGCGCTCGATCAGACGCTGGTGCGGGCATCGTCAGGGGAGGAAGCGCTCAAGGCATTGCTCACGGACGACTTCGCCGTGATCCTGCTGGATGTCCAGATGCCGGGCATGGACGGTTTCGAGACGGCCGCGCACATCAAGCGCCGTGAGCGGACCCGGGACATCCCGATCATCTTCCTCACCGCGATCAACCACGGCCCGCACCACACCTTCCGCGGCTACGCGGCCGGCGCGGTCGACTACATCTCCAAGCCGTTCGACCCCTGGGTGCTGCGCGCCAAGGTGTCGGTCTTCGTCGAGCTGTACATGAAGAACGTCCAGCTCCGGGAGCAGGCCGCGCTGCTGCGGCTCCAGCTCGAGAACGGCGCGGGCGCCGAGGAGCGGCAGGACCCGGCGGGTGTCCTGGCCGAGCTGTCCGCCCGCCTGGCGGCCGTGGAGGAGCAGGCCGAGGCGCTGTCCAAGCAGCTCGGTGACCACGCGGACGCCGGCGCCGTGGCGACCGCGGCCCACCTGGAGCGCAAGCTCTCCGGGCTGCGCCGCGCACTTGACGCCCTGGAGCCGGGCACGGACGGGAGCCCGGCCTCGGTGCCGTCCCAGCAGTGACTGACGCCCCGCCGCCCTGAGCGGGCGTCAGGCCCGGCCCGTGCACCCGCGGCCGGGCGCCGTGTCCCGGCGCCCGCCGGTCCGTCCGTGCCTCGCGCGGCGTACGGCGGTAACCTCACCACCATGGCCTCACGTACGTCCGGCAGCAGTGCCGCGGGAAAGGTGCCCGCCAAGAAGGCGGCCGCGAGGCCGCCCGCGAAGAAGGCCACGCAGCGCAAGCCGCCCGCGAAGAAGGCGCCCGCCAGGAAGGCGCCGCCCAAGCCCGCGCCGTCCCCGACGGGCGGCATCTTCCGCCTGGTGCGCGCGATCTGGCTGGGCGTCGCCCACGCCGTCGGCGCCGTGCTCCGCGCGATAGTGGGCGGGGCCAGGGGGCTCGACCCGGCCCACCGCAAGGACGGGCTCGCGCTGCTGCTGCTGGGCCTGGCCATCGTCATCGCCGCCGGCACGTGGTCGGACCTGCGCGGCCCGGTGGGCGAGCTGATCACGATGCTGGTCACCGGCGCGTTCGGCCGGCTCGACCTGCTGGTGCCGGTGCTGCTGGGCGCGCTCGCCGTCCGGCTGATCCGCCACCCCGAGCGGCCGGAGGCCAACGGGCGCATCGTCATCGGCATGTCCGCGCTCGTCGTCGGCGTGCTGGGGCTGGTGCACATCGCCTGCGGAGCGCCCGGCCGCAGCGAGGGCGACGACGCGCTGCGCGACGCGGGCGGACTCATCGGCTGGGCCGCGTCCAAGCCGCTGATCCTCACCGTCACCGAGGTGCTCGCCATCCCCCTGCTCGTCCTGCTGACGGTCTTCGGCCTGCTGGTGGTGACGGCCACCCCGGTCAACGCGATCCCGCAGCGGCTGCGCCGGCTCGGCGTGCGCCTGGGCGTCGTCGCCGAGCCGGAGCCGGACGCGGAGTCCGGCGGGGCGCCGCCGCGGCAGCGCCGGGCCGATCTGCGCAAGGACACCAGCGCCGAGGAGGCGGAGAAGGCGGCCCTGGACGGGCGCCGCCGCGGCCGCCGCGCCGCGGGCGGGTCCGAGCGCCCCGCCGCACGGCCCGCGTTCGGCGCGGAGGGCGGGACGCGCCGCGACGGCAGCTCGCTGGACGCCGTCGACCTGGCCGCCGCGGCCGCCGCCGACCTCGACGGCGCCCTCCTGCACGGCGTGCAGCCCTCGCCCCTGGTGGCCGGGCTCAGCTCCACCGTCTCGGCCGAGCGCCACGACGACGCCGAGCACTCCGGCGACCTCGCCGGGGCGCCGGGAGCACGCGGGCCGAGCACCGGGGCGAGCGGCGCGGTGCCCGACCTGACCAAGCCCGCGCCCGACTCCGCCGACCGCCTGCCGCCGCGCGCGGAGCAGCTCCAGCTCGCCGGGGACATCACCTACGCCCTGCCCTCGCTGGACCTGCTGGAGCGCGGCGGCCCGGGGCGCACCCGCAGCGCCGCCAACGACGCCGTGGTCGACTCGCTGACCACCGTCTTCACCGAGTTCAAGGTGGACGCCTCGGTCACCGGCTTCACCCGCGGACCCACCGTCACCCGCTACGTGGTCGAGCTCGGGCCCGCGGTGAAGGTGGAGAAGATCACCGCGCTGACGAAGAACATCGCCTACGCCGTCGCCAGTCCCGACGTGCGCATCATCTCCCCGATCCCGGGGAAGTCCGCCGTGGGCATCGAGATCCCCAACACCGACCGGGAGATGGTCAACGTCGGGGACGTGCTGCGCTCGGCGCAGGCCCAGGGCGAGGAGCACCCGATGCTCGTCGCGCTCGGCAAGGACGTCGAGGGCGGCTACGTCAACGCCAACCTCACCCGCATGCCGCACATCCTCATCGCGGGTGCCACCGGCTCCGGCAAGTCCTCCTGCATCAACTGCCTGATCACCTCCGTCCTGATGCGGGCGACCCCCGAGGACGTGCGCATGGTCCTGGTCGACCCCAAGCGGGTGGAGCTGACCGCCTACGAGGGCATCCCGCACCTGATCACCCCGATCATCACCAACCCCAAGAAGGCCGCCGAGGCCCTGCAGTGGGTGGTGCGCGAGATGGACCTGCGCTACGACGACCTGGCCGCCTACGGCTTCCGGCACATCGACGACTTCAACGCCGCCGTCCGCGCCGGGAAGATCAACGCGCCCGAGGGCAGCGAACGGGAGCTGGCGCCCTACCCGTACCTGGTGGTCATCGTGGACGAGCTGGCCGACCTGATGATGGTGGCCCCGCGCGACGTGGAGGACGCCGTCGTGCGCATCACCCAACTGGCCCGGGCCGCGGGCATCCACCTCGTGCTCGCCACCCAGCGCCCGTCCGTGGACGTCGTCACCGGTCTGATCAAGGCGAACGTCCCCTCCCGGCTCGCGTTCGCCACCTCCTCCCTGGCCGACAGCCGCGTCATTCTCGACCAGGCGGGCGCCGAGAAGCTCATCGGCAAGGGCGACGGGCTGTTCCTGCCCATGGGGGCGGGCAAACCCACCCGCATGCAGGGCTCCTTCGTCACCGAGGACGAGATCCGCGCCGTCGTCGGACACTGCAAGGAGCAGATGGCCCCCGTCTTCCGGGAGGACGTGACGACGGGGCAGAAGCAGAAGAAGGAGATCGACGAGGAGATCGGCGACGACCTGGACCTGCTGTGCCAGGCCGCCGAGCTGGTCGTCTCCACCCAGTTCGGCTCCACCTCCATGCTCCAGCGCAAGCTGCGGGTGGGGTTCGCCAAGGCCGGGCGGCTGATGGACCTGATGGAGAGCCGCGACATCGTCGGTCCGAGCGAGGGGTCCAAGGCCCGCGACGTGCTCGTCAAGCCGGAGGACCTGGACGGCGTCATCGCCACCATCCGCGGGGAGGCGTGAGGCAGCGCCCTCCGCGGGGAGGCGTGAGGCACCGTCATCCGCGGGAGGCGTGAGGCCCCGCGGGCCGCGCCGGTGCGGGGCGGGCGGTGCCCGGGGCGGGCGGTGCCCGGGGCGCGCGGCGTTGCTCCGGGAGGGTGGAATCCGGGTGGGACCGGGGCGGAGATCCGGGGGGAACCCGGGGAATCCGAAAGAAAGGACCTGGTCGGAGCGGTACGCGCGGCCGGGCCCGCCGTCGGCGAGTCCGAGCCGTGACCGGGGCGACGCTCATCCGTAAGGAGCACACGGGCAACCGTTTCGTTATGCCTCACGTCCCGTTAGGCGGGTAAGCGGAACATCACCCGTGCCGTCGCGGCGGTGCGGGCCCGTGGGCCCGTGGGCGGTCGGCCATCCTGATGGCGTACAAACCCCTCCCGCCCGCTTGCCCGCCCCTCTCCTGACCCCCCTAGACTGAATGTCCAGCAGGTGGCTACACGCTCGAAAGGCGCCCTCGTGTCCATCGGCACTCCCGGAAGCCCCGGCAACTCCCCCGAAGAGGACCGCACTTCAGCCCTGCCCGACGAGGAACGGCCGCCGCTCGGCCGGGTTCTCCGCCAGGCCCGCCTCGACGCGGGCCTGACCGTCGAACAGGTCAGCACCGCGACCCGCGTGCGCACCCCGATCGTGCAGGCGATCGAACAGGACGACTTCTCCCGCTGCGGCGGCGACGTGTACGCCCGCGGCCACATCCGGGCTCTCGCCAAGGCGGTCGGGGTGGACCCGCAGGCCCTGGTGGCCCAGTACGACGCCGAGCACGGCGGGCGGCCGAAGCCCACGGAGGCCGCACCGCTGTTCGAGGCCGAGCGCCTCCGGCCCGAGCGCCGCCGCCCGAACTGGACGGCGGCGATGGTCGCGGCCATCGTCGTGGTCGTCGGCTTCGTCGGCTTCACCTTCCTCGGCGGCGATGACGAGGGCGGCCGCGACACCGTGGCCACCGACCAGGGCACCCCGCAGGCCTCGCCGAGCCCCACCGCCTCCGCGGCGCCCGCGCCCGAGCCGTCCGACAGCGCCATCGCGGCGGCCCCGGCGGACAAGGTCACCGTCAAGCTCGTCGCCAACGGCGGGAACAGTTGGATCTCCGCCCAGGACCACACCGGCCGCCTGCTGCACGAAGGGGTGCTGAAGGACGGCGGGAGCGAGACCTTCACCGACGACGAGAAGATCGACCTGGTGCTCGGCAACCCGAGCGCCATCGACGTCTTCGTCAACGGCAAGCGGGTCGACACCGTGGGGGAGGTCGACCAGGTCCAGCGCCTGACCTACACCAAGGGAGACCCGGCACAGGGCTGATCCGCACCGCCGCGTCCCGCACGCCGGGCCCGCCTGCCCGGCAGGGCCCGGCTCTCGGTGCGCGCGCGACGAAGTAGGGTGAGCCCATGCCCGATCGCCGTACCGTCGCCCTGGTCACCCTCGGCTGCGCCCGTAACGAAGTGGATTCCGAGGAGCTGGCGGGCCGTCTGGCAGCGGACGGCTGGCAGCTCGTCCCCGACGCCGCCGAGGCCGACGTCGCCGTCGTCAACACCTGCGGTTTCGTGGAGGCCGCCAAGAAGGACTCCGTCGACGCCCTGCTGGAAGCCGGGGACCTCAAGGGTCAGGCCCGCACCCAGGCCGTCGTCGCCGTCGGCTGCATGGCCGAGCGGTACGGCAAGGAGCTGGCCGAGGCCCTCCCCGAAGCCGACGGCGTCCTCGGTTTCGACGACTACGCCGACATCTCCGACCGGCTGCGGACCATCCTCTCCGGCGGCGTGCACGCCCCCCACGTCCCGCGCGACCGACGCAAGCTGCTCCCCGTCAGCCCCGCCGAACGGCAGGGCGCGGGCGTGGCGCTGCCCGGCCACGGGGACGCCGGGCACGCGGCCGCCGGCCCGGGGGAGGCCGCCGACCCGGCGGCCGGCGCCCCGGCCGACCTGCCCGCCGGGGTCGCGCCCGCCTCCGGGCCGCGCGCCCCGCTGCGCCGCCGCCTGGGCGGTGGCCCCGTCGCGTCCGTCAAGCTCGCCTCCGGCTGCGACCGGCGCTGCACCTTCTGCGCCATCCCGGCCTTCCGCGGCTCCTTCGTCTCCCGCCGCCCCGCCGACGTGCTGGGCGAGACCCGCTGGCTGGCCGAGCAGGGGGTGAAAGAGGTCATGCTGGTCTCGGAGAACAACACCTCCTACGGCAAGGACCTCGGTGACCTGCGGCTGCTGGAGACGCTGCTGCCGGAGCTGGCCGCCGTCGACGGCATCGAACGCGTCCGCGTCAGCTACCTGCAACCCGCCGAACTGCGGCCCGGCCTGATCGACGTGCTCGCCGGCACCGAGAACGTCGCGCCCTACTTCGACCTGTCCTTCCAGCACGCCGCCCCCACGGTGCTGCGCGCCATGCGCCGCTTCGGGGACACCGAGCGGTTCTGGGAGCTGCTGGAGACGATCCGGGCCAAGGCGCCGCACGCCGGGGTGCGCTCCAACTTCATCGTCGGCTTCCCCGGCGAGCGCGAGGCCGACTTCGCGGAGCTGGAGCGCTTCCTGACCGGGGCGCGGCTGGACGCCATAGGCGTGTTCGGCTATTCCGACGAGGACGGCACCGAGGCCGCCGGATACGACGGCAAGCTGGACCCGGAGGCCGTCGCCGAGCGGCTGGCCCACCTGACCCCGCTGGCCGAGGAGCTGACCGCGCAGCGCGCCGAGGAGCGGGTGGGCGAGCGGCTGTCGGTTCTGGTGGAGAGCGTCGACGAGGGTGAGGGCGTCCTCGGCCGGGCCGCCCACCAGGCGCCCGAGACCGACGGGCTGGTGCGGCTGACCGGTCCCGGCTGCGCCGATCTCGTCCCCGGACGTATGGTCGAGGCGAGGGCGGTGGCGGCCGAAGGAGTCGATCTGGTCGCCGAGCCGGCGACCGTCGAGGAGGCGTCCCCATGACAGGCATCCCGGCCTCCACGGCCGGGAGCGGTCCGCGGGCGGGGCGCCGGACCGCAGCCCGGCACGTGAGTCTGTGGAACATCGCCAACATCCTCACCATGCTCCGGCTGGCCCTGGTGCCCGGCTTCGTGCTGCTGATGGTCGCCGACGGCGGGCACGACCCGGGCTGGCGCTCGCTGGCCTGGGCGGCGTTCACCGTCGCCATGATCACCGACCTGTTCGACGGCGAGCTGGCCCGCCGCCGCGACATCGTCACCGACTTCGGCAAGATCGCCGACCCCATCGCGGACAAGGCCATCATGGGCGCGGCCCTGGTCAGCCTCTCCGTGCTGGGCGACCTGCCCTGGTGGGTGACGGGCGTCATCGTGGGCCGCGAACTGGCCATCACACTCCTGCGCTTCTGGGTCATCCGCTACGGGGTGATCCCCGCCTCGCGCGGCGGCAAGCTCAAGACGCTCACCCAGGGCGTCGCCGTGGGCATGTACATCCTCGCGCTCGACGGACCGCTGGCCAGCCTGCGCTGGTGGGTCATGGCCGTCGCCGTGCTGCTGACCGCCCTCAGCGCGGTGGACTACGTCCGCCAGGCCGTGGTGCTGCGCCGGGCGGGCCGGACGCGCGCAAGGGCGTCGTGACGGAGGAGACCGTGGCCGACCCCCCGCCCGACTCGGCCACCGACGCGGTCTCCCGGCTGGTCGAGCGCGGCGAGACGGTGAGCGCGGCCGAGTCCCTGACCGGGGGCCTGGTGGCCGCCGCCCTCACCGCCGCCCCCGGGGCCTCGCGGGCCTTCGCCGGCTCGGTGACCGCCTACGCCACCGAGCTGAAGCGGCGCGTGCTGGGCGTGGACGGGGAGCTGCTGGCCGCCCGCGGCGCGGTGGACGCCGAAGTCGCGCGGCAGATGGCGTGTGGGGTCCGGGAGCTGCTGGGTACCCACTGGGGCGTGGCCACCACCGGGGTCGCCGGACCCGAACCACAGGACGGGCAGCCGGTCGGCCGGGTGTACGTGGCCGTCGCCGGCCCGAGCGGTGAGCCGACCGCCCGCCGCCTGGACCTGGACGGCGACCGCGCGGAGATCCGGCGCGAGAGCGTCCAGGCCGTTCTCCGCCTGCTGTGCGGGGAACTTCTGGAGAAGGCCGGGGGACAGAGTACGGAACACCGTGGGGAAGAAGGATGTTTACAGCCCTGAGTGAACACGACATAGCTCCCCGCACGGCCACGGTTGTAGGCGGTACGGTGGGGCATGAAGGACTCAGGTTCACGGTCCGAGGAGGGAGCCACCGATGATTCTGCTCCGTCGCCTGTTGGGTGACGTGCTGCGTCGGCAGCGCCAGCGTCAGGGCCGTACCCTGCGCGAAGTCTCCGCATCCGCGCGCGTCTCGCTCGGCTACCTGTCCGAGGTGGAACGGGGGCAGAAGGAGGCTTCCTCCGAACTGCTGTCGTCGATCTGCGACGCGCTGGACGTCCCGATGTCCGAGCTGATGCGCGAGGTCAGTGACGAGCTGGCCCTGGCCGAGCTGGCCCAGTCGGCCGCGAGCGACGCGGTACCGGCGCCGATGCGGCCCATGCTCAACCCGGTGTCGGTCACCTCCGTCACCGGCCGTCCGGACGAACGCGTGACGATCAAGCGGCCGCAGGAGGCCGTGGACGTCGTCGCCGCCTGACGCCCGTCCGCACCACGCGATCCGGTGCCGAGGCCCTCGCGGCCTCGGCACCGCGCGTTTCGCGGCCCCGGGCAGGCAGGACGACGGCGGCGCCCGCCCGGCGGGGGTCAGCGTTCCGGCTGGCAGCGGGGGCACCAGTACAGCGGCCGGGGCGCGGTGCCGCGCGGGCCCGGCGCCTCGGCGCGGCGTACCGGCGTGCCGCAGCGCAGGCACGGCTTGCCGCCGCGGCCGTAGACCCACAGCATGCGGCCGCGGCGCCGGTCGCCGGTCGTGCAGCGCTCGACGCGGGCCTTGTTCGCGTCCAGCAGGCGCCGCGCCAGCGCCAGGAGGCGGTCGGGGTGGGGCACCCGGCCCACCGGTGTCCACGGGGGCAGGCGGGCCATGAAGCACAGCTCGGAGCGGTAGACGTTGCCCACCCCGGCGAGGTTGCGCTGGTCCAGCAGGGCTTCGCCGATCTCCCGGTCGGCCGCCGCCCGCAGCCGCCGCAGGGCCTCGGCCGCGTCCCAGTCGGGCCCCAGCAGGTCCGGCCCGAGGTGGCCCACGACGCCGTCCTCGGCCGAGGTCGGCAGCAGCGCGAGCACCGGCAGCCGGTAGCCGACCGCCGCGCGTCCGGCCGACGCCAGCACCGCCCGGATCTCGTGGCCCGGGCCGCCCGTCCAGCGCCCGTCCGCCGGATACACCCGCCAGGCGCCGTCCATCCGCAGGTGCGAGTGGAGCGTCAGCCCGCCGTCGAACCGGGTCAGCAGGTGCTTGCCGCGCGGTACCGTCTCCAGCACCTCGCGGCCCGCCAGCTCGGCGGTGGCGAACTCCGGCACCCGCAGCTCGCCCCGGACCAGCCGCGCACCGGACAGCGCGGCGTGCAGCCGCCGCGCGGTGCGCCAGACGGTGTCTCCCTCGGGCATACCACCAGCCTCTCAGCCGCCCGCGCCGGCGCTCACGGCCGCAGCCGCAGCCCACGCGGCGTGGCGTGGAAGCCCGCCGCCTCCAGCGCGCGGCCCAGCGGCGCCGTCAGCACCGGGGCGCCGTTGGCCCGCTCCACGGTCAGCGAGCCCAGCGTCCCGGCGCGGGCCGCCTCGGCCAGCGCCGCCGTGGCCGCCTCCAGCGCCGTGCCCTCGCCCCACGCCAGCAGGGACTTGCCGCCCCGCTCCAGGTACAGCACCAGCTCGCCGTCCACCAGCACCACCACCGCACCGGCCTTGCGGCCCGGCTTGTGCCCGGCCGACTCGGGCGGCTCCGGCCAGGGCAGCGCGGCCCCGTAGGCGTTCGCCGGGTCGGCCGCCGCGAGCACCACGGCCCGCGGTGCGCGCTCGCGCTCCCGCGCCGTGCTGACCGCCCGCAGCCGGTCCACGGCGCCGTCCACGGCGAACTGCGCGGCGCCCAGATGCTCGACCACGTACCCCCGCCGCGCCTGCCCGCTCTCCTCGAACGCCGACAGCACCCGGTAGACGGCCGCGAAACCGCCCGGCACCCCCTCGGCGGCGACCGCCCCCCGGGTGACCACGCCGTGCCGGTCCAGCAGTGTGCGGGCGGTGGCGTGGGCGCGCCGGGTGGCGTCCTCCGCCCCGGTGGCGCGCGGCGGCAGCAGGGACCAGCGCCCGGACACCGTGGGCGGGCCGTTCCGCGACACCGCCTGGCCGCCGGAGCCACCGGCGCGCAGCGCGAGCGAGCCGTAGCGGCCGCGCGGCGGGGCGCGGCGGGCCCGGTGCGCCGTCGAGCCCGCCGTCCGGCCCGAGCCGAGCAGGCTGCGCAGCGGGGCGAGGCTGTCGTTGGTCAGCCGCCCGGACCAGGCCAGTTCCCACAGGGCGTCGGCGAGCCGGGCGTCCGACGACTCCCCGAGCGCCGCGCGCACCCGTTCGGCGATCTGGCGGAAGAACAGTCCGTACCCGCCGGCCAGCGCGTCCAGCACGGCCTGGTGCAATTCGGTGAGCTCCAGCGGGTGCGGCTCGGGCAGCAGCAGCGGCGCCGTGTCGGCCGGGTACAGCGCGACCCAGCCGTCCTTGCCGGGAAGGGCGCCCGCCCCGGCCCACACCACCTCGCCCGTGGTGGTCAGCTCGTCCAGCAGCGCCGGGGTGTAGTCCGCCACCCGGCCGGGCAGCACCAGGCGCTCCAGCGCGGAGGCGGGTACGGCCGCGCCCTGGAGCTGCTCGACGGCCCTGGCCAGCCCGTCGACCCCGCGCAGCCCGCCGCCGTCCACGTGCTGCCAGCGGGGCAGGAACGCCGCCAGCGCGGGGGCGGGGACGGGCTCCAGCTCCTCGCGCAGCGCCGCCAGCGACCGCCGGCGCAGCCTGCGCAGGACCACCGGGTCACACCACTCCTGCCCGGCGCCCGCGGGGTGGAACTCGCCCTGCACCAGTCGGCCCTCGGCCGCCAGGCGGTGCAGGGTGGCGTCCGCCACGGCCTGGCCCAGACCGAACCGGGCCGCCGCCTGCTGGGTGGTGAACGGGCCGTGGGTGCGGGCGTAGCGCGCCAGCAGGTCACCCAGCGGGTCGGGCACCGGCTCGGTGAACGCCTCGGGGACGCCGACGGGCAGCGCCGCCCCCAGCGCGTCCCGCAACCGCCCCGCGTCCTCGATCGCCGCCCAGTGCTCGACGCCGCCGACGCGCACGGTGATGGCCCGCCGGGCGGCCGCGAGCTCCGCCGCCCAGCCCGGCTCGGCCCCGCGCTCGGTCAGCTCCGCCTCCGTGAGCGGGCCGAGCACGCGCAGCGCGTCGGCCACCGCCTCGACGTCCTTGACGCGGCGCTCCTGGGTGCGCCACTGGAGCTCGGCCTCCAGGCCGGCCAGCACCTCGGCGTCCAGCAGCTCGCGCAGCTCCGCACGGCCCAGCAGCTCCGCGAGCAGCCGCGAGTCCAGCGACAGCGCGGCGGCCCGGCGCTCGGCCAGCGGCGTGTCGCCCTCGTAGAGGAACTGCGCGACGTACCCGAACAGCAGGGAGCGGGCGAAGGGCGAGGGTTCGCGCGTGGTGACCTCCACCAGCCGCACCCGGCGCGCGGCCACGTCCCCCATCAGCTCGGCGAGCCCGGGGACGTCGAACACGTCCTGCAGGCACTCGCGCACCGCCTCCAGGACGATGGGGAACGAGCCGAACTCGGCGGCCACCTCCAAAAGCTGGGACGCCCGGCGGCGCTGCTGCCACAGCGGCGTGCGCCGCCCCGGGTCCCGGCGGGGCAGCAGCAGCGCCCGGGCGGCGCACTCGCGGAAGCGGGCGGCGAACAGCGCGGAGCCGCCCACCTGGTCGGTGACGATCTGGTCGACCTCGCCCTGCTCGTAGAGCACGTCCTGCGCGCCCACCGGCGCCCGCTCCGCGTCGAAGGCCCCGCCCGGCCCCACCGGCGCGGGCGGCCCCGACAGGCCCTCCGCGCCGGTCGGGCCGTCCGGGCCGTCCGGACCGTCCAGGCCCAGCAGGTCGGCGTCGGGCAGGCGCAGCACGATGCCGTCGTCGGCGTGCATCACCTGGGCGTCCAGCCCGTACCGCTCGGTCAGCCGCGCGCCCAGCGCCAGCGCCCAGGGGGCGTGCACCTGCGCGCCGAAGGGGGAGTGGACCACCACGCGCCAGTCGCCCAGCTCGTCGCGGAAGCGCTCCACGACGATCGTGCGGTCGTCCGGCACGTGGCCGCACGCCTGGCGCTGCTCGGCCAGGTACGCCAGCAGGTTGCGCACGGCCAGCTCGTCCAGGCCCGCGGCGGTCAGCCGGGCGGCGGCGGCGTCGGCGGCCAGGGCGCCCACCTCGCGCACGAACGCGCCCAGCGCGCGGCCCAGCTCCAGCGGGCGCCCGAGCTGGTCGCCCTTCCAGAACGGCAGCCGACCGGGCACCCCCGGGGCGGGCGAGACGAGCACCCGGTCGCGCGTGATGTCCTCGATGCGCCACGACGTGGTGCCCAGCGTGAAGACGTCCCCCACCCGCGACTCGTACACCATCTCCTCGTCCAGCTCCCCGACACGGCCGCCGCCGCGCTGGGGATCGGCCCCGGCGAGGAAGACGCCGAACAGACCGCGGTCGGGAATGGTGCCGCCGGAGGTGACGGCGAGCCGCTGCGCGCCGGGGCGCGCGCTGACCGTGTGCGCCACCCGGTCCCACACCACGCGCGGGCGCAGCTCCGCGAAGGCGTCGGACGGGTAGCGTCCGGCCAGCATGTCCAGCACGCCGGTGTAGGCGGACTCCGGCAGCGCGGCGAAGGGCGCGGCCCGGCGCACCAGCGTCAGCAGCTCCGTCACGTCCCAGGTGTCCATGGCGGTGATCGCCACGAGCTGCTGGGCCAGCACGTCCAGCGGGTTCGCCGGAACGCGCAGCGCCTCGATGGCCCCCTGGCGCATCCGCTCCGTCACCACGGCGGACTGCACGAGGTCGCCGCGGTACTTGGGGAAGACCACGCCCGCCGAGACCGCGCCCACCTGGTGCCCGGCCCGGCCCACCCGCTGCAGGCCCGAGGCGACCGACGGCGGCGACTCCACCTGCACGACCAGGTCCACCGCGCCCATGTCGATGCCCAGCTCCAGGCTGGAGGTGGCGACGACGGCCTGGAGCCGCCCCGCCTTCAGGTCCTCCTCCACCTGGGCGCGCTGCTCCTTGGACACGGAGCCGTGGTGGGCCCTGGCCAGCACCGGCGGGGCGCCCTCGGCCGCCCCCGAGCCACCCATCAGCTCGGCGGGGGAGTGGTGCTCGGGCAGCGGCTCGCCCGTCGCCCGTTCGTAGGCGATCTCGTTCAGCCGGTTGCACAGCCGCTCGGCCAGGCGCCGGGAGTTGACGAAGACGATGGTGGAGCGGTGGGCCTGCACCAGATCGGTGATGCGCTCCTCGACCGACGGCCAGATGGAGGGCTTGGCGGTGACCTCGTCGGCGTCGGGCACCGGGGAGCCGCCCAGCTCGCCCATGTCCTCCACCGGGACGACGACCCGGAGCGCGAACTCCTTCTCGGCCGGAGGCTGGACGATCTTCACCGGCCGCTGCGGGGAGAGGAAGCGGGCGACCTCCTCCACGGGCCGCACCGTCGCGGACAGGCCGACGCGGCGGGCCGGGGCGTCCAGCAGCGCGTCCAGGCGCTCCAGGGAGAGGGCCAGGTGGGCCCCGCGCTTGGTGCCCGCCACGGCGTGCACCTCGTCCAGGATCACCGTCTCCACGCCGCTCAGCGCCTCGCGGGCCTGCGAGGTGAGCATGAGGAACAGCGACTCGGGCGTGGTGATCAAAATGTCGGGCGGGCGGCGCGCGAGGGCGCGGCGCTCGGTGGCGGGCGTGTCCCCGGAGCGGATCGCCACCCGCACGTCCGGCTCGGGCAGGCCCTGCCGGAGCGACTCGTGGCGGATGCCCGTCAGGGGGCTGCGCAGGTTCCGCTCGACGTCCACCGCGAGCGCCTTCAGCGGCGAGACGTAGAGCACGCGGCAGCGCTTGAGCGGCTCCGCGGGCGGCGGCACGGCCGTCAGCCGGTCCAGCGAGGCGAGGAAGGCGGCCAGCGTCTTGCCCGAACCCGTGGGCGCCACCACCAGGGCGTCCGCGCCTTGCCGCAGGGCCTGCCAGGCGCCGACCTGGGCGGCCGTGGGCGCGCGGAACGCCCCCGCGAACCACGCGCGGGTCGCGGGGGAGAAGCCGTCCAGGGCGGGGTGAGCCGTCGGGTGACCCATGCCCCCATCGTGCACCGGGCCACTGACAACGGCTTCCGCAAGGCCCGGGCGTGGGGGCGGGAGCGGCGTGCGCGTGGGGGCGGCGTGCGCGTTGCGCGCGGCGCGTGCGCCGGGGTGGGACAGGGGCGGTGGGGGCGAGGGTGGGCGTACGGGTGTGCGAGGGGGGCGGAGGCGGCGCGCACAATGGACGGGTGAGCGGACGGGAGTGGGCACGGCACTGGCAGTACGAGGCGCTGCCGGGGCTCGACCTGCTGTCCGCGCACTACGTGCGGCACACGTTCGCGCGGCACGCGCACGACGGCTACGTGGTCTGCGCCGTCACCGGCGGCGTCGAGGAGGTCGGGCTGCCGGGCGGTACCGTGCGCGCCGGGCGCGGCGGCGTCGTCATGATCAATCCCGAGGTGCCGCACACCGCCCGCGCGGGCCGCCCGGAGGGGTGGACCTACCGCACGCTCTACCCGTCGGCCGGGCTCGTCGCGGAGATCGCCGCGGAGACGACCCGGCTGCGCGGCACGCCCTCCTTCGCCGCCCCCGACGCCGTGGACGCGCGCGCCTGGGCGCTGATCGCGGGCGTCCACCGGGCCGCCGAGGCGGGGAACGCGCTGGCCGCCGACAGTCTGCTGCGGCACGCCGTCGCGCGGCTGCTGCGGCTGCACGGCGCCCCCGCCGCGCTCCGTGCGCCCGCCGGCGCGGGGGCGCGGACGGCGCGGCGGGCCCGGGACGTGCTGGTCGAGCGGATGGCCGATCCGCCGACGCTCGCCCGGCTCGCCGCGGAGCTGGGCACCAGCCCGTTCGCGCTGAGCCGGGCCTTCCAGGACGCCTACGGGATGCCGCCGCACGCCTGGCTCACCGATGCCCGCGTGCGGCGTGCCCGGCGGCTGCTGGAAGACGGCGTGCCGCCCGCCGAGGCGGCGGTGGCCTGCGGCTTCACCGATCAGCCGCACCTGGGCAGGCACTTCAGGCGCATCGTCGGAGTCCCGCCGGGCGCGTACCAGCGGGCACGCGGTCGCACGCCCGGCACGCGGGCTGACTTACCGGGCGCGCGAGCCGGGCAGGGGAGCGTCGTGCGCCCGGCGCGCGGGCGGCGCGCGCCCCGGGCGGCAGCGTGCGCCGCGCCTGCGTGTACCGCGCAAGAACGTACAAGACGGCTGTCATAACGGATGGCTAGCGTGCGGGCGTGACCCAGGACCTTCCCGTCCGGAACCCGGACCCGCCCGAGCCCACCGTGCCCCCGCCCGACGCGCCGCACCGCTCCCGCGCCGACCGGGCCGTCGTCCGCGACGCCCTCGGCGTGGGCACCGCCGTCGGCCTGTCGGGCTTCGCCTTCGGCGTGACGGCGGCGGGCGCCGGCCTCAGCCTCCCGATGGCGTGCGCGCTCAGCCTGCTGGTCTTCACCGGCGCCTCGCAGTTCGCCCTCGTCGGCGCGCTCGCCGGCGGGGGAGCCCCGGCCACCGCCGCGGCGGGGGCGCTCTTCCTCGGGGTGCGCAACGCCTTCTACGGCCTGCGGCTGTCCGGCCTGCTGCGGCTGCCCGGGCGGCTGCGCCCGCTGGCCGCGCACTGGGTGATCGACGAGACCGCCGCCGTCTCCCTGGCCCAGCCGGACCGGCGCTCCGCGCGCCTCGGCTTCGCCGTCACCGGGGTCACCCTGTACCTGCTGTGGAACCTCACCACGCTGCTGGGCCACCTGGGCGCCGCCGCGCTCGGCGACCCGGCCGCCTGGGGTCTGGACGCCGCGGGGCCCGCCGTGTTCCTCGCCCTGCTCGCACCGATGCTGCGCACCGCCGGCGAGCGCGCGGTGGCCGTGCTGGCCGTGGCGCTGGCCCTGGCCACCCACCCGGTGCTGCCGGCCGGAGTGCCGGTGCTGGCCGCGGGGCTCGCGGCGCCACTGGTGCTGTGCGTCACCCGGCGGGGAGGCGGGCGATGAGCGTGTGGTGGGCGATCGCCGTGACGGCGGCCGGGTGCTACCTGGTGAAACTGCTCGGCCTGTCCGTCCCGGCCGGAGCGCTGGAGCGGCCGCTCGTGCGGCGGCTGGCGGCGCTGTTGCCCGTCGCCCTGCTGGCCGCCCTCACCGGGTTGCAGACCTTCGGCGGCCAGGCCGGGGCGCTCGCGCTGGACGCCCGCGCCGCCGGGCTCGGAGCCGCCGCGCTGGCGCTGCTGCTGCGGGCGCCGTTCCTGGTGGTGATCGGCGCGGCGGTCGTCGTGACCGCCGGGGCGCGGGCGCTGGGCGGCTGACGGGCGCGCGGGCGGTGGAGCGGGTCGCGGGGGCCGCGTGGGCCACGCGGGACGCGCGGGGCGCGCGGGACGCGTGCCCGTGGGCCGCGCGGGCGGGTATGGGCGGTGTGGGGGTGCGGGGCGGCGACGTGGGCGGTGTGGGCGGAGTGAGTGGCCGCCCGGGGGATCGCCGCGGTCGCGCGGGCAAGAGCCTTGTCAATGCCGTCGCGGCCGTCGCGGCCGTCGCGGCTGCGGGGTACTGCCGGAGTACCGCGGGGTACCGCGGAGTACTGAGCGATACTGGGGGCATGCGGCTGACGGACTTCTGGGAGCGGATGGCGGCGCACTTCGGCGGTGCGTACGCGGACTCCTTCGCGCGGGACCACGTGATGTCCGAACTCGGCGGCCGCACGGTGCACGAGGCGCTGGACGCGGGGTGGAACGCGAAGGACGTGTGGCGGGGGGTCTGCGCGGCGATGGACGTCCCCGCGGAGCTGCGCTGATTCCCTACGCGCCCCCTCTGACCAGGGCTTTTTCCGTTCTCCACACGGGCGGCGCGGCAACTTGACACGAAAATCGAACATCGATTCCCATGGGTGGCGGCGGACGGGCCGGGGCTGCCCGGACCGATTGTCAGTGGCAGCCGCTAGCGTCGGCGGACGTGAAGCGATCGAATCAGAAACCGGTGGGACCCATGGCAGGAACCGACCGCGACAAGGCGCTCGACGCCGCGCTCGCGCAGATTGAACGCCAGTTCGGCAAGGGCGCCGTGATGCGCCTGGGCGAGCGGCCGAACGAACCCATCGAGGTCATCCCCACCGGGTCGACCGCGCTGGACGTGGCCCTCGGCGTCGGCGGGCTGCCCCGGGGGCGGGTGGTGGAGGTCTACGGCCCGGAGTCCTCGGGTAAGACGACGCTCACGCTGCACGCGGTGGCCAACGCCCAGAAGGCGGGCGGCACGGTCGCCTTCGTCGACGCCGAGCACGCGCTCGACCCGGAGTACGCCAAGAAGCTCGGGGTGGACGTCGACCAGCTCATCCTGTCCCAGCCGGACAACGGCGAGCAGGCGCTGGAGATCACCGACATGCTCATCCGGTCCGGCGCGCTGGACCTCATCGTGGTCGACTCCGTCGCGGCCCTGGTGCCCCGTGCCGAGATCGAGGGCGAGATGGGCGACTCCCACGTCGGCCTCCAGGCCCGGCTGATGAGCCAGGCGCTCCGCAAGATCACCGGCGCGCTGAGCCAGTCCAAGACGACGGCGGTCTTCATCAACCAGCTCCGCGAGAAGGTCGGCGTCATGTTCGGCTCGCCGGAGACGACGACCGGTGGCCGGGCCCTGAAGTTCTACTCCTCGGTGCGGCTGGACATCCGCCGCATCGAGACGCTGAAGGACGGCACGGACGCGGTGGGCAACCGCACCCGGGTGAAGGTCGTCAAGAACAAGGTCGCCCCGCCCTTCAAGCAGGCGGAGTTCGACATCCTCTACGGCGTGGGCATCAGCCGCGAGGGCGGCCTGATCGACATGGGCGTGGAGAACGGCTTCATCCGCAAGTCCGGTGCCTGGTACACGTACGAGGGCGACCAGCTCGGCCAGGGCAAGGAGAACGCCCGCAACTTCCTGCGGGACAACCCGGACCTGGCCAACGAGATCGAGAAGAAGATCAAGGACAAGCTGGGCATCGGCGTGCGGGTGCAGGAGCCCGCGGGCGAGCCGGGTCCGGACGCCGCCGACGGCGCGCCCGCACCCGCTCCCACCGCGGAGCCCGCGGCCAAGGCCGCGGCGGTCGCCGCCAAGGGGAGGGCCGCCAAGGCCGCCAGCGCGGCGAAGAGCTGACCCGGGCGCGGCATGACACGGCGTACGGACTGGCCGGACAGCAGCCCGCCACCCCAGGACGGTGGTGCCGCCTCCTCGTCGAGGGCCGAGGAGGCGGTACCACCTGAGTACGCGAAGGCCGCAGGGGCGGGACCGGCTGAGCCGCGAGACCCGGTCGAGCGGGCCCGGGCGATCTGCCTGCGGCTGCTCACGGGCACGCCCCGCACCCGGGCCCAGCTCGCGGACGCCCTGCGCAAGCGGGACGTCCCGGCCGAGGCGGCCGAGGAGGTACTCGCCCGCTTCGAGGACGTCGGGCTCATCGACGACGCGAGCTTCGCCGACGCGTGGGTGGACTCCCGGCACCACAGCCGTGGTCTGGCCCGGCGGGCCCTGGCCCGGGAGCTGCGGACGCGCGGGGTGGAGCCGGCGGTCATCGACGGCGCTCTGGAGCGACTCGATCCGGGCCAGGAGGAGGAGACCGCCCGCGCCCTGGTGGACCGCAAGCTGCGCACCACCCGGGGCCTGCCGCCGGACAAGCGCCTGCGGCGCCTGGCCGGCCTCCTCGCCCGCCGCGGCTATCCCGAGGGCGTGGCGCTCCGCGTCGTCCGGCAGGCGCTGGAGGCCGAGGACGCGCGGTGCGCGGAGACGCTGGAGGAGTACCTGCCGGACGGCTAGCGGCCCGGCAGGCGGGCGGACGGCTCGGTGGTGCCCTCCGGGGCCGTACGGGGGAGGGTGAGGGTCACCCGCAGCCCGTCGGGGACGCCGGGAGCGAAGGCGAGGGTCGCGTCACCGGCGGCCAGGAGGGCGCGGGCGATGGACAGGCCCAGCCCCGAACCGGAGACGTTCTGGTGGCGGCTACTGCGCCAGAAGCGGTCGCCGACGCGCTCCAGCTCCTCGGCGGTGAGCCCCGGCCCGCCGTCGGCCACCTCGATGGTGACCCGGTCACCGGCGGCCGCGACGGTCACGGTGACGGTCGCGCCCTCGGGGGAGAACTTCACCGCGTTGTCCACCACGGCGTCCAGGGCGCTGGAGAGGGAGACGGGGTCGGCCCAGGCGGTGGCGGCGGCGAGCCCCCGGGAGGCCAGCGTCACGCCCTTGCGCTCGGCCACGGGACGCCAGGCGGCCACGCGCTCGGCGGCCACCTCGCCCACGTCGGTCAGCCGCAGGTCCGCGCGGCTGTGCTCGGCCGTCGCCAGGCCGAGCAGATCGTCCAGTACCCGGGCCAGCCGTTTGCCCTCCCCCTGCACGGCGGCGAAGTCCGCGCTGCCCGCTGGCAGCTCCAGGCCGAGCAGCTCGATGCGCAGCAGCAGCGCCGACAGCGGATTGCGTAGCTGGTGCGAGGCGTCGGCGACGAACGCCCGCTGCTGTTCCAGGATGTCCTCGACGTGGTCGGCCATCTCGTTGAAGGAGTGCGCCAGCCGCCGCAGCTCCGGCGGGCCGCCCGCGGCGGCCACCCGCGAGGTGAGCCGCCCGGTGCTGATGTCGTGGGCCGCCTTGTCCAGATCGCGCACCGGCCGCAGCACCCACCCCGCCAGCCGCGAGGCCGCGCCCAGCGCGAGCAGCATCGCGGCCGCCTCACCCGCCGCCAGCGGCACCCAGTCGCGCAGGATGCGGGAGCGCAGCGGCCCGGTGGGGGAGTCGGTCAGCACCACGGCGACCACGTCCCCGTCCCGGATGACCGGGGAGGCGACGGCGATGCGGCTGTCCTGCCACGGCCACACCTGCGGCGGGTCGTGGCTGCGCCGCCCGGCCAGCGCCTCCGCGAAGGCCGCGGCCCCCTCCCCGCCGGACGGCTTGCGCCACCCGTCGGGCGCGGCGGCCATCGCCCGCCCGTCGCGGTAGAAGACGCCCGCCCGGATGCCGTACAGCTCGTGGTACCGGGCGAGCTCCTCGGTCAGCGTGGCCAACCGGCCGTCCGGCCTGCTCTCGGCCACGCGGGCCTCGGCGCCCGGCTGGCCGACCGGGGCGGGCCGCTCGGTCACGAACTGCGCGAGCGCGGCGAAGCGCGCGGTGTCGTCGATCCGGTCCACCACGACGTGCTGCTGCTCGGCCGAGGCCATGCTGACGGCGAGCGGGAATCCGAGGGCCAGCAGCACACCGGCCATCAGGACGATGAGCAGCGGCAGCAGGCGGGTGCGCACCGCGGAAGGCTACCGGCTCACGCGGCCGCGGCGGCCAGCCGGTAGCCGACGCCGCGCACGGTCTCTATCAGCGCGGGCTGCCCGAGCTTGGCGCGCAGCGAGGCCACGTGCACTTCCAGGGTGCGCCCGGTGCCCTCCCAGCTCGTCCGCCACACCTCGCTGATGATCTGCTCGCGCCGGTAGACCACGCCGGGGCGCTGCGCGAGCAGGGCGAGAAGGTCGAACTCCTTGCGGGTCAGCGCCACCGGCTCGCCGTGGACGCGCACCTGGCGGCTGGCGGGTTCGATCAGCACCGGACCGAGGCGCAGCCCCGGCGCCGCGGATGCCTCGCCGCCGGCCGCTCCCGGAGCGGGGGCGGCGCTCGCCACCGGTGCTCCCGCCGCCCGCGCGCCGGCCGCCCCGGCCCCGGCCGGGTGCGCTCCCGCCGCGTCGTCGCGCCCGGTCCGGCCCGGGCCGCCCGCACCGCCCGGGCCGGCGACCGCGCGCGGGGCCCCGGCCGCGTCACCGGGGAGTGCGCGCCGGCTGACGGCGTGGATGCGGGCCAGCAGCTCACCGGTGTCGTAGGGCTTGACCACGTAGTCGTCCGCGCCGAGGTTGAGCCCGTGGATGCGGGAGCGGACGTCGGCCCGCGCGGTGACCATGATCACCGGGGTGCCGCTCTGGCGCCGGATGCGGCCGCACACCTCGAAGCCGCTCTGGTCGGGCAGGCCGATGTCGAGCAGCACGACGGCGAAGGGCGCCCCGCTGTCGTCGGGCAGCAACTGCTCCAGCGCCTCCTCGCCGGTGCGGGCGTGCACCACCCGGAAGCCGTGGCGGGCGAGCACGGCGGTCAGCGCGGCGGCGACGTGCTCGTCGTCCTCCACCAGCAGCAACCGCATGCCGCCTCCCGTCCGCGGGCACCGTGCCCGCCGCCGTCCCGATCCGTTCCCCGCCGGTTCCCATGCCGCTCACCGGCATGCCGTACGCAGCATCCACGCCGATCCGGCCGCCGCCCGTCAAGGGCGCCCGGGCGCCCTCGGCCCACCGTTATTCAGCCGGAACGCGCGCGACCGAGGGGTGTCACGCAACGTGGCCGTAGGTGTCCGGATCGTTATGCTCAATTTCCCCTCAGATGTGGTGACGTGGGTTCACGGCCGTCACTAAGGTCCCCTCAACCGACGAGGACGGAGCGAGTGACGCCGATGAGCGCAGTATCGGTGACGAAGGACGAGGACACCGCACCCGCGGCGGAGCCGCTGGTCGTCCTGGACAACGTCAACAAGCACTTCGGTGCCCTGCACGTGCTCCAGGACATCGACCTGAGCATCGCCCCCGGCGAGGTGGTCGTCGTGATCGGCCCCTCGGGGTCGGGCAAGTCCACGTTGTGCCGCACCATCAACCGGCTGGAGACGATCGACTCCGGCAGCATCTCCATCGACGGCAGGCCGCTGCCCGCCGAGGGCAGGGAGCTGGCCAGGCTCCGTGTCGACGTGGGCATGGTCTTCCAGTCCTTCAACCTGTTCGCGCACAAGACCGTGCTGGAGAACGTGACGCTCGGCCAGCTCAAGGTGCGCCGGAAGGGCAAGGCGGAGGCCGAGGAGCGCGCCCGCGCACTGCTGGACCGGGTCGGCGTGGCCAACCAGGCCGACAAGTACCCCGCGCAGCTCTCCGGCGGCCAGCAGCAGCGCGTGGCCATCGCCCGCGCGCTCGCCATGGAACCCAAGGTCATGCTCTTCGACGAGCCGACCTCCGCGCTGGACCCGGAGATGATCAACGAGGTCCTGGAGGTCATGCAGCAGTTGGCCCGCGACGGCATGACGATGGTCGTCGTCACGCACGAGATGGGCTTCGCCCGCTCCGCCGCGAACCGGGTCGTCTTCATGGCCGACGGCCGCATCGTCGAAGAGGCCACGCCGGAACAGTTCTTCAGCAACCCGCGCAGCGACCGGGCCAAGGACTTCCTGTCGAAGATCCTCGCGCACTGACCCCGCCCGCGGGCACCGGTCTCCGGGCCTCCGCTCCGCCGGCCGGCCCCCGGGCCCGCCGCCCCGGCGGCACCGCCCCAGCACCGTCGTCTCCGGCGCCGTACCACGGACGCCGCCCACCACGTCAGCAAGGGAACCCATCATGAGACTTCGCACCACCGGCGCCGCGGCCGCGGCCGTCCTCGCCCTGTCCCTCACCGCCACCGCGTGCGGCGGCGGCGGTGACAGCGGTGGCGAGGGCGGCGACGGCGAGAAGATCGCCATCGGGATCAAGTTCGACCAGCCGGGTCTGGGCCTGAAGGCCAAGGACGGTGGCTTCGAGGGGTTCGACGTCGACGTGGCCACCTACGTCGCCGGTGAGCTGGGCTACGAGCCCGACCAGATCGACTGGGTCGAGGCCCCCAGCGCCGAGCGCGAGAACATGATCTCCCGGGGCGACGTGGACTTCATCGCCGCCACGTACTCGATCACCGACGCCCGCAAGGAGAAGGTCGACTTCGCCGGGCCGTACATGATCGCCCACCAGGACCTGCTGATCCGCGCGGACGAGTCCGAGATCAGCGAGGCGACGGACCTCAACGAGAAGCAGCTGTGCTCCGTCTCCGGCTCCACCTCCGCGCAGAACGTCAAGGACGAGCTGGCCCCCAAGGCCAACCTCCAGACCTACGGCACCTACTCCGAGTGCCTGTCCGGCCTGACCAACGGGGTCGTCGACGCGCTCACCACCGACGACGCGATCCTGGCCGGCTACGCGGCGCAGCCCCAGCACGAGGGCAAGTTCAAGCTCGCCGGGCTGAGCCTGAGCGACGAGCACTACGGCATCGGTCTGAAGAAGGGCGACACCGAGCTGCGGGCGGACATCAACGCCGCCCTGGAGAAGATGGTCGAGGAAGGCGCCTGGACGGAGTCGGTGGAGAAGCACTTCGGCCCGGCCGGCTACGACCCGGGCGAGGCTCCGGAGATCACCGAGAAGAGCTGACCCACGGGCGGTTGACGGCCACCGGGCGCGCCGGGCCACCGGGCGCGCCCGCTTTCCTTGAGGTGAGAGCGCGGTAGACAGTGTTCGATTTTCTTGATCTGGAGCGGTACGACCTCGTCGGGGCGTTCTGGGTGACGGTGCAGCTCACCGTCTTCTCCGGGATCGGCGCCCTGGTGTGGGGCACCGTCCTGGCCAGCATGCGGGTCAGCCCCGTGCCGGTGATGCGCGCCTTCGGGGCCGCCTACGTCAACGTCGTGCGGAACACGCCGCTGACGCTGATCATCGTGTTCTGTTCCCTGGGGCTGCACCAGACCCTGGGCGTCGCGCTGATGGGCGGCCGGGACTTCGACACGATCAACTTCCGCCTGGCCATCCTCGGTCTGGCCGCCTACACCGCGAGCTTCGTCTGCGAGGCGATCCGCTCCGGCATCAACACCGTGCCCGTCGGCCAGGCGGAGGCCGCACGCGCCCTGGGGCTCAGCTTCACGCAGGTGCTGCGGCTGATCGTGCTGCCGCAGGCGTTCCGTTCGGTCGTGGCGCCCCTGGCGAACGTCCTGATCGCCCTCACCAAGAACACCACGGTCGCGGCAGCCATCGGAGTGGGGGAGGCCGCGCTGCTGATGAAGGACATGATCGAAAATGAGTCGGACGCGGTGCTGCTGGTCTTCGGCACCTTCGCCCTGGTCTTCATCCTCCTCACCCTGCCGACGGGCCTGCTCCTCGGCCGGGTGGGCAAGCGCGTGGCGGTGAAGCGATGACCTCCCTCCTCTACGACGCCCCCGGTCCCCTCGCACGCCTGCGCAACGTCCTCTACACGGTGGCCTTCCTGGCCCTGGCAGCCGGGGTGCTGTGGTGGGTGCTGGCCATGATGGCGGACAAGGGGCAGCTCGAAGCCGACAAGTGGCTGCCCTTCGTCGAGGACTCCCGGGTGTGGACCACCTACTTCCTCCCCGGCCTGGTCAACACCCTCAAGGCCGCCGCGCTGGCCATGGTCATCGCCCTGCCGCTGGGCGCGGTTTTGGGCGTCGCGCGCCTGTCGGACCACGCCTGGGTGCGCGGCGTCGCGGGGACGGTCGTGGAGTTCTTCCGCGCCATCCCGGTGCTGCTGCTGATGTTCTTCGCGAACACCGGCTACGCGATGTGGACCGACATCGACCGCGAGGTGCGTCCGCTGTACGCGGTCGTCACCGGTCTGGTGCTCTACAACGCCTCGGTGCTCGCCGAGGTGGTGCGGGCGGGCATCCTCTCGCTGCCCCACGGCCAGACCGACGCCGCCAAGGCCATCGGCATGCGCAAGAGCCAGGTCCTGGCCTTCGTGCTGCTGCCGCAGGCGGTCACCGCGATGCTCCCGGCCATCGTCAGCCAGCTCGTCGTCATCGTGAAGGACACCGCGCTCGGCGGCGTGCTGCTCGGGTTCAGCGAGCTGCTGCGCTCCGCCGGTCTGATCAGCGCCAACTACGGCAACACCATCCCCGCCTACCTCGTCTGCGCGGTGCTGTTCGTCGCCTTGAACTTCCTGCTCACCACGGTGGCGAACCGGCTGGAGAGCCGCCTGCGCCGGGGCAAGCGCTCCGGTGGCGCCGTCGTCGGCACCGAGCGGCTGGAGGAGCTGGACGAGGCGGGCCCGGACCGGCCGGTGACCAAGGCGGGTGGTGGCCGGGTCCGCGGGACCTGAGGGGCCGGCGTCCGGGCGCGCCCCGGGCACCCGTCGGCGGGGCGGGCGTCACTTGACGGGTGACCGACCAGTGGGTTGCATACCGGTGTGATCAAGCACCACGTCCGGACGCCCGGCCCCACCGTCCGATCCAGCGGGGCCCGTCGGCCGGACGCGGGGAGCCGGAGCCCGGTGTCGTGGAGCCGGTGATCGTGGTCGGCGCGGGCCCCGTCGGGCTCGCGCTGGCGCTCGCCCTCGCCCGGCACGAGGTGCCCTCGGTCCTGCTGGACGGCGGTGACGGCACGGCCGTGCCCCGCCCCGCGCGCACCTGTGTGCTGCGCCCGGACACCGCGGCGCTGGCCCAGCGCCTGGCGGGTGCGGCCGAGCTGTCCGGCACCCACTGGCGGGTGTGGCGCACGCTGCGCCGGCGGCAGACCGTCCACCAGGTGGACTTCGCCCCCGGCGCCGCCCCCTTCCACCTCGCCCAGCACACCCTCACCGCCGCCCTGGCCGACGCCGCGCGCCGCAGCGAGCTGATCGAGGTGGTGCCCGGTCAGCGGCTGACGGAGCTGGAGCAGCTCCCCGGGGGCGTGCGGGCGCGCACGGCGGGCGGGCCCGGCGCCACCTGGTCGGGCAGCTACCTGGTCGGCTGCGACGGCGCCCGCTCCACCGTCCGCAAGCTGCTCGGCGTCCGCTTCCCCGGGCGGACGTCCGTCGAACGCCGGGCGGTGGCCACCGTGCGCACCGCGCTGCCCTGGCCACAGGAGGCGCTGCTCCACCGCGACCTGCCCGGCGTCGGGGGCGAGGTGTCCGCCCGCTCGCTGCCCGGCGACCGCTGGCGGCTGGACTGGCGGCTGCCGCCGCGCGGCGACCTGGTCACCCCGGACGCCCTGATCGACCGCGTCCAGCGCACCCTGTCCGCCTGGTCGGACGCCGCGCCGGGCGCGTACGAGCTGCTCGACACCGGCGTGCACACCGCGCACCAGCGCATCGCCCGGCACTGGCGGGCCGGGCGGGCCTTCCTGGCAGGAGACGCGGCCCGGCTGCTGGGGGCCCTGGGCACCCAGAGCGTCGAGGAGGGGCTGCGCGACGCCGACAACCTCGCCTGGAAGCTGGCCCTGGTCTGGCGCGGCACCGCGCCCGAGGCCCTGCTCGACAGCTACGAGGCCGAGCGGCGCGGCGCCTCCGTGGCCCGGCTGCGCGCGCTCGACCAGGCGCTGCCGCTGGTCCAGGGCGGCGGCGCGCTGCGCTCGCTGCTACCCGGCGGCCGGGGCCCGCTCGGACTGCTGACCGACGGGCACGTGGGCACGGGCCCGCTCGGCGCACCCGGCGCCTACTCCCGCTCGCCGCTCACCCCCGGGCGGGCGGTCGCCGGGATCGGCACCGCGCCGGGCGCCGTCGTCGACGACGTGCCCGTGACCCCGCCGGGCGGCGCGCGCCAGCGGTTGCGCCAGCGGCTGGGCCGGGGGCTGCTGGTCGTGCTCGTCGCACCGGGGGCCGGGGTGTGGGAGAGCCGCCACTGGATGCACGCGGGCGTGATGCCGCGGCTCGCGGCGGCCGTGCGGGGGCTGCCGCTGCCGGCCGAGCTGCTGGTGGCGGAGGCCTACCCGGGGGCCGTCGCGCACACCTGCCTGCTCGTCCGCCCCGACGGGCACCTGGCCGCCGCGCTGCCCGGCGTCGACCCGGACGCGCTGCACGCCTGCGCCACCGCCGTGGCCGCGCTGGACGCCCCGGACCCGGACGCGGACGCGGACCCCGCGCCGAGCCAGGCCCCGGACACTTCGAACGCCACGGCGGCGGACGGGGCCGGGGACACCGTGGGCGCGCGCCGCCCCCCGCCGGACTGAGCACCGCCCGCGGCCGTCAGGGCTTGACGTCGCGGTAGTAGCGCCGGGCGCCCTCGTGCAGCGGGAGCGGGTCGGTGTAGATGGCGGTGCGCAGGTCCACCCGCTGGGCGGCGTGCACCTGGCGGGCGATGCCGTCCCGGCTGTTGATCAGCACCCGGGTCAGCCCCTCGGCGACGTCGGCGTCCACCCGTCGCGCCGTCACCAGCAGGTTGGCCACCGCCACCGACTCCACGCCCTCGCCGCGCTGCACGGCGGGGTAGGCGTCGGCGGGCATCACCGCGGCCCGGTAGTGCCGGGCGGCCCGGTCCTGCCCGTGCAGCGCGGGCACCAGGTCCCCGAGTTCGACCAGCCGGACGTCGGTGCGCGCCGCGAGCTGCTGGATGGCCGCCGTGGGCAGTCCGCCCGTCCAGAAGAAGGCGTCCAGCTCGCCCGACTCCAGCAGGCCCGGCATGGTGTCGATGCCCTCCCGCACGGTGGTCACGTCCGCGTCCGGGTCCAGGCCGGCCGCGCGCAGCAGCCGCCGCGCGATCGGCCGCACCCCGGACTGGAGCTCGCCGACGCCCACCCGCAGGCCGGCCAGGTCGCCCGCCGTGCGCACGGGGGAGTCGGCGGGGACGACGAGGTGCACGTAGTCGTCGTAGAGCCGCGCGCAGGCCCGCAGTGTTCCGGCCTGCGCCCCGGAGTCGGCCAGGCGGGCGGCCACCGCGTCGGCCTGCGCGATGGTGAAGTCCGCCTCACCCGACAGCACGCGGTCGATGTTCTCGACCGAGCCCTGGCTCGGCCACAACTCCACCTCCACCTCCGGCAGTTGGTCGGCGGCTCGCTCCCGCAGCAGCGCCCCGTACCGCTCGTAGACGCCGGTGGAGGTGCCGGTGGAGAACGTGACGCGGCCGCTGGGGCGGGGCCCGGCGTCGGCCAGCGCCAGCCAGCCCAGCAGGGCGAGCGTCAGGGCGAGGGCCGCGGTGGCGCCGAACGCGCGGCGCCCGCCGGGGCGGTCGCCGGACCGGGTGCCGCGGACGGAGGACATGCGCCGATCCTGCCACCCGGGCACCGCGGTGCGGGAGGGGCGCCGCGCACCCCCGCGCGGAGCGCGTACCCTGGTCGACTGAGATGACTGCGAAGACTTATGAGCTGCGCACCTTCGGCTGCCAGATGAACGTCCACGACTCCGAGCGGATGGCCGGGCTGCTGGAGCAGGCCGGGTACGTGCGCGCGCCCGACGACGCCGACGGCGCCGACGTCGTCGTCTTCAACACCTGTGCGGTGCGCGAGAACGCCGACAACCGGCTCTACGGCAACCTCGGCCAGCTCGCGCCGAAGAAGGCGGCCCGGCCCGGCATGCAGATCGCGGTGGGCGGCTGCCTGGCGCAGAAGGACCGGGACACGATCGTCGAGAAGGCGCCCTGGGTCGACGTGGTCTTCGGCACGCACAACGTGGGCAAGCTGCCGGTGCTGCTGGAGCGGGCGCGCGTGCGCAGCGAGGCCCAGGTGGAGATCGCGGAGTCGCTGGAGGCGTTCCCCTCCACCCTGCCGACCCGGCGCGAGTCCGCCTACGCCGCCTGGGTGTCGGTCTCCGTGGGCTGCAACAACACCTGCACCTTCTGCATCGTCCCGCAGCTCCGCGGCAAGGAGAAGGACCGCAGGAGCGGAGACGTCCTCGCCGAGATCGAGGCGCTCGTCGCCGAGGGCGTCATCGAGATCACCCTGCTCGGCCAGAACGTCAACGCCTACGGCAGTGACATCGGCGACCGGCAGGCGTTCGGCAAGCTGCTGCGCGCCTGCGGCCGGATCGAGGGCCTGGAGCGGGTGCGCTTCACCTCCCCCCACCCCCGGGACTTCACCGACGACGTCATCGCCGCGATGGCCGAGACGCCCAACGTCATGCCGCAGCTCCACATGCCGCTGCAGTCCGGCTCCTCGCGGGTGCTCAAGGAGATGCGCCGCTCCTACCGGCAGGAGCGCTTCCTGTCCATCATCGACAAGGTGCGCGCCGCGCTGCCCGAGGCCGCGATCTCCACCGACATCATCGTCGGCTTCCCCGGCGAGACGGAGGAGGACTTCCAGGAGACCCTGCACGTCGTGCGCGAGGCGCGCTTCGCGCAGGCCTTCACCTTCCAGTACTCCAAGCGCCCCGGCACGCCGGCCGCCGAGATGCCCGACCAGATCCCGAAGGCCGTGGTGCAGGAGCGCTACGAGCGGCTCGTCGCGCTCCAGGAGGAGATCTCCTGGGCCGAGAACAAGCGGCAGGTCGGCCGCACGCTGGAGGTGCTGGTGGCCGAGGGCGAGGGGCGCAAGGACGACGCCACGCGCCGCCTGTCCGGCCGTGCGCCCGACAACCGCCTGGTGCACTTCGCGCGCCCGCAGGAGCCCGTGCGCCCCGGCGACCTGGTCCGCGTCGAGGTGACCTACGCCGCCCCGCACCACCTGCTGGCCGAGGGGCCCGCGCTCGGCGTGCGCCGCACCCGGGCGGGCGACGCCTGGGAGGCGCGCACCGCGCCCCCGGCCGGTGCCCCGGGCCAGGGCGTGCTGCTGGGCCTGCCCACCGTCGGCGTCCCGGAGCCGCTGCCCGCGCAGCCGGGCGGGTGCGCCGCGCACTGAGCCGCGCGAGGAGCGGGTGCCGGGGCCGCTCGGTGCGCCGAGCGACGCCGGCACCCGCCCGCGGGGGCCGGGGGACGGCCCGCACCTGTTGCCGATTCCGCGCGCCCGTGCCGGATGCCGGGGCGAGGCGGCCGGACGGCGCTAGGCTGCGGCCCATGCTTGCCGCTGCCGCTGCCTGCCCCTGCCCCCCGCTGCTGGTGCCCGAGGTCGCGCGGGGCGCCGCCCACGAGATGGACGGCGCCCGGGCCGCCTGCGCCGAGGCGCTGGACGTCCTGGCCGCCGCCCGGCCCGACCGGCTGGTCGTCGTCGGCCCCGCCGACCCCGCCGCGCGCGGCGCCTTCCCGCCCGGAAGCTCCGGTTCCCTCCACGGCTTCGGCGTCGACCTCGCCGTCACGCTGGGGCGCGGACCCGGAGCGGAGCGCGCGCTGCCCGCCTCGCTCGCCGTGGCCGCCTGGCTGCTGGAGTGGGCCGGCTGGGACGCCGCGCCCGTCCACGGCCTGGGGGTGGCCGAGACGCTCGCCCCCGAGCGCTGCGCCACGACCGGCCGCGAGCTGGCCCCCGACGGGGAGCGCGTCGCGGTGCTGGCGATGGGGGACGGCAGCGCCTGCCGCACCCTGAAGGCGCCGGGCTACTTCGACGAGCGCGCCGCCGCCTTCGACGCGGAGGCCGCCCGCGCCCTCGGCACCGCCGACACCGCCGCCCTGGCGGCGCTGGACGCCGAGCTCGGCTACGAGCTCCAGTCCTCGGGGCGGGCGAGCTGGCAGGTGCTCGCCGGGGCCGCCGGAAAGACGCGGCTGACCGGCAAGCTGCTCTACGACAGCGCGCCCTACGGCGTCGGCTACCTCGTCGCCTCCTGGTCCTGACGCCCGGGGAACGGCCGGGCCGCGCCGGCCCGGCGGACACGCGTCGGCCGCGCGGCCCGGAGGCGGCGCGGCCGAAAACGCGACGGGCCGGCGGGACCGGCCCGCCTCTCAGAACCCGGGGCCGCCCGGCCGGTGCCCGCCCGAGTCGCCCCGGCCCTCGTGCCCGGGGCCGCCGGGACCGCCCTGGCCGGGACCGCCCTGGGCCCTGCGCTCCTTGTCGGCGAGCTTGGCGGTGGCCTGCTTGGCCTTCGCGCCGCCCGCGCGGAGCTGCCGACTGTACTTGCCCCTGGTCTTGCGGTCGGCCACCCGCGTGGCACGGTCCACTGCCGTGCCCACCTTGCCCTCGTGCTGCACGAGCAGGGCCTTGAGCTTGTCCAGCATGCTCATGGCGGTCACCTTCCTGGTTGGGAGCTCAGGTACGGGCGCCGTCGCCGCTCTCGGTGTCCGCGGCTTCGCCGGACGACTGCTTGGGGATCCCCACGCCGTCCGGACTCGCCTCACCCGCGTCCTTCACCGGCTCCGGCCCCGTCGGCGCGGCGGCCCCGTCCCGCGCTTCGATGGTATCGGCCGACGCCTGATCCGTCGCCGCCGCGGCCTCCGCCGCCGTCTTTGGCGCGGCGGCCGCCGCCTCCGGCTCCCGCGGTGCGGGAGGCGCGGCGTCGGCCCCCCGGGAGCCGTCGGACGGCTTGCGACGCAGCCAACTGAAAACGCCCATCATCACTCCAGAACTCGGGTGCGCCGTTCGGGCGCGACTCTGCTGGGCCAACGACGCGGCCCCCGGCGCGTCACGTCGCCCGTTCGTGCGGGCGGCGCGACGCGCCGGGGGCCGCGCGCGGTTTGCGAGACTGGCCGGTGTGAACAGCTCCGCAGCCCCCGGCCCCGTGCCCGCCCCCGAGCCGACGGCGCCCCCCGGCGCACCGCGGGTCGTCGCCGTCGTCGGCCCCACCGCGGCCGGCAAGTCCGACCTGGGCGTGGCGATGGCCCGGGAGCTGGGCGGCGAGGTGGTCAACGCCGACTCCATGCAGCTCTACCGGGGCATGGACATCGGGACCGCGAAGCTCACGCCCGCCGAGCGGCAGGGGGTGCCCCACCGGCTGCTGGACGTCTGGGACGTCACCGAGGCCGCCAGCGTCGCGGAGTACCAGCGGCTCGCGCGCGCGGAGATCGACCGGCTGCTGGCCGCGGGCCGCACCCCGGTGCTCGTCGGCGGTTCGGGCCTGTACGTGCGCGGGGCCCTGGACGCGCTGGAGTTCCCCGGCACCGACCCGGCCGTGCGCGCCCGGCTGGAGGCCGAGCTCGCCGACCTCGGCCCCGGAGCGCTGCACGACCGGCTGGCCGCGGCCGACCCGCGGGCCGCGCGGTCCATCCTGCCGGGCAACGGCCGCCGCATCGTGCGGGCGCTGGAGGTCATCGAGCTCACCGGGCGCCCGTTCACCGCCCAGCTCCCCGACCCCGACGCCCGCCGCGACGTCTACGACACCCTCTACGTCGGCGTCGACGTGGCCCGTCCCGAGCTGGACGAGCGGATCGCGCGGCGCGTGGACGTGATGTGGGAGGCGGGGCTCGTCGAGGAGGTGCGGGAGCTGGCGGCCCGCGGGCTGCGCGAGGGCCGCACCGCTTCCAGGGCCCTGGGCTACCAGCAGGTGCTCGCTGCGCTCGCGGGGGAGTGCACGCTGGAGGACGCCCGCGCGCAGACCGTACGGGCCACCAGGCGGTTCGCGCGCCGCCAGGACACCTGGTTCCGGCGCGACCCGCGGGTGCGCTGGCTCAGCGGCGCGGCCGCGCACCGCGAACACCTCGCCGACCAGGCACTCGCGCTGCTCGAACGAGCGGTCACAGCCTGATCACGTCCTGGCATCGGGTGGCCCAGCGTGCCCTGAGCGGCCGTACGGGCGTGCCATTATCGACGCTCGGAGCCGCAACACCGTGAAGTGGGGAGGGCGCGTGGCGATGGAGGCCGGCCCTCGCAGCAGCGACGACCAGACCGTGGACCCGGCGGGGGTCCTCGACCTTCCGGACGACACCGGGAGCGCGGCCCCCGAGTCCTACGCGGAACTGCGTCCGCCGCGCCGCCTGCGCCTGTGGCAGCTCGCGCCGATCGTGGGCCTGGCCGTCTTCGGCTCCCTGATGTTCGCCTTCCCGCTGGCCTTCGAGTTCGGGGACGGTGGGGCGGTCGTCGCCATGCTGGGCCTGCTGATCACCGGGTGCGCGGCGGGCTGGGGGATGATGGCCGCCCGGCGCGTCGGCCACACCTGGCCGGGCCTGGGCTCCCACGGCCGCACCGACTGGCGCGTCATCGCGCTCTACGCCCTGGTCTGCGGGACGCTGATCGCCCTGGCCCTGTGGCGCGTGGCCCGCCTGCGCTGAGCCCCCGCACGCCACCCCGCGCGCACCCGTGCCGCACGCCCGCCGCCGTCCGCCCACCGCCGCCCGTGCCGCCGCCCACGGGGCCGGACGGGTGCGCGGCGCACCACAGCGGCGCACTACAATCGCAGGGTGAGTGCCCAGCCCGCCGCGCCGGTGCCCTTCCTCAAGGGCCACGGCACCGAGAACGACTTCGTCATCCTCCCCGACGCCGAAGGCCGGCTCGACCTGTCCGCGCGGACGGTGGCCCGGCTGTGCGACCGCCGGGCCGGGGTCGGCGCCGACGGCATCCTGCGCGTCGTCCGCTCCGCCGCGCACCCCGACGCGCGGGCGCTGGCGGCGCAGGCCGAGTGGTTCATGGACTACCGCAACGCCGACGGCGGCGTCGCGGAGATGTGCGGCAACGGCGTCCGGGTCTTCGCTCACTACCTGCACCGCGCGGGGCTGGTGCGGGACGGGGAGTTCGCCGTCGCCACCCGGGCGGGCCCGCGCCGGGTGCGGCTGGGCGACGACGGCCGGGTCACGGTCGGCATGGGGCGCGCGGTGCTGCCGCCGGAGCCGCGGGAGATCACCGTGGCCGTCGGCGAGCGCTCCTGGCCCGCCCGGAACGTCAACATGGGCAACCCGCACGCCGTGGTCTTCGTCGACGACCTGGCGGACGCCGGGCCGCTGCTCGACGCGCCGCTGGTCACGCCGGCCGGCGCCTACCCGGACGGCACCAACGTGGAGTTCGTGGTGGACCGGGGCCCCGGGCACGTCGCGCTGCGCGTGCACGAGCGCGGTTCGGGGGAGACACGCTCGTGCGGCACCGGCGCCTGCGCCGTCATGGTGGCCGCGGCCCGACGGGACGGCGCCGACCCGGTGGCGGACGGCCGCCCGGCCGCCTACACCGTTGACGTGCCGGGGGGCCGGCTGGAGATCACCGAGCACGCGGACGGCGAGATCGAGATGACCGGCCCCGCGGTCATCGTCGCCGAGGGTCTCCTGGACTCCGCGTGGCTGGCGGCGGACTGACCGCAGCCCGTCCCCCGATGGGGTGATCCCACCCGCCCTCGCTCCCACCCGGTCGGCGGCGCCCCAAGCTGCCGGTAGCATCGGGCAACTGACGGTGCGACACGTTCGAGGGGGCTGTCATGAGCGCGGTGCGGAGCCTTCGGAAGCTGAGCCGGGCCGCCGTGACGGGCTCCGCCTCGCGCGGTGGCCTGCCGGACGCGCTGGAGCACGTCGCGCAGGCGCACCGCGCCCACCACCCGGGCGCCTCGCTGGAACCGCTGTGCCGCGCCTACGCGGTCGCCGAGGCCTCGCACCGCGGGCAGACGCGCAAGAGCGGCGAGCCCTACATCACGCACCCGCTCGCCGTCACCCTCATCCTCGCCCAGCTCGGCGCGGAGACGACGACGCTGACCGCCTCGCTCCTCCACGACACCGTCGAGGACACCGACGTGACGCTGGAGCAGGTGCGCGAGGAGTTCGGCGCGGAGGTGGCCTACCTCGTCGACGGCGTCACCAAGCTGGAGAAGGTCGACTACGGCGCCGCCGCCGAGCCCGAGACGTTCCGCAAGATGCTGGTCGCCACCGGCTCCGACGTGCGCGTGATGACGGTCAAGCTCGCCGACCGGCTGCACAACATGCGCACGCTGGGCGTGATGCGGCCGGAGAAGCAGGCCCGCACCGCCCGCGTCACCCGGGACGTGCTCATCCCGCTCGCCGAACGCCTCGGCGTCCAGGCGCTGAAGACGGAGCTGGAGGACCTGGCGTTCGCGATCCTGCACCCCCAGGAGTACGAGCGCACCCAGGAGCTCGTACGCCGGCACGCCGCCGGGCCCGACCCGCTGCGCGAGGTGGCCGACGCGGTGCGCGCCGTGCTGCGGGACGCACCGGTCAACGCCCGGGTGGAGATCCGGCCGCGGCACGCCCTGTCCGTGCACCGGGTGGCGAAGAAGCGCGGGCCGCTGGGCGGCTGCGACTTCGGGCGGCTGCTCATCCTGGTCGGTGACGACGCCGACTGCTACGCGGTGCTGGGCGAGCTGCACACCTGCTTCACCCCGGTCGTCACGGAGTTCAAGGACTTCATCGCGGTACCGAAGTTCAACCTCTACCAGTCCCTGCACACCGCCATCGCGGACGCCGAGGGGCGGGTGGCCGAAGTGCTCATCCGCACGCACCGCATGCACCGCGTCGCCGAGGCCGGGGTGGTGGCCCTCGGCGACCCGCACCGGCAGCCGGGGGACGGGACGGAGGCCGCCGACGCCACCGACGGCGAGCGGGCCGACCCCACCCGCCCCGGCTGGCTCTCGCGCCTGCTGGAGTGGCAGAACGACGCCCCCGACCCGGACACCTTCTGGGCGCACCTGCGCGACGATCTCGCCCAGGACCGGGAGATCACCGTCTTCTGCGCGGACCCCGGCTCGGTCACCGAGGCCGGAGTGCTGCACCTGCCCGCCGGTGCCACCTGCGTGGACGCCGCCTACGCCTGCCACGGCGCGCGGGCCCACGCCTGCATCGGCGCGCGCGTGGACGGACGGCTCACCACGTTGGGCACGGTGCTGCGCGACGGGGACGCCGTGCAGCTCCTGCTCGCCCCCGAAGGCGCCGCCTCGGGCCCCTCGCCGGAGTGGCTGGAGCACGCGCGGACGCCCGCCGCCCGGATCGCCATCCGCCGCTGGCTGGACGCGCACCCGGAAGGCAGCGGACCGCCGCAGGAGCCCGCCGCGGGCTCCGCCGACGACGAGCGGCTCACGGCGCCGCCGACCGCCCCGCGCCCCGGCGACAGCACCGCCGTGGCCGTGGGCCTGCCGCAGAGCCCCGTGCGCCTGGCCCGCTGCTGCACGCCGGTGCCCCCGGACCGGGTCACCGGCTTCGCGGTGCGCGGCGGCGCCGTCACGGTGCACCGCGAGGGCTGCGCCGCCGTCCAGCGCATGACGCGGGCCGGCCGCACCGCACTGCCGGTGCGCTGGCGGCCGGAGGCGGGCGGCTGCCGGGTGACGCTGCTGGCCGAGGCGTTCGGCAGGCCGCACCTGCTGGCCGACCTCACCGAGACCATCGCGGTGCAGGGGGCCGCCGTCATCGCGGCCGACGTGGCGCCGCCGCGCGAGCAGCGGGTGCGGCACACCTACACGCTGCGCCTGCCCGACGCGACCGCGCTGCCCGCCCTGATGCGCGCCATGCGCGAGGTGCCCGGGGTCTACGACGTCGTGCGCGCCACCCGCTCGGCGCTGTGAGACCCCCGATCGGCGGGCGCGCCTGACGCGCCGTCAGGCGCCGCGGGTGCCGTGCTGGTAGCGGTGGACCATGACCCGCGCCGCCGCCCGCTCCACCGCACCCGCCGCCCGTTCCGCCACCCGCCGCGCCCCCAGAGCCGTCCGCCGCGCTCTCGCCGGCTGCGTCTCCGGTCGCCGCGCCGTCGTCCGCCGCGCAGCCGGTCGCCGCGCCGCCGTCCGCCGCGCCCGCGTGGCCGCCGTCGCGGCGGGTTCCTGCCTGGCCCTCGTCGCCGCCGGCGGGCCGCCGCAGCCGCTGGGTGTGGGCGACCGGCTCTTCCCCACCCTGGGGAACCCCGGGTACGACGTGCTGCACTACGACATCGCCCTGACCTACGGCGGCGACAACACCGCGCCGCTGGAGGCCAGGACGCGCATCGAGGCGGAGGTGACCGACGAGCGCCTGGAGACGGTCAACCTCGACTTCGCGGGCGGCACCGTCCACTCGGTCCGCGTGGGCGGCGCCGCGGCGCCGTGGACGGCGGCCGGGGAGGACCTCGTGCTCACCCCGGCGCGCCCGCTCACCCGGGGGGACGCCCTGCGCGTCGACGTCCGGCACACCAGCCCCACCGGCGGCTCCGTGCCCACCGGGTGGGTCCGCACCCGGGACGGCGGGCTGGCCATGGCGAACCAGGCGGACGCCGCGCACCGCGTCTTCCCCGGCAACGACCACCCCTCCGACAAGGCGCGCTTCACCTTCCGCGTCACCGCGCCCGAGCGGTTCACCGTCGTCGCCAGCGGGCGCGCCGTCTCGCACCGGGCGCGCGACGGCGAGGCCACCTGGACCTACGCCACCGCGCGTCCCCTGGCCACCGAGCTGGCCCAGGTCGCCGTCGTCCCGGCCACCGTGCTGCGCCGCCAGGGGCCCGGCGGCGTCCCGCTGCGCGACGTCGTGCCGACCCGGCACCGCGCCGCGCTGGAGCCGTGGCTGGAGAAGACCCCCGGGCACCTGGAGTGGCTGACACGCCGGGTGGGCCCCTACCCGTTCGAGACCTACGGGGTGCTGGTCGCCGACGCCGACCTCGGCTTCGCCCTGGAGACGCAGACCCTCTCCCTGTTCTCGCTGGACTTCTTCACCGGGGGCGGCTACACCGACTGGCACCGGGAGGCGGTGATGGTGCACGAGCTGGCCCACCACTGGTTCGGCAACAGCGTCAGCCCGCACCGGTGGAGCGACCTGTGGCTGAGCGAGGGGCACGCCACCTGGTACGAGTGGTCGTACGCCGCCGAGCACGGCGGGCCGCCGCTGGCCGAGCGCGTCGAGCGGGCGTACGCGTTCTCCGACCGCTGGCGCGAGGCCTACGGGCCGCCCGCCCGGCTCACCCCGCCGGCGTCGGACGGGGCGGACAGGCTCGACATCTTTCAGCCGATCGTGTACGACGGGGCCGCCGTCGTCCTGTACGCGCTGCGGCAGCACATCGGACCGGAGGCGTTCGACCGGCTCCAGCGCGCCTGGGTGGACCGGTACGAACACGGCGTGGCCGGCACCGCCGACTTCGTCGCCCTGGCCGGTGAGGTCGCGGGCCGGGACCTGACGGGCTTCCTGCACGACTGGCTCCACGGCGAGCGCACCCCGGCCATGCCCGGCCACCCGGAGTGGTCGGCCCTCCGCTGAGGCGCCCGCGGTGCCCGCCGTCGCGGCGCGCCGTTAACGGGGTGACGGCGCGGCCCGGACGTGCCACCATCGTGTGACGGACCACCGCGTCTCGCGTCCGGCCGGCCCCGGCGGCCCGCGGCCCGGGAATGAACCCCGCGCGCCGGGCGTTGGACGGACCAAGGGTTCCCGGGCCCCTGCCAAGGGTTCCCGGGCTCCTCCCTCTCCATCGACGTAAGGACAGCATTGACCTTCTCTTCTTCTCTTCCGCACCTCGGCCAGCGCACCGAACCGGCTACGCGTCGCGCCGACGCCTTGATGGAGGAGGACGTCGCGTGGAGTGAGGACGTCGACGCCGCGCGCGACGGCGACCAGCTCGACCGGTCCGAGCGCGCCGCACTGCGCCGCGTCGCGGGCCTGTCGACGGAACTGCAGGACGTCACCGAGGTCGAGTACCGCCAGCTCCGCCTGGAGCGGGTCGTGCTCGTCGGCGTGTGGACGTCCGGTACCGCGCGGGACGCGGAGAACTCGCTCGCCGAGCTCGCCGCCCTCGCCGAGACGGCCGGCGCGCACGTGCTCGACGGCGTGATCCAGCGCCGCGACAAGCCCGACCCGGCCACCTACATCGGCTCCGGCAAGGCCGAGGAGCTGCAGGGCATCGTCCTGGAGACCGGCGCCGACACCGTCATCTGCGACGGCGAGCTGAGCCCCGGCCAGCTCATCCACCTGGAGGACGTCGTCAAGGTGAAGGTGGTGGACCGCACCGCGCTGATCCTCGACATCTTCGCCCAGCACGCCAAGTCCCGGGAGGGCAAGGCGCAGGTCTCGCTGGCCCAGATGCAGTACATGCTGCCGCGGCTGCGCGGCTGGGGCCAGTCCCTGTCCCGGCAGATGGGCGGTGGCGGATCCGGTTCCTCCGGTGGCGGCATGGCCACGCGCGGCCCGGGCGAGACCAAGATCGAGACGGACCGCCGGCGCATCCGCGAGAAGATGGCCAAGCTGCGCCGCGAGATCGCCGAGATGAAGACCGGCCGGGACGTCAAGCGGCAGGAGCGCCGCCGCAACCAGGTGCCGTCGGTGGCCATCGCGGGCTACACCAACGCGGGCAAGTCCTCGCTGCTCAACCGGCTCACGGGCGCCGGGGTGCTGGTCGAGAACGCCCTGTTCGCCACGCTGGACCCGACGGTCCGCCGGGCGGAGACGCCCAGCGGCCGGCAGTACACGCTGGCGGACACGGTCGGTTTCGTGCGGCACCTGCCGCACCATCTGGTCGAGGCGTTCCGCTCCACGATGGAGGAGGTCGGCGACTCCGACCTGATCCTGCACGTGGTCGACGGCTCCCACCCGGTGCCCGAGGAGCAGCTCGCCGCCGTGCGGGAGGTCCTGCGCGACGTGGGCGCGGTGGACGTGCCCGAGGTCGTGGTGATCAACAAGGCGGACATCGCCGACCCGGACGTCCTCGCGCGGCTGCTGCGCGCCGAGCCGCACGCCCTGGCCGTCTCCGCCCACTCCGGCGCGGGCGTCGAGGAGCTGCTCGCCCTGATCGACGCGGAGCTGCCCCGCCCGGCGGTCGAGGTGCGGGCGCTGCTGCCCTACACCGAGGGCGCGCTGGTCTCGCGCGTGCACTCCGAGGGGGAACTGCTCTGCGAGGAGCACACCGAGACGGGCACCCGGGTCACCGCGCGCGTCCACGAGGAGCTGGCCGCCGCGCTGTCGCCGTACACCGCCTGACCGCGCCGTCCGGCGTCCCGCCCCCGTCCGCCACCGTGCGGGCGGGGGCGGTGCCGTGTGCGGGGGCGGGACGGACGGGGCCGCCGCGGGGCCCGGCGGCACGCCCGGGCAGCGCGTCGCGGTCGGACGGCGCCGTGCGTTCCCGGCCGGAGGGGGTACCCGGGACGAGGAGGCGGCGCGGGCCCTCGCGCGTGCCTGAGGCGAGCGCCGCGTCCGGCCGGAACCGCAGACCCGTGCGGCGCCCCGAGGGGGCACTCTGGAGGCAGTGACCGGAGCGGCCCCCGCCCGTCCGGGCCCCGAGCACAGCGATCGGAGCGTGACCATGACGAAGCAGACGGCCTCGCAGGACACCGACCCGCGACGGGGCCGGGCCCGCGGCGACATCGGGCGGCGTATCGCCCGGCGGCGGGAGGAGCTCGGGCTCAGCCGCGAGGAGACGGCGCACCGGGCCGGAACCGCACCGGGCTATTTGGAGTACCTGGAGGAGCGGCCCAGCGCGGCCCCGGGCAGCGGCGTCCTGCTGCGCATAGCCAACGCGCTGGAGACCACGGTGTCCGCGCTGCACGGCGGGGAGACCGACCTGCCGCCGGGAACCGGCCGCGCGTCGGCACACGCGCGGATGCGGGAGCTGAGCGACGAGGAGTGCCGGGAGCTGCTGTCCACCCACGGGGTCGGCAGGCTGCTGACGGCCACCCCCGACGGCCCGGCCATCACCCCGGTGAACTACAGCGTCGTCGACGACGCGATCGTGTTCCGCACCGCGCTCGGCACCGGCCCGGCCGACGTCGTCAACCAGGACACCGCCTTCGAGGTCGACCGGATCGACGACGCGCTGAGCCAGGGCTGGAGCGTGCTCGTGCGCGGCGTCGCCCGTGAGGTGACCGACGCGGAGCAGGTGCGCCGCCTGGAGGAGACCGCCTACAGCCGTCCGTGGCCGCAGGGCCGGCGGGACGTGTGGGTGTGCCTCGTGCCGCGCCTGCTCACCGGCCGCCGCATCGACACGCCCTGACGCGCCCCCGCCGGGACGGCCGGAAGACCGGGGCGGCCCGGGCGGTTCGTCCGCGGAAGGCTCCCGGGCGCCCACCGTGCCCGCCGCTGGCCGCCTGCGCGCCGGATCGGGAACGGGCGCACGCCGCGGGTCCCGGAGGGCGGGCGCGGTGTGCCGAGGCGCGGCCCGCCGTGTGGCAGGGCCGCCGTCCGCGCCGGGTCAGCGCTGTGGCGCGCGGGCGACGTAGACGGTGTTGGCCGAGGTGCCCCCGTGCAGCGGGTTGTCGAACGTGACGACGTGGCTCTCCGGCTCCGCGAACACCTTCGCGAGCCGCTGCTCGAAGTCCGCGCTCGGCGGATCGTCCGACCACAGGGCGAAGACGCCGCCCGGCCGCAGGCGAGCCGCCAGCGTGCGCAGCCCCGCGGGCTCGTAGAAGGGGGCGTGGCCGGGGTCGAGCACGTGGTCCGGGGTGTGGTCGATGTCCAGCAGGACGGCGTCGAAGAGGCGGCCCGGCTGGTCGGGGTCGAACCCGGCCTCGCCCGTCATGGCGAAGAAGTCGCCGTGCACCAGGCGGCAGCGGGGATCCGACGCGAGCTCCGCACCGAGCGGCACCAACCCCCGCCGGTGCCACTCGATCACCTCGCCCAGCGCCTCGACCACCAGCAGCGAGCGCACCCGGGCGTCGCGCAGTGCCGTCCGGGCGGTGTAGCCCAGGCCCAGGCCGCCGACCACCACGTCCAGTCCGTCTCCGGGCGCCCTCTCCAGCCCGAGCCGCGCCAGGGCCTCCTCACCGGCCGTGAACAGGCTCGACATCAGGAACTCGGCACCGAGCTTGACCTCGTAGACCTCCGCACCCGAGGCCGGCTCGCGCCGTCGCCGCAGGCTGATCTCGCCCTTGGGCGTGGACCGCCAGTCGAGCTCCTGGAACCGTGCGCTCACGCCTCTCCCGCCTTCTCCTCGGCCATCGGGCCATCGGGCCATCGGGCCATCGGGCCATCGGGCCATCCGGACACCCGGGCCCCGACACCCGGACATCCCGCTCGGTCGTCCGCGGCGGGCGGGCGCCGCCCGGGGCGTCCCCGCCCGGTCCGTCGCCACCGGGGCCCACCGTCCCACGGCCGTCCCCGGCACTCGGCCGCCGGGCGGCCGCCCGTGGGCCACGGTAGGTCACCGTAAGCCACCGGTGGGCACCACGGGGTCGGCGGCACCCGCGCCGGGCCGTCGGCGGGCGCTGTGTTCCCCACCACAGGACCGCACGGGAGCGGGGTGCGGGGCTGTGGCGGGTCCCCGCAGGTCGCGTAGGCTGGCGCCGTCGTCGCGGCAGGGGAGGGCGAGGGGTGGCCGACTTCGCTCGAACAGGCGGGCGGTGCACCGTGAAAGTCGGACCACCGGCCGGCGTCGGGCCCCGGGCCACCCGGGGGAATGCTCGCCGCGCCGCGAGTCGTTCCAGTCTAGGAAACCGCACTTGACCTGCGTCGACGCAGGCAGGGAGCAGAGATCCGGGAGTACCTCGATGATGCGGACCATGTTCAAGTCCAAGATCCACCGAGCGACGGTCACCGAGGCCGACCTGCACTACGTGGGATCGGTCACCGTCGACGCCGACCTGCTGGACGCCGCGGACCTGCTCCCCGGCGAACTCGTGCACATCGTGGACATCACCAACGGCGCCCGCCTGGAGACCTACACCATCGCGGGGGAGCGCGGCTCGGGCGTCGTCGGCATCAACGGCGCCGCCGCACACCTGGTGCACCCCGGCGACCTGGTCATCCTCATCAGCTACGGGCAGATGGAGGACGCCGAGGCGCGCGCGTACCGGCCGAGGATCGTGCACGTGGACGCCGACAACCGCGTCGTCGACCTCGGCGCCGACCCCTCCGCCCCCGTCCCCGGCACGGACACCGCCCGCAGCCCGTACGCGGTGGCCTCCGCCTGACGCGCCGCGCAGGCGAACGCCCCGGGGCCCGGCACGCCACGTGCCGGGCCTCGGGGCGTTCGCCTGCGGTGTGTCACGTCCCGCTCCCGCCCCCGCCCGCCGGGCGGGGGCGCGGGCGTCAGGAACCGGAGAGGGCTTCGAAGACCGCCTTCGCCTCGGGGCCCAGGCGGGGGCCGGCCAGCCAGGTCGCCGTGGTCGGGCCGATCGACGTCACCGAGTAGAGCTCGTCGGCGCCGTCCGGACCGGGTGCGACCCAGCCGCCGCCGGACGAGCCGCCGGTCATGGTGCAGCCCACCCGGTACATCGTCGGCTGCGCCGTGTCGATCGTCAGGCGCCCGGGAGCGTCGGCGCAGCCGAACATCGCGCTGCCGTCGAAGGGCGGCGCCGCGGGGTAGCCGCGGGCCGTCAGCTCACTCAGCGTGCCGACCGGCGGCAGACTGAAGTTGACGGGCACCGCCGCGCCGACGGTCTCCTCCAGCGAGGCGGCGCCGCCGTTCTCGGGGCTGACGGCCAGCACCGCGAAGTCCTGCGCCGCGCCCGCGCCACCGGTGTCGGCCCCCGCCTCGCGCCAGTGGTCGGTGGTCGCTGCCTCCGCGGCCCACCAGATGCCGTGCGGGAGCACGTCCTCCTCGGGAGCCGTCTCCAGCCGCTCGGCCGGCAGCCCCGCGTTGTTGTACCCGGGCACGAAGACGACGTTGCGGAACCAGCCCTTGCCCTGCCCGCCGTGTACGCAGTGGCCGGCCGTGGCCACCAGGTTGGACTTCCCCGGGCTGGCCGGGTCCCGCACCACGGTGCCGGAGCAGACCATCTGGCCACCGGGGGTGTCCATGAAGACCTTGCCGTAGGGCGCCGCGTTCTCGGTGTACGGGGTGCGGACCGGCGCCGCCTCGACGGGCGCGGGCTCCGGGTCGGTGACGCCCTCGTCCTCCGTCGCGCCGGAGCCGTCACCGTCGGGCGTGCCCTCGATCTCGTCCTCGTCGACCTCCCGCTCCGGCTCCTCGGCGTCCTTCATACGCTGCCGGTCCCAGAGGTCCTCGATGACCGGGTTGATGAACTCCTTGGCGTCCCCCAGCCAGCCGTCCGGCTCCCAGTCGTCCCACTCGCCCTCCTTCCAGCGCTTGAGGTCGTCGAGGCTGAAGGACAGGTCGTCGGGCAGGCCCAGTTCCCCGGGGTCCAGGTTGCCGGGGGCGGACGCGCCGGGATTGGCGTCGTCCGGCCCCACCTCCTCGGGACCGCAGGCGGTGGCGGCCACCGCGAGCGCGGCCACCAGTGCGACCGAGGCCAGCGCCGGACGGCGCCGGACGGCCTTGGGCATGGCTGACATGTACGGGCTCCCCCTGGGAACGGAACGTCCTGGAACGGATCGTCGTGCGAACGGTTTGTCGGGTGTACGGCCTGTCGTGCCCACGTTGTGCGTGGGCGCGGTTGTGCGTGCGGTTCTGCGTACGGCTTGTCATGCACCGCGCTGGAGCGAGGCGCCCCCCACTATGCCGGTGCCGCCTACGACGGCGGCTGGTGGGTCCGCGGTTCCGCCGCCGCCCGTCCCGCACACCCGCCGGGCGGGCGGATCGCGGTCGGCACGCCCGGCACGTCCGACGGCACGCCCGGTGCGTCCGGTACGGGCCGGTCCGGCCGGATCGGCGGGCGCGTGCGCCGCGCGACCCGCGCCGCCGCGCCGAGCATTTTCGGCCCCGGCCGTGATCCCCGGGCCGCCGCGTCGTTACTCCCTGCGGGCTGCTCAGCGGCTCCCGCACGTTCAGGGAGGTCTTGTGGACGAACGCGCCGAACCGGCCGCCGAACCCGGGACGGGGGACGCGCCCGCGGCCCCGCCGCCCCACGCCCGGCTGCTTGAGGACCCGACGGTCCCGCGCCAGGCGCGCCGCACGGTGGCCGGACGGCTCCCCGGCGGCGCCGGGCCCGACCCGCTGGACGCCCCCGACCCCGCCCGCGCCGCCGACGCGGCCGGGGTGGAGAACCTGCTGCGCTGCTGGCTGCGGGAGACGGGGGTCGGCGGCCCGCCGCCGGGAGACGTGCTCTGCGTGCCGCTGCCGGCCACCGGCACGGCCGTCCACGTCCCGGTCCGCTACTGGTCGCCCACCGGCTGGCACCGCTTCGGCCCGCCCCGCCTGGCCGACGCCCCGCGCGACGCCCCCGACGTCGACGCCGTCACCCTGGCCGCCCTGCTCGCCCGGGAGGCCGCCCGCCAGCACACCGGCACCGCGGGGGACGGCGCCGACCTGGTGGGCCGCGTGGCCGACTCCGTCCGCCGCACCGCCCGCTTCGTGGCCGCGCGCCGCGCCGCCCCCGACGACCCGGCGGACACCGGACACTTCCTGGCCGGGGAGCAGTCGCTCGTGCTCGGCCACCCGCTGCACCCCGCGCCCAAGAGCCGCGAGGGGCTCACCGAGGAGGAGGACGAGCGGTACGCGCCGGAGCTGCACGGCGCCTTCCCCCTGCACTGGTTCGGCGTCGACCCCTCGGTGCTCGCCTCCGACTCCGCCTGGACGGAGCGCGGGCGCTGCCTGCCCGCCGCCCGGCTGGCCACCCGGCTCGCCGCCGGGCTCCGGATGCCCGGGGACGCCGTCGTGCCGCTGCCGCTGCACCCGTGGCAGGCCCGCGAGGTCCGGCACCGGGCGGCCGTCCGCGCCCTGCTGGACGCCGGCCTGCTGCACGACCTGGGACCGCACGGCGTCCCCTGGCACCCGACCTCGTCGGTGCGCACCGTCGCCCGGGCGGACACGGCGGTGATGCTCAAGCTCTCCCTGGGCGTGCGCATCACCAACTCGCGCCGGGACAATCTGCGCAAGGAGCTGCGCCGGGGGGTGGACGTGCACCGGCTGCTGCGCAGCGGGCTGGGCGAGCGATGGCGCGCGGCCCACCCCGGGTTCGACATCGTGCGCGACCCCGCCTGGCTCGGCGTCGACGGCCTGGACGGGCAGCCGGTCCCGGGGCTGGACACCGTGCTGCGGCACAACCCGTTCGCCCCGGGCGACGACGCCCTCTGCGTCGCGGCCCTCACCTCGCCCCGCCCCTGGCCCGGCGTCCCGGGCCACCCCACGCGCTCCCGGCTCGCCGACGCCGTCGAGGGGATCGCCCAGCGCAGCGGCCGCGCCCTGACCGCCGTGGCCGCCGAGTGGTTCCTGCGCTACCTGGACGTCGTCGTGGCCCCGGTGCTGTGGCTCGACGCCCACGCGGGCGTCGCGCTGGAGGCGCACCAGCAGAACACGGTGGTCCTGCTGGACGCCCAGGGCTGGCCCCGGGGCGGCCGCTACCGCGACAACCAGGGCTACTACTTCCGCGCCTCCCACCGTGCCGCGCTCCAGGCCCGGGTGCCGGGTGTCGGAGAGGCGAGCGACTCCTTCGTCCCGGACGCCGTCACCGACGAGCGGTTCGCCTACTACCTGGGCATCAACCACGTCCTGGGCCTCGTCGGGGCCTTCGGCTCCCAGCTCGGCGTCGACGAGGCGCTGCTGCTCGCGGCGTTCCGGCACTTCCTGACCGGGCGGGCGAGGAGCACCGGGGACGAACCGTGCTCGCCGCTGCCCGCCCTCCTGCTGGACGCGCCCGCGCTGCGGTGCAAGGCGAACCTGCTCACCCGGCTGCACGGCATGGACGAGCTGGTCGGGCCGGTCGACACCCAGTCCGTGTACGTGACGTTCCCCAACCCGCTCGCCGCACGCTAGCGCGTCCAGCCGAGAGGAGGCGGCGTCGTGCCGTCCACCGATCCCGCCACCCACCTCCGCCAGCCGCCCCCCGCACCGCCCGGTGTCGGCAGCGGCACCGGTGTCGGCAGCGGCCCCGGCACCGGCCGGGGCGGCGACGGTTCGGGCGGCGGGCTCGACCCCGGCTCCGGCGGCGGACCCGAACCCGGACCCGGTTCCCGGCCGGGTGCCGGTTCCCGGCCCGGGGCCGACCCGGACGAGGACGACACCCTCGACCTCCACCTCCCCGCCGAGTTCCTCGCGGGCCCCGGCCGGGGAGCGCCGCCGCCCCCCGGCGGCACGGCCCGGCCCCCGGCGGACGCGGACCGCTTCGGTGCCGGGAATTCCGCCTCCGGCACCGAACTGCTCGGGGACGTGGCCGACTGGCCGCCCGTCGACGCGGCCGTGGGCGTCTTCCAGCTCGTGCCCGTCCGCGTCGAGCGGGACCTGGCGATGATCAGCGGCTGGATGAACGAGCCCGGTGTGGCCGCCTACTGGGAGCTGGCCGGGCCGCCGGAGACCACCGGAGACCACCTGCGGGCCCAGATCCGCGGAGACGGCCGCAGCGTGCCCTGCCTCGGCGTGCTCGACGGCACGCCCATGAGCTACTGGGAGCTCTACCGCGCCGACCTCGACCCGCTGGCCCGGCACTTCCCGACGCGGCCGCACGACACCGGCGTGCACCTGCTGATCGGTTCGCCCTCCCGGCGCGGGCGCGGTCTGGGCACCGCCCTGCTGCGCACCGTGGCCGACCTCGTGCTCACCCACCGGCCCGTCTGCCACCGCGTCCTCGCCGAGCCGGACGTGCGCAACACCGCGTCCGTCGCCGCGTTCCTGCGGGCGGGCTTCCGCCTGGCCGCCGAGGTCGACCTGCCGGACAAGCGGGCCGCCCTCGTCGTCCGCGACCGCGTGCCGCCCCCGCCGTAGGACCGGCCCAGCACGTCGTTCCCAGCGGTCCTGCCCCTCCGCCCTCGCCGCCCCCGCCGGGGACGTGGCGACCGGAAGGACCGGAGCCACCCGCCCGCCCCGGCTTCGCACCCCGAGGAGAACGCACTTGCCACCGATACCCTCCGCGCCGGGCGCCGCCTGGCACGCCGCCGCCCGGCGGCTCTTCGCCAAGCTGCTCGGCGAGTACGCCTACGAGGGCGTGCTCACCCCCGAACCCCTCGTCCCGCGCCGCGACCTCGCCGCCGCCGACGGCCCGGCCACCGACCTCGACGCCGCGGCCGGGGCCGCGGCCGCGCCCCGGCCCTACCGGCTGGCCGTCCCCGGCGGCCACGACTACCGGTTCACCGCGCGGCGCGGGGCCTACGGGCACTGGGAGGTCGACCCCGCCTCGATCACCCCCGCCGCCGACCCGCTCGCCTTCCTCGCCGACGCGCACGACACCCTGCTCCACCTGCCCGGCGACACCCTCGGCCACCTCCTGCGCGAACTCACCGCCACGCTGGCCGCCGACGTCCGCATCGCCCGGGCCGCGCCCACCGCGGCCGCGCTGGCCGACCTCGGGTACGCCGAGCTGGAGGGCCACCTCACCGGGCACCCGTGGCTCGTCGCCAGCAAGGGGCGCCTGGGCTTCTCCGCCGCCGACGCCGACCGGTGGGCCCCGGAGGCCCGCACCCCGGCGCGGCTGCCGTGGGTCGCCGTCCACCGCGAGCTGGCCCGCTACCGCGGCACCCCGGCCCTGGCCACCGCCGACCGGCTCTACGCCGACGAGCTGACCCCGCGGACCCGGCAGGTCTTCGCCCGGACCGTCCTGGACCGCCGCCGCGACCCCGCGGACTACCTGTGGCTGCCGGTGCACCCCTGGCAGTGGGACGAGACGATCGTGCCCCTGTTCGCCGCCCAGCTCGCGGACGACCTGATCATCCCGCTGCCACGGGACGAGGACCTGCGGCTGCCGCAGCAGTCGGTGCGCACGTTCCTCAACGTCAGCCGCCCGGCGGCCCGCACGGTCAAGCTGCCCCTGTCGGTGCTCAACACCCTCGTGTGGCGGGGCCTGCCCACCGAGCGCACGCTCGCCGCCCCGGCCGTCACCGGGTGGATCCACCGGCTGCGCGACACCGACCCCTTCCTGCGCGACGAGACCCGCGTCGTCCTCCTGGGGGAAGTGGCCTCGGTGACCGTCGAACACCCGCTGTACGACCGGCTGCCCGGCGTGCCGTACCAGTACCGCGAGCTGCTGGGCTGCATCTGGCGCGAACCGGTGGGCCCGTACCTGGCGCCGGGCGAGCGGGCCCGCAGCCTGGCCGCCCTGCTGCACACCGACCCGGCCGGCCGGTGCCTGACCACCGAGCTGGTGCACCGCTCCGGGCTGCCGCCCCGCGTCTGGCTGCGCCACTTCTTCCAGGCCCTGCTGCCGCCGCTGCTGCACTTCCTCTACCGCTACGGCACCGTCTTCTCCCCGCACGGGGAGAACGCCGTGATCGTCTTCGACGAACGGGAGGTACCGGCACGGCTGGCGGTCAAGGACTTCGTCGACGACGTCAACCTCTCCGCCCACCCGCTGCCGGAGCTGGCCGACCTGCCCGACGCGGTGCGGTCCACACTGCTCACCGAGCCGCCGGAGTTCCTGCCCCAGTTCATCCACACGGGGCTGTTCGTCGGCGTCTTCCGCTACCTCGCGCCGCTGTGCGCCGCGCAGCTCGACGTGCCCCCGGACGAGTTCTGGGCGCTCGTGCGCGAGGAGGTGCTGCGCTACCAGCGCCGCTTCCCCGAGCTCAAGCGCCGCTACGAGCTGTTCGACCTGCTGACCGAGCGCATCGGACGGCTGTGCCTGAACCGCAACCGGCTCTACGCCGACGGCTACCGCGACCGGGCCGCCCGGCCGCACGCCGTCGTCGAGGGCACGGTACCCAACCCCCTGTACGCGGGGTGAGCGGGCGAGCGCGTTGTCGGTGGCACCCCTTAAGGTGGCTGCCCTATGAGCGCACCATCCGGCGGCCCCGCCCTCTCCGAACTCCTCCACGCCGCCGTCACCGCGGTCGGCGGCACCGAGCGGCCCGGCCAGGTCGCCATGGCCGAGGCGGTGGCCGAGACCGTCGGTGAGGGAACCCACCTGCTGGTCCAGGCGGGCACCGGTACCGGAAAGTCCCTCGGGTACCTGGTGCCCGCTCTGGCGCAGGGCGAGCGGGTCGTCGTGGCCACGGCCACGCTCGCGCTGCAACGGCAGCTCGTCGAGCGCGACCTGCCGCGCACCGTGGAGGCCCTGCACCCGCTGCTGCGCCGCCGCCCCGAGTACGCCATGCTCAAGGGCCGCTCCAACTACCTGTGCCTGCACCGGCTGCACGAGGGCGTGCCCGCGGAGGACGAACCCGGCCTGTTCGACCCGTTCGAGGCCGCCGCGCAGTCCGCCCCCACCGCCTCCGGCCCGTCCAGCAAGCTCGGCAAGGACCTGCTGCGGCTGCGGGACTGGGCGGACGAGACGGAGACGGGCGACCGCGACGGGCTCACCCCGGGCGTCTCCGACCGTGCCTGGTCCCAGGTGTCGGTCTCCTCCCGCGAGTGCCTGGGCGCCGCACGCTGCCCGTACGGCGCCGAGTGCTTCGCCGAGGCCGCCCGGGAGCGGGCCAAGCTGGCCGACGTGATCGTCACCAACCACGCGCTGCTGGCCATCGACGCCATCGAGGGCGCCCCGGTGCTGCCCGGTCACGAGGTGCTGATCGTCGACGAGGCGCACGAGCTGGTCTCCCGGGTCACCAACGTGGCCTCGGGCGAGCTGACGCCGGGCGGGGTGCACCGGGCGGTGAACCGGGCGGCCAAGCTCGTCGACGAGAAGGCGGCCGACCAACTCCTCACGGCCGCCGAGGGCTTCGAGCGCGTCATGGAGCTCGCACTGCCCGGCCGCCTGACCGAAGTCCCCGAGGACCTCGGCTACGCCCTGGCCGCGCTCCGGGACGCCGCCCGCGGCTGCCTGTCGGCCCTGGGCAACACCCGGGACCGCTCGGTGCAGGACGAGGACGCGGTGCGCAAGCAGGCCGTCGCCTCGTTGGAGAACGTGCACACGGTGGCGGAACGCGTCGCGCAGGGATCGCCGTACGACGTCATCTGGTACGAGCGGCACGACCGGTTCGGCGCCTCCCTGCGCGTGGCACCGCTGTCCGTCTCCGGGCTGCTGCGCGAGAAGCTGTTCCAGGACCGCTCCGTGGTGCTCACCTCGGCCACCCTCAAGCTCGGCGGGGACTTCGACGGGGTGGGCGCGTCCCTCGGCCTCGCCCCGGAGGGCCGGCACGAACAGGCCGACGCCGACGAGGACGTGCCGGTGTGGCGCGGCCTGGACGTCGGCTCGCCGTTCGACTACCGCAAGCAGGGCATCCTCTACGTCGCCCAGCACCTCTCCCCGCCGGGCCGGGAGGGCGCCCGCGAGGACATGCTCACCGAGCTCACCGAACTCATCGAGGCCGCGGGCGGGCGGACCCTCGGGCTCTTCTCCTCCATGCGCGGCGCGCGGGCGGCCGCCGAGGAGCTGCGCGGGCGGCTGGACGTCCCCGTGCTGCTCCAGGGCGAGGAGACGCTCGGGGAGCTGATCCGCCGCTTCGCCGAGGACGCCGGGACGTGCCTGTTCGGCACCCTGTCGCTGTGGCAGGGCGTGGACGTGCCCGGCGTGAACTGCCAGTTGGTGGTGATGGACCGCATCCCGTTCCCGCGCCCGGACGACCCGCTGATGAGCGCGCGGCAGAAGGCGGTCGAGGAGGCCGGGGGGAACGGCTTCATGGCGGTGGCCGCGACGCACGCCGCGCTGCTGATGGCCCAGGGCGCGGGGCGGCTGATCCGGGCCACGGGCGACCGCGGTGTGGTCGCGGTGCTCGACCCGCGGCTGGCGAAGGCCCGCTACGGCACGTTTTTGCGGGCGTCCATGCCGGACTTCTGGTACACCACCGACGCCGGGCGGGTACGCCGCTCCCTGGCGGCGATCGACGCGGCGGCGCGGGAGGGCGCGGACGCGCGGGGGTGACCGCCCGTGCGGGGGCCCGGGCGGCTCGGCGGAACGCCCGCCGAGTGGGACGCCGCCCCCGTCGTGGCCCGTGCCCGCGTTCGCGTTCGCGCCGGAGGCGACGCGTGGCGCGGGGGCGTAAGTAGGCGACGGCCCGCCCCGGGCGCCCCGGGACGGGCCGGCAGGGAGGAACCGAACGTCAGATGCGGCGCATCACGGCGACGACCTTGCCCAGAATCGTCGCCTCGTCGCCCGCGATGGGCTGGTAGGCGGCGTTGTGCGGCAGCAGCCACACGTGGCCGTCCTCCCGCTTGAAGCGCTTGACGGTGGCCTCGCCGTCGAGCATCGCCGCCACGATGTCCCCGTTCTCGGCGACGGGCTGCCGCCGGACGGTGACCCAGTCCCCGTCGCAGATGGCCGCCTCGACCATCGAGTCACCGACCACCTTGAGCACGAACAGCTCGCCGTCGCCCACGAGCTGGCGCGGCAGGGGGAACACGTCCTCCACCGACTCTTCGGCCAGGATGGGGCCGCCCGCGGCGATCCGGCCGACCAGCGGCACGTACGACGCGGCGGGCTTGCCCGCGGTGTCCGCGGGCTGGGTGCTGGGGGCGTCGGAGCCGCGCACCTCGTACGCGCGGGGACGGTGCGGGTCACGCCGCAGGAATCCCTTGCGCTCCAGCGCCATGAGCTGGTGGGCCACCGAGGAGGTGCTGGAGAGGCCGACGGCCTGGCCGATCTCGCGCATGGACGGCGGGTAGCCGCGGCGCTGCACCGAGTCGCGGATGACCTCGATCACCCGGCGCTGGCGGTCGGTGAGCCCGCTGCTGTCGGCCCGGATGCCCGGTGGTCGCCCGGGGAGCGCTCGCCCCGGCTTGGCCGGGGCTTCGCCTGCGGGCGCACCGGGCGCACCGGGCGCACCGGGTTCCCCGGGCTCGCCCAGCGCCTCGGGCGTCGCGTGGCCGGGCAGCGACCCGGTGAAGCCGTCCTCGGTGCGGTTCTCCCGGGCGGTGAGCGTTGCGCTGTCTGCGGTGGTGGTCACGTCGTCGGCACCCCTCTCGAACTGTTCTCCCTGCGGCACAACGGTAGTTGGTTTCGAAAGGTTGCGCCAAACACACGTTCGAGTGAAATATCCGGGATGACCTGACGTGATCACGCTCTGCGGTGTATGGGTCTGAGGCTCTCACGGGTCCGGCGGTGCGCGCCGGGGGAGGGGGGCTGCGATACGCTCTCGCGGGCACTCTGCCCCACCGCGCCCCCTCGGCTCGTCCGACCCGCCGGCCGGTGCCGCCGCCGCCCACGGCCGCCGCGTGCCGCCCCCGGCCCCGGGCGGCCTCGCGCGGAGTTTCCGGCGCCGTCGCCCACGGTCGTGCGCCGCCACGCGGCGTTCGCCTACCTCACTCTCCGCGCTACCACATCTAGTGGTTGTATGAGACACGGCCCCAACAGCTTGTGTGCCCCGTGCTCAGGGGTGCGGCGCATCGCCTATGCTGGGGGCTGGTTCCAGGGGTGCGCGAACGGCCCCGCGGAACTGTTTCTGCATGCTGCGCACAACGGGTGAGGAAGGTGGACGCGCGATGCACTGCCCCTTCTGCCGGCACCCTGACAGCCGCGTCGTCGACAGCCGGACGACCGACGACGGCGCCGCCATCCGCAGGCGCCGTCAGTGCCAGTGCTGCTCCCGCCGCTTCACGACGCTGGAGAACGCGTCACTGACGGTGATCAAGCGGAGCGGGGTCACCGAGCCCTTCAGCCGGGACAAGGTGATCGCCGGCGTGCGCAAGGCGTGTCAGGGCAGACCGGTCGGTGAGGACGCGCTCGCCCAGCTCGGCCAACGGGTCGAGGAGGCGGTGCGGGCGACCGGCAGCGCGGAGCTGTCCACGCACGACGTCGGCCTGGCCATACTCGGCCCGCTGCGCGAGCTGGACGTGGTGGCCTACCTGCGCTTCGCCTCCGTCTACCGGGCCTTCGACAGCCTCGAGGACTTCGAGGCCGCGATCCGGGAACTGCGGGAGGCGGAGCGGCGGCCGGAGGGCGACGCCGCGCCGGGTGGCGGCACCGCGACGGGCGCGTCGGCGGCCGCGGGCGACTGAGGCGCCAGGCGGCACACACACAGCACAAGTGAAGCCGGGCCGCGCTGCGCGGACCGGTGTCTGACAGAGACCGTGACCCGGGAAGAATCGGGACACACTGGGGCGTTTACGCCCTGTACCAGGGAGGCGGAATGACAGAGACGACGAGCGGCCCGGCACGAGGCTCCCGAGCCAAGGCAGGCAAGCCGGAGAAGGCCGAGAAGACCGCCAAGGCGGGCCGCGGCCTGCGGGTGGAGCGCATCCACACCACTCCCGGGGTGCACCCCTACGACGAGGTGGTCTGGGAGCGCCGTGACGTCGTCATGACCAACTGGCGCGACGGCTCGGTCAACTTCGAGCAGCGCGGCGTGGAGTTCCCCGACTTCTGGTCGGTCAACGCCACCAACATCGTGACCAGCAAGTACTTCCGCGGCGCCGTGGGCACCCCGCAGCGCGAGACCAGCCTGAAGCAGCTCATCGACCGCGTCGTGCGGACCTACCGCGCGGCCGGTGAGGAGCACGGCTACTTCGCCTCGCCCGCCGACGCGGAGATCTTCGAGCACGAGCTGGCCTACGCCGTGCTGCACCAGATCTTCGCGTTCAACTCCCCGGTGTGGTTCAACGTCGGCACCAAGCAGCCGCAGCAGGTCTCCGCCTGCTTCATCCTCTCCGTCGACGACTCCATGGAGTCCATCCTCGACTGGTACAAGGAAGAGGGGATGATCTTCAAGGGCGGTTCCGGCGCCGGTCTGAACCTCTCCCGCATCCGCTCCTCCAAGGAGCTGCTCTCCTCCGGCGGCAACGCCTCGGGCCCGGTCTCCTTCATGCGCGGCGCCGACGCCTCCGCCGGCACCATCAAGTCCGGCGGCGCCACCCGCCGCGCCGCCAAGATGGTTGTCCTGGACGTCGACCACCCCGACATCGAGGCGTTCATCGAGACCAAGGTCAAGGAGGAGGAGAAGATCCGCGCCCTGCGGGACGCGGGCTTCGACATGGACCTCGGCGGTGACGACATCACCTCCGTCCAGTACCAGAACGCCAACAACTCCGTGCGGGTGAACGACGCGTTCATGAAGGCCGTCGAGGAGGGCGGGAAGTTCGGCCTGCGCGCCCGGATGACCGGCGAGGTCATCGAGGAGGTCGACGCGCGCCACCTGTTCCGCAAGATGGCCGAGGCCGCCCACGTGTGCGCCGACCCGGGCATCCAGTACGACGACACGATCAACCACTGGCACACCTCGCCGGAGTCGGGCCGCATCACCGCCTCCAACCCGTGCAGCGAGTACATGCACCTGGACAACTCCTCGTGCAACCTCGCCTCGCTCAACCTGATGAAGTTCCTGCGGGACGACGACGAGGGCAACCAGTCCTTCGACGCCGAGCGCTTCGCCAAGGTGGTCGAGCTGGTCATCACCGCGATGGACATCTCCATCTGCTTCGCGGACTTCCCCACCGAGAAGATCGGTGAGACCACGCGCGCCTTCCGCCAGCTCGGCATCGGCTACGCCAACCTGGGCGCCCTGCTCATGGCCACCGGCCACGCCTACGACTCCGACGGCGGACGCGCGCTGGCCGGCGCCATCACCTCGCTGATGACCGGCACCTCGTACCGCCGCTCGGCCGAGCTGGCCGGGATCGTCGGCCCCTACGAGGGGTACGCGCGCAACAGCGAGGCCCACCACCGCGTCATGACGCAGCACGCCGACGCCAACGGCTCCGCCCGGCGCATGGACGACCTGGACAACCCGGTGTGGGCCGCCGCCACCGAGGCGTGGCAGGACGTGCTGCGGCTGGGCAAGAAGCACGGCTTCCGCAACGCCCAGGCCAGCGTGCTCGCGCCCACCGGCACCATCGGCCTGATGATGGACTGCGACACCACCGGCGTCGAGCCCGACCTGGCCCTGGTGAAGTTCAAGAAGCTCGTCGGCGGCGGCTCGATGCAGATCGTCAACAACACGGTGCCCAAGGCGCTCAAGCGTCTGGGCTACCTGGACGAGCAGGTCGAGGCCGTCGTCGCGCACATCGCCGAGCACGGGAACGTCATCGACGCCCCGGGCCTGAAGCCGGAGCACTACGAGGTCTTCGACTGCGCCATGGGCGAGCGCTCCATCTCGCCCATGGGCCACGTGCGCATGATGGCCGCGGCCCAGCCGTTCCTCTCCGGCGCCATCAGCAAGACGGTGAACATGCCCAGCAGCAGCACCGTGGAGGACGTCGAGGAGATCTACCTCCAGGGGTGGAAGCTGGGCACCAAGGCGCTGGCCGTGTACGTCGAGAACAGCAAGGTCGGACAGCCGCTCTCGGCCAAGAAGAAGGAGGCCGCCGAGGAGGCCGAGACCCCGGTGGAGAAGGTGGTCGAGTACCGCCCCGTCCGCCGCCGGCTCCCCAAGGGCCGCCCCGGCATCACCACCTCCTTCACGGTGAGCGGAGCCGAGGGCTACATGACGGCCAACTCCTACCCCGACGACGGGCTGGGGGAGGTCTTCCTCAAGATGTCCAAGCAGGGTTCGACGCTGGCCGGCATGATGGACGCCTTCTCCATCGCCGTCTCCGTCGGCCTCCAGTACGGTGTTCCGCTGGAGACCTACGTCTCGAAGTTCACCAACATGCGTTTCGAGCCGGCCGGAATGACCGACGACCCGGACGTGCGGATGGCCCAGTCGATCGTCGACTACATCTTCCGCCGCCTGGCGCTGGACTTCCTGCCCTTCGAGACCCGCTCCGCGCTCGGCATCCACTCCGCGGCCGAGCGGCAGCGCCACCTGGAGACCGGCTCCTACGAGGCGGAGGACGAGGTCGACGTCGAGGCGCTGGCCCAGTCCGCCCCGCGCCACGCCGAGCAGGACGAGCCCGCTTCCGGCGCGCCCGAGGCCGGCCCGGCCCCGTCGCAGGCGCACAACTCCACGGAGCTCGCCGAGATGCAGCTCGGCATGAACGCCGACGCCCCGCTGTGCTTCTCCTGCGGCACCAAGATGCGCCGCGCCGGGAGCTGCTACCTCTGCGAGGGCTGCGGCTCCACCAGCGGCTGTAGCTGAGCGGAACACCGCCGAGGGGCGGGGGGCGGCCCCCGGCCCGGCCCCCCCCCCCCC
>NZ_JAPKFL010000032.1 GCF_026262575.1 Streptomyces marinisediminis
GCCTCCTCGTAGACGATGTCGATCTCGGCACCGTACTTCTCGGCCAGCGCCTTGCCGGCCGCCGTCTCGGCGTCCGGCGCACCGTCCTTGAGGGTGACGATGTAGCGGTCCTTGATCGTGCCCGGAGCACCGGCGTTGGCGATCACGCCTTCCGGCTCCTCGGCCGCTGCCGCGGGGAGCCCGGTACCGACACCCAGGGCGACCGCCGCGGCGGACGCCACGGCCACGGCCGACCATCTGCGCTTGGGGGAACGCATCACTGCCATTGAGAGATCCTTCTCGTTGGTGGTGCGCGAGTGTGGGGATAGCGACGCGGACATGTCATCCACAGCCACCAGTGAAAGGTTTGCCGAACCATAGGAAACACACAAGAGGCGTGCGGCTACTTCATGCATCTGTCACACGGAGGTCACGCCAAGGCGTGCTCAATCCGGATAACCAGGACGAACACCGACAGGTGAGCGGTGTGCGACGCGCCGCACCCCGGGCCCGGAGCGCGGCGGCGTCGCTCGCGAAACCCGCGCCGACGTGGCCTTGTTGACGCTCTGTCAGCGTCGGCCCCGCCCCGGGGCCGACGCTCCGCTCACCCCGGACCGCGTCCCACGCCCGCGCATCCGGAACGAGTAGCTCCGCTACGCCTCCCCGGCGTGGCGGCCCCCGGAGCGGCCGGGGACGGCGTCGACGAAACGCGCCTCACGTACGGACGGAGGTCGCGTCCGGAGGACGCCCGTGCCGCGGGGCGCTCTCAGGAGACGCGCGGGGTGCGCTCCGCGTCGTCTCGCGGCTCCTCGTCCGGCAGGTGCACGTCGCCCACCGCGATGTTCACCTCGACGACCTCCAGCCCCGTCATGCGCTCCACCGCGGTGATGACGCTCTCCCGCACCTCGTGCGCGACCTCGGGTATGCGGACGCCGTACTCCACGACGATGTTCAGGTCCAGCGCCGTCTGCCGCTCGCCGACCTCGGCCCTCACCCCGCGCGCGACGTTACGGCGACCACCGGGCACCCGGTCGCGCACCGCGCCGAACGTCCGGGCGAAGCCGCCGCCCAGCGCGTGCACGCCCGGCACCTCGCGTGCCGCCATTCCGGCGATCTTCTCCACCACGCCGTCCGCGATGGTGGTCCTGCCGCGCTCGCCGTCCGACGCGGTGGCCGGGCGCGGGCCCTCGGTGGCGGCCGTGCCGAGCGGGTGGGGACCGGAGGGCTCCGGCCGCTCGGTGGGGGCCTGCTGAGCGGTGGTGGCGTTCGTGGTGGCAGCCATGTGCGCTGACTCCTCTGCGTCGCTCGCCCGACTCGCGGGAAGGTGTCGTCACGGCGTGGGACCCGACGCGCGGCGCATCGTCGCGCGGGAATCCGGGAAACCGCGGGAAAGGTTCGTCAGACTTCTGCACGGGTTCGCCCCCGGTCATGCGTGACGCACGCCGTCCCGTCGTGTCCTGCCCGGCGGACCCCACGGACGGGAGAGGAGCCGGCGGGTGCCGGAGGACGAGGTGAGGGCCGCCCCCGCCCCGCGGGGCGGTCGGCGGGACGCGCCCGGTGGACGGCGCGCGGCCCCGGCCGGGCACCGGCCGCCGGGGGACGACGCGCTGCCCGCCGCCCGCGCGGGCGAGGGTGGCGAGGAGGCGTTCGAGACGCTGGTGCGCCGCCACGCCCCGGTGCTGCCCGGCCTGGCCGACCGTGTGCCCGGCAGCGGGGCGTACACCGGGGAGCCGTCCGGGAGGCGCTGGTCAGCGCGTGGCGGCGGCTGCCGGAGTTCCGCGGCGACGCGGCGTTCCCCGGTTGGAGGTACCGCATCGTCACCAGGCGCTGCCTCGCCCTGCTGCGGGCACGCCGCCCCACCGGGCGGCTCGACCCGGCCCGCGAGCCGAGCGCCCCGGAGCACCGGTCCTCACCGGTGCGCGCGGCGGAGTCGACTGCGGCGGTGCGGGACCTCTCCGACGCGCTCGCGGGCCTCAGTCCGCAGCGGCGGGCCTGCCGGGTGCCGCACGACCTGTACGGCCTGGGCTACGGCGAGATCGCGGACGTCCTCGGCATCGGCCGGCAGGCCGTGCGTGGCCGGACCTTCCGGGCACGGCGATATCTCATGGAGGCGATGAGCGCATGGCGATGAGTCCGGAGTCCGGGTCGCCCGGTTCCCCCCGCGACGTGGCCCACACCCTGCCCTGCGGGCGCCCGCTGGAGGAGGTGTGGGACGCCTGGGAGGCCGACCCGGCGCACGCGGCGGCCGACCCGCACACCGCCCGGTGCCCCCACTGCACCGCCGCCCTGGCGGACCTGCGCTCCCTGGACGACCTGGTGCGCCGCGGGGCGGCCCGGGACGCCGAGCGCGCCGCGGGGACCGCGGAACCGGTGGCGGCGGGCGTCACCGAGCGCGTCATGGACGTCGTCCGCACCGAACTGCGTCCCGGCGCGTCCGTGCCGCTGGGCGACGCCGGGGAGGACACGTGGATCGTGGAGACGGCCGTGGCCCACGCCTGCCGGGCGGCGGCCGAGTCGGTGCCGGGCGTGCGGGCGGAGAGCTGCCGCGTCCTGCCCCTGGACGCCGCCCCCGAGCGCACCCCGGCCCGCCGGGGAGGCAGGCTGCCGCGCGGCCCGGTCCGCGTCCGGCTGGACGTGGCCGCGCCGCTGGACGCGGAGCGGCCCGTGCCGAAGATCGCCGACGCCGTGCGCGAACGCGTGCGGTCGGCGGCCGCCGACCGCCTGGGCCTGGACCTCCGCGCCGTCGACGTGCGCGTCCTGGACCTCCTCGACGACTCCCCGGAGGGCGAGTGACCATGACCGACCCGCACACCGCACCGGAGGACCTGGACGCCCGGCTCACCGCGGCCGCCGCCCGGGCCGCCGAGGACACCCCCGGCGTCGCCTCCCTGCGTCCCCGCCCCACCGCGGCCCCGCGCGGCGCGGGCGGCGGGGTCCGCGTCCGCCGCACCCGCACGCCCGGGGGCTGGCGGCTGCACGCCGAGCTGCGCCTGGCCGTCCACCGCACCCACCGCGCGCTCGACGTCACCCGGGCCGCCCGCGCCGCCGTGACCACCGCCCTGCGCGCCGCCCACCCCGCCGACGCCGACGCCGACGCCGACATCGCCGTCACCGTCACCGTCACCGCCCTCGTCTGACGGCGCGGCACCCTGCGCTCCCCGCCCCGGCCCCGCCCGCACGGGGGGCCGGGGGCGCGCGGGGCTGTTTCGGCCAGGCGGCACTTGCCCGTGCCGGGGCGGGGTGCCGGAGGTGTCCGAAGTGCGCGCTCGCCCGGGGCGCGTATGCGACGCGATGCCCGAAAGGTCCGATGCCCGGGGGCCAGTATCAGCCGCCCGCTCAATCAAATCTCGCCTCTTGTCGCTCTTGGATTGTTCCCCCCGCGGGTCGCCCCGCAGACTGGGGAACCGGACACTGGGACGCGGACTCTTTCACCTCACAGAGGAAAGGGATCATGGGGGATGCGTTGACGATCAGGCAGGTGACCGGCGTGGGGACCAGCGCTCCGGGCACCGCACCGGGCCGGGGCGCCCGCCGGTCTTCGGCCACCGCGGGAGCCACTCCCGCCACGCCGGGCAGGCGCAGGGTTCCGGACAACGACAATCCCGGCCACAGTGGCGCGGACCCCGCGCCGTAGCCGTCCCCACCCTTCCCCTCCGCTCTGCCGCTGCCCGCGCACCGTCGGCCGCCCGTTCCGCCGACGGTGGCGCGTCGCGCCCTGCCCGCCGGTGAACGCCCTGCCGGGGGCGGGCTCTACGCGCGCAGACCCCTCCGCTCCCCACGGCCCGCCCCTGCCCGGGCGGCCGCCGCGTGTCCCTTCCTGCGCGAGTGCATCCATCAACCGGTCGACCACGCCGTGGCAACGGTGGCGGCGAGTCAGGAGGCACCATGACCACGAGCGGGCATCCCCGTCAGCTCACGGCCGCGAACACCTGCGTCCAGGCGCTGCAGTACCACGCGGGCCAAGTGGGCGAGATCGCCAGACTTCTCAACGGCCCCGGCGCACAGGGGCGCCCGAAGCCCCTCGCGGACAGCGCGCTCACCACCGTCAGACAACTGCTGGAACAGGTGCCCAGACGTCCCGTCGCCTCCCGGATCAGCCTGGACGTCCTCCCCTCGGGGACGGCGTCCGGCCTGCTGGACGTGTTGCACCGCCTGTTACTGGAGAACCCCCGGGAGACCCGCCTGCTGGTCTCCCGCTCGGCCTGGGACGAGGACACCGGACGGCCCCCCACGCAGACCCACGCGGCCGCGGCGGTGCGCGTGGCGGGCCCGCAGATCCACGGCATGACCCTGATCGACGGCACGGTGGCGCTGCTGGGCTCCTCGACGGCCCGGCTCACCGTCGTACGGGACCGCCGGACCGTCCGGGCCCTGGAGTCGCTCTTCGACACGGCCTGGGAGGGCGCCGTGGATTTCGACGTGCTGGCCGGGGTGGACGGCGAACTGGTGCGCGCGGTCGAGGAGGACGGACCGCTGGCCAAGGTGCTCGCGCTGCTCCGAGCGGGCTGGACGGACGCGGCGGCCGCCCGGGAACTGGGCTGGTCGGTGCGCACCTACCGGCGGCGTGTCGCGGACCTCAAGAGCCGGCTGCGGGCCCGCTCCCGCTTCGAGGCCGGGATGCGCGCGGCCCAGTTGCGGCTGGAACACCACGAAGCGTGACGGCGTGACGGCGTGACGCCCCGGGCCCGTCCCCGAGCCCGGGCCCGGCCCCCTCCTCAGGCACGACCCCGGGGCCCGGCCCCGGCCCGCCACTGTGACGCCCGACCGACCACCGCCTTGGCCCCGTGGGCGCCGCGGAGCCGCCCGCTCAGCGCGCGCGCCGCGCCCCGGCCGGGGTACGCAGCTCCCGGGCCGCCGGGGCCGGGGCGGGCAGGACACGCCCGGACGGGGCCGGGCCCCGGGCGGCGGGCGGCCCGGGGGCCACCCCGCGCGGCGCGCCGCCCCGGCCGGCCCGGCGCGCCGCCGTCCGCTCCAGCGTCGTGAACAGCGCGTCCAGCGCCAGGCCGTGGGCGTGCGCGGCCGGGGTGGCGTAGCCGATGACCAGGGCGGCCCCGGCCGGACGGGCCGGGCCCCGGCGGTAGGCGCTCAGCGGGTGCGCCCGCACCGAGGCGGCGGCCAGGGCGGCCACGACCTCCTCCTCCGGCGGGAAGCCGCGGGGCAGTTCGAGTATCGCGTGCAGACCGGCCGCGATACCGGTGACCCGGGCGCCGGGCAGCCGGGCGGCGGTCGTCTCGATCAGGGCGTCCCGGCGGCGCCGGTAGTGCTGGCGCATCGCGCGCAGGTGCCGGTCGTAGCCGCCGGAGGCGATCAGCTCGGCGAGCGCGAGCTGGTCCAGCGGACCGGTGACCCGGTCCGCGAGGACCTTGGCCGCCACCACGGCCTCCAGCAGCCGCGGCGGGCAGGCGATCCAGCCGATCCGCACCCCGGGCCCCAGCGCCTTGCTGGTCGAGCCCACGTAGCACACCCGGGCCGGGCTGTGGGCCTGGAGGGCGCCGACCGGACGGCGGTCGTAGCGGAACTCCCCGTCGTAGTCGTCCTCGACGATCCAGCCGTCGCGCTCCCGCGCCCAGGACAGCAGGCCGGCCCTGCGGGCGGGCGAGAGGCTCACCCCGAGCGGGAACTGGTGGGCGGGGGTGCAGGCGGCGGCCCGGGCGTCGGTGCGGGCCAGGTCGGCCACCCGCATCCCCTCCGCGTCGACCTCGGTGTCGACCACCCGCAGCCGCCCGCGGGCCACGGCGACGTGGTCGCCCAGGGCCGGGTCCTCCATGGCGACGCACTCCACCCCCTGCTCGGCCAGGACGGAGGTGAGCAGCCCGAACGCCTGGGTGTAGCCGGAGCACACGACGAGGTGGGCCGGGTCCACCCGCACGCTGCGGGCCCGGCCCAGGTAGGCGGCGAGCGCCGCGCGCAGCTCCGGGCGCCCGCGCGGGTCGCCGTAGCCGAGGGCCTCGGCGGGGGCGTCCCGCAGCGCCTGGCGGGTGGCCCTGAGCCACGCGGCCCGGGGGAAGAGGGAGACGTCCGGGCGTCCGGGCCCGAGGTCGTGCCGGACCCGGGGCGGTCCGAACGGGCCCGGGGCGCCCCGGGGCGGTGCGCCGGCCTCCGGGTGTAGCTGCCGGGCCACCCGGGTTCCCGCGCGCCCGGAGGAGGTGATCAGCCAGCCCTCGTGGGCGAGTTGCGTGTAGGCCTGGCTCACCGTGCCGCGGGCCAGGCCGAGTTCGGCGGCCAGGCTGCGGCTGGGGGGCAGCCTGGTTCCGGCGGTCAGCCGTCCCTCGCGGATCGCCGTGCGCAGCGCCTCCTCCAGCGCGCGGCCGCGCCCGCCCCGGGCGGGCAGCTCCAGGAGGAGGTCGAGTCCGGCGGCGACAGCGGTCATCTTTGGCCCACCCTCCCGTGGCGTTCTCGGCCCATGCGCACGTCCCCCGCCCTTCTTAGTGTGACCATATGATCACTCGCCGACCTGTTTCCGGCTCGGCCCCGGGCCCCGTGGTGCCGGGGTCGGGGGTGTCCCGTCCGCTGGTGCTCTTCATGTCGATCTCCATCGGACTGATCGTCGCCAACAACTACTACGCCCAGCCCCTGCTGGGGGAGTTGAGCACGGACCTGAACGCCTCCTCGGGCCTGGTGGGCCTGAGCGTGACGCTCAACCAGCTCGGCTACGCGCTCGGGCTGGTGCTCCTGGTGCCGCTGGGCGACCTCCTGGCCCGGCGGCCGCTGATGGTCACGATGCTGGCCTTGGACGCGGTGGCGCTGGCCTTCGCCGCGGCCGCGCCCGACGCCTGGACGCTGGTGGTGCTGCTGACCGTGGTCGGCGTGACCGGCACCGTCATCAACATCCTCATACCCCTGGCCACCACGCTCGCCCGGGAGGACCAGCGCGGCCAGGTCGTGGGCACCCTCATGACCGGCCTGCTGTTCGGCATCCTGCTGGCGCGCACGGTGGCCGGGGCGCTGGAGACGCTGCAGAGCTGGCGGCTGGTGTACGCGGTGGCCGCCATCCTCATGGCCGCGCTCGCCGTCGCGATGCGGTTCCTGCTGCCGAGCCTGCCCCCCAGCCCCGGCTCGACCTACCCCCGACTGCTGGCCTCGGTGGGGAGGCTGATCGCCGCCGAACCGTTCCTGCGCCGCCGGATGGCCACCGGCGCGCTGGGCTTCGCGGCCTTCCAGCTCCTGTGGACCGCGCTGCCGCTGATGCTCTCCGACGAGCCCTACGGCTACGAGCCCGCCCTCATCGGCCTGTTCGGCCTGCTCGGGGCCGCCGGGGCCGCCTGCGCCCGGCCCGCCGGACGCCTCCAGGACCGGGGCGTGGCGCACCAGGCGAGCGGACTGCTGCTGGCCGTCATCGGCCTGTCCTGGGCACTGATGAGCGGCTACACCGTACTGGCCCTGGTGATCGTGGGCATCCTCCTGCTCGACATCGGGGTGCAGGGGGTGCACGTGCTCAACCAGGCGCGGATCTACGGCTACCCCCCGCAGGTCAGGTCGCGGATCACCACCGCCTACGTGACCGCCTACTTCCTGGGCGGCTCGGCGGGCGGCGCGCTGGCCGTGCTGCTCTATCCGCAGTGGGGCTGGTCGGCCGTGTGCGCGGCGGGTGGCGTCCTCACCGTGCTGGCCCTCATCCTGTGGGTCACCGACCGCACCACTCCCCCGGTCCCGGCCGCCGCTCCGGCCCCGGGGCACGACCGCCCCGGGCCGGGCGAACGCCCGGTCGTGCACGACTGACGGGGCGGGCCCGCGCACCGCGCGGACCCACGCCCCGGCCCGTCGCCCCGGCCGCGCCCCGCCTGACCCGCGCCCGCGCTCCACCACCCGACCCGCCTTCCGATCCGTCTTCCGATCCGTCTTCCGATCCGTCTTCCGATCCGTCTTTCGATCCGCCCGTGCACCGACGTCGACTGGAGAACTCACCGATGACCCGCATCTTTCTCGCCGGAGCCACCGGAGCCGTGGGGCGGCGCCTGGTCCCGCTGCTCGTCGCGGCCGGACACCGGGTGACGGCTGCCACCCGCACCGCCGAGGGGGTGGAGCGGCTGCGCGCCCAGGGCGCCGAGCCGGTGCGGCTCGACGTCCTCGACCGCGACGCGGTGGCCGAGGCCGTGGCCGCCGCCGCCCCGGAGGCGGTGATCCACCAGGTGACGGCGTTGTCCGGCGGCAGCCCCGCGGACAACGCGCGGGTCCGCCGCGAGGGCACCCGCAACCTCGTGGACGCGGCGAAGCGGTCCGGCGTGCGGCGCGTCGTCGCCCAGTCGATCTCCTGGGCCTACGAGCCGGGTGACGCGCCCGCCGACGAGTCCACGCCCCTGGACACCGCCGCGCCCGAGCCGCGCGCCACCTCCGTCTCCGGCGTGGTCGCCCTGGAGGAAGCCGTGGCGGAGCTCGACGAGCACGTCGTGCTGCGGTACGGCACCTTCTACGGGCCCGGTACCTGGTACGCGCCGGGCGGCCTGATGGCCGGCAAGCTGGCCGACGGCGCACTGCCCGCCCACTTCGGCGTCTCCTCCTTCGTGCACGTGGAGGACGCCGCCCGGGCCGCGGTGCAGGCGCTCCAGTGGCCGAGCGGCGCGGTCAACGTGGTGGACGACGAGCCGGCGGCGGCCCGGGAGTGGGTGCCGGCGCTGGCCGCCGCGCTGGGCGTGGCCGCGCCCGAACCCACGGAGGGCGGCGCCGGCTGGGAGCGCGGCGCGACCAACTCCCGGGCGCGCGAGCTGGGGTGGCGGCCCCGGTTCCCGAGCTGGCGCACCGGCTTCGCCGAGCAGGGCTGAGTCCGCACGCGGCGGGCCCGGGCGGACGCGCCACCCGGACCGCCCGGCACCGCGCCACCCGGACCGCCCGGCACCGCACCACCCGGACCGCCCGGCGCGGTGCGGCGCCGGGCGGTGGCGGGCGGGGCCGGGGCGCGGGGCGGTCAGGAGCGCAGGAGGCCGGCGACCTCCCGGGAGAGTTCCACGGCCTGGGCGCGGTTGAGCCGGGGGTCGCAGGCGCTCTCGTAGCGGCGGGGCACGTCCGCGAGGCCCGGGCCGCCCGGGCCGCCGACGCACTCGGTGACCTCCTCGCCGGTGAACTCCAGGTGCACGCCCCCGGGGTGGGTGCCCAGGGCCCGGTGCACCTCGACGAAGCCCCGTATCTCCTCCAGCACGGTCTCGTAGGCCCGGGTCTTGTGGCCGGTGGGCGCCGGGAAGGTGTTGCCGTGCATCGGGTCGCACACCCAGGCGACCTGGGCGCCGCTGGCGGTCACCTTCTCCACCAGCACCGGCAGCGCGTCGCGTATCCGCTCGGCCCCCATGCGGGTGATGAGGGTGAGCCGGCCCGGCGTGCGGTCCGGGTCGAGCCGGTCGATCAGCGCGAGCACCTCGTCCGCGGTGGCGGTGGGACCGAGCTTGACGCCGACCGGGTTGCCGACGCGCGCGGCGAAGGCCACGTGGGCGCCGTCGGGGTCGCGCGTGCGCTCGCCGATCCACAGCAGGTGGCCGGAGTGTCCGTAGGGGCGGCCGGTGCGCGGGTCCGGCCGGGTCAGGGCCTCCTCGTAGCCGAGGAGCAGGGCCTCGTGGCTGGTGAAGAACTCCCGGGGCCCGGCCGCCGGGCGGTGCCCCCCGTCCGCCGGCGCGCCGCCGTCCGCCGAGGTCAGGGAGCGGATGAGGCGCAGGGTGGCCGCCGCGGCGTGGTAGGCGCTCTTCAGCCGCTCCGGGTCGGGGGTGCGGGCCTCGGCGGTGAAGTCGAGGCCGTTGACGGCGTCCCCCCGGTAGGACGGGAGGGAGACTCCGTCGCGGGTCTCGGTGGGCTGGGAGCGGGGCTTGGCGTACTGGCCGGCGATGCGGCCCACCGTGACCACCGGGGGTGCTCCGGCGGCGGTGAGCACTCCGGCCATCCGGGCCAGGGTGTCGAGCTTCCCGCGCACGCGCTCGGGCCTGCCGCTGTCGGCGAAGGTCTCGGCGCAGTCGCCGCCCTGCACCAGGAACGCCTGGCCCCTGGCGACGGCGGCCAGGCGCTCGCGCAGCGCGTCGCTCTCGGCGGGCCGGGTCAGGGGCGGGGCGGCCGACAGGTGGGCGAGGACGCGGCGCAGCGCGTCCGGGTCCGGCCACACGGGCTGCTGGGCGGGCGGGGAGGCGGCGAAGTCCTGGCGGGGGTGGTCCAGTTCCGTGGCGCTCATGGCATCGTGGGCGATGTCCGGCCTGCCATCGCGTTCCTTCCATGCGTTCGGGGTGGCCGGAGAGAGCCGCCGTGGAGCACGGCTTCGCGGGACGTCACTGGGACACGAGCGGGTCGGGTGGGACGGCCGGGCGCGGGCGCCCGGGCGGTGGCGTGCCGAGGGCACGGCCGGGCGGGGCGGCCGGGGACGGCGGTGGCCCCGGGGCGCCCCGCGCTCAGCTCCGCAGCGAGCGGTCCACCAGGGGTCCGGCCGCCCCGGTGTAGCCGGACGGGTCGAGGAGGGCGTCGAGCTCGGCGGGCGGAAGCAGGCCCGCCAGTTCCGGGGCCCCGGCGAGCACCTCGCCGAGCGGGCGCCCGTCCCGGGCGGCCTCGGCGGAGGCGCGGGCGAGCAGCTCCCGGGCGGGCCGGCGGCCGAGCAGCGGGGTGAGGCGGGCCGCGAGCCGTTCGGCGACCACCTGGCCGCCGGTGGCGGCGAGGTTCTCGCGCATCCGCCCGGCGCGCACCTCCAGCCCCTCCAGGAGCTCCACCGCGGTGTGCGCCGCGCCGCCGGTCAGCCGCAGGCACTCGCGCAGCGGCTGCCACTCGGCGTGCCAGACGCCGCCGGAGCGCTCGTCCTCGGTGAGCAGGGACTGCGTCAGCACCAGCGCGTAGGCGGGCACCTGGAGCGCGGCGCTGCGGATCAGCGTGGCCAGGACGGGGTTGCGCTTGTGCGGCATCGCCGAGGAGGCGCCGCGTCCGGTCGGCCCCGGCTCGGCGAGCTCCCCGACCTCGGTGCGGGCCAGGGTCTGCACGTCCACCGCGATCTTGCCCAGCGCGCCGGTGGCGCAGGACAGCGCGGCGCCCAGGTCGGCGAGCGGGGTGCGCCGCGCGTGCCAGGGCAGGGCGGGGCGGGCCAGGCCCGTCTCGCGGGCGTAGGCGTCGGTGAGCCGGTCGAGGTAGTCGCCGGCGTCCGCCCGGGGGCCCGGCCCGCCGTGCCCGGCGTGCTCCAGGTCGGCGTACTCCAGGTAGCCCGCGCAGGTCCCGGCGGCGCCGCCGAGGGAGACGGGCAGCCCGCCGGCCAGCAGCCGGTCGACGCGGGCCCGCGCCTCCTCCACCTGTGCCCGCCAGCCCGCCGCCTTCAGGCCGAAGGTCGTGGGCACCGCGTGCAGGGCGAGGGTGCGGCCCGCCATCGGGGTGTCGCGGTGCCGCGCGGCGAGCCGGGCCAGCGCGTTCGCCGCCCGCTCCAGGTCGGCGCGGATCAGGCGCAGCGCCCGCGCGGTGACCAGCATGGCCCCGGTGTCCAGGACGTCCTGGCTGGTGGAGCCGCGGTGCACGTACTCGGCGGCCTGCGGGGTGTGGGCGGCGACGGCCCGGGTGAGCTCCCGGACCAGGCCCACCACCGGGTTGGCGGTCTCCCGCGCGGACAGGGCGATCGCCCGCACGTCCAGCCCGCCGCCGAGCGCGACCTCGCCGATCGCCCGGGCCGCCGCCTCCGGCACGGTCCCGAGCCCGGCCTGCGCCCGGGCCAGCGCCGCCTCGGCCTCCAGCATCGCCCGCAGCCAGGCGGTGTCACTGGTGGCCGCCTCGACGGGCGTCCCGGCCCGCACCGGCGCGAAGAGGCCGGCGTCGAGCAGGGCGCCCGGCTCGGCGGCCCGTTCGGCGGCCCGTTCGGCGGCCCGTTCGGCGACCCGTTCGGCGCCCGGCTCGGGGGCCCCTCCGGCGTCCGGCGCGGCCCCGGGTCCGGCCGGTGTGCGGGGCACCGTCGCTCCGCTCATGCCTGTACTCCGATCATGTGGTGGTCCACCAGGCCGTCGTCGTCGCCGCCGTGGGGGGCGTCACCGCCGAGCACGGCCCGGGCGATGGCGTCGGAGTCGCCGAGGGTGACGGAGTCCACGCCGGGGCGGATGCCGGCGGCGGTGACCCAGTGGACGGCCTCGGTGGGGACGCCGTACGCGTACCGGCGCGGGTGCGCCCGGCCCGCGGCGTCCAGCAGCCGGTAGGGGCGGGCGGTGACGGCCAGGCCGCCGGTCTCGTAGGGGGTGCCGGAGTCGGCGGGGATGGTGTACGGGCGGCACTGGCCGGTCGCCAGCAGGTGCCGCATGAGCGGGTCCTCGGTGCGGCGCAGGTCGGGCTCGGGCAGCCGGGCCTCCACCAGCACCCGGGCCCGGACGCGGGCGCCGGGGACGTCGGACTCCGCGACGAAGGCGGGGGCGTCGCCGTCCTCCACCCGCACCCGCAGGCCCGGACCCACCACGGTGAGCAGGCCCGCCTCGATCAGCGCCGTCATCTCCTCGATGCGGGAGGCCGGCGGGCCGATGGACAGGAAGGCGTTGAGCGGCGTGTACCAGCCCTGCAGCTCGGTGCGGTAGGAGTCGCCGTCGATGCCGCCGTGGTCGACCGCCAGCCGGATCTCGTTGCGCAGGTCGCGCAGGACGTCCAGGGCGGCCTTCACCGGGCCGCTGACGTTGCCCTCCCGGGCCTCGCGCACGTCCCGGCGCAGCCGCTCCAGCAGCCAGGCGCGGAACTCCCCCGGCCCCGCGAAGTCCCGGTCCGCGCAGGGGTGGGACACCCGCCGCCAGTCCCAGCGGTCGGCCGCCGGGACGCCGTAGGCGTCCAGCAGCTCCACGCGGGCGGGCCCGGGCGGGGCGTGCGGGTAGCGCCGGAGCAGTTCGGCCCCCTCGGCGGCCCGGCCCCTGGAGGTGAGCAGGGTGCCGTAGTAGACGCTCTCGACCTCGGCGACGACCAGCGGCCACAGGGCCGTGCGGAACGTGGGACGGGCGCCGCCGCGGGCGCGCAGCCGCCGCGCGCGGTCCACGGTCAGCAGCACCGGGTCGTACCGGCCGTGCGGCCCCTTCTCGTTCTCGCCCCGCGCGTGGTAGGGCACGCCGCGCCGCGACCCCGCGTACAGCACGGGCTCGCGTCCGGAGGGCCGGTAGACCAGGCGGTCGCCGTCCCGTGCGAAGGCCCCGCCGCGCCCGGCGGTGAGCAGCGCCAGGTGGTCGAAGAAGTTCAGGCCGAGGCCGCGCAGCAGGACCGGCTCCCCGGCCCCGATGCCGGACAGGTCCAGGTCGGCGGGGTTGGCCGGGGCGATGTGCGCCAGCCCGGCCGCCTCGGCGCGTGCGGCGAGTTCGCGCTCGGCGGCGGTGGGCCGGGCCGCGACGTGCCCCTGGGCGAGCACCACGGCGTGCAGCCCCGTCAGGCGGGTGCCGTCCTCCAGGGTGAGCACCTGCAGGCCCCCGTCGGCGGCGTCGTCGTCCAGGGCGAGGGCGCGGGTGCGGTGCTCGACCACGGTCAGGTGCCCCGGGGCGCCGGAGACCACCTGCCGGAAGACGGCCTCCAGGTAGTGGCCGTAGAAGGCGCGGGTGGGGTAGTCGTCGGGGCCCAGGGCGCGGGCGGCGGCCAGGACCTCGGGGTCGGCGGGAGTGGCCCCGTCCCCGTCCCCCGCCCCGTACCCGCCGTCCCCCGCCGTCAGGGCCAGCGAGCGGGCCCAGTCGTACAGGCTCGGGCCCGTCTCCACCGGTCCCTCGATGCGGACGCTGTCGTCGGTGAAGAGCGTGATCTGCGCGGCGACGGTGTTCATCAGCAGGTGGGGCGACTGGGCGGTGCGCCAGACCCGTCCCGCGCCGGGCGGGTAGGGGTCCACCAGGTGGACGGTGACGGCGTCGTGGGAGGCCGACTTGCGCTCGTTCGCGCACAGCCGCTCCAGCACGGACAGCCCGCGCGGCCCCAGGCCGACGAGTGCGGTGCGCAGGTGGCCGCCGGCCCCGTGCCCGGGCACCGGCCCCCAGGTCACCGGCTGTGGCCGCGGCTTCGGCCGGGGCACGGTCACGGTGGTGCGCTCGGCGCTCATGCCCGGCCCGCCCGGGCGCCGCGGCGGGTCAGCGCGGTCACCGCGTTGGCGAGGAGCCGGTGCCCGGCCCCGCCCCGCGTCGTCATGATCGACTCCGGGTGGAACTGCACGGCCGCCATGCGACGTTCGCGGTGCTCGACGACCATGGCCGCGCCGTCGTCGGTCCGCGCGGTCACCCGCAGGTCCGCGGGCACCGCGTGGGCGGGGACGTAGAGCGAGTGGTAGCGGCCCACGGGGAAGCTCTCCGGGAGCCCCGCGAGCAGCGGGCTGCCCGGGTCGGTGACGTGGACCGTGGACGGTTTGCCGTGCACGGGCCGCTCCAGCACCGACAGGCTGCCGCCGCAGTACTCCACCAGCCCCTGGAGCCCCAGGCACACCCCGAAGACGGGCAGGTCCCGCGCGTCGGCCTCGGCGAGCGTGCCGCGCACGTCGAAGTCGGCGGGGCGGCCGGGCCCCGGGGACAGCACCAGCAGGTCGACGCGTTCGCGCCGCAGCACCGGCAGGTGGCTGCCGGCGCGGTAGGTGACGACCTGCGCGCCGGTCTGGCGCAGGTAGTCAGCGAGCGTGTGGGCGAAGGAGTCGCGGTGGTCGACCATCAGCACCCGCACGCCCTCGGCGGGACGGGCGGCGGCCGGCCGGCGGCCGGTCCCGGCGGCGTCCGGGCGGCGCGCGGCTCCGGCGGCGTCCGGCCCGTCCAGGACCCGCAGGAGCGCCAGCGCCTTCAGCTCGGTCTCGGCCTCCTCCGCCCGCGGCGAGGAGTCGTGGAGCAGGGTCGCCCCGGCGCGCACCGTGGCCACCCCGTCGCGGATCTGGATGGTGCGCAGCGTCAGCACCGTGTCCAGCGTCCCGTCGAAGCCCAGCACACCGGCCGCGCCGCCGTACCAGCGCCGCGCCGAGCGCTCCTCGCGCTCGATGAACTCCACGGCCGCCAGCTTGGGCGCCCCGGTGACGGTGACCGCCCACAGGTGGGCGAGGAAGCCGTCCAGCGCGTCCCGGCCCGGCCCGAGGACGCCCTCGACCCGGTCCACGGTGTGGATGAGGGTGGAGTACATCTCGATGCGGCGCCGTGCGGTGACGCGGACCGTGCCGGGCACGCAGACCCGGGCCTTGTCGTTGCGGTCCACGTCGGTGCACATGGTCAGCTCCGACTCCTCCTTGCGGGAGTCGAGCAGTTCCCTCACCCGGTCGGCGTCCTCCAGGGCGTCGGTGCCCCGGGCGATGGTGCCGCTGATCGGGGACGACTCCACGACCAGGCGGGTGTCAGGGCCCCGTCCCTCCCGGCGCACCCGGACAAACGTCTCCGGGGAGGCGCCGACGAGGTACTCGCCGTCGCCCAGGTGGGCCAGCAGGCTGTACGGGGCCGGGTTGGCCGCGCGCAGCCTGCGGAAGAGCACGGACGGCGGCTGGGCGCAGCGGCGGCGGAACACCTGTCCGGGCACCACTTCGAACAGGTCCCCGGAGCGGAAGAGCTCCTTGGCCCGCCGCACCACCTCGGCGTACGCGCCGGGCGCGTGGTCGCGCTCCGCGTCGGGCGTGCCGGGCGCGAACGGCCGGGCGGGGGTGGCGCGGGGCAGGCCCTCGGTGGAGGTGCCGTCCACCGCGAACTCGTAGCGGTGGCGCACCGCCCGGCCGCCGGGCTCCAGTTCGTGGATCTCGTCGGGCAGGTGGAGCACGAGGTCGCGGTCCCGCTCGTCGCGGAGCTGGTGCAGCGGGACGGTGTCGAGCTGGAAGATCAGGTCGTAGCCGAACGCCCCGTACAGGCCGAGCAGCGGGTCCTCGCCCGCCATGGCCGCGAGCAGGGCGCGCACCGCGGCGAAGGGGCCCGCGTGGCGGGTGCGCTCCTCCTCGGCGAAGACCCCGGCGGCGGCGGGCACCCGGCCGTGGACGGCGTCGGGGCCGTCGGCGGTGACGGGCACCGCGCCGGCCAGCAGCGGCCCCAGGGCGCGCAGCAGCACCCGGCCGCGGGAGTTGAGCGCCTGGACGCGGATGCGGTCGCCGCGCAGGGCGACCTCCAGCGGTGGATCGACGTAGCCGACCGCCCGGTCGTGGCCGCGGAAGAGCAGCATCCCGCGCCGCTCGTCCATGGCCCTCTCCAGGGCGTGGCGCACCCGGTCGGCGTCACCGGCCGGTTCGCTGCTGCGGTGGACCCGCACCCCGGCGGGGGTGGTCCACCGCCGGGGCACCGGCGCGTCGGCGGGTGTTGCTGCCGTCTCCAACAGGGACATGTGAGCGAGCCTCCGTACGCGGGTGGTGAGGGAAGCGGTGGGCGGGCGTCCCGGCCTGCGCGCCGCTCAGGCGGTCGTGGCCAGCGGGCGCTCGCGCAGGAAGTGGCGCTGGAGCTTGCCGGTGGCGCTGGAGGGGAGGGAGGTGGTGAACTCCACCAGCCGGGGGTACTTGTAGGGGGCGATGACCTGCTTGACGAACCGCTGGATGTCGGCGGCCAGTTCGTCCGAGGGGTGGTGGCCGGGAGCGAGCACCACGTACGCCTTCACCAGCGCGCCGCGGGCGCTGTCGGGCACGCCGACGACCCCGCACTCGGCCACGGCCGGGTGCTGGACGACGGCCTGCTCCACCTCGGGGGCGGCCACGTTGTAGCCGGAGGTGATGATCATGTCGTCGGCGCGGGCCTGGTACCAGAAGTACCCGTCCTCGTCGCGGACGTAGATGTCGCCGGTGAGGTTCCAGCCGTCCTCGACGTGCCGCCGCTGCCGCTCGTCGGCCAGGTAGCGGCAGCCCGTCGGGCCCTGCACGGCCAGCCGCCCGGGGGTGCCGTCGGGCACCTCGGCGCCGTCGTCCCCCAGGACCCGGGCGCGGTAGCCGGGGACGGGCCGGCCGGTGGCGCCCACCCGGATGTCGTCGTCCGCGGCGGAGATGAAGACGTGCAGCATCTCGGTGGAGCCGATGCCGTCGATCACCCGCAGCCCGGTGGCCTCGTGGAAGGCGCGCCACACCCAGGCGGGCAGCGGCTCCCCCGCCGAGACGCAGCGGCGCAGCGAGGACAGCTCGCGCCCGCCCACCGACTCCAGGGCCGCCCGGTAGGCGGTGGGCGAGGTGAACAGCACGGTGGCGCGGTGCTCCTCGACGGCCCGGAACAGCGCCTCGGGCGCCGCGCGCTCCAGGAGCACCGAGGCGGCCCCGGCCCGCAGCGGGAAGACCAGCAGGCCGCCCAGCCCGAACGTGAACGCCAGCGGGGGGCTGCCGATGAACAGGTCGTCGGGACGCGGACGCAGCACGTGCCGGCTGAAGGTGTCGGCGATGGCGAGCACGTCCCGGTGGAAGTGCAGGGTGGCCTTGGGCTCGCCGCTGGTGCCGGAGGTGAAGGCGATCAGCGCCACGTCGTCGGCGGCCGTCGGCACGGCGTCGAAGGCGGCGGAGCGGGTCTCGGCCAGCCGCAGCAGCTCGCTGCCCGCGCCCTCCCCTGTGGTGTAGGTGAGGGTGCCGCGGGCGGGGAACCCGGCGGCGGCCAGCTCGTCCGCGAGGCCCTCCTCGCAGAGCGCGAACCGCACCTCGGCGCGGGCGGTGATCTGCCGCAGCTCCGCCGCCCGCAGCAGCGGCATGGTGGCCACCACCACGGCGCCCGCCTTCAGTGCGGCCAGCCAGCAGGCCGCCAGCCAGGGGGAGTTGTGGCCGCGCAGCAGCACCCGGTTGCCGGGGACGAGCCCGAGCTCCTCCACCAGCACCCGGGCGAGGCGGTTCACGCGCTCGCGCAGCAGGCCGTAGCTCCAGCGCCGTCCGTCCTGGTCGACCAGGGCGGTGCGGTCGGCCCCGAACCGGGCGATGGTGGCGTCGAGCAGCTCCTCGGCGCAGTTGAGGCGCTCGGGGTAGCGCAGTTCGGGCAGGTCGGTGGTGAGGGTGGGCCACAGCTCGGCGGGGGGCAGCCCGTCCCGGGCGAAGGTGTCCTGGTGGGCGGAGGGTGACAGCGGTCTCATGGGCGGTCGTCTCCTCGGTCTCTGGAGGCCCGGGCGCGTACGCAGGTCATCCGGGCGCTGCACACCCGGCGGCCCTGCTCGTCCTCGACGGCGATCTCGTACGTGGCGTGGGTGCGGCCCAGCCGGACGGCGGTGGCCACGCCCGTGACCCGGCCGCCGGAGACGGGCCGGTGGTGGCTGGCGCTGATCTCGGTGCCGACGCCGACCCCGCCGTCGGCACCGAAGTGCAGGCAGGCGCCGATCGAGGCCAGGGACTCGGCGAGCACGCAGGAGGCGCCCCCGTGCAGGACTCCGAAGGGCTGGGTGTTGCCGCGCACGGGCAGCGTGCCGACCACCCGGTGCGGCTCGGCGGAGACCAGCTCGATGCCCAGGCGCTCCCCCAGCTCCCCCGCGCCCACCGGGGCCGGGGGACGCGGCTCGGTGGTCGCGGGCTCAGCCACGGGCCCCGTCCCTCTGCAACATCGCGATCAGGTCCGGCCGCTGCACCTTCCAGGTGGAGGTGCGCGGCACCTCGTCGAAGGGCATCTGCACGACCTCGGCCAGCGCCGGGAGGCCGGAGACGGCGAGCTGCCAGCGCCCGGCGTCCAGCGGCGCGTCGTCGCGGGTGCACACCACCGGCACGGGCCGCGCGCCCAGGCCGCCGAGCACGACGACCTCGCGCAGCTCAGGCAGCCGGTCCATCAGGGTGTCCTCGATCTCCAGGTTGGACCCGACGCCCTCGGACGCGTCGATCTCCCGGTCGAGCATGTGCAGCCGGCCCAGCCGGTCCAGGTAGCCGAGGTCGCCCATCCGCCACCACGCGCCGTTGCGCTGCCGGGCGAAGCGCGCGTCCTCCTGGAGATAGGTGACGGCACGGGTGCGGCTTCTGATCTCGATGTGGCCCACCGTGCCGGGCTTCACGCGGCGGCCCTCGTCGTCGGTGACGCGCATGCGGATGACCCCGGGCAGCGGCCAGCCCACGCACCGGCCGTCCATGGCGGCCGCGCCGCGCACGGTGTAGAAGCGGCCGGCGACCGGCCCGGTCTCGGTCTGCCCGTACAACTGGATGAACTTGGGCGAACGGCGCGCCGAGGCGCCCAGGAGCGTCTGGATGGTGCGCGGGTGCACCGCGTCGAAGGTGGCGCTGTAGCAGCGCACGCTGGACAGCGGCCGGCCCGCGGCACCGGCCAGCGTCTCCCAGTCGATGAAGGTGTTCGGCTGCGTCTCCACCGCGCCGGGCCGGTAGCGGGCGAACAGCGGGCCGATGGTCTCCGGGCTCCCGTCCACGGCGACCAGCAGCGGGTTGCCGAAGGACATGCCCAGGTCCAGCGCGCTGTAGAAGCGGGCGTGCACGAAGCTGACGCACAGGGCGACGGTCTCGCGCCGCCACACCCAGGAGGCCACCTGCTTCTGCAGCCGCAGCCGCTCGTGGAGGGCGTCCGGCGTCTGCACCACCAGCTTGGGCAGCCCGGTCGTGCCGGAGGTGTGGCTGATGAAGGCGGGGGCGTGCACCGCGGGGACCGAGGTGCCGCGCAGGCCGGCGTCCGGGTGGCGGCTCAGGGCCTCGGTGCCGGGCAGCTCGTCACCGGCCACCAGCAGGGTCCGGTGGGCCACCGTGCCGTCCACGCCGGAGGTGGTGTAGTGCTCGGCGTCGGTCAGCAGCCACGGGGACTCCAGGCGCTTCAGCAGCCCCGAGGCCGTCTCGCCGGGGAGCATCGGGGAGAACAGCGCGGGGACGGCGCCGATGCGCTGCACCGCGGCGGACACCAGGGCGATGTCGAAGTTGTTGGTCTTGTACACGGCCACCCGGTCGCCGCGCCGCACCCCCGCGCTCACCAGCCGCCCCGCCGTCTGGCGGACGAGCTCGGCGAGCCGGTCCGCCGTCACGGTGGTCCCGTCCTCGGGCGACAGTTGGAGCGGGGTGTCGAGCACGACCGGCGCCGCGGGGTGCCTGGCGGCCGCGCGGTCGAACATCAGCCCTATGTAGAAGCCCTTGGCGCTGGGCACGTCGACTCCCCTCGTCGTCTGCTGTGGCGCTCAGATCCTGGGTGCGGGCCGCGGCCCCGGGCCCGGCGCTGACCCGTTGCTGCCCCCCGTTCCGCCGCGGCTGGCAGTTAGTGGACGGCCGCACGGGCGCGGACCGGAACCCGCCGTACGGTGCCCCCACTGGAGGAAGGAGACCGGTGGTGGCCGAACGACCGACCCAGACGCCCCCGATGCCGGGTAGCGATCGACTGCTGGCGGAGGTGACCCAGGCCGGGGAGGAACTGGCCCGGACGCACTCCGGTGCGCACGACGGCCCGGCCGAGGCGGACGAGGAGGCCCTGGCCGCCCGCTTCAAGGAGATCGTCGCGGCCGACGGCAAGATCGAGCCGCGCGACTGGATGCCCGGGGGCTACCGCGCCTCCCTGGTGCGCCAGCTCGCCCAGCACGCCCACTCCGAGATCGTCGGCATGCAGCCCGAGGCGCACTGGATCGGCCGGGCGCCCTCCCTGTACCGCAAGGCCGTCCTGCTGGCCAAGGTGCAGGACGAGGCCGGGCACGGCCTGTACCTGTACGCCGCGGCCGAGACCCTGGGCGTGCGGCGCGCCGACCTGCTGGACGCGCTGCACGAGGGCCGCCAGGGCTACCTGTCCTTCATCAACTACCCGACGCTGACCTGGGCGGACACCGGTGCGCTGGCCTGGCTCACCGACGGCGCGGCCATCGTCAACCAGGTCCCGCTGTGCCGCACCTCCTACGGCCCCTACGCGCGGGCCATGGTGCGGGTGTGCAAGGAGGAGTCCTTCCACCACCGGCAGGGCTTCGACTCGCTGTGGGCGCTCACCCACGGCTCGCCGCGGCAGCGCGAGATGGCGCAGGCCGCGGTGGACCGCTGGTGGTACCCGGCGCTGGCCATGTTCGGCCCGCCGCACTCGGCGTCCACCCACTCCGAGCGGTCCATGGCCTGGCGCATCAAACGGTTCACCAACGACGAACTGCGCCAGCGCTTCGTGGACGTCTGCGTGCCCCAGGCCGAGGCGCTGGGGGTGACGCTCCCCGACCCGGAGCTGCGCTGGAACGCCGAGCGGGGCCACTACGACTTCACCCCGCCGGACTTCGCGGAGCTGCGCCGGGTGATCCGGGGCGACGGCCCCTGCAACCGCGAGCGGGTGGCCCATCGGCGCGCGGCGCACGAGGAGGGCGCCTGGGTGCGCGAGGCCGCGGCGGCTCACGCCCGGCGGCGGGCGGCGCGGAGCGCGGACGCGGAAGCGGACTCGGGCTCGGGCTCGGGCTCGGGCTCGGGTGCGGACGCGGGGGATGCCGCGGGCTCCGGCGGAGCCGCGGCCGGGACGGACCGTCCGGGCGGCGCCCGGGCCGACGCGGAGGGGATGCCGGCATGAGCGAACACGACTGGCCCTTGTGGGAGGTCTTCGTCCGCGCCCGCCGCGGGCTGGCGCACCTCCACGCCGGCAGCCTGCACGCGCCGGACGCCCACCTCGCGCTGCGCAACGCGCGCGACCTGTTCACCCGGCGCGGCGAGGGCGTCTCCCTGTGGGTGGTCCCCGCCGACGCCGTCACCGCCTCCAGCCCCGACGAGAAGGACCCCTTCTTCGACCCGGCCGCCGACAAGCCCTACCGGCACCCCACCTTCTTCGCACTGCCCGAGGGGGTCGAACACCTGTGACCACCGCGCCGCCCACCGCACCGGGTCCGTCACCCGCCCCGGCCGGCCCGCCCGTCGCCTACGTGCTGCGCCCGGCCGACGACGCCCTGATCGCCGCCCAGCGCATGGCGCAGTGGTGCACCAACGCGCCCCAGCTCGAAGAGGACGTGGCGCTGGCCAACATCGCGCTGGACCTGCTCGGACAGGCGCGCGCGCTGCTGACCCACGCGGGCGGCCTGGAGGGCCGGGGCCGCGACGAGGACGCGCTGGCCTTCCTGCGGGACGAGCCGGAGTTCACCAACGTCCAGCTCGTGGAGCTGCCCAACGGCGACTTCGCGCACTCCATCGCCAAGCTGCTGTTCTTCGCCGCCTACCAACGGCTGTGGTACGAGCGCACCGCCGCCGCGCGGGACCCGGAGCTGGCCGCGATCGCCGCCAAGGCCGTCAAGGAGAGCACCTACCACCTCGACCACGCCGCGACCTGGACCGAGCGGCTGGGCGACGGCACCGAGGAGTCCCACCGCCGGATGCGGGCGGGCGTCGCCGCGGTGTGGCCGTACACCCACGACCTCTTCGCCGCCGACCCCCTGGCGGCCCGGCTGGCCGCCGAGGGCGTCGGCGTCGACCCGGCGGAGCTGCGGCCCGAGTGGCTGGCCACGGTCGAGGAGGTGCTCACCCGCTCGGGCCTGGCCGTGCCCGCGGGCGACTGGGCCCCCACCGGCGGCCGCCACGGCGTGCACACCGAGCACTTCAGCCTGCTGCTGATGGAGATGCAGTCCCTCCACCGCGCCCACCCGGGGGTGACCTGGTGACCCCCGCCGCACCCCCCACCACCTCGCCCCGGCACCCGCAGGACCCGCCCCCCGTCCCGGCGGCCCCCGCGTCCGGGGAGACCGGTGCGACCGGGACGGCGGGAGGGACCGGAGCCGGGAGCGGGCCGCCGCCCCCGCCCGAGCGGGGAGGCGCGGGCGGGGAGGCCCGGCTGTACGCGGCCCTCGCCCGCGTGCACGACCCGGAGATCCGCGTGCTGAACCTGGCGGAGCTGGGCGTCCTGCGGGCGGCGCGGATCGGCGCGGACGGCACGCCGGTGGTCACGATCACCCCCACCTACGTGGGCTGCCCGGCCATGGACGTCATCCGTGCGGACGTCCGCACCGCCGTGCTGGCCGCCGGGTACGCGGACGTCCGGATCGAGACGGTGTGGTCGCCGGCCTGGACGACCGACTGGATCGGCCCGCGGGCCCGCGCGAAACTCGCCGCCGCGGGCATCGCCCCGCCCGGCCCGCGTCCGCCCGGCGCGCGTCCGTCCGGCGCCGGGCCCGACGGCCGCCGCCTGCTGCCGCTGTCGGTGGCGGCGCCCCCCTGCCCCCGGTGCGCCGCCGCGGACACCGAGGAGGTCACCCGGTTCGGCTCCACCGCGTGCAAGGCGCTGTGGCGCTGCCGGTCCTGCCTCGAACCCTTCGACCACCTCAAGGAGCACTGATGACCGCGCCCACGGCCGCCCTGTCCGGCTCCGCCGCCACGGCCGGGCCGCCGGCCGCGCGCACCGGCTTCCACGCCCTGGAGGTCGTGCGGACCACGGCCGCGGCGGACGACGGGAGCGCGCTCGCCGTCACCCTGCGGGTCCCCGGGGAGCTGCGCGAACGCTTCGCCTTCGGCCCCGGCCAGTACATCACCGTGCGCGCCGAGCTCTGTGGCACCGAGGTCCGGCGTTCGTACTCCCTGTGCTCGACCCCCGACGAGCTGCGCCGCGACGGGGTGCTGCGGGTGGGCGTGCGCGCGGTGACCGGCGGGCTGTTCTCGACCCACGTGCGCGAGCGGCTCTCCCCCGGCGACGTGCTGGAGGCCGCGCCGCCCGACGGCCGCTTCACCACCGACGTCCACCCGGCGCGGCGCCGCCGGTACGCGGCGGTGGTCGCCGGCTCCGGCATCACTCCCGTGCTCTCCCTGGTGACGCACGCCCTGGCCGTGGAGGCGGAGAGCACCTTCACCGTGCTGTACGGCAACCGCTCCGCGGCCTCGGCGATGTTCCTGGACGAGCTGGCCGACCTGAAGGACCGCCACGGCCCCCGGCTCCGGCTGCTGCACTTCCTCTCCCGCGAGGCCCAGCAGACCGGCCCGGCCGGCCGGCGTCTGGACGCCGCCACCCTGGCGGGCGTCCTCGGCACCCTCCTGCCGCCGTGGCGCGTGGACGAGTGGTTCGTCTGCGGCCCCTACACCATGGCGCACGGCGCCAGGCGGGCCCTGGAGCAAGCGGGCGTCGCCCCCTCCACGGTGCACACCGAACTGTTCCAGGCGGCCCCGCCCGCCGCCCCGTCCGCCCCCGCGGACGCCGGAGCGGACGCCGGAGGAGCCGCCGAGGGCGCCAGCCTGGAGGTGCGGCTGGAGGGCCGCACCTCGACGGTCCGCACGGCACCGGGCCAGACGATCCTCGACGCCGCCCTTTCCGCGCGTCCCGAACTCCCCTACTCCTGCCGCGCCGGCGTCTGCGCCACCTGCCGCGCCAGGGTCGTCTCGGGCGGCGCCACCATGCCCGACGGCTTCACCCTCACCGCCGAGGAGCGGGCCGACGACTACGTCCTGACCTGCCAGGCCGTCCCCACCACCGCCACCCTCAGCGTCGACTACGACGTGGTCTGACCCACCGGCGCCGCGAGCCCGGCCGGGCGTCCGCGACGCCGGTCACCGGCCGTAGGCGTCCGCACGGGAACCAGGGCGAGCCGTACCGGCCGGGACGCCGGTGGCCGCCGGGCTACGCGCCGGGGGGCGTGCGCAGCGCCAGCAACGCGACGTCGTCGTCGTTGTCGCCGGGGCGCACCTGCTCCAGCAGGGAGTCGCAGAAGGAGTCCAGCGGACGGTGGGCGAGGGAGGCCGCGTGCCGACGCAGCCGCTCCAGTCCGTCGTCGATGGGGCGGTGCGGGGACTCGACCAGGCCGTCGGTGTACAGCAGGACGGTGGCGCGCGGCGGCAGGACGGTGACGACGTCGGGGCGGGGTCTGGCGATCCCGGTCCCGAGCAGGATGCCGTGCGCGTCGGTGAGGTAGCGGGCCCGGCCGTCGTGGCCGACCAGCAGCGGCGGAGGGTGTCCGGCGTTCGTCCAGCACAGCCGCCACAGCCCGTCGTCGCCGAGGCCGAGGGTGGCCAGGATCATGGTCGCCATGGGGACCTCGGCGATGTGCTTCACGGCTTCGTCGAGCTGGGTGACGACGGCGCTGGGCGTGGCCTTGGGCTGGGACCACGCGAAGGCCCGCAGCATGTTGCGGACCTGCGCCATGCCGGCCGCGGCGTCGAGATCGTGCCCGACGACGTCGCCGATGACCAGGGCGTGGTCGCTGCCGGTCAGGGGGAAGGCGTCGTACCAGTCGCCGCCGACGGAGGAGGAGCGCGGCGCGGGCACGTAGCGCACCGTCATCTCCAGCCCGGGCACGGTGGGGAGCTGGGGCAGCAGGTGGCGCTGCATGGTCTCGGCGACCTTGCGCTGGCGCTGGTACAGGCGCGCGTTGTCCAGCGCCAGGCCGGCCCGGCGGGTGATGTCCTCCAGCAGCGGGAGGTCACCGGTGGCGAAGGCGACGGAGCGCCCCGAGCGGCCCAGGGTCAGGGCACCGAGCACGTCGCGCAGGCCCCGGATGGGCGCGATGGCCGCGGAGTGCATGCCCGTCTCGGCGAACAGGCGCCGCTGCTCGACCGCGATGCCCGAGTCGGGCGGGCCCTGGTAGGTGGACGGACCGGCGAGCGAGGACGCGGCACCGCGCAGCGCGCGCGACAGCGGCATCGGGGACTCCTCCGGCACCGGGGGCATGGGCCCCTGGAGGTCCTCCCGCTCGACCAGGACACCGTCCTTGTGCTCCGTCACCAGAGCCCGGCGCACCTCGTCCCGCTCGGTGAGCAGGTCGATCACCGCCCAGTCCGCGAGCCGGGGCACCGTCAGCGCCGCCAGCCGGCGCAGCGCCTCATCCGTGTCCAGGGTGGACGTGAGCTGGGTGGTCGTCTCCGCCAGCAGGGCCAGGCGGTCCAGCTCCGACAGGGGTGCCGGAGCCCCGGCCGAGCCCTGGGCGGGCACGCCCCCGTCCGTCCCGTACAGCAGCACCAGCGCGCCCGCCCTCCGCGCCGCCGGTGCGTAGGGCACGACGAGCCAGGACGACCGGACGAGCGTCCCGTCCCCGCGGGCGAACCACTCCGCGGCGCCGTGCTCGGTCCTCCCGGCGAGCAGCGCCTTCCGCAGCCGGCAGCGCGTGCGGGGCACGGGGTCCCCGTGGCTGTCGCGGTGCAGCAGGTCGTGGGAGTCCCGCCCCACGAGTTCCCCGCGGCTGCGGCCCAGCACCCGCTCGGCCGCGCCGTTGGCCGAGACGACGACACCGTCCTCGTCGACGACCACGGCCGCCGCCTGCACGTCCTCCAGCGTGGTGCCGAGCTGTAGGGCTTCAGGAGGCGTCTGGTGACCGGACACGGGTATGCCCCCCGTGCCGGTGCCGGTGACGTCCATGGCCCTCCTCGGTGCATGCGGACTCGCCCTGATCCCCCACGAAAGGTACCCGTACGCGCGACCGCCGCAGAACAGGCGCCGCACACCGGGCGCCCCCGCGCGCCTCCCACACCACCCGGAGCGGCGCCCACGGCCCCGGAGCGCCGGGCGACGGCACCCGCACCGCCGCGACCCGGCCCCCCTGCCCGTGCGCGCGCCTGCCGACGGCTCAGCGGCAGGGCATGCTCATGTAGAGGGCGTGCTCACCCTCCGACGGCGTGCCGTCGTAGAGGGTGGTGTCCAGCCCGCAGAAGGCGAAGCCCATCCGCCGGTACGCCCGGATCGCCGGCGCGTTGACGCTGCTGACCTCCAGCCAGAGGTGCCCGGCACCTCGCTCCCGGGCGAACTCCGCCGCGAGCCCCGTCAGCGCCCTGCCGATCCCCCGCCCCCGGTGCTCCGGGGCGATCTCGATGTCCTCGACGGTCAGCCTGCGGTTCCAGCCGGAGTACGCGACGAGGGCGAAACCGGCCAGCTCGCCGGTGGGCGCGTGGGCGAGGAAGGTACGGCAGTCCGCGTCGTCCCCGCCGTCCTGGTGCGCGTCGTCCTCGGGGAACACCTTGGTCAGCGGCGGGTCCACCGCGATCTCGCGCAGGGCGAACCCCTCGTCGGTGACGGTCACCCGGAACACCGTGTCGGTGGTGAAGGAGCCGTCCAGCGCCTCGACGGCCTCGATGTCCCCGGGACCGGCGACGCGGTACCGGTAAGCGCTCTCCTCGGCGGCGGCCACGGGCACGAGGCTAGCCGATCGCTGCGGAACGGGCCCCGGGCCGGTGCGCGCCGCCGCGCGGGCGGGTCGGCGCGGCGCGGCCGGGCCGACGGCCCCGGCCCGCCCCGGCCCGCGGATGCCGGACGTCACACTTCCCTTCGCGGCGCCGCCCCGTAAGCTGAACCCCAGCAGCTGGTTCGCCCCGCTCTTCCGCCACGCCCCCGGGCGCGGCGGAAGAGCGGGGCGTCGCAAGAGGGAACCCGGTGGGAATCCGGGACTGCCCCGCAGCGGTGAGCGGGAACGACCGCCGTCACACGCACTGGGTCCGAGGTTTGGGCCTGGGAAGCGACGGCCAGTAGGTGTCCTCCGTCCGGGAGGGCGCGCCCGCGAGTCCGAAGACCTGCCACCTGCCCGCGTGCGGACCCCTCCGCGCGCGGACATCCCGGTGACCTCGAGGGCGGGTCGGCGTACACACCAGACGGAACGACCGTGCCTGTGCCGTGCGGGGTCGTGGCCGTCCGGTCCGTCACCCCTTCGCGCTCTCGTCCCGTCGCCGGGATCTCAGGGAATCGTCTCGCGAAGGAGATCTCCGTGACAGCGAAGTCCGCAGCCGCGGCAGCACAGGCCACCGTGTACGGCTACCCCCGCCAGGGTCCGAACCGGGAACTCAAGAAGGCCGTCGAGGGTTACTGGAAGGGCCGGGTCACCGCCGAGGCCCTCCGGGCGGCCGGCGCCGAACTCCGGCGGAGCAACTGGCGGCAGCTCGCCGACGCCGGCGTCCACGAGGTGCCCACCGGTGACTTCTCGTACTACGACCACGTCCTGGACACGACCGTCATGGTGGGCGCGGTCTCCGAGCGCCACCGCGCCGCCTTCGAAGCCGTCCCGACCGACGGCTACTTCGCGATGGCCCGCGGCACCCAGGACGTCGCTCCGCTGGAGATGACCAAGTGGTTCGACACCAACTACCACTACCTGGTCCCCGAGCTGGGTCCCGACACCGCCTTCGCGGCCGACTCCACCCAACAGGTCGCCGAACTGGGGGAAGCCCTCGCCCTGGGCCTCGCGGCGCGGCCCGTGCTGGTCGGCCCCGTCACGTACCTCCTGCTCGCCAAGCCCGCCCCCGGCGTGCCCGCCGACTTCGAGCCGCTGACCCTCCTGGACCGGCTGCTGCCCGTGTACGCCGAGGTCCTCGCCGACCTGCGGGCGGCCGGCGCCGCGTGGGTGCAGCTCGACGAGCCCGCGCTGGTGCAGGACCGCACCCCCGCCGTGCTGAACGCCGCCGAGCGCGCCTACCGCGAGCTGGGTACCCTCACCGACCGGCCGAAGCTGCTCGTCGCCTCCTACTTCGACCGGCTCGGCGACGCCCTGCCCGTACTGGCCAAGGCCCCGGTCGAGGGCCTCGCGCTGGACTTCACCGAGGCCGCCGCCGCCAACCTGGAGGCGCTCGCCGCCGTCGGCGGCCTGCCCGGCAAGCGGCTGGTCGCCGGCGTCGTCAACGGCCGCAACATCTGGATCAACGACATGCAGAGGTCGCTGTCCACGCTCGGCACCCTGCTCGGGCTCGCCGACCGCGTCGACGTCGCCGCCTCCTGCTCCCTGCTGCACGTGCCGCTGGACGCCGCCGTGGAGCCGGACATCGAACCGGAGGTCCTGCGCTGGCTGGCCTTCGCCCGGCAGAAGACCGCCGAGATCGTCACCCTCGCCCACGGCCTCGCCCACGGCACCGGCGCCATCGGCGCCGCACTCCTCACCAACCGCGCCGACCTCGACTCCCGGGCGGGCTCGCCGGTCACCCGTGATCCGGCCGTGCGGGCCCGCTGCGCGGGCGTGACGGACGCCGACACCCGCCGCTCCCAGCCGTACGCCGAGCGGGCCGCGGCCCAGCGCGCCCACCTCGGCCTGCCGCTGCTGCCCACGACGACCGTCGGCTCGTTCCCGCAGACCGCCGACCTGCGCGCCGCCCGCGCCGATCTGCGCGCCGGCCGCATCGACACGGCCGGGTACGAGGAGCGCGTCAGGGCGGAGATCCGGGAGGTCGTCTCCTTCCAGGAGCGGACCGGTGTCGACGTCCTGGTGCACGGCGAGGCCGAGCGCAACGACATGGTGCAGTACTTCGCCGAGCAGCTCACCGGCTACCTGGCGACGCGGCACGGCTGGGTGCAGTCGTACGGCACCCGGTACGTGCGTCCGCCGATCCTGGTCGGCGACGTCTCCCGGCCCGAGCCGATGACCGTGCGCTGGACCTCCTACGCGCAGTCGCTGAGCGACCGGCCCGTCAAGGGCATGCTCACCGGCCCCGTCACCATGCTCGCCTGGTCCTTCGTCCGCGACGACCAGCCGCTGGGCGAGACCGCACGCCAGGTCGCGCTCGCCCTGCGCGACGAGGTGGGCGATCTGGAGGCGGCCGGGACCTCGGTCATCCAGGTCGACGAACCCGCGCTGCGCGAGACCCTGCCGCTGCGGGCCGCCGACCGCGCCGCGTACCTGGCGTGGGCGACCGAGGCGTTCCGGCTCACCACCGCGGGCGTACGGCCGGACACCCAGGTCCACACCCACATGTGCTACGCCGAGTTCGGCGACATCGTCCAGGCCATCGACGACCTCGACGCCGACGTCATCAGCCTGGAGGCCGCCCGCTCCCACATGCAGGTCGCCCGCGAACTCGCCTCGCACGGCTACCCGCGCGAGGCCGGACCGGGGGTGTACGACATCCACTCCCCGCGCGTGCCGAGCGCCGCCGAGGCCGCGGACCTCCTGCGGACCGGGCTGCGGGCCATCCCCGCCGAACGGCTGTGGGTCAACCCCGACTGCGGCCTGAAGACCCGCGGCTGGCCCGAGACCCGGGCGTCCCTGGAGAACCTGGTCGCCGCCGCCCGCACCGTCCGCGGCGAACTGACCGCCTCCTGACCGGAGATCCCCAGGGGGCGGGGCCGCCGGACGCCCCGGCCCCGCCCCCGCACCGCCACGACGACGGCGGCGGGGGTCATGCCGGCGGAAGGGGTGAGGGAGGGCCCCCTCGCCCCTTCCGCCGGGGCGAACTCACGGGCGCGGGAGCAGCGGCGCGAGGAAGCGGCTCGGCTCGCCGTGCCGGGTGAGGGCGAGCGCGTCCCTGGCCCGGGTCGCCGCGACGAACAGCAGCGACCGCGCCCGGTGCGGTTCCCGCCGGTGGACCGCGGAGCCGCCGGTCAGCACGGCAGGTCCAGCTCGGCGGCGACGGTCTTGCCGACGGGGACGCGGTCGAGGACGCTCCACCGGTCGGCGAGCGCCTCCACCACGAGCAGGCCCCGGCCGCTCTCGGCGAGGGGCGGCGGGCAGGGCACGCCGGGGCCGGGAGGGCGGCGCTCGCCCCGGACGTCGGAGACCTCGATCCGCAGGGTCGGGCCGAGGAGCCTGACGACGAGCTCGAAGTCCCGGCCGGGAACCCGGCCGTGCGTGACGGCGTTGCTCGCCAGTTCGGCGACGAGCAGGGCGGCGGTCTCGGACGCCGGGGTGCCGTGCGGAACGCCCCAGGTGTCGAGCTGGTGCAGCGCGAGCCGACGGGCGAGCCGGGCACCGCGCGGGGTGGAGCTGAAGCGCTGGGCGAACACACGTACGGTGACGGGCGCCGCGCCCGCGGCGGGGGTGGACGGTGCTGTCATGGGCCCAAGGTGCCGCCGGGCGGGAGGGGTTGACCAGCGCCGCCGCGCGTACGCCGGGTCAGCGTACGCGCACGTTCGGTGGACAGTACGCGTCACCGTGCGTGACCATGGGTGGCAGTCGGAAGCGGTACGGCAGCGGGTGGCACGGGAGGTGTCCGGCGGTGGCCTACGAGAACACGGACGGCGGTACGGGGGCGACGGGCGGCACGGAGCCGGGTACGTCGGACAGCCTGCGCACCTTCGGCGCGGTCGTCCAGGCCTTACGCGAGCACAAGGGCCTCAGCCGCGAGGAGTTCGCGGCCCTGGTCGGCTACTCCAAGCACACGGTCGCCTCGGTCGAGCAGGGCCGGCGGATGCCCGACCAGGACTTCGTGGACCGCGCCGAACCGGTGCTCGGCAACACGGGCGCCTTGCGGAAGGCGGCACCGCACCTGTCGCGCCAGGCGGGACTGGCGAGCTGGTTCCGCCAGTGGGCACGGCTGGAGGCGACGGCGATCAGCCTGTGGACCTACGAGTGCCGGGTGATCCCCGGACTGCTCCAGACCGAGCGGTACGCGCGTGCGGTCACGGAGAGCGTCCCGCCGGTGAAGGACGAGGAGCAGGTGGCCAAGCAGGTCACCGCTCGACTGGAACGCCAGCGGCTGTTCGACCGCAGGCCGCCGATCGCGTTCAGTTTCATCATCGAGCAGGCTCTGGTGGAGCGCGGCACGGGAAGCCCCGACGTGACGAGGGAGTTGCTCGACAGCCTCTTGGACCGGTCCCTACAGTTCAACGTCGAGTTGCAGATCATGCCCCGCTACCAGCCGGACCACGCTGGATTCGACGGCCCGCTGATGCTCTTGGAGTCTCCGAACCACAAGTGGTCCGGGTACGCGGAAGGCCAGCGTGGCGGCATGTTGATCTCAGACCCGAAGGAGGTCAGCATCACGCTCCAGCGGTATGCAAGACTGCGCTCGCAGGCTCTCACCTCCGAAGACTCAAGGAGCCTGCTGAAGCGACTACGAGGAGCGCTATGAGCAGCATCGGTGAACTGGCCTGGTTCAAGAGCAGCTACAGCGGTTCCGACGGTGACGCCTGCGTCGAGGTGGCGATGGACGCGCGGGCGGTCCACGTCCGGGACTCCAAGGACCAGCGGAGCCCCGAACTCGCCGTCTCCCCCGCCGCGTGGAACGACTTCGTCACGTACGCCGCCCAGGCCTGACCACACGCACCGCCCCGCGCCGGAGCCGTCCGGCGCGGGGCACCGTCGTAAACACCTCCGGAAGCGCCCACTTCCCCGCGTCGACGGCCTCCCGGAGACGTGCGGAGAAGTACGTGCGCGCCGCGCGCGTCTCCCCCTCACGGCCGACCGGGCCCGCCGACGGCCCGTGGGATCGCTTCGGCCGCCCTGTGTGCGGGCGTGTCGCGGCGACCACCGGAACCGCGGGCCGTCGGCGGGGTGCTCGGGTCAGCGGTCAGCGGTCAGGGTGTGGTGTAGCCCAGGGTGTAGTCGCCGCTGCCGGAGTAGGCGTGGACGCGGTAGCGGTAGTAGCCGGCCGTCCCGTCGTAGGACAGCTCCTCGTCCGGCCCGCTGCTCGTGGCACGCGCCACCTCACTCCAGCCCGCGCCGCCCCACTTCTGCAGGTAGAGGTCGAAGTCCGCGCCGTCCGGGCCGTCCAGACAGGCCCGGTGCGCACCCGCACCCGACTGGAACCAGCTGCCACCGGGCTGGACGTCACTGCCACCACCGCGCAGCGAACCGCTCACGGTGTGCTCCAGCCCGTCACAGGACGACGTGCCGTTGACGGTGAGGGCGTAGGCCGCCGAGTTGGTGGTCTCGGTGCCCTCGCCGGTGACGGTCACCGAGGTGTTCGACGACGGCGCGCCCGCGTCCGCGGTCAGGGTCAGGGTCGAGGACTCGCCGGAGGTCACCGACACCGGGTCGAAACGCGCGCTCACCCCGGACGGCAGCCCCTGCGCGGAGAACCGCACCGTCTGCGCGTCGCCCCTCGTGGTGGCGGTCGAGACGGTCGTCGTCACCGACTCCCCGGCCTCCAGCGTGCCGGAGGACGGCGACACCGACACCGAGAAGTCGTTCGCGGCGTTGTCGGTGCCCGCCAGCGCCCAGACGGTGTGCGCGATGGCGTTGGTGCTCTGGCCCATCGCGTAGGCGCCGACGTTCGAGAGGTCGTCGCACCCGCTGTGGTAGCAGGGGTCGTCGGAGTTGCCGATGCCGCCGACGGTGATGCCGTACCGGGAGAAGGAGGAGTGGTCGGAGCTTCCGTCCCAGCGGATGTCGAACGTGGGGATGGACTGGTCGGCGAAGTACTCCTTGAACAGCCCGCTGATGGTCGCGTCGTGGGAGTAGACGCCCCAGCGCCGCACGTCCTTCTGGCCGACCATGTCGAAGTTGAGGTACGCGTCGATCTTCGCGCGCTGGCCGCTTCCGAGGTTCTGCGCGTAGTGCTGGGAGCCGACGAGGCCGAGCTCCTCGGCCCCCCACCAGCCGAACCGCAGCCGCTTCTCCGGTCGCAGGTCGGCGCTGGACACCTCCAGCGCCACCTCCAGGACGGCCGCGGAACCGCTGCCGTTGTCGTTGATGCCGGGCCCGCGGGTCACGCTGTCCAGGTGCGCCCCGGCCATCACCACCTGGTCGGGGTCGCCGTGCGGCCACTCGGCGATCACGTTGTAGCCGGTCGCGCCACGGTAGGTGAACGACTGGAGCGTGGTGTCGAAACCGGCGGCGTCCAGGGTGCTTCGCACGTAGTCGGCCGACGCGCGGTAGCCGGGCGTCCCGTGGGCGCGGTTGCCGCCGTGCGCGTCCGCGATGTCCTGGAACTTCTCCAGGTGGGCCATCGCGTCCGCGGCCGGGATGTGCGGGGGGTCGGCGGTGGTGGCCGCGGAACCCGGCGCCGCGGCGGTGGTGTGGGCGCTGTGGAGTGCCGCCGTGGGCGCCGCGGTGTCGGCGGTCGCCGGGGCGGCGCCCAGGAGGCCCACCGAGAGCGTCAGCGCTCCGACGAGTATGGACAGGGGTCGTCGTCTCATGGGTTCTGCTCCTGTGTGGGTTGTCAGGGTGTGGTGTAGCCGAGGGTGTAGTCGCCGCTGCCGGAGTAGGCGTGGACGCGGTAGCGGTAGTAGCCGGCCGTCCCGTCGTAGGACAGCTCCTCGTCCGGCCCGCTGGTCGTGGCACGCGCCACCTCGCTCCAGCCCGCGCCGCCCCACTTCTGCAGGTAGAGGTCGAAGTCCGCGCCGTCCGGGCCGTCCAGACAGGCCCGGTGCGCACCCGCACCCGAGCGGAACCAGCTGCCACCGGGCTGGACGTCACTGCCACCACCGCGCAGCGAACCGCTCACGGTGTGCTCCAGCCCGTCACAGCCCTCCCCGCCGTCGCCGTCCCCCGCGACCAGCGGAAGGGCGAGGGTGCTCCCCGCGGGGGCGAGGTGCAGCGTGGTGCCGGGGCGCGGTCGCAGGGTGAAGTCGCGGTCGGTGGAGATGACGACGAGACCGATCCGGCGACCCTCCTCGAAGAGGTGGTCCTTGGGCTGCATGCGGAAGGTGAGGTCGTACTCCCGGCCGCGGACGATCGGTCGGCCCGTCGCGCGGCCGTCGCGGTTGTGCGGGTCGATCCAGCCCCGGGTGACGACGGTCGGGTCCGCGGAGCCGCCGGGCGGGCCGTAGTCGACCAGCAGTGCCGTCAGGTTGGCCGCGTCACGGTTGTCCACCGCCGCGCGCAGCGTCACCTCGGGGACGCCGGAGAGCCGCAGGTCCGTCTCCAGCGGCGGGGTGCGGTACACCAGCCGGGCGCCGTCCGCGCCGTCCGGACGGGCCACGAGGGAGGCCGCGTCCCGGGTGCGGCCCTGGTCGGTGAAGGACTGCCGCACCTGGCTGCCGGTCGGCTCGGCGCCGAGCGTCCCGGGTGCGGTCGCGGAGTCCGCCGAGAGGTGGTAGACGGCCCGCTGCGCCTGCGGGTCGGGCCAGTCCGCGTACTGGTGCCAGGAGCCGTCGGCCAGTTGGACGTCGGCCGTCGGCTCGTCCATGATGCCGGTGTCCAGGCCCTTGACGTGCTCGTCGAACCAGCGCCCGACCGTCTCCCGGTAGTCGGGGCGGCTCGGCGTCGCGTGGCCGCCCCGGTGCAGCCAGATCTTGCGCGGCACGTCGTGCGCGCGCAGCGCCTCCCACCAGCGGGCGTAGTGCTCCCCCTTGACGTTCCAGTCGGAGTGGCCGTGCATCACCAGGACGGCCGGGGTCGCCTCGCTCACCCGTCGCACGTAGTCGCGCGCCTGCCAGAAGTCCGTGTAGTCGCCGGTGGCGCGGTCCTGGCGCGCGGTCAGGTCGTCGATCTCGTCGGCGCAGCCGCTGTTGCCGACCACGGCCTCGGCGAGCACGTCGGCGTCCTCGCCCTGGTACCCACCGGGCGCGACGACCAGCCCGTTCGCCCGGTAGTAGTCGTACCAGTCGGATATCGCGGCGATCGGCACGATGGCCTTGAGGCCCGCCACACCCGTGGTGGCCGCCATGTTGGCGAGCGTGCCGTTGTAGGAGACGCCCAGCATGCCGACGTCTCCCGTGCTCCAGTCCGCCTGCACCGGCCGGCCGCTCTCGTCGTACGCGGTGGCGCGGCCGTTCAGCCAGTCGACGACGGCGGTGGTGCCGAGCGTCTCGTTCATGTCCCCGGTGGTCGGGCAGCCGGTGGAGTCGCCCGTGCCGATGCTGTGGCCGAGGACGACGGCGTAGCCGCGGGGGAGGAAGTAGTCGTCGTACCAGCCGGGGAGCCCGGGCATCCGCTTGGTCCGGGCGGGGCCGTCGGCGGACGCGCTCGGCCCGTGGCCGGCGCCGTCGAAGATGTCCTCCTGCGGCAGGTGGTCGACGTCCACGCCGTGGAACTCGGCGGGGTTGGTGCCGTACCGGTACGGGCTCTGCTCGAAGACGACGGGCACCGGGCCGCCGCCGGCCGGGCGGGCGATGTCGAGGGCCACGCGGTCGGGTCGGCCGTCGTGGTCGGTGTCGGTCCCGGTCTCGACGTAGACCCGCTCCTGGACCGCCTGGGCCGCGTCGGTGTCCGCGTGCGCGGGGGCGCCGAGCAGCGGGGGCAGCGTGGCGGTGAGTGCGGCGAGCAGCGCGGTCGCGGCGGCTCGCCGCCGCCGTCGGGTGGGTTGTCGGGTGTGGCGCAGACGCATGGGGCGTCCCTTCCGGTTCTCCGGTGGCGCACAGGTGGTCGGGAGGGGCGGGGCGTCGGCCCGCGGTGGTGCCCGCGGGCCGGCGCCCCGCGTCGGACGGCGCTCGGGTCAGCGGTCAGGGTGTGGTGTAGCCCAGGGTGTAGTCGCCGCTGCCGGAGTAGGCGTGGACGCGGTAGCGGTAGTAGCCGGCCGTCCCGTCGTAGGACAGCTCCTCGTCCGGCCCGCTGGTCGTGGCACGCGCCACCTCACTCCAGCCCGCGCCGCCCCACTTCTGCAGGTAGAGGTCGAAGTCCGCGCCGTCCGGGCCGTCCAGACAGGCCCGGTGCGCACCCGCACCCGACTGGAACCAGCTGCCACCGGGCTGGACGTCACTGCCACCACCGCGCAGCGAACCGCTCACGGTGTGCTCGAACTCGGTGCAGTTGTCGGGGTCGGGGTCCGTGTCGCCGGGGCGCTCGCCGACGTTGACCGCCGCCCAGGCGTGTGCGACCGCGAGCTGCTCGGGGCTGCCGGCGCCGTACAGCTCGCCGGCCGCCTGCAGGGTGTGGGCGCGGGCCTGCGCGAACGTCTCGTTCGGCAGCATCTTCTCGACCAGCGCCTTGAACCAGATCTGCTCGGCCTTGCCGATGCCGATGCCGGTCACCGGTTCGTCGTCGTAGGTCGGGCTGTCGTAGGTGACGCCGTTGACGACCTTCTCGCCGCTGCCCTCGGCCAGCAGGTAGAAGAAGTGGTTGGCGATGCCCGAGCTGTGGTGCACGTCCACGTTGCCGGCGCCGGGGTACCAGTAGTCCAGCGACCTGCCGTCCTTGCTGGGCCGGTCCATGTAGCGCAGCGGCGTGCCGTTCCCGCGGATGTCGATCTTCTCGCCGACCAGGTAGTCGGCCACGTCCTCGGGGTTGTCGGCGTGGAACTCGACGGCGGCGGCGAAGATGTCGGAGGTGGCCTCGTTCAGCCCGCCGGACTCGTTGCTGTAGACCAGGCCCGCCGTGTGCGAGGTGACGCCGTGCGTCATCTCGTGGGCGGCGACGTCGATGGAGGTCAGCGGCTTGCGGTCGCCCGCGCCGTCGCCGTAGGTCATGCAGAAGCAGGAGTCCTGCCAGAAGGCGTTGGAGTAGGCGTTGCCGTAGTGGACGCGGCTGGAGGCGGCGACGCCGTCGCCGCGGATGCCCTCACGGCCGTGCACGTCCAGGAAGTAGTCCCAGGTGAGAGCGGCGCCGTAGTGGGCGTCGACGGCCGCGGTCTGGGTGTGGGTCGGTGAGCCGTTGCCCCAGACGTCGTCGGCGTCGGTGAGGACCCGGTTGCCGTTGTCGGCGTCACGGGTGGTGTGGCCGCCGCGCCGGGTGTCCTCCATGCGGTAGTTGCCACGGGAGCCGCTGGTGTCGATGGTCACCTCGCCGGCGTACATGCTGTGGCCGCTGCCGGTATGCACGCCCTGGTACTCGTACAGCTTCTCGCCGGTCTCCGCGTCGGTGATGACGTGCAGTTCGTTGGGGGTGCCGTCCTTCTGCACACCGCCGATCACCCGCTCCCAGGCGAGCGTGGGGTCTCCCTCGGCGGCCCAGACCACCTTGCGCGGGGCGGTGCTGCCCTTCGCCTCGGCCCTGGCGGGCTTCCGGCTCTCGGGCGCCTTGGTGGTCGGTACCGTGATCCGTGCGTCGGTGGCCTTGTCGACGACCTCGATGGCGCCGTCGGGGCCCCGGTGCACGATGATCTGCCCGCCGAGGACGGGCAGTCCGGCGTAGGTGCGCTCGTAGCGGGTGTGCGTGGAGCCGTCGCGGTTCTTGACGACGTCCTTCACCCTGAGCTCGACGCGGTCGCCGAGTTCGAGGGCCCGGGCCGTCTCCGCCTCGCGGCTCTCGGCGTGGGCTATCAGTTCGGCGCGTTCGGCGGGGCTGACCTCGGCTGTCAGGGCTCCGGGATCGAGCCGGCCGTCGTCGGCGGCAACGGCGGTGGCCGTGCCCGCCTGGAGGCCCACGGCCACCAGGGCCGCGGTGGCCGCCAGGGCGGCGGCGGTGCGGACGCGTCTGCCGACGCGGCGTGGAGAGACGGTACTCACGTGTGGGCTCCTCGACTCATGGGGCCGCCGGGGTGGCGCGGCCCCGTGGGGGGTGGGGTGGCGCGGAGGTCCCGGCATACGCCGTGCCGGATGCCGGGAGAGCGGCGACCGCGAAGGCTGCGACCATGCGTCCGGGTGTGCCGGTCCGTCCTCCCTTCCGTCTTCCTGCACCGGACCGTCGGCAGAAGGCGGACCGCCGTGGCCCCGCCCAGAGAATGGGGGAAGGCCAAAGGAACGGGAAGAGGGAAAACCCTTGCACCGCGTCGTTCTCATGTCCGCCGCGCGACGGGCGATTTACCTGTCGGAGAGAAACGGCCCGGGTCAGCACGGGCGGCGACACCGAGTCAAGACGCGGGTCTTTCCGGAACTCCGCCACTGCGATGACCGTGCGTTGGCCGGATAAGCGGGGGAGGCTACCCGGGGTGAGCTGTCGAGCGACGCATTTGCCGTTTCTTGCACGGTGTACCGCGCCCCATTGTTCATCCCGGAAAAGGGGAGTAAGGGGAGTGGACGCTCACTTCCGCGGTGCACACCCGCACGGCGGGCCTACCGCGCATGGCGGGTGGACACGGCAGGGCTCACCCCGGCAGCGCGCAGCAAGGCGTGCTGCTCGTGCGAGCGGCCCCGGAAGGCCGACGGGCACGGAGGCACGGACGGCACGGAAACACGGACGGCACCGGCCTCACCGGGCTCCCGGCCACAGACCACAGACCACAGGTCACAGGTCACGGCACCGCCCGCTCGGCGGAGCGGGGCGGCCCGGGCCGCGGCGGTGCCGCCGGCGAGCACCGGCGGTGCCGAACGTCGAGAACGCGCACCCGCCTCAGCGGGCTCTGTCCAGGAACTCCCGCACGGGCGCCAGCGTGGGCCAACGCGCGGCGAGGCGCGTGCGCAGGCCGTGCAGCTCACGGGCGACGGTCGCCATGGGCAGGGCCCTGGCGTCGGTCAGCACGGGGCTGGCGATGGCGATCGCGGCGTCCGGCTGGCCGTCGCACGCGTAGCAGTCCGCCAGCCGCAGCGCGAGCAGGACGACGGCCGGGCGTTCCCTGGCGGGTACGAAGGTGAGGGAGTGCTGGGTCGCGTGGACCGCGCGCTGCGCGAGCGCGCGGTCGGCGGTGGCCGCCGCCGCGTCCCGCAGGGCACCGCCTATACCCGCCTCGACGAGTATCTGTCCCCGCACTCCCGCCAGCCAGGGAGCCTCCCGCGCGTCGTGCTCGTCCAGGCGCTCCAGCGCGTCCCGGGCCCCGGCGATCTGCCGTGTGGTCTCCCCCAGATCGCCCACGATGCTGTTGCTGCGCGCCAGGTAGAGGTGGGAGAGCGCGGTGGTCCACGTCCGTCCGGGGCCGATGGCGGAGAGGGCCTGGGCATAGGCGCGCGCGCTGCCCGCGTCGTCCTCCAGCCTGGCCAGACTGCTCATGTCGCACATGAGCGAGGCGCGCAGGGACACGTCGTCGCAGAGCATCGCCCAGTGGAGCGCCCTGCCGTACAGCGCCATCGCGGCGGCCCGCTGGCCCCGCAGCGTGCGGAGCTGCCCGGCGAGGCTGGCGTGGGCCGCGGCCAGGTGCAGGAGCGGCTGGGTGAGGCGTGCGTTGGCCGGACACAGGGACCGCGCGATCAGGTGCAGGGCGTGCTCGACCGCGTTCTGGAGCCCGCTGGGCCCGTGTGTCTCGGCCATACCGGCGTAGAGCGCGTGCTGTGCCGTGAGCACGTGCAGGGTGTCCTCGTCGACCCGCCGGCCGGGCTGCTGGGCGAAGGCCGCGTAGAGTGCGGCAGCGTGGTCGGCGGAGGGTGTCGTGCACTGGCTCTCCGGGTGGAGCGGACACCTGACGCCCTGGTGCGGCAGCACCGCGGGCCAGTGGGCCGGGTCCCACCCCACCGTGGCCTCGTGCGCGGGAGCGGGGACGCTGGGCAGGGGGGTCTGCGGGCCGAGACCGGGCAGCGTGCCGAGTCCGGACGTGGCGGCGGCGGCCTCCGAGCGGAGCTGGGTGAGCTGCCCGCCGGTGTTCAGGATCGCGTCGAGACGACGGACGTGGTCCGGGGCGGGGAGCCGGTCCCCCGACTCCCACCGGCTGACCACGCTGTTGTGGTAGCCGAGTCGCTCGGCTAACCGGGTCTGCGTCATCCCGGCGTGTCTGCGCCAGTACTTCAGGGAGACGCGGAATTGGTCCCGCGCGGTCGGTGTGCCCGCGTCGTCGGCTCCAGCACTCACCCGTTGCTCCCATGCGGTGTCTGTGGCGGGGAGGGAATTCTCGGCGTTGTCAGTGTGCCGTCACGTGCACCTCCGGTACAGACGCGAGCGCGGGGTGGCCCGGCCGGCAGCTTGCCGGGCCACCCCGCCTCCGCAGTCCCACCCCCATGTGAGACGTGCGGGTCAGGGGATGTCAGTGAGCGTCAGGGGACGTCGTATCCGAGGGTGTAGGTGCCGGAGCCGCCGGCGGCCTCGACGCGGTAGCGGTAGTAGCCGCTCTCACCCGAGTACGTCAGCTCCGCACGCGCCCCCGGCTCGCCACTGGCGACCGTGGCCCAACCGGAGCCGGCCCACTTCTGCAACTCCAGCCCGAAGGTGGCACCCTGCGGCGCCTCCAGGCACGCCTCGTGCACACCCGGCCGCAGCGCCAGGAAGAACGCGCCGTCCGGCTGGTACGCACTGCCACCCGCCCGCAGCGAACCGGACCTCGACACCTCGAACGTGCCACACTCCTTTGGCACCTCGCCCTTGACCGTCAACGTGTACGTCGCCGACCGGGTGACCTCCTCACCCGCGCCCTTGACCGTCACCGGGTACGTACCCGGCGCCGTGTCCGCACCCGCACGGACCGTCAACGACGCCGACTCACCCGACACCACCGACTCCGGGGAGAACACGGCCGACGCACCCGCGGGCAGACCCTCCGCCGACAGCGACACCTCCTGGTCCTCACCCGCCGTCGTCCGCGTGGCCACCGTCGCCGTCACCTTCTCACCCGGCTCCACCGAACCGGCCGACGGCGACACCGACACCGAGAAGTCGTCCTCGGCCGGGTCCTGCGAGCAGTACTGCTGCTGTTTACCGATAGCCCGGTACGGACAGTCGGCGTACTCGGCCAGGATGAGTGCGGCCTCCTTGTTGCGGGCCGTTTCAGTGGGAATCACCTCGTCCGGCGGGTAGAAACCCGGATAGGGCGAGTCGGGGTACAGCTCGAAGACGTAGGACCAGATTCCCTGGTCCCCCCACATCCAGTCCAGGGAAGCGCCGTCGGTGATGTACAGGTCGCTGCTCTGCTGCGGCGTGTAGCCGTTGGTGGCCGCCATTTCGCGGCCGATGGTGCGGAAGGTGGCCTCCTGGTCGGCCGACAGGCCGGTGTCGAGATCGGAATAGGTGTAGCCGTAGGGCCACAGAATGAGTTCCGAATAGGAATGGATGTCGATGTGCGCCTTGATCTGCTGCTCCCCGTCCACGCGGCGGGAGAGCACGAAGTCCCGCAGGACGTCGAGCTCGGTCGCGGAGAACGGTCCGGTGCCGCGGTAGGTGTCGCTGGAGGGGGACCCGCTGGAGCCGCCGCAGCAACCCCACTTGTAGCCGAAGTTGCGGTTCAGGTCGGTCCCCACGTACGAGGAACCCGCGTTGGGCTGACGGTTCTTGCGCCAGGAGCGGTAGGACCCGGTGGCGTGGTCGTACTCGCTGCCGTCCGGGTTGAGCATCGGGATGATCCAGATCTCCCGGGAGTCGACCACCTCGGTGACGCGGCTGTTGCTGCCGTAGTCACCGGTGAACAGGTTGGCCAGGTACAACGCCTGTTCGGTGGTGAGGTGTTCGCGGGCGTGGATGTTCGCGTTGAACAGGACCTCCGGTTCGTCCTCGTCGGCGGTGACGTTGTCGGAGATCTTGAGTGCCGCGATGTCGCGGCCCTCGTAGGACTTGCCGATGACCGTCTTCTGCGCCAGTTCGGGGAACTTCTCGGCGATGCGGTCGAGCTCCGCGAGCGTCTCGGCGTAGTCGTGGTACCCGGAGTCCTGCGGAGGGAAGCCCGACACCTGGGGGTTCCCTCCGCGCTTCGGGGGATCGGGCATCACCTCGACGGTGAAGCCCAGTTCCCGGATGCGCTCGGCTTCGGCGCCGGTGGCGGTGACGTAGACCCTGCCGTGTTCGACGTGGTCCACGACCGCGCCGGTACGCGCGATGGCGGTCTTGTCCTCCTGCGTCCGGGGGCCGGAGACTTGATACTGGCCGGACTGGCCGGACTGGCCGAGCACGACGGGGCTGGGGTCGGCGGCGGCACCGCCGGTGATCCCGACCAGGCTCGTCGCCGCGATGGCCAGGGCGGAGAACAACGCGACTCTTCGTCGCACGGACACCTCCTGTGATGAGTACGTGAGTGGCGTGGCGCGCGGCGGCGCGCGCGGGAAGGCCCCCGCGTGCCGCCGACGCGAGCCACGCCGGTGGCCGCCGGTCCGGCCGCGGCGGCGACCGGACCGGCGGTGGACGGAGCGCGAGAGCGCTCAGCCCCTGGGGTGGTGTCAGGGGATGTCGTATCCGAGGGTGTAGGTGCCGGAGCCGCCGGCGGCCTCGACGCGGTAGCGGTAGTAGCCGCTCTCACCCGAGTACGTCAGCTCCGCACGCGCCCCCGGCTCGCCACTGGCGACCGTGGCCCAACCGGAGCCGGCCCACTTCTGCAACTCCAGCCCGAAGGTGGCACCCTGCGGCGCCTCCAGGCACGCCTCGTGCACACCCGGCCGCAGCGCCAGGAAGAACGCGCCGTCCGGCTGGTACGCACTGCCACCCGCCCGCAGCGAACCGGACTTCCTGACCTCGAACGTGCCACACTCCTCGGGCACCTCACCCTTGACCGTCAACGTGTACGTCGCCGACCGGGTGACCTCCTCACCCACGCCCCTGACCGTCACCGGATACGTACCCGGCGCCGTGTCCGCACCCGCACGGACCGTCAACGACGCCGACTCGCCCGACACCACCGACTCCGGGGAGAACACGGCCGACGCACCCGCGGGCAGACCCTCCGCCGACAGCGACACCTCCTGGTCCTCACCCGCCGTCGTCCGCGTGGCCACCGTCGTCGTCACCTTCTCACCCGGCTCCACCGAACCGGACGACGGCGTCACCGACACCGAGAAGTCGTTCTCGGCCGGGTCCTCGTTGCTGACGTAGAGGAGCTTGTTCGGCGAGCCGGTGCGCGGGTCGGTGACCACCCCGGGGGTGGCGTCGGCGACCAGCTTGTCGTGGACCTGCTTCGGCGTGAAGGCGGGGTTGGCCGCGGTGATGAGGGCCGCGACGCCCGCCACGTGCGGTGAGGCCATCGACGTGCCGCTCGCGGTCCTGGTGGCCGTGTCGCTGTTGTACCACGCCGAGGTGATCGAGACCCCGGGGGCGAAGAGGTCCAGGCACCTGCCGTGGTTGGAGAAGGAGGCGCGCCGGTCGCCACTGTCGGTGGCGCCGGCGGTGATCGCGTCCGGGACGCTGGCGGGCGAGACCCCGCAGGCGTCGGCGTTCTCGTTGCCCGCGGCCACGGCGAAGCTCACACCGTCCGCGATGGCCCCTTCGACGGCTCCGTTGACGGCCTGCGAGCGGCCGCCACCGATGCTCATGTTCGCCACGGCGGGCTCACCGGGGTCGTGGTCGGACGCCACCCAGTCGATGCCCTCGATGACATCGCTCCAGGAGCCGGTGCCCGCGCAGTTCATGATCCGCACGCCGACGACGGTCACGCCCTTGGCGATGCCGTAGGTGTCCCCGCCGATGGTGCCGGCCACGTGCGTGCCGTGGCCGTTGCAGTCGGAGGCGTCGTTGTCGTTGTCCACGGTGTCACGCCCGGAGACCGCCCGTCCCCCGAAGTCCTGGTGCGTGGTGCGCACACCGGTGTCCAGGACGTAGGCCCGCACCCCGGCTCCGTCGTTGGGGTAGGTGTAGGAGTCGTCCAGCGGCAGGTTCCGCTGGTCGACCCGGTCCAGGCCCCACGATGCGGTCGGCGACTGGGTGCCCACCGCGCGCACGGTGTGGTCCTGCTCCACGTAGGCGACGGAGGGGTCGGCCGCCAGGCGGCGGGCGTCGGCCTTGGACAGGGTGGCGGCGAAGCCGCGGATGGCGTCGCTGTAGGTGTGTCCGACCGTGCCGCCGTACGTTTCGGCCAGGGACGCGGCCCGGGCCTGCACACCGGCGGCCGACACCTGGCTGTCCTTGAGGACGACGATGTAGGAGTCGTCGATCGCGGTGGCGCCGCCCTCGGCCTGGATCACGCCGGCCCGGGGCTCGGCGGCGGAGACGGCGGGCGTCAGGGCGAAGGCCAGGGCGGCGGATGCCACACCGGCGGTTCCCAGACGCCACCACCGTGATTGGAGGTGCATGCGTGTCTCCCTCGGTTTCGATGTGTTCCGTGCGCCGCCCACCCGCCTGACGGGGGCCGGGGGCGGCGCACGGCCTGAACTGCCCCTCGTGCGGTCCGCGGACGCGGACCTCGGAGGCAGGGCACAGTGCCGCCGGCTACGGGATGGCGTAGCCGAGGGTGTAGTCGCCGGAGCCGCTCGCCGCGTGGACGCGGTAGCGGTAGAGGCCGGCCGTCCCCGCGTAGCTCAGCTGCTCCGGGGAAGCGTCCGGGTCGCCCGCGGCGACCTGCTCCCAGGCTCTGCCGTTCCACTTGAGGAGGTGGACGTCGAAGTCGGCGCCCTCGGGTGCGGTCAGGCACGCCTCGTGGGTGCCGGACGCGCCCGTGTGGAAGTAGCTCCCGTCCGGCTGGTAGGCGGAACCGCCCGGGTCCAGCCGACCGGTGCCGACGTTCTCCAGGTCCTCGCACCGGTCCGGGGGCGTCGTGGCACGCACGGTCAGTTCGAGGACGGCCCGGCGCGTCACCTCCGCGCCGGTGGCGGTGACCGCGATCGGGTAGGTACCCGCGGGGGTCGACTCCGCGGTGGTCACGGTCAGCGTGGCGGACTCCCCCGAGGTCAGCGACCGCGGGCCGAGCGCGGCGTCGGCGCCGCTGGGCAGCCCGCCGGCGGCCAGGGACAGCCGCTGGGGGCTGCCCGAGGTGGTGGACGTCGACACCGTCGCCGTCACCGACTCCCCCGCGTCGACCCCGTCGGAGGAGGGTGAGAGGGAGATCGAGAAGCCCTGCTCGGGCTCCCCGCACGGGGCGGGACGACGGGGTTCCCCCGGCTGCGCAGGTACCGAGACCGCGTCCCAGGCGCCCCTGACCGTGTCGAAGACCGCGCAGTCCTCCGGGTGGAGCTGCAACGCGGCGTTCATGGTGGCCACGCGCGCGTCCGCGTACTCCCAGAAGGACGTCTTCTGCAGCAGCGCGGTCATCCAGATCCGGCCCGCGTTCTCGATGCCCAGGCCGGTCACCGACTCGGGCCCGCCCGCGCAGATCGGGCTCGACGGCTTGCCGCCCCCCGGCTCGGAGCCCTCGGCGATCAGGTAGAACCAGTGGTTGGCGGGCCCTGCGGCGTCATGGACCTCCGTCTCCGGGATCTTCGGAGACCAGCAGTTCGGCTCGTCGCGGGGCCCGGCCGAGGGGTCGTACATCACGCGCTCCGCCCCGCGCCCGAGAGCGTCGGCCTCCTCCGCGAACAGGTAGTCCGGCCGGTCGTCGGGGTGGTTGGCGTAGTGCTCGGTCAGCGCGCCGAAGATGTCCCCGTTCGCCTCGTTGAGCGCGTACGTCTCGGTATAGCCGTCGAACCCGCCCGGCGTGTACTGGAACACCGCGTGCCCGTGCTCGTGCGCGACGATGTCCAGCGTCGAGAGCTGCCGGCGGCTGTCCTTGGTGCGGCCGATGTTGACCGTGTGCCCGTTCCAGTACGCGTTGACGGCGTTGAGACCGACGAACACGGGGAAGCCACGGCCGTTGCCGTCGAAGCCGTCGCGGCCCAGCCAGTCACGCATCATGTCCCACTGCTGCTGCGCGGCCCAGTAGGCCTCCGCGCAGGCGGTCTCCAGGTCGGTCCCACTGCCGTTGCCCCAGCGGTCGTCCGGACCGGACACGGCGCCGTTGCCCCGGATCCCGCAGAACATACCGCTGCGTTCGGGGTCCGACAGCGCGTAACCCGACGACGTCCTCCTGGTGTCGATGGAGACGTCGTCGTAGTAGTAGCCGTCCACGCTGCCCGCCATGACCTCGTCCCACTCGGCCAGCACGCCGCCGGTCCGGGCGTCCACGACGACGTGCAGCGTGCTCGGACGCCCCTCCGCCGACCGCCCCTCGACCACCACCTCGTAGGCGAGCGCCTGCTGGCCCTCGGGGGAGAACACCACCTTCTCCGGCTTCCCCGCCTCCCTGACCTCGTCGAGCCGCGCCCGGGCGACCCGGGCGGCCCGCTGCGCGGACACCCGGGCACGCACGTCGACCTCCAGGGGCTCCTGGCCGGCCAGCGGGGTGCTCAGCAGGGCGCCGGAGGCGTCGGTGACCACGACGAAGTCACCTCCCACCACGCGCAGCCCCCGGTAGTCGCGCTCGTAGGCGTGGTAGGAGATCCCGTTCGCCCCCGCCGTGACCCCGACGCGGACGTACTCCTCCCCGCCCCGCTCGGCCTCCGCCCGCTGCACGTAGGCTGACGCGGGATCCTCCCGCGGCGCGCGCTCCGACGCCGCGCTCGCGGAACCCGGTGCGGCGCCCCCCAGGAGCACCGTCAGCGCGACAACAACACCGATCAAGCCATGTTTTCGCATGAGACCGCCCTCGCCTGTGGACAGTGCCGGTCACCGACCGATCACCCGGTCGGTGCTGGGCAGGACCGTGGCAGGGGCCGGAGCAGCCGGACAACCGAGGCGGCACCGGCTCGCAAGGGATCGGCAACATCAGCCCCGTGGGCGCACCGTGCGCAGTGGTCCGGCGCCGTGCGCCTACGCACCGTCACCGCGGCCGTGCCGACCGGCAAACAAGGGCGAAAGCGCGCCGGAGGACCCGGTGCGTACGCGGTGGGCCCGGGTCGGCCCGGGCCCACCGCGTACGCGCCCGCCGCGGAAGCCCTCACCCTGACCGGGCCCGCCCTCCACCCGGGACCTGATCCCCCTCCAGGGCCCTTCGCTGAGGCCGTGTCCTGCGGCTGCACGGGCCACTGCACGCTCACCCCGGTGGCGCCCGGGCGCCACCGGCCGGTGGGAGGGCGGCGGTGCCCGTATCCCCGGGGGCGAGCGGCGCGTGCCCCTCCCCGCCCGGCCAGCGGGCGGGGAGGGGGCGGGACAGCGGCCAGGGGCAGGGCCCAGGGGCCAGGAGCAGGGGACGGTTACGGGGGCAGGGGACGGGGGCAGCGTCAGGGTTCGATGAGACCGGCCCGGATGGCGTAGCGCGTCAGTTCCAGCCGGTCTTTGAGGCCGAGCTTGTGCAACAGGTTGGCCCGGTGGCGCTGGACGGTCTTGACGCTGATGAAGAGCGTTTCGGCGATCTCCTTCGAGGAGTGGCCCTCCGCGACGAGCTTGAGGACCTCCTCCTCGCGGGCCGTGAGGATCCGCCCCGGGATCTCCTCGCCGCTGCGGGTGCGGTCGAGGTAGTTGCGGATGAGGGCGGTGACGGCGCCGGGGTAGAGGAACGACTCCCCGCGCATCGCCGCGCGGCACGCGTCGAGCAGGTCACGGTCGGCGACGGACTTCAGGACGTAGCCACAGGCTCCGGCCTTCAGCGCCTCGAAGAAGTACTGCTCGTTGTCGTACATCGTCAGCATGAGGATGCGCAGGTGCGGCTGGAGAGCCGACAGCTCCCGCGCGGCCTGCAACCCCGTCAGGCGGGGCATGGCGACGTCGAGGACGGCCAGGTCGACGGTGTGGTCGCGGGCCATGGCGATGGCCTCCGCGCCGTCGCCCGCCTCGGCGACGACCTCCAGGTCGGGTTCGCCGTCGAGGATGAGCCGCACCCCGCGTCGGACCAGGGCGTGGTCGTCGGCGAGCAGGATCCGGGTCGGTGCCTTCTCCTCAGGCATGGTCTGCGTCCTTCGTCGCGATGGCGGGCACGGACAGGGCCACGCTGGTGCCCTCCCCGGGACCCGAGACGATGTCGAGTGTGGCGCCGACGAACAGGGCGCGTTCGCGCATGCCCCGGATTCCGGCGCCCTCGCGGAAGGTCGCGCCGCCGTGTCCGTCGTCACGGATGCGCAGCGTCACCGACCTGGCGCCGCTCCGCAGGCTCAGGTCGACCCGTCCGGCCTCGGCGTGCCGGGCGACGTTCGTCAGCCCCTCCTGCGCGACCCGGTAGAGCACCAACTCGGCCTGCGGGTCCAGCGGCGGCAGCTTTGCGTCGAAGCGACGGGTGACCGCCAGCCCGGTGTGGGTCGTGAAGTCCGTGGCCAGGGCCGTCAGTGCGCTGACCAGGCCGAGGTCCTCAAGGACTCCGGGGCGCAGCCTGCGCGCGAGCCGGCGTACTTCGTCCAGGCTCTCGCGCGTGATCTCCTGCGCCTGCTGCAACTCCAGGCGCAGCGCCTCGGGGGCTCGGTCCGCTGTCCGCTTCAGGCCGAGCAGGACGGCGGTCATGCTCTGCCCGACCTCGTCATGCAGTTCCCGGGCGATGCGCCGTCGCTCGGCCTCCTGGGCCGACAGAGCGCGTGCGCTGCTCGTGGCCCGCTCGGTCTCCAGCCGGTCCAGCATGTCGTTGAAGGTCCGGATCAGCTCGGCCACCCCACCGTGTCCGGTCACCGGCAACCGCTGCCCCGGACGCAACAGGTCCACACTGGTCATCAGCCGGGTGAGCCGGTCCAGCGGGGTGAGCCCGATCCGCAGGAGCGCGGCGTTGGCGACCAGCATGACGCCCAGGCCCCCGACCAGGATCACGGCCTCGGTGAGCAGCACCGGAACCGAGACGGTCACCGGCGCCCACAGCAACAGCGCCGTCGCCGCACCCAGGACCAGGGCGTTGAGTCCGAAGATCCGCCAGAACAGGGACACCGCCGGTCGAGCCTCCTCTTCCACACCGTTTCCCACCCTCGCCGGTCGCGGCTCGTCGTGGCCTCACCCCGAGCCGCTGAAGGCAGGCGGCCTCCTGCCGCCTCCCGGGCACCAGCCTGCCCGCGGTACGGGACCCGGGTCGAGAGGACGCGGCAGCCATCTGAGGCCGGCGACCAGGGGCGTCACCCGGCGCCGAATACATCCTCCTGTCCCACGCGAATGGGTACCACGACCGATGGCCCCCGACAGGCGTGCCGACCAGAGTAGGCCGTGCAGCCCGCGACCGCTCCGGCGCCACGGCCGTGCCCGGCCGTGGCACACGCCCCGCCGGTACGACCGCCCGGCCACGGAACCGTCCCACGGACACCACCCTCGTCGACAAGGACCGCATCCCATGCCCCCCGATACCGCCCGACCCGAAAGCCGTCCGGAACGCCTCGCTGGAGGCGAGGCGCGTCAGCGACTTGAGCACGAGCGCCACGCGCGGCTGGAGCAGCTCAAGGCGATCGAAGAGGCCGGGGGTGAGGCGGACGATCACCTCGCGGTGGCGCAGCGGGACTCCCTGCGGCGCGTCCTGAAGGACATCGACGCCGCATTCGGCCGCATCGAGGACGGCACCTACGGAACGTGCCGGGACTGCGGCCGGTCCATCCCGGTCGAACGGCTGGAGATCCTGCCGTACGCGCACTGCTGCGTCGGCTGTCAGCAACGTTCCGGCTGACAAGGGCACGTCAGCCGCGCCATGGACCGCCCGGGTGTTCCGCTCTCGGAAGCGTGAAGGAATGAACAACCAGGTCACCGACGTCAGCAACCCCGGCGTTCGCCCCGCCGACCTCGCCGCGCTGCGCGTGAGCCTGCACGAGCAGCGAGTCTTCCGCCAGGAGCAGCTACGGCAGATCAAAGCGGCCGCGCAAAGCCGCGCGGACCGGGCGCCCGGGCAGCTCGCGGCCTCGCAGACCGAGGTCCACACCGCGCTCGCCGCGTGCGCCCGCATGGTCCTGGCGGACGTGGAAGAAGCCCTGGAACGCATGGACCAGGGTCGCTACGGCAGGTGCCGGCTGTGCACGCGTCCCATCTCGCTGGACCGCTTGGAGATCGTGCCGCAAGCCCGTTACTGCACCCGCTGCCAGATGGTCAAGGAGGCTGGACGGTGACCGCCGTACGCCCTGATCCCCCGTGCTCCCGCCCCGCCCCGCCCACGTCCCGGCCGGTGTGCGGGCCGTGCCCGGGAATCGCGCTCGACCTGGGCAGCGCCCGCACCAGGGCCTGGGCACAGGGCCGGGGGATCATTCTCGACACGCCGACCGTGACCGATCCGCGGGACGACGCCTCCCGTCCCGTCCAGCGCGGCGCCATCGTCGATCCGGAGGGCACCGCCCTCATGCTGGAGCGCCTCCTGGCCGGCCGCATCCCCCGCTCCACGCGTCCACTGATCGTCCTGACCACACCCGTCCTCGGCGGCGTCGCCTACCGCAAGGCGGCGCGCACCGCGCTGGACGTGCTCCGACCGCATACGGTTCTGACCATCCCCAGGGCCACGGCGGTCGCACTGGGCGCGGGCGAGGACACGACCCGCCCCCTGCTCATCGTGGACATCGGCGCCCACCTCACCGAGATCTTCCTCCTCACCGACGGCGCCGTCGCCGATGCCCACAGCATCGCCCTCGGCACCGACGACCTCGACCACGTCACCACCCACCACGACATCACCGAGGCCGTGACCGGCACGGTGCGCGACATGCTCACGTCGGACCGCACGTCCCAGACCCTCGACGCCCTGGGCAACGGCGTCCTCCTGGCCGGCGGTGGCGCTCTGCGACCCGAGTTCACCCCTCAGCTCGCCGAGGAACTCCGCACGCCCGTGCGACCGGTTCCCGGGCCGCACCAAGCCGCCCTGCGCGGCGCGGCGAAGACGCTGGAATCAGCGCATCGCCATCCGTCCGTCGCACCGGTCCCGGCGGTGCCGCCGGACCGGCCCGCCGTCCTCCGGCATCCGGGGCGGAGACGCCGGGAATGACGAGATGCCGCTGAGGCGCGCCCCACACCGGCACCGCGCGCCCCGTCCGCGGGGCGCCGAGGCGAAGCCCCGGCGCCCCGCAGATCCTGCAACCGGCCGAAGCGGCCCCGGCATGCTGAACTCAGGGTATGGACCTCGACCGGAACGGCCCCGCAGCCGGGCCCGAGACGCCCCGACCGGAGCTGATCACCTTCGGTCACAGCACCGCGGGCCGGGCCGAGCTGGCCCGGCTCCTCCGGGGAGCCGGCGTCACCGCCGTCATCGACGTCCGGACCGCCCCCGGCAGCCGACGCGACCCGGACCTGTCACGGCAGCGGCTGGCCCAGTGGATGCCCGAAGAAGGCATCGCCTACCGGTGGGAACCGCGCCTGGGCGGCTTCCGCAAACCCCCCTCCGACTCGCCCGACACCGTATGGCGCAACGCCTCCTTCCGCGGATACGCCGCTCACACCCGCAGCCCGGACTTCCTCTCCGCCATGGACGCCCTCAGGGAGCAAGCGGGTCGGCAGCGCACCGCGGTGATGTGCGGCGAGGCGGTGTGGTGGCGGTGCCACCGGCGCCTGATCGCCGACTTCGCCGTCCTGGCGCTCGGCATGAGCGCCCACCACCTGATGCACGACGGCCGCCTCACCGCGCACCGTCCGACACCCGGCGCGCGTCTGCTCGGTGACGGCCTCCTCCGGTACGACGACGCCGACCCGCCACCGCGAGAACGACCCCCCTCCCCGTGAGGAAACCGGCCACCTGACCGCCCCCACACACCACCCCGCCACCCGACGCCGTACGGACGGCCGCCCGGCCGGAGCAGACCCACCCCACGGGCGTCGCGACCACGCCGAAGCCGTCCGTCCGCGTGATCCGTGCCGGCCTGCTGGTCGGCGTCGGACCACTCGGCGCCGCGGACGCCCACGCCGAGGCGTCGGAAACGGGCGGCAGCATGGCGTGGGACGTGAGCCCCTCCGGCGGCAGCGCCGACGCCCGGCGTGGGACAGGATCGCCCCCCATGCGCAGTAAAAGAAAATCCAGAAGCGCCAGGACTACGCGCCAAGGCCCGCCTGGATACAGGCTGCGCGGCACTCCAGACGCTGTAATAGTTCCTGTACTAGACTTGTGGCCATGAAGTCACCCCGCCCCGGCGGCACGGAGAACATCTCCGTGTCGATGCCCTCGGAACTCCTCGGTGCTCTGCGCACCCGTACCGGTAAGCGCGGCCTGTCCGCGTACGTGACAGCGGCGGTCCGGCATCAGCTCGCCATGGACGGCCTCGCCGAGATCGTGGCCGCCTACGAAGCCGAGCACGAGCCGCTGAGCGAGGCCGAAGTCCAGGCCGCACAGAGCGAACTGTTCGGTGACGCACCGGCCCCCTACGCGTCGAACGACAGCGCCGCATGAAAGAGCCCGCGGCCAAGTCCCTGGTGCTCGACTCCCAGGCGCTGTCGCTGCTGCTGCGCAACGACCGCCAGACGATCACCCGGATAGAGGCCGCTCGGCGCGTGGGCGTGCCCGTCCTCGTATCTGCCCTGACGGTGGTGGAGGCCGTCTACGGGAAGACGGACACCGCCCGGCTGCACTGGCTGCTCTCCCGCCTTCAGGTCCAGGACGTCACCCAGGCGGACAGTCTCACCGCGGTTCAGCTGCTGAGCGACGCCGGCGGCCTGCACGGGCACAAGTACGCCATCGACGCCCTCGTCGCCGCGATGGCGCTCCGCTCCCCGGCACCCGTCCTCGTACTGACCTCAGACCGCGACGACTGGTCGAAACTGTGCGGCGACCGCGTACAAACCAAGGACGTCTGACTTCGTACGCGACGCGCTGAAGCTCAACTTCGAGCTGCTCGGGCACGTCGAATGCTTCGTCCCGGACACCGACGAGCTGACGGTCGTCGTGGACTGCTCGGGCACCGTCGACCCGAAGGCCGCGGGCTTTCTGTTCGCCCACCTCGCCGACATCCGGCGGGGCTGGGCGACCGCCCCGCTCGCCCCGCCGAGCGCCAAGCCCTCGTCCTCCGCTACGGCGCGGACCTGCCGGACGACGAGGCGGGCGCGTTGCAAGGAGTGACGGGCAGGGCAACCCGGTACCGGTGCGAGCGTGGTGTGGGGAAGATCGCCGCCCATCTGAACGGGGACGACCACGTAGACGGCTACGAGGAAGTGGAGGGCGCGGCCTGAGCGACGCCGTACGGCCCGTGGTCAGACGTCCAGCCGCGCGAGCGCCTTGGCAATCAGCGCTCTCGCTGGCTGCCCGTACACGGCGGACCGCTTCAGCAGGTCGAACGCCTTCGCGTAGAGCGCGATCTCACGGGGCTGCGTGACGGAGAACTCGGCCGAGTAGGTCTCCACGAGGACGAGCTTGCTGTCGAACATGGAGAAGGAGTTGCCGGGCCAGATGTGCATCGGCGCCCGCGCTGGGATGAGACCGAGGCTCATGCGGGGAAGGGACATGACGGCGAGGAGACGGTCGAGCTGGCCTCGCATCACGTCCGGTCCGCCGAAGTTGGTGTAGAGGACCTGTTCGGCGAGCAGGACGTTGAACATCCGGTCCCCTCTGTAGAGATACTGCTGACGCTCCATCCGCTTCGCCACGGCCGCGTCCACGTCATCGGGGATCTCGTAGTAGTCGACGACCTGGCGGAACGTCTCGGCGGCGTACTCGGCTGTCTGGAGGGTGCCCCAGACCACGGTGGGGTGCCAGATGCGGAAGACCTTGGTCTTCGCGTAGACCGGAAGTGCCTTGCGCTGCCGGGGCTCCGCCCCGGACTGGAGCTGACGGCGCCACTCCAGCCACAGTTCCTCGATGTGCCGGACGGTGGCGATCAGGTCGCCGATCTGGTCCTGGGTGTGGGTCAGCTCGCACCAGACGCGGATGTCGTCCTCGCTGGCGTTCTGCCGCCCGTTCTCAATCCGGGAGACCTTCGATTCTTGCCAGCCTGTCGCGGCGGCGAATGCCCGACCGCTGGAGTATCCCGCGTCCTTGCGGAATCCGCGCAGTCGGGCACCCAACGCTTCTCGCTGTGCCTGTGCTTCGGTGCTCACTGATGGGTCAGGGCTTGTACTCGGGGTGGGGGATGGCGAGGGACCAGAGCTGATCCCGTACGCGAACGCACTCTGCCACGGTCTCGGGGTCCTCGACCAGCTCGGAGCCCAGGACGCGGCCGTCGGCGTCGAAGTGGCCCACGGCGAGGAGGCGGTCGTCGAACAGCCACCAGTCGTTGCCCGCCACGGGGAAGGTGCTGTCTTCGGGCAGGCGGTGCCGGGGCAGCCATCGGATGTCCTCGCCAGCCTCCATGTTGAGGCACGTCAGAGAGTGCTCCCACCCGACGTACCGGGAGTGCGGCTCGGTGACGACGCGGACCCGGCGCACGGTCTTGCCCTCCCCCGTGACGCGCTTCATGAGCGTCATCCACGGGTCGAGCCATGCGTAGTCGTCGGGCTCTCCCCGCTGCCAGCGGGCATACGGCGTGTCCTCGATGGGTGAGCCGTAGTCGTCCCTCAGCTCCAGATGGAACGCGTCACGCTCGAAGCTGTCGAACAGTTCGTCACGCTGGGCGCTGGTGATCAGCTCCACCGTTCTCCTCCAGTAGGGCCGTGATCGAGGACTTGGAGACCTCGACGCAGGTCTCGTAGTCGGGCGTCCGCATCTGGCTCAGGGCCTCTGGGTCGTGCATCTGCGGCCCCTGGACGACGCATGTGCCCTGTTCGGTCACCAACATGATCGGGGGCGCGTAGGTCTTGATCTCGCCGGTCGGCAGGCCGTCCTTGGTCAGATGCTCGAACAGCTCGGTCGGGACCTCGACGACCGTGTGGCCGTCCGGCACGTCGAGCCGCATGAGCAGATCGTTCGCGAGGACCTTCCAGCCCTGTACGACATAGCTGTCCTGGTCGGTGGCGTACAGGGTGGGGCTGTCTCCCGGGGTGGAGTTCTTACCAAGGAACCGTAGCTTCATGGTGGTTCTCCCGTCCGCATCCTTGCTCAGGTTTGCGCGATGTCTCGATGGTCGGCGAGTCGTTCGAGCCCGTCAATCAGGCTGGCGCAAACTCGCGCAACTTTCTTGGGAGTTGACGCGAAGCCGCCCTACCGTCGTTCGGGAAGCCACGCCGCGAGATGCCGAGGGGAACCAATGGATGTAG
>NZ_JAPKFL010000033.1 GCF_026262575.1 Streptomyces marinisediminis
CATGCGGCACGGCGTGCTGCCGCGCACCCTGCACGCCCAGGAGCCCACCCCCCACGTCGACTGGGACGGCTCCGCCCTGGCCCTGCTCACCGAGGCCCGCGACTGGCCCGAGACCACCCACCCCCGCATCGCCGCCGTCTCCTCCTTCGGATTCAGCGGCACCAACGCCCACGTCGTCATCGAACAGGCGCCCGCCGCACCCCCCGCGGAAGAACCGGACGAGCCGCCGGCGCCCCTGTGGCGGGGGCCGCTGCCGCTGGTGCTCTCCGGCAAGGGCGAGCGCGGGCTGGCCGCCCAGGCGCGCGGCCTCCTGGACCGCCTGACCGCCGGCGACGACCCGGTCCCCGACGTGGCGCACGCCCTGGCCACCACGCGCGCCGCGCTGGACCACCGGGCCGTGGTCGTCGGCGCGGACCTGCCCGCCCTGACCGACGGCCTGGCCGCCGTCGCCGAGGGGGCCACCGCGCCCGCCGTGGTCCGCGGCGTGCGGGCCCCGGAGTCCCGCGTCGCCTTCGTCTTCCCCGGGCAGGGCTCCCAGTGGGCCGGGATGGCCACCGACCTGCTCGACACCTCGCCGGTCTTCGCCGCCGCCATGGCCGACTGCGCCGCCGCCCTGGCGCCCGTCACCGACTGGGACCTGATCGAGACGCTGCGGTCCGGGCGACCGCTGGAGCGGGTGGACGTCGTCCAGCCCGCCCTGTGGGCCGTCATGGTGTCGCTGGCCGCCGTGTGGCGCGCCCACGGGGTGCGGCCGGCCGCCGTCATCGGCCACTCCCAGGGCGAGATCGCCGCGGCCTGCGTGGCCGGGGCGCTCTCCACGGCCGACGGCGCCCGCATCGTGGCCCTGCGCAGCCGGGCCATCGCCGAGGACCTGTCCGGACGCGGCGGCATGATGTCCGTCGCCCTGCCCGAGCCCCGCGTGCGCGAGCTGCTCGCCCCCTACGACGGCCGGGTGTCCGTCGCCGCCGTCAACGGCGCCGCCTCCGTGGTGCTCTCCGGCGACGCCGACGCCTTGGACGAGCTGCGCGAGACGGTCGTGGCCGACGGCGGGCGGGCCAAGCGGCTTCCGGTGGACTACGCCTCGCACGGCCCGCACGTGGAGTCCGTCCGCGAGCGGCTGCTCGCCGACCTGGCGGGCATCGAGGCCCGCCCCGCCGAGGTGCCGTTCTACTCCACCGTCACCGGCGCCCTGTTCGACACGACGGGGCTGGACGCCGCGTACTGGTACACCAACCTGCGGCAGAGCGTCCTGTTCGAGCCGACCACGCGCACCCTCATCCGCGACGGGTACGGCGTCTTCGTCGAGTGCAGCCCGCACCCGGTGCTGCTGCACAGCGTCGAGGAGACCGCCGACGCCGCGGGGACGGCGGCCACCTGCCTCGGCTCGCTGCGCCGCGACGACGGCGGGCCCGAACGCGTCCTGGCCTCGCTGGGTGAGGCGTTCGTGGCCGGCGTCCCGGTGGACTGGGCGTCCTTCTTCACCGGCGCCGGTACCCGCCCGGCCGAGCTGCCGACCTACCCGTTCCAGCGGGAGCGGTACTGGCTCGAACCCTCGGCGACCGCCGACGCGTTCGGCCCCGACCCCGCCGCCCACCCGCTGCTGGGCCCGGCGATCGCCGTGGCCGACGCCGACGAGGTGCTGTTCGACGGCCGCGCCACCGCGCGGACCCTGCCCTGGCTCGCCGGGCACACGCCGGCCGACGGCATGGTCCTGCCCGCCGCCGCGCTGGTCGACGCGGTGCTCCGGGCGGGCGGCGAGGTGGGCACCCCGGTCCTGGCCGAACTGGCCGTGGCCGCCCACCTCGCGGTGCCCGAAACCGGCGAGGCCCCCGTCCAGGTCCGGGTGGGCGCGCCGGACGAGGCGGGCGCGCGCCCGGTCACCGTGCACGCCAGGACGAGCCCCGACGCGGCCGAGTGGACCCAGGTGGCCACCGGCACGCTGCGCGGCGAGGACGGCGACGGCCCGGCCGGCGCCCCCGCGCCCGGAACCGGGGACGACGCCGGGGTCGTCGAGGTGCCGCTGGCCGAGGAGGCCGCGGCCGACGCCGGCCGGTACGCCCTGCACCCGGCGCTGCTCCAGGCCGCCCTGGAGGCGGACGCGCGGGCGGGAACCCCCGCCGCCCGCCGCCTGGCGGTCCGCTGGCGCGGGGTGCGGCTGCACCGGCCCGGCGGCACCGCGGCGCGCGCCCGGCTCGTCCCGGCGGGCGAGGACGCCGTCTCGGTGCTGCTGACGGACGCGTCCGGAGCCCCGGTCGCCTCCGTGGAGTCCGTCCGGCTCCGCGCCCCGCGGCCCGGCGACCTCCTGGGCGGACCCGGGCCGCTGGCCGCGCTGCACCACCTCGCCTGGACCGCCGCCCCCGTGCGGGACGCCGCCGGCGCCGCGTCCTGGGCGGTGCTGGGCCACGGCCCGGCGCGGGACGCGGACACCCCGCACTACGCCGACCTCGCCGCCGTCGGCCGGGCCGTGGAGTCCGGTGAGCCCGTGCCGGTCCTCGTCGTCCGGCCCGAGCCCGCCACCCACGCCGACGTCTTGGGCGGCGTCCACCACGCGACCGGCAGCGCGCTCTCCCTCCTGCGGGACTGGCTGGCCGACGAGCGGCTGGCCGACACCCGCCTGGTCTTCCTCACCCGGCACGGGGTCAGCGCGGCCGACGGGGAGGACCCACACCTCGACGCGGCCGCGCTGTGGGGCCTGGTCCGCTCCGCGCAGGTGGAGCACCCGGGCCGGATCGTGCTCCTGGACGCGGACACCGAGCACCCGCCCGCGGCGCTGCTCGCCGCCGTCCTGGCCGCCGACGAGCCGCAGGCCGCCGTCCGGGACGGGCGGGTGCTCGTCCCCCGGTTGCAGCGGGCCGCCGCCGCGCCGCAGGACGGCCCCGCGCCGCAGGGCGGCTCCACGCCGGAGGCCGGGCCCGCCCCGGTCTGGCGGCCGGAGGGCACCGTCCTGATCACCGGCGGGACGGGTGCGCTCGGGGCCGAGGTCGCCCGCCACCTCGTCACCGCCCACGGCGTCTCCCACCTCCTGCTGGCCGGCCGGCAGGGCGGGCGGGCGCCCGGCGCCGACCGGCTGCGCGAGGAACTGACCGCCCTGGGCGCGCGGGTGACCACCGCCGCCTGCGACGTCGCCGACCGCGACGCGCTCAAGCGGCTGCTGGCCGAGGTGCCGGCCGAGCACCCACTCACCGGCGTCGTCCACGCCGCGGGCGTGCTGGACAACGACCTGCTCACGGCGATGACGGCCGACCAGTTGGCGTCGGTGCTGCGGCCCAAGGCCGACGCCGCCTGGCACCTGCACGAGCTGACGCGCGAGGAGGACCTGTCGGCCTTCGTGCTCTTCTCCTCGGTCGTCGGCGTGTTCGGCGGGCCCGGCCAGGCCAACTACGCGGCCGCCGGGTCCTTCCTGGACGGCCTGGCGCACCACCGGCGCGCCCGGGGGCTGCCCGCGCACGCGCTGTCCTGGGGGCTGTGGGACGTGCCGGGCGGGATCAACGCGGGGCTGCACGAGGTCGACCGGGCCCGGTTCGCCCGGGACGGCTTCCTCCCGGTCGGCGTGGAGGCGGGACTGGAACTCCTCGACGCCGCCCTCACGGTGGACCGCCCCGCGCTGACCGCCACGCCGTTCGACCTGTCCGCGGTGCGGGCCGGGGACCGCGTCCCGCCGCTGCTGCGCGCCCTGGTCGCGCCGACCGGCCGCCCGGCGCGCGGCGAGGCCGCCGGGAGCACGCCGCTGCCCCGGCGGCTGGCCGGGCTGAGCGCCGAGGAGCAGCGGGAGGTGACGCTCGACCTGGTGCGCGGCGAGGTGGCCGCCGTGCTGGGCTTCCGCGACGTGGCCGCGGTCGAGGCGCGACGGGCCTTCCAGGAGCTGGGGTTCGACTCGCTCACGGCCGTGGAACTGCGCAACCGGCTGAGCGCGGCCGGCGGCGTCCGGCTGCCGGCGACGGCCGTGTTCGACCACCCGACCCCGGCGGCGCTGGCCGACTTCCTGCTGTCCAAGGTCGCCCCCGGCGGCGCGGCCGAGCAGACCTCCCCGGTACTCGCCGAGCTCGACCGGCTGGAGGAGGTCCTCTCGGGGGTCTCCGAGGACGACGGCGACCGCACCACCGTCACGGTGCGGCTCCAGACCATCCTGTCGCGCTGGATGGAGGCGTGGGGCACGCCCACCGAGGACACCGCCGAGACGTCGCTGGAGGCGGCGTCGACCGCGGAGCTCCTCGACTTCATCGACAACGAGCTCGGCCGAGCCAACAAGTGATGTCCGGCGCCGCTGTCACTAGGAGATGCGAGTCAGCACATGGCAGATGAGAAGAAACTGGCCGAATACCTGAAGTGGGTCACGGCCGACTTGCAGCAGGCCCGCCGGCGCATCGCGGAGCTGGAGTCCGGCCGCGGCGAGCCGATCGCCATCGTCGGCATGGCGTGCCGCTACCCCGGCGGGGTGGCGTCGGCCGACGACCTGTGGCGGCTGGTCACCGAGGGCCGCGACGGCATATCGACGTTCCCCACCGACCGCGGGTGGGACCTGGAGGGGCTGTACGACGCGGACCCGGACGCGCCGGGCACGTCGTACACCCGCGAGGGCGGCTTCCTGGACGGCGCGGCCGACTTCGACGCCGGGTTCTTCGGCATCTCCCCGCGCGAGGCCGCCGCGATGGACCCGCAGCAGCGGGTGCTGCTGGAGGCGGCCTGGGAGACCTTCGAGCACGCCGGCATCGACCCCACGTCCCTGCGCACGGCCGAGGTGGGCGTCTTCGTCGGCGCCGTGGACCAGACCTACCTCGGCCTGGACGGGCCCGCGGAGCTTGAGGGCTTCTTGATGACGGGCAAGCTCAGCAGCGTCGTCTCCGGCCGCGTCGCCTACTCGTTCGGCTTCGAGGGCCCGGCGGTCACGGTGGACACCGCGTGCTCCTCGTCGCTGGTCGCCCTGCACCTGGCGGCGCAGTCCGTGCGCAGCGGCGAGTCCGCCATGGCGCTCGCCGGCGGGGTGACGATCAGCGGCACGCCCGGGGGGTTCGTCGACTTCTCCCGGCAGCGCGGGCTGGCGCGGGACGGGCGGTGCAAGTCGTTCGCCGGCGCCGCCGACGGGACCAGTTGGTCGGAGGGCGTGGGCCTGCTGCTCGTGGAGCGGCTGTCCGACGCGGTGCGCCACGGCCACCAGGTGCTGGCGGTGCTGCGCGGCACGGCGATCAACCAGGACGGCGCCTCCAACGGGCTCACCGCGCCCAGCGGCCCCGCCCAGGAGCGCGTGATCCGGCAGGCGCTCGCCGAGGCCCGCCTCGACGCCTCCGACGTGGACGCGGTCGAGGCGCACGGCACCGGAACCCGGCTCGGCGACCCCATCGAGGCGCAGGCCCTGCTGGCCACCTACGGCGCGGCCCGCCCGGCCGGGCGTCCGCTGTGGCTGGGCTCGCTGAAGTCCAACATCGGCCACGCGGTCGCGGCGGCCGGCGTGGGCGGTGTGATCAAGATGGTGCAGGCCATCCGGCACGGCGTGCTGCCCAGAACGCTGCACGTGGACGAGCCGACGCCGCTGGTCGACTGGTCGGCGGGCGCGGTGGAGCTGCTCACCGAGCAGCGGGAGTGGCCGTCGACGGGGCGGCCGCGCCGGGCCGCGGTGTCCGCGTTCGGGGTGAGCGGCACCAACGCGCACGTCATCGTGGAGCAGGCCCCCGAGCGCCAGGACACCGACCAGCCGGCTCCCGAGCAGCGGTCCCCCGAACAGCGGGCCACCGTCCGGCGGGACGCCGAGGGGCGGGCCACCGCGGACGCCGGGTCCGCGCCGCCGGCGGTCGTGCCGTGGGTCCTGTCCGCCCGGACCGCCGACGCCCTGCGCCCCCAGGCCCAGCGGCTGCTCGCCCACGTCGAGGACCGTCCCGGCCTCGCCGTGCAGGACGTCGCCCACTCGCTGGCGACCACCCGGGCGGCGCTGGAGCACCGGGCCGTGGTGACCGGCACGGACCGCGACGCGCTCCTGGCCGCCCTGCGCTCGTTCGCGAACGGCGAGGCGGACGCCGCCACCACCTCGGAGGCCGTGCGCCCGGGCAAGCTGGGCTTCCTCTTCACGGGCCAGGGCAGCCAGCGCGCGGCCATGGGCCGGGAGCTGCGCGCCGCCTACCCCGTGTTCGCCGAGGCGTTCGACGAGGTGTGCGCCCAGCTCGACGCCCACCTGGACCGGCCCCTTCGGGACGTGATCGACTCCGGGGACCGGCTGGACGAGACCGGGTACGCCCAACCGGCGCTGTTCGCCTTCGAGGTCGCGCTGGCCCGGCTGGTCCAGTCCTGGGGCGTGCGCCCCGACTTCGTCGCCGGGCACTCGATCGGGGAGCTGGCCGCCGCCCACGTGGCGGGCGTCCTGACGCTCCCGGACGCGGCGGCCGTGGTCGCCGCCCGGGGCACGCTGATGCAGGCGCTGCCCGAGGGCGGCGCGATGGTCTCGCTCCAGGCCTCGGCCACCGAGGTGCGGCCCCTGCTCGCCCCCTACGCCGGACGCGTGGGCGTGGCCGCCGTCAACGGCCCGTCCGCCACGGTGGTCTCGGGCGACGAGGACGCGGTCGGGGAGATCGCCGCGGCCGTGCGGTCCTGGGGACGGGCGACCAAGCGGCTGACGGTCAGCCACGCCTTCCACTCCCCGCGGATGGAGCCGATGCTGGCCGAGTTCGCCCGCGTCGTGCGCGGTGTCACCCTGAGCCCGCCGCGCGTGCCCCTCGTCTCCACGGTGACCGGTCGCGTCGCCACCGAGGAGGAGGTGTGCTCCCCGGAGTACTGGGTCGACCAGGTGCGTCAGCCGGTCCGGTTCCTCGACGCGGTGCGCACCCTCGCCGCGCAGCACGTCACCACCCTGCTGGAAGTCGGCCCGGCCGGTGTGCTCTCCGCGCTGGTGGGGGACTGCGTCCCCCAGGAGGGGGCCGTCGTGCCGGTGCCCGCCGTGCGCTCCACGACCCCCGAGCCGCGCGCCGTCGTCTCCGCCGTGGGCCGGCTGTGGCAGGCCGGGGTGCCGGTCGACTGGCCGACCCTCACCGCCCCGGCGGCGCCGCGGCGGGTGGCCCTGCCCACCTACGCCTTCCAGCGGCAGCGGTACTGGGTCGAGGCGGCCGCCGCGCCGGCCGGGGGCGCCGGTGCCGGTGCGGTGGCCGACCACGCGCTGCTGGAGGCCGCGGTCGAGATCGCCGGACGCGACGAGACGGTGTTCACCGGGAGCCTGTCGGCGCGGTCCGCGCCCTGGCTCGCCGAGCACCACCTGTTCGGCGCGCCGGTGCTCCCCTCGGCCGCGCTCGTGGACCTGGTGCTGCGGGCGGGCGACGAGGTCGGCTGCACCCGCGTGGACGACCTCACCGTGAGCCGGACCGTCGCGGTGCCCGAGCGCGGGCCCCTGCGGCTCCAGCTCACCGTCGGCCCGCCGCAGGCGCACGGCAGGCGCTCCTTCACCGTGCACACCGCGGTCGGGGACGACCGGTCCGGGTGGACGGCCTGCGCGTCCGGCACGCTCAGCCCCGGCGGCCGGGCCCCCGCCTCCGCGCCCGGCCCGTGGCCGCCCGCGGACGCCGAGCCGGTCGAGCCGGCCGGTCCGCGCCCGGTGCCGGGCGGTTCCCCGGCCGGGCCGGACGGGCGCGCCACCGCGCTCTGGCGGCGCGGCGAGGAGCTGTTCGCCGAGGTCGGCCTGGCCGACGGCACCGCGGTCGACGGCTTCGGGCTGCACCCGGCGCTGCTGGCGGCCGCCGTGCGGGAGGCCGCGTCGGCCGCCGGGCTGCCGGGCGTCCCGGTGGGCTGGCACGGCGTCCGGCTGCACGCGGTCGGCGCGTCCGCCCTCCGCGCGCGGATCACCCCGGGCGCCGACGGCACGGTGCGGATGGACCTGGCCGACCCGGCCGGGCGGCCGGTCGCCTCCGTCGACTCGGTTGTCCTGCGCGCGGTCGGCGAGGAGGAGGTCGCCACGGCCCGCTCGCGCCCGCACGACGCGCTGTTCGACGTCGCCTGGCACCCCCTCGCCCCCACGCCCCGCGGCGGGCCCGCCCCGCGGTGGGCGGTGCTGGACACCGGCGCCGGGGACCTCGGCGCCCTGGGCGGCCGGAGGTTCGACGACGTCGAGGCGGCCCTGGAGTCGCCCCTGGCGTTCGAGGCGCTCCTCGCCCCGTTCGTGTTCTCCTCCGGCGGCGACGTGCCCGCCCGCGCGCGGGAGGCCACCCGGCGGGCCCTGCGCCTGGCGCAGTCGTGGCCGGCCGACGACCGGGCCGCCGACACCCCCCTGGTCGTGGTGACCCGGGGCGCGGTGTGCACCCGGGAGGCCGAGGGCGGCGCCGGCGGGCGCGACCTGGTGGCGGCTCCCGTCTGGGGCCTGATGCGCTCGGCGCAGTCGGAGATGCCGGGCCGGATCGTCCTGGTCGACCTGGACGACGACCCCGCCTCGGCGGCCGTGCTGCCGGACGTCATCGCCTCCGGCGAGCCGCAGGTCGCCGTCCGCGGCGGTGACGTGTTCGTGCCGCGCCTGGCCCGCGTCACCGCACCCGACGCACCCGACGCACCCGACGCGCCCGACGCGGAGGCGGCGGCCGGGGCGGCCGGCCCGTGGCGGCGCGGCGGCACCGTGCTGATCACCGGTGGCACCGGCGCGCTCGGCGCCCTGTTCGCCCGCCACCTGGTGCGCGCCCACGGCGTCTCCCACCTGCTCCTGGTCAGCCGGGGCGGCCCCGCCGCCCCGGAGGCCGAGGAGCTGGCCCAGGACCTGGCCGAACTCGGGGCCAAGGTGACGATCACCGCCTGCGACACCGCCGACCGCGACGCGCTCGCCGCGGTCCTGGCGGCCGTCCCCGACGACCACCCGCTCACCGCGGTGGTGCACACCGCGGGCGTGCTGGACGACGCAATGATCGGCGACCTCACCCCCGAACAGCTCGCGAAGGTGCTGCGCCCGAAGGTGGACGCGGCCTGGAACCTGCACGAGCTGACCCGCGGCCACGACCTGTCGGCGTTCGTGCTGTTCTCCTCCGTCGCCGGTGTCGTGGGCGGGCTCGGCCAGGGCAACTACGCGGCGGCCAACACGTTCCTGGACGCGCTCGCCCAGCACCGCGCCGACCTCGGCCTGCCCGCCACCTCGCTGGCCTGGGGCCTGTGGGACGCCGCGGGCGGCATGGGCGGGAGCCTGAGCGACGCCGACCTGGGGCGCATCGCCCGCACCGGCCTGCTGCCCGTCACCGGGGAGAGCGGCCCCCGGCTGCTGGACACCGCGCTGGAACTCGGCCGGGCGGCGGTGGTGGCCACGCCGCTGGACGTCGCCGCCCTGCGCGCGCGGGAGGGCGACACGCCGCTGGTCTTCGGCCACCTGACGCGGTCCCCGTCCCGGGGCTCGGTGCGGGAGGCCGACGCGGGGCCCCAGGCGCTCGCCCAGCGCCTGGAGGGGCTGCCCGAGGCCGAACAGCGCGAGGTGGTGGCCGACTTCGTCCGGGGCGAGGTCGCCCTGGTGCTCGGCCACGGAGCCCCGGAGACCATCGACACCGACCGCCTCTTCACCGAGCTCGGGTTCGACTCGCTCATCTCGGTGGAACTGCGCAACCGGCTCAGCGCCGCGACCGGGGTGCGGCTGCCGGCGTCCCTCGCGTTCGACCACCCCACCCCGGCCGCCCTGGCGAAGCACCTGAGCGCCGAACTGCTCCCGCCGGGCGGCGGGGCGCCCGCGCCGGAGGCGGCCCGCGCCGCGGTGGACTTCGCCGCGGAGGTGCACCTGCCCGACGACGTGCGGCCGGCCGCGGAGGTCAGCCACGTGGCCGCCGACCCCCGCGAGGTCCTGCTGACGGGCGCCACCGGCTTCCTCGGCGCCTTCCTGCTGCGCGACGTGATGCGCACGACGACCGCCCGGGTGCACTGCCTGGTGCGCGGCTCCGACGAGGCCGACGCGCGGCGCCGGCTGCGCGAGAGCCTCGAGTGGTACCAGGTGCTCCAGGAGGTCGACGAGGAGCGCGTCACCGTCCACGTCGGCGACCTCACCGCGCCGCGCCTGGGGCTGGCGGAGGCCGCCTTCGACGACCTGGCCCGGCGGGTGGACGTCGTCTACCACGCCGGGGCGACGGTGAGCTGGGTGCGGCCCTACACCGCGCTGCGCCCGGCCAACGTCGGCGGGACCCGGGAGGTGCTGCGGCTGGCCGCCCGGCACCGGAGCGTGCCGGTGCACTACGTCTCCACGACCGGCGTCTTCCCCGCCCCGGCCACCCCCGGCGTGCCCGTCGCGCCGACGGACCCGACCGGGCCGGCCGAGTCGCTGTGGAACGGCTACCTGCAGAGCAAGTGGGTGGCCGAGCAGGTCATCGAGCTGGCCCGGGACCGGGGCCTGCCGGTCTCGGTGTACCGGGTGGACGTGGTCTGCGGCGACCGGCGGACGGGGGCCTGCCAGACGCGGGACTTCGTCTGGCTGAGCCTGAAGGGGCTGCTCCAGGCGGGCGCGGTGCCCGACCGGCTCGCCGGGGTCTTCCACATGGTCCCGGTCGACTACGTCAGCGCGGCGATCGTGCACCTCGCGGCGCGGCGCGAGGCGGCGAACCGCACCTTCCACCTCTACAACGAGCAGACCCAGTCGTTCGCCGACTTCGTCGACCACCTCACCGCGTCCGGCTACCCGCTGCCCGAGCTGGCGTGGGACGCGTGGCGGGACCGGGTGCGCGCCGACCGCGACAACGCGCTCGCCCCGCTGCTGGACGCCTTCGAGGCGATCATGACCGGCGACGGGCGCGAGACGTACCCGCCGATGGACGTGTCGGACACCGAACGCGCCCTGGCGGGCAGCGGCATCGCGTGCCCGCCCGTCGACCGCGACCTCTTCGAGAGGTACGTCGACTTCTTCGTCCGGGCCGGCTACTTCCCGGCGACCGGTGCCTGAGCCGAACCGGGCCGCACCGCCGGCCCGTTCCACACCAAGGAGGAGCTACCACCGTGGGGATAGCTGATCACAACCGCGCCGTCGTGCTGGGCGCGAGCATGGCCGGGCTCCTGGCCGCGCGGGTCCTGGCGGACTCCTACACCGACGTGGTGCTGGTGGACCGCGACGACCTCACCGACCGCGCGGACGCCGACGGCCACGCGGCCTGGCGGCGCGGCGTGCCGCAGGGCCGGCACGTCCACGCCCTGCTCGCCCGCGGCCGCCACATCCTGGACGAGCTGTTCCCCGGCATGACCGAGGAGCTGATCGCCGCCGGGGCCCGCTCCGGCGACGTCACCGGCAACGTGCGCTGGGTCATGGACGGCCACCGCATGCCCAAGCCGCACTCGGACATGCTGCTGCTGTCGATGAGCAGGCCGCACGTGGAGCGGCACGTCCGCGACCGCGTCCGCGCGCTGCCGAACGTGCGGTTCCTGACCCGCCACGACGTCACGGGCCTGCTGACCGCCGAGGACGGCTCCGCGGTCACCGGCGTGACGGTGGTCGACGAGGGCACCGCGCGCCCGCTGCCGGCCGACCTGGTGGTGGACGCGACCGGGCGGCGCTCCCGCTCGCCGGGGTGGCTGAGGGAGCTGGGCTACGGCGAGGTGCGGGAGGACCGGCAGGCCATCAGCGTGGGGTACGCCACGCGGTACTACCGGCTGCGCCCGGAGCTGATGACCGACGAGGTCTCCATCGACGTCGTCGCCTCCGCGTCCCTGCCGCGCGGCGCGATCTGCGCGAAAATCGAGGGCGACCGGGTCGTGGTGACGGCGTACGGCTACCTCGGGGACTACCCGCCCACCGACCCGGAGGGCTTCCTCGCCTTCCTGAAGTCGCTGTCCGCCACGGACATCCACGACACCGTCCACGACCAGGAGCCGCTGGGCGACCCCGTCGCCTACCGCTTTCCGGCCAACCTGCGCCGCCGCTACGAGCTGATGCCCGCGCTGCCCGACGGGCTGCTCGTCCTCGGTGACGCGGTGTGCAGCTTCAACCCGGTCTACGGCCAGGGCATGACGGTGGCCGCGCTGGGCGCGACGGTGCTGCGGGACCACGCGGCGCGCCCCGGCGCACCCCGCCCCGGCGCGTTCTTCACCGACCTGGCCGCCCGCGCCGTGGACGACGTCTGGGCGATGACCACCGGCGCCGACCTCGCCTTCCCCGGTGTCGAGGGGGAGCGCACCGAGGAACTGCTGCGCGAGCAGGAGTACCTCGACCGGCTGCTGGCGGCGGCGGCGCACGACCACTCGCTGCTCATGGCCTACGCGCGGGTCGTCTTCCTGGTCGACCCGCCCGCCGCGCTCGCGGCACCGGAGGTCCAGGCGGCCGTCAGCGCGGCGTCCGGGGGCCGGACCGGGGACGTCACCCCCGAGGCGGCGGCCACATGAGCGGAGCACCCTTCCTGGTCCTGGGCGCCACGGGCAAGACCGGGCGGCGGGTGGCGCGTCGGCTCGCCGAGGGCGGTCGGGCGGTCCGGGCCGCCTCCCGCTCGGGCGAGCAGCGCTTCGACTGGTGGGACGAGGAGACGTGGGTGGCCGCCGTCGACGGGGTGGAGTCCGTCTACGTCGTCGACGAACAGGGGCCACAGGCGGCCTCCCTGCTGGCCGACTTCACGCGCCTGGCGGTGGGCCGGGGCGTGCGGCGCTTCGTCCTGCTCTCGGCCCGGACGCTGGAGCAGTGGACCCACGACACGTCGATGTTCGGCGCCGAGCGGGCGGTGCGCGAGTCGGGGGTGGGCTGGACGATCCTGCGGCCGTGCTGGTTCGCGCAGAACTTCACCGAGGAACCCCTGTTCAGCGACGAGGTGTCCCGGGGCCGCCTCGTGCTGCCGGACTGGGCGGGCCCCGAACCGTTCGTCGACGCCGACGACATCGCGGACGTCGCCGTGGCCGCACTGACCCAGGATGGCCACGAGGGGGAGGTCTACAGCCTCTCCGGCCCCCGGCTCATGACGTTCGGGGACTGCGTCCGGGAGATCGAGCAGGCGTCGGGGCGCGCGATCGAGCGGGTGCCGGCGACCCGCGAGGAGTACACCGCGCACCTCGTGCGGCGCGGCTACGCCCCGGACTTCGCCGACTTCGTGTACGAGATCCTCGACACCATCCGGGAGGGGCGCACGGCCTACCTCTCCGACGGCGTCCAGCGCGCACTGGGGCGCGAGCCGCGCGACTTCTCCCGCTACGTCGCCCAGACCGTGTGGTCGGCCCCGGCCGGGAGCGCCGGGGTGACGGGCCGGCCAGTGGACGCCCGGTGACGGGCGGTCGGCGCGGCCCGGTGACGGGTGGCCGGTGGACGCCCGGTGACGGGAGGTCCGCCGGCCGCGGCCGGGCTCTTCGCGCGGTAACCGGCGGCTCTCGGGCGCAGGTCGGCGGCGGTTACCCGGCGATTGCCCGGCCGCGGCCGGGTGGCCGCTAGCGTCAGACGGGCTGCGACGCGCCGCACGTCCCCTCGCCCGCCGACCACACCGACCCGGACGGACGACCCCCGGGGCACCCCGCCCGGGCGCCCCCACGGGCAGCCCCACGAACTTCCCGCACAGACAACGCACACGAACCCAGAAACGGAGTGGCTCACCATGGCCAGCGATGCGCACGGCACCACCTACCTGACCGGCGACCTCGACAAGCACCAGGAGGTGTTCGGGGAGGCGTTCAACTCCGGTGACGCGGAGGCGGTCAACTCCATGTACGCCGAGGACGCGGTCGGCGTGTGGGAGCCGGGCAAGCCCCTGACCGGCCAGGCCCGGCGGGACATGGTCACCGAGTTCATGTCCCGCGGCCCCAGCGTCGAGGCGAAGGTGCTGCAGTCGGTCGTCACCGGCGACACCGCGATGCTGATCGTCGAGTGGTCCATGGAGACCACCGGGGAGGACGGCAAGCCCGAGCACCTGGAAGGGACCGCCGTGGACGTGCTGCGGCGCGGCGAGGACGGGAACTGGCGCTACGTCATCGACAACCCCTACGGCGCCAGCGGCCCGCACACGGCGGACGAGTGACCGGCGGCGGCCGGCGCCCCGGGCGGAATCCCGGGACGCCGGCCGCACCGGCGCCCTCGGAGCGGGCGGCGGGCGCGTCAGACCCGGGCGCGCCGCGCCGGCACCGTCCCGAAGGCCTGCCGGTAGTCCGTGGGCGACACGCCGACGTGCAGGGTGAAGTGGCGGCGCAGGTTGGCCGCCGTGCCCAGGCCGCTGTGCTCGCCGATCTGCTCGATCGGCAGGTCGGTGGTCTCCAGGAGGGTCTGCGCGCGGGCCAGGCGCTGGTTGAGCAGCCACTTCAGGGGCGTCATCCCGGTGGCGGCGTGCAGGCGCCGGAAGAACGTCCGGGTGCTCATCCCGGCCCGCCGGGCCAGGACGTCCACGGTGAGCGGCTGGTCGAGGTGCCGGGCCGCCCAGTCCATCACCGGGCCGAGGCTGTCGTCGTCGGTGGTCGGGACCGAGAGGTCGACGAACTGCGCCTGGCCGCCGGGCCGGTGGCCGGAGACCACCATGCGCCGCGCGAGCTGGTTGGCCACGTGCGCCCCGAGGTCACGGCGGACCAGGTGCAGGCACAGGTCGAGGCCCGCGGACATCCCGGCGCTGGTGAGGACCCGGCCCTCGTCGATGTAGAGCACCGAGTCGTCGACCTCGACCCTGGGGTACCGCTTGGCCAGGTCCGCCGTGTGCATCCAGTGCGCGGTGGCCCGGCGGCCGTCCAGCAGGCCGGCCTCGGCCAGCGCGAACGCCCCGGTGCACAGGGAGGCGATCCGGGCTCCGGCGGCGGCCGCGGCACGCAGGGCGTCGATGAACTCGGGCGGCAGCCTCTCGCCCCGGGAGACGACCCCGTCCGGCACCGAGGGGACGATCACGGTGTCCGCGGTGACGAGGTGGTCCAGGCCGTGCCGGGTCCGTACGGAGAACCCCTGCACTCCGTCCGCGGAGGGCTGGGTCACCGAGCACAGCCGCAGGTCGTACCAGGGGTCGGCCAGATCCGGCTGCGGATCGCCGAACACCGCGTAGGCGATGGACGTCTCGTACACCTCGCAGGCCTGCATATCGGTGTCGTTGATTAACGCGAGAGCGACGGAGCCAGGTCTCATAAACCTGAGTCTACGGCAGGAATTTTGCGACATCGGTCAGTTCTGCCACTGTCCGGCCAACCCGCGGCGGTGCGAAGGTCAGATGAACAGGTCGGCCATCGCCCCGATGCGGACCAGAGGAAAACGGAAACGGGAGTAAGTTCATGTCGAACACCAATGCAGCACAAGCACCGGTGACGGTTCTCGGACTGGGGCTGATGGGTCAGGCGCTGGCCGCCGCTCTGGTCAAGGCCGGCCACCCCACCACGGTGTGGAACCGGACGGCCAAGAAGGCCGACGACCTGGTCGCGCAGGGCGCCACGCTGGCCGGTTCGGTGAAGGAGGCCGTCGAGGCGAGCCCGCTGGTCATCGTCTGCGTCTCGGACTACACCGCGGTGCACGAGCTGCTCGACCCGCTGGAGGGCGCCCTCGAGGGCCGCGTCCTGGTGAACCTGACGACGGGCACCTCCACGCAGGCCCGCGACACGGCCGAGTGGGCCGCGCAGCGCCAGGTCTCCTACCTCGACGGCGCCATCATGGCCATCCCGCCGGCCATCGCGACGGACGCCGCCGTCATGCTCTACAGCGGCCCGAAGGAGTCCTTCGAGGCGCACGAGTCCACGCTGAAGTGCCTGGGCCCGGTGGGCACCATCTACCTCGACACCGACCACGGCCTGTCGGCGCTCTACGACATGTCGCTGCTGGGCATCATGTGGGGCATCCTCAACGGCTTCCTGCACGGCGCCGCGCTGCTGGGCACCGCGAAGGTGAAGGCCACGACCTTCGCCCCGCTGGCCAACACGATGATCAACGTGGTGACCGAGTACGTGTCCACCTACGCGCCGCAGGTCGACGAGGGCACCTACCCCGCGGGCGACGCCACCATGACCGTCCACCAGGAGGCCATGGAGCACCTCGCCGAGGAGAGCGAGACCCTCGGCATCAACGCCGAACTGCCCCGCTTCCTCAAGGCCATGGCCGACCGCGCGGTGGCCGACGGCCACGCCGGGAGCGGCTACGCGGCGATGATCGAGCAGTTCCGCAAGCCCTCCGCCTGACGCGGAGCGGCACCGCACCGCAGTTCCCGCCGGGGTACGGCCGTGAGGCCGTGCCCCGGCGGCCGTGTGCGGGACCGGCGTGCCCGGTCCCGCGCTTCCGCCTGCCCGCGTACGAGCGGGAACAGGAGTCTCACAATTCTCTCCCCGCCCGGGCTCCGCGCGATCACCGGAACGCTGCCGAGGCGCCCGCGAGCGGAATTACCCGCAGGTGACCGGAAATCGACGGTGCTCGGCTACGTTGAGCCCGCGCTTTCCGGACATGGCACCGCGGCCCCGTCGGCCGGGTGGCCCCCCGCTGCCCTTTGAGGGCCCCCCGGAAGCAAAGGGAGTTCCTGGCCATCGTGCTGGCGACACATCAAGGAGAATCGTGAGAACCACCACTGACCGCGGCCCGATATCAGCGACCGCGAGCGCGGCTTCCGGCCATGGCGAAGCCGCTTCGCACCCCGCCCGGCGCACCCTGTTCAAGGCGGCCGGTGCCGCCACCCTCGCCACCGCGGGCCTCACCGTCGCGCAGCGTCCGGCGGCGGCGGCCGAGGAGACCCGCCACGACGTGATCGTCGTCGGCGCCGGCCTCGCCGGGGTGACGGCCGCACGCGAACTGCGGGCCAAGGGCAAGCGGGTGCTGCTGCTGGAGGCGCGGGACCGCATCGGCGGCCGGACGTGGACGGACACCTGGCAGGGGCAGCAGATCGAACGGGGCGGCACCTGGGTCGACCCGACGCAGCCGCACGTGTGGCGCGAACTGAGCCGCTACAACATCCCGATCGTGGCCGACTCCGGCGTCGACCGCGCCATCCTCCCGACCCTGACCGGCTTCCAGGAGTACGACCCGGTCGAGGCGTACGAGCGCCAGAAGGAGCTCTTCACCCCGTTCTTCGACGGCTCGCGGGAGTACTTCCCCCGCCCCTACGAGCCCTTCGCCCGCGAGGACCTGATCCGGCGGCTGGACCGGTTCTCCCTGCGCGACCGGCTCGACCAGCTCAACTACGCGCCCGAGGACGAGATCCGGCTCACCAGCACCACCTCGCTCTACGGCGGCTCCAGCGAGCGCGGCGCCATGACGCACCTCGCCCAGTGGTGGGCCCTGGCGGGCTGGAACTTCGAGGGCTTCCACGGCGTGAACACCTTCCGCCCCCAGCCGGGCACGATCGCCCTGGTGCGCGCCATCCTCGACGACGCCGACGCCGACGTGCGCCTGAACTCCCCGGTGGCCTCGGTCACCCAGCGCGGCCGCCTGGTGCGCGTCACCACCCGGGCCGGCCGGCACCACCTGGCCCCCGAGGTCGTCATGGCCGTGCCGGTCAACGTCTGGCGCACCATCGAGTTCGACCCGCCGCTGCCCGTCGCCCACCGGGTCGCCTCCCGGCAGGGCTTCGGCGTGCCGCACGAGAAGAAGCTGTGGCTGGACCTCGCCAACCCCGACGACCGCTTCGTCGCCGAGGCGCCCGAGGGCTACCCGATCTGCATCATGGGCCGGTTCAACGAGGGCGCCCTCACCGTCGCCTTCAGCGTGAAGGACACCTTCGACGTCTCCGACCGCGCCCAGGTCGAGTCCGCCGTGCGCGACATCATCCCGGACGCCAGGCTGGCCGGGTACACCGCCACCGACTGGCACGCCGACGAGTTCGCGCTCGGCGTCGGGGTGTTCCGGCAGCCGTTCCAGCTCATCAGGCTGCACCGTGACATCCAGCAGCCGCACGGCAACGTCAAGTTCGCCACCGCGGACATCGCCGACGGCTGGAGCGGCTACATCGACGGCGCGATCGAGTCCGGGCTGCGCGTCGCCGGGTCTCCCACGCTCTCCCAGGCCCAGGCCATGTCCATGGCCAGCGCCGCCGCCCTGCCCCGGGTGGACCGCGGGTCCTACCGCTCCCTCTGGGCGTTCTGACCCGCCCCGGACCCGATCCCGAAGGCCCGGCGGGCCCGGCGGCACCCCTGCGGAACGCCGCCGGGGCCGCCGGGCCCCGGACCGCCGGAGGGCGGCGGCCCCCCAGACGTCCACACGACGAAGGCGAGGACTGAAGAACATGACCGTGACCCTGGACACGACCGCGAAGGACCCGGCCGAGGAGCTGTTCGCCTGGTTCCGCACCAAACTCGACACCGAGCCGGTGTACCGCGACGAGAACGGCTGGCAGGTCTTCGGCCACGCCGACATCGCCCGCATCCTGGCCGACACCACCACCTTCTCCTCCGACACCGCCCGGGCCTTCAACCCGCCGCAGCCCGACCTCGACTTCTTCGACATGGGCAACCTGGTCACCACCGACCCGCCGCGGCACCGGCAGTTGCGCTCGCTCATCAGCTCCGGGTTCACCCCCCGCGCGGTGGCCGGGCTGACGCCCCGGATCGAGCGGATCACCCACGCGCTGCTCGACGCCGTGGACGGCGCCGACCGGTTCGACCTGATCGACTCCGTCGCCTACGCCCTGCCGATCACCGTGATCTGCGAACTGCTCGGGCTGCCGATGGAGGACGAGCCGCTCTTCCGGGTCTGGGGCGAGGCCCTGGGCACCGTGGACGCGGCCACCGTCCCCCCTCAGCAGATGGCCGACGAGGTCGTCCCGGCCGTGCGGGAGATGAACGCGTACCTGATGGAGCAGGTGCGCCGGCGCCGCAGGCAGCCGACGGACGACGTGATCAGCAAGCTGGCCAACGCCGAGGTCGACGGCAAGCGGCTGGCGGACGGCGAGATCGTCGGCGTGACGGGGCTGACGATGTTCGCCGGCCACGCCACCACCCTGGCCCTCGTCGCCAACGCGGTGCTCCTCTTCGACCGCCACCCGGAGGCGGGCGCCGCCGTGCGCGCCGACCGCGACCTCCTGCCGGGCGCCGTCGAGGAGGTCCTGCGCCTGCGCCCGCCGTTCCCCCGGCTGGCCCGCGTCACCACGACCGACACCGAGCTCGGCGGCCACCGGATCGCCGCCGGGGAGCTCGTGACGCCCTGGATCGGCGCCGCCAACCGGGACGCCACCCGCTTCCCCGACCCCGACCGGTTCGACATCCGCCGCGACACCGGCGGCCACCTGGTCTTCGGCCAGGGCATCCACTTCTGCCTCGGCGCGCCGCTGGCCCGGCTGGAGGGCCGGATCGCGCTGGGCATCCTGATGGACCGCTACAGGGACATCGCGGTGGACGAGAGCGGGACGGTGGAGTTCGAGAACCCCTGGCAGTTGCTCTCCCCGAAGCGGCTACCGATACGAGTGGCCTGACGGCAGCGGGGTGCAGGAGTCCGGCGCAGCGGCCTGCCAGCCGCTGACGCCGGTGCACCTGTCGTAGCGCAGCGAGGCCGAGCCGGAGGCCAGTATCCGCCGCAGGTTGTGGCGCCGGGCGTCGCGTTCCTTGCCCACGCTCTCCAGCAGCGCGCCCAGCACCCCGCTGTCGGAGTTCTTCACCCCGTTCTCCGTGGTGGACGTCAGGAACTCCAGGAGCCGGTCGATCGCCGCGTCGGAGATCGGCTCCAGGGTGAGGGTGAGCCCGTGGGCGCAGCCGCAGCCCCACCCCGGGCGCCGGGTGAGCAGCTCCGGCCGCCCGGTGGCGACCACGTACAGCGGCAGTCTGCCCAGCGTCGCCGGCAGGTTCTCGACGAAGTCCAGGAGCAGTTCGTCTGCCCACTGCAGGTCTTCGAAGATCACCACCAGCGGGGCGCTCGCCGCGATCGCCCCCAGCAGTTGCCGCGACGCGTCGACGACCTCGGCCGGGGCGGGCTGCGGCGCGCACGGCTCGACCAGCGGCAGCAGGCACCGCAGCACCCCGTTGCGGGTCTCCTCCGAGGCGATCAGGCGGTGGACGGTGCCGGTGAGCTTGGCCCGCAGCGTCTCGACCGAGTCGCCCTGGGACATCCCGCAGCAGGAGAACAGCAGGTCGTGCAGCGCCTCCAGCGGGTGGGCGCCGCCGTGGGGCTGGACGCGCGCCAACAGCACCCGCACCACGTCCGGGTTGGCCGCGATGCGGCGCTCGAACTCCATGACGAACCGCGTCTTGCCGATGCCCGGCTCCCCGAGTACGGTCACCAGATGCGGCGCCGACTGGTGGCGTGTCCGCTGGAGCAGGCAGCGCAGCACGTCGAGATCGTACTCGCGGTCGATCACGGGCAGCGCGTGGAGCGCGGTGTACTCCTGGCGCAGCCCCCCGACCTTCCACCCGGACGACGGGTCGCCGTTGTGGTAGGTGATCGCGAAGCTGGTGGAGCGGCGGGTCCTGTCGCAGACCCGGATCTCGCCGGCGGAGGTCCGGGAGAGCAGGGTGTGGCACTCGTCCAGCAGCGCGCCGTTGACCGACGGTGAGGCGCCGCCGTGCCCGGGCTGGTACCGCACGACCGCCTCGCCCGTGGCCACCGCGACCTGGACGGAGACCCCGGACACCCCGGAGGCGCAGGGCCCGGGCGAGAGGGCGGTGCCCTGCCCCGCGCTGAGCCGGTCCCGCACCGCGAGCGCCAGGTGGACCCCGCGCTCCGCGTCGTCCTCGGCGGTCTCCGGGACGCCGAACAGCGCCAGCCAGACGGGCCCGATCGACGCCGTGACCGTGCCGCCGAGGCACTCGGCCTCCTCCCGGATGACGGCCGCCGCCCGCTCGACCTTCTCGTCGATCCGCGCCGGATCGTCCTCGCCGAGATCCGGGCTGAGCTGGACCCGGGCGATCAGGACGCTGACCTCCCGCCGCTCGGTCACCATGGTCCGCGGCGGCGCGGCGGCCGGTGGCCCGCCCGTCCCCTCACGCGGCGCGGCGCGCGCGGCCCGGCGCTCGGGCGAGCGCTCCGCGACCAGGAGCGAGCGCGCCGACCGCGCCCGGACGGGTTCGGGCGCCGCCTCCGCCGGGCTCGTGCTGGGGCCGGCCGTGCGCACCTCGACCTGCTCGCGGACGCGGGTGGGCAGCAGCGCCGGGTCGTGGGTGAGCACCGCCTGCTGCATCGCCCGCAGCTCCCGGCCGGGCTCCAGGCCCAGCCGGTCCACCATCACGGCCCGCGCGCCGGCGTAGACGTCCAGCGCCTCGGACTGCCGCCCGGACCGGTACAGCGCCAGCATGAGCTGGCCGAGCAGCCGCTCCCGCAGCGGCTCGGTGGCGACCGTCTTCTCCAGATCGGCGAGCACCCGGTGGTGGTGGCCGCACGCGAGCTCGGCCTCGTAGTAGTCCTCCAGGGCGTTCAGCCGGGCGTTCTGGACGGCCGTCAGCTCCGGCCAGTCGATGCCCGTCTCCACCAGATCCGCCAGCACCGGCCCGCGCCACAGGGCCAGCGCGTCCCGCAGCAGGCCCGCCGACGCCTCCGGCGTGCCCATCGCCAGCTCCGCGTGCCCCTGGTCCGCCAGCCGGCGGAAGGCGTGCAAATCGATCTCGTCGGGCTCGACGCAGAGCATGTAACCGGGCGCCTGGCTCAGCAGCGCCATCGAGCCCGACCCGCCACCGCTCAGGGGCAGCGCCCTGCGCAGCCGCCACACGGAGTTCTGCAGGATCTTGCGCGCGGACTGCGGGGCCCTGCCCGCCGGCCATAAGGCCTCGATGAGCCGGCTGCTGGCCACGACCTGGTTCGCGTGGAGCAGCAGGAAGCCCAGTGTGGCGCGCTGCCGCGCTCCTCCGAGTCTGACCGACTGGCCGCTGTCCGCGACCTCGAGCGGGCCCAGCATGCGAAACCGCATTTCACTTCCCCCCGTTGACAAGACGTCAGCCCATCGTGCCGGTGCTGACCGGATGTCTTCCGACACCGTCGCCCCGGCGCTGTCTCAGCGTCAACGCACGGCGATCCCAGATCACGTTCCCCACCTTCGCCACGTCATCTACGCGTCAGTTCCCACAGTCGACGAGGTCGTGGACGGCTCGAATCGGACAACGCCGAAGACGCCCGCGCCGTTCCGGGTGGACATACTCCGGCCACCGGACAGGCGCACTTCAGCGCGGTGTTCTTCCAGCGCGGTGTTCTCCAGCGCGGTGTTCTCCAGCGCGGTGTTCCTCCAACGCGGTGTTCTTCCGACATTGTGGATGCGGTGACAGCTTACCCACCGGGCTCCGCCGAAGCCGAGGCCGCGTGGGACCGAAGCGTGGCCGGAACACGACCGTCGGGCGGTCGGCGGCGGGGGAGGTACACCCTCGCCCACGGGGCCGGCCACCGGCGAGATCCGGTCAGTGGCTGCCCACCGGGAGCCTGCCGCGGACGAGGTCGGCCACCTCCTCCACCCGCTCGTGGAGGAAGAAGTGACCGCCCTCGAACACGCGCAGCTCGAAGCCGCCCGCGGTGTGCTCGCGCCACGCCTCGACCTCGGCCACCGGCGCCTCGGCGTCCCGGTCGCCCGCGCAGGCCAGCACGGGGCAGGCCAGCGGGCGGCCTTGGGTGGGCCGGTAGGCGGCCAGTGCCCGGTAGTCCCCGCGCAGCGCGGGCAGCACCATCTCCAGCAGCTCCGGGTCCGCCAGGGCGGCGGCCTCCGTCCCGCCGAGCGCGCGCAGCCGGGCGACGAGGGCCGCGTCGTCCTCGATCCAGTCCCAGCTCGGCTCCGGGACGCTCGGCGCGCGGCGGGCGGTGAGGACCAGCGAGTGCGGCCCCCTTCCGGGCTCGTCGGCGAGCCGCACGGCCACCTCGTAGGCCAGGGACGCCCCCATGCTGTGCCCGAGCAGCACCCGGGGCCGGCCGCCGGAGCGGCGCAGTGCCTCGGCGACGCCGTCGGCCAGCACGTGCAGGTCCGCCACGGGCGGCTCGCGGTAGCGGTCGTGGCGGCCCGGGTACTGCACCGCCAGGACGTCGGCGTCGCCCGCCAGCGCGGCGGACAGGGTGCGCCAGGTGGCGGCCGAGCCGCCCGCGTGCGGAAAGCAGACCAGTTCGCAGTCCGCCTCCGCACCGGCGTCCGCGTGGAAGCGCCGGAACCAGACGCCGTGCTCACCGTCGCGTGCGTCGCGCGCCATGATCACCACCCCCGAGGACGGTGTCGCGCCGTGCCGAGCATGTCGTAACCCATGAGAGCCTCACGAAGAGTGGGAACACCGTGCACACCTGTCTGTGGATCACTGTCGAATTCCGCGGGGTGTTCGTGCAATGAAAGGCCGGGTATGCGGAGCCAATTGGCCGAAAGTGGTGCTCGGCAAGGCCGAAAGGAAGTGCGAGACGCCGCTCCGGCGGCGCTTTTCGGCCGCCCCGGCGGCGGTGGACACCGACCCGGTGGCCACGCTGAGTGACGGCCGCTCGTGGCGGGGCCCGGTGGTGGGCCGCGCCCCGGGAGCCCGCCGTGCGCGGCGGGCTCCGCCCCGCCGGTGCCGCGTTCGACGCCGCGCCGTGCGGACGGTGCTCCCCCGGGCGGCCGTCGGCCGGGCCCGCTCGCGGCCGAGGGCGGCCCCCACCGAGGGCGGACGGCGCCGAGCGGGTCCGGCCGCGCCCCGGGGCGCGGGGTGACGCGGGCGCGGGCGCGGGCGGGGCGGGCCCGCGCGACGACGCCGGCACGGCCGGGCCGGGGCGCCACGCGGCGCGCACGGGCCCGCACCGGGCGGCGCGGGCCGGGTCCGGCCGGAGGTGCGAGGGCGCGCGGCGTCCCGGCGGCCGGAGCGGCTACGCTGGCGCGGTTGTCCGACGCCGACCGCTGACCGGATGCTGTGACTACCACCACTCACCTCTCCCCGGCCTTCCCCGGCCGCGCCCCCTGGGGCACCGCCGGCAAGCTGCGCGCCTGGCAGCAGGCCGCGATGGACCGCTACCTGGAGGCCCAGCCGCGCGACTTCCTCGCCGTCGCGACCCCGGGTGCCGGGAAGACGACGTTCGCGCTCACCCTGGCCTCCTGGCTGCTGCACCACCACGTCGTGCAGCAGGTCACCGTCGTCGCGCCCACCGAGCACCTGAAGAAGCAGTGGGCCGAGGCCGCCGCGCGGGTGGGCATCAAGCTGGACCCGGACTACAGCGCGGGCCCGGTGGGCCGGGAGTACCACGGGGTCGCGGTGACGTACGCGGGCGTGGGCGTGCGGCCCATGCTGCACCGCAACCGGTGCGAGCAGCGCAAGACGCTGGTCATCCTGGACGAGATCCACCACGCGGGCGACAGCAAGTCCTGGGGCGAGGCCTGCTCCGAGGCGTTCGAGCCCGCGACGCGGCGCCTGGCGCTCACCGGCACGCCCTTCCGCTCGGACACCAACCCGATCCCCTTCGTGGAGTACGCCGAGGACAACGCGGGCGTCCGCCGCTCGGTGGCCGACTACACTTACGGCTACGGGAACGCGCTGGGCGACGGCGTCGTGCGGCCGGTCATCTTCCTCTCCTACAGCGGCAACATGCGCTGGCGCACCAAGGCCGGGGACGAGATCGCCGCCCGGCTCGGCGAGCCGATGACCAAGGACGCCGTCTCCCAGGCGTGGCGCACCGCGCTCGACCCGCGCGGCGCGTGGATGCCCAGCGTGCTCGGCGCCGCCGACCGCCGGCTGACGGAGGTGCGCAAGGCGATCCCGGACGCGGGCGGCCTCGTCATCGCCACCGACCAGGACTCCGCCCGCGCCTACGCCAAGCTGATCCGCGAGATCACCGGCCACGCGGCCACGCTGGTGCTCTCGGACGACGCCGGGGCCTCCCAGCGCATCGAGGACTTCAGCGGCTCCGACGACCGCTGGATGGTCGCGGTGCGCATGGTCTCCGAGGGCGTGGACGTGCCGCGCCTGGCCGTCGGGGTGTACGCGACGACGATCTCCACCCCGCTGTTCTTCGCCCAGGCCGTCGGCCGGTTCGTGCGCTCGCGGCGGCGCGGTGAGACGGCGTCGGTCTTCCTGCCCACCATCCCGATGCTGCTCGGCTTCGCGCACGAGATGGAGGTCGAGCGCGACCACGTGCTGGACAAGCCGAAGAAGGGCGGTGAGGAGGACCCGTACGCCGAGGAGGCCGAGCTGCTCAAGGAGGCCGAGCGGGAGCAGGACGAGGACACCGGCGAGCAGGACCAGCTCCCCTTCGAGGCGCTGGAGTCGGACGCCGTCTTCGACCGGGTGATGTACGACGGCGCCGAGTTCGGCATGCAGGCCCACCCCGGCAGCGAGGAGGAGCAGGACTACCTCGGCATCCCCGGCCTGCTGGAGCCCGACCAGGTGCAGCTCCTGCTCCAGAAGCGGCAGGCGCGGCAGATCGCGCACAGCCGCCGCCGTCCGGACGAGGAGGCGGACCTGCCGGAGATCCCGGCCGAGCGGCGCCCGGTGGTCTCCCACAAGGAGATGCTGGAGATGCGCAAGCAGCTCAACTCCCTCGTCGGCGCCTACGCGCACCAGAGCGGCAAGCCGCACGGCGTCATCCACACCGAGCTGCGCCGCCTGTGCGGCGGGCCGCCCACCGCCGAGGCGACGGCGGGCCAGCTCCAGCAGCGCATCGCGAAGGTGCGCGAGTGGGCCACGCGCATGCGCTGACCGGTGCCGGGCGCGGAGCGCCACCCGGCCGGGGCGGCCCGGCGGGCCCGGCGCGAACGCCACCGGACCGGGAGCCGCCCGGAGTCGAAGCCTTTCGGACACCCACCGCACAAACGGGGCCAGATTCGGCACCCTTGTGACCGGATTCTGGACGGAGTCTTCCGGAGAGCGGATCGGGTCGCTAGGTTTCGGACACGCACACGCCCCGTGGCAGCGTCGCCTCGGAGCGCAGCCGGTGCGGCCCTGCCAGCGCAGCCGGTGGCCTCCCCTCATCGCCGTCCACGGGACCTGGGCGGCGGTACACGGCACACCCGTGTGGTCGGTCGCCGGCTCTCACCCGAAAGGGGGGCGTCGTGACCGCGGAGACCTCTCAGACGCTCGACAGAGGCCTTAGGGTCCTCAAACTCCTCGCCGACACCGACCACGGTCTGACCGTCACCGAGCTGTCCCACCGGCTCGGCGTCAACCGCACGGTCATCTACCGGCTGCTCGCCACGCTGGAGCAGCACTCCCTCGTACGCCGCGACCTCGGCGGCCGGGCCCGCGTCGGGCTCGGCGTCCTCGGGCTCGGCCGCCAGGTGCACCCCCTGGTGCGCGAAGCCGCCCTCCCGGCCCTGCGCGCGCTGGCCGAGGAGGTCGGCGCCACCGCGCACCTGACCCTCGTCGACGGGGCGGACGCGCTCGCCGTCGCCGTGGTCGAACCGAGCTGGACGGACTACCACGTGGCCTACCGCCCCGGCTTCCGCCACCCGCTGGACCGGGGCGCCGCCGGCCGCGCCATCCTCGCCGGCCGCCACCCGGAGCCGGAGCTGACCGACGGCTGCGTCCTGACCCACGGCGAGCTGGAGGCCGGAGCCAGCGGTGCGGCGGCGCCGCTGCTCGGCGTGGCGGGCATCGAGGGCAGCGTCGGCGTCGTGATGCTCTCCGACTCCGTGCCGGAGAAGGTGGGCGACCGGGTGGTCAGCGCCGCGCGGGAGGTGGCCGACGCCCTGCGCTGACCCCCGCGCGCCGGAGCCCCGGGGCGGTCGCGCCGGGACCGGTGCGCGCGCCGCGGCCGGGCGCGCCGCGCTCCGCCGTGCCCGCGTCGACGGCCCGCGCCGCCCCCGCCGGGGTCCGGGCCCCGCTCCGGCGGGCGGCGTGTTCTAGATTGCACCTGTGCTTGACGCTCTCGCCGCCCGCCGGGGCCCGGTGCTCGCGCTGTGCGCACTCGCGTGCGCGGCGCTGCTCGCGGTCGCCGCCCTCGTGCCGCTGCCCTACACCCTGGTCCAGCCGGGCGTGACCGCCGACGTGCTCGGCGAGCACCGGGGCGAGCCGGTGATCACTGTGCGGGGCGGGCCCGCGACGCCGGAGCCCTCCGAGGGCGAGCTGCTGATGACCACCATCGCCGCCACCCCGCCGGACGCCTCGGTCGGCCTCGCCGACGTGTTCTCCGGCTGGCTCGCCGACGACCGCGCGGTGCTGCCGACCGACGTCGTCTACCCCGTGGGCGACAGCCCGCGAGAGATCCGCGAGCACAACCGCGGCGAGATGACCGCCTCGCAGACCGACGCCCGGGCCGCCGCGTTCGGCGCGCTCGGCCTCTCCGGCGACGACGTGGAGGTCACCCTGCGGCTGGACGAGATCGGCGGCCCCAGCGCGGGGCTGCTCTTCGCCCTCGGCATCGTCGAGAAGGTCGAAGGCGGCGGCGACGACCTCACCGGCGGCCGCACCATCGCCGGCACCGGCACGATCGCCGCCGACGGCACCGTGGGCCCGGTCGGCGGCGTCCCGCTGAAGACGCAGGCCGCCCGGCGCGACGGCGCCGAGGTCTTCCTGGTGCCGCGCGCCGAGTGCGCGCAGGCCGGGGCCGAACTGCCCGACGGGCTGCGCCTGGTCCCCGTGGAGACCCTGGACGGGGCCCTGGACGCGCTCGCCGCCCTGCGCGACGGCGGCACCGTTCCCACCTGCTGAGCGCGCGCCCGGCCCGTCGCTAGCCCGGCCCGTCGGCGAGCCCGGAGGCCTGGCGCACCAGCGGGATGATGCGCAGCGGCACCGGGTTCTCCATCACGATCGCCGTCGAGGCGCGGACGATGCCGGTGAAGCCGACCACGCGGTCGATCACCCGCTGCAGGTCGGCGTTGGACCGGGCGACCAGGCGGCACAGCATGTCCCCGTGGCCGGTGATGGTGTGCAGCTCCAGCATCTCGGGGACGGTGGCCAGGTGGGCGCGCACGTCCGCGCCCTGGCCCTGCTTGATCTCCAGCGTGGCGAACGCGGTGACCGGGTAGCCCACGGCGGCCGGGTCCACGTCCGGCCCGAAGCCCCGGATGACGCCGGTGGCCTGGAGCCGGTCCAGCCGCGCCTGCACCGTGCCCCGCGCCACGCCCAGCCGCCGGGAGGCCTCCAGCACGCCGATGCGCGGCTCGTCGGCGAGGAGGTGGAGCAGCCTGCCGTCCAGCTCGTCGATGCCCACCGTCGACCTCCCGTACGCCGTCGCCTCATGTCCGTGGTCATTGTGTACAGATCGCCCGGCCCGGGCGCCAGAGGGGTGTGCATGTTGTCTACCCAGACGCGGAAGCATTGCGCATCCTGTGGAACGGAGGGACCCTGCGGCCATGACTGAGACGCTTCAGAACCACACCCAGACCTCGCGGCAGGACGACCCCTTCCCGGTCAAGGGGATGGACGCGGTCGTGTTCGCCGTCGGCAACGCCAAGCAGGCGGCCCACTACTACTCCACGGCCTTCGGCATGCGCCTGGTCGCCTACTCCGGGCCGGAGAACGGCAGCCGGGAGACGGCCAGTTACGTGCTGGAGTCCGGTTCGGCCCGCTTCGTGCTGACCTCGGTCATCAAGCCGACCACCGAGCACGGGGAGTTCCTCGCCCAGCACGTCGCCGAGCACGGCGACGGCGTGGTGGACCTCGCCATCGAGGTCCCCGACGCCCGCGCGGCCTACGCCTACGCCGTGGAGAACGGCGCCACCGGCCTGGCCGAGCCCTACGAGCTCAAGGACGAGCACGGCACGGTCGTCCTGGCCGCCATCGCCACCTACGGCAAGACCCGGCACACCCTGGTCGACCGCTCCGGCTACGACGGCCCCTACCTGCCCGGCTTCGTCGCCGCGAACCCGATCGTGGAGCCGGCCGCCAAGCGCACCTTCCAGGCGATCGACCACTGCGTGGGCAACGTCGAACTCGGCCGGATGAACGAGTGGGTGACCTTCTACAACAAGGTCATGGGCTTCACCAACATGAAGGAGTTCGTCGGCGACGACATCGCCACCGAGTACTCGGCGCTGATGTCCAAGGTGGTCGCGGACGGCACCAAGAAGGTGAAGTTCCCGATCAACGAGCCGGCGGTCGCGAAGAAGAAGTCGCAGATCGACGAGTACCTGGAGTTCTACGGCGGCCCCGGCGTCCAGCACATCGCCCTGGCCACGAACGACATCGTCTCCACGGTGCGCGCGATGCGCGCCGCGGGCGTGGAGTTCCTCAACGTCCCCGACGCCTACTACGACACGCTCGGCGAGTGGGCCGGCAAGACCCGCGTGCCGGTCGAGGAGCTGCGCGAGCTGAAGATCCTGGTCGACCGCGACGAGGACGGCTACCTGCTGCAGATCTTCACCAAGCCGGTCCAGGACCGCCCGACCGTCTTCTTCGAGATGATCGAGCGCCACGGCTCCATGGGCTTCGGCAAGGGCAACTTCAAGGCGCTCTTCGAGGCCATCGAGCGCGAGCAGGAGCGCCGCGGCAACCTGTGACGCCCCCGCGCGCCCGGGGCGCCGGCGCTCCGGGGCCTGCTCCGGGCGCGCAGCGCGCCCCGGAGCCGCCGCCCGGGGCGCCGGCGCCCGCCCGGGCCGTTCCCCCGGGCGGCGGCACCCGGGCCGGTGGCCGCGCCGCCCCCGGCGTCCCCCGCGCCCGGTGCCGTATCCGCCCCACGACCGCGCGGGACGGCCGGGCGCGGGCACGCCGCCGGGGCCGCTGCCGGCGGTCGCCCGGTGACCGGTGCCGAACCGGCGCCCGGCGTCGCCGTCGTACCACCGCCGGTGGTGGCCCGACGGCGACGCGCTGGCCCCCGGCCCGCCCCGGCGCCGCCGCCCGGGGGCTCCGGCCGGGGGGCCGGAGCCCCCGCGGCGGCCCCTCGGGCGGCCCGCACCCGCTTCCGGCCCGCCCCGCCCTGTGCCACTCTGACCGCATGGGCGACGAACGGACGGTGATCGAGCGGCTCCGCGAGGGCCTGGGTGACGAGGGCGTCCTCACCGACCCCGACGTCCTCGCGTCCTACGCCCGCGACACGGCCGGCTTCTGCCCCGCCGGGCAACCCGCCGCCGTCGCCCTGCCCAGGACGGTCGAGCAGGTCCAGCACGTGATGCGCACGGCGACGGCCACGCGCACCCCGGTGGTCCCGCAGGGCGCCCGCACCGGGTTGTCCGGCGCCGCCAACGCCACCGACGGCTGCGTCGTGCTGTCGCTGACGAAGCTCGACCGCATCCTGGAGATCAGCGAGGTCGACCGGATCGCCGTCGTGGAACCCGGCGTCGTCAACGCCGTGCTCTCGCGCGCCGTCGCCGAGCGGGGTCTGTTCTACCCGCCGGACCCCTCCAGTTGGGAGGAGTGCACGATCGGCGGCAACATCGGCACCGCGTCCGGCGGCCTGTGCTGCGTCAAGTACGGCGTCACCGCCGAGTACGTGCTCGGCCTCGACGTCGTCCTGGCCGACGGGCGGCTGCTGTCCACCGGGCGGCGCACCGCCAAGGGCGTGGCCGGGTACGACCTCACCCGCCTGTTCGTCGGCTCCGAGGGCACCCTCGGCGTCGTCGTGCGCGCCGTGCTCGCACTGCGCCCCGAGCCGCCGCGCCGGCTCGCGCTCGCCGCCGAGTTCCCCTCGGCCGAGGCCGCCTGCGACGCGGTGTGCCGCGTCATGGGCGGCGACGGCGTCCGCCCCGGCCACACCCCCGCCCTGCTGGAGCTGATGGACCGCACCACCCTGCGCGCCGTCAACGACCTGACCCGGATGGGGCTGCCGGAGACCACCGAGGCGCTGCTCCTCGCCGCCTTCGACACCCCCGACCCGGCCGAGGACCTCGCCGCCGTCGCCGAGCTGTGCACGGCCGCCGGGGCGACCCAGGTCGTGCCCGCCGAGGACGCCGCCGAGTCCGACCTGCTGCTCCAGGCCCGGCGCTCGGCCCTGGTCGCGCTGGAGAAGGTCAGCGGCACGACGATGATCGACGACGTGTGCGTGCCCCGCAGCCGCCTGGCGGACCTGCTCACCGGCGTCGCCGCCATCGCCGACCGGCACCGCCTCACCATCGGCGTCTGCGCCCACGCCGGGGACGGCAACACCCACCCCACGGTCTGCTTCGACGGTGCCGACCCCGACGAGACCGCCCGCGCCCGCGCCTCGTTCGACGAGATCATGGCGCTCGGCCTGGAGCTGGGCGGCACGATCACCGGCGAGCACGGCGTGGGGCTGCTGAAGAAGGAGTGGCTCGCCAGGGAGCTGGGCCCGGTCGGCCTGGAACTCCAGCGCGGGGTGAAGCAGGTGTTCGACCCGCTGAACCTCCTCAACCCCGGCAAGCTGTTCTGAGGCCGGGCCGGGCCGCCGCGCGGGCGGCCCGGTGCCTCACCCGCCCAGCCCCCCGCCCAGCAGCGCGCCCAGCGCCGCCTCCAGGTCCGCGTCCGCGCACTCCTCGCCCGGCGGCACCAGCCGCAGCGTGCGCTCCACCCAGGCGGCCAGCGGACCGGCCGGGGCCTCCAGCAGCGCGTCGCCCTCCGGTGAGCTGAGCGCCACGCACACCACGCGCCGCGCCGCGGGGGCGCCTTGGGCGCCGGCCGGCCACACCCGCACGTCCGCGTCCCCGCACGGCCGGAACACGCCCTCGACCAGCAGGTCCCGGGCGAACGTCCAGTGCACGGGCCGGGCTGCGTCGAGGTGGAAGTCCACGTGCACGGCGAACGGGTCGTCGGTGCGGTAGCGCAGGCGCGTGGGCACCGGGAAACGGCGGTCGGGCGGGTGTACCAGCGTCATGTCGAGTTCCCGTTCGATGGTGGTGTGCACGGTCCCCTCCTGGTGCGGTGCGCGGCGGCCCCCGACGGGCCGCACCGGGGGAGAGCGGGTGGCGGGCGGTTCATGACGCGACTTTTCGCCCCGATGTGGTGGGGGAGTGCCGAGGTCCCGGCGGCCGGTCATCGGACTCTGGTAGATGTGGGTGGCGTACTGCCGCGCTACGGGAGCAGTACACCCCACTTCGGCCAAGCAGATACGGGACCGGACAGATGAGCGCGCCCCCCTCGGCATCCGCCAACGGCAGCACCCCCGCGGGCTATTACCCCGACCCGTCGATCCCGGGGTACATCCGCTACTGGGACGGCGCGGCATGGGTCCCGGGCACCAGCCGCCCCGAGCCGCGCGGCGGCGAGCCGCTCCCGCGCACCCCGGCGGGCGACGCCGCGCCCGCCCCCGCGTCCGCCGCCGAGCCCCCGGCGCCCGCTCCCGCCGCGCCCGCGCCCGCGCCTGCTGCGCCCGCGCCCGCGCCTGCCGCGCCCGCTCCCGGGCCCGCCGCCGTCCCGGAGCAGCGGGAGGCGGAGGGGCCGCGCGACGAGACGGGTCCGGTGTTCCTCGACGAGGAGGCCGCCGCGGCCCCGGAGCCTTCGGCGTCGGCCCGGCCCGAGCCCGCACCCGCCTGGCGGGCCGACGCCGACCGGCAGTCCGGCTTCGGCGGCGGGCACGGCCAGCAGGTCGACTGGGGTGCCCAGTCCGCCGCGCCCGCCCCGCCTTCCGGGCCCGCCGCGCGCTCCGCGCCGCCCGCCGCCTCCGGGCCGGTCGCGGGCGCGGCGCAGCGGCCCGGCGCCGGCGGGCAGCCGGCCGCCGACCCCCGGGGCGGCTGGCAGCGGCCGGTCCCCCGGGGCGCCGCCCCGGGGGACCGGGCCGAGGCCGCCGCCGCCGACGCCGCTCCCCCGTCCGCGCCGGGCGGCGCCGACGCCGCGGTCCGCCCCTCCGGGCCGTCCGCGCCCCGCCAGGACGACACCTTCACCCTGCGCGCCGTCCGCCCCGGCACCCTGCCGCCCGGCCCCGGGGAGGCGCGCGCCGTGGCGCCGGAGGCGCCGGACCGGGCGCGGCAGGCCTCGCCCGAGCCGGAGCGGCCCGGGGGCTGGGCGCGGCAGGTCCAGGAGCTGGCCCGGCCCTGCCCGCAGGGGCCCGCGCCCACCGCGCCCGGCGGGCAGGGCGCCCCCGCGGCCGCGGGCCCGCCCGCCGCGGCGGCGTCCGGGCCGCCCGGGGCGCCGGGGCCGTCGGGGTCCTTCGCCGACGCGGCCCCGGCCGGGGAGCAGGGGCCGGTCACGCCGTGGCGGCCGCCGGTCGACGACCCCTTCCTGCGGGCCGCGCAGGCCCAGGCCCGCCCCGCCGGGCTCGGCCGCCGGTTCGCCGCCCGGCTCGTCGACACGCTCGTCCAGGGCGCGGTGGCCGCCGCCGTCGCCGCCCCGCTGGTGCCCCGGGCCGTCGACCACGTGCGGGCCAAGGTCGACGCGGTCGAGCAGGCCGGCGTCACCCGGGACGTGTGGCTGGTGGACGGCACCACGGGCGGCTACCTCGCCCTGGTCGTCGGCGCCCTCCTCCTCTTCGGCCTGTTCTACGAGGCGCTGCCCACGGCGCGGTGGGGCCGCACGCTGGGCAAGAAGCTGTGCGGTGTGCAGGTGCTGCGGGTGGAGGAGCAGACGCCGCCCGGCTTCGGCGGCGCGCTGACGCGCTGGCTCCTGTACGGGGTGCTGGCGGCGGCGCTGGTCGGGGTGGTCAACGTCCTGTGGTGCCTGGTGGACCGCCCCTGGCGGCAGTGCTGGCACGACAAGGCCGCGCGCACCTTCGTGGCCCGCCGATCCCACGACCCGGCCCACCTCTCCTGACACCCCGCCCACCGCCGCCCCGCCCGGGGCGCGCCCCGGTCGACACCGGTCGGCCGACGCGCGCGGCGCGCGGTGCCGACCCGGTGCCGCGTCTGCCCGGGCCGCCGCCTCCGGTTGCCGCTGTATCGGTTGGCGCCGTATCGGCTGACGGCATGCGGGCTGACGCCGTATCGGCTGACCTTCTCTTGCCTGATGCCGCCTCGGGTGGGTCCGAGGTCGGGCGGCCTCCCGGGGCGACGCCCCGCTCCGGTCGACGTCCGCCTCGGCGGGCGCCCGCTCCGGCCGCATGCCGTGGGCCCGTCCCCGGATGGCCGAACGTGGGATGCGGGCGGGGCGCCAGCGCGGTGCACTCGGGCCATGAGCGGCGTCGACCCGGCTTCGCGGCCGCCTCCGGCCGCGCGCGGCACGCGGCTGCTGGCGCGGCTGGTGGACGCCGTGCTCGTCGCCGTGCCGGTGTTCGTGGCCTCGGCCCTGCTGCTGGAGCCGTGGGCGATCACCCCGCAGGACCCCCACGCGGCGCGCTCCGGCGCCACCTACGACGCCTCGGCGTTCACCCAGACCGTGCTCGTCGCCCTGGCGTTCTTCGGCTACGAGGGGCTCATGCTGGCGTCGCGCGGGCGGACCGTGGGCAAGCTGGCGTTCGGCCTGCGCGTCGTGAGGCTGGACGACGGCGCCGCCCCGCGCGGCCACCCCGCGTGGCTGCGCGCGGCGGTGTTCGCGCTCCCGCCGCTGGTGCCGTTCCTGGGCGCGCTGTTCTGGACGCTGAACGCGCTGTGGTGCCTGGGTGACGGGAACCGCCGGTGCCTGCACGACAGGGTGTCGCGCACGGTCGTCGTCACCTGCTCCCCGGCGCCCGCGCGCCGCTCCGCGCCGCGCGGTGGCGGCGGCTGAGACCGGCCGGGCTCAGCGGCGCAACGACGGTGCGGCCAGCGGCCGTTCGGCGCTGGCCGCGGTCGGCTCGGGCCGGGCGGCCGGGGACGGGCGGCCGGTGGGCGCCGCGACGGCGGCCAGCAGGCCGGCGGCCAGCGAACCGCTCGCGACGAGGATCGCCCCGACACCGGATTCCGTGCGGGTGAGCAACAGCAGAACGACCGCCGTGAGCACGACGGCCAGGAAACCGAAGGCGAGTTGGGCGGGGTTCGGACGCGGCATGGCGGAATCCGTCCTCGGGGGGTCGACTACGTGAGTCACCCGATCAGGTCGTGCACCGTCGAACGACTCTACGATCCGGGATGCCCCTCGGGGGCGTCTGGTAAGCGCGACCTTACCCACGACGCTGGTGCACGAGGGGGCGCACGGAGTCACGTCGCCGGGCCGGGGCGTCGGAAAGCGTCACCTCGTGGTCAGAAGGCGTCAAGTCACACGTAAGAAGCGCAACCTACCTGCTTGACGTGTCTAAAACAAGGTCTGTCTTTTCGGCCTCCCCTCATGTCCAATGCGACCGTCAGGACAGCGTGGCAAGGGGAGGAACACACACTCGTGACCAGACCACGTCGATCCATAAGATCGAGAACAACGGCGCTGGCCACCGCCGTCGCCGCCATGGGCGCAGCCGCCGTGCTGCCGGTGCTGCCCGCTACCGCGGCGCACGCCCAGGAGGCCCACGACGAGCAGCCGCACCCGCAGGCGGAGCACAAGGGGCACGTCGAGCACAACCTGGAGGGCCCCCTCACCAAGAAGCAGAACGGGCAGAAGCTCGCCGCGCTCGAAGCGCTCGCCTCGGGTGAGAAGCCGCAGGAGCGCAACGGCTCCAAGGTGATGAAGCTCGACGACGAGAAGTACGTCGAGATGGAGCAGGTGAAGACCGACAAGATCTTCACCATCCTCCTGGAGTTCGGTGACAAGGTCGACCCGCGCTACGGCGGCACCCCCGGCCCGCTGCACAACCAGATCGAGCGTCCGGACCGCAGCGAGAACAACACCACGCTGTGGCAGGAGGACTTCGACCGCGAGCACTTCGAGGACATCTACTTCGGTGATGGCCCCGGCAGCGTGAAGACCTACTTCGAGACCCAGTCCTCGGGCAAGTACACCGTCGACGGCACCGTCTCGGACTGGGTCAAGGTCGACTACAACGAGGCCCGCTACGGCAACAACGCCTGCGGCCAGACCACCTGCAACACGGTCTGGGACGCCGTCCGCGACGGCGTCAACGCCTGGGTGGCGGACCAGAAGGACAAGGGCCGGTCCGACGAGCAGATCAAGGCGACCCTCGCCGAGTACGACGTGTGGGACCGCTACGACTACGACGCCGACGGCGACTTCAACGAGCCGGACGGCTACCTGGACCACTTCCAGTTCGTCCACGCCGGTGAGGACGAGTCGGCCGGCGGCGGCGCGCAGGGCGAGGACGCCATCTGGGCCCACCGCTGGTACGCCTACGGCACCGACTTCGGCAAGACCGGCCCCGAGTTCAACAAGGCCGGCGGCACGCAGATCGGCGACACCGGCATCTGGGTCGGCGACTACACCGTGCAGCCGGAGAACGGCGGCCTGGGCGTCTTCGCCCACGAGTACGCCCACGACCTCGGCCTGCCGGACCTCTACGACACCACCGGCACCGGTGAGTCGGCCGTCGCCTACTGGTCGCTCATGTCCTCCGGCTCCTGGCTCGGCAAGGGCGAGGACGCCATCGGCGACTGGGCCGGCGAGATGACGGCCTGGGACAAGCTCCAGCTCGGCTGGCTCGACTACGAGACGGCCAAGGCCGCCACCACCTCGGTGCACCGGCTCGCGCCGCAGGCCGACGAGCCGAACGGCCGCAAGAAGCGCAAGGACGCCCAGGCGGTCCTCGTCGAGCTGCCCGAGAAGGAGCTGACCACGACCGTCGTCAAGCCCGCCGAGGGCGAGACGCAGTGGTGGAGCGGCAGCGGCGACGACCTCAGCAACACCCTGACCCGCTCGGTCGACCTGACCGGCGCGTCCTCCGCCTCCCTCGACCTCAAGGGCTGGTGGGAGATCGAGGCCGGGTACGACTACCTCTACACGCAGGTCTCCACGGACGGCGGCCAGAGCTGGACGGCGCTGGACGGCACGGCCAACGGCGAGCCGATCTCGCGGGACGGCTCCGGCACCCCGGCGCTGGACGGCGAGTCCGGCGGCTACGTGGACCTCTCGTACTCCCTGGACGCCTACGCGGGCCAGGAGGTCGACCTGCGGTTCTGGTACCGCACGGACGGCGGTGTGGCCGAGATGGGCTTCGCCGGCGACCAGATGGTCATCACCGCGGACGGCGAGCCGGTCCTCGAGGACGGCGCCGAGGACGGCGACGCGGGCTGGACGGCCGACGGCTTCACCCGTATCGGCGAGTCCTTCACCAAGTCGTACCCGCAGTTCTACATCGTCGAGAACCGGCAGTACACCGGCTACGACAAGACGCTGCGCACGGGCCCGTACAACTTCGGTCACCCGGAGCGTCCCGACTGGGTCGAGCACTTCAAGTACCAGACCGGCATGCTGGTGTGGCTGTGGGACACCTCGCAGCTCGACAACAACGTCGGCGTCCACCCCGGCGAGGGCCTGGTCCTCCCGGTCGACGCGCACGCCAAGCCGGAGAAGTGGTCGGACGGTTCGCTGATGCGCAACCGCATCCAGGGCTACGACTCGACGTTCAGCTGGTACCCGACGCGCGGCTTCACGCTCCACAAGGGCGGCGAGCCGACGAAGATCAGCGGCAACCTGCCCAAGCCGTTCTTCGACGACCGCCTCGGCACCTACTGGTACGAGTCGAACCCGACCGGCGGCGTGAAGGTGCCCAACACCAACACCCGCATCACCATCCTGGGCCAGCCCTGGCACGGGAAGCACCTGACGGTCATGGTGGGCCCCTCGAAGTGGTGGTGACCCGCCACTGAGCGTCACCCTCGCGTGGCGCTCGGGCAACACCTGAGGTCAGCAGGCGATCGGCCGTCGCCCCCTAGCGGGGCGGCGGCCGATCGTGCTGTGATGCGGGGGACCGACCGACACCACCACACGGGGGAGCCGATCATGACGGGAGGCGGGTACGCCCTCCAGCCGGACGGCAGCGTCGTCGTGGCCGTGTCCCTCCCGGGCCCCGGGCACGGCCGGGTGCGCGTCCTGGTGCACGCGGTGAACCGCGCCCGCGCGCTGACCCGGCTGCGCAACCTGGGGCTGCGCGCCGTCTACCTGCGCGGCAACGCCGACCCGCCGACGCCGGACGAGGTCTCGGCGGTGCTGCACCACCCCGACGGCGTGGTGTGGCGCGGCGCGGAGGCCGGTCTCTGGCAGCCCATGCGCGCCCTCCTGCGCGCCGGAGCCCGCGCCTGAGCACCCCGGGCCTGCCCGCCCGGGGCGCGCGCCGTGCGGGCGTGCCGTGTCGCGGGGCCTGCCGGGGCCTGCCGGAGCCCGGGCGCGCTAGCCGGCCGGCTTGCCGGTGAGGGCCACGCCGGCTTCGCGCAGCTCCTCCAGCGCCCGCTCCACCGTCTCCGGGGCGACGCCCGCCGTCAGGTCCAGCAGGACCCGGGTGCGCAGCCCCGCGCGGACGGCGTCCAGGGCCGTCGCCCGCACGCAGTGGTCCGTGGCGATGCCGACGACGTCGACCTCGCTCACCTCCCGCGCGCGCAGCCAGTCCGCCAGCGCCGTGCCGTGCTCGTCCGCGCCCTCGAAACCGCTGTACGCCGCCGAGTAGTGGCCCTTGTCGAAGACGGTGTCGATCGCGCCGGAGGCGACCGCGGGGGCGAAGTTGGGGTGGAAGCCCACGCCCTCCGTCCCGGCCACGCAGTGCGGCGGCCACGTGCGCACGTAGTCGGGCTGCTCGTGGAAGTGGTCCCCGGGGTCCACGTGGTGGTCACGGGTGGCCACGACGTAGCGGTAACCCGCCGTCGCGTCACCCACCAGGTCGGTGATGGCGGCGGCGACCTCGGCGCCGCCGGCCACCCCGAGGCTGCCGCCCTCGCAGAAGTCGTTCTGCACGTCGACGACGATCAGTGCCCGGTGCATGGTGCACACCCTTCGCTCTCGGCCTTGCCGGCGCTCGCGCGCCCTCTACCCCGCCGCATGCCGCCGCGCTCCTTCCGGCGTCCGCGACGCCCCCTCGTCCCCCCGGGCGGTGCCGCTTACGTACTCCGTGGGCAGCACGGGCTCGCCCGCCGAGAGCTGGGTCGCCGACAGCGGCAGCCCCGCGCGGGCCCGCCGGTGCCGCTCGCGCGGCACCTCCAGCGGCTCCCGGCCGACGACCTCGCCCCCGCGTACCAGCTCCACGGCCAGCTCATGCCCAGCCAGCTCCGCGGGAACCGTCCCGGTGCCCACCACTTCCGCCTCGGCCACCCCGTCGGCGTCGGGGCGCCGCGCCGCCCACTTGGCGCCGCCCAGCGACAGCTTCCCGCCCATGGACTTCTTCGCCACCGGGCACAGCGGCGCGCCGGGCGCGTCGCTCTCCGCGCGGGCGACGAGCTTGTAGACCATCGAGCACGTCGGGTGCCCGCTGCCGGTGACCAGCCGGGTGCCCACCCCGTAGGCGTCCACCGGGGCCACGGCCAGTGAGGCGATGGCGTACTCGTCCAGGTCGCTGGTGACGATGATCCGGGTGTCGTGCGCGCCGAGCTCGTCCAACTGGCCGCGCACCCGGTGGGCGAGCAGCAGCAGGTCGCCGGAGTCGATGCGCACCGCGCCGAGCCCCGGCCCGGCGACCTCCACGGCGGTGCGGACGGCCTCCGCGACGTCGTAGGTGTCCACCAGCAGCGTGGTGCCGCGGCCCATCGAGGCGACCTGCGCGGTGAAGGCGTCGCGCTCGGTGTCGTGCAGCAGCGTGAAGGAGTGCGCGCTCGTGCCGACGGTGGGGATGCCGTACCGGAACCCGGCGGCCAGGTCGGAGGTGGCCGAGAACCCGCCGACGTAGGCGGCCCGGGCGGCGGCCACCGCGGACAGCTCGTGGGTGCGCCGGGCGCCCATCTCCATCAGCGGGCGCTCCCCGGCGGCCACCGCCATGCGGGACGCCGCCGCGGCGACGGCGGAGTCGTGGTTGAGGACCGACAGCACGACCGTCTCCAGCAGCACGCACTCGGCGAAGGTGCCCTCGACGCGCAGGATCGGGGAGCCGGGGAAGTAGACCTCGCCCTCCGGGTAGCCGGAGATGTCGCCGCGGAAGCGGTAGTCGGCGAGCCAGGCGAGCGTCGGCTCGTCCACGACGCGCTGCTCGCGCAGGAAGTCCAGCACGTCCGGCTCGAACCGGAAGTTCTCCACCGCGTCCAGCACCCGCCCCGTGCCGGCCACGACGCCGTAGCGGCGGCCCTCGGGCAGCCGCCGGGTGAAGACCTCGAACACCGAGCGCCGGTGCGCGGTGCCGGCGCGCAGCGCCGCCTGCACCATGGTCAGCTCGTAGTGGTCGGTGAACAGCGCGGTCGAGGGCACGGCGACCGGCAGACCCAGCTCTCCAGCAACGTCCATACGGCCGATCGTACCCCACATCTCGTCAACGTGACGATATCGGGGGGCGGGCCCGGCGGCGGACCCGGTACCCCGATGGCGCGGGGCGTTTGCGCACCCACCGGGGGGCGGTGGCAGCATGGGACCCGTGACGGTACCCCTGGAGATCGAACAGACGGAGGAGCAGGAGGCCGCGGCCGCGGTGCCTGAGCCCGACGTCCCGTGGGTGACGGTCGTGCACAACGACCCGGTCAACCTCATGAGCTACGTGACCTACGTCTTCCAGGCGTACTTCGGCTACTCCAAGGACAAGGCCCACCAGCTCATGCTCGACGTGCACCACAAGGGCCGCGCGATCGTCTCCAGCGGCAGCCGCGAGGAGATGGAGCGGGACGTGCAGGCGATGCACGGCTACGGCCTGTGGGCGACGCTGCAGCAGGAGCGCTGATGGCCGGCCACTTCGAACCCTCCACCAGCGTGCCCGGCGGCGCGGCGATCGCGCTGGACGAGATCGAGCTGTCCATCCTGCGCAGCCTCACCGTGCAGCTCCTGGAGCTCATCGGCCCCGGCGAGCAGCCCGCCGACGCCGCCGACGACCCGCTGGCCGAGCTGTTCACCGACGGGCCCACCGAACCGCCCAGCGACCCCGCGCTGGCCCGGCTCTTCCCCGACGCCTACTCGGCCCCCGGCGAGCGCGAGGACCGCGCCGCGCGAGAGGCGTCGGCCGAGTTCCGCCGGTACACCGAGAACGAGCTGCGCACCCGCAAGCGCGAGGACGGCCTCGCGGTGGTGCACGCGCTGGACGCCCTGCGGCCGGACGGCTCCGGCGCCGCGGTGCTCACCCTCGCCCCGGAGGAGTCCCGGCGCTGGCTGGGCACCCTCAACGACCTGCGGCTGACGCTCGGGTCCCGCCTGGACGTCGGGGACGAGGACACGGCCGACGAGCTGTACCGGCTGCCGGACGAGGACCCGCGCAAGCCGCTGGTCATGGCCTACCTGTGGCTGGGCGGGCTCCAGGAGACGCTCGTCGAGACGCTGCTGCCCTGACGTGGCGCGGGCGCCCGCGGGCCGGCCCCGTCCGCGCCACGACCGCCGACCGCCGCCTCCGTCCGCGTCGCGGCCGCTGGCTGTCGCCTCCGTCCGCGCCACGGCTGCTGGCTGTCGCCTCGGGTAGCCGCGCCGTCGGCTGTCGCCTCCGCCGTCGGCGCGGGCCCGCGTTCTTCCGGTTACGCCAGACCGGACGCGGTGGGCTCGGCCTGGTGTCCGCGCCTTCTTCTCCGCTTCTCCGGCCTCTCCGGGTGCTTCGGCTTCTCCGGCCTCTCCGGGTTCCGCCGTGCCGGTCGTGGCGCTCACCGGGTGGTCATCGCGTGGTCATCGTTCGGCCCGCCGGGGGCTTTCCGGCGGCTTTCACGTGTGTTCTTCCACCGGGTTCGGGCTACGCGCGTTGTGCCCGATTACCGTCACGTATGGTGAGCGGAATGCGCCGATAATCGGTGTCGAGGTTTACGCTCATTACAGCGACTGCCCGTTTTGCTGCGCTATGTCGACCTGTCGCCCGACCGTAATGCGAGCATGTGATCCAGGTCACACGTCCCGTGTCGCGCTGCGTGGTAGGAACGGCCAATCCGTTATTTACACAGGGCTGACGCCCGGGCGAATTTCGGAGCACACTGCGTACGGCCCCCGGGCACCCACGCTTCACGCACCGCTCGCAGATCAGGTATCGGCACCCCGCCGGTGACCCCCTACACCAGCCAGCCGCATTGAGCCAGAGGTCATTCATGGCAACCACCGAAACCTCTTGGACCGACAGGGTCGACGAAGCTGTAAACAACGTCTTCGACCCGGTCTCCAACTTTCTGGGCGACATCGTCTTCTACACCGTCAACGTCTTCGGAACTGATTTTCCGCTCATCGTCGGCTGGCTCGTCGTAGCCGGTGCCGTCTTCTCGGCCTACTTCGGATTCGCGCAGTTCCGGCACGTGCGGATCGCCACCCGACTGGTCCGGGGCAAGTACGACCAGAAGGACGCGCCCGGTGAGGTTCCGCACTTCCAGGCTCTGACCTCGGCCGTCTCCGGAACCGTGGGCCTGGGCAACATCGCCGGTGTCGCCATCGCGATCTCCATCGGCGGCCCCGGGGCCACGTTCTGGATGATCCTCTGCGGCCTCCTCGGCATGGCGACGAAGTTCGTGGAGTGCACGCTCGGCGTGAAGTACCGCGAGTTCAACGCCGACGGGACCGTCAACGGCGGTCCGATGATGTATCTGCGCAAGGGCCTGGCCGAGCGCGGCCTGGCGACCCTGGGCAAAGTGCTGGCCGTCGGCGCGGCCATCAGCCTGCTGTTCTTCACCTTCTTCGGCGGCAACCTCTTCCAGGTCAACCAGTCCCTGGAGCAGGTCGTCTCCGTCACCGGCGGCGAGGACAGCGTCTTCGCCACCAGCGGGGGCGCGCTCTTCTTCGGCGTGGTGATCGCCGCGCTCGTCGCGCTCGTCCTCATCGGCGGCATGCGCTCCATCGGCGCCGTCACCAGCCGCCTCGTCCCGGCCATGGCGATCGTCTACGTCATCGCCTGTCTGCTGGTCATCGGCTTCAACATCACGGCCGTGCCCGAGGCCATCGGGACGATCGTCAGCGAGGCGTTCAACCCGGAGGGCGTGGCCGGCGGTGTCCTGGGTGCCCTGATCATCGGCTTCAAGCGCGCCGCGTTCTCCAACGAGGCCGGCATCGGCTCGGCGCCCATCGCCCACTCCGCGGTCAAGACCAAGCGCCCGGCCACCGAGGGCCTCGTGGCCATGCTGGAGCCCTTCATCGACACCGTGGTCATCTGCACCATGACGGCGCTGACCATCGTCATCGCCAGCGGCCCGCTCTACCAGGAGGCCCGGGAGACCGCGATCAGCGGTGGCGAGGTCGACGGCAGCACCAGCTTCGGCATCTCCCTCACCTCCGACGCCTTCGACACCGCGCTGCCCTGGTTCCCCTACATCCTGACCATCGCGGTCGTGCTCTTCGCCTTCTCCACCGTCATCACCTGGGGCTACTACGGCCTCAAGTGCTGGGGCTTCCTCTTCGGCCACAGCAGGACCAAGGACCTGATCTACAAGGTCGTCTTCTGCGCCATCGTGATCTCCGGCGCCCTGCTGGGCCTGGGCACGCTGGTCTCCCTGGCCGACTCCACGCTGTTCATGGCGGCCCTGTTCAACATCATCGGCCTCTACCTGCTGGCCCCGGTGGTCAAGAAGGAGCTGCGCAAGGTGCTGGACTACGTCCGCCGGCGCGACGCGGGCGAGTCCGACGAGCAGATCGAGGCGGACGAGGCGGCGGCCGAAGCCCCGGTCGACGTGCGCAAGAGCATCTGACGCCCCCGGCGCCCCACGGGCGTCCACTCCGCGCACCGCACGTGCCCCCGGCCGACCAGGCCGGGGGCACGCCGCGTTCCCGGGGCGGCCGCCGTGCCCCGTGGCGCGGCCGCGCGGTGGAGGAGAGCCGCGCGGCACGCGGCGGCCGTGCCGCGTGAGGGGAGGAGGCCGTGCCGCACGGGGCGGCGTGCCGTGTGAGGGAGCCGTGCCAGGCTCCGCCCGCTGCCTCCCTCCGCCCGGCGGCTCCCGCCGGTGCGTCCCGCGCTGTGCCCCGCCCCGTCCGCCGCCCTCCGCCGGGGCGCCCGCACGGCGTCTTCCTGCGACGTCTCGCACAGTGAGCCGCCGTCTCGCGATGTGAGGCGGTTCGGCCGACGAGCGCGGGAGTGCTGCGTATGCTTCGGCCCATGCTGACCATCACCCGAACGCTGCACGACCAGATCGTCGCGCACGCGCGCGCCGACCACCCCGACGAGGCGTGCGGCGTCGTCGCAGGCCCCGTCGGCACCGGGCGACCCGAGCGGTTCATCCCGATGCTGAACGCCGCGCGCTCCCCGACGTTCTACGAGTTCGACTCGGGCGACCTGCTCAAGCTCTACCGCGAGATGGACGACCGGGACGAGGAGCCGGTGGTCATCTACCACTCGCACACCGCCACGGAGGCCTACCCCTCGCGCACCGACATCTCCTACGCCAACGAACCGGCCGCGCACTACGTCCTGGTGTCCACCGCCGAGTGCGGCAACGACGAGGGGCCGGTGTCCTTCCGTTCGTTCCGCATCGTGGACGGTGTCGTCACCGAGGAGGACGTGAAGGTCGTGGAAACCGCCGTCTGACACATCGTGAGACGGGTGAGTCCGCAGTGCGAAACCCGACTCCGAAATCGAGTGCGGGAATCGCTACGATGAGCCCATGGTTATCCACGACGTGAACAACGAGGCCCCGGGCAGCCTGCTCGTCACGCGCCCGCACGTCGATCTGTGCCGCCTTTCCAGCGCCATGTGTTGAGTCCGCGCCCTTGCCCGCCGGCCGCACGCCCCGGGTCGGCGGGCGTGCGCGCCGCCGCCGTACGCCCCGCGCATCCCATCGACCCCGTCAGGAGCACACCCATGGCCATTGAGGTCCGCATTCCCACCATCCTCCGCACCCACACCGACGGCCAGAAGACCGTCGAGGGCGACGGCTCGACCCTCGCCGAGCTCTTCACGGACCTGGAGTCCCGGCACACCGGCATCCACGAGCGCCTGGTGGACGGCGGGGAGCTGCGCCGCTTCGTGAACGTCTACCTCAACGACGAGGACGTGCGCTTCCTGGAGGGCATCAACACCAAGGTCAGCGACGGGGACAGCGTCACCATCCTCCCCGCCGTGGCCGGAGGCATGCGCTGATGCGCTACGACACGCCGCTCGCCGCCGTCGGGAACACCCCGCTGGTGCGGCTCCCGCGGCTGTCGCCCTCCGAGGAGGTGCGGATCTGGGCCAAGCTGGAGGACCGCAACCCCACCGGCTCGGTCAAGGACCGTCCCGCCCTGCACATGATCGAGCAGGCCGAGAAGGACGGGCGGCTCACCCCGGGCTGCACGATCCTGGAGCCCACCTCCGGCAACACCGGCATCTCACTGGCCATGGCCGCGCGCCTCAAGGGCTACCGCATCGTGTGCGTCATGCCCGAGAACACCAGCGAGGAGCGCCGCCAGCTCCTGGCCATGTGGGGCGCGGAGATCATCTCCTCGCCCGCCGCCGGAGGGTCCAACACCGCCGTCCGCGTCGCCAAGGAGCTGGCCGGGGAGCACCCGGACTGGGTGATGCTCTACCAGTACGGCAACCCGGACAACGCCGGGGCCCACTACGCCACCACCGGGCCCGAGATCCTGTCCGACCTGCCGTCCGTCACGCACTTCGTCGCCGGGCTCGGCACCACCGGCACCCTCATGGGCGCCGGCCGCTACCTGCGCGAGCACCGGCCAGGGGTGCACATCGTCGCCGCCGAGCCGCGCTACGACGACCTGGTGTACGGGCTGCGCAACCTGGACGAGGGGTTCGTCCCCGAGCTGTACGACGCCTCCGTGCTCACCACCCGCTTCTCCGTGGGTTCCGAGGACGCCGTGGCGCGCACCCGGGAGCTGCTGTCCCAGGAGGGGATCTTCGCCGGGGTCTCCACCGGCGCCGCCCTGCACGCGGCCATCGGCGTCGGCCGCAAGGCGGTGAAGGCGGGCGAGAGCGCCGACATCGTCTTCGTCGTCGCCGACGGGGGCTGGAAGTACCTGTCCACCGGCATCTACACGGCCGCGACCACCGACGAGGCCGTGGCCCAGCTCAAGGGTCAGCTCTGGGCCTGAGCGCCTGACGACCCCGGCCGCCCGGCCCCAAGCGGACCGGGCGGCCCCGCCGGGGGCCCGGCCCCGGGCTCCGCCCCGGCCTTCGTCCGGCTCCGGCTGCGGCTCGGGGTTTCGCTTCGGCCCGTCCTTCGTCCGGCTCCGGCTGCGGCTCCGACCCGGGGTTTGGGTCCGAGCCCGGCTTGGGTTTTCGGTCCGACCCGACTTCGGCCCCGCCCTGTGGCTGCGGCCCGGGCCTTCAGCCCGGCTCCGGCTCGGCTCTTCGGACGAGTTCCGGCCTGACTCCGCGGTGCGGCATCCGCCACCGCGCCGCCGCCCGCCCTTCGCCTCCGGCCGACTTCTGTCGCGGCCGCCCCCGGCTTCCGCCTCCACCCCGTCCACCCCGTCCGCCACGGGCCGCCGCCGGCCGTCCGGCCGGGGCCGGTCCGTGGCGGGCGGGGCGGGGCCGTGCGGCACGGGTTTTCGGGCGTACCCCGCGCTGGTGATTCCGCCCACACCCCAGCGTTCCTGAGGAGCCGCCCGCCCGCACGGCGCTTACGCTCGGAAAACTCCCTCTCACCGGGCTGCGCGGAGGTTCCCACCCCTATGAAGCTCACCGTCGTCGGCTCCTCGGGCTCGTTCCCGTCCGCGGACTCGGCCTGTTCGAGCTATCTCGTCGAGGCCGACGGCTACCGCGTGCTGCTCGACATGGGCAACGGGGCGCTCGGCGAGCTCCAGCGCCACTGCGGACTCTACGACCTCGACGCGATCGTGCTGAGCCACCTGCACGCCGACCACTGCATCGACATGTGCGCCTACTTCGTCGTGCGCTACTACCGCTTCGACGGCGGCCGCTGCCCGCCGCTGCCGGTGTACGGGCCGCGCGGCACGGAGGAGCGGCTGACCGCCGCGCACGCCGACACCCCGTCGGACACCGCGATGCGCGAGGTCTTCGACTTCCGCACGCTCACCTCCGGCGCCGTGTTCGACCTCGGCCCCCTGCGGGTGCGCACCGCGCTGGTAAACCATCCGGTGGAGGCGTACGGCTTCCGCGTCGAGCACGCGGGCAAGGTCCTCACCTACTCGGGGGACACCGGCGTGTGCGGGGCCCTGGACGAGCTGGCCCAGAACGCCGACCTCTTCTTGTGCGAGGCGTCCTTCACTCACGGGAAGGAGGACATCCCCGGCCTGCACCTCAACGGCCGCGAGGCCGGGGAGTGCGCGCGCCGCGCCGACGCCTCCCGCCTGGTGCTCACCCACGTGCCGCCCTGGACGGACGCGCAGGTCAACCTCCGCGACGCGAAGGCGGCCTTCGACGGCCCCGTCGACCTGGCCCGTCCCGGAGCGGTGTACGAGCTGTAGCGGCGCGGCAGCCGAAGCGGCGGAAGGGGGGTGGGGGGAGCCGGTGCTCCCCCCCCACCCCCCTTCGGGCGGGCCGTGCGGCCTACGCCTTGGTCGCGTCCTCGACCTCCTCCTCGGGCTCCCGGCCCGGGGTCGGCAGGTTGAACTTCACGATCGCGAAGCGGAACGTGACGTAGTAGACGACGGCGAAGACCAGGCCGATGGGGATGATCAGCCAGGGTTTCGTCGCCAGACTCCAGTTCAGCGAGAAGTCGATCATGCCGGCCGAGAACATGAAGCCCGCGTGGACGCCGAGGGCCCACGTCACCGCCATCGATATCGCCGTGAGCACCGCGTGGATCGCGTACAGCAGCGGCGCGATGAACATGAACGAGAACTCGATCGGCTCGGTGACGCCGGTCACGAACGAGGTGAGGGCGAGCGAGAGCATCATGCCGGTCACGGCCTTGCGCCGCTCGGGGCGGGCGCAGTGCGCGATGGCCAGCGCCGCCGCGGGCAGGCCGAACATCATGATCGGGAAGAAGCCGGACATGAACATGCCCGCGCTCGGGTCGCCCGCGAGGAACCGGTTCAGGTCACCCTGCACCACGGTGCCGTCCGGCGTGGTGTACTCGCCGATCTGGAACCAGGAGACGGTGTTGACGAACTGGTGCATGCCCACCGGGATGAGCCCGCGGTTGATCAGACCGAACACGCCCGCGCCGATCGCGCCGAGTGCGGTGATCTCCTCACCCAGCCAGGTGATGCCGTCGCCGATGGGCTGCCAGCCGAGCACGACGAGCACGCCCATGCCGGTGCCGACGAACGCCATGAGGATCGGCACCAGCCGGCGCCCGTTGAAGAAGCCCAGCCAGTCCACCAGCTTGGTGCGGTGGAAGCGCTGCCACAGGGACGCGGCGAGCAGCCCCATGATGATGCCGCCCAGCACGCCCGGGTTGTGGTAGGCGGCGGCCGTGACCTCCTCGCCCGCGCGCCAGGCACCGGTCAGCGAGCTCGTCGACACGAACTCCGCGCCCTCGGGACCGTCCAGCGGGAACTGGTGGATCACCGAGTAGTACACGAGGAAGCCGACGACGGCCGCGAGCGCGGTGGAGCCGTCGGCCTTCTTGGCGAAGCCGATGGCCACGCCGATGCAGAACAGCAGGGGCAGGCCGAAGTGCGAGTCGAGCAGGGCGCCGCCCGCGCCGCTGAACACCTTGGCGACGGCGTCCCAGCCGAGGCCGTCGGCGCCGAAGACGTCGGGCTGGCCCAGGCGCAGCAGGATGCCCGCGGCGGGCAGCACGGCGATGGGGAGCTGCAGCGACCGGCCCACTTTCTGCAGGCCCTGGAACAGACGGGAGCGCAGCGGCGGTTTCTGCTTCGCCGGGGCCGCCGTGGCGTTGGCGGTGGACATGTACTTCCTCCAAGAGGCACAGGTGCGCCGCCCAAGGGGAAGGGGGAGGACGGCGGCGTCCGAGTGCTGGGCCGGGGCGCGACGCCACCGTCGACGCCGCCCAGTGGTTTAGACCTGTTGTAGCATGCCGCCGACCCGATCAGGAACCCGCGGCCGAGGGCCCTCACCGGCTGCCACGGGACGCACGCGGTGCGGCACCGCCGCCGCCGGTCAGACGGCCGTCCCGGCCCCGCGCGGAGCCGCCGCCGGAGCGCTCCCACCCGGTGGCGTCCGGGCCCCGCCCCGGGCTCCCCGTCGGGGTGCCGCCCGGGCGGCTCACTTCAGGTTCTCGCGCTCCATCTCGGCGATCTCCTCGTCCGACTCGCGGCCCGGCGTCTTCAGGTCGAACTTCACGATCACGAGGCGGAACAGTACGTAGTACACGACCGCGAACGCCAGCCCGATCGGGATGAGCAGCAGCGGCCGCGTCGCCTCGTTGAAGTTGAGCAGGTAGTCGAAGAGGCCGGCCGAGAAGGTGAAGCCCTCGCGGATGCCCAGGGCCCAGGTGAGTGCCATCGAGACGCCGGTGAGGAGCGCGTGGATGCCGTAGAGCACGGGCGCGAGGTAGACGAAGGAGAACTCGATCGGCTCGGTGACGCCCGTGACGAACGAGGTCAGCGCCAGCGAGAGCATCATGCCGGAGACCGCCTTGCGGCGCTCCGGGCGCGCGCTGTGCGCGATGGCGAGCGCCGCGGCGGGCAGCGCGAACATCATGATCGGGTAGAAGCCGGTCATGAACATCCCGGCCTCCGGGTCGCCCGCCAGGAACCGGAAGAAGTCGCCGTTGACGACCCTGCCCTCCTCGTCGGTGTACTCCCCGAACTGGTACCAGGCGAAGGTGTTGATCAACATGTGCATGCCGAACGGGATGAGCAGCCGGTTCAGGACGCCGAAGACGCCCGACCCCCAGGCGCCGAGATCGGACAGCGCCTCGGCGGAGCCGTCCAGCGCGTTGCCGACGGGCGCCCAGAGGTAGCCGAAGGCCACGGCGAGCACCAGGGCGAGGAAGGACATCAGCACCGGTACGAAGCGGCGCCCGCTGAAGAACCCGAGCCAGTCCGGCAGCCGCGTGCGGTGGTAGCGCTCCCAGACCTTCGCCGTGACGACGCCGAGGACCACGCCGCCCAGTACCCCGGGATCCACCGGGTCGCCGGTGACCTCGTCGGTGAACGCGCTCTCCAGGACGGAGGTGAAGACCAGGTAGGCGACGACGGCCGCGAACGCCGTCGAACCGTCCGCCTTGCGCGCGAAGCCGATCGCGACGCCGACGCAGAACAGCACGGCGATGTTGTCGATGATGCCGCCGCCCGCGCCGCCGAACACCGCCGCCAGCCGGTCCCAGCCCAGCCCCTCCGCGCCGAGGACGTCGGGCTGCCCGATCCGCAGGATGAGGCCGGCGGCGGGCAGTGCGGCCACCGGGAGCTGGAGGCTGCGCCCGAGCTTCTGCAGGGCGTGCAGGATCGCCTGTCGCCAGCCGCGCTGGGGCCTGCCGTCGGTCTCGGAACGCATGAGGCCCTCCCGGTTTGGCCTGGAGCCCCCGACTGGTGTAGACCAGCCGGAGCGGGTGCGGGGTCCGGTGACCGCCATCTTTCGGCACAACCCGCGCCGACGCGCGCGAGCGTGCGCCAACCGTGGGTTAATGTGGCAATCTGACCGCCCGGCGGCTCGACACACACAGGAGAAGCCATATGGCCAGCAAGGCTGAGAAGATCGTCGCCGGACTCGGCGGCGTCGAGAACATCATCGAGGTCGAGGGCTGCATCACCCGCCTGCGGACCGAGGTCGAGGACCCGGCGCTGGTCGACGAGGCCGCGCTCAAGAGCGCCGGCGCGCACGGCGTGGTGAAGATGGGCAGCGCGATCCAGGTCGTCATCGGCACCGACGCGGACCCGATCGCGGGCGAAATCGAAGACATGATGTAACGCCCACCGCGCCGCCCGCACCCCCGCCCCGCCCCGCTCACCACGCCGCGCAGGCCCGGCGGACGCGGGACCCGCGGGACACCGGCCCGCCGCCCCCGCGGCGGGCCGTCGGCGTTCCCGGAGCCGAAACGGGCGGCGCCCCCGGGGGCCCGGCGGGCGGCACCCTGTCGGAGCCGCGCGGCCGCCGGCGCCCCGCCTCGTTCGGCTTATCGGCGCCCACCGCATAGGCTCGCCGCATGTCTCGTATCGACGGCCGTACCGCCGAACAGCTCCGCCCCGTCACCATCCAGCGGCACTGGAGCAAGCACGCCGAAGGGTCCGTGCTCGTGGCCTTCGGCGACACCAAGGTCCTGTGCACCGCCAGCGTGACCGAGGGCGTGCCGCGCTGGCGCCGGGGCAGCGGCGAGGGGTGGGTCACCGCCGAGTACGCGATGCTGCCCCGCGCCACCAACACCCGCGGCGACCGCGAGTCCGTGCGCGGCAAGATCGGCGGCCGCACCCACGAGATCTCCCGCCTCGTCGGACGCTCCCTGCGCTCCGTCGTGGACTTCAAGGCGCTCGGCGAGAACACCATCGTCCTGGACTGCGACGTCCTCCAGGCCGACGGCGGCACCCGCACCGCCGCCATCACCGGCGCCTACGTCGCGCTCGCCGACGCCGTCGCCTGGTGCCAGCGGCGCAAGCTGATCCGCGCGAAGGCCCAGCCGCTCACCGGCACCGTCGCCGCCGTCAGCGTCGGCATCGTCGACGGCGCCCCCCTGGCCGACCTCTGCTACGAGGAGGACGTGCGCGCCGAGACGGACATGAACGTCGTCTGCACCGGCGACGGGCGCTTCGTGGAGGTCCAGGGCACGGCCGAGGGCGCGCCGTTCGCCCGCGACGAGCTGAACGCGCTGCTCGACCTCGCCCTGGCCGGCTGCGCCCAGCTCGACGGCGCCCAGCGCCAGGCCCTCACCGACGCCTGACGCGCCCCGGCGCCCCCGGCCCAAGCGGGCACCGGCACCGGGACGGCACCCACCGGGACCCGGGCGCGGCCCGGCGTGGCCCGGGCGCGGCAACCACCGGCGGCCCCCGCACGTCCTTGACGACACGGGCCGTACGCTTACCGGCGTACGGCCCGGCCAGCCCGGCCCCCGGCCGACACCGGACACCGAAAGAGGACCCGACGTGCGCCGCCTCCTCCTCACCGCCGCCGCCACCGCCCTCGCCGCCACCGCAGCCCTGGGGTGCAGCGCCGTCGACAAGGCCCTGAGCTGCGCGAACACCGCCCTGGTGGTGGGCGAGAGCGTGACCGACCTCCAGGAAGCCGTCTCCGGCGCCGGCGAGGACCCGGCCGCGGCCCGCGAGGCGCTGAACCGCATAGACGACAACCTCGACAAGATCGACGCGAACACCGGCGACAGCGACGTCGACCAGGCCGTCAGCGACCTGCGCACCGCCGTCGACGGCGTCCGCACCTCCCTCGACAGCGGTCAGGCGCCCGACCTCAGCCCGGTCGGCAGTGCCGCCGACGAGCTCACCAACGTCTGCACGCCCGCCTGACCCGCCCCGCCCCACGACCCCGCGAGCGCGAACCATGCAGCGACTGATCCTCGCCACCCGCAACGCCCACAAGGTGACCGAGCTGCGCGCCATCCTCGGCGCGGCCGGCCTCGCCGTCGACCTGGTCGGCGCCGACGCCCACCCCGACGTCCCCGACGTCAAGGAGACCGGCGTCACCTTCGCCGAGAACGCTCTCCTCAAGGCCCACGCGCTCGCCCGCGCCACCGGCACGCCCGCCGTCGCGGACGACTCCGGGCTGTGCGTCGACGTCCTCGGCGGCGCCCCCGGCATCTTCTCCGCCCGCTGGGCCGGCCGCCACGGAGACGACCAGGCCAACCTCGACCTGCTCCTGGCCCAGCTCGCCGACATCGACGACGCACACCGGGGCGCCCACTTCGCCTGCGCCGCCGCGCTCGCCCTGCCCGACGGCACCGAGCGCGTCGCCGAGGGCCGACTGCGCGGTACCCTGCGCCACGCCCCGGCGGGCGCCGGCGGCTTCGGCTACGACCCGATCCTCCAGCCCGACGGCGAGTCCCGCACCTGCGCCGAGCTGACCCCGGACGAGAAGAACGCCATCAGCCACCGCGGCCAGGCCTTCCGCGCCCTCACCCGCGAACTCCGCACCCTCCTCCCCTGACCCACCCCGCACCGCACCGCGGGCACCACCCCCGAAACAACTACGGCCCGCAACCCCCAGGGTCACGGGCCGTGCTGGTGCGGCGGAAGGGATTCGAACCCTCAAGCCCTCGCGGGCCACAGATCCTAAGTCTGCTGCGTCAACCTGCTGCGCCACCGCCGCAAGTACGGGTCATGATACTGGTCCGTGCCCGGGCGGTGTCACGGGTCGCGCCGCCCGCGCCGTGCGCCGACCCCGGCCGCGCCCGCACCAGGTGTCCGTGACGGCGTGACAGTTCGGGCACAGGTACCGCAGATTGTCCCGGCGGTTGTCTCGCCAGTCCCCGTTGCGGTGGTCGATCTGGAGCGTCATGGGCCTGCCGAGCCACTGACCCGTGTTGCCGCAGGAGACGCACGCGTAGGGGACGCCCGCCGCGTCCAGCGCGCGCCGCAGCCGCGCGTGCTCCGTGCGCGGCGACCCGGGAGGCAGGACCCGGAAGACCCTGCCCGTCCCCGGGTCGGCCAGGGGTGGCCGGACCGCCGGGCGGAGGCGACGGCGGAAGTGCGACGTGTCCAGGCCGAGCCGGGTCACCCGGCGGCGCACCCTGTGCCAGTTGGCGCTGGAGTCCGGCAGCCCGAGGGCGCGCACCACCTCCGCGATGCTCGTGGACCGTGAGACCGCCCGGCGCAGCTCCTCCTCGGGCAGCGGCACCCGCGCGTGGCGGAAGTGGCTCGTGTCGACGGCGTGCCGACGCAGCAGGCGCCGCAGCTCCGCCCGGCCGCCCGCGTCCTCGGGGACGCCCAGGAGGCGCGCCAGCGCGCGGACGTCCGACGCGTGAGCGGCGGCACGGCGCAGCTCCTCGACGGGCGGGTCGAGCGTCTGCTCCCGCCGTGCGAACCCCGGGAAGTGCGTGACGTCGAGACCGGCCGCGCGGACGCGGCGGCCGAGGTGGGACAGGCTGCCGCTCGCGGGCCGCACGCCGAGTCTGACGGCGACTTCCCGCAGTGAGGTCGACGCCCGCACGGCGTCCGCGAGCGCGGCGTCGGAGTGGGCGTGCCAGTGGCTCCGCCCCGCGAAGTGCGCGGTACTGATCCCGTACTCGGCCACACGCCGTTGCACGGTGCGCCTGCGCCCGCCGCTGGGTCGAAAGCCCAGCGCCCGCAGAACCCCCGACCAGGTGGTCGAGCGGGCGACGGCCGCGGCGAGCTTCTCCCGCACGTAGCCCCCGGCCGCGGCGGCCGTTCCGCGCCGCTCGCCCGGCCGCGCTCCGACGGCCCGCGGCCCGCCCGGGGCGCCCCCGGTGTCGGGCATCGGCATGCCTGCCCCCTCCCCCCCACCTCCGCAGCGGGGTCCGTGAGGGGGAACGAGTGGGGGAGCGGGGGGGGGGGTTGCGGTGGGG
>NZ_JAPKFL010000034.1 GCF_026262575.1 Streptomyces marinisediminis
CGCGAGACGGTGGAGTTCGAGCGGGCCACCCGCACCGCCCTGACCGCGGGCCACACCCTGTTCATCGAGGTCAGTCCGCATCCCGTGCTCGCGCTCGGGCTCCAGGGGACGATCGAGGACGCGGGTGTCGAGGCGGCCGCCGTCGGCACGCTGCGGCGCGAGGAGGACGAGGCGCACCGCCTGCTGACCTCGCTCGCCGAGGCGCACTGCCACGGCGCGGAGGTCGACTGGGGCGCGGTGTTCGCCGGTACCGGCGCCCGCCGGGTGGACCTGCCCACCTACGCCTTCCAGCACGAGCGCTACTGGCTGCCGATGCCCGCGGACGGCGCGGGCGACCTCGCGTCGGTGGGCCTGACCCCCACCGAGCACCCGATGCTCGGCGCGGGCGTCCCGCTCGCCGACTCCGACGGTCACCTGTTCACCGGCCGCTTCTCCACCCGCAGCCACCCGTGGATGGCCGAGCACGTCGTCATGGGCACCGTCATCGTGCCCGGCACCGGGTTCGTGGAGATGGCCACGCACGCCGCGCACCACACCGGCTGCGACACGGTGGAGGAGCTGACCATCGAGGCGCCGCTCGTGCTGGCCGAGGGCGCGGCGCGGCAGGTGCAGGCCGTCGTCACCGCCCCCGACGCCACCGGGCGGCGCGGCCTGAGCGTCCACTCCCGCCCCGCCCCGGACGACGACAGCGGCTACGCGGCGCCCTGGGTGCGGCACGCCACCGGCGTCCTGGCCAGCCGCGAGGACGCCCCGGCGTTCGACCTCACCGCCTGGCCGCCGCCGGGCGCCACCGAGCTGCCGCTGGCGGGCTTCTACGAGCAGGCGCAGGCCACCGGCTTCGCCTACGGCCCGATGTTCCGCGGCATCACCCGCGCCTGGCAGGCCGGGGAGGACGTCTACGCCGAGCTCGCGCTGCCGCAGGAGGGCCGGGCCGACGCCGCCGCCTACGCGGTGCACCCGGGCCTGCTGGACGCCGCGTTGCAGTCCATGGGCGTGGGCGACTTCGGCCCCGGCACCGGCAAGGGCGAGGACGCGGGCAAGCCCCGGCTCCCCTTCGCCTGGCGGGACGTGACCGTGCACGCCACCGGCGCCGGTGCCCTGCGGGCCCGGCTGCTGCCCGTGGGCGCCACCGGCATCGGCTTCCAGCTCGCCGACGCCACCGGCGCGCCCGTCGTCAGCATCGGCGAACTGGCCATGCGGCCCGTCGAGGCGGACCACCTGCGGGCCGCCGCCCGCGACGACGGCCCCGACGCGCTGTTCACCCTCGACTGGACGCCGCAGACCCCGGCCGCCCCCGCGCCGGAGGGCCCCTGGGCCTACGTCGGCGCGGAGCCGGACGCCCCGTTCACCGTCCCGGGGTCCCACCCCGCCGCACACGGCACGCTCGACGCGCTGGCCGCGGCCGTGGCGGGCGGCGCCCCCGTGCCCGGCGTGGTCGTGGCCGACGTGCGCGGCACGCCGGGGACACCGGTGGCCGACGCCGCCCACGCCGCCACCGCCGCCGCCCTGGAGCTGCTCCAGCGCTGGCTGGGCGAGGCGGCGTTCGCCGACGCCCGGCTCGTCGTCCTGACCCGGGGCGCGCTGGCCGTCCGGGCCGGGGAGGACGTGCCCGACCTGGCCGCCGCGCCGGTGTGGGGCCTGGTCCGCGCGGCGCAGGCCGAGAACCCCGACCGGATCACGCTCGTCGACACCGACTCCGCCGAGGCGTCCCGCGCCGCCCTGCCGGCCGCGCTCGCCCTGCCGGAGCCCGAACTCGCCCTGCGCGACGGTGCGGTGCTGGCCCCGCGCCTGGCCCGCGCCCCCGCGCCCCCCGCCTTGGAGGCCGCCGACCCCGACGGCGCCGCCGACGCCGGGTGGGGGCTCGACCCGGCGGGCACCGTCCTGGTCACCGGAGGCACCGGTGTGCTCGGCGGGCGGCTGGCCCGGCACCTGGCCACCCGGCACGGCGTGCGGCACCTGCTGCTGGTCGGCCGGCGGGGTCCGGCCGCGCCCGGCGCCGCCGAACTCGCCGCCGAACTGGCCGACGCCGGGGCCGAGGCCCACCTGGCGGCCTGCGACGTCACCGACCGCGCCGCGCTCGCCGCGCTGCTGGCGGCCATCCCGGCCGAGCGCCCGCTGACCGCCGTCGTGCACGCCGCGGGCGCCCTGGACGACGGCGTCGTCACCTCCCTCACTCCCGAGCGGCTGGCCGCCGTCCAGCGGCCCAAGCAGGACGCCGCGCTCCACCTGCACGACCTCACCCGTGACGCGGACCTCGCCGCGTTCGTGCTGTTCTCCTCCGCCGCCGGCACGCTGGGCGGCTCCGGGCAGGGCAACTACGCGGCCGGCAACGCCTTCCTGGACGCGCTCGCCCAGCACCGCCGTGCCGCGGGCCTTCCGGCCACCGCCCTGGCCTGGGGCTACTGGGCCCGGGCCAGCAGCATGACCGGGCACCTGGACGACGCCGACCTGCGCCGCATGAGCGGCGCCGGCGTCCTCGGCCTCACCGACGACCAGGGCCTGGACCTCTTCGACCGGGCCGCCGCGCGCGCCGAGCCCGTGCTGCTGCCCGTCCGGCTGGACTTCGCCGCGCTGCGGGCGCGGGCCGCCGCAGGCGGTCTGCCGCCGGTGCTGCGCGGGCTGGTGCGGGTTCCGGCGCCGCGCGCCACCGACGCGGGCGGCGCGCCCGCCGTGCCGCTCGCCCAGCGCCTGGCCGGGCTCACCGAGGAGGAGCGCGACCGCGTGGTGCTGGACCTGGTGCGCACCCACGCCGCCGCCGTCCTCGGCCACGCGGCGTCCGACGCCATCGAGCCCGGCGGCGCGTTCAAGCAGCTCGGCTTCGACTCACTGCTCGCCATCGACCTGCGCAACCGGCTCAACTCCGTGACCGGGCTCCGGCTGCCCGCCACCCTCGTCTTCGACTACCCCACCCCCGTCGAACTCGCCGCCCACCTGCGCGCGGAGGTGGTGCCCGAGGCCGGTGGCGCCGCCGACCCGGTCCTGGCCGAAGTCGACCGGTTCGCGGCGCTGCTGGCGGGCGTCGCCGACCCGGCGGCCCGCACCGAGATCGGCGACCGGCTGCGGGCCGTGCTCGCCCAGTACGAGGCGCCGCCCGCCAGGGCGGCCGAGGGCGGTGGCGAGGACAGCCTCGACGAAGCCAGCGACGAGGAGATCTTCGAGCTGCTCGGCCGCGAGTTCGGCATCTCGTGAGCGCCCGCACCCGCCCGCACCGCGCCCCCCGGCGCCGCCCGCGCCGCCCCCGGACGGCCCCCGCACCCCTTCCCTTCCAGGAGCGACACCACCATGGCTGACGAAGCGAAGACCGACGAGCAGAAGCTGCGCTACTTCCTCAAGCGGGTCACGGCGGACCTCAAGGAGACCCGCGGCCGCCTCCAGACCGCCGAGGCCAGGGACCGCGAGCCGCTCGCCATCACCTCCATGAGCTGCCGCTTCCCCGGCGGCGTGCGCAGCCCCGAGGACCTGTGGCGGCTGGTGATGTCCGGCACCGACGCGCTCTCCCCGTTCCCCGAGGACCGCGGCTGGGACTTCGACGGGCTGTTCTTCAAGGACCCCGCCGAGCCGGACCGCTCCTACAGCCTGGAGGGCGGCTTCGTCTACGACGTGCCCCAGTTCGACGCCGCCTTCTTCGGCATCTCGCCCCGCGAGGCGCTCGCCATGGACCCGCAGCAGCGCATCGTGCTGGAGTCCGCCTGGGAGTGCGTGGAGCGCGCGGGCATCGACATGGCCGCCCTGCGCGGCAGCCAGACCGGCGTGTTCATCGGCACCAGCTTCCAGGGCTACGGCGCCTCCATCGAGAACCCGCCGGAGGGCACCGAGCTCTACCTCGGCATCGGCACCACCATCAGCGTGGCCTCCGGCCGCGTCGCCTACACCTTCGGCCTCAACGGGCCGGCCGTCACCATCGACACCGCGTGCTCCTCCTCGCTCGTCGCCCTGCACATGGCCTGCCAGTCGCTGCGCAAGAACGAGTGCGACATGGCCCTCGTCGGCGGCGTCACCATCATGGCCAACGCCGGTGCCTTCACCGAGTTCAGCCGCCAGCGCGGCCTGTCCACCTCCGGGCGCTGCAAGGCGTTCTCCGCCGACGCCGACGGCACCGGGTGGGGCGAGGGCATCGGCATGTTCCTCGTCGAGCGGCTCTCCGACGCCCGCCGCGCCGGACGCCAGGTCCTCGCCGTCGTCCGCGGCTCGGGCATCAACCAGGACGGCGCCTCCAACGGCCTGACCGCGCCCAACGGCCCCGCCCAGCAGCGCGTCATCCGCGCCGCCCTGGACGACGCGGGCCTGTCCCCGGCGCAGATCGACCTCGTCGAGGCGCACGGCACCGGCACCCGGCTCGGCGACCCCATCGAGGCCCAGGCCCTGCGCGCCGCCTACGGCCGCAGCCGCCCCGAGGGGCGGCCGCTCATGCTCGGTTCGGTGAAGTCCAACATCGGCCACACCCAGGCGGCGGCCGGTGCCGCCGGGCTGGTGAAGACGGTCATGGCCGTCCGGCACGGCATCGTGCCGCCCACGCTGCACGTCGAGCGGCCCTCCGAGCACGTCGACTGGAACGCCGGGGAGCTGGCGCTGGCGACCGAGCCCACCGCGTGGCCGGAGACCGGAGCGCCGCGCCGCGCGGGCGTCTCCTCCTTCGGCGTCAGCGGCACCAACTCCCACGTCGTCATCGAGCAGGCGCCCGAGGACGCCCCCGGCGAGGAGCCGCCCGCCGAGCCCGCGCGGACGCTGCCTGCCGTGCCGTGGGTGCTGTCGGCCAAGTCCGAGCAGGCGCTGCGCGCACAGGCCGACCGGCTGCTGGCCAGGCTGCGCTCGGACGACACCGGCCCCGGCGTGCTCGACGTCGGCTCCTCGCTCGCCCTGACCCGCTCGCGCTTCGAGCACCGCGCCGCCGTCGTCGCCGCCGACCGGGGCGCCTTCGAGACCGCGCTCGCCGCCCTGGCCGCGGGCGAACCGGGCGACGCCGTCCTCACCGGCACCGCCGCCCGCGCCGTTCGGCCGGTGTTCGTCTTCCCCGGTCAGGGCGCGCAGTGGGCGGGGATGGCCGTCGAGCTGCTGGGGTCTTCGCCGGTGTTCGCGGCGCGGATGGCGGAGTGCGCCGCCGCGCTGGAACCCCACGTGGACTGGTCGTTGCTGGATGTGGTGCGCGGGGTGGAGGGCGCGCCCGGACTGGACCGCGTGGACGTCGTGCAGCCGGTGTTGTGGGCGGTGATGGTGTCGCTGGCCGAGGTGTGGCGTGCCCACGGTGTGGAGCCGGCCGCCGTGCTCGGTCACTCGCAGGGTGAGATCGCGGCCGCGGCGGTGGCCGGGGTGTTGTCGCTGGCGGACGCGGCGAGGGTGGTGGCGTTGCGCAGCCGCGCGATCACCGCGTTGGCCGGGCACGGTGGGATGGTGTCCGTGGCCCAGTCGGCGGACCGGGTGCGTGAGCGGATCACCGCCTGGGGCGGGCGGATCTCCCTGGCCGCCGTCAACGGGCCCTCCTCGGTGGTGGTCTCCGGCGACCGGGAGGCGCTGGCCGAACTCGTCGCCGACTGCCACACCGCGCACGTGCGCGCCCGCACCGTCGAGGTGGACTACGCCTCGCACTCCGCGCACGTGGCGGCGATCGAGGAGGAGTTGGCCCGGGTGCTGGACGGGATCGCACCGCAGTCCGGCAGCGTCCCCGTCTACTCCTCCCTCACCGGCGCCGAGTTGGACGGCACGGAGATGGACGCCGCCTACTGGTACCGCAACCTGCGCGAGACGGTGGAGTTCGAGCAGGCCACCCGCACCGCCCTGACCGCGGGCCACACCCTGTTCATCGAGGTCAGCCCGCATCCGGTGCTCGCGCTCGGCCTCCAGGGGACCATCGAGGACGCCGGGGCCGAGGCCGCCGCGCTGGGCACCCTGCGCCGCGACCACGGCGGGCTCGCCCGGTTCCTCACCTCACTGGCCGAGGCCCACGTGCACGGCGCCGAGGTCGACTGGCACGCGGTCTTCGACGGCACCGGCGCCCGCCGCACCGACCTGCCCACCTACCCCTTCCAGGGCCGGCGCTACTGGATCGCCGACGAGATCCAGCCCCCGCAGCCGCCCGGCGCCGCCCAGGACCCGGCCGACGCCGCCTTCTGGGACGCCGTCGAGTCCGCCGACCTGACCGCGCTCGCCCAGACCCTGCGCGTGGCCGGGGACGACGCCGAGCACACCCTCGGACAGCTCGTCCCGCTCCTGGCGTCCTGGCGCAAGCGGCTGCGGGAGAGGTCGGCCGGCGACGACTGGCGCTACGAGACCACCTGGCGCGTGCCCGCCCAGCCGCCCTCCGGACGGCTCACCGGCACCTGGCTCGTCGCCGTGCCGGCCGCGCTCGCCGACGCCCCGCACACCGCCGCCTGCCTGGCGGCCCTGCGCGACCACGGCGCGACCCCGCGCCCGCTGCTCGTCCCCGAGGAGCACACCGCCGACACCGCCGCGCTCGCCGCCGCCCTCACCGCCGCCACCGCGCCCGCCGCCACGGACCCGGCCGTCGACGGGACGGCCGGGTCCGCGGCCGGCGGCGGGCCCCAGCCCGCGGCCGACCCCGGGCCCGTCACCGGCGTGCTGTCCCTGCTCGCGCTCGACGGCGAGCCGCACCCGCTGGCGCCCGCCGTGCCGCGCGGCTACGCCGCCACCGTGCATCTGCTCCAGGCCCTGGGCCGCGCCGGGGTGCACGCCCCGCTGTGGTGCGCCACCCGCGGCGCCGTCTCCGTGAGCGTCACCGACCCGCTGGACGCCCCCGAGCAGGCGGCCGTGTGGGGCCTGGGCCGCGTCGCCGCCCTGGAGCACCCCGACCGCTGGGGCGGCCTGGTCGACCTCCCGCCCGTCCTCGACGAGCGCACCTCCCGCCTGCTGGCCGACGTGCTCGGCGGCGCCGGACCGGAGGACCAGCTCGCCGTGCGCGCCGCCGGGGCCTTCGTCCGCCGCCTGCGCCGCCTGCCCCCGGGCGCCGAGACCACCGGCGACACCTCCTGGCGTACCCAGGGCACCGTGCTCGTCACCGGCGGCACCGGCGCGCTCGGCGGGCAGGTCGCCCGCTGGCTGGCCGCAGGCGGTGCCGAGCACCTGCTGCTGGTCAGCCGACGCGGGCCCGAGGCCCCCGGCGCCGACGCGCTGCGCGCCGAACTCACCGCGCTCGGCGCCCGCGTCACCCTCGCCGCCTGCGACACCGGCGACCGCGACGACCTGGCCGCGCTCCTGGACGGCCTGCCCGCCGACCTGCCGCTCACCGGCGTCGTCCACACCGCCGCCGTCCTGGACGACAGCGTCATCGACTCCCTCACCCTGGACCAGCTCGACCGCGCCCTCCACGCCAAGGCCCGCACCGCGCTCCACCTGCACGAGCTCACCCGGGACAAGGACCTGGGCGCCTTCGTCCTGTTCTCCTCCTTCGGCGGCACCGTCGGCACCCCGGGCCAGGGCAACTACGCCCCCGGCAACGCCGTCCTCGACGCCCTGGCCCTGCACCGCCGCGGCCTCGGCCTGCCCGCCACCTCCGTCGCCTGGGGCGCCTGGGGCGGCGGTGGCATGGCCGACGGCGACTTCGGCGCGACCCTCGACCGCCACGGCCTGCGCGAGATGGACCCGGCGCAGGCCACCGGCGCGCTCCAGCAGGCCGTCGAGCACGGCGAGTCCAGCCTGCTCATCGCCGACATCGACTGGGAGCGGTTCTACGTCGCCTTCACCGCCATCCGCAGCAGCCCGCTGCTGGAGGACGTCCCCGAGGTCCGGGAGATCGCCCGGGCCATGGCCGAGGCCCAGGGCGGCGACGCGCCCACCGAACTCGTCCAGCGCCTGTCCGGCCTGAGCGCGGACGAGCAGGAGGGCGCGCTCACCGAGCTGGTCCGCGAGTGCGTCTCCGCCGTGCTGGGCTTCGCCGGCGGCGAGGCCGTACCGGTGAAGAAGGCGTTCCGCGAGATGGGCTTCGACTCGGTCACCGCCGTCGAACTGCGCAACCGGCTCTCCGCCCGCACGGGTCTGAAGCTGCCGGTGACCACCGCGTTCGACTACCCCACAGCCCGGAATCTGGCCGCGTTCATGCGCGAGCGGCTACTCCAGAACGGGGAGGCCGCCACGACGGCGGCCCTCGCGGAGCTCGACCGCGTCGAGGCCGCGATGGCGGCCGTCGAGCCCGGTGACGCCGGCCGCGCCAGGGTCCTGCTCCGCATGAAGGCCCTGGTCGCGAGCTGGCAGGAGGAACCGCGCGCCGAAGCGTCGGCGGCGGCGGAGATCGAGTCGGCGTCGGACGACGAGATGTTCCAGCTCCTCGGCACCAAGTTCGGCATCTCCTAGCAAGCGCTGCCCGACGCGGCAAGAACACGTCACGGGAAAGGACGTCAGGGTGGCGAACGAAGACAAGCTCCGCTACTTCCTCAAGCGCGTCAGCACCGACCTCGACGCGGCGCGGGAACGCCTGCGCGAGCTGGAGGCGCGCGACCGGGAGCCCATCGCGATCGTCGGCATGAGCTGCCGCTTCCCGGGAGGCGTGCGCACCCCGGAGGACCTGTGGCGGCTCGTCTTCGACGGGACCGACGCCATGGCGCCCTTCCCCGAGGACCGCGGCTGGGACCTCGGCGCCCTCGTCGACACCGACGCCGGAGCCGACCAGCAGGGCACCACCTACGTCGCCGAGGGCGGGTTCCTGGACGGCGTCGGCGAGTTCGACCCCGGCTTCTTCGGCATCTCCCCGCGCGAGGCGCTGGCCATGGACCCGCAGCAGCGGCTCCTGCTGGAGACCTCCTGGGAGACCTTCGAGCACGCCGGCATCGACCCGGAGACCGTCCGCGGCCACCAGGTCGGCGTCTTCGCCGGAACCAACGGCCAGGACTACCCGCTGCTGCTCGTCGGCGCGCCCGCCGCCGGTCTCGAGGGCTACCTCGGCACCGGCAGCGCGGCCGCCGTCGTCTCCGGCCGCGTCTCCTACACGCTCGGCCTCGAAGGACCGGCCGTCACGGTGGACACCGCCTGCTCCTCCTCGCTGGTGGCCCTCCACCTGGCGGTGCAGTCCCTGCGCAACGGCGAGTGCGCCATGGCGCTGGCCGGCGGCGTGACCCTGATGGCCACCCCCGGCATGTTCGTCGACTTCAGCCGACAGCGCGGCCTGGCCGCCGACGGCCGGTGCAAGCCCTTCGCCGACGCCGCCGACGGCACCGGGTTCTCCGAGGGCGTCGGCATGCTCCTCGTCGAGCGGCTGTCGGACGCGCGGCGCAACGGGCACGACGTGCTGGCCGTCATCCGCGGCTCGGCCGTCAACCAGGACGGCGCCTCCAACGGGCTCACCGCGCCCAACGGGCCCTCCCAGCAGCGCGTCATCCTCAAGGCGCTCGACAACGCGGGCCTGTCCCCGGCCGAGGTCGACGCCGTGGAGGCGCACGGCACCGGCACGACGCTGGGCGACCCGATCGAGGCGCAGGCCCTACTCGCCACCTACGGCCGCGACCGCCCCGCGGGCCGACCGCTGCTGCTGGGCTCGGTGAAGTCCAACATCGGCCACACCCAGGCCGCGTCCGGGATCGCGGGCGTGCTGAAGACCGTCCTGGCCATGCGGCACGGCGTCCTCCCGCGCAGCCTGCACATCGACGCGCCCTCCACCCACGTCGACTGGTCGGCCGGCGACGTCTCCCTCCTCACCGAACGCCGCCCCTGGCCGGAGACCGGGGCACCGCGCCGCGCGGGCGTCTCCTCCTTCGGCGTCAGCGGCACCAACGCCCACGTCCTGCTCGAACAGGCCCCGCGGGACGCGCAGGACGCGCCGCCGGAGGCCCCGGCGCCCTCGCGCGAGCTGCCGGCGGTGCCGTGGGTGCTGTCGGGCGCGTCGGCGCAGGCGCTGGCGGGACAGGCGGCACGGCTGCTGGAGCACCTGCGCGGCACCGCGGACGAGGTGTCGCCGCTGGACGTGGGCTGGTCGTTGGCGTTGACGCGGTCGGCGTTCGAGCACCGGGCGGCGGTGGTGGCCGGTGACCGTGCCCGTCTGGTGGCGGGGTTGGAGGCGCTGGCGGCGGGTGCGCCGTGTGGTGACGTGGTCTCGGGTGTGGCGGGTCAGGCGGAACGTGCGGTGTTCGTGTTCCCCGGTCAGGGTGCGCAGTGGGCGGGGATGGCGGTGGGGCTGCTGGGGTCTTCGCCGGTGTTCGCGGCGCGGATGGCGGAGTGCGCCGCCGCGCTGGCGCCCCATGTGGAGTGGTCGTTGCTGGACGTGGTGCGCGGTGAGCCGGACGCTCCGGGGCTGGACCGGGTGGATGTGGTGCAGCCGGTGTTGTGGGCGGTGATGGTGTCGCTGGCCGAGGTGTGGCGTTCCTTTGGTGTGGTGCCGGCTGGGGTGGTGGGGCATTCGCAGGGTGAGATCGCCGCCGCGGCGGTGGCCGGGGTGCTGTCGCTGGCGGACGCGGCCCGGGTGGTGGCGTTGCGCAGCCAGGCGATCACGGCGTTGGCGGGGCGCGGCGGGATGGTGTCCGTGGCCCAGTCGGCGGACCGGGTGCGTGAGCGGATCACCGCCTGGGACGGGCGGATCTCTCTGGCCGCCGTCAACGGACCCTCCTCGGTGGTGGTCTCCGGCGACCCGGGCGCGCTGGAGGAACTCCTCGCCGCCTGTGAGCGTGACGAGGTCCGGGCGCGTCGTATCGAGGTGGACTACGCCTCGCACTCCGCGCACGTGGAGGCGATCGAGGCGGAGTTGGCCCGCCTGCTGGACGGGATCGAGCCCCGGCCGGGCCGTGTCCCCGTCTACTCCTCCCTGACCGGCGCCGAGCTGGACGGCACGGAGATGGACGCCGCCTACTGGTACCGCAACCTGCGCGAGACGGTGGAGTTCGAGCGGGCCACCCGCACCGCCCTGGCCACGGGACACACCCTGTTCGTCGAGGTCAGCCCGCACCCCGTGCTCGCGCTCGGGCTCCAGGGCACGATCGAGGACGCGGGCGCCGAGGCGGCGACGGTGGGCACACTGCGCCGGGACCAGGGCGGCCTGGACCGGGTGGTGGCCTCGGTGGCCGAGGCGCACGTGCACGGGGCGGCGGTGGACTGGCACGCGGTGTTCGAGGGGACCGGCGCGCGCCGTACGGGGCTGCCGACGTACGCGTTCCAACGCGCCCGCTACTGGCCCGAGTCCGTCGAGCCGCCGCTCGCCGGGGCCGCAGATCCGCAGGACGCGGCGTTCTGGGCCGCCGTGGAGGAGCGGGACCTCGCCGCGCTGACCGAGACGCTGGGCGGCACGGAGCCGTCCGACACCGGGCGGCTGGAGTCGGTGCTGCCCCTGCTGTCCGCCTGGCGGCGTCAGCGCCGCGAGCGCTCGGCCGCCGCCTCCTGGCGCTACGACGTCACCTGGAAGCCGCTGCCCACCGCCGAGCCCGACCCCGACGGCCGCGCCCTCGCCGGGCGCTGGCTGCTCGTCGTGCCCGAGGGCCCGGCCGCCGACGATGCGCTGGTCACGGCCGTGGCGGAGGGCCTGTCCCGGCAGGGGGCGGCCGTCACGCGGATCGCCGTCCGCGCCGACGCCCCCGAGCGGGCCGCGCTCACCGCGCTGCTCGCGGAGGACTGGCGGCCCGCGGGCGTCCTGTCGCTGCTGGCCCTGGCCGACGGCGCGCACGCCGCGCACCCGGGGGTGCCCGTCGGGCTGGCGGCGACCCTCGCTCTCGTCCAGGCGCTCGGTGACGCGGGCGTGCGGGCGCCGCTGTGGTGCGCCACGCGCAGCGCCGTACCCGCCACCGGACGGGAGCCGCTGGGCGCCCGGGAGCAGGCGGCGGTCTGGGGCTTCGGCCAGGTCGCGGCCCTGGAGCAGCACGCCGTGTGGGGTGGCCTGGTGGACCTCCCGGCCGTCGTGGACGAGCGGGCCGTCGCCCGGCTCGCGACCGTGCTGGCCGCCACCGGCGAGACGCGCGGCGAGCACGAGTTCGCGCTGCGCGCCGACGGGCTCCGGGTGCGCAGGCTCGCCCGGGCCGCGGCCGGTCACGGCGCGGGGGAGTGGCGGCCGCGCGGCACCGTCCTGGTGACCGGCGGCACCGGCGCGCTGGGCGGCCACGTCGCCCGGTGGCTCGCGCGCGGCGGCGCGGAGCACCTGGTGCTCACCAGCCGGCGCGGCCCGGACGCGCCGGGCGCCGCCGCGCTGCGCGACGAACTCACCGCGCTCGGCGCCCGCGTCACCCTGACCGCCTGCGACGTCGCGGACCGGGCCGCGCTGGCCGCCGTGCTGGACGCGCTGCCGCACGACCAGCCGCTGACGGCCGTCGTGCACACCGCGGGCGTCCTGGACGACGGCGTGCTGCCCGCGCAGAGCCCCGAACGCCTCGCCCCGGTGCTGGACGCCAAGGCGACCGCCGCCCACCACCTGCACGACCTCACCCGCGACCTGGACCTGGACGCCTTCGTCCTGTTCTCCTCCCTGGCCGGCACCCTCGGCAATGCGGGCCAGGCCAACTACGCGGCCGCCAACGCGCTGTTGGACGGCCTGGCCCAGCGCCGTGCCGCCGCCGGGCTGCCGGCCACCTCGATCGCCTGGGGCGCCTGGGGCGGCGGGGGGCTGGCGACCGACCCGCTGGTCGCCGAGCGCATGCGCCGCGGCGGAATGCCGGCCATGGACCCCGAGGTCGCCGTCTCCGTGATGGCCCGGGCGGTGGCCGGGGGCGCGCCGTGCGCGGCGATCGCCGACGTCGACTGGGCCGTCCTCGCACCGGGCCGGCTGGCCACCGGGCACGCCGCGCTGATCGGTGAGCTGCCGGAGGTGCGCCGCGCCGCCGCCGAACTGGGCGACCGGGCCGTCGAGGAGGCCGCCCCCGACGCCGGTTCGCTGGCCGCCGCCCTGCGGGGCGGCACGGAGGCCGAGGGGGTGCGGATGCTGCTCGACCTGGTGCGCGGGCAGGCCGCGGCCGTGCTCGGGCACCGCTCGGACGAGGCCGTGCTGCCGCACAAGGCCTTCCGCGACCTGGGCTTCGACTCGCTGACCGCCGTCGAGCTGCGCAACCTGCTCGCCGCGGGCACCGGCCTGCGGCTGCCCGCCACGCTCGTCTTCGACCACCCCTCGCCCGCCGCCCTGGCCGCGTTCCTCTACGCCGAACTGGCCCCGGACGTTGCGCCGTCCGCCGGGTCCGCGCCCGCCGCGCCACCGGCGCCCGCCGGTCCGGAGGAGGACGACCCGGTGGTCATCGTCGGCATGGGCTGCCGCTTCCCGGCCGGCGTGGCCTCGCCGGAGGAGCTGTGGGAGCTGGTCGCGGCGGGCACCGACGCGGTGTCGCCGCTGCCCGGCGACCGCGGCTGGACGCTGGAGCAGTTCTTCGACGCCGACGCCGCCCGCCCCGGCGCCTCGCCCGTCCGCGAGGGCGGGTTCATCGACGCCGTCACCGAGTTCGACGCCGCGTTCTTCGGCATCTCCCCGCGCGAGGCGCTGGCCATGGACCCGCAGCAGCGGCTGCTGCTGGAGACCTCCTGGGACGCCGTCGAGCGCGCCGGCATCGACCCGAGCACCCTGCGCGGCAGCCGCACCGGCGTGTTCGTCGGCACCAACGGGCAGGACTACACCAGCCTGCTCATGGGCTCCGACGAGGGCGAGGGCGTGCGGGGCTACGTGGCCACCGGCAGCTCGGCCAGCGTGCTCTCCGGGCGCGTCGCCTACTGCCTGGGCCTGGAGGGCCCGGCCGTGTCGGTGGACACCGCCTGCTCGTCCTCGCTGGTCGCCCTGCACTGGGCCGTGCGGGCGCTGCGCGCGGGCGAGTGCGACCTGGCGCTGGCCGGCGGGGTGACGGTGATGTCCACGCCGGGGGTCTTCCTGGAGTTCAGCCAGCAGGGCGTGCTCGCCGCGGACGGGCGGGCCAAGGCGTTCGCGGACGCCGCCGACGGCACCGGCTGGGGCGAGGGCGTGGGCGTGCTGGTGGTGGAGCGGCTGTCCGCCGCCCGCCGGCACGGCCACCGGGTGCTCGCGGTGGTGCGCGGCTCGGCCGTCAACCAGGACGGCGCGAGCAACGGGCTCACCGCGCCCAACGGCCCGTCCCAGCAGCGCGTCATCCAACAGGCGCTGGCCGACGCGCGGCTGACCCCCGCCGACGTGGACGCCGTCGAGGCGCACGGCACCGGCACCCGGCTCGGCGACCCCATCGAGGCCCAGGCCCTCATCGCCACCTACGGCCGCGACCGGGCCGAGGAGCGGCCGCTGTGGCTGGGCTCGGTGAAGTCCAACATCGGCCACACCCAGGCGGCGGCGGGCGTCGCGGGCGTCATCAAGACGGTGCTGGCCATGCGCCACGGCGAACTGCCGCGCACGCTCCACGTCGACCGGCCCTCCACCCAGGTCGACTGGGCCGGGGGCGGCGTCCGGCTGCTCACCGAGACCCGGCCCTGGCCGGGCCAGGACGCCCCGCGCCGCGCGGGCGTGTCCTCGTTCGGCATCAGCGGCACCAACGCGCACGTCATCCTGGAGCAGCCCGCACCCGCCGCGCACGCACCCGCCGGGGCCGTGGAGCCCGCCGGGGCCGTGGACGTGCCGCCGGTGGTGCCCTGGCTGCTGTCCGCGCGCTCCGCGCGGGCGCTCGCGGGCCAGGCCGCGCGGCTGCTGGAGCGGGTCCGCGCCGACGCCGACGCCACCCCGGCCGACCTCGGCCGCGCCCTGGCCACCACGCGCGCCCACCTGGACCGCAGGGCCGCCGTCACCGCCGCCGACCGGGCCGGGTTCCTGCGCGGTCTGGAGGCCCTCGCGAACGGCACGACGGCCGCCGGTGTGATCACGGGCCAGGACGCGGGCGGCCGCACGGCGTTCCTCTTCCCGGGCCAGGGCTCCCAGCGGGCGGGGATGGGCCGGGAGCTGTACGGCGCCTTCCCGATGTTCGCTGAGGCGTTCGACGCGGTGTGCGCGGAGCTGGACCGCCACTTGGACGCCTCCGTGCGCGAGGTGGTCTTCGACGGCTCCGCACTGCTGGACCAGACCGTCTTCACGCAGGCGGGGTTGTTCGCGCTGGAGGTGGCGCTGTTCCGGCTGCTGGAGCACTGGGGCGTGGTCCCGGACTTCCTGCTCGGCCACTCCATCGGCGAACTGGCAGCCGCCCACGTGGCCGGGGTGTGGTCGCTGGCGGACGCGGCCCGGCTGGTCGCCGCACGCGGCAGGTTGATGCAGGCCCTGCCGTCCGGCGGGGCGATGGTGGCGGTACGGGCCACCGAGGAGGAGGTCACCCCGCTGCTGACCGACGCGGTGTCGATCGCCGCCGTCAACGGGTCCGCCTCCGTCGTCATCTCGGGTGCGGAGGAGGCCGTCACCGCCATCGCCGCGCGGTTCGGGAAGTCCAAGCGGCTCAACGTCAGCCACGCCTTCCACTCCCCGCACATGGAACCGATGCTCGCGCGGTTCCGCGCCGTCGCGGAGGAGCTGACCTACCACCCGCCGCGCCTCCCCGTCGTCTCCAACCTCACCGGGGCGGTCGCCGGAGCCGAACTCGCCACCCCCGACTACTGGGTGCGCCACGTCCGCGAGACCGTCCGCTTCCTCGCCGGCATGCGCCATCTGGAGACCCAGGGCGTCACCACCCACCTCGAACTCGGCCCCGGCGGGGCGCTCACCGCGGCGGGCCAGGACTGCCTGCTCGACGACCGGAAGAAGACACTCGTCCCCGCGCTGCGCACAGGCGTGCCCGAAGCGCACAGCCTGGTCGCGGCCGTGGCCGGGGCCCACGTCAACGGCGCGGCCGTGGACTGGACCCGCTTCTACGCGGGCACCCCCGCCCGCTGGACGGAGCTGCCCACCTACGCCTTCGACCGGCAGCGCTACTGGCCGCAGGCCACCGAACCGCCCGCCGCGGCCCGGAACCCCGCCCCCGGCGCGGCCGTGGCGGCAGCCCCGGCGGTGGACACGGAGCTGTGGGACGCCGTCGAGCGCGGCGACCTCACCGGCCCGCTCGCGGACCTGGGCCTCGGCGCGGACGCCCCGCTGCGCGAGGTGCTCCCCGCGCTGGCCGCCTGGCGCCGCGGCCGGCGCCACCGGGCGGTGGCCGACGGCTGGCGCTACCGGGTCGTGTGGCGCCCGCTGCGGGTGCCGGCCGGCCCGCCCGCCCTGACGGGCCGCTGGCTGCTGGCGGTACCCGCCGCCGACGCCGCCCAGGAGGCGGCCGCGTGGTGCGAGCGCGGGCTGAAGGAGGCCGGTGCCGAGGTGGTCCGCCTCGACGTGCCGGACGCCGACGCCCTCGCCGGCCTCGCCGCGCCGACCGGTGAGGCCCCGGCCGGAGTGGTCTCCCTGCTCGCCCTGGACGACACCGGCGGCGCCCGCGGCGTCGCCCCGGGCCTGAGCGCCACCCTCGCCCTCGTGCGGCACCTGGGCGCGGCCGGGAGCCAGGCGCCCCTGTGGTGCCTGACCCGGGGCGCGGTCTCCACCGGCGCCCACGACCCGCTGGGCAGCCCGGCGCAGGCGCAGGTGTGGGGCCTGGGCCGGGTGGTGGGCCTGGAGCACCCGGGGCGCTGGGGCGGCCTGGTGGACCTGCCGTCCGACCTGGACGCCGCCGCCTGGGACCGCACCGCCGCCGTCCTGGCCGGAGCGGGCGGCGAGGACCAGGTGGCCGTCCGCGCCGGGGGCGGCCACGTGCGGCGCCTGGTGCCGGCCGAGCCCGGCCCGGAGCGCCCCTGGCGGGCCCGGGGCACCGTCCTGGTCACCGGGGGCACCGGCGGCCTGGGCGCCCGCGTCGCGCGCTGGGCCGCCGCGGCCGGAGCGGACCGCGTCGTCGTCACCAGCCGCCGCGGCCCCGACGCGCCCGGCGCCGCCGGACTCCTGGCCGGGATCGAGGAACACGGCGCCACCGCCACGGCCGTCGCCTGCGACGTCACCGACCGCGCGGCGCTGGCGGCGCTGCGCGACCGCCTGGCGGCCGAGGGCACGCCGGTCACCGCCGTCGTGCACACCGCCGGCATCGGCCAGGCCACGGCGCTGGACGCCATGACCGACGCCGAACTGGGCGACGTGCTCGACGCCAAGGTGGCCGGGGCCGCCCACCTCGACGCCGTCTTCGCCGACGCCGACCTGGACGCGTTCGTGCTGTTCTCCTCCATCGCCGCCACCTGGGGCAGCGGTTGGCAGGGCGGCTACGCCGCCGCCAACGCCCACCTCGACGCGCTCGCCGAGCACCGCAGGGCGCGCGGCCTGGCGGCCACCTCGCTGGCGTGGGGCCCGTGGTCCGGCGGCGGGCTGGCCCAGGGCGAGGCCGTCGACCAACTGCGGCGGCGCGGCCTGGACCTGATGGACCCGGACGTCGCCATCACCGCGCTGGACCAGAGCCTGGTCGCCGACGCGGCCTGCGTGACCGTGGCCGACGTCGCCTGGGAGCGGTTCGCGCCGTCCTTCACCGCGCTGCGCCCCAGCCGGCTGCTCGGCGAGCTCACCGGCGAGGACGGCCCCGCCGCCCCCGGCGCCGAGGCGGGCCAGGGAGGCGAAGACGACCCGGACCCGGGAGCCGCGCTGCGCGAGCGGCTGGCCGCCCTCCCCGCCGACGAGCAGCGCCGCGTCCTGGCGGACCTGGTGCGCGGCGAGGCGGCGCAGGTCCTCGGCTTCGCCTCCGCGGCGGCCGTCGAGGCCGACCGGGCCTTCCGCGACCTGGGCTTCGACTCCGTCATGGGCGTCGAGCTGCGCAACCGGCTGAACGCGGCCACGGGGCTGGCCCTGGAGTCGACGGTCGTCTTCGACGAGCCGTCCCCCGAGGCGCTGGCCGAGCGGGTCCGCGACGAGCTGCTGCCCCGGGTCGCGCCGGGGGACGCCGAGGACGCGGACGCGGCCGCCGGGAACGGAGTGGACGCGGACTCGGGCGCGGGCGCGGACGCGGGCGACGGAGCGGACGCGGGCCCGGGCGACCGCGGCGAGGAGATCCGGGGCATGGACGTCGAGGCCCTGGTCCGCATGGCCATGAACACCAGCAACCGATGACGGCGCGAGCGTACAAGGGGAACCTCTGATGGATACAGGCGCTGATCGGATCGTCGAAGCGCTCCGCACCGCCCTCGTCGACAACGAACGGCTGCGCCGGGAGAACGAGCGGCTCGCCGACGCCCCGGGCGAACCCGTGGCCATCGTGGCGATGAGCTGCCGCCTGCCCGGCGGCGCCGTCTCCCCCGAAGCGCTGTGGCGCGTGGTCGCCGACGGCGTCGACGCCGTCGCGCCCGCCCCCGCCGACCGGGGCTGGGAGGCCTGGCTCGGCACGCCCGGCGAGGCCGACGGCGGCGCCGGTGCCGACGCCGGTGCCGGTGCCGACACCGGCGTTGACGGTGGGCGGGACGGCGCGTCCGCGGCCGCCGTCGCGGGCGGCTTCGTACCGGACGCGACCTGCTTCGACCCGGCCCCCTTCGGCATCTCCCCGCACGAGGCGCTGGCCATGGACCCGCAGCAGCGCATGCTGCTGGAGGGCACCTGGGAGGCGCTGGAGCGCGGCGGCATCGCCCCGACCTCCCTGAAGGGCTCGCACACCGGTGTCTTCGTGGGGGCCTCGGCCTCCGGCTACAGCGCGACGATGTACGGCGACGCGCAGGGCAGCGAGTCCTACCTGCTCACCGGCACCGCCGGGGGCGTGCTCTCCGGGCGGCTGAGCTACGTCTTCGGCCTGGAGGGCCCGGCCGTGACCGTCGACACGGCGTGCTCCTCGTCCTCCGTGGCGCTGCACCTGGCCGTGCGGTCGCTGCGCGCGAACGAGTGCGCGCTGGCCGTGGCGGGCGGCGCCGCCGTCATCGCCACGCCCGGCGTCTTCGCCGAGTTCGGCAAGCAGGGCGGGCTCGCCGCCGACGGCCGCTGCAAGGCGTTCGGCGCCGACGCCGACGGCACCGGCTGGGCCGAGGGCACCGGCGTGCTGCTGCTGGAGCGCCTGTCGGACGCGCGCCGCAACGGCCACCCCGTGCTCGCCGTCATCCGCGGTACGGCCGTCAACCAGGACGGGGCCTCCAACGGGCTGACGGCGCCCAGCGGCCCGGCCCAGCGCCGGGTCATCCGCCAGGCGCTGGCCGACGCCCGCCTGACCACCGCCGACGTGGACGCCGTCGAGGCCCACGGCACCGGCACCTCGCTCGGCGACCCGATCGAGGCCCGCGCCCTGCTGGCCACCTACGGCCAGGACCGCCCCGCCGACCGCCCGCTGTGGCTCGGCTCGCTGAAGTCCAACCTCGGCCACCCGCAGGCCGCCGCCGGAGTCGCCGGCGTCATCAAGATGGTGCTGGCCCTGCGGCACGGCACGCTGCCCCGGACCCTGCACGCGGACGAGCCCTCGCCGCACGTGGACTGGTCGGCCGGCGCGGTCGAACTGCTCACCGCCTCCCGGCCCTGGCCGGCGCGGGAGGGCCGCCCGCGCCGCGCCGGGGTCTCCTCGTTCGGCATGAGCGGCACCAACGTGCACCTCATCCTGGAGGAAGCCCCCGCACGGCACCCGGAGCGGACGCCGGGGCAGGCGCCGGAGCGGGCCGCGGCGCAGGCCCCCGGACAGGTGGCCAAGCGGGCCGCGGACCAGGCCTCGGAGCGGGCGTCGGACGGAGCGTCCGGCGAGGGGCCCGGGGCGGCCGCCGCGCCGGCACCGGCCGCCCCGCCGCCCGTCGCCCTGTGGCCGGTGTCCGGCAAGACGGCGCGGGCGCTGCGGGCGCAGGCCGAGCGCCTGCGGGCCTGGCTTCCCGAGCACCCGGACGCCCCGCTCGCGGACGTCGGCTACTCCCTGGCCACCACCCGCACCGCGTTCCCGCACCGCGCGGCCGTGCTGGCCACCGACCCCGAGCAGTGCGCCGCCGCGCTGGCGGCCCTGGCGGCGGGCGCCCCGTCCGCCGCCCTGGTGACCGGCGTCGCGGGCCGCGCCACCCGCCCGGTGTTCGTCTTCCCCGGGCAGGGCGCCCAGTGGGCGGCGATGGGCCGCGAACTGCTGGAGACCGCACCGGTGTTCGCCGCCCGGCTGGCCGAGTGCGCGGCCGCCCTCGCCCCGCACACCGACTGGCACCTGCCGGACGTGGTGCGCGGCGCCCCCGACGCCCCCGCACTGGACCGGGTGGACGTCGTCCAGCCGGTGCTGTGGGCGGTCATGGTCTCCCTCGCCGAGCTGTGGCGCTCCTACGGCGTCCAGCCCGCCGCCGTCGTCGGCCACTCCCAGGGCGAGATCGCCGCGGCCGCCGTCTCCGGCGCCCTCACTCTGGAGGACGCGGCCCGGGTCGTGGCCCTGCGCAGCCGGGCGCTCACCGCGCTGGCCGGGCGCGGCGGCATGGTCTCCCTGGCCTGCTCCGCCGACGAGGCGAGACAGACGCTCGCCGCCTGGCCGCCGGGGCGGCTGTCCGTCGCCGCCGTCAACGGCCCCGCCTCGGTCGTCGTCTCCGGCGACCCGGGGGCGCTGGACGAGCTGGTCGCCCACTGCGCGGAGCGGGACGTGCGCGCCCGCCGCGTCGAGGTCGACTACGCCTCGCACTCCGCGCACGTGGCCGAGATCGAGGCCGACCTCGCCCGCGCGCTGGCGGGCGTCGCCCCCCGGCCGGGCACCGTGCCGCTCTTCTCCTCCCTCACCGGCCGCCGGCTCGACGGCGCGGAGCTGGACGCCGGGTACTGGTACCGCAACCTGCGCGAGACGGTGGAGTTCGAACAGGCCACCCGCGCCGCGCTCGCCGCCGGGCACAGCCTCTTCCTGGAGGTCAGCCCGCACCCGGTGCTCGCCGTCGGCGTGCAGGGCACCATCGAGGCGGTCGGCGCGGACGCCGCCGCCGTCGGCACCCTGCGCCGCGACGAGGGCGGCCTGCACCGCTTCCTCACCTCGCTGGCGGAGGCCCACGCGCACGGCGCGGCCGTCGACTGGGACGCCGTCTTCGCGGGCACGGGCGCGAGCACCCGCACGGACCTGCCCACCTACGCCTTCCAGCGCGTCCCCTACTGGCCCGCCGCCCCGGCGCCGGGCACCCTGGCGCCCGGCGCGGCGAGCGGGCCCGGCCCCGGGGCCGCCGCCGAGGGCGTCGCCGACGGCCCCGGAACGGCCGCCGCCGACGAGGCGTTCGTGGCCGGACTGCGCGCGGCGGCGCCCGCCGAGCGGCACTGGCGGCTGCTCGCACTCGTCAACCAGCACGCGGCCGCCGTCCTGGGCCACGCCTCGGCCGACGCCATCGAGGACACCGGGTTTCTGGAGCAGGGCTTCGACTCGCTCACCGCGCTGCGCATGCGCAACAACCTCCAGGGCGTGCTGGGCGTCCCGCTGTCCGCGACGCTGCTGTTCGACCACGGCACGCCCAGCGCCCTGGCCCGCCACCTCGCCGCCCGCGTCGCGCACGGCGCCGAGACGGACCCGGGGCCGGACCCGGCGGCGACGGGTGACGGGGCGACGGGCGGTGCCGAGGGCGGGCCGGAGGGCGGCGCGAGCCAGCCCGCGGCCGGTCTGCTCGGCCGGCTCTTCCGGCACAGCCGCGACACCGGCCGGCCGGTGGAGTACACCGACCTGCTCATCGACCTCGCCTCCTTCCGCCCCGCCTACACCGACCACACCGCCCTGGAGACGCCGCACCGCGCGGTGCCGCTCGGCCCGCCGGCCACCGCGGCGGACCGGCCGGTGCTGGTGAGCTGCTGCACCATGTCCATGCTCTCCGGCGCCCACGAGTACGCCCGGCTCGCCGGCGGCTTCCGCGGCGTGCGCGACGTGTACGCCCTGCCGCACCCCGGTTTCGGCGCCGGACAGGACCTGCCCGCCGACCGCGGCGTCCTGCTGCGCACGCACGCCGACACCGTCCTGCGCACCGTGGGCGAGCGGCCGTTCGTCCTCACCGGCCACTCCGGCGGCGCGATGGTCGCCAACGTGCTCTCCGTCGAGCTGGCCCGGCAGGGCCGGGCCCCCGAGGCCGTCGTCCTGATGGACAGCTACCCCGTGGACAGCCCCGTCCTGGTCAACTGGATCCCCCAGATGCTCGACGGCATGGTGGAGCGCGACAGCGCCTACACGCCGATGGACGACTACCGCACCACGGCCTGGGCCGCCTACCTGAAGTTCTTCTTCGACTGGACGGCCCAGCCGCTGGACGTGCCCACCCTCCTCGTCCGCGCCGGGGAGCCGCTGGGCGCGCCGCCGGAGGAGGGCGACTGGCGCGCCCACTGGCCGCACCCGCACGACGTGGTGGACGTGCCCGGCGACCACTTCACCATGCTCGGCGACCACAGCGAGGACGTGGCCAAGCGCGTCCAGGAGTGGCTGGCCGACCGGGGCCTGTGACCCGCCGGGCGCGAGCCCGGCCACGCCGTGCGGGGGACCGGTCCACGGTCCCCCGCACGGCGTCCGCGTCCCCGGGCGCGCGTCCGACGGGCGTGCGTCCGGGGGCTCTCGGCAGGCCACTGGGCCGGGACGGCGGGGCCGGGCTGGGGCGCCGGGGCGGACCAGTGGCGGAACGACGGAACGACGGAACGACGGAAGGACGGGGCGGCAGGACGCCGGGGCGGCGTGCGGACGGCGGAGAGCGGCGGCCCGCCCGGGCCGCCGCTCTCCGCCTTCCGTGCGGGGCGCGGGCTACCCCGCCCGTGCCTCCTCCGCGAGCCGGGTGACGTGGCTCAGCGTCGGCCGCGCGATGAATGCCGCGCGGTGCGCCATGAACGCCCGCTCCCGCTCGGCGCCCACCACCTCCGACGCCACCCGGGCGAGCATGGCCAGCAGCGTCACCGAGTCCCCGCCCAGCGCGTGGAAGTCCGGGTCCGGCCCGAGCCGTTCGGGGGGCAGCCCGAGCGCCTCGGCCCAGATCCGCGCGACGGCGGCCTCGGTGGCGCCGCGCTCGGCCACCTCGCCCGCGTCCGCGACGGCCTCCTCGCCGGCGAACGGACGCGGCAGCGCCGCGGCGTCCACCTTGCCGTTGCGGGTGAGCGGCAGCTCGTCGATCACCAGCGTCGCCGCGGGCACCAGGTAGCGCGGCAGCCGCTCGCGCACGTGCTCGGCCAGCTCCTCCACCGCGACCGGCGCCGCCCGCCCGGACGCGGGCACCACGTAGGCGTACAGCGCCTTGTCGGTGCCGCCGCCGGGCCGGGCCGCGCCCAGCACGAACGCCCGGGCCACCGCCGGGTGCTCCTCCAGCGTGCGGGCGACCTCGGCCGGCTCCACCCGGTGTCCGGCCACCTTCACCTGCTCGTCGGTGCGCCCGGCCGACTCCAGCTCGCCCGAGGGGAGCCGCCGCGCCAGGTCGCCGCTGCGGTAGGCCCGGGTGCCGTCGGCCAGGCGCACGAAGCGCTCGGCGTTCAGGTCGGGGCGCCCCCGGTAGCCGCGCGCGAGCTGGTCCCCGGCCAGGTACATCTCGCCCACCTCGCCGGGTTCGACGAAGCAGCCGCGCGCGTCCAGCAGGTGGATGCGCGTGTTCGGCGTCGGCAGGCCGATCGGCACCGAGGGCAGCTCGGCGTCCCGGGCGGCGTCGAACCGCCGGGACATGCAGCCGATCGTCGTCTCCGTCGGCCCGTACTCGTTGAAGATGCCGCAGTCCGGCCCGAACAGCTCCTGCGCCCGCGCGGCGACGGCGCCGCGCAGCAGCTCGCCCCCGGCGACGACCGTGCGGAAGCCCTCCGGCCGCAGGCCCAGCCGGTTGATCAGGTCCAGGTGCGTCGGCGTGAGCTTGAGCGCGTTCGCCCCCGACTCCGTCAGCAGCGAGCGCAGCACCACGTGGTCGAGTTCGTCGGGGACGAGCGCGACCGAACCGCCCACCAGCAGCGGCAGGTACAGCGCCGTGTTGGACAGGTCGAAGGCGAGCGAGGTGAACAGCGGGAAGCGCGTGTCGGCGTCGACGCCGTACTCGCGGACCGCCCAGTCGGCGAACACCGTGAGCTGCGCGTGCTCCACCTCCACGCCCTTGGGCCGTCCGGTGGACCCGGAGGTGTAGATGACGTAGGCCAGGTCGCCCGGGCGCGGGCCCGCCGCCTCCCCCGGCGGCAGCGCGCGGCCGCCGTCGACCGCGTCCTCCAGCACCGCCGGCTCGCAGCCCACCGGGGCCAGCGCCCGCTTGGCCTGCTCCCGCCCGGCCAGCACGAGCGTGGCGCGGGCGTCGGTGAGCAGCCCGCTCAGCCGCGCGTCCGGGTGGGCCGGGTCCAGCGGCAGGTAGGCGGCGCCCGCCCGCAGCACGCCGTAGATCCCGGCGACGGCCGCGACGGTGCGCCCGGCGGCCAGGCCGACGACCGACCCGCGCCCCAGGCCGCGCGCCCGCAGCTCGGCGGCGACGGCCGCCGCCTTGCGGTCCAGCTCGGCGTAGGTCACCTCGCCCTCGGGACCGGTGAGGGCGACCGCGTCCGGCGTGCGCGCCACCTGGGCGGCGAACTGCTCGACGACGGTGCCGGTCCGCTCCGGCGGCCGCGCGGTCGCGTTGCCCGCCCAGTGCCGGCGGTGGCGCGGCGACAGCTCCTCCTCGACGGCGTCGAGCAGCGCCTCGGCCCGTTCGGCCATCCCAGGCCCGTCGTGCCAGCCCAGAGTGATCTCGGTGCGCCCGCCGAACTCCACCAGGTCGATCTCCGGCGGGCCGACGGGGCCGGAGTTGGGCAGCGCGAAGACCTCGGTGGCCCGGAACGCCGGGGCGGTGAACGCCGCGGCGTCGATGCGGCCCATGTGCGAGAGGATCGCCAGCGCCGCGTAGGTGCCGCGCCGCGCCGAGTAGGCGTCCAGCTCGGCGATCTGGCGGCGCAGGGTGTCGAACGGGAGCCGGGTCAGCACCGGGTCGGCGCGTGCGGCGAGGTCGTGCCCCTCGGCCAGCAGCGTCAGCATGCGCTCGTGCGCGTCCTCCCAGCCCGCGTCGGCGTCCACCTCGAAGAGCGGATTGTGCGTCAGGTTGCCGGTGGAGCGCAGCTCCGGGGCGTGGCGGCGCAGATCCACCGGCACCATGAACCGGCCGGTGGCCAGGCCGCGCGCCCGGGTGAGCGCCAGCGCGGCCTTGGCGACGGCCGCGGGGTGGGAGCCGTCGACGGTGCGGCGGCGCCAGAAGAAGCCGCGCCGCGCCGCGTCGGTCGGCCTGCGGCCCAGCGCCGACGGCCAGTCGAGGTCGGGCTCGATGCCGGGCGACGCGGGCACGCCCCGCGCGTCCAGCCGCTCCAGCAGCCGCGCCTCGCTGACCGGGTCGGGGGCGCCGGCCGGCGGCTCGCCGCGCAACGCGCGGAACACCTCCTGCGCCCACAGCAGCAGCCCCTTGCCGTCCAGCGCGCCGTGGAAGGCGCGGAAGACGACGTCGGTGCCGCGGCCGCCGTCGGGGTGCCGCTCGCGCGGCGCCACGAGCACCTCGCAGGTGGGGCCGCCGTCGCCCATGAGCGGGCGGTGCAGGTCCGGGGCGTCCGCGGCCGGGTCCAGGCCGCCCTCGGGCAGCTCGCGCACCTCGGGGGCGACGCCGCTGTCCGTCCACGTCATGCCCTCGCGGGTCAGCCGCGTGCCGGGGCAGGCCGCGGCCGCCTGGGCGACCGCGGCGGCGAGCTGCGGGCGCGCCAGGTGCCCGGCGCCGCGCACGAACAGGTGCATGACGCCGGGCACGTCGTCCGGATAGACCAGGAACCAGGCCTCCATGGGGGAGACCGGCCTGCGGTAGTGGGTGGGGTCCGCCCCGATGGGCATGTCGGTTACCTCTCCGTGGTCGTTCGCGGGTGCCGCGCCGCGCTGCGCAGCACCTGGCCGCCGTCCGGGCGCAGCGCCCGGGAGCGGCGGTGGTCGATGTGGACGAAGATCCGCTGGAGCCAGCGGTCCGCGCCGTCGTAGCGGGGCTGGAAGGCGTTGCGGCCGTGCAGCGCCATGCGGTTGTCCACGAGCGCCAGGTCGCCGGGGGCGAGCAGCAGCTCGCGGTACCCGCGGTCGACGGCCTTCTCCAGCAGCCGCAGCGCCTCGGCGGCCTCCTCGTCCAGCGGTGTGGTGCTGCTGAAGTCCACGGTCAGGTCCGGGTCGTCCGGGCTGCCGGTGAGCAGGCCGCGCGGCTCCTCGCTGCCGGACGGCAGGGCGAAGGAGGCCGGGGCGGCGATGGTGAACCGCGGCTCGCGCAGCACCGCGCGCACCGGCTCGGGCAGCAGCGGCACGACGGCGCGCACCGAGGCCAGCCGCAGCCGGGCGACGTCGTCGTGGTCGTTGCGCAGGCACAGCAGGCCCACGAAGTCCGGGCGCAGCGGGTGGAAGGCGTTCTCGGTGTGCATGTTGAGCCGGGTGGAGCCCGCGTTGCCCTGGAAGGACTCCATGCCCGGCACCGGCACCACGTCGTGCACCAGCGCCCCGGACTTCTCCTTGTCGTAGGAGATCACTTCGCCCAGGGCCATGCCGACGAGCAGGAGCGCGGCGGCGGGCGTGGTGGCCGCCCGCTGCACCGACCCGGCAACCGTCGGCGTGGCCGGGACCGCGGCCGGGTCGACGGGCAGGTTGCGCACCAGCAGCGAGGCGTCGGCCCCCGCGTCCCAGGCGAAGTGGCGCAGCCGGGCCCGCAGCCGCACGGGCAGCTCCCCGGACAGCGCGCGGGCGGCGGCCACGCAGCGCGGGTCGTCCACCAGCCCCGGCGCGGTGTCGCACACCGCGCCGGCCAGGGCCGCCAGCTCCGCCCGCTCCGCGTCGTCGAGCCGGATCACCGAAGCCGTGTCGCTCTCCATCTCCGTCAGGGCGGACATGCGTCTCCATTCGTTGCCGGGATGCGATGAGGGAACGCGAGGACCTGTTCCTGCTCGGGACGTCGAACGCCAGCCCGGGGAAGGAAAACCCCGCCTATGATCCACCGGCAGGCTAGAAGTGCGCGGAATTGCGTGGCAACCCTTATCGATAGGGGTAGCGCCCCCTATCGATAAGGCCACTTGGGGCCTGGCAACATGTTGCCGCACACGCTTTCCCGACCGCCTGGGCGCAGCGGTTATGGTGGCGCACTCAGACAGCTCTCGACGGCGGCCGACAATCGCCACGGAAAAACGTCGGAACGGCAGCCAGGCGGTCACGGTCAGGGCCTCGGAATTCGAGCACCGGGAAGCGTGGACACCCTTGAGCACACAGACGACGGGAATATCCCACTCGGCGGACGCCGCGAAGCTCCGCCCCGCCCGGCTGCCGGCACCGCGCGACGGCGAACCCGCGCTCACCGCCCCGGCCCCGGCCCACCCGGCGTCCGGGTCGGCGTCCGGGTCGGCGCCGGCGTCCGCGTCCCAGGGCGGCTTCCGGGACGCCTGCCAGGGCGGGCCCGAGCCGTGGCCGGGCACCGGCGCGGGACCGGCGCGGCGGCGGCCCCGGTTCGGCCACATCTCCTTCCTCAACTGCCTGCCCCTGTACTGGGGCCTGGCCAAGACCGGCAGCCTCATCGACCTCGACGTCACCCGCGCCAGCCCCGAGGTGCTCAGCGCGGCGCTCGCCCAGGGCCGGCTGGACGTCAGCGCCATCAGCCTCCTGGAGTTCCTGCGGCACGCCGACGACCTGGTGGTGCTGCCCGACATCGCCGTCGGCAGCCTCGGCGACGTGCGCTCCTGCCTGATCCTGAGCAGACTGCCGCTGGAGGAGCTCGACGGCGCCCCCGTCGCGCTGGGCTCGGCCAGCCGCACCTCGGTCCGCCTGGCCCGACTGCTGCTGGCCGAACGCGTCGGCGTCCGGCCCGTGTACCACACCACCCCGCCCGACCTCACCGCCATGCTGCGCGAGCACCAGGCCGCCGTGCTCATCGGCGACGTCGCGCTGCACGCCGCGCTGCACCAGGCGCCCGCCCTCGGCCTGCACGTCCACGACCTCAGCGGCATGTGGCGGGAGTGGACCGGACTGCCGTTCGTGTTCGCCGTGTTCGCCGCCCGCAAGGAGTTCGCCGCCCGCGAGCCGCGCCTGCTGCACCGCGTCCACCAGGACCTGCTGGAAGCCCGCGACCTCTCGCTCCAGGAGATCGACCTCATCTGCGAGCAGACCGCGGAGTGGGAGACGTTCGACCGCGACACCCTGCGCGACTACTACGTGCACGCGCTCGACTTCTCCTTCGGCCCCCGGCACCTGGCCGCCGTCACCGAGTTCGCCCGGCTCACCGGCGGACCCGGCGCCGGGTTCCCCGCCGACGTCCGCGTCGACGTCCTGGGCACCGCGCCCGACCCGGCGGCCGGACCCGCCCGGGACCTTCGGTGACCGCCCGGTAGGGGCGGCGCAGGGGGCGGCAGGGGTTCGGCGGCACACCCGCCCGGACCACACTGGCGCGGCACCCTCGGCGCATCCAGCGCCCGACCGCAGCCCGCCGAACGAAGAGATGGAGAGGGTGACATGCCGCGTGCCGAGCTGATCCGTCCGATCCCCGACCTCCTGCGCCAGCACGCCCGGGAGCAGGGGGGCAAAGCGGCCTTCCGCGACGCCCGGCGCACCCTCACCTACGCCGCGCTGCACGCCCGCACCGGGCGCCTGGCCGGCCACCTCGCCCGGCTCGGCCTGCGCCCCGGCGACCGGCTCGCCATCCTCCTGGGCAACCGCGTGGAGCACGTCGAGTCCTACCTCGCCGCCGTGCGCGCCGCCGCCGTCGGCGTGCCGGTCGACCCGCGCGTGGCCGACGCCGAACTGGCGCACATCCTCACCGACAGCGGTGCCCGGCTCGTCATCACCGACGCCGCCCACGCCGACCAGGTGCGCCGCGTCGCCGCCGGTCCCGCCGCGCCCACCCTCGTCCTGGTGTCCGACCCCGACCCCGGCCCCGCCCCCGACGCTGCCGACGCCCCCGACGCCCCCGACGCCCCTGATGTCGAGGCGGCCCCGCCGGCCGCACCGGACGCCCACGGCTTCGAGGTCCTGGCCACCACCGAGCCGCCCGAACCGGCCCGCGACAGCCTCGGCCTGGACGACGTCACCTGGACGCTCTACACCTCCGGCACCACCGGACGGCCCAAGGGCGTGCTCTCCACCCAGCGCAACGCCCTGTGGTCGGTGGCCGCCGCCTACGCGCCGATCGCCGGGCTCGGCCGCGCGGACCGGGTGGTGTGGCCGCTGCCGCTGTTCCACAGCTTCTCCCACATCGCCTGCGTCGTCGGCGTCACCGCCGTCGGCGCCACCGCCCGCCTCCTGGACGGCCTGTCCGCCGAGGACGTCACCGCCGCCGTCCGCGCCGAGTCGGCCACCTTCCTCGCCGGCGTCCCGGCCCTCTACCAGCACCTGGTCGACGCCGCCGCCGCCGGCGGCGGCCGGTCCGCCCCCGGGGGCAGCCTGCGCACCTGCATGGTCGCCGGCGCCGTCACCACCGCGGCGCTGCAGAGCGCCTTCGAGACCGCCTACGGCGTCCCGCTGCTCAACCTCTACGGCAGCACCGAGGCGTGCGGCGCCGTCACCATGAGCCCGCCCACCGGCCCCCGCGTCGAGGGCTCCTGCGGCCGTCCGGTGCCCGGCCTGGAGGTGCGCCTCGTCGACCCCGCCACCGGGGCGCCCAGCGCCCCCGGCGCCGAGGGCGAGATCCACGTCAAGGGCCCCAACGTCATGCGCGGCTACCACAACCGGCCCGAGGCCACCGCCGAGGTGCTGCGCGACGGCTGGTACCGCACCGGCGACCTGGCCCGCAGCGCCCCCGACGGCCACCTCACCATCACCGGGCGGCTGCGGGAGCTGATCATCCGCGGCGGGGAGAACATCCACCCCACCGAGGTCGAGGACGTGCTGCGCGCCCAGCCCGGCGTCGCGGACGTCGCCGTCGCCGGCGCGCCCCACCCCGTGCTCGGCGAGGTCCCCGTCGCCTACCTGGTGCCCGGCCCCGGACTGCCGTCCGCCGACGCGCTGCTGGCCGCCTGCCGCGCCCGGCTGAGCTACGTGAAGGTCCCGCACGCGCTCTACGTCGTGCCCCGCGTCCCGCGCACCGCCTCCGGCAAGATCACCCGCCGCGCCCTGCTCGACGGCCCCGCCCGCCTGCTCGCCGTCACCGACCAGCTCGACGACCTGCACCGACCCGTGTGGACGCTGCGGCGCCCGGCCCCCGCGCCGACCGCCCCGCAGGGCTCCTGGGCGCTCGTCGGCCCCGTCGGCCCCGTCGGCACCGCGCTCCACGACGCCCTGCACGCCCACGGCGCCACCGTGCACGCCCACCGCGACGCGGCGGCCCTCGCCACGGCGTGCGCGGCCGAAGCGGGCGCCGGGGCGCCCGACGTGGTGGTCCTCACGGGAGGCTCCGACGCAGCAGCAGCCGACGCCGCCGCCCTCACCGACCACCTCACCGCGCAGGCCCGCACGCTGCTCACCGCGCCCGCGCTGCGGGACGCCCGCGTGCTCCTGCTCACCCACCACGCCGTCTCCGCTGGGCCCCACGACCCCGCGCCGCACCCGGCGCGGGCCGCCGCACACGGCGCCCTGCGCGCCCTGGCCGCCGACCACCCCGGCCGCTGCACTGCCGTCGACCTGGACGACCCGGCCACCGCGCTCCCCGCCCTGGCGGCCACCCTGGACGCCGCCCTGCCCGCCTGCGCCGTCCGGGGCGGCTCCGTCCTCGTCCCCCGGCTCGCCGGCACCACCGGCTCCCCCGCCCGTCCCGGGCAGGCCGCCCCCGGCCCGCTCGACCCCGGGGAGGCCGTGCTCCTCACCGGCGCGCGGCCCCCGGAGACCGCCGACCTCGCCCGCCACCTCGTGGCCGCCCACGGCGTCCGCCACCTGCTGCTCGACCCCACCGCAGCGGGCGGCGGGGCCGACGGCGCGAACGGCGCGAACGGCGCGGACGGCGCGAACGGGGCCGCCGGAGGCACCGGGGACGCCGCCCGGGCGGCCCTGCGTGCCGAACCGGCGGCCGCCGGCGCCCGCGTCACCGACCCCGATGCCCCCGCGCCGACCGAGCCGCCGCCCGCGCCCCTCACCCTGGCCGTCCACACGCTCCCCCCGGCGCTGACCGACGCCGTCACCGGCGTCGAGGACCTCGCCGACCGGCTGCGCGCCGCGCGTCCGGACGGCGCGCCCACCCGGCTCGTCCTCATCGTCCCGCCCGGCGCCGAGCCCGCCACCGGGGCCTACGCGCACGCCCTGGCCGCCCACCGGCGCGCCCACGGCCTGCCCACCGTCGCCCTCACCACCGCCGACGGGCTCACCGCCCGCGACCGGTGCCGCGCGCTGGACGCCGCCCTCCTGCTCGACGTGCCGAGCCTGGTCGCGGACCCCGACCCGCATCCGGCCGACCCCGCCGACGCCCCCGCCCCGGGCGCCGCCGACGCCCTGCGCCGCGAACTCGCCGCCCTCGACCCGGCCGGACGGCTCCGCACCCTGCTCGACCTGGTGCGCGCCGAGGCCGCCGACGCCGTCCGGCTCCCCGGGCCCGACGCCCTCGACCCCCAGCGGGCCTTCAAGGAACTGGGGTTCACCTCCGCGACCGCCGTCGCACTGCGCCGCCGGCTCACCGCCGTCACCGGACTCGACCTCCCCGTCACGCTCGCCTTCGACCACCCCACCCCGCACGCGCTCGCCCACCACCTGCGCACCGTGCTCGCCGGGCACGACCCCGCCGAGGCGCCCGGCACCGCCGGGCGCGAACCCCGGGGCGGCGCGGCGTCCGACGAACCCCTCGCGATCGTCGGCATGGCCTGCCGCCTCCCCGGCGGGGTGCGCAGCCCGGAGGACCTCTGGCGCCTGGTCACCGAGGGCGGCACCGGCCTGACGCCGTTCCCCGACGACCGGGGCTGGGACCTCGCCTCCCTCCACCACCCCGACCCCGCCCACCCCGGGACCACCCACGTCCAGCGCGCGGGATTCCTCCCCGACGCGGCCGCCTTCGACGCCGGGTTCTTCGGCGTCAAGCCCCGCGAGGCACTGGCCATGGACCCGCAGCAGCGCCTCGTCCTGGAGTCGGCCTGGGAGGCCCTGGAGCGGGCCGGTGTCGTCCCGGCCGACCTGCGGGGCACCCGCACCGGCGTCTACGTCGGCCTCATGCACCACGACTACGGCACCGCCCCCGGCGTGGCGCTCGGCGCGGCCGAGGGATACGTCTGCACCGGAACGGCGGGCAGCGTCGCCTCGGGCCGCGTCGCCTACACCCTGGGCCTGGAGGGTCCGGCGGTGACGGTGGACACGGCGTGCTCCTCCTCCCTGGTCGCCCTGCACCTGGCCGCGCGCTCGCTGCGGTCGGGGGAGTGCGACGCCGCGCTGGTCGGCGGCGTGACCGTGATGGCCGGGACGGGGTCGTTCGTCGAGTTCTCCCGGCAGGGCGGGCTCGCCGCCGACGGCCGGTGCAAGTCCTTCGCCGAGGCGGCGGACGGCACCGGCTGGTCCGAGGGCGTGGCCATGCTCTTCGTCGAGCGGTTGTCGGACGCGCGGCGCAAGGGGCACCGGGTGCTCGCGGTGGTGCGGGGTTCGGCGGTCAATCAGGACGGTGCGTCGAACGGGTTGACGGCGCCGAGTGGTCCGGCGCAGCAGCGGGTGATCCGGGAGGCGCTGGCGGATGCCGGGTTGGCGGCGTCCGAGGTGGGTGCGGTGGAGGCGCACGGCACGGGGACGCGGTTGGGTGATCCGATCGAGGCGGGGGCGTTGCTGGCCACGTACGGGCAGGGGCGTGGGTCTGAGGGGCCGCTGTGGCTGGGGTCGCTGAAGTCGAACCTGGGGCACACGCAGGCTGCGGCTGGTGTGGCGGGTGTGATCAAGATGGTGCTGGCGATGCGGCACGGGACGCTGCCGCGCACGCTGCACGCGGACGAGCCGTCGTCGCGGGTGGAGTGGGCTTCGGGCGGCGTGGAGTTGCTGACCCGGGCGCGGGAGTGGCCTGCGGGCGAGCGTCCGCGTCGGGCGGGTGTGTCCTCGTTCGGGATCAGCGGGACGAACGCGCACGTGATCGTGGAGGAGGGGGACGCCGAAGCCGTTGAGGCTCCGGAGGCTTCGGCTCCGGCTTCGGCTCCGGTGGTGGTGCCGTGGGTGTTGTCGGCGAGGTCCGCGCAGGCGTTGGCCGGGCAGGCGGGGCGGTTGCTGGAGCGGGTGGACTCACTCGGGTCGCCGGTGGATGTGGGGTGGTCGCTGGCGGTGTCGCGGTCGGTGTTCGAGCACCGTGCGGTGGTGGTCGGTGCTGACCGGGCCGGACTGCTGGCGGCTGTGGCACAGGGGCTGGCTCCGGCGGGTGTGGTGACCGGGCAGGCGGGTGGCGGTCGTGCCGCGTTCCTGTTCTCCGGTCAGGGCTCCCAGCGGGCCGGGATGGGCCGCGAACTGTACGGCGCCTTCCCGGTGTTCGCGGATGCCTTCGACGCGGTGTGCGCGGAGCTGGACCGCCACCTGGACACCCCCGTGCGGGAGGTGGTCTTCGACGGCTCGGAGCTGCTGGACCAGACCCAGTACACGCAGGCGGGGTTGTTCGCGCTGGAGGTGGCGCTGTTCCGGCTGCTGGAGCACTGGGGCGTCACCCCCGACTACCTGCTCGGCCACTCCATCGGTGAGCTGGCCGCCGCCCACGTGGCGGGGGTGTGGTCGCTGGAGGACGCGGCCCGGCTGGTCGCCGCACGCGGCCGGCTCATGCAGGCTTTGCCGTCCGGTGGGGCGATGATCGCCGTGCAGGCCACCGAGGAGGAGATCACCGCGCTGCTGGTCGACGGGGTGTCGATCGCCGCCGTCAACGGACCCACCTCCGTGGTCATCTCCGGCGACGAGGAAGCCGTGGCGGAGATCGCTGCACGGTTCGACAAGAGCAAGCGGCTCAACGTCAGTCACGCCTTCCACTCACCCCGCATGGACCCCATGCTTCAGGAGTTCCGCACCGTCGCCGAGAGCCTGACCTACCAGCCCCCGCGCATCCCCGTCGTCTCCAACCTCACCGGTGACGTGGCCGGGGAGGAGCTGGCCACCGCCGAGTACTGGGTGCGGCATGTCCGGGAAGCCGTGCGCTTCCACGACGGCATGCGGCACCTGGCGGGTCTGGACGTGAGCACCTACGTTGAGGTCGGGCCGGGCGGCACCCTGACCGCCATGGCCCAGCAAGCCACCAACCCCGCCCCCGAACCCGGGTCCGACGGTGCGGCAGCCGCCGCGTTCGTGCCCGCCCTGCGCAAGAGCCGTCCCGAGCCCGAGTCCCTGGTCACCGCGCTCGCCGAACTCCACGTACGCGGCACCACCGTCGACTGGCAGGCGTACTACGCCGGGACCGGAGCCCGACGCGTCGACCTGCCCACCTACGCCTTCCAGCACCAGCGCTACTGGCTGCCCTCGGCATCGGGATCGGAGTCGGCGGCCGACGCGGGGGGCCTGGGGCTGGAAGCCGCGGCGCACCCGGTCCTGCGGGTGGTGGCCGAGGTGGCCGGGTCGGACGCGTACGTGTTCAGCGGCCGGGTGTCCGCGTCAACGCACGCGTGGCTGACGGACCACGTGGTCATGGACACGGTGCTGGTGCCCGGCACCGCGTTGGTGGAGTGGGCGCTGTCCGCGGGGGAGCGGGTCGGGTGCGGCACGCTGGAGGAGCTGACCCTGCGGGCGCCGCTGCCGCTTCCCGCGCAGGGCGCGGTGGCGGTGCAGGTGGTGGTGGAGGCCCCGGAGTCCGACGGCCGGCGCGCGGTGCGCGTCCACGCGCGTCCCGACGGGCAGCCCGGCGCGGTGTGGGTGGAGCACGCCGCGGGTGTGCTGTCGGACGCCGTGGCGGAGCCGGCCGAGGCGCTCGCGGTGTGGCCGCCGGAGCAGGCCGAGCCGGTGCCGGTCGAGGCCGCGTACGAGGAGCTGGCGGCGCTGGGGCTGGCGTACGGCCCGGCGTTCCAGGGGCTGCGGCGGGTGTGGCGGCGCGGTGACGCCGTCTTCGCCGAGGTGGCGCTGCCGGAGGAGCGGCGCGCCGGTGACGAGCGCTTCGGCCTGCACCCCGCCCTGCTGGACGCGGCGCTGCACCCGGTGGCGCTGGGGCTTCCGGGGCGCGCGGACGCGGCCGACCGTGCCGCCCCCGCCCTGCCGTTCGCCTGGACCGACGTCCGGCTGCACGCGGTGGGCGCGGAGAGCCTGCGGGTGCGCGTCACCCGGGCGGGCGGTCCGTCCGGTACCGGGGTCTCGGTGCTGGTGGCGGACGGTACGGGCGCGCCGGTCGCCACCGTCGGCTCGCTGGCGCTGCGCCCGGTGGACCGCGAGCAGCTCGCCCGGGCGGGCGGCGGAGCGGTCGGGGAGGGGCTGTTCGCCCTCGCGTGGACGCCGGTGGAGGCCGCGCCTGCCGGGCCCGGGGCGCCCGGCGTGGACGTGCTGACCGTGCGGTCCCCGGCGCCCGGCGCGGACCCGGTGGCCGACGTGCACGCCAGGACCGCCGAGGTGCTCGGTCGCGTCCAGGAGTGGCTGCGCGCGGCCCCGTCCGAGGACGCGCGGCTGGCCGTGGTGACCCGGGGCGCGGTCGCCACCGACGACGGCGACGTGGCCGACCCGGGCGCGGCGGCCGTGTGGGGACTGCTGCGCGCGGCGCAGTCGGAGCACCCCGGACGGCTCCTGCTGCTCGACGCGGCACCCGACGACGCGCCCGAGCAGGCGCCCGGTCCCGTGCCCGAGCAGGTGCCCGACGGCGCGCCCGACCCGGTGCTGCTCGGCCGTGCCCTGGCGACCGGCGAGCCGCAACTCGCCCACCGCGCGGGCCGCCTCCTCGCCCCCCGGCTCGCCCGCGTACCGGCCGCCGAGTCCGCCGCCCGGCCCGAGGTGGACGGCACGGTCCTGGTGACCGGCGCCTCCGGCGTGCTGGGTGGCCGCGTCGCCCGCCACCTGGTCACGGAGGCGGGAGCGCGGGATCTCGTGCTGGTGAGCCGCCGCGGCCCGGACGCCCCCGGAGCCGCCGAACTCGTCGCCGAGCTGGCCGAGCTGGGCGCCACCGCGCGCTTCGCGGCGTGCGACGTGGCCGACCGCGCGGCGCTGGCCGCCCTGCTCGACGGCGTCACCGCCGACGGCCGCCTGGCCGGGGTGGTGCACACCGCGGGCGTGCTCGACGACGGCGTGTTCGGCGCGCTGACCCCCGACCGGCTGGCCACCGTGTTCCGGCCGAAGGTCGACGCCGCGCGCCACCTGCACGAGCTGACCGCCGGGCTCGACCTGTCCTTCTTCGTGCTGTTCTCCTCCGTCGCGGGGGTCGTCGGCTCCCCGGGGCAGGCCAACTACGCCGCGGCCAACGCCTACCTCGACGCGCTCGCCCGGCACCGGCGCGCCCGCGGACTGCCCGGCGTCGCGCTCGCCTGGGGCCCGTGGGCCGAGGGCGGCATGCTGGGCCGGCTGAACGAGACCGACGTGCGGCGCCTGCGCCGCTCCGGCCTGCGTCCGCTGCCACCCGCCGACGGCCTGGCGCTGTTCGACGCCGCGCTCGGCTCGCCCCGCCCGGCGCTGGTGCCGGTGCTGCTCGACCTGCCGGAGTGGCGCCGGATCGCCGCGGCGAGCGGCACGGTGCCGCACCTGATGCGCGACCTGGTGCGGGCCGTGCCCCGCCGGGCCGCCGCCGGGCCGGGGTCCGGTGCCACGGGCGAGCCGACGCTCACCGAACGGCTGGCCGCCCTCGCGCCGGAGGAGCGGGACGAGGCGGCGCTCGACGCGGTGCTGGCCGAGGTCGCCACCGTGCTCGGCCACCCGGCGGACCACCGCGTCCCGCCGCACCGGACGTTCAGCGAGCTGGGCTTCGACTCGCTCGTCGCCGTCGAGCTCAGGAACCGGTTGAACGCCGTCACCGGGCTGCGCATGCCGCCGACCCTCACCTTCGACCACCCCACGCCCGAGGCGCTGGCCGGCCATCTGCTCACGCTGGCCGCGCCCGCCGCGCCGCCGCCCGCCCCCGGCGGCGGCGACCTGATCGGCGAACTGGAGCGACTGGAGAAGGCGTTCGCGAACCTCACGCCCGGCACCGTGCGCGCCGCCGCCGACGCGGGAGGCTCGGCGGACGCGGTGACGCTGCGGCTGGCGGCGCTGGCCGACCGGTGGCGCGACGCCCAGGACACGGCCGACCCGGCGCACCCGGACGTGCGCCAGGAGCTGGGCACGGCGTCGGACGACGAACTCTTCGCCTTCATCGACCAGTTGGGCGCGCCCTGACCGCGGCGCGGCCGAGGGGCGCGCGGCGCGGCTCGCAGCCGTACCGCGGAGCCGGGGGCGCCCCGCGCGGCGTGGTGACCACGCGGCGCGTGGTGCCCACCCGCGGCACCCGTCCACGGCGTCCTCCACGGCCTTTACGGCACGCATCCGCGACACGCATCCGCGGCACCCGTCCGCGGCACCCACCCGCGGTGCCCGCGCGGTGCCCCTCCGCGCGCGTGCCCGCGGGCGCCCGCCCGATACGACGAACGGGCCCGCGCCACCGCAGGGGTGGAGCGGGCCCGGGCGCGTGGACGGCTACTCGGCGATCTTCGTGCGGCCGACCCAGCGGAACGCCGTCGGCGCCGGGCCCGCCGCCTCGTAGTGCTCGTATCCGTTGCCGTGCCGGATCTTGATCTTCTCGTCCGAGTAGACGACCTCGGCCAGCTCGGCGAGATTCACCGTGCCGGAAAGGTCGACAGGCCCCCCTTCGAGCCGGACGGGGTTCACGGTCGTGCCGGTGGAGATTTCCATGGAGTTTGGCATGGGCGCACCTCTCGTCTCGAATTCGATAGTGCGGCGGGGGAAGTTGGTATGACACCCCTCACACCCCCCTATAGGGGACGGTGCATTTCGCTAGGGGTTATCGGGCAGTGAGGGGAAAAGGTCCTTGTGCTTATGCTGAAAGCGCCCGTGGGAAAGGACTGGAAGGAAAGCTTCTGGTGGAGACCTTGGGAATAGACGCCGGCATGCGGCCCGTCTACCACGCACTCCTGGAGGGCGGGCCGAAGACCCCGGCAGCCCTCGCCGCGCGGGTCGGGCAGGACGAGGCGGACGTCCGCCACGCCCTCGCCCGCCTCTCCGCGCTGTCACTGGTGCGCCCGCACCCCCGGGCCCCCTCCCGGGCCGCCGCCTGGTGCGTCGTCGATCCCGAACTCGGACTGGGCGCCCTGCTCGCCGCGCAGGAGGCGCGCCTGTCCGCGCACCGGCGGGAGGTGCAGCGCAGCCGGACGGCCGTGCTCTCGCTGCTCGCCGCGCGCGCGGCCCGGCCCGCGCCCGGCACCGCCCGGACGCGACCGGAGGTGACCGCCCTGGCCGGCGCGCAGGAAGTGGACCTCGCGGTGGAGCGCCTGTGCCGCCAGGCCACCGCGGAGATCCTGTGCGCGCTCCCCGGCCCCGCCGCCCCGCACCCGGCGCTCGACGCCCCGGCCGCCGACGCGGCCGACCCCCTCCCGCCGCCCGGCGTGCGCGTCCGCGCACTGCTCCCGGCCGCCGCCCCGCGCGCCGGGCGCGGCCGCCGACCCGCGCCCGGCGGCGCGGAACTCCGGCACGCCGCGACGACGCCGCCGGTGCGCATGACGATCGCCGACCGGTCCGCCGCCGTGGTGCACGCCCCGTCCGACGACGGCTCCCCGGCCGCCGAACTCGTCACCTCCCCGGCCCTGGTCACGGCCCTGTACGCGCTGTTCCAGCGCGAGTGGGCGGCGGCCCGCCCCGCCGAGGCTCCGCCCCGGCGCCGCGAGACGGGCCTGACCGACCAGGAACACGCCCTCCTGGAACTGCTGCGGGAGGGGCTGACCGACGAGATGGCCGCCCGCCGCCTGGGCGTCTCGCCCCGCACCGTGCGCCGCACCATGTCGGAGCTGCTGACCCGCACCGGCGTGCGCAGCCGGTTCCAGATCGGCGTCGTCACCGGGGAGCGCGGCTGGCTCGACGGGCCCCCGGCGGCGCGGTCCCACCGCCCCGGGCCGCCGCCCGCCCCGGCCCACAGCGCCTGACCCCCGCCGCCCCGCGCCGCGCGGGGCGCCCCGCACATCCCACCCGCATCCCAGCAGAGACGGCGAACATGGCGAACCTGACCTCTCCCCGGACCACCCCGCAGTCCTACGACGTGATCGTGGCGGGCGGCGGCTCGGCCGGCGTCGCCGCGGCGGTCGCCGCGTCCCGCGCCGGGGCCCGCACCCTCCTGCTCGAACGCGGACCCTGCCTGGGCGGCGCGTCCACCCTGCGCAACGTCCTCACCTACTGCGGCATCTACACCCGGCAGGACCCGCCCCGGCAGGTGGTCTTCGGCATCGCCGAGGAGGTGCTGGCCGCCCTGCGCGCCGAGGGCGCCGTCAGCCCGCCGCAGCGCTTCAACGGCGTCTGCGTGGTCTTCGACCCGGAGGCCGTCAAGCGCGTGCTGGACGGCCTGTGCGCCGCCGCCGGCGTCGACGTGCGCCTCTACAGCCACGTCGCCGAGGCCCGGCGCACGGACGGGCGCGTCACGGGCGTGCGCGTGGCCGACCACCAGGGCGTCACCGAGCTGACCGCCGCCGCCTTCGTCGACGCCACGGGCGAGGCCGACCTGGCCGCCTTCGCCGGAGCCGCCGTGCGCTACGGCAACGACGGCATGGTGCAGAACGGTTCGCTCGGCGTCCGCTTCGGCGGCATCCCCCGGCACGCCGAGGTCACCCGGGAACGCGTCGGCGCCGCCGTCCGGGCCGCCCGGGCGCGCGGGGTGGGCCCGCTGCTGTCCGCCCAGGGCCTGGTGGCCCGGCTCCCGGTGTCCGGCGACGTCATCGCCTACCTGGTCGACGAGGGGTACGACGCCCGCGACGCCGCCGACGTCAGCCGCGCCGAGGCCAGCGCCCGCGCCCAGGCCCGCGCCTACCTGGAGGTGATCCGCTCCCTGGACGGCTGCGCCGACGCCTACATCGTCAGCACCGGACCGGAGATCGGCACCCGCGAGTCCCGGCACGTCGTGGGCCGCTACCAGCTCAGCGCCGAGGAGGTGCTCGGCGCCGCCCGCTTCGCCGAGGCGGTCGCCGTCGGCGCCTGGCCGGTGGAGTACCACCCGGGGCCCGGCGTGCCGTCCCAGTGGCACTTCATCGACGGCGACGGCCACTTCGAGATCCCGCTCGACGCGCTGCGCAGCATCGACACCGACAACCTGTTCGCCGCGGGCCGCAACGTCGACGGCGACCGCCTGGCCGGCGGCTCGGTGCGCGTCATGGGCACCGCCTTCGCCACCGGGCAGGCCGCCGGCATCGCCGCCGCCCTCACCGCCCGCGACGCCACCGCCCGCGACGCCACCGCCCGCGACGGCGGCGCCCGCGACGGCGGCGCGCTCACGCACGTCGAGGTCCGCGCCGAACTGCTGCGCCAGGGCGCCCGCTTCCCCGAGCCTGCCCCCGTCCCCGCCTGAACCACCCGGCCGCGCCCCGCCGACCGGACCCCTACGCGCGGGGGCGGCGTAGGGGGGAGGCCCCGGTCCGAAGGGGTTGGGGGGCGGCCGGGCTCCTCCTACGTTCGGGGCGGACGGACACACCCGCACCGCGAGAGGCGCCCCGCCGGACGCGCCGCCCACCGGGCACCCGGACCCGCCGCCCGCCGGACGCACGCTCCGGTCACGCGCCTGACGCGTGCACCGCCGGGCGCGGTGCCGGGCGTCCTCGCCACGGTGCCACCACGGGTGCGCGCCGGCGCCGGCCGGACGTACCACCGCACTCCGCGGAGAAACGGAAAGGACAGATCGCCACGATGACTGCCTCGGAAGTCGATCCCGGTCTGTGGATACGCAGTTTCCACCCGGCCCCCGCCCCCGGCAGCACCCGCCTGGTGTGCCTCCCGCACGCGGGCGGCTCGGCCTCCTTCTACTTCCCCGTCTCCCGGGCCCTCGCCGCCGACCTGGACGTGGTGGCCATCCAGTACCCGGGCCGCCAGGACCGCCGCCACGAGGAGTGCGTCGACTCCGTCGAGGAGCTGGCCCGGCGCGTCGTCGACGTCCTCGACCCGCGCCCGGACCAGCCCGTCGCCCTGTTCGGCCACAGCCTGGGCGCCACGCTCGGCTACGAGATGGCCCGCCTGATGGAGCAGCGCGGCGTCGTGCCCCGGCACCTGTTCGCCTCCGGCCGCCGCGCCCCCTCCCGGCACCGGCACGAGACGGTCCACCAGCGCGACGACGAGGGCATCCTGGCCGAGCTGAAGACCCTGAGCGGCACCGACGCGCGCGTGCTCGGCGACGAGGAGGTGCTGCGCATGTCGCTCCCGGCCATCCGCAGCGACTACCGGGCGGCCGAGACGTACGTCCACCGGCCGGGCCCGCCGCTGTCCTGCCCGATCACGGCGTTCACCGGCGAGGACGACCCCAAGGTGACGCTCGACGAGGCCCGCGCCTGGTCCGAGCACACCACCGCCGCCTTCGCGATGCACACCTACCCCGGCGGCCACTTCTTCCTCTCCGACCACGCGCCCGCCCTGCTCCGCGTCATCTCCCAGGAGCTGGCGCCGGTGATCGGCGGCGCCCGGTAGCACCACCGGGGCGCCCGCGGCCGGGCGCGGCACCACGGGGCGGCGGCGCGGCACCACGGCACGGCGCCCGCCCCGCCCCGCCGTTCCCGGGTCCGGCGGCCGCCTCCCTCCCCGACCCACCCGCACACCCCGCTCGTTGGCTCCCGGACAGGTGACGCTCAGATGGCGAACGAAGACAAGCTCCGCGCGTACTTGAAGCGCGTCACGGCAGACCTGCACGAGACGAGCGAGCGGCTGCGCCGGGCGGAGGCCAGGGACCACGAGCCGATCGCGATCGTCGGCATGGCCTGCCGCTACCCCGGCGGCGTCACCGACCCCGAGGGCCTGTGGCGGCTCGTGTCCGACGGCACCGACGCCGTCACCGGCTTCCCCACCGACCGCGGCTGGGACCCGGCGCACCTCTACGACGCCGACGGCCCGCACCCCGTCCGCCCCGGGATGAACGCCGGCGGCTTCCTGCACGACGCGGGCGACTTCGACCCCGAGCCGTTCCGCATCGCCCCGCGTGAGGCCCTCGCCATGAACCCCCAGCAGCGGCTGCTGCTGGAGACCTCCTGGGAGGCGGTCGAGCGGGCCGGGCTCGACCCCACCACCCTCAAGGGCTCGCGCACCGGCGTCTTCGCGGGCTTGATGTACCACGACTACCTCGCCGACCCCGACGAGGTGCCCGCCGGGGTGGCGGGCCTGCTCGGCATCGGCAACATCGGCAGCGTCGCCTCCGGCCGCATCGCCTACACGCTGGGCCTGGAGGGCCCGGCGGTGACCGTGGACACCGCGTGCTCGTCCTCCCTGGTCGCCGTCCACCTCGCCGCACAGGCGCTGCGCGGCGGCGAGTGCGCCCTCGCCCTGGCCGGCGGCGTGACCGTGATGGCCACGCCCACCGCGTTCGCCGACTTCCAGCGGCAGGGCGGGCTCTCCTCCGACGGGCGCTGCAAGTCCTTCTCCGACGACGCCGACGGCACCGGCTGGTCCGAGGGCGCCGGCGTGCTGCTCCTGGAGCGGCTCTCGGACGCGCGCCGCAACGGGCACCCGGTGCTCGCCGTCGTCCGGGGCACGGCCGTCAACCAGGACGGTGCGTCCAACGGCCTCACCGCGCCCAGCGGCCCGGCGCAGGAGCGCGTGATCCGGCAGGCGCTGGCCGCCGCGGGGGTGGCCGCCGCCGAGGTGGACGCGGTGGAGGCGCACGGCACGGGGACGACGCTGGGTGACCCGATCGAGGCGCAGGCGCTGTTGGCCACGTACGGTCAGGAGCGGTCCGCCGACCGGCCGCTGTGGCTGGGCTCGTTGAAGTCCAACCTCGGGCACACGCAGGCCGCCGCGGGCGTCGGCGGCGTCATCAAGATGGTCATGGCGATGCGGCACGGCACGCTGCCCCGCACCCTGCACGCGGACCGGCCGTCGGCCAAGGTGGACTGGTCGGGTGGCGCCGTGGAACTGCTGAACGCGGCGCGCGACTGGCCGGAGCCGGGCGACCGTCCGCGCCGCGCGGGCGTCTCCTCCTTCGGCGTCAGCGGCACCAACGCCCACCTGATCCTGGAGCAGGGCGAGGAGCCGCCCGCCGAGTCCGGCGGCGCGGCCCCCGGCCCGGAAGCCGCCGCCGCACCGACCGCCGCACCGACGGCCGCAGCGACCGCCGTGCCGGTGCCGGTGCCGTGGGTGCTCTCCGCCACCTCCGAAGCGGCGCTGCGCGGCCAGGCCGCCGCGCTGCTCGCCCGGGTGGGCGCCGCCGACGCGCCCCGCGCGGCCGACATCGGCTGGTCGCTCGTCACCAGCCGGACGCGCTTCACCCACGGCGCGGCCGTCGTGGCCGACGGGGACACCGCCCCCGTACACCTGCTGGAAGCGCTGGCCGAAGGCCGCTCGGCCCCGGGGCTCCTCCGCACCACCGCCCCCGCACGCGGCCGCACGGCGTTCCTCTTCCCCGGCCAGGGCTCCCAGCGGGCGGGGATGGGCCGGGAGCTGTATGACGCCTTCCCGGTGTTCGCGGACGCTTTCGACGCGGTGTGCGCGGAGTTGGACCGCCACCTGGACGCGTCCGTGCGTGAGGTGGTGTTCGGGGGTTCGGAGCTGCTGGACCAGACGCGGTTCACGCAGGCGGGGTTGTTCGCGGTGGAGGTGGCGCTGTTCCGGCTGCTGGAGCACTGGGGTGTGGTGCCGGACTACCTGCTGGGGCACTCGATCGGTGAGGTGGCCGCCGCGCATGTGGCGGGGGTGTGGTCGCTGGCGGACGCGGCGCGTTTGGTCGCCGCGCGCGGCCGGTTGATGCAGGCCCTGCCGTCCGGCGGGGCGATGGTGGCGGTGCGGGCCACCGAGGAGGAGGTCGCTCCGCTGCTGGTCGACGGGGTGTCGATCGCCGCCGTCAACGGGCCGGCTTCCGTCGTCATATCGGGCGACGAGGAAGCCGTGGCGGAGATCGCCGCACGGTTCGGGAAGTCCAAGCGGCTCAACGTCAGCCACGCCTTCCACTCCCCGCGCATGGACCCGATGCTGGAGGAGTTCCGCGCCGTCGCGGAGAGCCTGACCTACCGGGCTCCCCGTCTTCCGGTCGTCTCCAACCTCACCGGCGGCCTGGGCGGGGAGGAGCTGGCCACCGCCGACTACTGGGTGCGCCACGTCCGGGAGGCCGTCCGCTTCCACGACGGCATGCGCCACCTGGCGACGCGGAACGCCACCACCCACCTCGAACTCGGCCCCGGCGGCGTCCTCACGGCGCTGGCCCAGGACTGCCTCCCCGAGTCCTCCGAGGCCGCCCTCGTCCCCGCCCTGCGGCGCGGACGGCCGGAAGCGGAGTCACTGGCCACGGCGCTCGCGGCGCTGCACCTGAGCGGCACCGGCGTCGACTGGCAGGCGTACTACACCGGAACCGGCGCCCGCCGCGTCGACCTGCCCACCTACGCCTTCCAGCGCGAGCGCTACTGGCTCAACGCCACCTACCCCCGGGCGGGCGGACGCGCCCCGGCCGGCCCCGCCGACCCGTGGCGCTACCGCACCACCTGGCAGCGCCTGACGGGCGCGGGCACCGCACCGCCCGCGCTCACCGGGGCCTCGCTCCTGGTCGTCCCGGAGTCCTGCCCGCAGGCCACCGCGCTCGCGGACGCGTGCCGCGGCGCGCTCGGCGCCGAGGGGACGAGCGTCGTCCCCGTGCCGACCGGAGCCGACCGCGCCCTGGTGGCCGACCGGGTGCGGGACGCGCTCGGCACCGAGGGGCTCCCGGTCGCACGCGTCCTCTCGCTGCTCGCCCTGGACGAGCTCCCGCACCCCGCGAACCCGGCCGCACCGGCCGGGTTCACCGCCACCGTCGCGCTCGTCCAGGCCCTCGGCGACCTGGGCGTCGAGGCACCGCTGTGGCTCGCCACCCAGGGCGCCGTCACCACCGGGGGCGCGGACTCCGTCACCCACCCCGCGCAGGCCCTCGTCTGGGGGCTGGGCGGGGTGGTCGCCACCGAGTACCCGCAGCGCTGGGGCGGCCTCCTGGACCTGCCCGAGACCCTGGACCGCGCGTGCGGCACGCGGCTTCGGCACGCCCTGGCCCGCACCCACGACGAGGACCACCTCGCCGTCCGCGCGACCGGCACCCACGCGCGCCGCCTGGTGCGCGCGCCCCTGGGCGACGCCCCGCCCCAGCGCCCCTGGCACCCGCACGGCACCGTCCTCGTCACCGGCGGCACCGGCGCGCTCGGCGGCCACGTCGCCCGCCACCTCGCCCACGCCGGGGTCGACCGGCTCCTGCTCACCAGCCGCCGGGGCCCGGACGCGCCGGGCGCGGCCGAGCTCGTCGCCGAGTTGGAGGCCACCGGCTGCCGGGTCCACGTCGAAGCCTGCGAGGCCGACGACCGTGCCGCACTCGCCGCGCTGCTCGCCTCCGTGCCCGACGACGCGCCGCTCACCGGCGTCGTGCACGCGGCGGCCGCGCTCGACGACGGCCTCCTCGACACGCTCACCCCCGACCGGATCGCCCACGCGCTGCGCGCCAAGGTCGGCGGCGCCCTCGCCCTGCACGACCTCACCCGGGACCTGGACCTCGAGGTCTTCGCGCTGTTCTCCTCCCTCGCGGGCACCGTCGGCACCCCCGGGCAGGGCAACTACGCGCCGGGCAACGCCTTCCTCGACGCCCTCGCCCACCACCGGCACGCCGCCGGGCTGCCCGCCACCTCCGTGGCCTGGGGCCGCTGGGCGGGCGCCGGACTGGCCGAGGGAGACGGCGCCGCCGCCCGCCTCGACCGCCTCGGCGCCGCGGCCATGGACCCCGAGCCGGCCCTCCTCGCGCTCCGGCAGGCCGTCGAGCAGGGGGAGGCCGGCCTCGTCGTCGCGGACGTCCAGTGGCAGCGCCTGGTCGCGCACGCCACGGGCGGCCGCCCCGCCCCGCTCCTGCGCGACCTCGCCGAGTTCCGCGCGCCCACCGGCGCACCGGACGCGCAGGCACCCGGGCGCCGACTGCCCGAGCGCGCCGCCCGCCTGCTGGAGCTCACCGGCGCCGAACGCGAGCGCGCCGCGCTGGACCTGGTGCTCGCCGAGACGGCCGCCGTGCTCGGGCACGCCGACGCCTCCAAGGTGCTGCGCGACCGCACCTTCCTGGACTCCGGCTTCAACTCCATGACCGCCGTCGACCTGCGCGACCAGCTCGGCACCGCCACCGGCGTCCCCCTGCCCACCACCCTCGTCTTCGACTACCCGACCCCCGCCGCGCTCGCCCGGTACCTGCTCGACCAGCTCGACGGCGGCTCCCGGGACACGGCCACCGCCGCCACCGCCGACACCGCGCCGGCCACGGCCGGCGAACCCCTCGCGATCGTCGGCATGGGCTGCCGCTTCCCCGGCGGCGTCACCGGCCCCGAGGACCTGTGGCGGCTGCTGGTGGACGGCGCCGACGGCATCGGCCCCTTCCCGGCCGACCGCGGCTGGGACACGACCGCGCCCGTGACGCGGGGCGGTTTCCTGCACGACGCGGACGCGTTCGACCCCGCCTTCTTCGGCATCTCCCCGCGCGAGGCCCTCGCGATGGACCCGCAGCAGCGCCTGCTGCTGGAGACCACGTGGGAGGCCGTGGAGCGGGCGGGCATCGACCCGCTGTCGCTGCGCGGCTCGCGCACCGGCGTCTTCGCCGGGACCAACGGCCAGGACTACGGCGACCTGACGCGGGACGCCGAGGACACCTCGGACGGCCACGGCGTCACCGGAACCCTGGCCAGCGTCCTGTCCGGCCGGGTGTCCTACGCGCTGGGGCTGGAGGGTCCGGCGGTGACGGTGGACACGGCGTGCTCCTCCTCCCTGGTCGCCCTGCACTGGGCGATCCAGGCGCTGCGCGCCGGGGAGTGCGACCTCGCCCTGGCCGGCGGCGTCACCGTGATGTCGACACCCGCCGCGTTCGTGGAGTTCGCCCGGCAGGGCGGGCTCGCCGCCGACGGCCGGGTGAAGGCCTTCTCCGACGCGGCCGACGGGACGGGCTGGGGCGAGGGTGTGGGCGTGCTGGTGGTGGAGCGGTTGTCGGACGCGCAGCGCAACGGGCACGGGGTGCTGGCGGTGGTGCGGGGGTCGGCGGTGAACCAGGACGGTGCGTCGAACGGGTTGACGGCGCCGAACGGGCCGTCGCAGCAGCGGGTGATCCGGGAGGCGCTGGCCAGTGCCGGGTTGTCGGCGTCCGAGGTGGACGCGGTGGAGGCGCACGGTACGGGGACGACGCTGGGTGACCCGATCGAGGCGCAGGCGGTCCTGGCGACCTACGGCCAGGAGCGTGGGTCGGGTGAGCCGTTGTGGCTGGGCTCGGTGAAGTCGAACCTGGGGCACACGCAGGCTGCGGCTGGTGTGGCGGGTGTGATCAAGATGGTGCTGGCGATGCGGCACGGGACGCTGCCGCGCACGCTGCACGTGGACGAGCCGTCGTCGAAGGTGGACTGGTCGGCGGGTGCGGTGGAGCTGCTGACCCGGGCTCGAGAGTGGTCGGCGGGCGAGCGTCCGCGTCGGGCGGGTGTGTCCTCGTTCGGTATCAGCGGGACGAACGCGCACGTGATCGTGGAGGAGGGGGAGGCGGAGCCCGTTGAGGCTCCGGAGCCTTCGGCCCCGGCTCCGGTGGTGGTGCCGTGGGTGCTGTCGGCGAAGTCGGCGCAGGCGTTGGCGGGGCAGGCGGGGCGGTTGCTGGAGCGGGTGGGCTCGCTGGGGTCGCCGGTGGATGTGGGGTGGTCGCTGGCGGTGTCGCGGTCGGTGTTCGAGCACCGTGCGGTGGTGGTCGGTGCCGACCGGGCCGGACTGCTGGCCGCGGTGGCACAGGGGCAGGCTCCGGCGGGTGTGGTGACCGGGCAGGCGAGCGGCGGTCGTGCCGCGTTCCTCTTCTCGGGCCAGGGTTCGCAGCGGGCCGGGATGGGCCGGGAACTGTACGGCGCCTTCCCGGTGTTCGCGGATGCCTTCGACGCGGTGTGCGCGGAGCTGGACCGTCACCTGGTTGAGCCGGTGCGCGAGGTGGTCTTCGACGGCTCGGAGCTGCTGGACCAGACCCAGTACACGCAGGCGGGGTTGTTCGCGCTGGAGGTGGCGCTGTTCCGGCTGCTGGAGCACTGGGGTGTGGCCCCGGACTACCTGCTGGGCCACTCCATCGGTGAGCTGGCCGCCGCACACGTCGCGGGGGTGTGGTCGCTGGAGGACGCCGCCCGGCTGGTGGCCGCACGCGGCAGGCTGATGCAGGCGCTCCCCGCCGGGGGCGCGATGATCGCCGTGCAGGCCACCGAAGACGAGATCAACCCGCTCCTGACCGATGGGGTGTCCGTCGCCGCCGTCAACGGACCTACCTCCGTCGTCATATCGGGCGATGAGGAAGCGGTGGCGGAGATCGCCGCGCGGTTCGACAAGTCCAAGCGGCTCAACGTCAGCCACGCCTTCCACTCCCCCCGCATGGACCCCATGCTGGAAGACTTCCGCACCGTCGCGGAGAGCCTGACCTACCACGCCCCGCGCATCCCCATCGTCTCCAACCTCACCGGCACCCTCGCCGGAGACGAACTGACCACCGCCGACTACTGGGTGCGCCACGTCCGGGAAGCCGTGCGCTTCCACGACGGCATGCGGCACCTGGGCGGCCTGGACGTGAGCACCTACGTCGAGGTCGGGCCGGGCGGCACCCTGACCGCCATGGCCCAGCAAGCCACCAGCCCCAACCCCGAACCCGGGTCCGACGGCGCGCAGCAAGCCGGATTCGTGCCCGCCCTGCGCAAGAACCGTCCCGAGCCCGAGTCCCTGGTCACCGCGCTCGCCGAACTCCACGTGCGCGGCACCGCCGTCGACTGGCAGGCGTACTACGCCGGGACCGGAGCCCGC
>NZ_JAPKFL010000035.1 GCF_026262575.1 Streptomyces marinisediminis
CCACACCAGCCCACCCGCAACTGACCCACACCAGGCCCACCCGCACAGCGCAACAGCCCCAGCCGCACAGCGCACCAGTCCCAGCCCCAGCTGGCGGCCACCACGCTCGCTGGGGCTTCGCGGCGTCCCCGCACACACGGGAACACCGAAAATCTCCTCCACTCCCACGGTCCCGGCTCCACCGCACCACCGTGTTGCAGGTCCTCCCCTACGCTTCGGGAGTCCACGCCCTTATGGGCGGGGATCGCTGTCCATCCTGTGGGACGCAAACGGGGATGCGTTGCCTACCTCCAAGGCCACAACTCTGGAGAGCTGATCGACGCTCTTGGGAAGACCGCGGTGGTGCGCGTCGCTACGATCGCATGCGAGACGACGCGCTCAGCCCTGCCGCTTCGGCGGACTTCATCAGCGAACTGCACAAGGAGTGGACACCATGAGCAAGGCCGAGCTGTCCGCCGCCACCTGGCGCAAGTCCAGCTACAGCAACGGCGGGGACGCGAACTGCGTCGAGGTTGCCGACGGCTTCGTCGGCGTCATGCCCGTCCGCGACAGCAAAGACACGGCAAAGCCCGCCATCGTCCACAGCGCCGCAGCCTGGCAGGCCTTCGTGACGGGAGTCGCCTCCGGCGCCCTCTGACCCACACCCGCCCCACCCGCGACCGCGCAGCGCGCCAGCCCCAGCCGACCGCCACGGTCGCTGGGGCTTCGCCGTGCCCCCACACGCACGGAATCACCGAGAGCCTCCACCACGCCGACGGACCCGGACCACCACACCACCGCGGCGCGGTGAGACCCCGGCGTGGACCAGGTGCGGGGCCGGGGCCGGTTCGTGCCGCTCCGCCGTGCCGGAAGCCGAGCGGTCGCGGGAGGTGCTCGGGAGGGGGCCTGGCGCGAGGACGGGGCGGGCGTACCCGCGCCCCCGGGGCGCCGACGCCCACGACGCCGCGGGGGCGGTCGCGAGCCGGGCCCGGGGCCGCCCGCATACTTGGGCCATGAAGCTCTCCCGCCCCGTCTCCTGGTTCCTGCTCGCGTTCGGGGTGTGGTCGTGGTTCGTGTGGATCACCTTCGTGCGCAATCTCCGGCAGGACGCGAGCGGCCTGGCCTTCGACGACGCGGGCGACCCCACGGGCTACTTCTGGGTGCACCTCACGCTGGCCGTGGTCTCCTTCGCGCTGGGCACGGCGATCGGCGTCATCGGGCTGCGCGGGCTGCGGGCCCTGCGCGCGGGCGGCGCCCCGGCGGAGCGGGGCACCGCGCCCGAGCCGGGCACCGCGCCCGGGCCGGGCGGCACGGGCGGCGGGCGTGGGAGCCGGCAAGAATCCGACGGGAAGTAGGGGCGGGAAGCGGCAGTGGTGGTCCTCGTGTTCGTGGTCGTGATCGTGGGCGTGCTGGGCGGCGCGCACTACTACCTGTGGCGGCGGCTGGTGCGCGACGTGTCGGCGCCGCGCGGCGTGTACCGGCGGGTGGGCACGGCGCTGGCCGTGCTGCTGCCGCTGACGGCCGTCGTGGGGCAGGTGATCGGCCGGTCCGACGCGCCCTTCAACGTCCAGCGCGTCTTCGCCTGGCCGGGCTTCCTGTGGTTCGCGGTGCTGCTCTACCTGCTGCTGGCCCTCGTCGCGCTGGAGCCGTTGCGCCCGCTGGCCCGGCGGCTGCTGGAGCGGCGCGCCGCGCGGGCTCGCGCGGCCGAGCCGGCGGCCGTGCCGGAGCCCGCGCCCGAGCTGGTCACCGTGCCGGAGGGGGCGGACGGGCCGGGCACCGGCGAGCCGGGGCCGCCCGCGGCCGTGCCCGGCCCGCCGGAGGCGCCCTCGCGCCGCCTGTTCGTGGCCCGGGCCGCCGCCGTCACGGCCGGTGTGGTCGCGGCGGGCACCGTGGGCTACGGGACCTACAGCGTCCTGGGCATCGGGCCGCGGCTGAAGCGGGTGACCGTGCCCCTGGCCAAGCTGCCGCGCAGCGCGCACGGCTACCGCATCGCCGTCGTCAGCGACATCCACCTCGGGCCCATCCTGGGGCGCGACCACAGCCAGCGCATCGTGGACATCATCAACCGGGCGGGCGTCGACGCGGTGGCCGTCGTCGGTGACCTGGTGGACGGCTCCGTGGACGACCTCGGCACGCACGCCGAACCGCTCGCCCGGCTCAGCTCGCGCGACGGCGCCTACTTCGTCACCGGGAACCACGAGTACTTCTCCGGACACCGGGAGTGGGTCGAGCACGTGCGCGAGCTGGGGCTGCGCCCGCTGGAGAACGAGCGCGTCGAGCTGCCCGGCTTCGACCTCGCCGGCGTCAACGACGTCGCGGGCGAGGAGTACGGCGACGGCCCCGACTACGACGCCGCGCTCGGCGACCGCGACCCCGCCCGCGCCTCGGTGCTGCTCGCCCACCAGCCGGTGCTGATCCACGACTCCGTGGCCCACGGCGTGGACCTCCAGCTCTCCGGGCACACCCACGGCGGCCAGCTCTGGCCCGGCAACTACCTCGCGGGCCTGGCCAACCCGACGCTCGCCGGGCTGGAGCGCTACGAGGACACCCAGTTGTACGTCACGCGCGGCGCGGGCGCCTGGGGGCCGCCGGTCCGGGTGGGGGCCGAGCCCGACATCACGGTCGTGGAACTGGCGTCCCGCTCGGCCTGACCGCTCCGCACCGGACGCGCGCACCGGGGCGCCTACGGCGGGGTCCGTACGGCGGGGCGCGGCGGGGCGCGCACGGCGGGACGCCGGGACCGCGCCGGGCGGGGCGGCCGCCCCGGCGCCACCCGAACGGCGGGACGGCGGTCGCCGGTTCCCCGGCTGGGACGCCTGCTCCGCGCGGCCGTCGCGGGCGGTTCCGATGCCCTCCCCCGGGCTCCCCACCGTCCGGGGGAGGCGGTACGTTGCGAGGGTGGTCACCCTTCTTCGTACATTCGGCCGTTCGGCCGTCGCCGCGTCGGTGCTGCTGCCCGCCCTCGTGCTCGGTTCCGCCGCTCCCGCACCCGCCGACGAGAAGGACGGGGGGCGCGCGGAGCCGAAGCCGCCCGCGTCGATGTCGACCGTGGGCGGGAAGCGGCTCGGGCTGCCGGGCACGCAGGTGGAGCCCCGGCCGGGCGCGCCGAAGGTGCCCGGGGACGTGACGGCCCGCTCGTGGATCGTGGCCGACGCCGAGACCGGTGACGTGCTGGCCGCGCACAACGCCCACTGGGAGCTGCCGCCCGCGTCCACCCTCAAGATGCTCTTCGCCGACACCCTGCTGCCGAAGTTCGACGGCGAGGCGACCTACACCGTGCTGCCGAAGGACCTGGAGCCGATGGGCCCGGGCAGCAGCGCCGTCGGGGTGAAGGAGAACCACGACTACTCCGTCCACGAGCTGTGGAACGGCGTCTTCCTCGCCTCGGGCAACGACGCGGTGCACGCGCTGGCCGCCATGAACGGCGGTCTGGACAAGACGGTGCGCGAGATGAACGAGCGCGCCGAGGAGCTGGGCGCCGCCGACACCCACGTGGTGAGCCCGGACGGCTACGACGCCCAGGGGCAGACCTCCTCGGCCTACGACCTCACCCTGATCGCCCGCTCCGGGATGCAGAAGCCCGACTTCCGCGCGTACGCGGCCACCGCGCGGGCCAAGTTCCCCGGCGGCTACGCGGACGGGGACGGCGGCGAGGGGGACGGCGGGTCCGGGGAGGACGCGGAGCGCGAGCGCGAGTTCTACGAGATCCAGTCCACCAACCGGCTGCTGGTCGGCTCCCACGGGCTGGAGCCGTACGAGGGGCTGGCCGGGATCAAGAACGGCTCCACCACCGAGGCGGGCAACACCTTCACCGGCATCGCCGAGCGGGACGACCGCGCGCTGCTGGTGACGGTCATGCACCCGGACGAGAAGAAGCGGGCCAACGGGGTGTACGAGGAGGCCGCGGCGCTGCTGGACTGGGGTTTCGCGGCCGCCGAGCACGTCGAGCCGGTCGGCGAGCTGGTGCCGCCCGAGGGCGCCGTGCAGCCCGTGGGGCAGGCCCGGGACACCGCCACGGCCGGTCAGGCGGGCGGGCCCACGGCCGAGGACGTCGCCGTCGGCGGCGTCCCGTCGGCCGAGGGCGGCGACTCGGGCCTGCGCACGGCGGTCGGCCTGGCCGCCGGCACGGCCCTGCTGCTCGGCGCCGCGACGTGGCTGGCCCACCGCCGGTGGCCGAGCCGGCGGTGACGCGGCACTCGCCGGGCCCGGCGGTGACGCGGCACCGGGTGCCGGTTCGGTCACGGCGGCACTTTCCGGCGCGGCCAGCCGTTACCGTCATGGCGTACGCACGGCAAAGGAGGTCGACGTGACCGATGGCGGCACCACACCCGGTGACAAGGTGAGGCTGACCAAGGAATCCCCCCGGGTGTCCCTGGACAAGTCCGGCTCCGGTGGCCTGCTCACGGTGAACCTGAACTGGAACGCCCGCCCCGAGGGCGCGCCGGGCGGCGGCTCCGGCAAGCGCGGCTTCCTGGCCAAGATCCAGTCGGCGCTGCAACCGCAGAGCGGCATCGATCTGGACCTGGGCTGCCTGTGGGAGTTCACCGACGGCTCCAAGGGCGTCGTCCAGGCCCTGGGCAACGCCTTCACCGCCCGGGACGCCTCGGGCGCGACGGTGCTGTCGCTGGACGGGGACGACCGCTCCGGCGCCGCCGTCGCCGGGGAGAACCTCCGCATCGACCTGGACCGCGCCGACTCCCTGCGCCGCGTCCTGGTGTTCGCGCTGATCTACGAGGGCGTGCCCAACTGGGAGCAGGCGGACGCCGTGGTGACGCTCACCAACCCCGGCCAGCCCCCCATCGAGGTGCGGCTCGACGAGTCCGACCAGCAGGCGCGCATCTGCGCGATCGCGCTGATCGAGAACACCGGCCAGGGCATCTCCGTGCAGCGCGAGGTCCGGCACGTGCGCGGCGGCGCGCAGCGGGCGCTCGACGAGGCCTACCAGTGGGGCCTGGACTGGACGCCGGGCCGCAAGTAGCACCGGGCCCGTCGCCCGGGCGCCGGGGCCGCCACCCCGGCGGGCCCGGCGCCCGGGCGGGGGCGGCCCGCGTGGGTCGTCCCCGGGGGCGGCGGGCTACAGGAACCGGCGGATGGGGGCGACGAGGAGCTCGGCCAGGCGCTGCAGCCCCGGCCGGGAGCGCCACCGGCGCGGGGAGATGGCGACGGAGCGGGTCAGGTCCTCGTCGAAGTCGGCGTCCAGCCGCTCGGTGAACTCTTCGTCCAGGACGGCGAGCATGACCTCCTCGTCGTGGTCCAGCGAGCGGCGGTTGACGTTGGTGGAGCCGACGAGCGAGGCGATGCCGTCCACGGTGAGCACCTTGGCGTGCATCATCGTCGGCTGGTACTGGTAGATCCGCACCCCGCACGCCAGCAGCTCGTGGTAGTGCTGCTGGCCGGCGAGCTGGCACACCCGCTTGTCGGTGTGCTCGCCGGGCAGCAGGATCTCCACCGCGACCCCGCGCCGCGCCGCCGCGCACAGCAGCTCGACGAAGTAGGGGTCGGGGGCGAAGTAGGCCGTGGCCAGGCGCAGCCGCCGCTCCGCCGTCTGGATGACGATGCGCAGCAGGGTCTGCATGTCCTGCCAGCCGATGCTGGCCGAGCCGCGCACCACCTGGACGACGGCGTCGCCGTGCGGCTCCTGCCGGACGAAGCGGTCGCGGTCGTCGAAGAGGTCGGGGCGGCACTCCGCCCAGTTCTGCGCGAAGGCGGCGGCGATCCCGTCCACGGCCGGTCCGCGCACCTCCACGTGGGTGTCGCGCCACTCCCGCTCGTCGCGCGCGTCCCCGCACCACTCCTCGGCTATCCCCACGCCCCCGGTGAAGGCCACCTGCTCGTCCACCACGAGCACCTTGCGGTGGCAGCGGTGGTTCTGCTTGAACGGGGAGAGCCACAGCGGCCGGCGGAACCAGGCCACCCGCACCCCGGCGTCGTCCATCTCGTCCAGCAGGTGCTGCTCGATCAGGCGGCTGCCGAAGCCGTCCAGCAGCACCCGCACCCGCACCCCCGACCGGGCGCGCTCGCACAGCGCCTCGGCGAACTCCCGGGCGATGTCACCGCGCCAGTAGACGAACGTCATCATGTCGACGGTGTGCTGGGCGGCGCGGACGCGGTCGAGCATGGCCGGGAAGATCTGGTCGCCGTTGCGCAGCCGCACGAGCGCGTTGCCCTCGGTGGCCGGGGTGCCGATCAGACACTCCAGGCGACGGCGCAGGCGGTGCTTGGGCGAGGTCTGCGACGGGGCGGCCGTGGGGGCCGGGGTCCCGGGGGCCGTGCGGGCCGACTGGGGCGCCTGGGAGGTCGTCGTCGCGGTCTCGCGCGGGGTCCGGGGCTCCGGCACCGCGCCGCTCGCCGTCTCGCTCACGCGCCCTCCTTCGTCTCCGGCGCCTGCCGCACGCGCCCGACCGACGACCGTACACCGAACTGGCGTGCGGTTCACACGGCCCACCGCGTTCTCGCGCCACGCCGTCGTCTACCCCGTTGGCCGCGCCGTCTCACCCGGGTGCGCGTCGGCCCGCTCCCGCGCCCGGGCCGCCTGCCGCTCCGGGCTCGCGGCCTCCTCCCCGGCCTCCTCCGGCGCCTCGTCGGCCTCCGCCCCGTGCTCGTCCCCTTCCCCGCGCGCGGTGGCCGTCCAGGCCGCGCAGAACAGCAGCAGCTTGGCCATCAGGTTCATCCAGAGCAGCAGGGCGATGGGCACGCCGAACGCGCCGTACACGCTCTTGGCCGCGACGCCCTTGAGGTAGCTGCCGAGCAGCAGTTTCAGCAGTTCGAACCCGACGGCGCCGATGAGCCCGGCGTGCACCAGGGCCCGCCGGGGCGGACGCACGCCGGGCACCCGGGTGAGCAGGTAGCCCAGCAGCAGGAAGTCGACGCCCACCGCCGCCAGCACGGGCACCGCCTGCAACAGCCAGCCCCCGGGGCCGCCGCGCGGCACGCCCAGGAGGTCGGCCGTCCAGTCCACGGCGCCCACGGCGAAGGCCGACCCGGCGAGCGAGACGACGACCACGGCGCCCAGCCCGGCCAGCATCGCCAGGTCCTTCAGCTTGGTGACGACCGGGTTGTCCTCGTCCACCGGCAGCAGCCACAGCTCGCGCAGGCACTCGCGCAGCGCCTCGACCCACCTCAGCCCGGTGAACAGCAGCAGCGCACCGGCGATCACGCCGACGGTGCCGGCGTTGTCGACGAAGGACCGGACGCCCACCTGGCCGGCGATGCCCGGAAGCTGGCCCGCGAGCCAGTCCTGCGCGGTGTCGACCTGCGCTTCGGTGAGGTACGCGGCACCGACGGACGCACCGAGCGCGAGCATCGGGAAGAACGCGAGGAAGCTCATGAAGGTGATCGCGGCGGACAGCCGCGTCCAGTGCCGCGCCTCCAACCGCTCGTAGGCCCGCCACAGGTGCGTGCGCAGCAGCCGCACGACGAGCGGGCCGAGGTACGGCAACCGGGTCAGCCAGTCCATGCCGCCGCTCCTACCCGCCGACCAGCGCCGCAAGGGTCCCCCGAACGGCTCACCGCGGCCGCGCACACGCCCCGGCACGGGCCCTCCGGCGCGGCGGCGAGGACCGCCCGGAGGCGCGGCGGGACCGAACCGTGCCGGCGCGCGGGCACCCCGGCACGGCAGCACGGCACGGGGACCACCGCAGCGCGGCACGCGGGACCAGACGCCTCGGCGTGACGCCCCGGGAGACCCGGCGCGCCACAGCGCCACAGCACGGCTCAGCACCCCGACGCTCGACGCAACGGCACGGGCCCCGACGCCGGACGGCGGGCGGTACGCCGACACGGGACGGCGACGGCGCCCCACGAGGGCCCGGTGCGGCGCGACGCGGCGCGACGCGGCCCGGCGGGCGGGGTGGGAGGGGGCCCACAAGGCGGCGGCCCCAGCGGTCAGGACGCTGGGGCCGCCGGGCGCGACATGCCCGTCTGCTGGGGTACCGACGGCAACGGTGGTCTCCCGGTGAACCGGAACTCCCGCGCCAGCCGCCACACCCCGTCCGTCGTGCCCTGCTCGTACAGCGCGAAGCCGGTGATCAGCCAGGCCGCCTCGAAGTCGGCGAGCTCGCGCTGGGCGCGGTTCATCGCCTCCTCGTCGATGCCGTGGGCGATGGTGACGTGCGGGTGGTAGGGGAAGTTCAGCTCCCGGGCGAGCGGCCCCTCCGGCGCGCGGACCCGCTCCTGGAGGCCGTGGCAGGACGCCGCGCCCTCCGCCACGCGCACGAACACCACGGGCGAGAGCGGGCGGAAGGTGTCGGTGCCGGACAGCCGCATGGGGAAGGGCTGCCCCGCGGCGGCCACGGCCGCGAGGTGCTCCTCGATCGCCGGGCGGTCGGCCGCCGTCACCTCGGTCGGGGGGAGCAGGGTGACGTGGGTGGGGATGCTGTGGGCCGCGGTGTCCCCGAAGCCCGCGCGGCACTGCTGGAGCATGCTGCCGTACGGCTCCGGGACGGCGATCGACACGCCGACCGTGACGGTGCCCACGTCCTCTCCCTCCTGTCCCTGTGCCGGCCCGCCGGCCCGCGTCCGCCGTCCGGGGCCGTCAGTGCTTGGCGGGCAGGAAGCCCACCTTGTCATAGGCGCGGGCCAGCGTCTCGGCGGCGACGGTGCGGGCCTTCTCCGCGCCCTTGGCCAGCAGTGAGTCCAACGTCTCCGGGTCGCCCAGGTACTCCTGCGTCCGCTCGCGGAACGGCGTGACCCAGTCGGTCACGACGTCGGCGAGCTCCACCTTCAGCGCGCCGTAGCCCTTGCCCTCGTAGCGCCGCTCCAGCTCCGCGACGGGCGTGCCGGTGAGCGTGGCGTGGATGCTGAGCAGGTTGCTGACGCCCGGCTTGTTCACCGGGTCGTAGCGGATCTCGGTGCCGGTGTCCGTCACCGCGCTGCGGATCTTCTTGGCCGTCGCCTTCGGCTCGTCCAGCAGCGAGATCAGCCCCTTGGCCGAGGACGCCGACTTGCTCATCTTGACGGTCGGGTCCTGGAGGTCGTAGATCTTCGCCGTCTCCTTGAGGATGTACGGCTCGGGCACGGTGAACGTCTGCCCGTAGCGGCCGTTGAAGCGCTCGGCCAGGTCCCGGGTGAGTTCGATGTGCTGGCGCTGGTCCTCCCCGACGGGGACCTGGTTCGCGTGGTAGAGCAGGATGTCGGCGACCTGGAGCACCGGGTAGGTGAACAGGCCGACGGTGGTGCCCTCGGCGCCCTGCTTGGCCGACTTGTCCTTGAACTGGGTCATGCGCGACGCCTCGCCGAACCCCGTCAGGCAGTTCATCACCCAGCCGAGCTGCGCGTGCTCGGGCACGTGGCTCTGGACGAACAGGGTGCAGCGCTCCGGGTCGAGGCCGGCGGCCAGCAACTGGGCGGCGGCCAGGCGCGTGGCGGCGCGGAGCTGCACCGGGTCCTGCGAGATCGTGATGGCGTGCAGGTCGACGACCATGTAGAAGGCGTCGTGGCTCTCCTGGAGTTCCACCCACTGGCGGACCGCGCCCAGGTAGTTGCCGAGGTGGAAGGACCCGGCGGTGGGCTGGATACCGGAGAGCACACGGGGGCGATCGTTAGCCATGTCCGCCATTCTCGCAGAGCCCGCGGCTCGCGTGGTCCCACCCGCGTGCCCCCGCCCCACGGGCCCGGGGACGGATCGGCGGCAGCTCGAAGACGGCCCGGCGGCGGACCCGCGGCGGACCCCTGACCGGCCCGGCGGCGGCGGGGCGGGCTCCGGTGACGGCGGCCCGGCACCGGCGCGCGGCGCGGCGGCGCGGCGGCGCACGGATGCGGCGCGCGGGCGGCCGGGGGCGGAAGTCCTCGCGTCGGAACGGGGCGAATCGGTGAATCCTCCGCGCGAGCGGCCCGCGCGGCGGTACAAAGGGGGCACCGCTTGTCACAAGCCTGTGAGCGTTGACTCGACGAAACGGAGCGTGTGATGTCCCAGCCTTCCCCCTCCCCCACCGCCGACCTGATCGCCACCGCCGACGCGCACAGCGCGCACAACTACCACCCGCTGCCCGTCGTCGTCAGCTCCGGCGAGGGCGCGTGGGTGACCGATGTCGAGGGCCGCCGCTACCTGGACCTGCTCGCCGGGTACTCGGCGCTGAACTTCGGCCACGGCAACCCCCGGCTGCTCGCCGCCGCCCGGGCCCAGCTCGACCGCCTCACCCTCACCTCCCGCGCCTTCCACCACGACCGCTTCGCCGACTTCTGCGCCCAGCTCGCCGAGGTGTGCGGCATGGAGGCGGTGCTGCCGATGAACACCGGCGCCGAGGCCATCGAGACGGCGGTCAAGACGGCGCGCAAGTGGGGCTACCGGGTCAAGGGCGTGCCGGACGGGCAGGCCAGGATCGTCGTCGCGGCGGACAACTTCCACGGCCGGACGACGACCATCGTCAGCTTCTCCAGCGACCCCGAGGCCCGCGCCGACTTCGGCCCGTACACGCCGGGCTTCGAGATCGTCCCCTACGGGGACCTGGCGGCGCTGGAGGCGGCGGTCGACGAGCACACCGTCGCCGTCCTGCTGGAGCCCATCCAGGGCGAGGCGGGCGTGCTGGTGCCGCCGCCCGACTACCTCCGGGGCGTGCGGGAGCTGACCCGGGCGCGGAACGTGCTGTTCGTGGCCGACGAGATCCAGTCGGGCCTGGGGCGCACCGGGCGCACGTTCGCCTGCGAGCACGAGGGTGTCGTGCCGGACGTGTACGTGCTGGGCAAGGCGCTGGGCGGCGGCATCGTGCCGGTCTCCGCCGTCGTCTCCTCCCGCGAGGTGCTGGGGGTGTTCCGGCCCGGCGAGCACGGCTCGACGTTCGGCGGGAACCCGCTGGGCTGCGCGGTGGCGCTGGAGGTGCTGGCCATGCTGCGCACCGGGGAGTTCCAGCAGCGGGCGACGGAGCTGGGCGAGCACCTGCACCGGGAACTCGCGCCGCTGGTCGCCGACGGGCGGATCGGCGCGGTGCGCGGCCGGGGCCTGTGGGCCGGGGTGGACGTCGACCCGGCGTTCGGCACCGGCCGCGAGCTCTCCGAGCGGCTGATGGCCGAGGGCGTGCTGGTCAAGGACACCCACGGCTCCACGATCCGCATCGCCCCGCCCCTGGTGATCTCCAAGGACGACCTCGACTGGGCCCTCGCCCGACTCCGCGACGTCCTGACCCGCTGACCCCGGCGCGCCCCGGGCGACGGGGACCCGCGGCGGCCCGCCCGCCGCGCTCCCCGTGCCCGCACGGCCTCCCCCGGGCGCCCGGCCGCGTGCGGCCACCGCGCGGCGGACAACAGCGCGGCCGACTACCGCGCGGCGTCGGCCAGCAGGTCGGCCGCGCGTTCGCCGAGCATGAGGACGCCGATCATGGGGTTGACGGCGGGCATGGTCGGGAACACGGAGGCGTCCGCGACGCGCAGGCGGCGCAGGCCGCGCACGCGCAGCGCGGGGTCGACGACGGCGAGCGGGTCGTCGGCGGCGCCCATGCGGCAGGTGCCCGCGGGGTGGTAGACGGTGTGGGCGACGTGCCGGGCGTAGGCGCTCAGCTCCTCGTCGTCGGTCACCTCGGGCCCCGGGCACACCTCGCGGCGCAGCCACCCGGCGAAGGGCTCCGTCCTGGCGATCTCGCGGGCGAGCTTGATGCCGTCGACCAGGGTGCGCCCGTCGTAGTCGTCCTCGTCGGTGAAGTAGCCGAAGTCCAGCGCCGGCTTGACCTCGGGGTCGGCGCTGGTGAGGTAGAGGCGGCCGCGGCTGCGCGGCTTGGGGATGTTCGGCGTCATCGACACGCCGTGCGGGGGCCGTCGGTAGCCGATGCGCTCGGGGTTGTCGGTGAACGGGATCTGGTAGAAGTGGAACATCAGGTCCGGCGTGGCGGACTCCGGGTCGCGGCGCACGAACAGGCCGGCGTCGGAGTCCATCGCGGAGTTGTCCGGGATCGGCCCGTCGGTCTCCCAGACGATCACCGACTCGGGGTGGTCCAGCAGGTTCTCCCCCACGCCGGGCAGGTCGTGCGTGACGCCGATGCCCAGCGCCGCGAGGTCGGCGGCCGGGCCGATGCCGGAGTGCAGCAGCAGCCGGGGGGTGTCCACGGCGCCCGCGCAGACGACGACCTCGCGCCGGGCCGTCAACAGCGACTCGGTGCCGTCCGCGGCCCGCACGTGCACGCCGCGCGCGGTGTCGCCGTCCAGCTCCAGGCGGAACGCCCAGGTCTCCAGCAGCAGTTCGAGGTTGGGCCGGTCACCGGCCGCCAGGTGCGGGTGCAGGTAGGCGACGGAGGCGGAGGAGCGCTTGTTGTCCTCCGGGTGGTAGGCGAGGTCGAAGAAGCCGGCGCCCTCGGTGAACGGCGCCCGGTTGAAGCCCTCGACGCGCGGCACGCCGGTGGCCGTGACGGCGGCCTCCACCCAGTCGCGGGCGATGGCGTTCCGGTCCTTCTCGTGCACCGGGACGATGTTGTTGCGCAGGCGGCCGAAGTAGGGCTCCATCACCGCCGCGTTCCAGCCCGCGGCCCCGGCCCGCTCCCACTCGTCCCAGTCGGCGGGCAGCGGCTTGAAGGAGATCAGCGTGTTGTGCGAGGAGCAGCCGCCCAGGACCCGGGCGCGGCTGTGCCGGATGTGGCTGTTGCCGCGCGGCTGCTCGGTGGTGGGGTAGTCGTAGTCCAGCTCCCCGCCCAGCAGGCCGAGCCAGCGGCGCAGCGTGAGCACCTCGGGGCGGTCGACGTCGGAGGGGCCGCCCTCGATGACGGCGACGGTGACGCCGGGGTCCTCGGAGATCCGGGAGGCGATGACGGAACCGGCCGTTCCGCCGCCGACGATCACGTAGTCGTACTCACGGGGCGCGTGCGCTGACATGAGGGGGTGCTGGCTCCTTGCGACGAGCGCGCCGGACACGGAGGCGGCGCGGCGGGGACGGGAGGGGGAAGGGCCGCGGGCCGGCCGCGGCCGGCCCGCGGGAGGGCACGGGCCGCCGGCCCGCGGGCGCGGGACGCGCGGCGGGAGGGCGCGGGGTGCTCAGCCGGCGAACCAGCGCACGGGCGCCGGGCGCAGGTTCTCGTAGACGTGCTTGGTCTCGCGGTACTCGGCCAGGCCGGTGGGGCCCAGCTCGCGGCCGACGCCGGACCTGCCGAAGCCGCCCCACTCCGCCTGCGGCACGTAGGGGTGGTAGTCGTTGATCCACACCGTGCCGTGCCGCAGCCGGGCGGCGACCCGGCGGGCCCGGGCGGTGTCGGCTGAGAACACGCCGCCGGCCAGCCCGTACTCGGTGTCGTTGGCGAGCGCCACCGCCTCGTCCTCGGTGTGGAAGGTCTCCACGGTGAGGATCGGCCCGAAGGTCTCCTCACGCACCACGCGCATGGCGCCGTGGCAGTGGTCGAGCACGGTGGGCAGGTAGAAGTAGCCCTCGGCCGGGCGGTCGGCGGCGGGCTCGGGGCGGGCCCCGCCGCAGCGCAGAGTGGCGCCGTCGGCCAGCGCGTCGGCGACGTGGCGCTCGGTCTTCTCCCGCTGCTGCCGCGAGATCAGCGGGCCGCACTCTACGCCGGGTTCGGTGCCGCGGCCGAGGCGTATGCGCTCGGCGCGGCGGGCCAGCTCGGTGACGAACCGGTCGCGCACCGGCTCCTCGATGATCAGCCGCGCCCCGGCCGAGCACACCTGGCCGCTGTGGGTGAACGCGGCGTTGAGCGCCTGGTCGACCGCCGTGTCGAACCCCGCCTCGGTGGCGCAGGCGTCGGCGAAGACCACGTTCGGGTTCTTGCCGCCCAGTTCCAGGGCGACCTTCTTGACCGTCGGCGCGGCCGCCTGGGCCACCTTGACGCCGCTGACCAGGCCGCCGGTGAAGGAGACCAGGTCCACGTGCGGGTGCTCGGACAGCCGGGCGCCGACGGGGTCGCCCGCGCCGGTGACCAGGTTGCCCACGCCCTCCGGCAGCCCGGCCTCCGCCAGCAGCGCCATCAGCCGGGCCGTGGACAGCGGGGTGAGCTCGCTGGGCTTGAGGACGAAGGTGTTGCCCGCCGCGAGCGCCGGGGCCACCTTCCAGCTCGCCTGGAGGAGCGGGTAGTTCCACGGCGTGATCATGGCGCAGACGCCGACCGGCTCGTGCACGACGACGCTGTGCACGTCCGGGCTGCCCGCGTCGACCACCCGGCCGCCGGACTCGTTCACCACCAGGTCCGCGAAGTAGCGGAAGGCGGCGGTGACGTCGTCGACGTCCACCCGGCCCTCGGCCACCGTCTTCCCGGCGTCCCGCGACTCGGTGAGCGCCAGTTCCTCGCGGTCGCGCTGGAGGAGGTCGGCGACGCGGCGCAGCAGCGCGGCGCGCTCGGCCACCGGGGTGCGCGGCCAGGGTCCCTCGTCGAAGGCGCGGCGCGCGGCGGCCACCGCCGCGTCCGCGTCCTCGGCGCCGCCTTCGGCGACCCGGGCGAGCACCGTGGCGTCGGCCGGGTCCAGAACGTCGCGCGTGCCGCCGTCGGCGGCGGTGCGCCACTGCCCCGCCACGAAGAGGGTTGCGAGGCCGGACGGGTCTTCGTGCTGCATGTTGCTGCTTTCTGGCCGTGGTGCGGTGCGCCAGTGACGCTGGCACCGGCCACCCCTGCCCCGAACCGGCGTGCCGCATGCCGTGTACCGGGCGGAAGTGGCCTTCCTCACCAACGGGTCAGCGGTATGCCCGGAAACCGAAACCGCCGGGTCCCGGGCGGGTGGCCAGGACGCGCGCGGGGCGGGGCACCCGTGACCCGGGCGCCGCGCCCCGGGCGCGATGCGGGGTCAGAGCAGGCCGAGGCCGCGCACCGCCTCGCGCTCGTCCGCCAGCTCCTGCACGGAGGCGTCGATGCGGGCGCGCGAGAACGCGTTGACGTCCAGGCCCTGGACGATCTCGTACGCGCCGTTCGCGCAGGTCACCGGGAAGGAGGAGATCAGGCCCTCCGGGACGCCGTAGGAGCCGTCCGAGGGGATGCCCATCGACGTCCAGTCCCCGGCCGGGGTGCCGTTGACCCAGGTGTGGACGTGGTCGATCGCCGCGTTGGCCGCCGAGGCCGCGGAGGAGGCGCCGCGCGCCTCGATGATGGCCGCACCGCGCTTGGCGACGGTCGGGATGAACTCCTCCGCCAGCCACTTCTCGTCGTTCACCGTCTCGGCCGCGTTCTTCCCCGCGATCTCCGCGTGGAAGATGTCCGGGTACTGGGTGGCGGAGTGGTTGCCCCAGATCGTCAGCTTGGTGATGTCGTTGACCGAGCTGCCGGTCTTCTTCGCGAGCTGGGTCAGGGCGCGGTTGTGGTCCAGGCGCGTCATCGCCGTGAAGCGCTCGGCCGGCACGTCGGGGGCCGCCGCCTGCGCGATCAGGGCGTTGGTGTTGGCCGGGTTGCCCACGACGAGCACCTTGACGTCGTCGGCGGCGTGGTCGTTGATGGCCTTGCCCTGCGGCTTGAAGATGCCGCCGTTGGCCTCCAGCAGATCACCGCGCTCCATGCCCTTGGTGCGCGGGCGGGCGCCGACGAGCAGGGCCACGTTCGCGCCGTCGAAGGCCACGTTCGGGTCGTCGGTGATCTCGATGCCGCGCAGGAGCGGGAACGCGCAGTCGTCCAGCTCCATGGCGGTGCCCTCGGCCGCGCCCAGCGCGGGGGTGATCTCCAGCAGGCGCAGCTTGACGGGGACGTCCGGGCCCAGCAGGTGCCCGGAGGCGATGCGGAAGAGCAGCGCGTAGCCGATCTGGCCGGCGGCTCCCGTGACGGTGACATTGACGGCGTTGCGGGTCATGGCGGTCTCCGTTGAACCTGACGATGGCGGCTGGACCCCGGGACGCGAGGGACACGTCAAGTCTCTCTACGTCAAGAGATCCGCCGTCAGGCTATCGCGCCGGGGCGGCACGACACACGCTGGGCAGCCGCCCGCTCAAGGAGGGGGGGACGGGCGGCTGCCGGGGCGCGGTCCCGCACCCGTGGGGGGGTGTCCCTGCTTGTGCCCCGTCATGCCGCCGTCACACACACCGGTTTCGGGGAACGCAAGAATTCGGACACCCGCCGTCACAGGGTGCACCCCTGCCGCTGGCCGGCCCGCTCGACGCACGCCCGGATCGCCTCGGCGTCGCGCGCCGGGATCATCATCGTGTAGCCCTCGGTCTTGTCGCCCAGGTCCTCGGCGGCGGAGGCGTCGCTGTCGGCGGTGACCCGCAGGGTGTCGCCCGGCTGCGCGGCGGCGACGCGCGCCCACCCCGCCCCGCAGACCTCGCTGTAGCGCAGCTCCACGTAGGCCGCCCCGATCAGCGCGTCGCCGACCGTCTGCGCGTACCGGCCGCCGCAGCCCATGAGTTCCGGGTCCTCCCCGGTGCAGTCCTCGCCGGTGCACCGGACGCCTTCGGGCAGGTCGGGCCCCGTGTCGGTGGACGGCGCCGCGGTGGGTTCGGCCGCGGCCTTCCCGCCGCCACCGGAGAGGTCCATGACGAAGAACGCGGCGGCCAGCACGGCCAGCGCCGTCGCCCCGCCGGCCAGCAGCATCACGGCCCGGCGGGCACCGGAGGGGCGCGCGGCGGCGGCACGGCCCGGCGCTCCGGCCGGACGCCGCGCGCGCGCCGCCCGTCCCGCGCCCGCCGCCGCGTGCCCGGTGCCCGCCGGCTGGGCCGGGTGATCCGCGCGCGCCGGTGCGGGGCGGGCGCCGGGCGCCGGACGGGCCCGGCCACCGGACCGCTCCCCCGCCCTGCGGTGGCCGGCCGGCGGCCCCTGCTCCTCGGCCGCCCGCAGCGCCTCCCGGGCCTGTGAGATGCGGATGGCCTCCATGGTCATGTCGTGCCGCATCTCCGAGCGGCTCCACGCCCGTTCGGCCAGCTCCCACAGGGTGGCCAGGTGCCGCACGTCGGTCCCGGTGACCTCCGCGAGCGCGGAGATGGCGCCCTGCGGCGGGAGCAGCCGTCCGCTCAGGTACCGCTCCCAGGAGGTCTTGCTGTACCCGGTGCGGTCCGCGAGCGCGGCGAGGCCCAGCCCGGAGCGGTCCACGAGACGCCGCATCTGCTCGGCGAACTCCCGTATCTGCGGGTCCAGCTCCTCCGGCAGCGGCTTCCAACGAGGCATGGCCCTCCCTCACCCCCGCAGATCCTGTGCCCGCCCAGGGTAGGGCGCCGGCGTCCTTCACCCGCACCCACGCCCTAGACGGTTACGCGGTCGCGAGGGTTGCACGGTGCGCCGGACTTTCCCCGGCCCCCGCGCACCCCCGCGAGCGCGCGCGTTCGCCCACGGCCGCCGGACGCCGCCACCGTCCGTCCACGGCCGCCGCTGCGCCGCGGGGCGGGCGGCCGGGTGCCGGGGCGGCGGTGTCCGCGGTCGGGTCCGCCGCCCGACGCGGCCGGGGCGGCGTGCCCCGGCGCGGCGGTCAGCGGACGAGGAAGCGCATGAGGTCCTGGAGGAAGGGGAGCTGCAACCACGGCTCGGGCTGGACCATGAGCGCCAGCACCACCACCGTGCCGCCCAGCAGGCCGTAGGTGAGCACGTCGGTGAAGCGCGAGCGCACCGCCAGCATGCCGACCTCCGGCACGAGCCAGCGCAGCACCGCACCGGCCAGCAGGGACGCGCCGACGACGAGCAGACCGATCCGCATCTCGCCGAGCACCACGAGCAGGCCGGTGACCGTGCCCGCCAGGACCGCGAGCAGCGGCCACTGCCGGGCGGGCGCCGGCGCGCCGCCCGGGGCCGCCCGACCGCCGCCCTCCGGGCGGGCGGTGTCCCGGGTGAACATCGGGAACCGCCGCGAGCGGCGCTCAGGGTGAGCAGCCATCTCGCTCAGCCCGCGTTCCGCTCGGCCGCGTCGACGACGTTGGCCAGCAGCATCGCCCGCGTCATCGGCCCGACCCCGCCCGGGTTGGGGGCGACCCAGGCGGCCGTCTCGGCCACGCCCGGGTGCACGTCCCCGACGATCTTGCCGGTCTCGTCGCGGCTGACGCCGACGTCGAGCACGGCGGCGCCCGGCCGTACGTCCTCGGGCTTGATCAGGTGCGGCACGCCCGCCGCGGCCACCACGATGTCGGCCCGGCGCAGGTGGGCGGCGAGGTCCCGGGTGCCGGTGTGGCACTGCGTCACGGTGGCGTTCTCCGAGCGGCGCGTCAGCAGCAGCGGCAGCGAGCGTCCGACGGTGATGCCCCGGCCGACGACGACGACCTCGGCACCGGCGATCCCCACCTCGTGCCGGCGCAGCAGTTCGATGATGCCGTTCGGCGTGCAGGGCAGCGGCGCGGGCACCCCGAGCACGAGCCGGCCGAGGTTGGCCGGGTGCAGCCCGTCGGCGTCCTTGTCCGGGTCCACCAGCTCCAGCACCCGGTTGGTGTCGACGCCGCGGGGCAGCGGGAGCTGCACGATGTACCCGGTGCACGCCGGGTCCTCGTTGAGCTCGCGCACGACGGCCTCGACCTCCTCCTGGGTGGCCGTCGCGGGCAGTTCCCGCTGGATGGAGGCGATGCCCACCTGGGCGCAGTCGCGGTGCTTGCCGGCCACGTACTTGTGGCTGGCCGGGTCGTCGCCCACCAGCACCGTGGCGAGGCCGGGCCGCACGCCCCGGTCGGCCAGGGCTGCCACCCGGGTGGTCAGTTCGGATTTGATCGCGGCCGCGGTGGCCTTGCCGTCGAGAATCTGCGCGCTCATGCGTCCATCCTCCCGGATGCCGGGCCGCCGGTACCAATCCGGCCCGCGGTAACGGCGCGGGGCGGTGCTTCGTCACAGTATGCGAACGCAACTGGACAGCGATCGACGGTAAACCGGATGATAAGCCCGTGCTGCGGCCGACGGGGACGGTCGCGGGGGCGGCACGGGGGGACGCAGGACTTCCGCTGGCGGCTTCCGCGGGGCTCGCCCCGGGAGGGCGGCACCACCGTCACGTCCCTACCGCGTCAGAGGAAGTCCGCAGTGAGCAACCCCAGTCAGCACAACCCGTACGGCCAGCCGCCGCCGCAGGGCCAGCCCGCGGGCCAGCAGCAGTACGGCTATCCCCAGCAGCCCCCGGCGCAGCCGGGCTACGGCTACCCGCAGCAGGCCGCCTACCCGCAGCCGGGCATGGCTCCGGCCCAGCCGCAGGGCATGCCGGGCCAGGTGGTCACCGCTCGCGTACTGCTGTTCATCGCCGGGTCGGTGTGGACCCTGCTCGGCCTGCTGATGCTCATCCTCGGCGTCGCGGCCGAGGGCGCCACCGACGACATCCCGGGCCTCGGCGACGCGGGCGACTTCCTCGCGGGCGCCGCGATCATCATGTTCCTGCTCTTCCTCGGCTTCGGCGCGCTGCACATCGTGCCCGCGTCGATGTTCGGCAAGGGCGGCACCGGCACCCGGGTCACGGCGATCATCGCGGCCAGCCTCAACGCCCTGATCGCGCTGCTGGCCCTGCTCTCCGCCTTCTCCTCCGAGGGCGGCAACCCGATCCTGGCCCTGCTGTGGGTGGCGACCGCCGTCCTGACGATCGTCTTCTGCGCCATGGGGCAGGCCAGCGCCTGGTTCAACCGGCCGCGCTACTGACCGGGAGGCCGCGATGAGCACCGACGACCCGTACGGCCGCGCGCCCGGGAGCCCGCCCCCCGGGGGCCCCGCGCCCGGAGGCCCCGCGCCCGGGAGCCCGCCGCCCGCCTACCCCTATCCCGGCCAGGCGACGCCGTTCGGGCCGCCCGCGCCGACGGAGCCGCCCGGCAAGCTGAAGACGCTGCGCGTGCTGTTCCTTGTGGCCGGAGCGCTCCAGGCCGCACTGTCCCTCCTGGTGCTCGTCACCGTCGCGGCCGGGGGTCAGGAGGCCACCGACGAGTTCCGCCGGCAGCTCGGCTTCGACGTCACCGCCGGGCTGATCTACACCGTCTTCGGCGCCTACCTCCTGCACGCCGTGCTGGGCATCGTGCTGGCCGCCCGCTTCTCCGGGGGCGGCAACGGCGTCCGCGTCGCCGCGATCGTGTGGGCGTCGTTCCTCACGCTGTTCGGGGTCATGGCGCTCCCGCTCGGCGTGCTGTGGATGGCGCTGGGCGTCACCGGCATCGTCTTCCTGTCCCAGTCGGCCTCGGCCGCCTGGTTCCGGCGCGGACGGCAGCCGGGCGCCCGCTGAGCCCGCCGCCCACCGGACCACCGCGCGAGGGCCGCGCACGGACGTTCCCGTGCGCGGCCCTCGCGCGTGCCTTGGACCTCAGTGGAAGAAGTGGCGGGTGCCGGTGAGGTACATGGTGACCCCGGCCTTCCGCGCCGCCTCGACCACGGCCTCGTCGCGCACCGAACCGCCCGGCTGCACGACGGCCCGGACACCGGCCGCCGTCAGCACCTCCAGGCCGTCGGGGAAGGGGAAGAAGGCGTCGGACGCCGCGTAGGAACCGGCCGCCCGCTCCTCGCCGGCGCGCTGGACGGCCAGCTTGGCCGAGTCCACCCGGTTGACCTGCCCCATGCCGACGCCGACGGTGGCCCCGTCCTTGGCGAGCAGGATGGCGTTGGACTTCACCGCGCGGCAGGCCCGCCAGGCGAAGGCCAGCTCCGCGAGCCCGGCCTCGTCCAGCGCCTCGCCGGTGGCCAGGGTCCAGTGCGCCGGGTCGTCGCCGTCGGCCTGGAGGCGGTCCCTGACCTGGAGCAGCGCGCCGCCGTCCACCGGCCGCAGCTCCGTGGTCGCGCCCGGGGCGGCGGGGCAGCGCAACACGCGGATGTTCTTCTTCCGCGTCAGCACCTCCACCGCGCCGTCCTCGTAGTCCGGGGCGACGACGACCTCGGTGAAGATCTCCGCCACCTGCTCGGCCAGCGCCACCGACACCGGCCGGTTGACGGCGATGACGCCCCCGAACGCGGAGAGCGGGTCGCAGGCGTGCGCCTTGCGGTGCGCCTCGGCGACGTCGGCGCCCACCGCGATGCCGCACGGGTTCGCGTGCTTGATGATCGCCACGCAGGGCTCGGCGTGGTCGTGTGCGGCACGCCGGGCGGCCTCGGTGTCGACGTAGTTGTTGTACGACATCTCCTTGCCGTGGAGCTGCTCGGCGGCCGCGAGCCCGCCGGTGCCGTCGGTGTAGAGCGCCGCCCCCTGGTGCGGGTTCTCGCCGTAGCGCAGGACGCGCCGGCGCGTGAGGGCCGAGCCGAGGAACGCGGGGAAGCGCGCGTCGGCGGGGGTGCCGGCGTCCGCGCCGCCTTCCGTGGCGGTCTCCGTGTCCACGGCGTAGCCGTCGGCGAACCAGCTCGCCACCGCCACGTCGTAGGCGGCGGTGTGGGCGAACGCCTCGGCGGCCAGCCGCTTGCGGGCGGACAGGTCGAAGCCGCCCCCGGCCGCGGCCTCCAGCACGTCCGCGTAGCGCTCGGGGTTGACCACCACCGCCACGGACGGGTGGTTCTTCGCCGCCGCGCGCACCATGGACGGGCCGCCGATGTCGATCTGCTCGACACAGGCGTCCGGGGACGCCCCGGAGGCCACCGTCTCGCGGAAGGGGTAGAGGTTCACCACCACCAGCTCGAACGGCTCCACGCCCAGCTCGGCCAGTTGCTCGCGGTGCGCGGGCAGGCGCTGGTCGGCCAGAATGCCGGCGTGGACCTTGGGGTGCAGCGTCTTCACCCGGCCGTCCAGGCACTCGGGGAAGCCGGTCAGCTCCTCGACCTTCGTCACCGGCACCCCGGCCCCGGCGATCCGGGCGGCCGTCGAGCCGGTGGAGACCACCTGCACGCCGGCCGCGTGCAGGCCCCGGGCCAGCTCCTCCAGACCCGTCTTGTCGTAGACGCTGACCAGCGCGCGGCGGATCGGCCGCTTCGTACCTTCGGCGGTCATGCCGGAATCCGTACCTTTCGTCCCTCAATGCGGTAGCCGTCGCGCGCCAGGCGGCCCACGACGTCGACGAGCAGGCGTCGCTCGACTTCCTTGATCCGCTCGTGCAGAGCGGTTCCGTCGTCCAGGTGGTCCTCGTCGCGGACCTCCACCACCCCCTGAGCGATGATCGGACCTGTGTCGACGCCGTCGTCGACGAAGTGCACGGTGCACCCGGTCACCTTCACGCCGTACGCGAGCGCGTCGCGCACCCCGTGGGCGCCGGGGAAGCTCGGCAGCAGCGCCGGGTGGGTGTTGACGAACCGGCCGCCGAAGCGGGCCAGGAACCGTGGGCCCACGATGCGCATGAACCCGGCGGAGACCACCAGGTCGGGCCGGTGGGCGGCCGTCGCCTCGGTCAGCGCGGCGTCCCAGTCGGCGCGCCGGGCGTGGTCCCGCACCCGGCACACGAACGTCGGCAGCCCGGCGCGCTCGGCGCGGGCCAGCCCCTCGATGCCGTCCCGGTCGGCACCGACGGCCACGATCCGCGCGCCGTACGCCTGCGGCCCGGCGGCCTCGACCGCGTCCAGGAGCGCCTGCAGGTTCGTACCCGATCCGGATACGAGCACGACGAGGCGGGCAGGAGTGGAGGCAGCAGCCACGACGAGGCTCTTTCTCAGGTTCGGGTGCGGTGATCGCTTGGTGTGATCGGACGAACGGCGGGGGAGGGTGAATCCGGGGAACCCTACGAAGCGGCCGACCGTCAGCAACGATACCGGCCCCGCCGAACCGCCCCCCACGGGACGGTGCGGGGGACAGCGGGTAGCGTCTGGCACACGGTTCCGTAACCCCGCGCACCCGCGCCGGGGCGCACGGACGGACGAAGGGGAAGACACACATCACATGACGGAGCGACGCCGCGTCTTCGGCAAGCCCGGCCGGTCCCAGGCGCCGGGGCGGAGCGGCCAGGACGACAACCCCTTCGCGCCCCCGCCGGAAGGCAGCCCCGACCAGCCCTGGCGGCCCCGCCCGGGGCGGGCCGACGGCTCCGCCCACGCCGGGGGCCCGGGCGGCTCGGGCGACTCCGGCGGCTCGGGCGACTCCGGTGGCTCGGACGACTCCGGTGGCTCGGACGGCACCGGCGGCTCGAACGGCACCGGCCGCGACGGGGGGCAGGGCGACGGCGGTGAGGGCTCGCGCGGCACCTGGGGCAGCCAGTGGAGCAGCCGCCAGCCGGGGCGGCAGAGCGGCGGCTTCGGCGGGGCCGCCGGCCCCGGCGGGACCGGCGGCGACGACTCGGGAGCCGGGCGCGGCCCGGGCAAGGGCGGCCCGCGCGGCATGCGCTGGGACCCCAGGGACCCGGCCCAGCGCCACGCCCGCTTCGCCATGCTCGTCGGCATGTGGGGCTTCTTCTTCGCGCTCTTCAACATCGCGCCGCTCGCCCTGCTGCTCGGGGCGCTCGCCCTCTACTGGGGCATCAGCGCGCTGCGCGGCGCGCCGGGCGTCGAGCGCAAGGACACCGGTGGCCGCGACGGCGCGGGCGTCGCCGCCCTCAGCGGCACGTCCGACACCGCCCGGTCCCCCGCCCCGGGCGGGTCCCGCCCGCGGAACCCGCGTCCGGTGACCTCGGCGGCGGTCGGCGGGCTCGTCGGCGGCAGCCTCGCGCTGCTCCTCGTCGCCGCGACGTTCGCGCTCCAACTCCTCTACAGCGACTACTACACCTGCGTCGACGACGCGCTCACCACCGCGAGCCGCGAGAGCTGCGAGGAGCTGCTCCCGGAGCGGCTCCGCCCGGTGATCGGCGAGGAGTAACCCCGCCGCGACCCGCCCCGGCTGCCACCCGGCCCCGCGCTCCCGCCCCGCGCCCCGGCCGCCGCGCCCGGGTACCGGAGCCGCGTGCGCGTCGGCCTCACGCCCCCGGTGTCCTGAAGCGCGGTGCGCGCTCGCGCCGCGCCCGTCCTCCGGGGCCACGTCGTGCCCGAGCGCCCCGGGGCACGCACGGGCTCGCGTCGCGCCCGGCGCGCTCGGCGGCGCCCGGCGCGCTCGGCGGCGTGCGGTGGTCCGCGGCGTCCGGTGTCCTCGGTGGCGGGCGGGCCGCCGTCACGCGCGGTGGGCGTTGCGGGGGTTCGGGGTGCGGGGCCGGCGGGGGGCTCGGCGGTGACGGCCGCGGCGGCGGTCGGCGGCGGTCGGCTCCTCGGTGTCACCACCCCAGCGGGGCTCGAAGTCCGGGACCAGTCCGCCCGACGCCTCCTTCAGCGCCGCCCACCGGGCCAGCCGGGCCCCCGTGGCGTGCCACTCCCCCGCCGGCTCCGCACCCGCCGGGCCCCGCAGCGAGCCGCACCACGCGGCGAACCGCCGCCAGACCAGCGCGGTGGCCAGCAGCGGGTGCGGGTCCCGCAGCCGCCACAGCCGGACGGTCAGCGCCCCGGGAGCCGACACCAGCACCGTCCAGCCCAGCGCGGCCGCGCCCGTCTGCCACCACACGGGACCGAGGTGCGCGAGCGTTCCCGTGCCCAGCGGTCCGCCCGCCAGCGCGCCCAGCGCCCCCATGGCCAGCCCACACCCCAGCGCGCCGAGCAGCGCCGTGCCGAGCGTGCCGCCCCAGCTCGTCGCACCGTGCCGGGTGCCCGGCACCGGTACCGCGGACCGCGCCGCGGACCAGCCGGCCGCCCACCCGGCGGCCAGCGGCACCGCGCCGGCCGCCACCCACAGCACCGGCCCGCCCGCGCCCTCGCCGGGGACGGCGGCCAGCAGCGGGAAGTGCGGCAGCGCCGGGTGCGCCGTGGTCGCCAACGGCCCCACCACGCTGCCCGCCCCCAGGGTGAAGCCGGGGCCGAGCCCGTAAGCCGCGCCCCACACGGCGACGTTGGGCAGCAGCGCCACGCACAGCAGCAGCACGGCCAGTTGCCCCGACCACGCGGAGGTGAGCTGGGGGAAGGCGTCCCGCGCCGCACTCCAGCGCCACAGGAGACCCGCCGCGGCGAGCAGCGCGCCCCCGCCGCAGAGCACCGCCACCGCCACGCCCGCCGCGCGCGACGCGGCTCCGGCGCGCACCCGGCGCGCCCACCGGGACAGGCGCGGCCGCTCGGACTCCCGGTCCCCCACGCCGTCGGTCGGCCGCGCCCCCCACCGCCCGCCGGTCAGCCAGGCGCCGACGGCGAGCGTGCCGAGGGTGAGCAGCGGCAGGTGCAGGGCGGCGCTGAGCGGGTCCACCGCCGGCGACCCCCCGACGGAGTAGCCGACCACGGCTCCGGCCACCGCGAGGTAGCCCGCCCCGAGGGACCACACGGCGCGTCCACCACCCCCCTGGGCCCGGACCGCCCGGTACAGCAGCCACACCGGCAGGGCGGTGAGCAGCAGCGGGGTGACCCCCAGGGGCGCGGGGACGCCGCTGAGCGTGTCCGCGCGCACCAGGTCGGCCCCGTGGGCGAGCAGCCACAGGCCGGCGGCGACACGCAGGGCGCCGCCCGGCCCGCTGTCCGGGTAGGGCGAGGTGGTCCACAGCAGCAGGGACACGATGGCGACGACCGCCAGTCCCAGGCAGGCGGTGAACGCGCCTTCCATGACTCCGCCCAGGGCCGGTGCGGCGTCACGTCGGCGTGCGCTGTGCTGCGTCGTTCGGCTCACAGCGCCATGCTGCCAATAACACCCGTTTCGCCCGGGTACCGGGCGAAAGCTCGTGGTGTCGCACAATATGAAGCTATGCACCTTTTCACACCGTTGCCCGGGTGGGCGCGCCGCGGCGGTGGCCAGGCATGAGCGAAGTCGGCACCCAGCGGACGAAGCAGACGCCACGTCAGCGCCGACGCGCCGTCAAGCGCGCGCGCCGCAACGGTTCCGCGCTGCCTCCGCCGGAGTCCGCCGGGACCGCCACGGCGACGCGACGCACGCCGGAGCCCGACGCCGGACCCGGTACCGAGGCCGAACCCCGCACCGAGGCCGGACCCGGTACCGGCGCCGAGCGCGCCCCCACTCCGCCGCCCCCTCCCGAACCGGAACCCTCCCCGCTGCTCCTCGGCCCGACGATCCCCGGCGAGCCGGTCACCCACTCCCTGCTCGTCCCGCCCCCGGTCGGCGGATGGCCGCCCCTCCGCCCCGCGCTGCTCCCTCCGGACGCCGCGGGCCTGCGCCTCGTCCGCCGCGCCCCGTCCCCGTCCGGCCCCGGGGCGCCGCCGCCCGCCCCACCGCCGCCCGCCCCACCGGCGCCCTCCCCGGGCGCGCCCGGCGGCGCCCGGCCCGCCGCCGCCCAGGCGGAGCCCCCCGTGCCGGAGGCCCGCACGGCGAACGAGTCGCCGGATGGGGCCGCACCGAAAGTGCAGGCACCCACGGAGCCGAAGACCCGGGAGCTCTCCCCGCCGGGGGCGCCGGAGCCCTCCGCCACGGAACCCGCCCGGAGCCCGGAGCCCACCACCGCGCCCGAGGCGTCTGGACTCGCCGCAGTGGCCCCGGACACCTCCGCACCGGAAGCGGCCGCCACCGCACCCCGGCCGGAAGCGGACGCCCCCACGCCCGAGCCCGCGGCGGACGCCGGCCCCGCGGACACCACCGCACCCCCGCCCGCGGCGGCGAGCCGCGGCGCGGGCGCCGGCCGCCCCGCGGCCCCCGCGGCCGGGCCCGCACCCCGTCCCGCCGCACCGCGGGCGGAGGCCGCGGAACCGGAGCCGGAGGCGAGCGCCGCGCGGCCCGGTGCCGGGGCGGAGCCCGACGCGGGAGCGGGCGGACGGCCGGGATGGGCGCTGGGGGCCGAGGAGGCGGAGGCGTTCGCGGAGCGGGCGGGAGCGGGCGCACGGGAGCGCGAGCGCGCGGCGGCGCCCCCGGCCGCGGCCTTCGACGCGCTCTACGACCGCACCGTGCGGGCGCTCACCCGGCAGACCTACCTCCTCACCGGGCACGGGAAGCTCGCGGAGTGGGCGGTGCGGCGGGCCTTCCACGCCGCCTGGGAGCAGTGGCCGAAGGTCGCCGTGGACCGGGACCCGGCCGGCTGGGTGCGGGCCGCGGCGCACGAGCACGCGCTCTCCCCCTGGCACCAGTTCCGTCCGGCGCACCGCACGCCCGACGCCTACGCCGGTGTGCCGGAGGACAAGGCGCTGCTGGAGGCGCTCCTCGCGCTGCCGCCGGTGCACCGCCGGGCGGTGCTGCTGCACGACGGCATGGGGATCGGGCTCGCGGAGACGGCGGCCGAGACCGAGGCCAGCACTCCGGCCACCGCGAACCGGCTGCGCAACGCGCGGGAGACGCTGGCCGCGTACGTGCCGGAGATCGCCGCCGCGCCGCCGGACCGGCGGGCCGCCCGCGTCTCGGCGCTGCTGCGGCGCCTCGCCGCCGCCCAGGTGGTGGAGCCGCCCACGGCCCGGGAGGTGCGGGCGGGCAGCGACCGGCTGACGTACGGCCGGACGGCCGCCGCCTGCGGTCTGACCGCCGCCGTCGTGGCGGCCACCTCGTTCGCCGTGGTGACCACCGAGCACGGCAGCCTGCTCCCGCAGACGACGCTGACCACCGCCGTCCAGCGGCTCGCCGAGTAGGCGGGTGCGCGAACGGGTCCGGGCCCGCCCCTCGCAGGGGGCGGGCCCGGACCCGTTTCCGGTGGTGCCGCCGGCCCTGGGCCGGCGACGGCGGGGTCAGCCGCCGAGGAGCTCGCGGGCGAGCCGCGCGGTCTCCGACGGGGTCTTGCCGACCTTCACACCGGCGGCCTCCAGGGCCTCCTTCTTCGCCTGGGCGGTGCCCGAGGAGCCGGAGACGATGGCGCCGGCGTGGCCCATGGTCTTGCCCTCGGGCGCGGTGAAGCCCGCGACGTAGCCGACGACCGGCTTGGAGACGTTGGCCTTGACGAAGTCGGCGGCCCGCTCCTCGGCGTCGCCGCCGATCTCACCGATCATCACGATCAGGTCGGTGTCGGGGTCGGCCTCGAACGCCTTGAGCGCGTCGATGTGGGTGGTGCCGATGACCGGGTCACCGCCGATGCCGACGCAGGTGGAGAAGCCGATGTCGCGCAGCTCGTACATCATCTGGTAGGTCAGCGTGCCGGACTTCGACACCAGGCCGATGCGGCCCGGCTTGGTGATGTCGGCCGGGATGATGCCCGCGTTGGACTGGCCGGGGGTGATCAGGCCGGGGCAGTTCGGACCGATGATGCGGGTCTTGTTGCCCTTGGCGCCCGCGTGGGCCCAGAAGGAGGCGGTGTCGTGCACCGCGATGCCCTCGGTGATCACCACGGCGAGCGGGATCTCGGCGTCGATGGCCTCGATGACGGCGCTCTTGGTGAACTTCTCCGGGACGAAGATGACGGTCACGTCGGCGCCGGTGGCCTCGATGGCCTCCTTGACGCCGCCGAAGACCGGGACCTCGGTGCCGTCGAAGTCGACCGTGGTGCCGGCCTTGCGGGGGTTGACACCACCGACGATGTTGGTGCCCGAGGCCAGCATGCGCCGGGTGTGCTTCTGGCCCTCGGAACCGGTCATCCCCTGGACGATGACCTTGCTTTCCTTGGTGAGGAAGATAGCCATGGTTGCGGTTGTCCTCGTGTCCTTTGAGTTCCGGGGCCGGTTACTTGGCGGCCAGCTCGGCGGCGCGGTCGGCGGCACCGTCCATCGTGTCCACCTGCTCGACGAGCGGGTGGTTGGCGTCGGTCAGGATCTTGCGGCCGACCTCGGCGTTGTTGCCGTCGAGACGGACGACCAGCGGCTTGCTGACGTCCTCGCCCTTGGACTTCAGCAGCTCCAGGGCCTGGACGATGCCGTTCGCCACGGCGTCGCAGGCGGTGATGCCGCCGAAGACGTTGACGAAGACGGACTTGACGTCCGGGTCGCCCAGGATGATCTCCAGGCCGTTGGCCATGACCTCGGCGGAGGCGCCGCCGCCGATGTCCAGGAAGTTGGCGGGCTTGACGCCGGAGTGCTTCTCGCCCGCGTAGGCGACGACGTCCAGGGTGCTCATGACGAGGCCCGCGCCGTTGCCGATGATGCCGACCTGGCCGTCGAGCTTGACGTAGTTCAGGCCCTTGGCCTTGGCAGCGGCTTCGAGCGGGTCAGCCGCGGCCTTGTCCTCCAGCGCGCCGTGGTCCGGCTGCCGGAACTCGGCGTTGGCGTCCAGCGACACCTTGCCGTCCAGCGCGATGACCTTGCCCTCGGCCGTCTTGACCAGCGGGTTGACCTCCACGAGCAGGGCGTCCTCCTTGACGAAGACGTCCCACAGCCGCTGGAGGGCGACGACGATCTGGTCGGCCAGCTCGGCCGGGAACCTCGCGGCCTCGACGATCTCGCGGGCCTTGGCCTCGGTCACGCCCTCGATCGCGTCGACCGGAACCTTGGCCAGCGCCTCGGGCTTGGTGGCGGCGACCTCCTCGATGTCCACGCCGCCCTCCACGGACGCCATGGCCAGGAAGGTCCGGTTGGTGCGGTCCAGCAGGAAGGAGACGTAGTACTCCTCGGCGATGTCCGCCGTCTGGGCCAGCATGACCTTGTGGACCACGTGGCCCTTGATGTCCATGCCCAGGATCTGCCCGGCCTTCTCGACCGCGTCCGCCGGGTCGGCGGCGAGCTTCACACCGCCGGCCTTGCCGCGGCCGCCGGTCTTGACCTGCGCCTTGACGACCGCGCGACCGCCGAGTCGCTCGGCCACCTCGCGCGCCGCCTCAGGCGTGTCGATGACTTCACCGGCCAGCACCGGTACGTCATGCTTGGCGAAGAGGTCCCTCGCCTGGTACTCGAACAGGTCCACGCGCGTCCGTCCCTAATCCGTTTTCGCGGTTCGTTGTCAGCGTGGGCGTGCCGCGTGGCCGCGTGTGTGACGGGACGCGGCATGTCCGCCTTGCAGGGTAGCCCTGCGGTCAGGCCGTGCATAAATCGCACGTCACACCAGCGCGGTGACCCCGCTCACATGTGAGCCGCCCGGGGCTCACCCGTTCGCCGGCTCACCCCCGCACCGCCGCGGCGGGGTGGGGCGGCGCTCACGTCGGCATCGGCAGCTCCCGCTTCTCGATGGCCGCCGCCATCACCTCGGGGAACAGGTCCGGCGTGCAGGCGAACGCGGGGACGCCCAGCTCCGCCAGCGCCGCGGCGTGGGCCCGGTCGTAGGCGGGCGCGCCGTCGTCGGAGAGCGCCAGCAGGGCCACGCACCGCACCCCGGCGGCCTGCATCGCCGCCACCCGGCGCAGCATCTCGTCCCGGATGCCGCCCTCGTAGAGATCACTGATGAGGACGAGGATCGTCTCCGCCGGCCGGGTGACGTGGCGCTGGCAGTAGGCCAGCGCGCGGTTGATGTCGGTGCCGCCGCCGAGCTGGGTGCCGAACAGGACGTCCACCGGGTCGTCCAGCTCCTCGGTGAGATCGGTCACCGAGGTGTCGAAGACGACCAGCCGGGTGTTGAGCGAGCGCATGGAGGCCAGCACCGCGCCGAACACGGAGGCGTAGACGACGGAGGAGGCCATGGAGCCCGACTGGTCGATCGCGAGGATCACGTCCTTCTTCACCGCCTGCGCGGCCCGCCCGTACCCGACCAGCCGCTCGGGCACCACCGTCCGGTGCTCGGGCAGGTAGTTCTTCAGGTTGGCGCGGATCGTGCGGTCCCAGTCGATGTCGCGGTGGCGGGGCCTGCGGACGCGGGCCGAGCGGTCCAGCGCGCCGCCGAGCGTGGCCCGGGTCCGCGTCGCCAGGCGGCGCTCCAGCTCGCGGACGACCGCGCGCACCACCGTGCGGGCGGTCTCGCGGCTGGTCTCGGGCAGGGCGCGGCCCAGCGACAGCAGCGTGCCGACCAGGTGCACGTCGGGTTCGACGGCCTCCAGCATCTCCGGCTCGGCCAGCAGGGTGGCCAGCCCCAGCCGCTCGATCGCGTCCCGCTGCACGACCCGCACGACGGAGCTGGGGAAGTAGGTGCGGATGTCCCCCAGCCAGCGCGCGACGTGCGGCGCGGACCCGCCGAGCCCGGCCCCGCGCGGCCCGTCACCGCCCCGGCCGGGACCGTTCGTCCCGTAGACGGCGGCGAGCGTACGGTCCATCGCGGCGTCCCGGCCGGTGAGCACGTGGCCGGTGCCCTCACCGTCCGCGGCGCCGCCCAGGACCAGCCGCCAGCGGCGCAGCCGCTCGTCCGCGGCCGGGGCCCCGGCGCCCGCCCGCGAGGGCTCCCGCACCCGCGTCGACGGTGGCCCGGGCGCCCCCGCCGCCCCGTCCGGCCCGGAGGGCTCCGGTGCGGGTGCGGGCGTCGGTGTGGTGTTCATCGGGCTCCCCCCGCCGGTTGGGTGACGGCCCCGCCGAGCAGCAGGGCCAGGGTCGGCAGCACGGCGTCGGCGCACTCGGCGTCCAGGCCGTCCCCGAAGCCCGGGGGCCCGTCGGCCCCCGGGCCCCGCGGCCCGCCGCGCACCCCCGTGCCGCGGCGGACCAGTTCGCCCAGGGTGCGGCGCACACCGGGCTCGTACGCGGCGAACGTCCGGCGCAGGAGCGGCAGCACGTCGGTGAACTCCCGCTCTCCGACGCCCGCGAGCCACCCGTCGACCAGGTGGAGCAGACGTTCGTCGTGGACCAGGAGCAACCCGCCGCCGCCGAGGAAGCCCTCCAGCCAGGCGGCCGCGTCCGTCGGCGCGGCGCCCGGGGAGAGGGCCAGGCCCATCAGGCGCTCCGCCTCGCCCGGGGCGAGTGCCCCCTCGTCCAGCAGCAGCCGGACGCAGCGGCCGCGCAGCAGGCCGGCGACGCGCTCCCGCCCGGCCAGCCGCCGCAGCACCGCACGCCAGCGCTCCCGCAGCGCCGCCGCCCCGAGCAGGCCGATGGCGCGGTGCGCGGCGTCGAGGTGGTCGCGCACCGCGGCGGCGCCGTCGGCGTCCAGGCCGGCGCACGCGGGGGGCAGGCCCACGCACACGCGCTCGGCCATCCCCTCGGCGACGCGCTCGAGTTCCCCGGTGTCGGTGCCGCGCACGTCGCCGTAGCGGGCGGCGCGCACGAGGGCGGGCAGCGCCCGGGCGAGGCGGCCGACGTCGGCGTCGAGTGCCGCGCGGTCGGCCAGGACCCGCATGACGGTCGGCAGCGCGTCGCCCAGTCCGGCCAGCAGGCACTGCTCGGCCAGCGCCGTCACCTCGGGCAGCCCGGGTGCCTCCAGGGCCCGCGTCTCGGCCTTGGCGGTGGCCGCCGAGGCCACGGTGGTCCCCCACACCCCGGCCTCGGCGACGCGGACGGACAGCTCCGGCTCCCAGCACAGGCGCCAGCTCTCCTTGAACGTGCCGGTGCCCCCGCGCCCGCGGACGGGCTCGCCCCAGCCGACGCCGAGCAGCCGGAGCCGGTGCAGCAGGCGGCTGCGGGCGGCGCCGTTGTCCTCCCGGAGATCCAGTTCGACGTCGCGCTCGTGCGCCTCGGGCCTCAGGCGCAGGGAGCGCTGGAGCCGGGCGAGGTCGCGCTGGAGCGGCACGGCCGGGGCGTTCGGCGGCACCTCGCCCAGCTCCCGGCCCACCACGAGCCGGTCCTCGACGAGCGCCAGCGGCACGTCCGACCCCTCGCACATCACCGACCGGGCGGCGTCGAGCGTCTCGGTGAGCCCGGCCAGCGGCCGCCCGCGCATGACGGCCAGCGTCTGCGCGAGCCGGACGGCCTCGATGACGTGGGCGGACGACACGCTCACGTCCTCCTCCCGCAGCAGCCGGGCGACCTTGGTGAGCCAGCGCTCGACCGGACGGTCCACAGCGGTGAACAGGTGGCTGTACCAGCCCGGTGAGGTGATCCCGGCGCCGTAGCCGCCGGCGCGGGCGAGCCGGCGGTGCGTCCAGGGCACCCAGGTGGCCTCCGTGCGCACCTTGGGCAGTCCCTTCAGCAGCGCGCGGTCGGCCGCGACGGGCCGGGGGCCGAAGAGGGCGGGCACGTGCCAGGCGCCGCACACCACGGCGACCCGGTCGGCGCCGAACTCCCGGGCGGCCTCGCGCAGCCGCAGCCGCATGTGGGCCTCCCGCACGGCGTCCCGCCCGTGCCCGCCGTCGCCGTGTGCCGCGCGCAGGGCGGCCATGGCGCCGGCGACCGCGGAGAACGCGGAGAACGGATCGGGGGGCGCCCCGGGAGCGGGCGCGCCCCGGTGCTCGACGACGTCCTCCCACCAGCGCTCGGGGTCGTCGTATCCGGCCGTCTCGGCGAGGACGGCGAGCGGGTCGAGCCGGGGGGCGAGCCGCTTGGTGGTGTGCCCGTCGTCCCCCGGGCGCGGCCCGTGGGCCTCGGCGTGGTCGCCGTGCGGGGCGTCGGGGCCGGTGTGGGGCCCGGCGCCCGGTGCGGCGCCCGGTGCGGCGTCCGGCCGCGCGTCCGCGTCGGGTCCGGCGTCAGGGTCCGCGTCCGGGCCGGTCTCCGGCAACCGGGCCGGCTTCGCGTCGGGCAGGGCCAGGGTGTGCGCCGCGGGCAGGTCGATGAAGCGCACGGGGACCTCCCGTTCCAGGGCCCACCGCATCGCCACCCACTCCGGCGAGAAGGCGGCCACCGGCCAGAACGCGGCCTTGCCGGGCTCGTCGACCGCGTGGGCGAGCAGGGCCACGGGCGGGCGCATGGCCGGGTGGGCCGCGAGGTGCACGACGGCGTCGGCCTCGGGCGGGCCCTCGATGAGCACGACGGCCGGACGGTGCGCGTCCAGCGCGGCGGCCACGGAGCGGGCGGAGCCGGGGCCGTGGTGGCGGACCCCGAGCAGCAGGGGCGTGGCGGCGTCGGCGCGGGTCATGCGCTCACCTCCCGGCAGGCGCGGTAGAAGTCCTTCCAGCCCTCGCGCTCGCGCACGACCGCCTCCAGGTACTCCTGCCACACCACGCGGTCCGAGGCCGGGTCCCGTACGACGGCGCCGATTATGCCCGCGGCCACGTCACCCGGGCGCAGCACGCCGTCCCCGAAGTGGGCGGCGAGGGCCAGGCCGCCGGTGACGACCGAGATCGCCTCGGCCGTGGAGAGGGTCCCGGAGGGCGACTTCACCTTCGTGCGCCCGTCGTCGGTGACCCCGTCGCGCAGTTCGCGGAAGACGGTGACGACGCGGCGGATCTCGTCCGCGCCGTCGGGTGCGGCGGGCAGGTCCAGCGCGCGGCCGAGCTGCTCCACGCGGCGCGCGACGATGTCCACCTCCGCCTCGGCCGTCGCGGGCAGCGGCAGCACCACGGTGTTGAACCGGCGCCGCAGGGCGCTGGAGAGCTCGTTGACGCCGCGGTCGCGGTCGTTGGCGGTGGCGATGAGGTTGAAGCCGCGGACCGCCTGCACCTCCTCGCCCAACTCCGGTACGGGCAGCGTCTTCTCCGACAGGATGGTGATGAGGGTGTCCTGCACGTCGGCCGGAATGCGCGTCAGCTCCTCCACGCGGGCCGTCTTGCCGTCGGCCATGGCCCGCATCACGGGGCTGGGCACGAGCGCGTCCCGGCTCGGGCCGTGCGCGAGGAGCTGCGCGTAGTTCCACCCGTAGCGCACGGCCTCCTCCGCGGTGCCGGCCGTGCCCTGCACCAGCAGCGTGGAGTCGCCGCTGACGGCGGCGGCCAGGTGCTCGGAGACCCACGTCTTGGCGGTGCCGGGCACGCCGAGCAGGAGCAGCGCCCGGTCCGTCGCCAGCGTCGTCACGGCCACTTCGACCAGGCGCCGGGGGCCGACGTACTTGGGCGAGATGACGGTGCCGCAGGGCAGCGTCCCGCCCAGCAGGTAGGTGGCGACCGCCCACGGGGACAGGCGCCAGCGGGTGGGGCGGGGGCGGTCGTCCGCGGCGGCCAGAGCGGTGAGTTCGGCGGCGAACGCCTCTTCGGCGTGGGGCCGCAGGACGGCTGGTGAGGTGGTGTCGGTGGCGGTCACGAATCCCCCTAGGTGCGGTGACTCTCCGTCGTGCCGACCACTCTGCACGGCACCACTGACAATCACGCTGACCTGCGAATTCACCCTTCACCTCGCCCAGTTGCCACCTGCCCCGCGGGCCGCGCCGGGGTGGCGTCCCGCCGCTTCCACGCGCCGCCACGCGGCGGGCACTGTCAGTGCCCGGCCGTACGGTCGTTCGCATGGGTACGAGCACGCGCTGGAGCGCGGAAGAGGTGCTCACGCTGGCGCCTGACGCGGCGTCACGGAAAGCGGGGAGCAAGCTGGCCGCTCCCGCCCCCTGGTCCGAGACGGGCACGGGGCGGGACGCGGTGTGGGGGCTGTGCCGGGGCAGCGGCAGCACGCCCTACCGCACGGTGGTCGACCTGACGGGCCCGGCCTCCCAATGCAGTTGTCCGAGCCGCAAGTTCCCGTGCAAGCACGCGCTGGGGCTGTTGCTGCTGTGGGCGCAGGGCCCGGCCGGTCCGGACGCCGTGCCGCGGGCCGAGCCACCGCGGTGGGCGGACGACTGGCTGGCCGGGCGCCGCGCCAAGGCGGAGTCCCGGGGCCGCGCCACGGCGGAGGCGGCGGGGCGGGCGGCGGACCCGGAGGCGGCCCGCCGCCGCGCCGAACGCCGCGCGCGGCGCGTCGCGGCGGGAGCCACGGAGCTGGAGCAGCGGCTCGCCGACCTCCTGCGCGGCGGCCTCGCCGGGGCGGACCAGGCGGGCTACACCGTCTGGGACGAGACGGCCGCCCGCATGGTGGACGCCCAGGCGCCCGGCCTGGCCTCCCGCGTGCGCGAGCTGGCGGGGGCAGCGGCCTCCGGGCCCGGCTGGCCGGGCCGCCTGCTGGCCGAGTGCGCCCTGCTGCACCTGCTGTGCCGGGGCGCGCTGCGGCTGGCCCAGCTCCCCGCGCCGCTGGCCGCCACCGTGCGCGGCCACCTGGGGCTGACGACGGAGGCGGCGGCGCTGCTGGCCGACCCGGAGGCCGTCGTCCGGGACCGCTGGCTGGTCCTGGGCCGCGCGGAGGCCGAGGACGGCCGCCTGACCGTACGCCGGTTCTGGCTGCGCGGCGAACGCACCGGGCGGGAGGCGCTGCTCCTCTCCTTCGGCGCGGCCGGGCGGGCACCCGAGCTCGCCCTGCCGGTCGGCCGCGTGCTGGACGCCGAGCTGGCCTACCATCCCGCCGCCCTGCCCCTGCGGGCCGCGCTGGGCCACCGGCACGCGGAGCCGGACGGCGGCGGCACCCCGCGCGGCGTCCCCGTGGCCGAGGCACTCGCCGCGTACGGGCGGGGGCTGGCCGCCGACCCCTGGCTGGAGGGATGGCCGGCCGTGCTCCGCGACGCCGTACCGCTGCCCGGCGCGGACGGCGGGCCGTGGCACCTGGCCGACGCCGCCGGGCCCGACGCGCTGCCGCTGGCCGCCACCGGCCGGTCGGCGCTGTGGCGGCTCGCCGCGGTGTCGGGGGGCGGCCCGGTCACCGTGTTCGGCGAGTGCGGCCACCGGGGGTTCACCCCGCACACCGTCTGGTCCGAGGGGGAGGCGATCGCACTGTGACGAGGACGAACGAGGAGTCGCGCCCGGCGCGACCGATCAGGGGAGCGAGTCCGCCGCCGACCGGCACGGCAGGCACGGCAGGCACGGGGACGGTGGCGGGCGCGGGGTCCGGCACGACCCGACCAGACACGTCGGCAGGCACGGCGCGACCGGGCCCGGCGGCAGGCACGGAGGCGGACACGGTGGATACGGACGTGACGGAGCCGGGCGCGACGAAGACGGGCGCGGACGTGACGGAGACGGGCGCGGACGCGAACGCGACGGAGACGGGCGCCGAGGCGGACGCGACGGACGCGGACGGGGGCTGGGAGGAGCTGGTCACGGCGGCGCTGCTGGGCGCCGAGCGGCGGACACCGCCGGGCGGGTCACCGGCCGCGGTGCTGGACCGCGCGGCCGTGGCGACGGTGCGCCGCCGCGCCGGCGCCCGTCCGGCCTCGCCCGCCGAGCGCCCGGCGCCCGCGGCAGCCGACCCGCGGCCGGCGCTCCCCGCCCCCGCCGCACGGCGGCTGGCCCTGCTGCTGGCCGGACGGGCCGGTGCGGGGCAGGGCGGCCGCCGGGGCACCGCGCCCGACCTGGCGGAGCTGCTCCCCCAGTGGCTGGCCGCCGCCAACGCGCACGGCTACCGGGCTCCGGCCGGTCAGCTCCCGGCCCTGCTGGACGCCGCCCGCGCCCGGACGGACCTGCGGGCCGAGGCGCTGGCCTTCGCCGGCCCCCGGGCGCTGTGGCTGGCCGGGCTCAACCCGGAGTGGCGGTTCGCCCTGCGCGGCACGGCCGGGGTCGCCGCGGTGCCGCCGGACGACGCGCGGGCGGTGCGGGAGCTGTGGGAGGAGGGCCTGTTCGCCGAGCGGGTGGCGCTGCTCACGGCCCTGCGGCGGCAGGACGCGGACGCCGCCCGGGCGCTGCTGGAGACCACCTGGTCGAGCGAGCGCGCCGAGGACCGGCTGCTGTTCCTGGACACCCTGCGCGAGCGGCCGACCGCCCGGGACGAGCCGTTTCTCGAACGAGCGCTCGCCGACCGCAGCCGCACCGTGCGGGCCACGGCCGCCGAGCTGCTGTCCGCGCTGCCGGGCTCGGCGCTGGCGGCGCGGATGTCGGCCCGGGCCCGGGCCTGCGTCCACCCCGACCGCACGGGGGCGGCCGCGGGCGTCGGCCTCGTCGTCGAGGCCCCGTACGAGTGCGACGCGGCGATGCAGCGCGACGGGGTGGTGGCGGCGCCGCCGTCCGGCCGTGGGGAGCGCTCCTGGTGGTTCGGCCAGGTCGTGGAGTCCGCGCCGCTGGAGGACTGGCCCGCGCACCTGGGCGCGCGGGACGCCGCGCGGATCGTCGCCCTGCCGGTCTCCGACGGCTGGCGGGCGGACCTGCACGCGGCCTGGGCCCGGGCGGCCGTGCGCCAGCAGGACGCCGCGTGGGCCCGCGCGCTGCTGGGCAGCCCGCGCCTGCCGCTGGCGGAGGGCGCGGCGGACCCGGCCCGGTTGCTGACGGTCCTGCCCGCCGGGGAGCGCGCGGCGTGGGCGGCGGAGTTCGTGGCGGCGCACGGGCTGGCGGAGGCGTTCCGCCTCCTCGGCACGTGCGCGGTGCCGTGGTCGGGTGCGCTGGGTGACGCGGTGATCGACGCGCTGGAGATAGCCCGGGAGGCGGGCAGCTACCCGTGGAGCTTCAGCGGCGTCATGGGGCTGGCCGAGCGGTGCCTCGACCCGGCGCAGGCCGAGCGCCTGCGGCCGCTGGCCGCCCAGGCGGACGAGCCGGCGTCCGGCGCCCCCGGGTCCGGCGGCTACTGGGCGGAGGCCTTCCAGCGCCTGGCCTCGACGCTGCACGTCCGCGCCGCGATGCTCACCGAGCTGGCCGACGCCGCCCCCGCCCCCTGACGCGGCCCCCGCTCCTTGAGCGACCGGTCCCCGCGCCGCCGTCGGCGAGGCTCCGGCGCGCGCGGAGCCCCCGGCGCCCGGTGCGCTACCGCGCACGCCCCGGTCGCGGCGCCACACCCACCGGGCAGGCCGACTCCGCCGGCGCCCGCGCGGACCCCGCTCGACGCCCGGCCCCTGACCGGCCCCGTCGGCCGACGAGGGCCGGACCGAGCCGGCTCCCGGACCCACCGGCACCGGGGCGGGAGCCCCGGCCCGAGGGCGGGAACGGGCTGGGGGACGGCGGCCCTGCGCGGGGCGCCCAGCGGCGCCCGCGGGGCAGGGCTTCCCGCCGGTACCCGGTAGGCGGGCGCCGGACGCGAGGCCCCGGAAGCGCGGCCGGGGAGCGGAGCCGGGGCGCGGGGTGGCGCGGGCCCGGCCCGAGCGCGGCGCGCGGGTGCGTGGCCGGGGCGTTACGCGGCGAGGGAGCGGACGTGGGTGCGGACCCAGTCGACGATCTCGGTGGTCGTCGCGCCCGGGGTGAACAGCGCGGCGACGCCCTTCTCGCGCAGCGGCGGGATGTCCTCCTCGGGGATGATGCCGCCCCCGAAGACCTGGATGTCCTCCGCTTCGCGCTCCTTCAGCAGCTCCAGCACGCGCGTGAAGAGCGTGTTGTGCGCGCCCGAGAGCACCGAGAGGCCGATGGCGTCGGCGTCCTCCTGGATCGCGGTGTCCACGATCTGCTCGGGCGTCTGGTGCAGGCCGGTGTAGATGACCTCCATACCGGCGTCCCGCAGAGCGCGGGCGATGACCTTGGCACCCCGGTCATGGCCGTCCAGGCCCGGTTTGGCGACCACCACGCGGATCGGACCCGACACACCCATCACTGCCTCCATCGTCATCGACCGCGGCCCGGCAACCGCCGCAGGGGTACCGGTGTGAACGAACGTTATCGTCCCAGCATCGCCCACCCGCTCGTTTCATGGTGCGGGGGGAGGGGGAAATCACACAATGGGAAAAAGGCTTCGCCGCCCCGGGCTGTCCGACCGTACGGGGCCCAGCTCACGGGGGTGAGCCCGATGCAGGTGCCACCGATACTCGGGGCCGCGCGGACGGCGGCGCTGGAGGCGGCGGCGCTCACCGGCCGCCTGGCGCTGTACTCCACCGGGCTGCTGGCCGAGCGCCCCGCCGAACCGGCGCCGGCCGACGCCGCCGGCGCGGGGCCGCGCCCGGCCCTGCTGGTCCACGGGTTCGTGGACAACCGGTCCGTCTTCGCCCTGGCCCGGCGCTCCCTGGGGCGGCACGGCTGGACCCGGCTGGCCTGCGTCAACTACTCCCCGCTGACCCGGGACATCCGCGCGGCGGCCGCGGCGTTCGGCGAGCAGGCCGAGGAGTTCCGCGCGCGCACGGGAGGGGGCCGGGTGGATGTGGTGGCGCACAGCCTGGGCGGGTTGATCGCGCGCTACTTCGTGCAGCGGCTCGGCGGCGACGCGCACGTGCACACGCTGGTGACGCTGGGGACGCCGCACGCGGGGACGCGGGCCGCCCCGGCGCTGTCGGTGCACCCGGTGGTGCGGCAGATGCGCCCGGGGTCCGCGGTGCTGACGGAGCTGGCCGAGCCCGCGCCGGGCTGCCGCACCCGCTTCGTCAGCTTCTGGAGCGAGTGCGACCAGGTGGTCGACCCGGTGCACAGCGCCCGCCTCGCCCATCCGGACCTGCGCCACCGCAGCGTGCGGGTGCGCGGCGTCGGGCACCTGGCCCTTCCGTTGCACGGGGCCGTCATCGCCCAACTCCGCCGCGAACTGCGCGCGGACGGCGCGGACGGCGCGGACCAGACCGCCACCTCGCCGGACGCGGCCTGAGCCGTTCCGGAGGCGGCCGCTCCGCCCGCACGCCTCGCCACGCCCGGACGCGGGACTCGAACGACCGTCGGCCTACTGGCCCGTAGTACGCCGAAAGGGCGCTCTTGTGCCCGGTCTTCGCCTGCTCAAAACCTGCGGACGATTGTCGACCTCACGAAGCGACGGGTACAGTCGCCGACACTGCTCTGGCAGCCCCTGTCTCCGAGGCGAAAGAGAAGTTGGTGGTGAACGACCGTCCCCCGTCGGGTCCTACGGCCACGACAGGCACCGGGGTCTCCGGTTACGCCGGATACGAGGACCCCTACGGGCAGGCCGCCGCCTACGGCTACGCCACCGGTACGCACGCCGGGTACCCGGCCGACGAGCCGCTCCTCGACCCCTGGGCCGCCGACTCCGGCCAGCCGGGTCAGCATCACCCCTTCGAGGGGCCCGGGCATCCTTTCGCCGAGGCGTCCTACGCCCCGGCCGACGACCTCACCACCGCGCGGCTCGGTGCCGCCTACCCCGGCGCCGCGTACGACGGCGTGCCCTACGGCGGTTCCGCCTACGGCGGTTCGCCCTACGGCTCGGCCTACGACGACGCCGTCCACCCTCTCGGCGGCTACCTCGTCGGCGCCGACGAGGCGGCCGGTCACGTGGCCGACGACCCCGCCGCGGAGGGCTACGGCACGGGGCACGGCGCCGTCGCCGGAGACGGCTGGGGCGCGGACGGCTGGTCCACCGACGGCCACCCGCTCGTCGGCGGCATCCCCGCCCAGCCCGGCTACCACTGGGCGACCGCAGCGGGCCCGGACTCGGACGGGGCCGCGGGCGCCTTCCCGGCCGAGTCAGAGCCGGCGCACACCGACCCCGCGCACACCGACCCCGCGCACGCCGACCCCGCGCACTCCTACGCGGCCGACGCGCCCTACGCGACGGGCGAGCACCACATGGCGGTCGAGCGGCTCGCCGCCGCGCAGCCCGAGTCCCACGGGGACCCCTACCCCCGCCCCGGCACCGAGTCCGACACCGAGGCGGACGCCACCGGGTCGGACGGCACCGGGTCAGACGGCACCGGGTCGGACGCCGACGTCCCCGCGTACTCCGCCGTGGACGCCGACGACGTGCCGCCCTCCCCCGGCTCCCTGTCCCCCGTGGAGCCCGCGGCCGCCACCGTCGCCGCGACGGCGGCCACCGCGGGGCTGCCGGTCGGGCGGGCCGGGCGGCGCCGGGCGGCCAAACCCAAGCGGTCGGCCCTGCTGACCGTGGCCGTGCCCTCCGTGTGCGTGATGGGCGTGGCCGGGATCGCCGCGGCGTCCGTCGGCGGCGACGTCGCCGAGAGCGCCGAGGACGCCCCGGCGCAGGCCGCCGAGGACGCGGACACCGCCGCGCCGGTCGCCGTCAACAGCAAGCTCGACACGCAGCTCGCCGGACTCACCGACGACGCCCGCGACTTCGGTGAGCGCGCCAGCCGCACCCAGGAGCGCATCGACCTCAAGGCCCGGCAGGAGGCCGAGCGCAAGCGCAAGGCCGCGGAGGCGGCGCGCCGGGAGGCGCTGCGGCCCAAGTTCGCCCTCCCGGTGGACCAGCGCGGCCTGAGCGCCTACTACGGCCAGGCGGGCATCAACTGGATGTCCGTGCACACCGGCATCGACTTCCCCGTCAGTTACGGCACCCCCGTCAAGGCGGCCACCGACGGCACGATCACCACCAAGTGGGACATCGCCTACGGCAACATGGCCATCGTGACGGCGGCGGACGGCACGCAGACCTGGTACTGCCACCTGAGCAGCACCAAGATCCGCTCCGGCCAGGTCAAGGCGGGCGACACCATCGGGTACGCGGGCAGCTCCGGCAACTCCACCGGCCCGCACCTGCACTTCGAGGTCCGCCCCGGCGGCGGGACCGCGACGGACCCGGTCGCCTGGTTCCGTTCCAAGGGCCTCGACCCGACGTAGGCGCGCCGGGCCCCGCGGGCCCCGGCCACCCGTGCCCGCCGCGCGCCCGCACCGGCGGCGTCCGCACCGCCGCCGCGAGCCGCGACCGGCCGCCGACGGAACCCACTTCGGCCGCGACCGGCCCGTTCAGGGGTGCGCCCCGACCCGGCTCGACCCGGGCGGAGCCGGCGCCGTCCCGGGGCACGGCACCCGGCTCCGCCCGGAGCCCGGCCGCCGCCGGGCCCCGGGCCTACAGCTTCTCCACCGGCGCGTACCGCAGGAGCAGACGCTTGGGCTTGGCGTCGCCGAAGTCGATCGTGGCCTGTGCCTTGTCACCGCTGTCCTGCACCGCGACGACGGTGCCGAGGCCGAACTGGTCGTGCGTGACGCGGTCGCCCACCGCGAGCGAGACCACGGGACGCTCCTGCACCCGGCGGGTGGCGAACCCGCCCGCGCCACCGCCGCGCCGGGGCGCGGACACCGGCGGGGAGGCGGCCCCGGTGCCCAGTCGGCGCCAGTCCACGTACTCGGCCGGGATCTCCTCCAGGAAGCGGGAGGGCGGGTTGTGCGCGGGCTGGCCCCACGCGCTGCGCAGCGTCGCCCGGCTGAGGTAGAGCCGCTCGCGGGCGCGGGTGATGCCGACGTAGGCCAGCCGCCGCTCCTCCTCCAGCTCCTTGGCCTGGCCGAGCGCCCGCTGGTGCGGGAACACGCCGTCCTCCATGCCGGTGAGGAAGACGACGGGGAACTCCAGGCCCTTGGCGGTGTGCAGCGTCATCAGCGTGACCACGCCGGTGCCGGGGTCGCCCGCGTCCTCGTCGGGGATCTGGTCGGAGTCGGCGACGAGGGCCACCTGCTCCAGGAAGTCCGCGAGCGTGCCGGGGTCGTCCTCGCCCCGCTCCTGTTCGAATTCCAGGGCGACGGCGGCCAGTTCCTGGAGGTTCTCCACCCGCGTCTCGTCCTGCGGGTCGTTGGACGCCTGGAGCTCGGCGAGGTAGCCGGTGCGCTCCAGCACCGCCTCCAGCACGGTGGCCGGGCCCGCGCCCGACTCCGCGACCGTGCGCAGCTCCTCCATCATCGTGTTGAACCGCTTGACGGCGTTGGCCGAGCGCGCCGCCATGCCGTACGCCTCGTCCACCCGGCGCAGCGCCTGCGGGAAGCCGATCCGCTCCCGGGCGGCCAGGGCGTCGATCATCGCCTCCGCGCGGTCCCCGATGCCGCGCTTGGGCACGTTGAGGATGCGGCGCAGCGGCACCGAGTCCTCGGGGTTGGCGAGCACGCGCAGGTAGGCCAGGACGTCCCGGACCTCCTTGCGCTCGTAGAACCGCACGCCGCCGACGACCTTGTAGGGCAGGCCGACGCGGATGAAGATCTCCTCGAACACGCGGGACTGCGCGTTGGTGCGGTAGAACACCGCGACGTCGCCCGGGGTGGCGTCCCCGGCGTCGGTGAGCCGGTCGATCTCCTCGGCGACGAACTGGGCCTCGTCGTGCTCGCTGTCCGCGACGTAACCGGTGATGCGCGAGCCGGCCCCCGCCTGCGTCCACAGGTTCTTCGGACGGCGGTTCTCGTTGCGCTCGATGACGGCGTTGGCGGCGGACAGGATGGTCTGCGTGGAGCGGTAGTTCTGCTCCAGCAGGATCGTCGTGGCGTCCGGGTAGTCCTCCTCGAACTGGAGGATGTTGCGGATGGTGGCGCCGCGGAAGGCGTAGATCGACTGGTCCGCGTCGCCCACGACGCACAGCTCGCCGCGCTCCACCCCCGGCCCGGGGCCCGCGCCGTCGGCCCCGGTGGCGAACCCGCCGTCGGCGGCGCCGTGCGGGCCGCCGACCCCGACGAGCTCGCGGACCAGGGTGTACTGGGCGTGGTTGGTGTCCTGGTACTCGTCGACGAGCACGTGCCGGAAGCGCCTGCGGTAGTGCTCGGCGACGTCGGGGAACGCCTGGAGCAGATGCACGGTGGTCATGATGATGTCGTCGAAGTCCAGCGCGTTCGCCTCGCGCAGCCGCGCCTGGTACGTGCGGTAGGCCTCGGCGAGCGTCTTCTCGAAGCCGTCGGTGGCCTGCTGCGCGAAGTCCTCGTCGTCGATCAGCTCGTTCTTGAGGTTGGAGACCTTCGCGCTGAAGGACTTGGGCGGGTACCGCTTCGGGTCCAGGTCCAGGTCGCGGCAGACCAGGGCCATCAGGCGCCTGGCGTCGGCGGCGTCGTAGATCGAGAACGACGACGTGAAGCCCAGCTTCCTGCTCTCCCGGCGCAGGATGCGCACACACGCGCTGTGGAAGGTGGACACCCACATCGACTGCGCGCGCGGGCCCACCAGCTCCGCCACGCGCTCCTTCATCTCGCCCGCCGCCTTGTTGGTGAACGTGATGGCGAGCACGGCCCCCGGGTGCACCTTGCGGGCGCCCAGCAGATAGGCGATGCGGTGGGTGAGGACGCGCGTCTTGCCCGAACCGGCGCCCGCGACGATCAGCAGCGGGGAGCCGCTGTGGACGACGGCGGCGCGCTGCTGCTCGTTCAGCCCCGACAGCAGCGCTTCCGGGTCCGTCACCGGGCGCGGGGCGCCGTCGCGGTAGTGGCCGTCCCGCCCGGGCCCGGCGCCCGGCCCGGCGAAGGAGCCGGTGAACAGGCCCTCCGGCACCTCCTCCGCCGGCTCGCCCGGCTGCCCGGGTACGCCGAGGGACCCCTCGGGCGGGGGCGGCGGCTCCTCGTCCCCGGGGGGCTCGAGGTGGGCCAGGAAGCTGTCGTCGAAGAGGCTGCTCATCGCCTACCGAGTCTAGAGTCTGCCGCGGACACCGGGCCGGGGGCCACCGCTCCTAGACTTGCTCGCATGACTGACGCCTCGCGAGCGCCCGTGCCCGGCCCCGACCACGACCCCGCGCTGCGGGCGTCCCACGCGGACCGCGAGGCCGTGGCCGACCGACTGCGCGAGGCGGCGGGCGACGGACGGCTCGACCTGGAGGAGCTGGAGGAGCGGCTGGAGCGGGCGTTCTCGGCGAAGACGTACGGCGAGCTGGCCCCGCTGACGGCCGACCTGCCCGGCGCGCCGCCACCCGGCGCGCCGGGCCTGCGCGCCGAGGAGCCGCTCGTCCTGCACGCGGGCGCGGGGGACGTCACGCAGACCGGGCACTGGCACGTGCCGCGGCACATCTCGGCGACGTCGCTGATGGGCAACGTCAAGATCGACTTCAGCCAGGCGGAGTGCCACGTGCGCGAGGTGCTGCTGGAGGTCCGGGTGCCCATCGGCGACGTGACGATCGTCGTACCGGAGGGCTGGACGGTGCGGGCGCACGGGGTGCGCGCCTACGTCGGGTCCGTGCGGAACAAGGTGATCGACCCGCCGGCGGACGGGGCGCCGACGCTGGAGGTGACCGGGTCCGCCGGGATGGGGAACGTGCGCATCCGCTACCCGAACCGGTGGGAGCTGCGCCGCCGCAAGTAGTCGCGCCCCGCACCGGCGCGCGGCCACCCGACCCGGGCCGGCCCCGGGTGCGCGGCGCCGACGCGGGGTGGCGCGCCGGACGGCGTCCGCCCGCGGCGTCAGGCCCGGAGCGTGGCGTCAGGTCCAGAGCGTGGCGATGAGGATGTTGACGATGGTCAGCAGTCCGACGGTGCCCATGACCGGTGCCGGGACCGCGCGGTCGTCGCGCTTGACGTAGACCAGTGCGAGGATCACCACGAGCACGGCGAGCTTGATGCCGATCTTGACGTGGTTCACCTCGGCCCCGTCCGCCTCGTTCAGCCCGACGAGCGCCACCCCCGTGACCAGCATCGTGAGCGCGCCGTGCAGCATGCCCGGGAGCATCCGGGCCTCACCGGCGCCCAGGGCCTTCGTCTGGAACAGGAAGCCGCCCAGGAGCGCGGCGATGCCGATGATGTGGAGCGCGACGACGGCGTTGATCAGTATCTCCATGAACCGGAGCGTAACCGGCGGCTAGCAGGCCGGGCCGCCCGGGGCCAGCGGCTCGCGCGGCCCGGTCGCAAACGGTGCGCGAACGGTCGGTGAGCGGCACCGCGAGCCGTACCGGACAGGGCACGGACGATCGCCTGCGGTCAGTGGCGGTCATCGCCCGGCAGGTGGGCGGTGCGGCGGCCTAGCGTCGCCGTCCATGGCAGCGCATCGCAGACCCCGACGCCCCCGTCTTCGCGCCCGCTCCGGCCCGCGGGCCTGGGTGAGCCTGGCCCTGGCCGGGGCCGCCACCGCGACCGCGGCCGCCTCGGGCACCGCCCACGGGGAGCCCCAGACGGACCCCGGCGCCGGGCAGGTACGCGCCGACGTGGACGGGCTGCGCCACGCCGCCGGGGCGGCCACCGAGCGGCACCACGCCGCGCGGGACGCCGCCGACCGCGCCGAGCGGCGGCCGGACACCCTCGCCGACCAGGCCGCCCGCACGGCGGACGCGGCCGACACCGCGCGCAACGCCCTCGGCTCCCTGGCCACCGCCCGGTACCGGCAGGGCGCGGTGGGCCCGACCGTGCGCCTGGCCCTGTCCACCGCGCCGCGTGACGCCCTGCGCCGCGCGGCCACCGAGGAGCGGGCCGGGGCGCGGCAGGCCGGCACGCTGCGGCAGTTGCGCGACCGGCTGCGCGAGGGCGACCTGCCGCGGGCGGAGGCGCGGGACGAGGCCGCCGAGGTGCGCGAGGCCCGGCGGGCGGCGAGCCGGCACAAGCGCGCGGCGCTGGAGAAGCTCTCGGCGGCCCGGCGGTTGCTGGCTGGGCCGGGGAACGCGGGGCCGGAGAACACGGAGCACCCGGCACCGCCGCGCACCGCGGGGGCGCCGGCGGCCCCGGGCACCGCGCCGGGACCCGCCCCAGGCACCCGCGCCGCGCAGGCGGTCGCGTACGCGCGCCAGGCGCTGGGCCGTCCGTACGCCTGGGGCGCCACGGGGCCGGACGCCTTCGACTGCTCGGGGCTCACCCAGGCGGCCTGGCGCGCCGCGGGCGTCTTCCTGCCGCGCACGACGTACACGCAGGTCGACGCGGGCCGCCGGGTGGCCCGCGACGCGCTGGCCCCCGGCGACCTGGTCTTCTTCCACGAGAACCTCAGCCACGTGGGCCTCTACGTCGGCGGCGGCCGGATGATCCACGCCCCTCGGCCGGGCGCCACGGTGCGCGTCGCCCCCGTCGACCAGATGCCGTTCGCGGCGGCCACCCGCCCGGCCTGACGACGCCCCCGCCCGGCCGGCGACGGGCTCGGCCCGGGTCGGCGGCGCACGTCTCCTTCGCCCGCCGGCCGCGGGTGGACGCCGTCCGGGTGCGCGCGGGGCGCCCCGGGGCGCCGTGGGTCCGCCCGGGGCGGGTGGGTCCGCCCGGGGCGGGGCGCGGTCTCAGTCGGTCCGCAGC
>NZ_JAPKFL010000036.1 GCF_026262575.1 Streptomyces marinisediminis
GGCCAGGAGCCGCTCGCAGTAGGCCAGCCCGAGCGGCGTGCCGTCCAGGCCGTCGTCGTAGGGCACCGGGGTGCCGTGGACGAGGGGGATGCCGGCGCCCGCGCGCTTGCGGGCGTTGCCGGTGACGGCCAGCGAGCCCAGCGACATGCCGTGGAAGGCGCCCGTGAAGTACAGGACGTTCTCCCGGCCCTTGACCTTGCGGGCCAGCTTCAGCGCCGCCTCGACGGCGTTGGTGCCGGTCGGGCCGGGGAACATGACCTTGTGGGGCAGGTCGCGCGGACGCAGCACCACGTCCCGGAACGTCTCCAGGAAGGCCCGCTTGGCGACGGTGGACATGTCCAGCCCGTGGGTGACGCCGTCGCGGTCCAGGTAGTCGATCAGCGCGCGTTTGAGCACCGGGTTGTTGTGGCCGTAGTTGAGCGAGCCGGCGCCGGCGAAGAAGTCCAGGTAGGTGTGGCCGTCCTCGTCGTACAGGTGGCTGCCCTGGGCCCGGTCGAAGATCGTGGGCCAGCCGCGGCAGTAACCGCGGACCTCCGACTCCAGGGTCTCGAAGACGCTCAGGTCAGGCTGGGTGATGGTCACGGATGGCTCCAGGGCGGTCAGGTCCGGCGGTGTGGCGGAGGCGGAGGTCACGACCAGCCGTAGTCGCCGCCGGGCGCCGCGGCGGCCGGGCCGGCGGAGGCCGCTCCCGCGGGGGCGGCGAGGGGCAGGGAGGCGAGGGCGGCGAGCACGAGAAGGGCGGAAAGGCGACGCATGACAGCTCCTGTTCGTGGGTGACACGGCGGTGAGGAGAGTGCGAGGACGTCCGACCGCGGGCCCCTGCGGGCCGGTTGACGCGGTCCCGGTGCAGCATCCTTCACAGCCGCGCGGCTCGCGTCACGGGGTACGGGGTGGCACGAAATGTCTGCGGCACTTCTGTGCATCTCCGTGACGAGTTTTGTGCGCACGGTGTGTGCGAAGGGTGTTCTGGCAGTAACATGCCAACAAAAAGACCGGTCGCGTACGTACAGGGGGATACGTGGAGCTGACCAGCCTTGGGCTGACCGAAAAGTCAGACGTCTTGTACCGAACCGTCCTGGCCCATCCCGATTTCAGCGTCACCGAACTGACAGAGTTCCTCTCCTGGCCGGAACCGACCGTCCGCCACGCGCTCACCGAACTCGCCGAACTGTCCCTGCTGTACGTCTCGGCCGACGCGGGCAAGCTCCGGGTACTCAGCCCGCAACTCGCCCTGGAGGCGCTGTTCGCCCGCGAGCAGGCCGAGGTCGTGCGGCGCCAACAGGAGCTGGAGGCCCGCCGTGCCGCCGCCGACCAGTTCCTCTCCGAATACGCCGACCTGCACCGCGAGGCGGAGCGACCGACCGTGGAACGACTGACGGGGCTGGACACGGTGCGCAAGCGGATCGCCGCGCTCGTGGAGGGGACGAGCCGGGAGGCGGCCACCTTCGCGCCCGGCGGGCCGCAGCCCGCCGACAACCGCGCGGCCAGCCGCCCCGTCGCCGAACGCGCCATCGCCCGGGGCATCACCAGCCGGACGGTCTACCTGGACAGCGTCCGCAACGACTCCGCGAGCGTGGAGTACGCGACCTGGCTCGTCTCGCGCGGCAACCAGGTCCGCACGGCGCCCTCGCTGCCCATGCGCATGCACATCTTCGACTGCGAGGCCGCGCTGGTGCCCATCGACCCCGACGACAGCGCCAAGGGGGCGGTGCTGATCCGCGAGCCCGGCGCCGTCACCGCCTTCTGCGCGCTGTTCGAGGCCATGTGGGCCACCGCGTCGCCGCTCGGGGAGACACCGCGCCGGGGCCTGCACGACCCCGGCTCCCAGCACCGCGAGCTGCTGCGGCTGCTCGCCCAGGGCTTCACGGACGAGGCCGCCGCGCGGCGGCTGGGGGTGTCCCTGCGCACCGAACGCCGGCTGATCAGCGAGCTGATGGAGCAGCTCCAGGCCCGCAGCCGCTTCCAACTCGGCCAGCGCGCCATGGAACACGGCCTCCTGTGAGGCCCTCCCCGGGCCGGGACGGTGCACCACCGACCCCGGCCCGGGCCGCGCACCACATCCGGTTCGACGCACACCACCGCTCCGGCACCCGGGCCGCACACCGCCGCCCGGGGAACGAGCCCCCGGGCGCAGGGCCGTGGCACCGCGTGCCGCGTCGGCACACTCGTGCCACGGTCCCTTTGTGACACCGGGAAACCGGTGACACCGGCCTCGGCGCTCGGCCACACTCGTCGAGGCCAGCCCGCGCCGCCCCGTCCGGGGGGAGGCGGGCCCGTCACACCAGATCGGGGGACCCATGTACGCGACGGCCACGGCCCGCCCTGAGGCCCGTGCCGGACTGGTGCGCCGCGACGGCTCCGGGGCCGTGCTCCCGGACGCGGCGTGGCACTGGGAGGGGGGCACGGGCCACCGGCGCTGGGCGTTCTACCTGCGCCCCTCGCTGTGCGACCCGGACACCGGCCGGCGGGTCTCGGCCTACAGCTTCGAGGACCTGTGGCGCGTCACCGCGGCGCTGCCCGGGGCCGGCGGCCTGCCCGCCGCGCGGTGCCGCGCGGTGGACGCCTGGAAGCTGATCGTCGCGCTGGAGCGGCCCGACCCGTCGCTGCCCGAGCGGCTGGCCGGGTCCGGGCTGCGCCTGCCCGCGGTGTGCCTGGAGACCCCGCTGGCCGGTGCGGAGCTGGGCGACCCGTGACGGCGGCCCCGGCCACCCGCCCCCGGCGGTGAGGCCGCGGCGGGTGTCCGGGCCGCCCCGGCGCGCCCACCGTCCGCCCCGTCCGCCCGCCCCGCTCGTCCGCCCCGTCCGCCTGCCCGCCGCCCCGCACACCGACGCGCACCGTCCCCCCGTCCACCCGGACTTCCGCCCATGTCAGCCACCGGTTCTGGAGCGACCATGCCCCGCGTAGCGTTCACCACCTTCGCCGTGCTCAACCACCCGTACCCGCACCTGAGCAACGAGGACTTCAACGTGCTGGAGGGCGTCGTCTTCGGCGCCTCCTCGGAGGCCCCCGGGTTCATCGCCCGCGCCGAGGCCGTGGGCGGCGCGCAGACCAAGTGGACCAACTTCGGCCGCCACTACGGCGAGTGGGGCGAGTTCCACGCGCCCTCCTTCTACACCGGGGGCCGGGACGACGAGACCGACACGCGCGCCTCCACCCTGTCGGTGTGGCGGGACCTGGAGTCCGTGCACGCCTACGCCTTCTCCGGCATCCACCTGTACGCGCTGAAGAACCGGCGCAAGTGGTTCGCGCACCTGCCGCACCGGCTGTACGCGGCCTGGTGGGTGGCCGACGACGCCGTCCCCACCTGGCGGGAGGCCTGCGACCGGCTGGACCTGCTCAACGAGACCGGCCCCACCCCGGAGGCGTTCGACTTCCGCACCGCCTTCGACGCCGACGGCAACCCCTACCGGCTGCGCATCGGCCGCACCGCCGCCGAGCACGCCGCATCCCTCGACGCCCCCGAATCCCCCGAGGCCGCCGCGTCCCTCGACGCCCCCGAATCCCCCGAGGCCGCCGCCCAGGCCTGACCCGCCCGCCGGGCCCGGCCGGTGCCCGGCGCCCCGTCCGCCCCCGCTCACGAAGGACCCCCGTGACGTCGACATCCCCGCCGCCCGGTGCCCAGGCCGGGTCCGCATCACCGCAGTTCCGCGCCCGGATGCTGCTGCCCATCCTGGCCGCGTCGGCCTTCCTCCTCACCCTCGCCGGCTCGGCGCTGAAGAACACCGTGCAGGTGTACTTCGTGCCGATGGCCGAGTCCTTCGGCGGCTCGCGCGGCGCCCTGGCCCTGGCCACCACGCTCTTCGCCATCACCGTGGCGGTGGCCTCGCCGCTCGTGGGCGGCATCGCCGACCGCATCGGCGGCGCCGCCACGCTGGCGATCGGCACGGGGGTGGCCGGGCTCGCGTTCGTCGGCTGCGCGCTGACCGGGCAGCTCTGGCTGTTCATCGTCGTCTACGGCGCGGTCGCGGCCTTCGCGTTCGCCATGCTGTCCTTCGTGCCGCTGGGCGTGCTGGTGGACCAGCTCTTCGCGGAACACCGCAAGGGCCTGGTCTACGCGCTGCTCACCAACGGCGCGGCGGTGGGCTTCATCGTCCTGGTGCCGCTGTGGTCCTGGCTGGACGGCGTCGCCCACTGGCGCAGCGTGCTGCTCGTCACCGGGCTGGCGTTCCTGTTCCTGCTCACGCCGCTGGCCGCGCTGGTGGCCCGCCGCTCGGCCGAGCTGAACCCCGCCGAGGCCGTGGAGGCCGCCGAGGCGGTGGACGGCACGCTGCCCCCCGCGGCCCGCCGGCTGTCCTTCGCCGACCGGCTCCGGGAGGCCGCCCGCGCCCGCGAACTGCGCGTGCTCGCCCTGGCCTTCTTCTCCTGCGGCGTGACGATGGCCTTCATCGACGTCCACTTCGTGCCGATGGTCCACGACCACGGCGCCGGCCACGCCACCAGCTCCTCGGCGCTCGTCCTGCTGGGCATCGCCGAGGTGGTCGGCGGCCTGCTGGCCGGCTGGCTGTGCGACCGCGGCTGGATCCGGATGGTCCTGGTCTCCGCCTACGCGCTGCGCGGTGTGGCGATGCTGACGATCACGTTGTCGCTGGACACCGTGCCGGTGCTCGCCTTCGGTGTGATCTTCGGCGTCAGCTACCTGGCCACGGTCGTCGCCACCACCATGTGGGCGGCCAAGGTCCTGCCCGTCGCCGTGCGCGGCACCGGCATGGGGCTGGTGTGGACCGTGCACGCCGTCGGCACCGCGATCGGCAGCCAGGCCGGCGCGTCCCTGGCCGACCTGACCGGCTCCTACGCCTGGGCCACCACCGGCAGCGCGATGCTCGCCGCCGCCTCCTGCCTCCTGATCGCCCTCACCCCCGGCCCCCGGACGGCGCCCGCTGACCGTTGACGCGCCGCACCCGAGAGCCCTGCCCTGTTCCGCCCACGCACTGAGGAGTAACCCACCTTGTCAACCGACCCCAAGGTCCACGACGTCCTCGGCATCGGATTCGGACCGGCCAACCTCGCGCTCGCCATCGCGCTGGAGGAGCGGTACCCGCACCTGTCGGCGCGGTTCCTGGAGAGCCGGGACACCCCGGAGTGGCAGCCCGGCATGCTGCTGGACGGCTCGGACATCCAGAACCACCCCAGCCGCGACCTCGTCACCCTGCGCAACCCGCGCAGCCGTTACAGCTGGCTGAACTACCTCTACGAGCAGGGGCGGTTGCTGCGGCACCTGAACCTGCCCGTGGAGTTCCCGCTGCGCAAGGAGTACGCCGGGTACATCCGCTGGGCCGCCGCGTTCTTCTCCCACCAGGTGGACCCCGGGCAGCGGGCGACGGAGGTGCGGCCCGTCCACCGGGACGGCGAGCGGGTGTACGAGGTGATCACCCACACCGGACGGCGCTACCTGGGCCGCACGCTGGTGCTGGCCCCGGGCCGCACCCCGTACGTGCCCCAGGCGTACCAGGAGGCGCGCGGCGCCCGCGTCTTCCACCTCACCGAGTACCTGCCCCGGCTGCGGCAGCTCACGGCCGACGGCGACCCGCGGGCCGTCGCGGTGATCGGCGGCAGCCAGAGCGCCGTCGAGCTGGCCCTCGACCTGAACCGGCGCTTCCCGCGGACCCGGGTGGCCGTCTACAGCCGCGCCCACTCGCTGCGGCTGAAGGACACCAGCCCCTTCAGCGAGGAGGGCTACTTCCCGGAGTTCACGCAGTACTACTACAACGCCGCCCCGGCCGCCCGCCGCGCGCTGGACCGCTACATGCAGCCCACCAACTACTCCTCCGCGGACGGTGACGTCCTCAAGGAGCTGTACCTGGCGGTCTACGAGCAGGAGCTCGACGGGGACCAGCGGGTGTTCGTGCACGGCAACCACGAGGCGACCGAGGTCACCGCCACGGACGAGCGGGTGGCGCTGGACTTCCGGGAGCTGCACACCGGCGCCCGGGTGCACGACGAGGTGGACTTCGCGGTGCTGGCCACCGGCTTCCGCAACCTGGGCCCGGGCCCCCACGAGGAGCTCTACCCGCCGCTGCTGGCCCCGCTCGCCGACCGCTTCCGCACCGAGGAGGACGGCCGCCTGGAGATCAGCCTGGACTACTCGCTGCGCCCGCTGCCGGACGCCGGCGAGCTGCCGCCGCTGTTCCTCAACGGGCTGTGCGAGTCCAGCCACGGCATCGGCGACGCCGGGTCGTTCAGCCTGCTCTCGCTGCGCGCGGGCACCCTGACCGACGCGCTCGCCGAGCGGCTCGGCACCACGCCCACCGCGCCCACCGCACCCGCCGCGCCCACCGCGGCCGCCTCCACCCCGCCGCCGGAGGCCGCCGCCGCCGCGGCCCTCGCCGTCTGACCGGACCGCCGACTGCTACGGAGACGCTCACCGTGCCCATCAACGACGTCGTGGTGGCCGGGTTCGGTCCCTCCGGGATCGCCCTGGCCGCCGCCATCGAGGATCACGACGACGCCCACCCTGAGACCCGCCCGGTCGCCGCCGCCTACCTGGAGCGCGCCGCCACCTCCGCGTGGCAGCCGCACCAGGTGCTGCCCGGCACCGACATCCAGCACCACTTCCTGCGCGACCTCGCCACGCCCCGCGACCCGCGCTCGCGCTTCACCTTCCCCAGCTTCCTGCTGGCCAGCGGCCGCTTCTACCCCTTCACGCTGCTGGGCGGGTACGTGAGCCGGCTGGAGTGGTCGGAGTACGTGCAGTGGGCCGCCGAGCAGGTGCGCACCCCGGCCGAGTACCACCGCGAGGTGCTGCGCGCCGAGCCGGTGGTGGACGCCGACGGCACGGTGCGCACCGCCCGCGTCGTCAGCCGGGACCCGCGCGACGGGACGGTCCACGAGCACCTGGGCCGCAACGTGGTGGTCGCCACCGGCCACCGGCCCCACGTCCCGGAGGTGTTCCGCGAGGGCCTGGGGCCGCGGGTCTTCCACGCCGCGGAGTACCTGCCGCGACTGGCCGCGCTGCCCGCCCCCCAGGGCCGGGCGCCGCGGTTCGCGGTGGTCGGCGGCGGTCAGACGGCGGGCGAGATCGTCCTGCACCTGGCGGCCGAGCACCCGGCGGCGGACATCCACTCGCTCGTGCGGCACGCCGGCTTCCGGATGTACGAGCTGGGGCACTTCAGCAACGAGGTGTACTTCCCCGGCGAGACCGACTACTTCTACGGTCTGGACGACGCCGGCCGCGAGCGGGCGCTCGACCAGGCCCGGGCCACCAACTACGCCGCCGTCGACCCGGACGTGTCGACGGCGCTGTACCAGGCGGCGTACCAGGAGCGGCTGACCGGCCGGCAGCGCCTGCACATGCACCGGCGCACCGGGGTCACCGGGGTCGAGGTCACCGACGCGGGCGTGCGGCTGGCGACCACGGAGCTCTTCACCGGGGAGCGGGCGGCCCTGGAGGTCGACGCGGTGATCCTGTGCACCGGCTACACCGAGCCGCGGCTGCCCGAGCAGCTCGCCCCCTTCACGCCCTACCTGCGGCTGGACGCGCAGGGCCGCCCGGAGGTCACCCGGGCGCACCGGGCGCACACCGACGAGCGCTGCGAGGTGGGCCTGTACCTGGACGGCCTCACCGAGTGGCGGCACGGCATCGCGAGCGCCACCTCCTTCAGCCTGATGGCCGACCGGGCCGACCTGCTCCACCGCGACCTGCGCGAGCGGATCGCCCGCGGGCGCGAACCGCACCCGGCCAAGGCCGCCGCCGCGGTCCTGGCCTCCTGACCGCGCGCGCCCTCCCCTTCCCACCACTCGCCACCGACCACCGAGGACTCACCGTGCACATCTTCACCACCAACCCCGAGGACATGACCTACGAGGAGGCGTACAACGTCAGCGGCCGGCGCATCTTCCCCTGGCCCGAGGCCGTGGAGGAGCCGTTCTGGGGCGGCGCCTGGGTGGACGTGGCCCCCGGGGACACCTCCACCGCGCACTCCCACGACGAGAAGGAGATGTTCTTCATCACCGAGGGCAGCGGCGTGCTGCGCATCGGCGAGGAGCGGCGGCGGGTCAGCGCGGGCGACACCGTGTTCATCACCCCCTTCCAGGACCACGACCTCACCAACGACGGCACCACCCGGCTGCGGTTCGTCACCATCTGGTGGGGCGGCGCGGACGCCGTGGCCGCCGAGCGCGCCAAGTGGGCGGCCGAGCTGGGTGTCGCCGACCCCGGTCAGGAGCGCGCCCGGTGACCTCCGCGGACGCGGTGGTCGTGGGCGGCGGGGTGGTCGGTGCGGCCATCGCGCACCAGCTCGCCCTGGCGGGCCTCGGCCGGATCGTGCTGTGCGACCAGGGCCGCATCGGCGCCCAGGGCGCGACGTCCCGCTCCGGCGGCCTGCTCCGGCTGCACCACACCAGCCGCCACGACACCGAACTGACCGCCCGGAGCCTGCCCGTCTTCGAGCAGTGGGACGAGCTGGTCGGCGGGGCCTGCGGCTACCGCCGCACCGGGTTCCTGCTGCTGGTCGGCGAGCGGCACGCGGAGACGCTGCGCACCAACAGCGCGGCGATCACCCGTGCGGCCGGGTACCGCAGCGTGGAGGTGCTGGACGCGGCCGAGGCCGTCCGGCTCTACCCGGGGCTGAGCCCGGACGGCGTGGCCGCAGCGGCCTACGAGCCGCACGGCGGCTACGCCGACCCGGCCGCCGCCGCCCACGCCCTGCTCGCCGCCGCGCGCCGCCGCGGCGTCCTCCTCTTCGAGGGGACGACGGCCGAGCGGGTCGTGGAGCGCGGCGGCACGGTCACCGGCCTGGAGACCTCCGTGGGCCGGATCGACAGCCCGCTGGTGGTGCTGGCCGGGGGCGCGTGGGGCACGGGGCCGGCCGCGCACCTGGGCGTGACCGTCCCCGTGACGGCGCGGCGCATCGGCCTGGCGCAGCTCGAACTGCGCGGCGCCGGGCGGCGCGGCGCGCAGCGTTCCGTGCCCACCTGCATCGACGACACCACGGGCACCTACTTCCGGCCCGAGGGCACCAACCGGCTGCTGTTCGGCGTGCCCAGTGACCCGGACGTCCGGCTCGGGCAGGACGTCACCCCCCTGACGGCGGAGGAGGTCGCCCGGGCCGCCCGGACGCTGGGGCGCCGGGTGCCGGGGGCCGGCACCGCGCCCGTGGTCGGCACCCGGGCCGGGCTGGACGGCTACACCCCCGACAAGCGGCCGGTGATCGGACCGGCGGGCCCGGACGGGCTGTACCTGGCGACCGGGTTCAGCGGCGGCGGCTTCAAGATCGCCCCGGCCGTCGCGGAGCTGGCGGCCGTCGAGATCGCCGAGGGCGGGGCCGTCGCGGGGAAGGCCGCCCAGGAGCTGCTGGAGCCCTACCGTCCCGGGCGGTTCCTGGCCGGCCGGCCGATCGTGCCGGAGGCGTCGTATGACCACATGTAGCGAGACCGCACGCGGCCGGGTCCGCACGGTGGTGGGCCTGCTCCGGGAGGACGTGGCCACCGTGCTCAGCAAGGACCCGGCGGCCACCAGCGCCCGGGAGGTCCTGCTCTACCCGCACATCCACGCCCTGTGGACCTACCGCGTCGCCCACCGGCTGTGGCGGCGCGGACACCGGGTCAGCGCCCGGGCCCTCTCGCTCGCGGCGCGCGTGGTGACCGGCATCGAGATCCACCCCGGCGCGGTCATCGGGCGGCGCTTCTTCGTCGACCACGGCACCGCCGTCGTGATCGGCGAGACGGTGCGCATCGGCGACGACGTCATGCTCTACCACCAGGTGACGCTCGGGTCGGCGGGGTGGTGGAAGGACCAGCGGCGCCCGGCCGGGTCGCGGCGCCACCCCGTGGTGCGCGACCGCGTGATCATCGGCACGGGCGCCAGCGTCCTGGGCCCGGTGACCGTCGGCGCCGACTCCCGCATCGGCGCGCACGCCGTCGTCCTGGACGACCTGCCCGCCGGGGCCCGGGTGACGGCCGCCCCCTCCCCCGCGCGCCCGACCGGGGAGCCGCCGCCGGAGGGCCGCGACGCCCCGGCGCTGTGCGTCGCGGACGCCGCCGGCGCGGAGCGGGAAGCGGCCGACACCCAGCACACCCGGCAGGACCGGGACGTCCCCCCTCTCCCCCAGGCCGCAGAGATCGCGGAAGGAAGCCGTTCGGCATGAGCACCTACATCGTCACCAGCGCGCCACCCAACCCCAACGGGGACCTGCACCTCGGCCACCTGTCGGGGCCGTTCCTCGGCGCCGACATCCTCACCCGCCACCTGCGGCAGCGCGGGCACGACGTGCGCCACGTCGGCTACTCCGACGAGCACTCGTGCTACGTCCCGCGCCGCGCCGCCGAGGTCGGGGCGACCGCCCACGAGACGGCGCTGCGCTTCGGCAACCGCATGGAGGAGACCCTCTACCTGGGCGGGATGCACCACGACTGGTTCACCCGCCCGCTGACCACCCCCCGGCACACCGAGACCGTCCAGCGCTTCTTCACCGGGCTGTGGGAGCGCGGCCGGCTCCGGGTGCGCGAGCTGCCGGTCTTCCACTGCGCCGGCTGCGACCGGCATCTGTACGAGGCCGAGGTGCGCGGGGAGTGCCAGTTCTGCCGCGAGCCCTCCGACGGCGTCTACTGCGAGGCGTGCGGGCTGCCGCAGGACCCGGCGGGCCTGGCCGCCCCCCGGTGCACCGCCTGTTGGCAGGAACCGGAGATCCGCACGCTGCGCCGGATCGTCTTCCCGCTGGAGGACTACCGCCAGCAGCTCCTGGACTACTACGCCCGCGCCCAGCAGGAGACGGAGTGGCGGCCCCGGCTGCGCGCCTACCTCAACACCCTCCTCGCCGACGAGCTGCCCGAGACCCCGATCAGCCGGCTGGCCGACTACGGCATACCGGTGCCGCTGGCCGACTGGGACGGGCACATCCTCGACACCTGGTTCAGCGGCATCTTCGGCTACCTCGCCGCCACCGGGTGCCTGTACGACGCCGAGGGGCGCCCCGGGCGGGGCGAGGAGCTGTGGCGCGACCCGGCCACGCGCATCGTCAACTTCATCGGCTTCGACTGCTCCTTCTCGCACGCCGCGCTGTGGCCCGCGCTGCTGCTCGCGCACGGCGGGATGACGCTGCCCAGCCAGATCGTCACCAACGAGTTCTACCGGCTGGAGGGCGGGAAGTTCTCCACCAGCCGGGGCCACGCCATCTGGGGCGGTGAGTTCCTGCGCCGGGTCTCCCCCGACGCGCTGCGGCTGCACCTGAGCCTGACGGGTCCCGAGCGCGAGCAGAGCAACTTCTCGATGAAGGAGTTCACCGACACCGTCGAGACGGTGCTCGTCGACGGGCTGGAGGACTGGTCGCGCACCCTGCTGCGCTGGCTGGACGAGGACTTCGAGGGCGTCGTCCCCGACACGGAGCCCGACGCCGGACCGCTCGCCGCGACGCTGGGCGAGCTGGCCGGGGAGGTCGCCGTCGCGCTGTCCGCCGAGTCCTTCTCCCCGAACCGGGCGACCGCCGCGCTGACCACGGCCATCTCCCAGGCCGCCGGACGCCTGCCCGTCCTGGCCAGGCTGCGGCGCGCGGCGGAGGCCGAGGGCGACGCCGCCGGGGAGCGGCGCGCGGAGTACGCGCGGCACCTGCTCGCCCACGTGGACGCCCTCGCCCTGGTCGTGGTGACCGCCGCGCCGATCATGCCGGGCTGGTCCGCGCTGCTCGCCCAGCACCTCGGGCTCGCCCGGGACCCGTGGACGGGGCTGCCGCGGTGGCCTGAGGACACCGCCGCCCCGCTGGTGCCGCGCGGCGGCCGGCTGGCGGGTGAGCCCGCCCCGTTCTTCCACGGCGCGGAGTGAGGAGGGTGGAAGAAGCGGAAGAAGAGGCCGCGCGGCCGGGAGGCGGTGCCGGTGCCGTCCGCCCGGCCTGGGACACCCTGACCGGCGTCCTGGGGGCCGGCACGCTCCTGGTCCCGGCCGCGCTCGTCGGCGCGCCGGGCGCCTGGGGCCTGTCGCTGGCCGTCGCCGCCGGGCTGGCCCTGTGGTGCCTGCTCGTGGCGGCGGCCGGCGGCACCCGCTCGGGCGGCGCGGCGGCCCTGGCCGGGGCACGCCTCGGCCCCGGCGCGGCGCGGCTGGTGCACGCGCTGTACTTCGGCGGCATCGCCGCGGGGCAGGCGGCGCTGGTCACGGCGGCCGGGCAGTTCGTGGCCGACGGCCGGGCCGCGCGGTGGGTGGCGGTGGGCGTCCTGGGCGGCGCGGCGGTGTGCGTGGCCGCCGGGTGGACGCCGCCGCCCCTCGCCCGGCGGCTGCGCCTGGCCGCGGTCGTGCTCCTGGCCGGCGTGCTGTGGCTCCGCCCCGGCGCGCTCGCGCTCGACGGCGCCGGGGCGCTGGGCGCCCCGGCGACCGCCGTCGTCCTGCTGTTCGCCTGGGTCGGCCTGGAGGGCTCGGTGCCCGCGCCGCGCGAGGGCCGCGCCCGGCTGGGCGGCGCCCTGGCGGGCCTGGCCGCCGCGGCGGCCCTGTACGCGGTCCTGCTCCTCGCGCCCCCGGCACCGGCGGACGCGGGCGGAAGCGGCGCGCTCGGCGGCGTCGCGGCACTCGTCCTCGGGGTGTACTGCGTGACGAACCTCCAGGCCGCCGGGGCGCACGGGGCCCGGCTGCGCGGCACGCCGCGCGGTGCCGCCCTCGCGGCGGTGGCGGTGGCCCTGGCCGGCACCGCGCTCGCCGCGCTCGCCGACTGGACCGTGCCGGCCCTGCTCCTGGCCCCCGGCGCCGCCACGGCCGCCCTCTACGCCGTACTCGCCACCGCCGCGCTCCGGAGGCGGAGGGCGCCGGCGCCCCGCTGACCCGCCGCGCGCGTGCGCGACGGCCGGCGCGACGCCGGTCCGCGCGAGCGGCCGCGGGGCCCGGAGGCCGCCCGCCCGGGCCCCGCCGGCTCCCGCCCGGTGGCGCGGTGGTCGAGTGCCGCGTCGACCGAGGTTCGCCCCGTCGCGACGCCCGGCACGGCGCCTCGCGACGCACCGCGCCGGACGCCCGCTCCTCGACGGGCGACCCGCACTGGCGCGGCGCTAGGAGGCGGGTTCGACGATGGCGTGTTCGACGACGATCTCGCCCAGCGTCAGGTCGACGTCGAGCCGCACCGTGCCGGTCGGCGCCGCGTCACCGCGCGGGGCGAGGGTGAGCGTCTCGCGGTACCGGACACCGCCGCCACTGGTCTCCACGCGCCCCTGTCCGTCCGGCCGCGCCGCCGGGACGCGGTAGCCGCCGGCCCCGAGGCGCAGATCCAGCCGCAGGGTCGTGTTCTCCGGCACGATCACCCGGACCTCGCCCACCCCGGCGTGGACCGCGCTGCGCACCGTCTGCCCCTCGGCGAGATCGATGCCGGAGAGGTCGAGCACGGTCTCCCCGTTGCCGATGCGGTAGGCGGGCCGTACGTCGGCCGCCGTGGCCGGGGCCCAGGTGGTGCGCGTCCAGTCGGTGGTGACGTCGGGGGGGAGCAGCGCGGCGCCCGCGAGCACCCCGGCCGCCAGCAGCGTGGCCAGCACGGTGCCGAAGCCGAACCGGCCGGCGAAGATGCTGACCAGCATGCCCGCGACCAGCACGCACAGCGCGGCGACGGAGCCGGTGACGAGCGCGGTGCCCAGCTCGCCGGAGTCCCAGGCGGCGGCCGTGCCGATCCCGCCGGCGACCAGGGCGGCCGGTACCACCAGCCACCCCAGCCGCCGCCTGCGCCGCGCGGGCACCGGCGCCGGGCCGGGTTCGCGCTCGGCCAGTGTGACGGGCGCGGCGTACGGGTCCGGGGCGGGCGACGGGGTGCCGGCGTCCGCGTCGTCCGGCCCCCACAGGTAGCCGGTGTCCTGACCGGCCGGGGCGTCCTTGGCGAGCGGGTCGCGCCACCACGAGGGGGCGTGGGGCACCGGGGGCGCCTGCGCCTCGGGCGGGGCGTGCGGCAGCGGTTCGGAGCGCGCCTCGGCCTCCTCGTGCCGGTTCCTGGACCAGACGACGCCGCCCGCGAGCGCCGCGAGCAGCAGCATCGGGAAGAGCACGCTGGGCTGGCCGCCGCCGAGCGCCGCCAGCATCAGACCGGTGCCCGCGAGCGTGCACAGCAGGGCGGCCAGCGAGGAGCCCTCCACCCGGCCGGTGAGCAGGCGGCGGCCCTCGTTCTCCTCCTCGCCCTCCTGCGGCACGAGCAGCCAGGCGGCGCCGTACAGCAGCAGCCCGAGCCCGCCGACGAGCGAGAGGACGGCGACCGGCACGCGCAGGACCACCGGGTCCACGTCGTAGTGCCGCCCCAGCCCGCCGCACACCCCGGCGACCACCTTGCTGCCGCGGCTGCGCTCCAGCCGCGCGGCCTCCGGCGCCGGGCGGCCCCCGCCGTCCCCGCCGGTCCCGCCGGTACCGCCGGTCCCGGCCCGGACCCCGGCGCCGGTGCCCGCGCCCGGCCCGCTCCCGGTGGCGCCCGGCCCGGCTCCGGCGCCCGCTCCGGCGGTGTGCCCGGCGTCGCGGTCTCCGCGCTCGTCCCTCGTCATACGCCCATCCTCACCGCTGCGCACCCCGGCGGGCATCCGGGCCCTACCCGGAACCGACCCTGAGTCCGCGCCTCCGGGGGCGCCTCGGGGTCACCCCTGATGCCCGCGCCGTCCGCTGCGTGTGACGATCGCACCATGAGCACCGCCGCGTCCGCCCCCGCCGTCGAGTCACCGCCGCTGCGCCGCCTGTACCGCAGCGCGGAGGGCCGCTGGCTGGGCGGCGTGGCCCGGGGTCTGGCCGGGCACCTGGCGCTGCCGGTGCTGTGGGTGCGCGTCGCCTTCGTCGTCCTGTTCTTCACCAGCGCGCTCGGCGCGCTCGTCTACGCGGTGTTCTGGTTCGTGGTGCCGCTGGGCACCGGTGGCGTGGCCGCGGCGCCCCGGCCGCCGGGGCTCAAGCGCCCGCTGCGCGGCAGGCGTCCGGACCGGGCGCACTGGCTGGCCGCCGCCGTGCTGGTCGTGGCGGTCGTCGTGCTCGGCACGAACATGACCTTCGGCTCCGGCAACGCCTACCTGTGGCCGCTGCTGGTGATGGGCGCGGGCGTCGCCGTGGTGTGGCGGCAGGCGGACAACGCGCGCCGGGCCCACTGGACGGAGGTCAGCAGGCGGCGCCGGCTGCTGCCGATCGCGCGCAGCGCGGCCGGGGTGGTGCTGGTGGGCGTCGGCGTGACGGGGTTCGTCGTCATCCAGGGGTCGGCCGAGCAGTTCGGCGCGGTGCTCCAGGCGTCGCTCGCGGTGCTGGTGGGCATCGGTCTGCTGGCGGGGCCCTACCTCGTCCGCGTCACCCAGGATCTGTCCGAGGAGCGGCTGATGCGCATCCGGGCGCAGGAGCGCGCCGAGGTCGCCGCGCACGTGCACGACTCCGTGCTGCACACCCTCACCCTGATCCAGCGCAACGCCGACAACGCGCGCGAGGTGGCCCGGCTGGCCCGCGCGCAGGAGCGGGAGCTCCGGGCCTGGCTCTACCGGGGCGGCAGGCCCGAGTCCGAGGAGGAGGCCGAGGCCCCGCAGACGCTGGCCGAGGCGGTCAGGGCCACGGCCGCCGACGTCGAGGACCACCACGGGGCGCCGGTGGAGGTGGTGTGCGTGGGCGACTGCCCGTGCGACGACCGGCTCGCGGCGCTGCTCCAGGCCGCCCGCGAGGCGATGGTCAACGCCGCCAAGTACGGTGGCGAGGCGGGCGCGGTGCAGGTGTTCGCGGAAGTGGAAGGGCGCGGCGTCTTCCTCTCGGTACGCGACCGGGGCCCCGGTTTCGACCTGGACGCGGTGCCCGCCGACCGGATGGGCGTGCGCGAGTCGATCATCGGCCGGATGGAGCGCAACGGCGGCACGGCCCGCATCCGCACCGCGCCGGGCGAGGGCACCGAGGTGGAGCTGGAGATGGAGAGGGCGGAATGACGACGACCGAAGGCACCGAGGGCACCGAAGGCACCGGCGGACCCACCGGATCCGGGCGCCGGGTGCGGGTGGTGCTCGTGGACGACCACCGCATGTTCCGCGCGGGTGTCCAGGCCGAGATCGGGGACACCCGGACGACCGGCGTGGAGGTCGTCGGCGAGGCGGGCGACGTGGAGCAGGCGGCCTCGGTGATCGCCGCGACGCGCCCGGACGTCGTGCTGCTGGACGTGCACCTGCCCGGTGGCGGCGGGGTGGAGGTGCTGCGCCGGCGCGGCGGCGCGGTGAGCGCGGCGCAGCAACCGGTGCGCTTCCTGGCGCTGTCCGTCTCCGACGCGGCCGAGGACGTCATCGGCGTCATCCGGGGCGGCGCGCGCGGCTACGTGACGAAGACGATCACCGGCGCCGACCTGGTGAACGCCATCTTCCGGGTCGCGGACGGCGACGCGGTGTTCTCCCCGCGCCTGGCCGGGTTCGTCCTCGACGCCTTCGCCTCCTCCGACGCCCCGCCCGTCGACGAGGACCTGGACCGCCTCACCCAGCGCGAGCGCGAGGTGCTGCGGCTGATCGCCCGGGGCTACGCGTACAAGGAGATCGCCAAGCAGCTCTTCATCTCGGTGAAGACGGTCGAGTCCCACGTCTCCGCCGTCCTGCGCAAGCTCCAGCTCTCCAACCGCCACGAACTCACCCGCTGGGCCACCGCCCGCCGCCTGGTGTGACCCCCGGGTCGGGTGTCCCGGTGCCGCGCCCCGGCGAAACGGGCCAGCCTCCACCGCCCCCGTGGAGGTGGCCCCCAGGCGACGCCTCCGCGACGGCGATGCGCGGTGACCTCAGCCGAGCGGCAGCTCCGCCCAGACGGTTTTGCCAACCGTGTGCGGGATGACACCCCACCGGGCGGCCAGGTGATCCACGATCAGCAAGCCGCGGCCGTACATCTCGCCGTCGGCAACCTCGCGTTGGCGCGGCTGGCGTTCACCGCGCGGGTCGGTGACCTCGATGCGCAGAGCGGACGTCGTCAGCATGAGGTGGACCCGGAAGTAGCGCCCCGGCAGACAACCGTGCAGGAGTGCGTTCCCGGCAAGCTCGCTGACGGTCAGCGCCACGTCGTCCGCGATGCTGCCATGGCCCCACTCCGTAACCAGCCGTGCCGCCCGCCGCCGGGCGAGCCGCACGCTGCCCGGGTAGGGCGTGTAGTGCAAACGGTCTTCCCGTACTACGGGTGCCGCCGAGCGCTGCGCGTCCATGGTTCCCCACCTCTCTTCGCAGGCTGAAGCCGGCACACAGGGGTGTCCACCACCCAGCCCGATGAGCGATCGAATAACTACAGCGAGTAGACGACGTTTTCATCCAGGAGCAATAGTCTCTGGGAATTAATTCCCCACACCTCGACTCGCACGGACCGAGGGGACAGACTGCTGCCGTGAACCAACGGTCATACCAAGGCAATCGGGTCTCCACCGTCCTCGGACGCAAGCTTGGCAACGAGCTGCTACGGCTTCGCGACGCGGCTGGGCGAACCCAGCAGCAGGCCGCCGAAGCGCTCAGCGCTACCGCGACCAAGATCGTCAAGATGGAGCGCGGATGGGTGCCCATCCGGGACCCCGACCTTCGCGCCCTGTGCGACTTCTACGGTCTCCGCGACCCGAGCGCTGTTGCCTCGCTGCTGAACCTGGCGCACCTCGACCGCGAGCGGCGCAAGGCCAAGGGGTGGTGGCAGCAGCTACCGAAAACGGGCTCGCTGAGCGAGTACATCGCCATGGAGGACGTGGCGAAGCAGGTGCGGACCTGGCAGCTCTCTTTCGTACCCGGGCTGCTCCAGACGGCCGAGTACGCGCGTGCGCTGGCGGTGGGAGAGGGCGCTTGGGACGATCCCGACGAGATCGAGCGCATGGTCGATGCGAGGTTGCAACGTCAACGCCGCCTGCGCGACGACGACCCCTTGCACGTGTACGCCGTGGTGTGGGAAGCGGCTCTCCGCCAACTCGTCGGTGGGCCGCCCGTCATGCGCGCACAACTCTCTCGGCTGTCGGCAGTGGCCGAGCTGGCGACCGTACGCCTTCAGGTACTGCCCTACCGAGCCGGTGCACACGCCTGCGCCGCGAGCTCTTTCACGATCATCTCCTTCGCGGAGGACGAGGCAGCCGACGTTGTGCACACGGATACGATTGGCTCAACGGTCTGGGCGGAAAACGAGTACGACAGCTCGAAGTACCGTGAGTTCTTCGATCGCACCGCCAGGCAGGCGCTCTCCCAGAGCGACTCCTTGTCCCTGATCGACAGCATCCGTAAGGAGTTGTAAGCGTGCCCGGGTTCGAGTTCCGCAAGTCGAGCTACAGCAGCGGCAGCGGAGAGTGCGTGGAAGTGGCCACCAACGTCCAGGGAGCGGTAGGCATACGGGACTCCAAGGTCGCTCATGGGCCGAACCTCCGCCTGGCGCCGGCCGCCTGGACGGAGTTCCTCGCCCACCTGCGTGAGCAATCCGCGTGACTACGTCAGAGTGATCGACAACGTCCGTAAAGGGATGTGGCCGTGACCCGGTTCGAGCTCCGCGAGTCCAGCTACGGCGGCGGACAGCCGGACTTGCCGGGCGTTGAAGTAGCCACGAACGTGGCCTCCACCGTGGCCGTGCGGGACTCGAAGGCGAGCGACGGGTCGACACTGCTGGTAGCTCCGGGTGCATGGGCCGCGTCCTTCGCACGCCTCTGGCGCGATCAACCCGTATGCCCCGGCCTGACGCCCCTGGCTCCGGAGCTACCGCGAAGTGGCGGCGAGTAGCTCGACGTAGCGGCGGAGCGGGTGGGCTTGCCGCGAGTCGGCCGCTTCCACCGTCTGGGGCTCCCGGCCATGCGCAGCCGACGGCGGTACACCCTCGCGGCGGACATCGCACGGAGCGGCAGGGCGCACCCTCCTTGGGAGGAGCGCGTCGTGTGTATCGCAGAGGTGATGCCGGGGGGCGGTACTCCGGGGGGCGGTGGTCGTGACGGGGGTGCCGTGCGGGGCGGCAGGGGCGACACTCAGTGTCACATTCGGACGGTTTTCGTCACGTTCAGTGTTTACTTCGAGGGGCGCGCCGGTGTGCGACCGGTGGGCGGACGTCACCACTCGGAGGAGAGCCATGCAGAACCGACGCGACCTGTTGCGCCTGGGTGCCCGGGCGGGGGCCGTCACCGTGGCCGCGGGGCTGGCCGGGCTCCAGCCGGCCGTGGCCGCCCCGCGTCCGGACGCCGGTGGGCCGGAGGCGTCCGCCTGGCGGGAGCTGGAGCGGGCGCTGAGCGCGGGCGGGCGGCTGTACCGGCCGTACCACGACGAGTTCGGGAAGCTGGCGAAGCCGGACAACCTGCGGTACGCGCACGTCCGCCCGGCCGGGATCGCCGCCTGCGCGGACGCGCTGGACGTGCAGGCGGCCGTGCGGTGGGCGGTCAAGCACGGGGTGCCGCTGGTGCCGCGTTCCGGCGGGCACAACTACGCGGGCCACTCCACCACCGACGGGCTGCTCATCAACCTGCGGCGCATGGACGGCGTCACCGCGCACGGGACGCTGCTGCGCGTGGGGGGCGGGGCGACCAACTCCGACGTCTACGCCGCCCGCGCCGCGAACCTGTACTTCCCCGGCGGGCGGTGCCCCGGCGTCGGGGTGGCGGGGCTGACGCTCGGCGGCGGGCTCGGCTTCAACGACCGCAAGTGGGGCATGACCTGCGACCGGCTGCTGGAGACCGAGGTCGTGCTCGCCGACGGCACCCTGGTGCGCGCGGGCGACCACGCGCACCAGGACCTGTTCTGGGCCTGCCGGGGCGGGGCGGGCGGCAACTTCGGCATCAACACCGGGTTCACCTTCCGCGCGGAGTCGGTGGCCGAGCAGGAGGCCACCGTCTTCGACCTCACCTTCCCGCTGGACCGCGGCGTCCGGCTGATGGCGGCCGTCCAGGAGGCCCTGGAGCGGGACCGCGCCGGCGACCTCGACCTGCGGGTCGGCTTCTCCCACTCCGGCTCCGGCAGCGGTGCGATCGCCGTGCTCGGGCAGTACCTCGGGGACGAGGACCGGCTGCGCCGCCTGCTGCGGCCGGTGCTGGCGCTGCGGCCGGTGCGGGAGTTCGTCGAGCAGCGCCACTTCTGGGACGCGCAGGACCACCTGATGGCCGCGCCCGAGAAGACGGCCATGGCCACGAAGTCGCTGGTGGCCGACGACCGGCTGGACGGGCGCACGGTGGCCGAGATCGTGGAGTGGACCCGGAACTGGCAGGGCGGCGGTGCCGGCAACACCGGCTACGTCACGCTGTTCGCGATGGGCGGCATGAGCGCGGTGCCCGGGGCGGGCGAGACCGCCTACCCGCACCGCGCCGCCCGGTTCGTCATCGACATCGGCACGCACTGGCAGCCCACCGCCGCACCGGAGACGGTGCGCGGCCTGCTGCGCCAGACGCGGGCGGTCTACCGCACGCTCTCGGCCGCCCTGGGCACCACGGACGCCTACGTCAACTTCCCCGACCCCGAGCTCGACGACTGGCACACCGCCTACTACGGGGACAACTACGCCCGGCTGGTGGAGGTCAAGCGGCACTACGACCCCCGGGGCGTCTTCCGCTACCCGCAGGCGGTCGGCACGGCCTGATGAGGCGGACGGGCCCGGCCCGGCGCGGTGGCGGGCCCGCCCGGGGCGCCACCGCGCGGGTCGGGTGCGTCAGTTGGCCAGCCAGTGGTGGTCGCGGGCGACGCGGGCGACGGCCTGGCGGATCTGGACGATCTGGGCGGCGGTCAGGGTGGGCACCGACTCCAGCAGCGTCTCGGTCATCTCCTGGCGGAACTCGCGGGCGGAGAGCACGTCGCACAGGACGTCCTCGTCGTCACCGGGGTAGCCCCCCTGCCCGCCGCCCCGGCTCGGGGCCGCCTCCACGACGCTGACCATGGAGGCCTTCGGGCCCCGGTCGCCGTGACCGAGTTCGAACTCCACGATCGTCCCCGGCCGGTACATCGCCTTGTCGTTCTGGAGATCGTTCGCGTGCATGAAGATGTCCTCGCCCCCGTCATCGGGGACGATGAACCCGTAACCGCGTACGTCGTCGAACCGCACGACCTTGCCCAGCGCCACCGCACACCTCACCACAACAGCTCGCCATTTCCGTGGGCGACCCGGACCGGCCGCCCCGACCACGGCACGATAACAGCACGCGGCCGGTGCGGGACCGGCCGCGTGCGCGCGGGGACGGGGCCCGCGCTCACTCCCACTCGATGGTGCCCGGGGGCTTGCTCGTCACGTCCAGCACGACGCGGTTGACGTCGCGCACCTCGTTGGTGATGCGGGTGGAGATGCGCGCGAGCACGTCGTAGGGCAGGCGCGACCAGTCGGCCGTCATCGCGTCCTCCGACGAGACCGGGCGCAGCACCACCGGGTGCCCGTACGAGCGGCCGTCGCCCTGGACGCCGACCGAGCGGACGTCGGCCAGCAGGACCACCGGGCACTGCCAGATCTCGCGGTCGAGGCCGGCCGCCGTCAGCTCCTCGCGGGCGATGGCGTCGGCGGCGCGCAGCAGGTCGAGCCGCTCGCGGGTCACCTCGCCGACGATCCGGATGCCCAGGCCGGGGCCGGGGAACGGCTGGCGCTGGACGATCTCGTCGGGCAGGCCCAGCTCCTGGCCGACCATGCGCACCTCGTCCTTGAAGAGCTGGCGCAGCGGCTCCACCAGCTCGAACCGCAGGTCCTCGGGGAGCCCGCCGACGTTGTGGTGCGACTTGATGTTGGCCGTGCCGGTGCCCCCACCGGACTCCACGATGTCCGGGTAGAGCGTGCCCTGCACCAGGAAGGCGACCTCCTGGCCCTCCTCACCGGCCTCGGCCACCAGCTCCGCCTGGGCCTGCTCGAAGACGCGGATGAACTCCCGACCGATGATCTTGCGCTTCCGCTCCGGGTCGTGGACGCCCGCCAGCGCGTCCAGGAAGCGCTGCTCGGCGTCGACGACCTTGAGCTGCACGCCCGTCGCCGCGACGAAGTCCTTCTCCACCTGCTCCGTCTCGCCCTGGCGCATCAGGCCGTGGTCGACGTAGACGCAGGTGAGCTGGTCCCCGACGGCGCGCTGCACCAGGGCTGCGGCCACCGCGGAGTCCACCCCGCCGGACAGGCCGCAGATGGCGCGCTTGCCGCCCACCTGGGCGCGGATCGCGGCGACCTGCTCCTCGACGATGCTGCCCGCCGTCCACGTGGGGGCCAGGCCCGCGCCGCGGTAGAGGAAGTGCTCCAGCACCTGCTGCCCGTGCGTGGAGTGCATCACCTCGGGGTGGTACTGGACGCCGTACAGCTTGCGGGCGTCGTTCTCGAACGCGGCCACCGGCACCATGTCCGTGGACGCGGTGACGGCGAACCCCTCCGGCGCCGCCGAGCACGCGTCACCGTGCGACATCCACACGCTCTGCTCGTCCGGGGTGCCCTCGAACAGCGTGGACCCGGGCTTGCTCACGCTCAGCGCGGTGCGGCCGTACTCGCGGGCCCCGGTGTTGTCCACCGTGCCGCCGAGCGCCTGGGCCATGAGCTGGAAGCCGTAGCACATGCCGAAGACGGGCACACCGGCCTCGAACAGCGCGGCGTCCAGCTCCGGGGCGTCGTCCGCGTACACCGACGAGGGGCCGCCGGAGAGGATGATCGCCTTCGGCTCCCTGGCGAGCATCTGGGCCACCGGCATGGTGGACGGCACGACCTCGCTGTAGACCCGGGCCTCACGGACCCGACGGGCGATGAGCTGGGCGTACTGCGCGCCGAAGTCGACGACGAGGACGACGTCCGGCGGGGTGGGCGCGGTGGGCGCGGTGGGCGCTGAAGCCACGAGACGGCCTTTCGGCGGTGGAGCGGGAGAGGTGCCCCCCATTCTACCGGCGCCCGCCCCACCACCCCGGCGGCCTGTGCACGGCCCGGCGTCCCGGCGGTCGGCCGCCCCGGGACTCCGGGCTCCGGCGCCCCGGTGGCGGGGGCGTCCCCGGAAGGGGCTCGGCGCCCCGGCGGTCGGCACGAGGTGGCATACTGGCCGCATGCACACGCACGCGATGTTCTGGTTTACCTATGGCACCGGCCCGTCCGGCTGCCGTCAGGTCGACCGTCGTCGCGCGTAAAGCACCGACACCGACTTCACCAGGCGCCCCGGGCCGCACACAGGCCCGGGGCGCCTGGCGTTTCTCCCGCGGCCGCCGCCGGACCGGGCCCCCGACCACGAGGAGCCCCCGTGACCGCCGTGACCAGCACCACCGCCCCCTCGGCACCCTCGAACCCCTCGGCACCCTCGGCACCCTCCGCCGAGGCCGTGATCTCCGCCGCCCGGGCCGAGATCGACGCGCTCGACGCCCGCCTCATCGCACTGGTCCACGAGCGCATGGCCGTCTCCGCGCGGGTCCAGGAGGCGCGGATCGCCGCCGGGGGCCGCCGCGTGCACCTCTCCCGGGAGATGGAGATCCTCGGCCGCTTCCGCGCCGAGCTCGGCGGCCACGGCACGACGCTGGCGATGACGCTGCTGGAGCTGTGCCGCGGCCGCGTCTGACGGCTGACCGGCGTCACCCGTACGGTGCGTGACCTCGCGGGGGACCCTTCGTTGATAGAGGTGTCCCCGTGGGGACACGCCACCGGAGCGTGAGGCGCCCGTTCCGCCCTCCCAGGCGGCCGGCGCGCCGTGGGACCGCGCTCCGGCAGTGATCGGACAGCAGGGGACAGCAGCCCGGTCACGCCCCCTTGCCGCCAGCGGCAAGGCCGCACGCGGTCGGCTCCCGGGACGCCGGGGGCCGGCCGCGACGCGGGGCGGAGGCCACGGCGCCTACCGCCTGCCGCCCACCACGCACCGCGCCCACCGAACGCTCTCCGCGGCGCTCCCGCACCGCCCTACGCCGTCGCGAGCCGGTCGAGCTGCTCGGTGACGATCGTTTCCGGAACCGGCCCCGGGTCGCCCGGCGGGAGCCGCTCCGCACGGAAGGCGGCGGTGACGGTCCCGGCGCGCACCACCGTCAGGTACTCCATGAAGACGATCTCCTCGTCCTTGACGTCCCGCACCTCCAGGCGGAACGCCACCGCCTCGTCCCCCGCGCCCGCGGGGACCTCGGCCGCCGCCACCGAGCGCACCGCGGCCTCGGCCAGCGCCCGGTCCTCGGTGAAGCCGTCCGCGCACGCCGCTCCGGCCTCCCCCAGCGCCCGCATCACCCGCTCGGCGTCCCCGTCCGGGTAGGAGCGCAACTGGACGTCCACGCTGGGCGAGGCGAAGTCGTCGCCGAACGTGACGCGCCGGTCCACGGTCGCTCCGGGGTCGGTGCCGGTCGCGCCGGGCGCCAGGCTCACCAGGGGTTGGCAAACCTCGGGACGGGCGCGGAACTCCAGCTCGTCATAGGAGGGGCCGTCCAGCGGGAACGTGCCGACCTCCCCGTCTCCGACGCGCTCCCCCTCAGCGAAGGCGGCCTGCTCCAGCCGCTGTCCGGACACCGCGAGCGGGGCCGCGGCCGGGGCCCCGCCCGCCGGGCCGGCCTCCGGCGACTCCCGCGCCCGCCCGTCTCCGCCGTCGCCTCCGCACGCCGTCAGCGCCGTCAACGCCGTCAGCAGGACCACCGCCACCCCGAACCGCTTCATGGACACGACCCTAGCCACGCCGCTCCCGCGCGGGTGGGGGCGGCCCGGGCGGGAGCCGGGGACACGGCGCCGGGCTCCACGCGCTCCGGCCGTGTGGGGCCGACCGGAGCGGTGCGCCGGCTGTCGGCTCAGCGGGCCACGAACTGGGTGAGGATGGCCTGCACCTCGTAGATGTCGACGCCCTTGGTGAACGTCTTCTGGACCGGCGTCGGGTTGCTGGAGATCCACAGCTTCAGCTCGGCGTCGAGGTCGAACGTGCCGGCGGTCTCCACCGCGAAGTGGGTGATGCTGCGGTAGGGGATGGAGTGGTACTCCACCTTCTTGCCGGTGAGGCCCTGCTTGTCGACCAGGATCAGGCGGCGGTCGGTGAAGAGCATGGTGTCGCGGATGAGCAGGTAGGCGGCGTGCACCTGCTCCCCCTGGCCGAGCAGGCGCGCGTAGTCCTGCGCGGCCGTCGCCGGGTCGATGGAGTGAGCGTTGCCGAACAGCGCCATGTGCGCCCCCACTGGTCTCTGGCGTGATACTGCGTGATCGTCGCACTGTATACCGCGCGGGTGGCCGGGCCGCCGGTCAGTCGAGCGGTACGGCGGCCCGCGTGAGCGCCCCGCCCGCGTCCCCGGTGTTGACGGTCCCGGCGGGCTCCAGGAGCAGCAGCGAGGTCTCCTCCTCGGCCAGCGGGCAGTGCTCGACGCCCCGGGGGACGATGTGGAGGTCGCCGGGGCCGAGCGTGACGTCGCCCGTGCGCAACCGGATCGTGAGGCGCCCGGAGACGACGAGGAACAGCTCGTCGGTGTCGGGGTGGCTGTGCCAGACGAACTCGCCGTGCGCCTTGACCACCTTGACCTCGTAGTCGTTGACCTCGGCGATCTTCCGCGGCGACCAGGGCTCGCTGAACCGGGACAGGGCGTCGGTGAGGTTGACCGGCTGGGCAGACATGGGCGCTCCTGACGGGCGTGTGCGTACGCACGGGCGGGTGGCGGTGGGTGTGGCGGTGGCGCACGGTCGGGGCCACCGGACGGCACCAGCGTCGCCGCCGCCCGGGGCCGGCGTCTTGTACGTTCCTGGCATGGGGGAGGCACGGGTGCGGGCCTGGCGGCCGGCCGTCGCGGGCATCAGCGAGGTGTTCCACGCGGAGTTCGCCGACCACGCCTATCCGGTGCACACGCACGCCACGTGGGACCTGATGATCCTGGACGACGGCGCCGTGGACTTCGCGCTGGACCGCCACCGGCACGGCGTGAGGGGGCGGGGCAAGGTGATCCTGCTGCCCCCCGGCGTGCCGCACGACGGGCGGACGGTCGGGGCGTCCGGGTTCCGCAAGCGGGTGGTGTACCTGGACACCGGCGTGCTGCCCGCGCGGCTGGCCGGTTCGGCGGTCGACCTGCCGGTGCACGGGGACGCCCTGCTGCGGCGGCGGGTGCACCAGCTCCACGCCGCGCTGCACCACCGCGACGACGCGTTCGAGGGCGAGGGGCGGCTGGCGTTCATCCGGGAGCGGCTGCTCGGCCACCTGACCGGCCGCCCGGACGAGCCCCGGGGCCGCACGACCGAACGCGAGGCCGGGCGGCTGGCGTCGGCGCTGCGCGAACTGCTGGAGGCGCGGCTGGGCAGCGGGCTGACGCTGGCCGAGGCGTCGGCCCTGCTGCACGCCGACCCCACCCACCTGGTCCGGTGCTTCCGGCGCGCCTACGGTCTGCCGCCGCACGCCTACCTCACCGGCCGGCGGGTCGAGCGGGCGCGGAGCCTGCTGCTGGACGGGATGCGCCCGGCCGACGTCGCCCCGGCCGTGGGCTTCTACGACCAGGCGCACCTGGGCCGCCACTTCACCCGCCACGTCGGCGTGCCGCCCGGCCGGTACGCCGCCTCCCACCGCGGCGGTCGGGCCGCCGCCCCGGCCCGGGCGGCCGACGGGTGAAGGCCGCGGGCACGGCCGGTGACCGGGACGGACGGGCCACGCAGGCGGGCCGGACGGCGACCGGGATCAGGGGGCGCGGGGCGGGAGGTGTTCGGCGAGGACCTCGGCGAGATGGCGGCCGCGCACGCCGCCGAGCTGGGTGAGCTGGGTGCGGCAGGAGTAGCCGTCGGCCAGCAGTTCGGCGTTCTCCGGCGCGGTGCGGACGGCGGGCAGGAGCTGGTCCTCCGCGCAGGCGGCCGAGACGTCGTAGTGGCCCCGCTCGAAGCCGAAGTTGCCGGCGAGGCCGCAGCAGCCGCCGGAGAGCTCGCCGGTGAGCCCGGCCAGCTCGCGCAGCCGGCGGTCGGCCGCGTCGCCGAGCACGGCGTGCTGGTGGCAGTGGGTCTGCCCGGCCACCGGGCGGTCGACGCGCGGGGGTCGCCAGCGCGGGGCCAGCTCCTGCAGGGTCTCGGCGAAGGTGCGCACGCGGGCGGCCAGCCGCGCCGCGCGCGGGTCATCAGGGAGCAGCTCCGGCAGGTCGGTGCGCAGGGCGGCGGCGCACGAGGGTTCGAGCACGGTGACGGGCAGGTCCGCGTCGACCGCGGGGGCCATGGCGTCCAGGGTGCGGCGCTGCACGGCGCGGGCCTGGTCGAGCTGGCCGGTGGAGACGTAGGTCAGGCCGCAGCACACCGGTCGCGGCGGCACGGCCAGGCGCAGCCCGGCGTCGTGCAGCACGGCGACGGCGGCCCTACCGGCCTCGGGCGAGAGGTGGTTGGTGAAGGTGTCGGGCCACAGGACGGTGGTGGGGCCCGCGGGCTGGGCGGCGCGGTCCTGGGTGCGCCACCAGCGGGTGAACGGCACCGGGGCCAGCGGCGGGACGTCCCGCTCCGGCGCGAGCCCGGCCAGCCGCTTGGCCAGGGCCGCCAGCGGCCGGGCGGACGCGGCCGCGTTGAGCGCGGGCACCGCGCGGGTGGCGGCGGCCAGGCGCAGCCACCGCGGGAGCCGCCCCAGCGCGTAGTGGGCCAGGGGGCGGCGGCGTCCCGCGTAGTGGTGGTGCAGGAACTCGGCCTTGTAGGTGGCCATGTCGACGCCGACGGGGCAGTCCGAGCGGCAGCCCTTGCAGGACAGGCACAGGTCCAGCGCCTCGTGCACCTCCGGCGAGCGCCAGCCGTCGGTGACCACCTCGCCGGCCAGCATCTCGTGCAGCAGCCGGGCCCGGCCGCGCGTGGAGTGCCGCTCCGCGCCGGTGGCCCGGAAGGAGGGGCACATGACGCCGGGTCCGGCGGCGGTGTCGCGGCACTTGGCGACGCCGACGCAGCGGCGGACGGCGGCGGAGAAGTCGCCGCCGTCGTGGGGGTAGGCGAACGCGGTCCGGGGGCGCTCGCGGGGCAGGACGGCGAAGCGCAGGTTCTCGTCCAGCCGGTGCGGGCGGGCCAGCACGCCGGGGTTGAGGCCGCCCTCGCCGCGCGCGGCCGCCGGGTCCCAGGCGTCCTTGAACCGCTCGAACAGCGCGACCATCTCCGGCCCGTACATCTTCGGCAGCAGCTCGGCGCGGGCCTGCCCGTCCCCGTGTTCGCCGGAGAGGGAGCCGCCGTGCTGGACGACGAGCTCGGCGAGGTCGGTGGAGAAGGCGCGGAAGCGTTCGACGCCGGGCCGGCTGAGCAGGTCGAAGTCGATGCGCACGTGGATGCAGCCGTCGCCGAAGTGGCCGTAGGGCAGGCCACGCAGGCCGTGGGAGCGCAGCAGGGCGCGGAAGTCCTTCAGGTAGGCGCCGAGGCGGGCGGGGGGCACGGCGCAGTCCTCCCAGCCGGGCCAGGCCTCGCTGTCGTCGGGCAGGCGGGTCGCGGTGCCGGAGGCGTCCTCGCGGATGCGCCACAGCGCGCGCTGCTCGGCCGGGTCGACGACCAGGGCGTGGTCGGTGGTGCCCGCGGCGGCCGCCGCGCACAGCCGTTCCGCGTGCGCCCGGGCCTCCCGCGGGTCGGCGCCGCCGACCTCGGTGAACAGCCAGGCGCCGCCGCGCGGGAGCAGGGCGCGGGAGGCGGGGCCGACGAGGTCGTTGGCCATGCCCTCGACGGTCAGCGGACCGTGCGGCAGCAGGTCCGCCGCGGCCTCGGCGGCGGCCGACTCGTCCGGGTAGCCGAGCACCGCCAGCACCCGCGCGCCGGGCGCTTCGACCAGCCGGACGGTGGCCTCGGTGAGCACGCCCAGGGTGCCCTCGCTGCCGGTGAAGGCGCGCGCCCAGTCCTCGCCGCGCTCGGGCAGCAGCGCGTCGAGCGCGTAGCCGGAGATGCGCCGGGGCAGGTCGGGGAAGCCGGTGCGCAGCCGGGCCAGTTCGCCGTGCACGAGCGCGCGCACGGTCTGCCGCAGGGGCTCGGGGACGCCGTCGCCCCCGGGGGCGAGGTGGGCGCGCTCCCCCGCGTGGGTCAGCACCCGCAGCGCGTGCACGTTGTCGGCCGTCGTGCCCCAGGCGACGGAGTGGGCGCCGCAGGAGTTGTTGCCGATCATCCCGCCGAGGGTGCAGCGGCTGTGCGTGGAGGGGTCGGGGCCGAAGGTGAGCCCGTGGCGTGCCGCCCGCGCGCGCAGGGTGTCGAGGATGACGCCGGGCTGGACGACGGCGGTGCGCGAGCCCGGGTCCAGCTCCAGCACCGCGTTCAGGTGGCGGGTGAAGTCCAGCACGACACCGGTGCCGGTGGCCTGGCCCGCGATGCTGGTCCCGGCGCCGCGGGCGACGACCGGAACCCCGTGGGACCGGCACACCGCGAGGGCGGCGGCGACGTCCTCGGCGTCCCGCGGCGCGACGACGCCCACGGGCACGCGCCGGTAGTTGGAGGCGTCCATCGTCATGAGCGCCCTGCTCGCGGCGTCGAACTCGACCTCGCCGCGCACGTTCTGCCGGAGTTCCGCTGCCAGTCGCATGTGTCCCAGCGTGCACCCTGGCGGGCCCGGGCCGAAGCCCTTCGGCGCGGCCCGGCGTGGTGGCGGCCCGGTCCGCGCGTCCCGCGGGGCCGGTGCCGCCGCCCGGCCCACCGGCACACCGGCCCACCGGCCTACGGGCCGAGGGCCGCGCGGCCGGCGTGGGCGTCGTGGCAGGCGTGGAGCGCGGGACTGGTGTGGCACGCGGGGCCGGTGCGGCACGCGGGGCCGGTGCGGCACGCGGGGCCGGTGCGGCTCGCGGGGCCGGTGCGGCCGTCCCGGCCGTCCTGGCCCGCGAGGGCGGGGGCGCCGGCCCGGGCGGCCCGGTGCGCTGCGGGGGCGGGCGGGGCCGCCGTCACGCGGCGTAGAGGTCGAACGTCGAGCTGGCGCGGCCGGCGGTGGTGTCCAGGGCCGGGTCGGCGCTCAGCATGGCCTGGTGCAGTCGCTGGAGCTGCGGCGAGGGCTCGACGCCCAGCTCGTCGATCAGGCGGGCGCGCAGGCGGCGGTAGACCTCCAGGGCGGTCGCCTGGCGGCCGGAGCGGTAGAGGGCCACCATGGCCTGCGAGTGCAGTCCCTCGTGCTGGGGGTGGCGGGCGATGAGGTCGGTGAGTTCCGCGATGAGCTCGTTGTGGCGGCCCAGGCGCAGGTAGGCGTCGATGCGGCGCTCGACGGTGCACAGGCGGCTCTCCTCCAGCCGCATCACCTCGATCTGGAGGATGGGGCCCGCGCCCACGTCCACCAGCGCGGTGCCGTCCCACAGCGTCAGGGCCTCTTCGAACAGGTCGGCGGCGCGGCCGTCCCGGCCCTCGGCGAACGCCCGCTGGCCGGCCGCCGTCAGCCGCTCGAAGCGGTGCACGTCGACGCTCTCGGGCGGGGCCTGGAGCACGTAGCCGCCGTGCCGGGTGGCGAGGACCTCCTTGACCGAGCCGGGCGCGCCAGGGCCCATGGCGGTGCCCAGGCGGCGACGGAGTTGCAGGATGTAGGTCTGCATCGTCGTCATGGCGCTCTGCGGCAGGTTGGTGCCCCAGATCTCCTCCATGAGCGTGGACACCGGCACCACGCGACCCGGGTAGAACGCGAGCAGCGCGAGGATCTGCCTCGGCTTGCCCGCCGTCGGGACGATCGACACGCCGTTGACCTCGGCGCTCAACGGTCCGAGAACACGAATCTCCACGGCTAAGTCCCCCATATCCGTTCGGACTCCACCGGTGGCCGAACGCCACCGTGCGCAGCACCGTAGCCGCGTTCGGGCGGCGCCCGCGGGCCTCTCTACTTGTGTTCAAGCGGCCTTCGAAGCCCCCGCTTCCGACTCACCGGAGAACCGCTCGAAACCGCGGGCGGCACGCTCGCCGGCACCCGGCCGACGCCCCGGCCGACGCTGCCCCGGACCGCCCGGGGCGGGGACCCGGGCGGCACGGACCCACGGGCGTGCGGACGCAGGGGCGTGCGGACGGCACGGACGGGTCGGCGCTTCGGGCCCGCAGCCCGGCGCGGGCACGCGGGCGGCGCCGGCGCACGGGGGTGCGGGGACGGGCGCGAAAGGTGGCGGGGCGTGCGGTGGGGGGTGGGGACTCATGCCAGGGGGCGGGCGGGTTCGGGGAGGGGGCACAGGCGGGGGGCGCCCCGGCTCCAGGGAAAGCCGTGGTGGAACTGGAAGACCGGGGGCCCCGCGGTGTCGGCGCGCACGGCGGCGGCGACGAGCACCTCGGGCACCGGCTCCAGCTCCAGGAAGCGCCACCGGTGCGCGACGTCGCCCGGTGGGGGCCGGAAGCCCAGGACGCCGCTGGGCTCGGCGAGTTCGAAGGCGAAGGAGTCGAAGGGCAGGACGAGGCCGAGGCCGCGCGCCTTGGAGTACGCCTCCTTGAGCGTCCACAGCCGCAGCACCCGGCGGTCGCGGGGGCGGCCGGGCGGGGCCTGGGCGATCCAGTGCCGCTCGGCGTCCGCGAACGTCCGCACGATGGCGTCGAAGCCCTGGCGGCCCCGGTCGAGCCGTTCGACGTCCACGCCGATGCGGTGCCGGCGCACCAGGCCGAGGACGTTGTAGCCGTGCGCGTGGGAGAGGTTGAAGTCCAGCTCCCGGCTGCCGCGGGGCAGTCCGTCGACGGGCTTGCGCAGGAACGGGCGGCCCCGGGCGGACCGCCAGATCACCGCCTCCGCCTCGGGCACGCCGCTCTCCAGCGCGAGGACCCGGCGCACCAGGGCGTGCGCGACGAGGTACTGGCGGCGGTCCCGTTCGAAGAGGAAGCGCTCGGCCGTGCGCCGTTCGTGCTCGTCCAGCCAGTGCCGGGCCAGCAGGGCGGCGAGGTCGGGCGGGAGGTCGTCGTTGGGACAGAACCACAGCTTCACCGGCTCCGGCGGAGGCGCGCCGTCGGCCGGGTGGCCCGTCGGGGTCGTCATCCCGGTGACCCCCGCTCCGGCGCGCCGCCGGGGGCGGGCGCGGAGTCCCGCCACAGCGGGCGGCGCAGCAGGGCGGACGGGGGCAGCGGCACGAGACCGCTCCCGGCGCCGGAGCGGGCCTCCAGCGCTGGCCAGGGCACGTCGACGCCGGACAGCCACAGCCCGGTGAGCTGTTCCAGGCGCCCGCTGCGCCAGAGCGCGGCGAGGTAGTCGCGGGTCTCCGGCGCGGCGGCCAGCCGCAGCGGGTCGGCGCCGCGGGCGCGCAGGTCGACGCAGCGCACCTCGGCGGCTCCGGGGCCACCCGCGCGGTCGGCGGAGTCACCCGGGCCACCGGAGTCGGCGGCGAACCGGTGGAGCGCGGCGGCGAGGGCGGGGGTGTCGTGGGCGAGGACCGCGAGGCGGCAGGGTCCGCTCGCGCGCCCGGCGCGCAGCGTGCGGGCGACGGAGGCCAGTGCGGGGCGGTCGGCGGCCGTGGCGCCGGGCGGCGCCGCGGGGTCCAGCCAGGCGGCCAGACGGGCGGCGGTGGCCCGCAGGTGCGCGGGGGTGGGCGCGCACAGCAGCACGAGTTCCTCGCGCGCGTCGGCCGGATCGGGCGCGGCGGGCGCGGGCGCGGCGGTGGGCAGGTGTTCCTCCAGCACCAGGCGGGCGCCGAGCGTGGGGCAACCGTCCGGGCCGGGGGTCTCCACGCACGCGGCGCGCGGCAGCGTGCGTCCCGTGGCGTCGTGGGCCCGGGGCCACGGCGTGGCACCGGCCCCGGCGCGGGCGGGGGCGAGCACGCCGTGCCGCAGTTGCAGGACGGCGGCCGTCAGCGCGGCCAGCCCGGTGGCGGCACCGGCGTCACCGACGCGGCGGAGTGCCGCCTGCCGGGTCTCGCGCAGCAGCGGGCCGCCACCGGGCGCGGTCGACGGCGCCGGGCCGAGGGTGCCGGTGGCGGTGGCGCGGATGACGGCGTGCACCTGGTCGCCGTCGGCGAGCGCGGAGCGCAGCGGCTTGAGCACCACGGCGCCCACGCCCTCCCCGGCGCCGTCCCGCCCGCGGGCGGGGTGCAGCAGCAGTTCGACGCCGCCCGCCACGGCCGCGGCGCAGGTGCCGCGGCGCAGCGCCTCCACGGCGAGGTGCACGGCCGTCAGGCCCGAGGAGTCCGCGGTGTCGACGACCTGCCCGGGGCCGGTCAGGCCGAGCAGCGCCGCGAGCCGGGACGGCAGGCGGGCCGGGCCCTCGGCGGGTCCCTCCGGGGAGCCGGCGGCCCAGGACCGGGCTCCCAGCAGCGCGTAGTCCGCGGAGGCGACGCCGACGTAGACGCCGACGCTGCGGAGGGTGCCGCCGGGCCCGGCGAGAGTGTCCAGGCGGGCCCCGGTCAGCCCCGCGTCCTCCAGCGCCGCGTGGGCCGTCTCCAGGAACAGCCGCTGCTGGGGGTCGAGCCGGGCGGCGTCGCGGGGCGCCAGGCCGAAGAACTCGGCGTCGAAGTCGGCGGCGTGCTCCAGGAAGTGCCCGCGCTGCCCGGCGGCCAGGGGGGAGGGGCCGGGGCGCCGGGGCGGCGCGGGGGCTGAGGTGTCGCGGGCGTCGCGGACGACGCGCCAGAAGGCGTCCAGGTCCGGGGCGCCCGGGTAGCGCCCGGCGATCCCGACGACGGCGAAGCGGTCGTCCACGGCGCGCTCGGGCACGGGTTCGGCCCCCCGCCCGGGCCCGACGGCCCGGGCGGGCGCCGCGTCCGGTGCCGGGCCCGGTGCCGCGTCCGGCGCCGGGCCCGGCGGCGGAGGCCGGTCGAGCGTGCCGGAGGGAGCGCCGGACGCGTCGGCTCGGGCGGGGTGCGGGGTGCCGGCGGGCGGGGCGTGCTCGCCGTACGGGCCGGGCCGGACGCTCCCGTCGGCACGTTCGGCGCGTTCGGCACGTCCGGCGCGTTCGGCACGGGCACCCCGGTCGGCGCGGCCGGTCAGGAGCCGGGCGGCGTCCGCGCGGTCGAGGGCGCCCGCCTTGAACCGGGTGAGGATCTCCCGTTCGTCCATGTGCGCGCGGCTCCGTTCACACCGAGCGCGGCGTCGACGGACAGCCGGTCGTCGCGCACGGCGTCCAGGAGCGCGTTCAGGCTCAGCGGCTCCGCCGTCCACGGGCGGACGGCGCGGGGGCGCGCGGGCCGGGCCCCGGGGGACGCGGCGGCGGTGGGCGTCCGGCCGGCGTGCCGGGTGAGGTAGGCGGCCATGGACGCCAGGTTGGGGTGGTCGTAGAGGGTGACCGCGCGCTCGCGCATGTCGAACACCCCGTTGATGGCCGCGACGAACTCCGAGCCGACGATGGAGTCCACGCCCAGCAGGCGGAAGGGTGCGGTGGGGTCGATGTCCCACGGGTCGCACCCCAGGATGCGGGCGAGCTCTTCGCGCAGGGTCTCCAGCACCGGGCCGGACGCCACCTCCCCCGGTGCCCGGGACGCCGCCTGGGCCCCCGGGTGGGGCCCGGAGGCCGCCGTCCACGCGGGGGCGGCGGACCAGGAGCGCTCGCGGGCCAGGTGCCAGGACAGCGCCAGCGGCGTCGGGTGGTCGAAGAGCGCGTACGGCTCCAGGGCGGCGCCCCAGCGGGTGTTGACGGCGGCCAGGAACTCGACGGCCAGCACCGAGTCGAGCCCGAGCGAGGGGAACATCCGCTCCGGGTCGATCCGGTCGGACGGCAGGCGCAGGACCTCGGCCAGCGTGTCGACGACCTCGGGGAGCAGGTCCGTCCCCGGCGCGGTCGGTGCCGCCGCCCGGTCCTGGCGGTCTTCTCGCGGCATGGGTGGTCTCCAGTGGGTCCGGCCGGGCGAGGCGGCGGTGGTGAGGGCGGGGACGGGCCGGCGGCGGCCGACGCGGGCTCCCGGCGGCGTCAGCCGGCCCGGCTCAGGAGCCGGCCGGCCGCCGGGGCCGGGGCGTCCAGCGCGGCCTCGGGGCCCGCCATGAGGATGGAGCGCTGGACGCGGCGCAGCGCCGTGGAGGGCTCGAGGCCGAGTTCGCGCACCAGGGCGGTGCGCAGCCGCTGGTAGACGTCCAGGGCCTCGCTGCGGCGCCCGGAGCGGTGCAGCGCGAGCATGAGCTGGCCGTGCAGCGTCTCGTGGGTGCGGTAGCGGCTGACGAGCATGGTGAGTTCACCGAGCAGCTCGCGGTGCCGGCCGAGCCGCAGGTCGGCCTCGATGCGCTGGTCCAGCGCGCACAGCCGGGTCTCCTCCAGCCCGCGGACCCGGGTCTCCAACTGGGTGCCGGCCGGGACGTCGGCGAGGGCGCCGCCCGTCCACAGGGCGAGGGCGTCGCGCAGTTGGCGGGCCGCGCCCGCGAAGTCACCGGCGTCCATGGCCCGGTACCCCAGGCCCGCCAGCCGCTCGAAGTCGCGGACGTCACTGGCGCCGCCCGCGGTGTTGAGGACGTAGCCGCCGGGCGCGGTGGCCAGGACCTCCTTGGCGGTGCGCGGCGGTGCCCCCTGCGGCTCGCGGCGGAGGGCACCGGAGATGAGCTCGCGGAGCTGGAGCACGTACGTCTGCAGGGTGGTGCGGGCGCTGCGCGGTGGGCGCTCGCCCCACAGCTCCTCGATGAGCGAGGCCACCGGCACGACGCGGTCGGCGTGCAGCGCGAGCATGGCCAGCACCTGGCGCGGCTTCGGTGCCGTCGGGGTCACCGACGCGTCGTTGAGTCTGACGTTCAACGCACCCAGAACTTCGATATTCACGCCATCTCCCCTGTCCGTGAATGTGGGCCGGTTCGCTTCTGGCTCCGAGGGCCGATTTCCAGCCCCACCCGGCGGAAACCGAGTAAAAAACAGGGCGGACGGTTTGTCAATACCAAACCGTCCGCCCCGTTTTTACCGGCCCACCTTCCGGCCCTCCGAGGCCGGCGCCCACCTCAGCACCCGGGGGCCGAAGCGACGGGGCGGGCGCACGCCGCGCACCCGGCGCCGGGCGGTTCGCCGGACGGCGCCCCGGGGGGACGGGCGGACACCGGGGCGTCCGGCGCCGCCAGGCGCGGCAGCAGCAACTCCCAGAACTGGGTGACGTCCTCGCCGGACGGCCAGCGCCCGTCCTGGGCGCCGAGGAGCTCGAAACCCACGGTCGCGGCCACGATGGTGCGCGCGGTGGGGCCGGTCGCCACGCCCGCGGCGAGCCCGCCCTCGGCGTCCGCGCGGCGCAGCGTGTCCTCCACCCACCGCGCCCACCAGCCGCGCAGCGCCGTGCCGCCGGACCGCGCGGGATCGCGCCACAGCTCGAACCCGGCCCGCACCACGACGTCCGAGGCCAGCCGGTCCACCAGGTGGTGCGTGGCGGCCACGAGGGACTGGAGCGCGCCGCCGGGCTCCTCGTCCGCGGCGGCGGCCATCCGGCGCACGGCGCCGGCCGCCTCGTCCTCCACCGCCCGCGCCAGGGCGTCCTTGCTGTCGAAGTGGAAGTGCAGACCGCCGTTGCTCACCCCCGCCCGCCGACTGATCGCCGAGAGCGAGGCCGGGGTGAACCCCTCCTCCGCGAACACCTCCGCCGCGGCGCGCACGAGCGCGCGCCGCGTGCGCGCCGCACGCTCCTGTTTGACCATGGCCCCACTTTACAAACCGACTATGCGGTTTCGTAAGCGGCTCAAGCGGTTCTGTGGCGACCCTCGGCCGGAGCTGTAGCGGAATCAGCGCGGAGCCGGCCGCACCCCGCGCCGCCCGGCTCCGCGATCCGGAGGCGCCGGGCCCCGGCCGGACCCGCGCCACCGGGCGCCCACCCGTGCCCGCCGAGCGGCGAACCTCCCACGTCACCGGCGCGAGCCGGGGAAGAGACGCGGATGTTCACGTGGCGCACCGCTCGCCGCCACCCGGCAGCCGGAACCGCCGTGCAGGGTGGCCCGGCGCCGCGCCGCGCACCGGGTCGACCGATGCGGAAGCGGAGGCTCCACATCTCGCCGGGTCGAGTTGTGAACGGCCGGTAGAAATGAAACCGGGTGGTATGTATCTTCGGGCACACGCCTCACCCACCACCTGTCCATCGCCACGGGGGAGATATGACAGCGAGCACGTTCCGGGTCGAGCACCCGACAGCGGGAACCGGCGGAGCGGGAGGGGCCGCGGCGGCGCGCGCGGCCGCCGAACCGCCGCTGTTCCGCTTCCCGTCCCTCACCACCACGGTACCCAAGGAGTTCGTCCACCGGGCCGCCGTCGCCGAGGTCATGCTGACCGACTGGCAGCGCCGGGACGGGGGCCGCTTCGAGGTCATGGCCCAGTGGCCGCGCGGACACAGCTTCTTCACGCCGGTGAGCGGCCACCACGATCCCATGCTGGCCGCCGAGACGATCCGTCAGGTCGGATCGCTCCTGGCCCACGCGGAGTTCGGGGTGCCGCTCGGGCACCACTTCCTCATGCGGGACCTGGCGTTCACCGTCCGGCCCGCCCACCTCCTGGTCGGGGACGCGCCCGCCGCGCTCGACCTGGACATCACCTGCTCCGACGTGAGCCGGCGCGGCCGGCAGCTCACGGGCATGCGCTACGACGCGGTGATCCGCCGGGACGGACAGGTGGCGGCCACCGGCAGCGCCTCCTACACCTGCACGACGCCGGCCGTCTACCGGCGGCTGCGCGGCGCCCGGGGCGTGCTGGGCGGCGGCCCGGTGCTGCCGCTGACGGCGCCGGCCGCGCCGGAGAGCGTGGGCCGCCACTCGCCCGTCGACGTCGTCCTCTCCCCCGGCGGACGGGCCGGGCGCTGGCAGCTCCGCGTGGACACGCGCCACCCCGTGCTGTTCGACCACCCGGTGGACCACGTGCCGGGCATGGTGCTGATCGAGGCCGCCCGGCAGGCCGCCGCCGCGCTCCTGGGACGCCCGGACTTCGTCCCGGCCGCGGTGGAGAGCGAGTTCAGCCGGTACGCCGAGCTGGACGCGCCCACCGTCGTCGAGGCGCGCCGCGCGGAGCCGGGCGAGGGCGGGTCCGTGGTGGTCACCGGGTACCAGGACGGCGAGCCGCTGTTCCGCTCCACGGTGTCCTGACGGCCCCGCGCCGGCCGCGTCGGCCGTCCCGGGCGGGGGCGCGGCGCGGTGGCCGGGACGCGCCTGCTGCCGCGTCAGCCGGGGTTCGCACGTCGAGGAGCGGCCTCCGGTGCGGTGCGTCGCGTCGCAAGGCGCCGGATCGGCCTCGTAGCGGGCGTAGCGGGCTTAGCGGGTCCGCTCGGCCGCTTCGGCGACGCCGCGAGGCGCCGTGCCGGGCGTCGCGGCGAGGCGGACCTCGGCTGATGCGGCGCTAGCGGGCGGTGTCACCGGGACCGGCGGTCCCGGTCGCGCCCCGGGCTCCGGGTGCCCCGGCTCCGGCCGCCCCACCGGCGGCCGTCACGCCTTCGGCCGCCCGGCCTCCGGCTCCCCCGCCTTCGGCGGGCGCGGTGAACGCCGACGCGTGGTCGGCGACCCAGGTGGCGAAGGAGCGCGCGGGCGCTCCGGTCACCTCCCGCACGGTCTGCGTCACGGCCACTTTGGCGCCGTCCCGCTGCCGGACGGCGGCGGCCAGCAGGGCGTCGGCCAGGCGCGGCCCGTGGCGCCGGGTGAGGGCGACGCGGGCCCGGGCGGGCGTCAGCTCCTCGAACCGCAGCGGCACGCCCAGCACGTCGGCCAGGCGAGCGGTCTGCTCCGTGGCGCTCACCGCCTCCGGACCGGTCAGCGTGTGCGCGGCGCCGTGGTGCCCGTCCTCGGTGAGCGCCCGCACCGCGACCCCGGCCACGTCCCGCGGGTCGACGCAGGCGTTGCGCGAGGTGCCGTACAGCGCCCGCACCACCCGCTCGGCGCGCACCGACGGCGCCCAGGACAGGCAGTTGGACATGAACGCGCGCGGGCGCAGCAGCGTCCAGCGCAGGCCCGAGCCGGTCAGCAGGGCCTCGGTGCGGCGCTGCCAGCGGGTGACCAGGTCGTCGGCGGCCGGGTCGGTGACCGCCGCCGCCGACAGCTTGACCACGTGGCCGACGCCCGCCTCCCGCGCCGCCGCCAGGAACGCGGCGTCCTCCGCGCCGCCCACCCGGGTGGTGACCAGGAACGCCCGGGTCACACCGCGCAGCGCGCGGGCGAGCGAGGCGGGGTCGGCGTAGTCGGCGGCGACGGCCTCGGCTCCCGGGGGCAGGGCCGCCAGCCGGTCGGGGTAGCGCGTCAGCAGCCGCACCGGGGTGCCGGGCGGCAGGGCGCGCAGCACCTCCCCACCGACCGTGCCGGTGGCGCCCGTTACCAGTATCACCGTCGTCCTCCCCTGTTCCCGGCCCGGCTACGGCCCCGCGCCGCCACGCCGCCGGTGCGGCACACCGCGCCCCGGCCCCTCCGCGGCCGCCCGGCACGGCCCGTGGTGGCCCGCGGCCGCCAGCTCGTGGGCACGGGCATGTCATTCCTCGGACACCCGTGGTCAAGCGCGCTACTCCCGATAAGATACATACCTGGCGGTTTCTTTGGCAGGGCCGTCGTGCAGAGTTCACCTGAGGCGGCGGAGGCGACAGTGGCGAAGCAGGACCGGGCCATCCGGACCCGGAAGACGATCCTGGCGGCGGCGGCCCGGGTGTTCGAGGAGCGGGGCTACCAGGCGGCCACCATCACCGAGATCCTCAAGACCGCCGGGGTCACCAAGGGTGCCCTCTACTTCCACTTCCAGTCCAAGGAGGACCTGGCCCACGGGGTGCTCAGCGAGCAGGACCAGCGGCTGGTCGTCCCCGAGCGCCCGTCGAAGATCCAGGAGATCGTGGACGTGGTGACGCTGCACGCCCACCGGCTGCGCACCGACCCGATGGTCCGCGCCGGGGTGCGGCTCTCGCTGGACCAGCAGGCGCACGCCCTGGACCGCAGCGGGCCGTTCCTGCGCTGGGGGGAGATCCTGGTGGACCTGCTGGACGCGTCCCAGGCGCGCGGCGAGCTGCTGCCGCACGTCGAGCCGAAGGAGACCGCCGAGGTGCTCGTGGGCGCGTTCGCCGGGGTGCAGGCGATGTCACAGGCCGTCAGCGGCTACCAGGATCTGGCCGACCGCGTCTGCGCGCTGCTGCGCCACCTGCTGCCCAACGTGGCGCTGTCCTCCGTGCTGGCCTCGGTGACGCTCTCGGCCGAGCGCGGCGAGGCCGTCTACCGCGAGCTGGCGGAGGCCGACGCGGCGGAGGCGGCGGCGGTCGAGGCGGCGGCGGCGGTGGAGGCCGAGGGCGTTCCGGTGGGGTGAGCGGCCGGGGGTGCGCCGGCCGGCCGGGCGGGCGCGGGCGGCTCCTGCGGGTGGTGCGGCGGGCCGAAGTACTCGGACAGCGTGTCGGCCAGCCCCGCCGCGTCCGGCGGCGCTCCCGTACCGCCCTCGTCACCGGCCCGCCCGGTCTCCCCGGCCCCGTCGGACCGACCGGCCTCGCCGGTGCGACCCGCCTCGCCCGCCCAGGCGACGTACCCGTCGGGCCGCACCAGCAGGGCCGGGGCCGGGAGGCCGGGCGCGGGGGCGCAGCGCACGACGCGCAGCACGTGGGACCAGCGTTCGGCCGTCCGGCCGTAGGCCGCCGCCGGTCCGTCGGTCAGGAGCAGCAGCGGCCGGCCGCACTCCAGCAGGGCGATGACGTCGGTCGGGTGGCCGGAGACCGTCAGCGCGGTGTTGGGCAGGAAGGTGCCCACGCAGCGGGCGGGGCGCTCGCCGCGGGTGGGCAGCACGGTGTCCTGGGCGCTGATGACGGCGCCCAGGTAGGCGCTGCCGGACCCGGCGGTGAGCAGGTCGCTGAAGAGGGCGCGCAGCGGGTCCAGTTCGGGGTCCGGGCGCATGAGCGCGACCTGGGCGCGGGTGTTGTCGATGACGCGCTGGGCGGCCGGGCGGCGTTCGAGGTCGTAGGTGTCCAGCAGGCCCTCGCCCGCGCGGCCGGTGACCGCCAGGCCGAGTTTCCAGCTCAGGTCGACGGCGTCGAGCAGCCCGGTGCTCAGCCCCTGGCCGCCGATGGGGAAGTGCACGTGGGCGGCGTCTCCGGCGAGGTAGACCCGTCCGGCGCGGTAGGTGTGCGCCAGCCTGCTGAAGTCGCTGAACCGGCTGAGCCAGCGCGGGTGCGACATCGTCAGGCGCCGCCCGGCGATCCAGGACGCCTCCCCGGCCAGCTCCTCCAGGGTGGGCGGGGCCGCGCGGTCGGCGCCGCCCGGAAGCGCGGGGCCGCCGCCGGGGCCCGCCCCGGGTTCGGCGCCGCCCGCGGAGGCGCCGGGGCCGCCGTCGGCGCGGTCGGCGACGCGGCGCAGCGTGCGCACCAGGGTGGTGCCGTCGGGGCCGTCCTTGGTGACGAGCCAGCCGCGCGGCGTGCGGTGCCAGCCCGCCGGGGGCGCGCCGGGGCCGCCGAGCCGCACCAGGCCCACCAGGGCCGACACGGTGGGCGGCAGGGTGTCGGAGCCGATGCCCGCCTGCCGGCGCACGGTGCTGCGGGCGCCGTCCGCGCCGACGAGGTGGGCGGCGCCGTAGGTGACGGTGCCGCGCGGCCCGTCGGCGGTGACCCGCACGCCGTCGGCGGCGCTGCGCACCTCGCGCACGCGGTGGCGGCGCAGCACCCGCGCGCCCTGGGCCCGGGCCGCGTCCTCGAAGAGCCGCTCCAGCCGCGCCTGCTCCATCTTCAGCAGCGGCGTGGGTTCGGCCGCCGGGGCGGAGATGGACAGCCCCGGCAGACCGGCGAAGTGGAAGGGGACGGACGCGGTGCCGTCGGCGGGGGCGCGGGCCGGACCGGCCGCGGCGCCGTCGCCGGGCGGAGGCGGACCGGTGCGCGGACCGAGGTGGTAGCCGCGGCGGGCCAGGCACTGCACGGTTCTGGCGTGCAGCGTGGTGGCCCTGGGGCGGTCCGAGACCTCGGCCTCGGCCTCCAGCACGGTCGTCGCCACGCCGCGCGCGGCCAGGTCGGCGGCCACCAGCAGGCCGACGGGGCCGCCGCCGACGACGATCACCTGCTGCTGTTCTGCTGGACGTCTCACGGTGCGGGTCCCCATCCCGCCGGCGGGGTCACCGGCCGCGTGGGCGGGGCCGCCGGAGTACGGGAGCGCGCGCCGTCGCCGCTCGCCGGCCCGGAGCCACGGCCGGGCGCGGGTGCCCCGGAGGCTGCTCGGTGTCGGTGTCGGTGTCGGTGTGCCGGTGTCCGGGTGCGGTGGCCCCGGGGACCCGCGCCGCTGGGCCGCCGGACGGGCGCCGGGGCGCGCCGCGGGCCGGGACCGGACGCTGACGGCCGTCGGTTCACGAGTCCGCCGCCGCGGTGCCGCGCCGGTCAGCCGGCCTGCCCGCCCGGGGCGGGCGCGGCGGCCCGTCGGCTCCCGGAGCGCGGCGCGGCGGTGGCCGTGGTGTGGTGGTGCTTCCGCATGGCGTCCTACCCCCGTCGTGGTGCGTACGGTTCGCCGCCGTACCGACCCGTCCACGCACCCTGCCGGGCGCGACCCGCCGCAAAAATATACCGGTTGCCCGGTTCTGGCAACGGCCTCCGACGCCGCGGACCAGGGTGTTCGCCGCGGCCGGGAGCAGCGCGGGTACGACGCGGGAGCAGCGCGGGTACGACGCGGACGAGGCCGCAGCCCTGGGGGCTGCGGCCTCTGGCCGGTTGCCGCGGGGGAGCGCGGCGGACTGCGCCGGACTGCCTCAGAAGGTCAGGCCGAAGGAGTCGATGTAGCCGGTGTCGTTGGGGTAGGAGTCGCGGACCCAGAGCTGCCAGGTGCCGTTCGCCGCGACGCGGGAGGCGTCCACGGTGTAGGTCTCGACGACGTTGGCGGCCGAGTCGTAGTAGCTCCAGTTCTTCAGCACGAAGTCCGTGCCGTCGGGCGCCTCCAGGACGACGGTGAGGTCGCCGCGGAAGGTGTGCTTGATGTCGACCGCGACCTTCAGGGCCGCCGGGCCGTTGCCGGACCGGCCGGTGACGTTGATGTCGGAGGCGACCCAGCCGCCGTAGTCCGGGATGTTGACGTTGTCGGTGTTGACGTAGTCACCGGCGGGCGGCTCGGGGTCCGGGTCGGG
>NZ_JAPKFL010000037.1 GCF_026262575.1 Streptomyces marinisediminis
CCCCGCGGGGGGGCGCGGCGGGGGGGGGGGCGCCGGGGGCGGGGGGGGCGGGCGGGGGGGGGGCCGGGGGGGGGGGGCGGGCCCCCGCCGTGGGGTCCCGGGCCGCCGGCGGCCTCACGCGGCGACGCGGGCCGGGGCACTGCGGGCCGGCGTGCCGCGGCCCGGGGCGTCACGGCGGGGGCTCGGCGCGGCCTCGGCCTCGGCCTGGAGCCGGGCGCAGGTGCGGCTGAGCAGCCGTGAGACGTGCATCTGGGAGATGCCGAGCTGCTCGGCGATGCGGCTCTGCGTCATCTCGCGGAAGAACCGCAGGTAGAGGATGTGCTGCTCGCGCTCGGGCAGTCGGCGCAGCCCCGCTCTGACCGCCTCGCGGGCGACGACGAGGTCGTAGCCGCCGTCCGGGCCGCCCAGGGTGTCCCCGAGCGAGTAGCCGTCGTCCGAGCCGGGCAGTTCGGCGTCCAGCGACAGGGTGCTGTAGCTCTCCAGCGCCTCCAGGCCGACGAGGACGTCCTCCTCGGTGAGTCCGCTGTGCTCGGCGAGCCGGGCGACCGTCGGCGGGCGCTCGTCCAGCCCCCCGTCGAGTTCCCGGTACGCGGCGCGCACCCGGTTGCGCAGCTCCTGCACACGGCGCGGGACGTGCAGCCCCCACAGGTGGTCGCGGAAGTGGCGTTTGACCTCGCCGACGATCGTCGGCACGGCGAAGCTCTCGAACGCGCTCCCGCGCGCCGGGTCGTACCGGCCGACGGCCTTGACAAGCCCGAGGGCCGCGACTTGTTCGAGGTCCTCCAGCGTCTCGCCGCGATTGCGGAAGCGCCGGGCCAGCCGCCGGGACATCGGCATCCAGGCGCGGACGATGTCCCGGGCGAGTTCGGCCCGCTCAGCGCTCTCCGGGAGCGCGGCCAGGCGCGTGAACGCCCCCGCGGTGTCGGGGGCGTCGTGGTGCGAGTGGCGGGGGCGGGTCGTGGATATGGCCGGGTCGGTCATGGGCCGTGTCTCCCCAGGGGGTCGGGCGCTGCGGGCGGGCGGGGGAGCACGGCGCCGGACCGGCGACCCGGTCGGCGCGGACGCCACTCCCCCGGGTGTGCCTGCGGTCCGAAGCACCGCGGTCGGGTACCCCGGCCCCCGGGTGCGAAACGAGGTTTTTCCCCCCGATCCGTGCGGTACCCGCACGGTGACCGTTCGCATGGCATGCGACCGACAGCCGACCCGCCCCGACGGGCAGGAGAGCGATGACCGAGACGCCGACGACCACGGGCCGCACCCGCTACGGCTACTTCCTCGCGTGCGAGGACCACGGGCCGAAGGCACTGGTGGAGCAGGCCAGAATGGCCGAGGACGCCGGGTTCGAGGCGCTGTGGATCTCCGACCACGTCCACCCCTGGGTGGACGCGCAGGGCCACAGTCCCTTCGTGTGGTCGGTGATCGGCGCGCTCTCGGAGGCGACGTCGCTGCCCGTGCAGACGGCGGTGACGTGCCCAACCGTCCGCGTCCACCCCCTCGTCGTCGCGCACGCCGCGGCGACGAGCGCCGTCCAGCTCGGGGGCCGCTTCCGGCTCGGAGTGGGCACCGGCGAGGCGCTCAACGAGCACGTCACCGGGGAACGCTGGCCGCCCGCGCCGGTGCGGCTTCAGATGCTGGAGGAGGCGGTGCACGTCATCCGCCGGCTGCACACCGGCGAGCAGGTCACCCACCACGGTCGGCACTACACCGTGGAGAACGCCCGCCTGTACGACCTGCCGGACACGCCGGTGCCGATCGACGTCTCCGGCTTCGGGCCGGCCGCGATCGCGCTGGCGGCCCGCATCGCGGACGGTTTCGTCTTCTCCGGCGCGCAGGCGGAGCCCGTCCAGGAGTTCCGGCGCAGCGGCGGCGGGCGCCTGGGCGAACAGGCCCCGGCCTGCACGGGGGTGAAGGCCTGCTTCGACCGCAGCCGCGAGGAGGCGGTGCGCACGGTGCTGCGGCGCTGGCCCAACCTCTTCCTCCCCGGCGAGCTGGGGCAGGTGCTGCCCACCCCCGCGCACTTCGAGCAGGCGGCGAAGCTGGTCACCGAGCAGCACGTCACCGACTCCCCGATCCCCTGCGGACCCGATCCGCACGAGCACGCGGCGGCGCTGCGCGAGGCCGCCGAGGCCGGGTTCGACGGCGTTTTCGTCAGCCAGATCGGCCCGGACGTGCGGGGGTTCTTCGACTTCTACCGCACCGAGGTGCTGCCGCGGGCGCGCGCCTGAACCAGTCGGCCGCCCGTCCGGGCGGCCCCACGAACGACCGCACGACTCACCACGACGAAGGGGAGCCATGGACCTCGGATTCCTCACCCCGCTGTACGACCGCACCGGCCCGTGGGCCACGGTCTACACCACGACCGCGACCGGCACCGAGGACGCCGCCGCCCGGCAGGAGCTGCTGGCCCGCGAGGCCGGCGAGCGGCTCGCCGAGCAGGGCGCCGACGACCGTACCCGCCGCGCGGTCCACGAGGCGCTGCGCACCCCGCCGGACGGCCCGCACCCGGCCGGACGCGCGCTGTTCGCCACCGGCGGCGAGGTGGTGCTCGACCGTCCGCTGTCCACCGCGCCCCCGTTCGACGCCGACGTGAGCTGGAGCCCGCTGCCGCACGTCGCGCCCCTGCTGGACCTGGCCGTGACCGAGCCCTCGTGCCTGCTGGCGCGGGTGGACCGCACCGGCGCCGACTTCGAGCTGCGCTCCCCGCTGAGCACGCGGGACGCGGGCGGCGCCGAGGGCGACGACTGGCCGATCCACCGCACCGGGACCGCCGACTGGTCCGAGCGGCACTTCCAGAACGCGGTGGAGAACACCTGGGAGCAGAACGCGGCCGCCATCGCCGAAGCCGTCTCCGAGGCGCAGCGGCGCACGGGCGCGGAGCTGGTCGTCATCGCCGGGGAGCAGCGCGAGTGCCTGGCCGTCCGGGACCGGCTGCCCGAGAAGCTCCACGACCACACGGTCGTGGCCGAGCACGGCACGCGCGGCCCGGGCACCAACGAGGCCGCCGGCGAGGAACGGCTCGACCAGGAGCTGGAGGAGATCCGCACGGCGTACGTGCGGCGGCGCACGGCCGAGGCGCTGGACCGGTTCCGCGCCGGGCGGCACCAGGGCGACGGCGGGCGCGTCGACGCCGCCGAGGGCGTGCCCGCGCTCGTGGAGGCCGCGCAGGAGCACCGGATCGCCCAGCTCCTCATCCGGCCGGACGGGCCGGACCTGGGCCGCGAGGTGTGGGTCGGGCGGGACCCGGACCAGATCGCGCTGCGCCGCACCGACGCGAAGGCGCTGGGCGACTCGGAGCCGTTCGCGGCACGGGCCGACGACGCGCTGCTGCGGGTCGCGGCGGTGACGGGCGCCGAGGCGCTGTCCGTGCAGCCGCTCACCGACCCGCGGGGCACGGGCGCGAACGTGCCCGACGAGCCCTCCGGCGGCTTCGGCGCCCTGCTGCGGTGGCCCGCCGCCTGACCGCGCGAGCGGCGCCCGCGCCCCTCCCGCCCGCCCCGGGCACGCCCCGGGGCGGGCGGGGCGCCGTGGGCCGCGGTTGCCGCGGGCCACGGCCGGGCGGAGGATGGACGGTGCCGTACGGGCTCGCCGGCGGCACCGCGCAAGCGTCCACGTGGAGGTACCCATGACCACGGCGAAGGACATCATGCATCCCGGTGCGCAGTGGATCCCCGCCACCGAAACCCTCGACCGCGCCGCGCAGCTCATGCGCGAACTCGACGTCGGCGCGCTCCCCGTGAGCGACGCCGACGAGCGGCTGTGCGGCATCGTCACCGACCGCGACATCGTGGTCAAGTGCGTGGCCGCCGGGCACGACCCCGCGAAGGTCACCTGCGGCGATCTGTGCCAGGGCACGCCGCGCTGGATCGACTCCGGGGCCGACGTCTCGGACGTGCTGACGGAGATGGAGGACCACCAGATCCGGCGGCTGCCGGTGATCGAGGACAGGCGGCTGGTCGGCATGATCAGTGAGCACGACCTCGCCCACCACCTGTCGGACGGGCAGATCGCCCACTTCGTCGAACGCGTCTACGCCGGCCGCTGACCCGCCCCGGCCATCCCGCCCGCCGCGGGGACGTAGCGGTGGGCGGGGCCGGCGGACGGCGCGCCCGCACTCACCCCACCGGGGGCTCCGGGAAGCCGAACACCCGCGCGTACAGGGCGAGTTCCTCCTGGGCGCACCGGGCGATCGTGGCGGCGCGGCGGAACCCGTGGGCCTCGCCCTCGAAGGTGAGGTAGGTGTACGGCGGGGGCTCCTCGCCCGCGCGCCCCTCCAGGGCGGTGAGGAAGCGCTCGCACTGGTCGGGCGGGCAGATGCGGTCCTCCAGCCCCTGGAGCAGCAGGAACGGCGCCCGCAGCCGGTGGACGTTGCGGGCGGGCGAGCGCTCGCGGTACCGGTCGGCGTCGCGCTCGGCGTCGCCGATGAGGCCGTCGAGGTAGCGGGACTCGAAGTCGTGGGTGCCGCCGCGCGCCCAGCCCTCCGGCTCCAGGATCGGGAAGCTGATCGCGGCGCACGCGTAGACGCCTTCGGCGGCCGGTGAGGTCAGCGACACCGCCGACGTCCAGCCGCCCGCGCTGCCGCCCCGGATGGCGAGACGCGCGCGGTCGGCCTCGCCCTCGGCCGCGAGGGCGAGGGCGACGGCCGCGCAGTCCTCGACGTCCACCACGCCCCAGGCCCCGCGCAGCCGTTCCCGGTAGGCGCGGCCGTACCCGGTGGAGCCACCGTAGTTGACCTCCACCACGCCGATACCGCGGCTGGTGAAGTAGGCGATGCCCAGGTCCAGCACGAGCGGCGTGCGCCCGGTGGGGCCGCCGTGCACCCACACCACGTACGGCGGCGCCGCACCGCGCGGCCCGACGTGCTCCGGGTGGCGGGGCGGGTAGACGTGCGCGTGCACCTCGCGGCCGCCCGGGCCGGGGAACGTGCGCGCCCGGGGGCGCGGGTAGTAGGCGGGGTCGACGAGGTCGGTGTGCGGCCGGCCGAGGACGCGGCTGTGACCGGTGCGGGTGTCGAGCTCGACGAGTTCGTAGCCGCGGTCGGCGGCCGCCGCGGCGCCCACGACGCGGGTGCCCTCCACCGCCAGCCCTGACCCCCACTCGGTCCACGGGCCGGAGGCGTCCACCACCTGTCCGGTCCGCGGGTCGAGTACGCCCAGCCGCTTGGCGCCCCGCCCGTACAGCACCGCGACCGGCCCTTCGGGCAGCGGGGCGAACCAGCGCTGCCCCACGCGCCAGAGCGCGTCGGCGAACTCCTCCGGGCGCGGACAGAGGTTGACCGGCGGCCCGCCCGCCGGGTCCACCCGGTGCAGGTTCCACCAGCCGGTGCGGTCGGTGGCGGCCAGCAGGGTGCCGTCGGCGGCCCAGTCGGCCTGCGCGACGGACTCCTGCGGCCCGCCCAGCACCGTGCGGACGCCGGTCAGGTGGCCGTCGGCGGCCACGTCGGCCAGGCGCAGCTCGCTGCCGTCCCACGGCATGCGCGGGTGGTCCCAGGCCAGCCACACCGCCTGCCGGCCGTCCGGGGAGAGCCGGGGCCCGGTGACGAAGTCGTGCGTGGCGGCGGTGAGTTCCCTGACCGCGGCGCGGTCCTCGGCGGCCGAGCCGTCCAGCGGGACGGCGGCCGGCACCCGGCGGACGTCGGTGGGGGCGGCGCCGGTGGACTCCTCCAGCACGCACCACACCTCGCCGCGCTCCGGGCACACCACGGGGTCGGCCCAGCGCAGCCCGTCCCCCACGGCCGTCACGGGGGTCAGCGGGCGCGGCACGGCCCCGGGCGCGTCCGGCTCCAGGGCGTACAGGCGCTGGTCGGGGTGGTGCGTGAAGACCAGCAGCGGGCCCGCATCGGCGCGCGGCGTCCCGGCCCAGGGGGAACCCCCGTACTCCATGACCCGGTTGCGCACGTCCCAGGGCGGCGGCAGCACGGACTCCGGCTCGCCGGAGCCGTCCGCGCGCAGCCGCAGCAGGGCGTACCGGCCGCCCTCCGCGGGGCGCGGCACCGTCCACAGCAGGTCGCCGCCTACGGCACCGGGGAACTCCGGGCGGCCGGTGTGCCCGGCGACCAACGCGGCGTCGACGGGCGAGGGCCAGGTGCCGTACGGGGCCGGGGTCGAAGTCATCGGCGGCCGTCCTCCTTGGTGAGCGGGCGGAACACAGCGGTGCGGTGCGGGGGCGGTGCGGTGCGGCGGGCGGGGCGGCGGGGCGGGCGCGGTGTCACAGGGCGCGCAGGGCGCGGTCGAGGACCCGCAGCCCGAAGTGCAGGGCGTCCACCGGCACCCGCTCGTCGACGCCGTGGAAGAGCGCGCCGTAGTCGAAGCCGGGCGGCAGCCGCAGCGGCGAGAAGCCGTAGCCCGCGACCCCGAGCCGGGAGAACTGCTTGGCGTCCGTCCCGCCGGCCATGCAGTACGGCACGGCGTGCGCGCCGGGGTCGAAGTGTTCGACGGCCTCGCACAGCGTGGCGTACGTGGGTGAGTCGACCGGGGCCTCCAGCGGGATCTCGCGGTGCTGGTACTCCCAGGTGACCTCGGGGCCGGTCAGCTCGTCCAGGGTGCGGGCGAACTCCTCCTCGCCGCCGGGCAGGACGCGCCCGTCCACGAAGGCCGTCGCGCTGCCGGGAATGACGTTGACCTTGTACCCGGCCGCCAGCATGGTCGGGTTGGCGCTGTTGCGCAGGACGGGCCGCACCAGCTCGGCGGCGGAGCCGAGCCGCTCCAGCAGGGCGTCGGCGTCGAAGCCGGGGGCGTCGAGGTCGCCGGTCTCCACGCCGCGCAGGGCGGCGAGCCGCACGAGGGCGGCGCGCACCGTCGGCGTCAGCCGCAGCGGCCAGGCGTGGGCGCCGACGCGGGTGACGGCCGCGGACAGCCGCGTGACGGCGTTGGCCCGGTTGACCTTGGAGCCGTGCCCGGCCGTGCCGCGCGCCGTCAGCCGCAGCCAGGCGGTGCCGCGCTCGGCCGAGGCGACGGGGTACAGGCGCTGCCCGTCGTCGGTGTGCACGGTGAACGCGCCGGACTCGCTCAACCCCTCGGTGCAGCCGTCGAACAGGGCCGCGTGCCGCTCGGCGAGGAAGGCGGCGCCGTACTCGGCGCTGTCCTCCTCGTCGGCGGTGAACGCGAGCACCACGTCCCGGCGCGGGCGCACCCCGGCCCGGGCCCAGGCCCGCACCAGGGTGAGGACCATCGCGTCCATGTTCTTCATGTCGATCGCGCCGCGCCCCCACACGCACCCGTCCCGCAGCTCGCCGGAGAAGGGGTGCACCGACCACTCGGCGGGGTCGGCCGGGACGACGTCGAGGTGGCCGTGGACGAGGAGCGCGCCGGCCGACGGGTCGGTGCCGGGGACCCGGGCAACGACGTTGGTGCGGCCGGGCGCCCTCTCCAGCAGGCGCGGCTCGATCCCGGCGTCGGCCAGGCGGGCGGCGACGTACTCGGCGGCGGGGCGCTCGCGGCCCTCGCCGCCGCCCCGGTTGGTCGTGTCGCACCGGATGAGGTCGGCGGTGGCCTCGACCACCTCCGCCAGCGCCCTCGCGTCGATGTGCTCAGCCATACTCCTCCTCCACCGCTGCGGAGACGACCGTGGTCACGGCCTTGAAGCACCGGATGCCCGCGTACATGTCGGGCACGGTGTAGGCGACGCGCCGCGGCCCGGTCTGCTCGACGCCGGGCACCACGGTGGCGGCTCCGGCCAGGTGCTCGGCGTCGAACTCCACGGCGATCTCGTGCCCGGTGACGACCGGGTCGTGGCGCAGGGCCAGGGGGGCCGCGGCCCGGGCCGCGGCCTGGATGGCGGCGGCGGTCACGGCCGGGGGCCGGCACACGGCCGCGTACCGGGAGACGTAGTCCTTGACCGCCGCCGTCCGGGCGTCCGGGGCGTAGCCCGCGGCGTCCGCACAGGCCCGGTCGTCGCCGGTGACGAGCACCACCGGCGCGCCGAACTCCGCGCAGACCAGCGCGTTCAGCCGGCCCTCGCTGGCCAGGACGCCGTCCACCCACACCCCGGTGACGGAGTTGGCCAGGTAGGTGTGGGCGAGCACGCCCTCGGCCCCGGCCGCCGCGTGGTACCCGACGAACGCCACCCCGTCCACGTCGCCGTGCTGCACGCCCTCCACCATCGACAGCGCCTTGTGCCGCCCGGTCAGCAGCCGCGCGCGCGGATCGAGCCGCTCCAGCAGGAGGTTGCGCATCGTCCAGTGCGCCTCGTTGACCAGCACCTCGTCGGCCCCGCCGGCGAGGAGACCGGCGACGGCGGCGTTGACGTCGTCGGTGAACAGCGTCCGGCACCGCTCCCACTGGGCGTGGCCGGGGAGCACGTCGGCGGGCCAGGTGACGCCGGTGGCGCCCTCCATGTCGGCGCTGACGAGGATCTTCATGCGGGGCACGTTACGCGAAGCGGCGGCGGCCGGGGAGCACGCCGGGCCGGGGTCAGCGGCCCACCACGAGCCACTGGGACGGCAGCTCCACGGGGCCCCCGTCGGGACCGTGCTCGGTGGTGCGCAGCGGCTCCCGGCCGGCGTCCAGGACGGCGAGACCGGCGGCCTCGCACAGCGCGGCGAGTGCGGTGTCGGCCATCTCCGTGGGCGCTATGCCGTGCCCGAACACGGCGGCCAGGCTCGCGGGCGGGCCCTCCGCCCGGCGCATGAGCCCCAGCAGCTCCGCCTTGGCCGCCGCGGCCGGTTCCACGACGAAGGCCCGGCCGCGCTCGCCGAGCAGCACCGCCAGCGAGGCGGCGACCCGGTCCCGGTCCTGTGGCGTGCACTGGTGCAGCACCCCGCGCAGGTAGACGTGCGAGTCCCCCAGTTCCGCGTGCAACGCCGCCGCCGCGCGCGCGTCCGTCAGGTCCAGGACGCGGAACTCGGCCCCGCCCGCGTCCGGCAGCCCCCGGGCGAGCTCTATCGCCGCTGGCGAGAGGTCCACGCCGAGCACCGGGGCGAAGCGCGCGGCCAGGAAGGCCGTCTGGGTGCCGTTGCCGCAGCCGGCGTCCACCACCGGCAGCCCGCCTCCGAAGTGCGGGGCGAACAGCGGCAGGTGGCGCTGCGCGGTGTGGGCCGGGTCGGCGTCCCAGAAGACGCTGCCCGGGTCCGGCGGCGCCGCGCGCCAGAAGGACTCCCACTGCTCCGTAGCCGTCATCTTCCCCTGCCCCCACCTCGGTCGCGAAAAGCGTCAGCGGCGCCGCGGAAGCGCCAGCTCGAACCACACGGTCTTACCCCGTGCGCTGCGGCTCGTACCCCATTTGCGGGCGGTGCGGCTCACCACGCGCAGGCCCCGCCCGGCGTCGGCGTCCGGTGGGACGTCGAGCAGTTGCGGCAGCTCGGGGTCGTCGTCGGAGACCTCGCACAGCAGCGCCTCGGTGCGCACCAGCCGCAGTTCGACGCGGTCGGTGCGGGCGTGCCGCACGGCGTTGGTGACCAGCTCGCTCACCAGCAGCTCGGCGCTCTCGCGCACCGTCGGGGCCCAGCTCGCCAGCCGCCGGCGCACCAGCGCGCGGGCCCGGGCGGCGGCGCGCGGCTCGGCGGGCAGCTCCCAGACCTCCACGTCCTCGGCCGCGATGCCGTTCAGCCGGGCCATGAGCAGCGCCACGTCGTCCCGGCGGCCGCCGTGGGCGGAGGCGGACGCGGCGGCCAGCGAGCGGATGATCGTGTCGCAGGCGTCGTCCATGGAGGCCGCCGGGTGCGCGGCGGACTCGCACAGCGCGGCGAGCCCGGCGCCGATGTCCTGGCCGCGCACTTCCACCAGGCCGTCGGTGCACATCACCAGCCGGTCGCCCGGCGCCACGGGGACGACGGCCGTCTCGAACGGCACGCCGCCGACGCCGATGGGCGCGCCCGTGGGCAGCTCCAGCAGCTCGCTGGTGCCGTCGGCGGCGTGCACGAGCACGGGCGGGATGTGTCCGGCGTTGGCGATGTGCAGCCGGGAGCCGATCGGGTCGTAGACGGCGTACAGGCAGGTCGCGAGGTAGGTGTCGCCGAGCCGCTGGGCGAGGTCGTCCAGGGAGCGCAGGAGCTGGGCCGGCTCCAGGTCCAGCCCGGCCATGGTCTGCACGGCGGTGCGGAGCTGGCCCATCATGGCGGCCGAGTTCAGCCCGTGGCCCATGACGTCGCCGACGACGAGCGCGGTGCGTGAGCCGGGGAGCTGGACGGTGTCGAACCAGTCGCCGCCGACGCGGCCGAGCCGGGTGCCGGGCAGGTAGCGCGTGGCGGTGTCGCAGCCGGGCATGCGCGGGGCGATGCGCGGCAGCATGCTGTCCTGGAGGGTGTCGGCGACGTTCTCCTGGTAGGTGTACATCCGCGCGTTGTCCAGCACGAGCCCGGCGCGGGCGGCGAGTTCGGCGCCGGTGACCCGGTCCATGTCGTTGAACTCGGCGCGTCCGGCGTGGCGGAGCAGGATCATGAAGCCGAGCACGACGTTGCGGGCCTTGAGCGGCACCACCAGCATGGAGCGGTCGGTGATGAGCGGGCGGATGTCGCGCTTGTCGAACTGCGAGGCGATGGCGTGGCCCATCTCCTCGGTGATGCGGGGCACGAGGACCGGCTCGCCGGTCGTCATGCACTGGAAGAACGGGGTGTGGGCGGGGAAGGGCATCGACTCGCCGACGGGTACCACGTCGTCCCAGCGGCCGGGCTCGTCGGTGTGTTCGAGCGCCACCCGGTGCCACATCGTGGTGGTGTCCGGCACGCCGTCGGGGAAGCCCTCACCGGCCACGACCTGTTCGCGCAGGTAGGTCCCGGCCACGTCGGTGAAGCGCGGCACGACGGCGGCGCTGACCTCCTCGATGGTGCGGGCGAGGTCGAGGGAGGTGCCGATGCGCCCGCTGACGTCGTTGAGGAACTCCAGCCGCTCGCGGACGGCGGCGTACTCCAGGTCCGACTCCAGCTCGGCCGCGGCCGCCGCGGCCGCCGAGGGGTCGATGTCGGTGTCGGCCGCGGCGCGCAGCAGGCGTGCGCGGCGCTCCACCCGGCGCGGCACGCCCCAGTCCGGGGTGACCGGCACGCGTTCGGGCCGGCTGATCTCCAGCACCGGGTACCCCAGTTCCAGCACCTGGGAGACGACGCGGGCGCTCTCCGGCGGGCTCATGCTGGGCAGGATGTCCGGCAGGCGGCGGGCGAGTTCGTCGGCGCCGGGGAAGTCGGTGTGGAGGGCGAGGCCCGGTGCGATGCGCCGCCGCTCGTCGTCGGCGTCCGGCGCGAGGCCGTCGGCCCCGGTCTCGCGCAGGGCGGCCATGCCGGTGGCGAGGATGAGCAGGCGCTCCGGGCCGGGGCCGACCAGGGGGTAGGCCCACCACAGCACGTCGGCGTCGCCGCCCTCCTCGGTGCCGCGCGCCCGGCCCGTGGTGGCGTACCCGGTGGTGCCCACCGTTTCGCCGTGCAGGCCCGCCTCCCAGCCGGAGTCACCGAACGCGCCCGACACGGGCAGCAGTTCGGCGGCGGGGCGGCCGACCGCCGCCGCCCGGGGGACACCGAAGAGTTTGCGGGCGCCGGTGCTCCAGTGCGAGACAGCGCCGGTTGCGTCGACCACCACGACGGCGAGCGGCACGCGCCCGGTGTGCACGGGGACTCCCGGCTGCTGGTGCTCCATGCGCTGCAGGTCTCCTTCCACGGGCCCGCCTCCACGGTAGGGCCACCGCGGGGTTCCGCGCCGCCCCTTGCGGGAAGTCGTGCGCCCGCGCACCCCCGGCCCCGCCGACCCGGCCGGCGGTCAGGGCTTGCGCGCCACGCCGCAGTAGAAGGCGACCTCCTCGGCGGCCCCGCCGGCCTCCGCTGACCCTGCCGCACCGGCGGCCGAGTCGGCGTCCCGCTCGCCGACCGCGGCCACGTCCGGGCGCCAGCGGGTGCAGGAGACGACGCCGGGCTCCAGCAGGTCGAGCCCGGCGAAGAACCCGGCCACCTGCTCCGGCGTGCGCTGGGTGAGCTTGGGGGTGCCCACGGAGTTCCAGAACCGCACGGCCTCGTCCACGTCGGGCAGGCCGGGGGCGGTGATGGTGTGGGAGAGGACGAGATGGCTGCCGGAGGGCAGCGCGTCCATCAGCCGGCCCACGACCTCGTAGGCCTCCTCGGTGTCGGCGATGAACATGGCGACGCCGAGCAGCATGACGGCCGTCGGCCGGGTGAGGTCGAGCGTCTTCCGGGCCTGGCGGAGAATGGCCTCCGGGTCGTGCAGGTCGGCGTCGATGTAGTCGGTGGCGCCCTCGGGGGTGCTGGTCAGCAGCGCGCGGGCGTGGGTGAGCACCAGCGGGTCGTTGTCGACGTAGACGATGCGGGCGTCCGGCGCGAGGCGCTGGGCGACCTCGTGGGTGTTGTCGGCCGTGGGCAGGCCGGTGCCGATGTCCAGGAACTGGCGGATGCCGGCCTCGCCCGTGAGGTGGCGCACGGCACGGCCGAGGAAGGCGCGGTCGGCCCGGGCGTACTCCAGGATGCCCGGGTGCAGGCGCCGGATCTCGTCCCCCGCGCCGCGGTCGACCTCGTAGTTGTCCTTGCCGCCCAGCCAGTAGTTCCACATGCGCGCGGAGTGCGGCACGGTGCTGTCGATCGCGCTGGTCACGTCCACGGGGTGTTCGGCCATCCCAACTCCTGTTGCCATACGGGCCGGTCGGGCGACAGCGTACCTCCGCCCACCGCCGCGACCGCCTCCGGACCCCGCGCCGACGGCGCCGCCCGCGCGCGCCACCACGCCCTGCGCCCCCGCGCCCAGACCTCCGGCACGGCGCCGCCGAGCCACCCCGCCGACCTCCCCGGCCGCGCCCGCGCCGCCCGGTTCGGCGCGCCGACCCGCCACCGCCGCGCCCGCGTCGCCGCCTTCGCCGCCGCCGAGTCCAAGCGACCGGCCGCGCCCGCGCCAGGCGGGGCACCGCGCCGTCGCGCCCGGACCACCGGCACGCGCACCGTGGGTCCGCGCCGACGGGCCCGCGCCGCGGCTCCCGGGGCGTGGGCGCGGCTCGCGGGGGTGGCTAGCCGACCTCGGCGGCCAGCCGGGCGAGCACCGCGTCGTAGACGCGGCCCAGCCCCTTCGGCGCGAAGATCCGCTCGAAGAAGCCGCCGACGCCGGCCGCGCCCCGCCAGGTGGTGGTGACGTGGACCCGGCTGACGCCGGGGCCGGAGCCGGGTGTGACGGTCCAGGTGGTCACCATGGAGGAGTTGCGGTCCCGCTCGGTGAGCTGCCCGGGGGTGGGTTCGGCGACGTCGAGCAGGCAGTCGCGCACCCGCTTGCTGGTGGCCTGGAGCCGGTAGTGGACGACGGTGCCCGCACCCTGGCCGCCCTCGCGGACCTCGTACGCGCTGAAGTGCTCGGGCAGCAGCCGCTCGCGGGTGCCCCGGTAGTCGGCGAGGGCGGCGAAGACCGCGTCCGGCGGCGCCGCGACCTCCCGTTCCCTGCTGACCTCGACCTCTGCCATGGCGTTCCTCCTCGCGCGGACGGGTGCGGGCGCCATCCCACCACCGCGCCCGCGCGCCGCGCCACTCGGCGGGGACGCCGGTTGACAGAGCGCCGCACGAACAGGTGTTCTATTCTCTGTTCGCGGGGGTGGTCAGCAGGAGGAGGCAGGCATGCGCTGGGAGCACCTGAGCGGGGACGGCCCGGCCGCGCTGTTCGGCACGGACGCCGTCCCACGCGCACGTTCGACACCCCGGAGTTCCACGGCATCACCTTCCACGAGGTGCGGGCCCGCTCGATCCTCAACCGCGTGCCCGGAGCCTCGCGGATGCCGTTCGACTGGACGGTGAACCCCTACCGGGGCTGCACCCACGCCTGCGTCTACTGCTTCGCCCGCAGGACGCACCGCTACCTGGACCTGGACACCGGCCGGGACTTCGACTCGCAGATCGTCGTCAAGACCAACGCCCCGGAACTGCTGCGCCGGGAGCTGGCCGCGCCCCGCTGGCGCGGCGAGCACGTCGCGATGGGCACCAACGTCGACTGCTACCAGAGGGCGGAAGGCCGCTACCGGCTCATGCCCGGCATCCTCACCGCCCTGCGGGACGCCGCCAACCCGTTCTCGATTCTCACCAAGGGCACCCTCATCCTGCGCGACCTGGACCTGCTGCGGTCGGCGGCGGCGGTCACGGACGTGGGGGTGGCCGTCTCCGTCGGGTTCACCGACGAGGAGCTGTGGCGCACGGTCGAGCCGGGCACCCCGGCCCCCGAGCGGCGCCTGGAGGTGGTGCGCACCCTGGCCGGGCACGGTATCGGCACCAGCGTGCTGATGGCACCGGTGCTCCCCTTCCTCGGCGACAGCCCGGCGAAGCTGCGCGCCACCGTGCGGGCGGTGGCCGCCGCCGGCGCCACCTCCGTCACGCCGCTGACGCTGCACCTGCGGCCGGGCGCGCGCGAGTGGTACATGGCCTGGCTGGCCCGGCACCACCCGCACCTGGTGCGCCCGTACGAGGCGCTGTACGCCGACGGCGCCTACGCGCCGCGCTGGTACCAGCGCCGCATCACCGGGCAGGTGCACGAGCTGGCCGCCGAGTACGGCATCGGCCCGTCGCGGCCGGGCGCGGCCCGCCGCCCGGACGCCGGGCCACCGGAGGACGAGCCGGACCCCGACCCGGGCGGGGTCCAGCTCACGCTGCTGTGACCGCCGCACCCGCTGGCGCGCACTGATCAGGCGCAACCCGTTGACGCGCGGACGGAGCCCGCCTATAAGAACGTGAGAGCGCTCTCATCCCCCACTCACTCCCCTGGAGGTGCTCTCCGTATGACCGTGCACACCTCGCGCCCCCGCCCGGGTCCCCGGGCCGGCCGCGCCGGGCATGCGGCGCTCGCCGCCGTCGTCGTCATGCTGCTCGCCCTGCTCGCCTCCGGCCTGTCCGCCACGGAGGCCCGCGGTGACGTGCCGCCCGCCGACGGCTGGGACCTGGCCTGGTCCGACGACTTCGAGGGCCCCGGCGGCCAGCCCCCGGCGGCCGACCGCTGGATCATCGACCAGGGCCACTCCTACCCCGGCGGCCCGCCCAACTGGGGCACCGGGGAGATCCAGCGCTACACCGACTCCCCGGACAACCTCGCCCTCGACGGCCAGGGCAACCTGCGCATCACCCCGCGCCGGGACGCCGCGGGCAACTGGACCTCCGCCCGCGTCGAGACGCGCCGCGCCGACTTCAAGGCACCCGAGGGCGGCACGCTGCGCATCGAGGGCCGCATCCGCGTGCCGGACGTCACCGGGCCGGCCGCGCTCGGCTACTGGTCGGCGTTCTGGGCCCTGGGCTCGCCCTACCGCGGCGAGTACTGGAACTGGCCGAGCATCGGCGAGTTCGACATCATGGAGAACGTCAACGGCATGAACCGCGTGTGGGGCGTGCTGCACTGCGGCGTCGCGCCGGGCGGGCCGTGCGACGAGAACAACGGGCTCGGCGCGAGCCGCCCGTGCCCGGGGGCGTCGTGCCAGGCGGCGTTCCACACCTACCGCTTCGAGTGGGACCGCTCCAGCAGCCCCAGCGAGCTGCGCTGGTACGTCGACGACCAGCTCTACCACCGGCTCACCGAGGACCAGTTCGACGCCGCCACCTGGTCGGACATGACCGACCACGCCGGTTACTTCATCCTGCTCAACGTGGCCATGGGCGGCGGCTTCCCCGACGGCGTCGCCGGGCACGCCACACCGACGGCCGCCACGGAGCCGGGCCATTCGATGCTGGTCGACTACGTGGCCGTGTGGACCCGCGGCGGCGACGGAGACCCGGGCGACCCCGGTGAGCCCACCCCCAGCACCCGCTACCTGCGCTCCGACGGCACGCTGGGCGAGGCGGCCCCCGGTACCACCACGGCCACGCTCGCCTCGGCCGGCGGCGCCAACTACGACGGCACCCCGCACCGACCCCGGACGTTCACCGCCACCGGCGTGACGGGACGCTACACCGGAGGCCGGACGGCGTTCGACCTCCTGGTGGACGCCGGCACCAACGTGGCCGTCGGCCAGCAGGTCCGCGTCTCCTACGACCGCACCGGCGACGGGAGCTGGGAGCGCACCGAGACCTACCGCTACTTCGCCACCGACCCCGCCCCCGGCTACGAGCACTACACCCAGGAGCGGGGCCTGCGCTCGGCCACCGGCGACCACGGCGACATGCGCGGCGGCACCGTACGCGTGGAGGTGTGGAACGCCATCGGCGACGGCCCGAGCACCCTGGCCACCGGTGACCGCTCCCTCCTCCGCCTGCCGTTCGGCTAGGACCGGCCCGCCCGCGCGCACCCGTGCGCGCGGGCAGCCGGACGCCCGGGGCCGCCGCCCCGGTGGCGGGAGGGCGCAGCGGCGCCCGGCACAGGGGGCGACGCCCGCTCGGTGCGCCACGGGCGGTCGGCCGCCCGGCGGGCGGTGCGGCGCCTCGGTTACGGCTCGGCCGTCCGCCGGACGCGCCACCGGCGCCGGCGGTCGGCCGCCCGGCGGACCGGCCCGGGCGGGCGCGGACGGCCCCGGGTGCGGCCCGGCACCGGTGGGTGCGGGGCGTCCGGGGGCGGGTTGGCACGCGGGAGGGGTGGGGGCGATGCTGGGGCAGTGCTGATCAGAGAAGCGACCGAAGAGGACTGGCCCGCGATCTGGGCCTTCATGGAAGGAATCGTCCGCGCGGGCGAGACCTACACCTACGACCGGGACCTCACCGCGGAGCAGGCCCGCGACTCCTGGCTCGTGCCGCCGCCCGGCCGGGCCTTCGTCGCCGTGGGGGACGACGGCGCGGTGCTCGGCACGGCGAAGGTCACGCGCAACCACGCGGGCGGGGGCTCGCACATCGCCAACGGCAGTTACCTGGTGGCCCCCGGCCATGGCGGCCGCGGGGTGGGCCGGGCGCTCGGCGAGCACACGCTGGAGTGGGCGAAGGCGGCCGGTTTCCGGGCGATGCAGTTCAACGCCGTGGTGGAGACCAACAGCCGGGCGGTCGCGCTGTGGCGCTCGCTCGGCTTCGAGATCGTCGGGACGCTGGCGGAGGGCTTCGCCCACCCCGAGCGGGGACTCGTCGGCCTGCACATCATGTACCGGCGGCTCTGACGTCCCGCGGGCCCCGCGCCGGGCGGCGGCGCGGGGCCCGCGGGCACCGTGGATCAGCGTGGGACGTCAGCGTGGGTCAGCGGGTGACCACGTGGCGCTCGTTGGGCACGCAGTGCGTCATGGTCAGGCCCTCGACGTCGCGCGGCGGGTTCGAGCCGAGGTTGGCCAGCCGCTCGCGGTCCTCGTCGGTGAGGTGCTGCCCGCGCAGCGGCTCCAGCTTGGCCACGTCCTGCGGGCCGATGCCGAGCCCCTCGCCCACGCGCAGCCCGAGGTCGTTGTCCACCAGCAGGAAGTGCCACACCATGCGCTCCTGCACCGCCCGGTCGCACTGGCCGATCAGGGTGACGAAGTTGGTGACCAGGTCGTCGCGCTCCCAGTCCTCCATCATGGCGTAGCGCTGCCCGGCCTGGAGGTAGTCGTTGGTGCGCTCGATGCGCTTGCGGGTGAGCCGCCCGTTGATCTGCGGCCCCTGCTCGTCGTGCGAGGGCTCCACGTCTTCGCGCAGGCCGCCGGTGAGGGAGGGCTCGTAGTTGACGGCGGGGTCGGCCCCGCTGCTGTCCACGTGGTACGTCATCGCACCGTCGCGCTGGTTGGTGCGCACCTGCGCGTTCTTCGCCTGGTTCACCGGGAGCTGGAGGTAGTTCGGGCCGACCCGGTGGCGCTGGGTGTCGCTGTAGGAGAAGGTGCGGCCGACGAGCATCTTGTCGTCGGAGAAGTCCAGGCCGTCCACCAGGACGCCGGTGCCGAAGGAGATCTGCTCGTTCTCGGCGAAGTAGTTCTCCGGCATCCGGTTCAGCACCATGCGGCCCACGGGCTTGGGCGGGAACTCCTGCTCCGGCCAGACCTTGGTGTCGTCCAGCGGGTCGAAGTCCAGCTCCGGGTGCTCGTGGTCGTCCATCATCTGCACGACCAGCTCCCACTCGGGGTGGTCGCCCCGGGCGACGGCCTCGTACAGATCCTTGGTCGCGTGGCCGAGCGCGTCCGCCTGGACGTTGGCCGCGTCCTCCTCGGTCATGCTGCGCACGCCCTGCTTGGGCAGCCAGTGGTACTTCACCAGCCTGGTGTGGCCGTCCGCGGTGACCCACTTGTAGGTGTTCACCCCGAAGCCCTGCATGTGCCGGTAGTCGGCCGGGATGCCGCGCGGGCTGAAGAGGTTGACGAGCATGTGCATGCTCTCGGGCGTCTGCGACATGAAGTCGAAGATTCGGCGCGGCTGCTGCTCGAAGGTGACCGGGTCGGGCTTGAGGGCGTGGATGACGTCGGGGAACTTGATCGCGTCCCGGATGAAGAAGACGGCGAGGTTGTTGCCGACGAGGTCCCAGTTGCCGTCCTCGGTGTAGAACTTCACCGCGAAGCCGCGCGGGTCGCGGGCGGCCTCGGAGGAGTCCCGGCCGCCGATGACGGTGGAGAAGCGGACGGCCACGTCGGTGCGCTTGCCGGCCTCCTGGAACAGCTTGGCCCGGGTGAAGCGGTCGATCGGCTCGTCGCCCCACTTGCCGTACGCCTCGAAGTAGCCGTAGGCGGTCACGCCGCGTGCGTGCACCACGCGCTCGGGGATGCGCTCGCGGTCGAAGTGGCTGATCTTCTCCAGGAACTGGTAGTTCTCCAGCGTGGCCGGACCACGGGAGCCGACTGTGCGCTGGTTCTGGTTGTCGTGGACGGGGTGGCCCTGCCGGTTGGTGAGCACCGGGCGGTCGTCGGTCACGGTCCTGCACTCCTTGCGTCGCTGAGCGGGTCGGGCATGGCTCCGACCCGTCGCTGTACCCACTTACGCCCGGTTCGTACCTCCGGATGCGGCAATCAGGTGGCCGTGAGTTCCGCGAGCGCCGCGCGCGCCTCACCGGCCAGCGGTGCGTGACCGGCGGCCGCCCGCAGCACCGGCACCGCCCGGACGTCGCCCAGGACCCCCAGGCCCGCCACGCAGGCGCGGGCGACGGGCCAGTGGTGCGCGGGCCCGGCCAGCAGCCGGGTCAGCAGCGCGGTGAGGGTCGGCACGGCCTGCGGTGCGCGCAGCTCGGCCAGGAGCCGCACGGGGTGCAGGGCGTAGGCGGTGCGCAGCTCGTTGGCGGCGAGCGCGGCGGCGGCCCGGGCCGTGCGGGGGTCGCCCAGGCGCAGCAGCGCGGCCGCGGCGCTCTCCCCCCGGGCCGGGTCGCGGTAGTTGAGCAGGAACACCAGCGTCTCGAAGGCGCGGCGGTCACCGGCGTCGGCGAGCGCGCAGGCGGCCAGCTCGCGGGCCCACAGGGGGCGGCCGGGCGCCGTGAGCGTCGCGGCGAGTTCGTCGCGGGCGGCGGGGGTCCGCGCGGCGGCGAGGGCGAGCAGGCGGCCCGCCTCCCCTTGCTCGTGCGCGGGGGCGCGCGCGGCGATGCGCTCCAGCCGACCGTCCATGCCGGGTGCCTCCCCACTCCCGGGCCCGCCCGAAACCACCGCCCGGCCCCGGGCCACCCGAGCCAGCGGGCCGCGCGGGCCCCCGGGCCGCACCGACCGCGCGGGCCGTCCGGGCCGCGCGGGCCGTCCGGGCCGCGCGGGCCCGCCGCGCTGCCCGCCCGAGGCCGCCGGCGCGCCGCGCGCCACGGCGGCGGAACCGCCGGCGCACCGGGCGGCCCCGGCAGCGGCGGAGCGGACGGCCACCGTGGCGCGGGACACAGCGGCGAGGGGGTGGCGTTCTTGTTACCGGCCGGTTAGCCTGCTCATCAGAGCGGGACACCCGCTCAGGCGGTCTGGTGACGCAGCCGCCGAGAGTGCAAAGCGGTTCAGCGACACGTGCACGGCACGACGCGACGACGCGGCCCCGGGCAGGGCCGTCGCCGTTCCTGACACCAGTGCGACCAGCGACGCCCGCACGGCGGACCACACCCCGTGGGCGGCGGTCAGCACCCTCCCTGCCAAGTCGTCACCCCTGGAGTCCCGTGATGGACCGTCCCTCCCTCAGCACAGTGGCCGTCGTCGGCCTCGGCACGATGGGCACCGGAATCGTCGAAGTCCTCACCCGCGCGGGCCGCGAGGTCATCGGCGTCGACGTCAGCGACGAGGCGGCCCGGCACGCCGTCCGCGCGCTGGAGGCCACCACCGCCCGCGCCGTGGCGCGGGAGAAGATGACCGAGCGGGAACGCACCGACGTCCTGGCCCGCTTCCGCACGTTCTCCGACCTGCGGGCGGTGGCCGAGGCCGGGCTCGTCATCGAGGTCGTGCCCGAGGACTACGCGCTCAAGCACGCGGTGATCCGGGCGCTGGACGACATCGTGCGGCCCACCGCCGTCGTGGCCACCGGCACGAACGCGCTGTCGGTCACCCGGCTGGCCGCCGACTCCGCCCACCCCGAACGCGTGGTCGGGCTGCACTTCTTCAACCCGGCGCCCGCGATGAGGCTCGTCGAGGTGGTCTCCTCGGTGCTCACCGCCCCCGACGCCGTCGAGGCGGTGACCGAACTCGTCCACGAGCTCGGCAAGGAGCCGATCCGTGCCGGGGACCGGCCCGGCTTCGTGGCCGACGGGCTGCTGTTCGGCTATCTCAACCAGGCCGCCGCCATGTACGAGGCGCGGTACGCCACGCGCGAGGACATCGACGCGGCGATGAGGCTGGGCGCGGGCCTGCCCATGGGGCCGCTCGAACTGCTCGACCTCATCGGCGTCGACACCGCCCGCACCGTGCTGGAGGCGATGTACGCCGAGTCCCACGACCGGCTGCACGCGCCCGCGCCGATCCTCGGCCAGCTCAGCCGCGCGGGGCTGACCGGCCGCAAGGCCGGCCGCGGCTTCTACACCTACGACGCGCCCGGCTCGGCCACCACGGTGCCCGACGCGCTCACCCCGGCCGCCGACGCCGGTCAGGGCACCGCGCGCGAGGTGCGCGCGGTCGGCGTCGCCGGGTCGGGCACGATGGCCAGCGGCATCGCGGAGGTCTTCGCCAAGGCCGGGTACGCCGTCACGCTCGTCGCACGCAGCCGGGAGAAGGCCGAGCGGGCCGCCGCGCGCATCGCCGCGTCCCTGGACCGCTCGGTGCGCAAGGGGCGGCTCAGCCAGGAGGACCGGGACGCCGTGCTCGCACGGGTCACCCCCGCCGACACCCTGGAGGCGCTGGCCGAGGTGGACCTGGCGGTGGAGGCCGTCGCCGAGGACCTCGCCGTCAAGCAGGAGCTGTTCGGCACGCTGGACCGCGTCTGCAAGCCCGGCGCCGTCCTGGCCACGACCACCTCCTCGCTGCCCGTGGTCGCCTGCGCCCGGGCCACCGGCCGCCCGCGGGACGTCGTCGGCATGCACTTCTTCAACCCGGCCCCCGCCATGAAACTCGTCGAGGTCGTCCGCACGGTGCTGACCGGGGACGACGCGCACGCCACGGTCCGCGCGGTGTGCGCCCGCGTCCGCAAGCACCCGGTGGACTGCGGCGACCGCGCGGGCTTCATCGTCAACGCCCTGCTCTTCCCGTACCTGAACAACGCGGTGAAGATGCTGGAGGAGCACTACGCGACGCTGGACGACATCGACGCGGCGATGAAGCTGGGCGGCGGCTACCCGATGGGCCCCTTCGAGCTGCTGGACGTCGTCGGGCTCGACGTCTCCCTGGCCATCGAGCAGGTGCTGTACAGCGAGTTCCGCGAGCCGGGGCTGGCCCCCGCGCCGCTGCTGGAGCACCTGGTCGCGGCCGGGTGCCTGGGCCGCAAGTCCGGGCGCGGGTTCCGCGAGTACGCCCGTCGGTGAGCGCTCCCACGGGGTGGGGCGGGTTGCTGGAGCCTTCCTCCGGTGGCCCGTCTCCCCCGCACCGCGGCCCGTGTAACGTTCCCCACATGTCGCAGCCCGCCAAGCCCTCCCCTACACCTGCTCGCAGCTCCGCGTCCTCCCAGCGCCTGAAGATGCGCCGGGAACTCGCGGCCGCGGCGATGGAGCTGTTCGCGAGCAAGGGGTACGAGGAGACGACGGTCGACGAGATCGCGGCCGCGGCGGGCGTGGCCCGGCGGACCTTCTTCCGCCACTTCCGCTCCAAGGAAGAGGCCATCTTCCCCGACCACGACGACACCCTGGAGCGGGCGAAGGCGGTCCTGGAGGCCGCTCCGCCGCACGAGCACCCGCTGGACACGGTGTGCCGGGGCATCAAGGAGGTCATGCGGATGTACGCGGCCTCCCCGGCCGGGAGCGTCGAGCGCTACAAGCTGACGCGGCAGGTCCCGGCGCTGCGCGAGCGCGAGATCGCCTCGGTCGCGCGGTACGAGCGGCTGTTCACCCGCTACCTGCTGGGGCACTTCGACGAGGCCGCGCACCGGGACGGCGACGACGATCCGCTGCTCGCCGAGGTCGCGGCGTCGGCGGTCGTCACCGCGCACAACCACGTGCTGCGGCGCTGGCTGCGCTCGGGCGCGCGCGGCGACGTCGAGGGCCAGCTCGACCGGGCGTTCTCCATCGTGCGCTCCACGTTCGGCACCGGCTTCGGCGCCCGCTCCACGGCGCTGGGCGGCGCCCCGGGCACGAGCGCCGCTCCGGCCGCCTCCGCGCAGGGCGACGTCCTGGTGACGGTCGCCCGCACCGACACCCCGCTGCCGCAGATCATGCGCACGATCGAACGCGCGCTGCGCGCGTAACCCCCGCGCCGGGCCCCGGGCGCCCGCGCCCCTCGCCGGGACCGGGTGCCGCGTCCCGCCCGACCGGCGGCGCGCTCCGGCTCCTGGGCCCGCCTCCGCCTGCGGCACCGCGGACGGCCGCGCGGCGGCCCCGGCCCCGCGCCCGGCGCCTCCGGTCCCGCGCCCGCCGAGCCGCGCCCTTCGCCGGCGTCCGGCAGGGCCGCCCCGGCCCCGGACCGCTGCCCGGACCCGCTCGCCCCGCCCGGCCCGCGGCGCGGGCGCGCCGCGGGCCGCCGTACGCGAGCACCGCGCACCTCCCGGCACCTCCCCGCGCCCCGCGGCCCGGCACGCCCACGCCCCCGCGTTGACCGGCCGCCGCCCGCGAGGCGGCCCGCCCGTGGAGCCCCGCCCGGCCCCCGGGGGAAGCGTTCGGCCGGTGTCTCCGTGCGGTGACGGGCGGATGACGGGAGCGGAAAAACAACTGGCACTGGGTGTCTTGTCGGCTGGCACTGCGTGTCATACAGTGAGGGTCCGCCGACGGCGCTGTCCCCGCGGTACACCCTCACCACGCGCCCGGCGAAGCCTGCGTCACCAGGCTCTTTACCGCGACCCACGCGGTGTCGCACGAACCGCCTTGCCTCGCCCACCCGCGTCCCCGTACACGCTCGCCGGAGGCATACCGTGACCAACCCGATCCTCGACGCGATCTGCTCCCCCGACAGCACCCGGGAGGACTTCGCCGCTCTTCCCCTGCCCGAGTCCTACCGCGCGGTGACCGTGCACCGCGACGAGCAGGAGATGTTCCAGGGCCTGGACAGCCGGGACAAGGACCCGCGCAAGTCGCTGCACCTGGACGACGTGCCGGTGCCCGAACTCGGCCCGGGCGAGGCCCTGGTCGCGGTCATGGCCAGCTCGGTCAACTACAACTCGGTGTGGACCTCGATCTTCGAGCCGGTCTCCACGTTCGCCTTCCTGGAGCGCTACGGCAAGCTCTCCCCGCTGACCAAGCGGCACGATCTGCCCTACCACGTCATCGGCTCCGACCTCGCCGGTGTCGTCCTGCGCACCGGCCCGGGCGTCAACGCCTGGCACCCCGGTGACGAGGTCGTCGCGCACTGCCTGTCCGTCGAGCTGGAGTCCGCCGACGGCCACAACGACACGATGCTCGACCCGGAGCAGCGCATCTGGGGGTTCGAGACCAACTTCGGCGGGCTCGCCGAGATCGCCCTGGTGAAGTCCAACCAGCTCATGCCCAAGCCCCGGCACCTGAGCTGGGAGGAGGCGGCCGCCCCCGGGCTGGTGAACTCCACCGCCTACCGGCAGCTCGTCTCGGGCAACGGCGCGGGCATGAAGCAGGGCGACAACGTCCTCATCTGGGGCGCCAGCGGCGGCCTGGGCTCCTACGCCACGCAGTTCGCACTGGCCGGCGGCGCCAACCCGATCTGCGTCGTCTCCAGCGAGGACAAGGCGGCCATCTGCCGCGCCATGGGCGCCGAGGCGATCATCGACCGCAAGGCCGAGGGCTACCGGTTCTGGAAGGACGAGCACACCCAGGACCCCAGGGAGTGGAAGCGGCTGGGCAAGCGCATCCGCGAGCTGACCGGCGGCGAGGACGTGGACATCGTCTTCGAGCACCCCGGCCGGGAGACCTTCGGCGCCTCGGTCTACGTCACCCGCAAGGGCGGCACCATCGTGACCTGCGCGTCGACCTCCGGCTACACCCACGAGTACGACAACCGCTACCTGTGGATGTCGCTCAAGCGCATCGTCGGCTCCCACTTCGCCAACTACCGCGAGGCGTGGGAGGCCAACCGGCTGATCGCCAAGGGCAAGATCCACCCGACGCTGTCGCGGACCTACGCCCTCGCGGACACCGGGCAGGCCGCCTACGACGTGCACAAGAACCTCCACCAGGGCAAGGTCGGCGTGCTGTGCCTGGCGCCCGAGGAGGGGATGGGCGTCAGCGACCCGGAGCTGCGCGCCCGGCACCTCGACGCCATCAACCGCTTCCGCAACGTCTGAGAAGCCGAGAAGAGACGCGAGACGTCATGACTGAGCGCCACAACCCCGGCGGCCGGCCGCCACGGGACCGGCCCTGGCTGATGCGGACGTACGCCGGGCACTCGACGGCCGAGGCGTCCAACGAGCTGTACCGCCGCAATCTCGCCAAGGGCCAGACCGGCCTGTCGGTCGCCTTCGACCTGCCCACGCAGACCGGGTACGACCCCGACCACGTGCTGGCCAGGGGCGAGGTGGGCCGGGTGGGCGTGCCCGTCTCCCACCTGGGCGACATGCGGCGGCTGTTCCAGGACATCCCGCTGGAGCAGATGAACACCTCGATGACCATCAACGCCACCGCCATGTGGCTGCTGGCGCTGTACCAGGTGGTCGCCGAGGAGCAGGGCGCCGACATCGGCAGGCTCCAGGGCACGACGCAGAACGACATCGTCAAGGAGTACCTCTCGCGCGGGACCCACGTGTTCCCGCCGGGGCCCTCCCTGCGGCTGACCACCGACATGATCGCCTACACGGTGGCGCACGTCCCCAAGTGGAACCCGATCAACATCTGCAGCTACCACCTGCAGGAAGCCGGGGCCACGCCGGTGCAGGAGATCGCGTACGCCGTCTCCACGGCGATCGCCGTGCTGGACGCCGTGCGCGACTCCGGCCAGGTGCCGCCGGAGCGGATGGGCGACGTCGTCGCGCGGATCTCGTTCTTCGTCAACGCCGGAGTGCGGTTCGTCGAGGAGATGTGCAAGATGCGGGCCTTCACCCGCATCTGGGACCGCGTCACCCGCGAGCGGTACGGCATCGCGGACCCCAAGCACCGCAGGTTCCGCTACGGCGTCCAGGTCAACTCCCTGGGACTGACGGAGGCGCAGCCGGAGAACAACGTCCAGCGCATCGTGCTGGAGATGCTGGCCGTGACGCTGTCGAAGGACGCCCGCGCCCGCGCGGTGCAGCTCCCCGCCTGGAACGAGGCGCTGGGCCTGCCGCGCCCGTGGGACCAGCAGTGGTCGCTGCGCATCCAGCAGGTGCTGGCACTGGAGAGCGACCTGCTGGAGTACGAGGACATCTTCGCCGGCTCGCACGTGGTCGAGGCGAAGGTGACGGGGCTGGTGGAGCAGTCGCTGGCGGAGATCGAGCGCATCCAGGAGATGGGCGGCGTACTGGCCGCCGTCGAGTCCGGCTACCTCAAGTCGCAGCTCGTGGCCTCGCACGCGGAGCGCCGGGCACGGATCGAGTCCGGCGAGGAGAAGATCGTCGGCGTCAACTGCTACGAGTCCACCGAGCCGAGCCCGCTGACGGCCGACCTGGACACCGCGATCATGACGGTGGACCCGGCGAACGAGGCCCGTGTCGTCGCGGCGCTGGGCACCTGGCGGGACCGGCGGGACGAGCCCAGGGCGCAGGAGGCGCTCGCGGCGCTGAAGAAGGCCGCCGCCGGGGACGCCAACCTGATGCCGGCGACCGTGGAGTGCGCCCGGGCGGGGGTGACCACCGGCGAGTGGGCGTGGGCGCTGCGCGACGTGTTCGGCGAGTTCCGCGCGCCGACGGGCGTCAGCGGCGCCCCGGTCGCGGTGGCCGCCGAAGCGGGCTCGGCGCTGGCCCGGGTGCGGAGCAAGGTGGCCGCCACCGCCGGCGAACTGGGCGGCAGGCTGCGGCTGCTGGTGGGCAAGCCGGGCCTGGACGGCCACTCCAACGGCGCCGAGCAGATCGCCGTGCGGGCCCGGGACGCCGGGTTCGAGGTGGTCTACCAGGGCATCCGGCTCACCCCGGAGCAGATCGTCTCGGCGGCCGTGGCCGAGGACGTGCACTGCGTGGGCCTGTCCATCCTGTCCGGCTCGCACGCCGAGCTGGTGCCGGACGTGCTGGACCGGCTGCGCGCGGCGGGCGCGGCGGACGTGCCCGTCGTCGTGGGCGGCATCATCCCCTCGGCCGACGCCGCCGCCCTGAGGGCCGCCGGTGTCGCGGCCGTCTTCACGCCGAAGGACTTCGGCATCACGGAGATCATCGGCCGTATCGTCGACGAGATCCGCCTCGCGAACCAGCTCGAACCCCTGGAGGTCCCCGCATGAGCACCCCCGTCAATCGCCTGCGCCCCCGCCGCTCCTGCCTCGCGGTGCCGGGCAGCAACCCGCGCTTCCTGGAGAAAGCGCAGGGCCTCCCGGCTGACCAGGTGTTCCTGGACCTGGAGGACGCCTGCGCGCCGCTGGCCAAGGAGGGGGCGCGGCACACCATCGTCGACGCGCTGAACAACGGCGACTGGGGCGGCAAGACCCGCGTCGTGCGCGTCAACGACTGGACCACCCACTGGACCTACCGCGACGTGGTGACCGTGGTGGAGGGCGCGGGGCCGAACCTGGACTGCGTCATGCTGCCCAAGGTGCAGGACGCCACCCAGGTCAAGGCCCTGGACCTGCTGCTGACGCAGATCGAGAAGACGATGGGCTTCGAGGTCGGCCGCATCGGCATCGAGGCGCAGATCGAGAACGCCGCGGGCCTGGTGAACGTCGACGAGATCGCCGCGGCCTCGCCGCGCCTGGAGACGATCATCTTCGGCCCGGCCGACTTCATGGCCTCGATCAACATGAAGTCCCTGGTGGTGGGCGAGCAGCCGCCCGGCTACCCGGCGGACGCCTACCACTACATCCTCATGCGCATCCTGATGGCCGCCCGCCACCACGACCTCCAGGCCATCGACGGCCCCTACCTGCAGATCAAGAACGTCGAGGGCTACCGGGAGGTGGCGGGGCGGGCCGCGGCGCTCGGTTTCGACGGCAAGTGGGTGCTGCACCCGGGCCAGGTGGAGGCGGCCAACGAGGTGTTCTCCCCCTCCCAGCAGGACTACGACCACGCGGAGCTGATCCTGGACGCGTACGAGTACTACACCTCCGAGGCGGGCGGCAAGAAGGGCTCGGCGATGCTCGGGGACGAGATGATCGACGAGGCCAGCCGCAAGATGGCGCTCGTCGTCGCGGGCAAGGGCCGCGCCGCCGGCATGACCCGTACCAGCACGTTCGAGGCACCGGAGGCGTAAGCGATGCAGTTCGGCCGCACGTATGAGGAGTTCGAGGTCGGTGCCGTCTACAAGCACTGGCCGGGCAAGACGGTCACGGAGTACGACGACCACCTGTTCTGCCTGCTGACCATGAACCACCACCCGCTGCACCTGGACACCCACTACGCGGAGAAGACGACCGACTTCGGCCGGAACGTGGTGGTGGGCAACTACGTCTACTCGCTGCTGCTGGGCATGTCCGTGCCGGACGTCTCCGGCAAGGCGATCGCCAACCTGGAGATCGAGTCGCTGCGGCACGTGGCGCCCACCTTCCACGGCGACACCGTCTACGGCGAGACCACCGTCCTGGACAAGACGCCCTCGCGGTCGAAGTCCGACCGCGGCGTGGTCCACGTCGAGACCAGGGGCTACAAGCAGGACGGCACGCTGGTGTGCGTCTTCCGCCGCAAGGTCATGGTGCCCACCGAGGCCTACATCACCGAGCGCGGTGGCGAGCAGCCCGGCCGCCCCGAGCCCGCCGAGCGCCCGAAGGGCGGTAAGTGACATGGGACGCCTGGCGCGGACCGAGGGTCTGACCGACATCCAGCGCGAGATCGTCGAGACCGTGCGGAGCTTCGTCGACAAGGAGATCCTGCCGGTCGCCACGGAGCTGGAGCACAAGGACGAGTACCCCACCGAGATCGTCGAGGGGCTCAAGGAGCTCGGCGTCTTCGGCCTGATGATCCCCGAGGAGTACGGCGGGCTCGGCGAGTCCCTGCTGACCTACGCGCTGTGCGTGGAGGAGATCGCGCGCGGCTGGATGAGCGTGTCGGGCATCATCAACACGCACTTCATCGTGGCCTACATGCTCAAGCAGCACGGCACCCGGGAGCAGAAGGACCACTTCCTGCCGCGGATGGCGGCCGGCGAGGTGCGCGGCGCGTTCTCCATGTCCGAACCGGCGCTCGGCTCGGACGTCTCGGCCATCAGCTCCAAGGGGGTCCGCGAGGGCGGGGAGTTCGTCCTGACGGGCCAGAAGATGTGGCTGACCAACGGCGGCTCGTCCTCGCTCGTCGCGGTGTTGTGCCGCACGGACGAGGGCCACCCCGAGGGCACGGCGCCGCACAAGTCCATGACGACCTTCCTGGTGGAGAAGGAGCCCGGGTTCGGCGAGGTCCGGCCGGGACTGACGATCCCCGGCAAGATCGACAAGATGGGCTACAAGGGCGTCGACACCACCGAGCTCATCATGGACGGCCTGCGCGTCCCGGCGGACCGCGTGCTCGGCGGCCGGACCGGCCGCGGCTTCTACCAGATGATGGACGGCGTCGAGGTGGGCCGGGTCAACGTGGCCGCGCGCGGCTGCGGGGTGGCCCAGCGGGCCTTCGAGCTGGGCGTCTCCTACGCGCAGCAGCGCCACACCTTCGGCAAGCCGATCGCCCAGCACCAGGCGATCCAGTTCAAGCTGGCCGAGATGGGCACGAAGGTGGAGGCCGCGCACGCCCTGATGGTCGGGGCCGCGCGCAAGAAGGACTCCGGCCAGCGCAACGACCTGGAAGCCGGCATGGCCAAGTACCTGGCCTCGGAGTACTGCAAGGAGGTCGTCGAGGACGCCTTCCGCATCCACGGCGGCTACGGCTTCTCCAAGGAGTACGAGATCGAGCGGCTCTACCGCGAGGCGCCGATGCTGCTGATCGGTGAAGGTACGGCGGAGATCCAGCGCATGATCATCGGACGCCGTCTGCTGGAGGAGTACCGCGTCCAGAGCTGAGCGGCGTTATGTCCGGTTCGGGGTGTTTCCGCCGCGGTGGAGGTCACACCCCGGGCCGGGCCCCACGGGGCCGACGGCGGCTCCGGCTTTCCCAGTTGCCCCGTCCAGCCGATACCATGCGGGGAAAAGCCGTGGTCCACCGTATCCGCGCGGCACCCTCCGCTACGAAGGTCTTCCATGCCCCACCGCCCCTCTCCCGCACCCCGTGGTCGCGTCCGCATCGCTCGCGGAGCCACCCCGTGGTTCCTCCCGACGGTCGCCACCGCGGCGGTCAGCCTCGCCGCGGCCCGGCGCTCCGGCGCGGCCCGGGTGCTCGCCGTGCCGGCCACCGCGCTCGCCGCCGGCATGCTGTGGTTCTTCCGGGACCCCGAGCGGGACATCGCCGACGGCAGGGTCATCTCGCCCGCCGACGGCGTCGTGCAGTCCATCATGCCGTGGCAGGACGGCCGTACCCGCGTGGCGATCTTCATGAGCCCGCTGAACGTCCACGTCAACCGCGCGCCGATGGCCGGCACCGTGGCGTCCGTGGAGCACGTGCCCGGCGGCTTCGTCCCGGCTTTCAACAAGGAGAGCGAGCACAACGAGCGGGTCGTCTGGCACTTCGACACCGAACTCGGCGACGTCGAGATGGTGCAGATCGCCGGCGCCGTGGCACGGCGGATCGTCCCGTACGTGCCGCAGGGCGCCAAGGTCGAGCAGGGCGAGCGGATCGGGCTGATCCGCTTCGGCTCCCGCGTCGACGTGTATCTGCCCCAGGGCGTCGAGCCGGCCGTCGAGGTCGGCCAGGCGACGACCGCGGGGGTGACACGCCTTGACCGCGACTGATCCCGACAGTCCCCGTACCTCCTCGGCCTGGGCCCTGGACGACGACGCCGACGACGAGATGCCGCTGTCGATGCGCCTGTCGATCGCGGACACCCTCACCCTGGGCAACGCGACCTGCGGGTTCATGGCGGTGTACTTCACCACCACGGGGGTGCTGATCCCGCACCTGACCGGCAGCGGCGACGGTGGCATGGCCCGCTCCAGCGCGGCCACGGCCGTCATGCTCATACTGCTGGCCTCGATCTTCGACCTGTTCGACGGCATCGTGGCCCGCAAGCTGCGCGCGTCCGCGATGGGCGCCGAGCTGGACAACCTCTCCGACCTCATCAGCTTCGGCCTCGCCCCGGCCTACTTCGTGCTGGTGTGGGGCATGGTGGCCACGGACGCCAACCAGCACGTGTCGGCGCTGGCCGCGATCGTCGTGCTGCTGGCGGTGGTGCTCCGGCTGGCCCGGTTCTCCTGCGTCACGCCCCGTGACGGCATCTTCCAGGGCATGCCGAGTCCCTTCGGCGCGCTGACGGTGGTGTCGATCGTGCTGCTGGAACTGCCGTTCGTGCCGACGCTGCTGGCGATCATCGGCACCGCCTGGCTGATGGTGAGCCGGGTGGAGTACCCCAAGCCGCGCGGGCTGCTGGCGGTGGCGATGCTGAGCTGGATCCTGCTGTCCATGGGCATGCTGGCCGCGTGGGCGCTGGGCACGCCGGGCGGCGAACTGCTGCTCCAGACGGGCTGCGCCCTGCAACTGGTGCTCGGCGCGGTGATCCCGCTGTTCGCGACCGCCCGCCGCGTCAACACCTTCCGGGTGGACCGGCGAGCCGCGCGGGCCGCCCAGGGTTAGCCTCGGGCGGCCGCCTCGTTGACGCCGACAAGCCCGCCTCGGCCGTGACCCGCGCGTCACGGCCGGGGCGGGCTTCGTCGTCCGCCCGCCCCGGCCGCGCCGGGGCGGGCGGACGAGTCCTACAGGCGCTCCTCGGCGAGCCGGGCGGCCACCCGCTCCAGCAGGGGCCCGGCGTTCGCGATGCAGACGGCCGGGTCCGGTTCGAGCGCCGTCAGGGGGTAGACGGCCTCGATGCCCGCCTCGGCGACCCGCCGCGCGTCGATCGCCAGCCGGCCGCAGACGGCCACCACCGGCTTGCCCGCCGCCCGCGCGGCCGCCGCGACGCCCGCGGGGGCCTTGCCGTGCAGGGTCTGGGCGTCCATCGACCCCTCGCCGGTGATCACCAGGTCCGCCCGGTCGAGCGCCGGGGCGAAGCCCAGCACGTCCAGCAGCACGTCGATGCCCGGCCGGAACGTGGCCCCCAGCCCCACCAGGGCGCCGTAGCCGATGCCGCCGGCGGCGCCCGCGCCCGGCGCCTGCGCGCACGCGGCGGCCCGCGGCCCGAGCGCGTCCGCCAGCACCGCCGCGTAGTGGGCCAGCGCCGCGTCCAGCTCCGCGACCTCCACGGCGGAGGCGCCCTTTTGCGGGCCGTACACGGCCGGGGCGCCCGTCGGACCGGTCAGCGGGTTGTCGACGTCGCTGGCGAGCACGACGTCGACCTCCTTCAGCCGTGGGTCGAGTCCGGACAGGTCGGCGTGGACCAGCTCGCGCAGCGGGCCGCCGCCGGGGGCGAGCGGCCGTCCGTCGGCGTCCAGGAAGCGGGCGCCCAGCGCCGCCAGCATCCCGGCCCCGCCGTCGGTGGTCGCCGAGCCGCCGACGCCGAACACGACCGTCCGCGCGCCCGCCTCGACGGCCGCCCGCAGCAGCTCGCCGCTGCCGTAAGTGGTCGCGGTGAGCGGTGCGAAGACGCCCGCGGGCAGGAGCTGCAGCCCCGACGCCTCGGCCATCTCGACGATCGCGGTGTCACCGTGCAGCGCGTACGCCGCCGCCACCGGCGTGCCCAGCGGGCCCGTCACCGTGACCTCACGGCGCTCGAAGCCCCCGGCCACCGCCGCGGCGACCGTGCCGTCACCGCCGTCGGCCACCGGCAGCGCCTCGACGCGGACCTCCGGGCGGGCCCGCCGCAGCCCGGCGGCCACGTGGTCGGCGACCTGCACGGCCGTGAGCGAGCCCTTGAACTTGTCCGCGGCGATCAGCACGCGCCCTGTATGCGTCATGTGGGTCGTCCCTTGCTTTCGAACGGGCAGTCGCGCCGGGTCCGACCCTATCCGGCGGGACGGCGCCGCGCCCCGGTGGCCCACACACCGGTCGGGCGCACCGGGCGGACGGGGGCGAGGGGCACCGGGCCGCCACGGGGCGGGGCGGGGCGGGGCGCGGACCCGCGGACGCCGGTCCGCGTCCGGCGGCACGCGTCCGGCGGTCTCAGGACTGGCGCAGGCGGCGCCAGACGGCCTTCGCCGCGTTGTGGCCCACCATGCCGTGGACCCCGGGGCCGGGCCACGCCGCCGCGGAGCACAGGTACACCGCCGGGTGCGGCGTCGCGTACGGGACGCGGGCCGGGCGCGGGCGCAGCAGCGTCTGGAGGCCCGTGAAGGCGCCGCAGGCGATGTCGCCGCCGACGTAGTTGGCGTTGCGTGCCGCGAGCTCCGGCGGCCCCGCCACCGCGCGGGCCAGCACCAGGTCGCGGAAGCCGGGTGCGAAGCGCTCGATCTGCCGTTCGACGGCGTCGGTGAGGTCGCCGTCCCAGCCGTTGGGCACGTGCCCGTAGGCCCAGTACACGTGCTTGCCCTCCGGGGCGCGGTCCGGGTCGACGAGCGTGGGCTGGGCGGTGATGAGGAAGGGCACCTCCGGCGCCCCCCGGCCGCTCGCCGCCGCCTCCAGGGCGGTCGCGATCTCGGCGGTGCTCGCCCCCAGGTGGACGGTGCCCGCCCGGCGGGCCTCCGGCGCGGTCCACGGCACCGGGCCGTCCAGCGCGTAGTCGATCTTGAAGGCGGCCGCGCCGTGCCGGAAGCCCGCGAAGGCGTTGCCCAGCCCGGCGATGCGGGCGAGCGCCGAGGGGGAGGTGTCGAAGACGTAGGCGCGGGCGGGCGGCAGCTCGTCGATCCGCCGGACCTCCACCCCGGTGTGCACGACGCCCCCCAGGTCGCGCAGGTAGGCGGCCAGCGCGTCGGCGATGGCCTGCGAGCCGCCGCGGGCCAGCGGCCAGCCGTGCGCGTGCGCGGCGAGCGCGAACACCAGCGCCAGCCCGGAGGTGGCGGGCGTGCTCAGCGGGGCCATGACGTGCGCGGCCAGCCCGGCGAAGAGGGCGCGGGCGCGGTCGTCGCGGAAGCGGCGCAGCAGCCAGGAGACGGGCGGCAGCCCGACGGCGCCGAAGCGGGCCAGGGTGAGGGGCCCGCCGGGGACGCCGTCCCAGGGGACGGTGAGGAAGTCCGCCGCCAGGGTGTCCCAGCGGCCGGTGTAGGGGGCGACGAGTTTGCGGTACCTGCCCGCGTCGTGCGGGCCCAGCGACATGGCCGTCTCGCCCACCGAGTGCGCCAGCACGGCGGCGGTGCCGTCGTCGAAGGGCTGGGCCATCGCCAGCTCGGGGTGCAGCCAGGTCAGGCCGTAGCGCTCCAGCGGCAGCGCCCGGAACACGGGCGAGCCCGCGCCCAGCGGGTGCACGGCCGAACAGGGGTCGTGCCGGAACCCGGGGAGTGTGAGCTCCTCGGTGCGGGCCCCGCCGCCGACGGTGTCCCTCGCCTCGAAGACCTCGACGGTCATGCCCCGGCGGGCCAGCTCCACGGCGGCGGTGAGCCCGTTCGGACCGGCTCCCACGACCACGGCGTCGCGCATGGACGGCACGTCAGTTCTCCCTCATCGCCCCGGGTTCGCTCCTGCCAGCACCGAGAGGATACGCCCGCGGGTGGCCTCGTCCCGGGCGGCGACGAACGGCAGGGCGTTGCCGCCGGTCAGGGTGAAGGGCGTGCCGTCGCCGGTGGCGTGGGTGCCGCCGGCCTCGGTGACCAGCAGCAGGCCCGCCGCGTGGTCCCACGGGAGCTCCCACGAGTAGGCGAGCGCGTCCAGCTCGCCGCGGGCCACGGCCAGGTACTCCAGGCCCGCCGATCCGGTGGGCCGGGGCGCGATGCCCTCGGTGCGCAGACGCAGCAGGGCGCGGCGGCGCTCGTCGTCGATGAAGTCGGGGTGGTCGGTGGCGACCCGCAGCGGCGCGCCTGACTCGGGGGAACCGGTGGTCAGCACGCGCCCGTCCAGGGTGGCGCCACCTCCGCGCCAGGCGGTGGCCAGCAGCTCGCGGGCGGGCTGGTACGTCCAGGAGGCGAGCAGTTCCCCGCGGTGGGCGAGCGCGACGAGCGTGCAGAAGCCCTCCTCCCCGCGCACGAACTGCCGGGTGCCGTCGACCGGGTCGACGATCCACACCGGGGCCTCGCCGTGCAGCGCGTGCAGCATGGCCGGGTCCGCGTGCACGCCCTCCTCCCCGACGAACGCCGAGCCCGGCAACAGCGCGGGCAGCGCCCGCCGCAGGTGCGCCTCGGCGCTGCGGTCGGCGGTGGTGACCAGGTCGTGCGGGCCGGCCTTCTGGAGCACGTCGTCGTCCGCGAGCTGTCGCCAGCGAGGCATGATCTCCTCGGCGGCGGCCGCGCGGATCGCCGCCTCGACCCCTGCGGTGAGCGCGTCGTCGATCATCTGACCATCCAACCACGCCCGCCGGACGCCGCGGGGAGCGGGCCGCCGCGGGGCCCGTCGCGGGCCTGCCCGCGCCCCCGCGCGGGCGTCAGCGGCCGACCGCGTACCCCTGCATGCCGCGCGGGTTCGCACCGGCGCTGACCAGGCCCGTGTCCGGGTCGCGGGCGACCGCGCACAGGCGGCCCTCGGACCAGGCCGGGCCGAGCGCGAGGTCGTGGCCGCGCGCCCGGAGCGCGGCCAGCACCTCCGGTGGCATGCGCTCCTCCACCACCAGGTGGCCCGGGCGCATGCCGCGCGGGTGGAAGGAGCCGGGGAAGGACTCGCTGTGCCAGTTCGGTGCGTCGATGGCGCCCTGGAGGTCGAGTCCGCCGCGCACCGGTGCGCGCAGGGCGACGGCGAGGAAGAAGTGCGTCTGCCACTGGTCCTGCTGGTCGCCGCCCGGAGTGCCGAAGGCCAGCACGGGTTCGCCGCCGCGCAGGGCGAGCGAGGGGGTGAGCGTGGTGCGGGGCCGGCGGCCCGGGGTGAGGGTGGCGGGCAGGCCGGGGTCGAGCCAGGTCATCTGCAGCCGGGTGCCCAGCGGGAAGCCCAGCTCCGGCACGACGGGGTTGGACTGCAGCCAGCCGCCGCTGGGGGTCGCGCTGACCATGTTGCCCCAGCGGTCGACGACGTCCAGGTGGCAGGTGTCCCCGCGGGTGAAGCCGTCCGGGGCGACGGTGGGTTCGCCGGCGCCCGCCGCCGGGGCGGGGGCCGGGGCCCCGGCGGCCACGGCGCGCGCGTGGGCGGACAGGCGCGGGGCGCGCCCGCCGGGGCTGCCCGGGCGCAGCTCGCGGGAGGCCCGCGCGCCGACCAGGGCGCGGCGCTGGGCGTTGTAGGACGCGGAGAGCAGGTCGGCCAGCGGCACGGCCTCGGGGCCGTCGGCGTCCCCGTACCAGGCCTCCCGGTCGGCCATGGCGAGCTTGGTCCCCTCGACGAGCGTGTGGACGTAGTCGGCGGTCCCGTACTCCAGCCCGTCGGGCAGGAGCGCCAGTTGCTGGAGGAGGACGGGGCCCTGGCTCCACGCCGCGGGCTTGCACACCGTCCACTCCCGCCAGTCGTGGGTGACCGGCTCCTCGTAGTGCGCTCGGAAGCGGGCCAGGTCCTCGCCGCCGAGCGTGCCGGTGTGCGTCCGGCCGGAGGAGTCGCGGGTGGGCCGCCCGGCGGCGGCCACCAGCGCCTCCGCGACGAAGCCCTCGCGCCACACCCGGCGGGCGGCGTCGATGCGGGCCTCCCGGCCCGGGCCCGCGGCCGCCGCCTCGGCCAGCACGCGGCGCCAGGTGGCGGCCAGCGTGCGGTTGGCGAACGGGCGCCCGGGGCGCGGCGGCCGCCCACCGGGCAGGTAGACCGCCGCCGAGCTGGTCCACTCACGGGTGAACAGCTCGCGCACGGTCTCCACGGTCTGGGTGAGGCGTTCGACGGGCGGGTGCCCGTGCTCGGCGTAGCCGATGGCGTACCGCAGGACGCGCTCCAACGGCCAGGTGCCCCAGTCGCGCAGGAGCAGGAGCCAGGCGTCGAAGGCGCCGGGGACGGCGGCGGCGAGCGGGCCGGTGCCGGGCACGAGGTCCAGGCCCAGCCCGCGGTAGTGCGCGACGGTCGCCCCGGCCGGGGCCGGGCCCTGCCCGCACAGCACCCGCACCCGCCCCCCGGCGGGCGCCAGGAGGATCGGCACCTCGCCGGCCGGGCCGTTCAGGTGCGGTTCGACGACGTGCAGCACGAACCCGGCGGCCACGGCGGCGTCGAAGGCGTTGCCGCCCTCCTCCAGCACGCCGAGCGCGCTCTGGGAGGCCAGCCAGTGGGTGGTGGAGGCCATGCCGAAAGTGCCCTGGAGGGTGGGGCGCGTGGTGAACACGGGCCGAGGGTACGCCGGTCGGGCCCGTCGGCCCACCCGGGTGCGCGGGTCCCGTCCGTGGTGGGCCCCCGGCCCGCCGCCTCCCCGGCGGCTCCCGGCGGCTCCCCGGCGGGCCAGGGGCGTCGGTGCCGCGGGGAGGCGGGCCCCGGTCCCGTCCCCGGCCACCGGTCGGACCCCGGCGGCCGCCGCCCGTCCGGTTCCCCCGCGCCCTCGCGCGCCAAGCCGTTCGGCGTGCCGCCCGCACGGGAGTTCGGCCCCGGTGCCGCACGCGACGTTTGAACGCGCCCCGTTCGAACAGAGACAAGTGCGAACCACGGCGGCCGCCCCCGAAGGCGAGGAGGGTTCCATGAGCGTGAGCCTGGAGAGCGAGGAGTCCCGCCCCCGCGGGCGCAACGAGACCGAGGAGGAGCGCGCCGACAGGCGGTGGGTGGAACTGCTCCAGGAGGTGCGCGTCGCCCAGACCGGCGTGCAGATCCTGCTGGCCTTCCTGCTCAGCATCGTCTTCACCCGGCGGTTCACCGAACTCGGCGACGTCGACCGGGCCATCTTCGTCGTCACCGTGGTGCTCGGCGCGGCCTCGACCGGCGCGCTGATCGGGCCGGTGTCCTTCCACCGCTTCGTGACGGGCCGCCGGCTGAAGCCCCAGACCGTGGAGTGGGCGTCGCGGCTCACGGTGACCGGCCTGCTCCTGCTGCTGTGCACGGTCACCAGCGCGCTGCTGCTCATCCTGCGCGTCGTCCTCGGGCACGCGGGCGCGTACTGGATCACCGGCGCGCTGTTCGCCTGGTTCGTCTCCTGCTGGTTCCTCCTGCCCGCGTGGGCCCGCCGGAAGGCTCCGGAGCGGCCGCGCGGCCGGTAGGCGCGGCACGGGAAGCGCGCGGGCCGCCCGCGCGCCCCGGCGGTCCCGCGCACCGGCCGTCAGACGCGGACGGCCGACGGACGCGTGCAGCCGACGGACGCGTGCAGCCGTCCGCGCGCCGGTCAGGACTCGGCGGCCTCCGCGTAGCTCTGGTGCAGCTCCGGCGTGCCCCCGGACGCCCACGCGTGGCCGACGTCGACGACCTCGATCTGGCGGCCCGAGGCGAGCTCGACGACCGGGTGGCCGTTGGGCCACAGCGTCCAGCGGGCGCCGGGAACCGTCCGCACGAGAACCGTGCCCAGGTACAGGCCCGCGTCGTTACCCAGCCAACTGAGCGTTTCGGGGTCGTCGCGCCAGCGGGGCAGGAGCTGGTCGAGCGCTTCCAGCGAGGCGGCGGTGTCGTCCAGGCGCACCCCGTGCCGGGCGGCCAGGTCCCGCAGGAGTTCGCACTCGGAGAACAACTGGGCCACCCCCTCCAGGTCCCGTTCCGCCAGGGGCCCGTAGACGGCGATGCCGCGCGCCATGCCGTGTCGCTTGCGCCAGTTGCCCAGGAAGGGGATGTTCATGGGGGTAAGGGTCGCACTGACCCGCGCGGAGGCGCCACCGGCGCGCGCCGCCGCCCGGTGGTCCGATGGACACCGCCGCGCCGCCCGCCCGTCGCGCACCGGACCGCTCCGGGGCGTGTGCTGACGGGGCGTGGGATCACTTCGAGCGTGAAGGAGAGCCGCCGTGCCCGTGCGCTGGCGTCGTTCGCTGCGGATGCTGGCCGGGCTCGTCGGCCTGGCGGTCGCCCTGCCCACCAGCCCGGCCACGGCAACCGGGCCCGCCCCGGCGGTGGCCGCCCCGGCCGTGCGGGCGCCCGCCGACCCGGCCGACCGCGCCGAGCCGCTGGAGCGGCTGTTCGACAACCGGGGAGTCAGCGACGACGCCTCGCCGGGGTCGGCCGACTTCGACGGCGCGGGCGCCTCCTTCTCGGCGCGGGACCTGCGCGCGGCCGGCTGGACGCCGGGGCGCGCGCTGGACCTCGGCGGCACCCGGCTGCGCGCCCCGCGCACCGCCGCGGGGGCCGCCGACAACGCTGGTGAAGCCGGTAAAGCTGGTCATGCCGACAACACCGGCAACGCCGACAACGCCGACAACGCCGACAACGTGGTGGCCGACGGGCAGTGGGTACGCGTCGGCGGGCACGGCGAGGCACTGGCGTTCCTGGTCGCGGGCAGCTCGCCGGGCAGCCCGGGCGACGCCGTGACGGGCACGGGCACGGTGCGTTACGCCGACGGCTCGCGCTCGTCGTACACGCTGACGGCCGGCGACTGGCGGGCCGGGCCCCGCGCCACGAAGGCCGTCACCCTCCCCCACCGCAACACCCCGGACGGCCGGGTGGGCGAGCCGGTGCGGCTGTACGCGGTGACGGTGCCCCTGCGCCCCGCACCGGTGCGCGCCGTCGAGCTGCCCGCAGACCCGGGCCCGGATCGTGACCTGCACGTCTTCGACGTGCGGGTGCAGCCCGCCGACGACGGCTGGAGCGGCACGTGGGCGGCGAGCACCGGCGGCTACGCGGCCGTTGGCCCGTGGACGGACCGCACCCTGCGCCTGGTCGTCCCCGCCAGCGCGGGCGGTGCGCGGACCCGCGTCCGGCTGGCCAACACCTTCGCCGACGCCCCCGTGCGCATCGGTGCGGCGTCCGTCGCGGTGCGCGGCACGGGGGCGGACGCGGCCGGGCCGCCGGTGCCGCTGACCTTCGGTGGCCGGGCCGGCGTCAGCGTGGCGGCCGGGGCGCAGGCCGTCAGCGACCCGGTGGAGCTGGCCGTGCCGGCGGGCGGCGTGCTGCTGGTGAGCATGCACCTGCCGGGCACGGTGCGCGCGGCGCCGGTGCACAGCAGGGCGCTGCAGACCTCCTACGCCTCCGCGGACGGCGCCGGAGACCTCACCGGCGCCGTGGCCGGTGGCGACTTCCGGCCGGAGCTGACCTTCTGGCCGTTCCTGACGGGGGTGGACGTCGACGGCGGCCCCGGCAGCATCGTGGCGCTGGGTGACTCCATCACCGACGGCGAGGACTCCACACCCGGGGCCAACCGCCGCTGGCCGGACCTGCTGGCCCGCCGCCTGCACGCCGACGGCGGCGTCCCGGACTACGGGGTGCTCAACCACGGCGTCTCCGCCAACCGCGTCGTCACCGACCGCTACCCGGGCGAAGGGGTCAGCCGCGACACGGCGGGCGTCAGCGCCCGGCACCGGCTGGAGCGGGACGTGCTCGCGCAGACCGGGGTCGCGACCGTGGTGGTCTTCGAGGGCGTCAACGACCTGCGCCACCGCACCCCGGCAGCGGAGCTGGTGGCCGGGCTGCGCGCGCTGGCCGAGCGCTCCCGGGCCCGGGGCCTGCACGTGGTGGGCGCGACGATCCTGCCGTGCGGCGGGTTCCCGGACTGCACGGCCGACGTCGACCGGGCCCGTCGGGAGGTGAACGCCTTCATCCGCGACAGCGGCGCCTTCGACGCGGTGCTCGACTTCGACGCCGCCCTGCGCGACCCCGCCCGGCCCGACCGCATGCTGCCCGCCTACGACGGCGGCGACCACCTGCACCCGGGCGACGCGGGCATGCGCGCCCTCGCCGACTCCGTCGACCTGCGCCTGCTGGTCCCGGCCGCACCGGCCGC
>NZ_JAPKFL010000038.1 GCF_026262575.1 Streptomyces marinisediminis
ATCCTCGCTGTTGTGTATCTCAAAGAAACCTCAACCATCCCGAACAGACCGGGACGGCCGGGGCATCAACAATCTGGCGTTGACTTTTGGTGCACTGTTGAGTTCTCAAGGAACGGACGCTTCCTTCGGAAACCCTCTCAGGTGTTCCTCCGGGCGCTTCCCTTCGGTGTCTCCGACACTATCAGAACCGTTTCCGCCGAGCTAATCGGCTGATTCCTCAGTGGAATTCGGAGCGCTTCACGCGGAGCGATGGGAAACGCCACCGTCTCCCGCGAAGCCGTAGATTTTCCTGCCGCCTGCGCCTGATATTCGGCGTCTGGGCAACTGTTCGAATCTACCTCCCGGCAAGTACCCCGTCAAGGGCGCCTCCCGGGCGGAGTTGACCATAGCAGGACTCGGGCGCCCCACGCACATCGCGCGCCGTCCGGCGGCGCGAGCCCGCCGCAGCGCGGTCCCCACAGCTCGGTCCCGCACAGCCTGCGGCGCGCACCGCGTGCGTCAGGCCGCCGTGGGCACCGCCGCGGGGCGGTCGGCGGCGTCCACGTCCCCGGTCTCGCCGGCACGGACGGCCCTGCGGCCCAGGACGACCACGTACGCGAGGAACGCCGCCTCCGCCACCACGCCGATCGCCACGCGCGCCCAGGTCGGCAGTCCGGACGGCGTCACGAACCCCTCGATCACGCCCGAGACGAAGAGGACCACGGCGAGCCCGATGGCCATGCCGATCGCCGCCCGGCCCTCGGCCGCCAGCGCGTCGCGGCGGCTGCGCGGTCCCGGGTCGACGATCGTCCAGCCCAGCCGCAGTCCCGTACCCGCCGCGACGAAGACGGCCGTCAGTTCGAGGAGGCCGTGGGGCAGGACGAGCCCGAGGAAGACGTCCAGGCGGCCGGCCGCGGCCATCAGCCCCAGTCCCACGCCCAGGTTCGCCATGTTCAGCAGGAGCACCCACAGCACGGGGACGCCCAGCAGCGCTCCGAAGACGAGGCAGATGGCGACGGCCCGCGCGTTGTTCGTCCACACCTGGGCGGCGAAGGAGGCCGCCGGGTTGCTGGAGTAGTAGGTCTCGTAGTCGCCGCCCGGCCGGGTCATCTCGCGCAGCTCGTCGGGCGCGCCGATGACCGCCTGCACCTGCGGGTTCCCGGCCACCCACCAGCCGATCACCGCGGCCAGGAGCACGGACAGGACGGCGGTGGGCGCCCACCAGTGCAGCGTGCGGTAGACGGCGGCCGGGAAGCCGGCGGCCAGGAAGCGCCCGGCGTCCCGCCAGGACGAGCGGCGCGGTGCGGTGACGGCGCTGCGGGCGCGGGCGACGAGGCTGGTCAGCCGGGCGGTGAGGGCCGGGTCGGGGGCGCTGGCCTGGAGGTGCGAGAGGTGTGTCGCGGTCCGCTGGTAGAGGGCGACCAGCTCGTCGGCCTCGCCGCCGGTGCGCGGCCGACGACGGCGGAGCAGCTCCTCCAGCCGGTCCCAGTCGGCCCGGTGCGCGGAGACGAAGACGTCGAGGTCCATGGGGAGAGCTTCGCAGACACCGGCGTGGCGGTCCGCCGGGGGCGATCGGCAGACTGGGGGTACGGACGAGGAGGGGATGGACCGTGAGCGAACTGGTGACGGGCGACGCGGTGGTGCTCGGGCTGCGGCCCGCCCGGCTGCCCAGCCGGGCGGTGGCCGTCTGCATCGACCTGGCCGCGCTGCTGACCGGCTACCTCCTGCTCACCATCCTGGTGCTCACGGCGGTGGGCTCGCTGGACGCCGCGGCGACCGCGGCCGTCAGCGCCGGCCTGGCGGTGCTCGTGCTCATGGGTGTGCCGGTGGCGGTGGAGACGCTCTCCCACGGCCGGTCGCTGGGGAAGCTGGCCTGCGGGCTGCGCGTCGTCCGGGAGGACGGGGGGCCGATCCGGTTCCGGCACGCGCTGGTGCGCGGTCTGCTGGGCTTCGTGGAGATCCTGGCGACGCTGGGTGTGGTGGCGTGCGTCGCGTCGCTGGTCTCGGCGCGCGGGCGCCGCCTGGGCGACGTGTTCGCCGGGACGCTGGTCGTCCGCGAGCGGCTGCCCGTGCCGCGGACGGCCACGGTGCCGCCTCCACCGCCGTGGCTCGCCGGGTACTTCGCCGACCTGGACCTCTCCCGGGTGCCGGACCCGCTGTGGCTGGCGGTGCGCCAGTACCTGACGCGCAGCGAGCAGCTCGACCCGCGGGTGAGCGCCTCCATGGCCGCCCGGTTGGCGCAGGACGTGGCCGCGTGGACGGGGGCCGCACCGCCCCAGGGGGTGCCGCCCGTGGGGTACCTGACCGGGGTGCTGGCGGAGCGGCAGGGCCGGGAGGCGCGCCGTGCCTGGGGCACGGGCGGGCCGCGTCCGCAGGCCGCGTCGCACGCGCCGCATGGATCACACGGGCCGCACGCGCCGCACGGGCCGCACGGGCCGCACGCACCGCACAGACCGCGCCCGGAAGCCGCGTCGCACGCTCCGGCGCCCCACTCCCCCGCGCCGGCGGCCCCCTCCCCCGCCGCGCCCGGGGCCGCCTCCGGGCCGCCACCCGCGCCCCCGGCCGGCGCTCCGGAGCACGGCGACGGCGGCACCGCGGGCGGCGGCACCGCGGGCAGCGGCACCGCGGGCAGCGGCACCGCGGGCGGCGGCACCGGCTTCGTGCCGCCGTCCTGAGCGCCGGCCGGTTCGGCTCAGTCGAACCGCGACGGCGGTGACTCCAGTTCCTCCAGCTCCACGCCGGGGGCCGCGAGGACGACGTCCCCGGCGAGGTGCACGGTGTGCTGCTCGCCCGTCTGCAGGTCGCCGACCCGGTACTCGTCCGCGATCAGCGGGTCGCTGTCAGTGGCGTGCGCTTGGCTGTCCACCAGTGACCAGGACTGGTCCACGGTGCGCGGCGCGAGCACCGGCGGGGTGAGGGCGACGAGCCGGACGCGGGTGGGAGCCGCGCCGAGAGCGGGGCGCAGCAGGCGTGCGGTGGCGACGAGGAAGGCGGGTGACGCCCCGGCGAAGGCGTGGGCGGCGGCGTTGCCCTCCTGCGCGTGTTCGCCCTCGGGGTCGGAGCGCACCCAGGTGACGCCGTCGAGCGCGGCGCCCCGCACCTGCCAGTGGGCGGTGGACAGGTGGAGGCGCAAGGGGCGGCCCAGCAGGTCGAGGGTCAGGTCGACGGAGCCCGCGGGGGCTCCGGAGGGAGTGGTGAGCTGGGAGACGTAGCGCCAGCCGGAGGGCCCGGTGGCGCACTGGAAGCGTTCGTCACCGTGAGGAGTGTGGTCGTGCGGGTCGTGGAGCGAGTAGCGGCCGCGGGGCATGGTGGGTCCTCGATACGACGGGCCCCCGCCGCCCGGTGGTGGGGCGGCGGGGGCCGGATACCGACTGCTGCGGTGCTCGGCGGCGGTCCGTCAGCGGCCGTGGCGGCCGCGGGACCGGCGGCCGGTCGGTGGCGTCAGTAGCGGTAGTGGTCGGGCTTGTACGGGCCCTCGACGGGGACGCCGATGTACTCGGCCTGCTCCGGGCGCAGCTCGGTCAGGCGGGCGCCGAGCGCCTCCAGGTGCAGCCGCGCCACCTTCTCGTCGAGGTGCTTGGGGAGCACGTAGACGCCGGTGGGGTACTCCTCGGTCTTGGTGAACAGCTCGATCTGCGCGATCGTCTGGTCGGCGAAGGAGTTGGACATCACGAACGAGGGGTGGCCGGTGGCGTTGCCCAGGTTCAGCAGGCGGCCCTCGGACAGCACGATGATCTTCTTGCCGTCCTCGAAGGTCCAGGTGTGCACCTGGGGCTTGACCTCCTCGCGCACGACTCCGGGGACCTTCGCCAGACCGGCCATGTCGATCTCGTTGTCGAAGTGGCCGATGTTGCCGACGATCGCCTGGTGCTTCATCCGCACCATGTCCGACGCCATGATGATGTCCTTGTTGCCGGTGGTGGTGACGAAGATGTCCGCCGTCTCGACGAAGTCCTCCAGCCGTGCCACCTGGTAGCCGTCCATCGCGGCCTGCAGCGCGCAGATCGGGTCGATCTCGGTCACCACGACCCGCGCGCCCTGCCCGCGCAGCGACTCCGCGCAGCCCTTGCCGACGTCGCCGTAGCCGCAGACGACGGCGACCTTGCCGCCGATCAGCACGTCGGTGGCCCGGTTGATGCCGTCGATCAGGGAGTGGCGGCAGCCGTACTTGTTGTCGAACTTCGACTTGGTCACCGCGTCGTTCACGTTGATCGCGGGGAAGAGGAGGGTGCCCTCCTGGTACATCTCGTACAGCCGGTGGACGCCGGTCGTGGTCTCCTCGGTGACGCCGCGGATCTCCGAGGCGAGCTGGGTCCACTTGCCGGGGGTCTCGGCGATCGTGCGGTGCAGCAGTTCGAGGACGACCCGGTGCTCGTCGTTCTCGGCGGTCTCGACGGCCGGGACCTCACCGGCCTTCTCGTACTCGACGCCCTTGTGCACCAGCATCGTGGCGTCGCCGCCGTCGTCCAGGATCATGTTCGGGCCGCCGGTCTCGGTGCCCGGCCAGGTCAGCGCCTGCTCCGTGCACCACCAGTACTCCTCCAGCGTCTCGCCCTTCCAGGCGAAGACGGGGATGCCGGCGGCGGCGATGGCGGCGGCGGCGTGGTCCTGGGTGGAGAAGATGTTGCAGGAGGCCCAGCGCACCTGGGCGCCCAGCGCCGCCAGCGTCTCGATGAGCACGGCCGTCTGCACCGTCATGTGCAGCGAACCGGTGATCCGCGCGCCGGCGAGCGGCTGCGCGGCGGCGTACTCCTCGCGGAGCGCCATCAGGCCGGGCATCTCGTGCTCGGCCAGGGTGATCTCCCGCCGGCCGAACTCGGCCAGGGACAGGTCGGCGACCTTGAAGTCCTGCGCGGTCTCAGGCGTCGTCATGGGGGCTGCTCCTCGGTCGTGGGTCGAGGTACGGGCTGGCTCGTCTGCGGCAGCGGGCAGGGTACGCGGAAACACGTGCCGTCCCGCAACGGCGCGCACGCGCCTTCGCGGTGGCACCCTACGGACCCAGTGGTCCCCTGGCCGCAGCGCAGTCCGTCGGAGGCCCTCTCTCCCTCGACCGCCCCGCAGGCGCGGGACGCCCGACCGCCATCAGCAGCGACGTCTGTGCGGGTACGAATCTACACCGTTCACCCCGTCAGCCGAATGCCCCCGTCGGCGGCGGGGGTGCTCAGGGCGTCGCGGTGGCCCCGCCCACCTGCGGCTCCGTCCGGAGCAGGTCGGGTTCGAGGTAGATGACGCGAGCCGTGGGCACGGCTTCGCGGACGCGCTGCTCCGCGGCGTCGATGGCGCGCGCGACCTCTTCGGCGGTGTCGTCGTGCCGCACCGCGATCTTGGCGGCGACCAGGAGCTCCTCGGGGCCCAGGTGCAGGGTGCGCATGTGGATGATGCCGGTGACCGCCTCGCCGTCCACCATCGCGGCGCGGATGGCGGCCAGGTCCGCCCGGCCGGCGGACTCCCCCAGCAGCAGCGACTTCGTCTCGACGGCCAGCACGATGGCGATGACGACCAGGAGCACGCCGATGCAGACGGTGCCGACGCCGTCCCACACGCCGTTCCCGGTGAGCAGCGCCAGGCCGACGCCGCCGAGCGCGAGGACGAGGCCGAGCAGCGCGCCGAGGTCTTCCAGCAGGATCACCGGCAGCTCCGGTGCCTTGGCGTGCCGGACGAACTCCACCCAGGACTGGTCGCCGCGCACGGCGTTGGCTTCCTTGATCGCGGTGCGGAAGGAGAAGATCTCGGCGATGATGCCGAAGACGAGCACGCCCACCGGCCAGTACCAGTGCTCGACGGGGTGCGGGTCGGAGATCTTGTGGTAGCCCTCGTAGACGGCGAACAGCCCGCCGAAGCTGAAGAGCACGATCGCGACGAGGAAGCTGTAGACGTAGCGCTCCCGGCCGTACCCGAAGGGGTGTTCCTCGCTCGCGGCGCGTTTGGCCCGCTTGCCGCCGAGCAGCAGGAGCCCCTGGTTGCTGGAGTCGGCCAGGGAGTGCACGCCCTCGGCGAGCATCGAGGAGGAGCCGCTGAAGGCCCAGGCGACGAACTTGGCCGCCGCGATGGACAGGTTGGCCAGCAGCGCGGCCACGATCGCCTTCGTGCCGCTGTGTGCGCTCATTGCCGTTCCTCCGGATGCCGACGGGTCGGACGTGACTGACGGGGCTGACGGGTCAGACGGGGCTGACGGGCCAGACGCGGCTGACGAAGCCGCCGGGGCCGAGGGCGTGTCGCCGGACGGCGTGTCAGGGTGTGGGGTGGCGCTCAGCCGGGAGTGACGGCCACCGTGGCGCGGAAGAGCGTGCCGTCCCCGCCCGCGTGCACGGCGCGTTCGGCCGGCACGTAGGCCGACTGGCCGCGCTTCAGGAGCAGTTCGCCGCCCTCGGCGTCCCGCAGCGTGACGGCGCCCGCGGTGCACAGCAGGATCTGCGCGGCCGGCGCCGTCACCGCGCGTGGTGCGGCGCCGGCCGGGATGACGTGCCGGGAGAGCCGGAACTCCCCGGCGGGCGTCTCGTAGACCTCGGCTCCGCTGCCGTCGGCCTCGGGGCGCAGCACCGCGGGCTCGCGCGGGGTGAAGCGGACGACGCGCAGCAGTTCGGGCACGTCGACGTGCTTGGGGGTGAACCCGCAGCGCAGCACGTTGTCGGAGTTGGCCATCAGTTCGACGCCCAGGCCGCTGAGGTAGGCGTGCGGGACGCCCGCGTCCAGGTACAGGGCCTGCCCGGGCTGGAGGCGCACGTGGTGCAGGAGCAGCGCGGCGAGGAAGCCGGGGTCGCCGGGGTGGTGGTGCGCGGCGGCGGCGCAGGCGGCGTAGGCCGCGGCGTGCGGCCCGCCGGCGGCGGCGAGGCGTTCGGCGGCGGTGACGGCCGCGGCGAGGGTGGGCGCCAGCTCGGCGCGGTCGGCGGAGAGCACCGCCGTCAGCAGCTCGCGCAGGGCGGCGTCCTCGGGGTGGGCGTGCAGCAGGTCGACGTAGGGCTTGAGTCCGTCGACGTCGAGCGCGGCCAGGAGTTCGGCCGCCTGGTCGGCGCGGCGGAATCCGCACAGGCCCTCGAAGGGGGTGAGCGCGCAGAGCAGTTCGGGCTTGTGCTGGGCGTCCTTGTAGTTGCGGTGGGGGGCGTCGACGGGGATGCCCGCGGCCTCTTCGGCGGCGTACCCCTCGGCGGCCTGCCGCTGGTCGGGGTGGACCTGGAGCGACAGCGGGACGGCCGCGGCGAGCACTTTGAACAGGAAGGGCAGCCGGGGCCCGAACGCCTCGACGCTGGCCGCGCCCAGCTCGCCCACGGGGTCGGCGGCGATGACCTCGCCCAGCGGCAGGCGCCCCGCGCCGCGGTCGACCCGGGAGGGCGCGCCGGGGTGGGCGCCCATCCACAGTTCCGCCTGCGGCTCCCCGGTGGGTTCGACGCCCAGGAGTTCGGGAATGGCCGTCGCGGAGCCCCACGCGTAGGGGCGCACGGTGTTGGTGAGACGGTCCATGGGGCGTTCCTCCGCGAGAGTGTCGAACGGGCCCTGACCTACGCGTGCGGTGAACTGTCCGGACGGCCGGCCGTGGGCGACGGGCCAGACTTACGCGTCGGTGGTGAGCGCGAGGTAAACCGCCGCGAAATCGGTGGTGGCGATGAGGTCGGCGGCGGCCTGCACGGCGCTGCCGTCCGCGCCGGGTTCCAGCTCACTGACCCCGGTGTCCTGCGCGTAGGCCAGCTCGCGGGCGGCCGGGGCGGCGGAGCCGGGGCCGGTGACGGCGTCGCGCAGCAGCACGAGCCGGGCGTGCGGCGGCTCGGGGTCCTCCACCCGGTCGCGGAAGAAGTCGTCCCCGTCCTCGGTGCCGCCGGGGAAGGCGCCGCCGAGCAGGGCGGCGTGGAGGGTGAGCGCCTCGGGGAGTTCGGCGGCGAGCGCGGGGCGCCCGGGCAGCGCGGCCAGCACGGTGGTGAAGTGCCGGGCGGCGGCACCCGCGACGGGGCCCTCGCTCCACAGCACGGGCAGCGCCTCGGCGAGTTCGACGGCGAGCGTCTTGGCCGGGTTGGTGTAGGTGGGGGTGGCGGGGCCGCAGCGTCCGGCGATGTCGTCGAGCCGGTCGGCGAGCGCGTCCAGCGCGTCGGGCGGGGCCGGGGCGAGTCCGAGGCGGTCGGCGAGGATCAGCAGCGGGGTGAGCAGCGCCCACAGGGTGCCGGGGACGAAGGGGCGGGCGCCGGGACCGGAGAGCCCGACGGCCTCGTCGGTGACGGCGCCGGGCCCGGCCTCCGCGGCCGAGCCGGGCGGTACCGGGCCCGGAGCGGCCGGCACCGCCAGGCCGTGGCTGCCGGCGACCGCCTCCGCCAGCGGACCGCCCGCCGGGCTGACGGCCACGACGGTGCAGCCGCGCCGGTAGGCCTGCTCGACGAGCGCGGTGAGCCCGGCCTCGGTGCCGTCGGGGGTGATGACGAGCAGCAGGTCCAGCGGCCCCGCCCAGCCCGGCAGCGTCCAGCGCAGGGCGGGCGGCGCGGCGCTCGTTCCGGTGGGGCGCAGCAGCGCGACGGGGACGGCGTCGTGGCTGAAGGCGGCGAGCAGGTCGGTCGCGCAGCCGGCCGCCGGGCCCGGCCCGGCGACGAGCAGACCGCGCGGACGGCCGTCGGGGCGCAGCGCGGAGAGCCCCGACTCGGTGGCGAGCCGGGCGGCGGTGCGGACGCGGGCGCCCGCCTCGGCGGTGCCGCGCAGCAGGGCGTGGTGGTCGGCGCGGGCCAGCGCGTCGGCGTCGTCGAGCAGCGACTCGTCCAGCATGAAAGCTGCCTTCCGTCCGTCAGGTGGGGCGGCGGGCCTCGTCCACCAGGAGGACGGGGATGCCGTCCCGGACCGGGTAGGCCAGGCCGCAGCTCTCGCCGGTGCACACCAGCTCGGTGGCGTCCTCGGGCGTGTGCTCCTCGCGCAGCGGGGCGTGACACGCCGGGCAGGCGAGGATCTCCAGGAGACCGGCTTCGAGCGGCATGAGTCCTCCAGCGAAGTGGTGCGGCTGGGGTCAGCCTACCGCCGGTGACCTGCCGACCGCCTGCGCGGCCGCGCCGCGGGGTGGCGGCCCCGGGCGCGGCCGGCTCAGGCGTTGACCAGCGCCAGCACCTCGTCGCGGACGCGGGCGCAGGTGCCGGCGTCACGGGCCTCGACGTTCAGGCGCAGCAGCGGCTCGGTGTTGGAGGGGCGCAGGTTGAACCACCAGTCGGCCGCGGTGACGGTGAGGCCGTCCAGGTGGTCGAGGGTGACGCCGTCGCGCTGCGCGTAGGCGGCCTCGACGGCGGCGGCGCTCGCGGCCTGGTCCGCGACGCGGCTGTTGATCTCGCCGGAGGCGGCGTAGCGGTCGTAGGCGGCGACGAGCTGGGACAGCGGGCGCTCCTGCCCGCCGAGCGCGGCCAGCACGTGCAGGGCGGCCAGCATGCCGGTGTCGGCGTTCCAGAAGTCGCGGAAGTAGTAGTGCGCCGAGTGCTCGCCGCCGAAGATGGCGCCCGTCTTGGCCATCTCCTCCTTGATGAAGGAGTGGCCGACGCGGGTGCGCACCGGGGTGCCGCCCGCCTCCCTGACGACCTCCGGCACCGACCAGGAGGTGATGCAGTTGTGGATCACCGTGCCGCCGCCGTGCTTGGCCAGCTCGCGGGAGGCGACGAGCGCGGTGACGGCGGACGGGGACACCGGCTCGCCGCGCTCGTCCACGACGAAGCAGCGGTCGGCGTCGCCGTCGAAGGCCAGTCCGAGGTCGGCGCCGGTCTCCCGGACACGGTGCTGGAGGTCCACGATGTTGGCCGGGTCGAGCGGGTTGGCCTCGTGGTGGGGGAAGGTGCCGTCGAGCTCGAAGTACAGGGCGTCCAGCTCCAGCGGCAGGCCGGCGAAGACGCTGGGCACGGTGTGGCCGCCCATGCCGTTGCCCGCGTCGACGACGACCTTCAGTGGGCGGATCGCGGTCAGGTCCACCAGCGTGCGCAGGTGGTCGGCGTAGGCGGCGAGCAGGTCCTGCTCGGTGACCGTGCCGGGGGTCGCGGCGGCGGCGGGCGGACCGGTGCGCTGCCACTCCTCGACCAGGGCGCGGATCTCGGCCAGGCCGCTGTCCTGCCCGACGGGCGCGGCGCCCGCGCGGCACAGCTTGATCCCGTTGTACTGGGCGGGGTTGTGGCTGGCGGTGAACATCGCGCCGGGCCGGTCGAGGTGCCCGCTGGCGAAGTAGAGCTGGTCGGTGGAGCACAGGCCGACCAGGGTGACGTCCGCGCCGCGCCCGGCGGCACCCCGCGCGAACGCCGTGGCCAGGCCCGGGCTGGACGGACGCATGTCGTGGCCGACGACGATCGGGACGCGGCCGGTGATCTCGGCGAACGCGGCGCCGAAGAGCCCGACGAGCTCCTCGTCGAGCTGGTCGGGAACGGTTCCGCGGATGTCGTAGGCCTTGATGATCTGCGACACGTCAGGCACGGGGGTCCCCTTCGGCGGCTCGGCGGTGTGGTCGGGCCCCAACCTACCCGGAGGAGGGAGCCGGTAGACCTTCTCCCCAGGTCGGCACGGCCGAAACGGCGCGGCACGGAAGCGGCCGGGACCCGACGAGCGGCCGAGACGCGCGGGACGGAAGCGGGACGCGACGAACGGGAACGGCCCCGGGAGCGGGCACGCGGCCCCCGGCGGGGCGGGCTGGGGCGTGCGGGCTCGGGGGCGTCAGGGCTCCGGGGAGCGCAGCACGCGCAGGTGGCCGCGGCGGGCCACCTCCATCGGGTCGATCTCCGGGCGGCGCGCGGAGGGCTCGGGACGGTCGGCGGCGCTGGGGGCGCGGGCGGCCTCGCGCACGGCGTCGGCCAGGGCCTCCAGGTCGTCGCCGCTGTGCCGTGGCTGACCCGGCGGGACGGCGAGGCGGACGACCTCCCAGCCGCGCGGTGCGGTGAGCCGCTCGGAGTGGTCCGAGCACAGGTCGTAGCAGTGCGGTTCGGCGTAGGTGGCCAGCGGGCCCAGGACGGCGGTGGAGTCCGCGTAGACGTACGTCAGCGTCGCGACGGCGGGGCGGCCGCACGCGGTGCGCGAACAGCGACGTACAGGGCTCACGATGTTGGACGGTACCGCACTCGCGGGTGGGCCGCGATGACTCCGCTCGGCGTCACCCGGCCGTGTCGTCCCGCTTCGCCCGGAAAGTACGGGCCGGGGAGAGCGGGACTGAGCAGGGCAAAGGCCCTGCGGTGCGGCGGGCTCCCAGCGGGGCGGCCGCGGGCGGGCGGTGCGCGGTGGTCAGTCGGCGGAATGGGCACCGTCAAGGGCGTCCAGGAGGCGGTCGGCCGCGGATCAGCAACCGTTCGAAAAGGTCACCGGTCCGGTCATCCGGGGACAGCGCGTGGGGGCCCCGATACGCTCGGGGGTGATGAGCGACGCCGTACCGCCGCGCCGGTCGCCCGACCGGCCCCGGCACCGAGACCGCCACGGGCGGGGCATGCGCGGCCCCGTCGCGCCCCCGCAGGTTCCGCTGGCCGTCAGCCGGGCCGCCTCGTTCGACACCCTCGTGCGGGACTCGGCGGAACGGCTGGAGCGGAGCTGGCCGCAACTGGCCTCGGTGGCGTTCGGCGTGCAGGAGGTGCCGCTGCCGGAGGAGGGGACGGACGACTGGGACGGCCTGGGCTCCCCCGTGCCGCTGGGCCGCCTCGTCCCCGCGCGGGGGGACCGCCCCGACCAGGTGATCGTCTACCGGCGGCCGGTGGAGCTGCGCAGCAAGACCCGCGAGGAGCGGGCGCTGCTCGTGCACGAGGTCGTCGTCGAGCAGGTGGCGGAGCTGCTCGGGCAGTCCCCGGAGGCGATCGACCCGCGCTATGGGGAGGACTGAGGGCCGCCCCGCCCGCGCGACCGGGGCGCCGGCGCGGCGCGCCCGCCCGGCCCGCGCGCCCGCCCCGCCCGCGCGGCGGCGGGCGCCCCGGGCCGCGGTGGTCACTCCGTCAGCAGCGAGAGGTCCTGCTCGGCGGGCGGGACAGTGACCGAGCCGCCGTCGTCGGGGAGTGCCTGGACGGTGAACATCGGCACGTCGTCCTCGGTGTGCTCCAGCATGCGGGCCACGTGCACGGGCCCGCCGGAGACCTTCTCGACGGTGAGCGCGTACACGCCTTGGCCGCCCTCGGGCAGCAGGTCGTCGACCGCCGTGGTGGTCCCCTTCTTCAGCGTGTGGTCGCGGCTGACCGACTTGCCGCCGCCGCTGCCCGGCGACGCGGTGACCGTCACCTCCGCCGCCGCGTCCGGGGCGGTCAGGTAGAGGGTGCCGCCGCGGTCCCCGTCCGCCTCGGCCGGGCTGCCCGCAGCCGTGGCCCTCCCCTCGACCGGGGCGGTGGAGGGGATGAAGGCGATCTCCCGTGCGTCGTCCTTGCCGCGCAGCACCCGCACGGCGGCGACGACCGGGCCGTCGGCGGAGGCGCGCACGGGGCTGAGCACGAGCGAGGCGGGCTCGCCCCGGGTGAGGTCCTTGAGGTCGACGGCGGTGGTCATACCGCTCTTGACGTGCAGCGTCTCCTGACCGGCCGGGGTGAAGGAGCCGTTCGGCCCGGCGAGCCGCACGGCCAGTTCGGCGTCCGACTCGCCCGGTGCGAAGGCGGTCAGCCGCACCTCGGTGGCGTCGGCCGGGATGCCGGGGATCACCACGCGGTCGGCCGCCTGCGCGGCCGGTGCGATCCAGTCGCCGCCGAGCCGCTCGTCCAACGCCTGCACCTGGGCGCCGACGCGGCCGGTGCGCACGGCCACCCGCAGGGTGACGTCGGCGACGGGGTCGGGGGTGAGCGTGGACAGCAGCACGGGGACGGTGGAGCGGCCGGGCACGTTGATGCCGGTGCCGCTGTCCGTCTCGATCCGGCCGTCGGGACCGTGGAGCTGGAGGTCGACGGTGGCCGTGTCCTCGTCGGGGTTGGTGAGGTGCACGGAGTCGTGCCGCTGCTCGGCGGTGCTGACGCCGGAGAACCAGAACCCGGTGTCCGGGGGCGTGCAGTGGGCCCCGTACAGGCCGCGCCCGTCCCCGCCGGTGACGACGGTGGTCTGCTGGACGCTCCAGCCGGGGGCGAGGGCGCCGGTGGCGGTGCCGGTGAGGGCGGTGACCCCCTCCTTCGCGGTGTGCGCCACCGGGGTGCCCGGCCGCTCCAGCGCGACCCGCGCCTCGGCGTCCCCCGGCTCCTCGTCCTGCTCGCTGTTGTCCAGCGTGGAGGGGGCGGGCAGCAGGCCGGCGGCGCTCGGGTCGCCCTCGCCGCCGGGCGGTGTGTAGGCGGTGTACTCGGTGGTCGCCAGCTCGGACGTCGGCGGCTGCGGGCAGACCAGCGTGGCGCGCTCGACGGGACGCCGCTCGGCCGGGGCGGCGCCGGGCGCGGGCTCGCCGCCCGGGTCGGCCACGACGGCGGCCCCGGTGACGGCGGCGAGCGCGGTGACCGTCGCGGCCAGGGCGAGGGCGGGGCGGGTGAGGCTCACTGCTGGCTCCGGTGGTCGTACGTCGTGCCGGTGTCGTCCTGGCCCCCGCCGCCGTAACCGCCCGCGTGGGGCCCGTCGGAGGGGTAGGGCCCCGGCGCGTCGTGGGCGGACTGCCGCGGCGCGTAGGGCTGCGCGGGGTCGTAGGGCTGCCCCGGGCCGTACGGCTGCGCGGCGTCGTACGGCTGCGCGGCGTCGTACGGCTGCGCGGCGTCGTACGGCTGCCCCGCGTCGTACGGCTGCCCCGCGTCGTACGGCTGCGCGGCGTCGTACGGCTGCCCCGCGTCGTAGCCCTGGCCGGGACCGTACGGCCCCTCGCCGCCGTAGGGCTCCTGACGCCCGGGGTACGGCTGCTCCCGCGGGTACGCCTGCCCGGGGGCCTGGTGGCCGCCGGGGGCGTACTGCCCCTGGTCGTAGGGGTGCGGTCGGGCGTACGCGTCCTGGCCGTACGGGGCCCGCGCGGAGCCGTCGTCACCGTGCGGCGGCCGCTGGTCGTACCCGGTGCCGTACTCCCCGGCCGGTGCCGCGTCCCACTCCCGGTGCGCCTGCTGCGCGGGGACGTACGGCGCCTGCTCGGCCTCCCCCTCCGGCGTGGGCCGGGCGGGGGCGGGCGGACCGGCGTCCCCGGCCGGGTCGGCGGGCTCGGGGGCCGGGGCCGCCTGCTCGGCGGCGGCGCGCAGGCGGCGCGCGCGGCGTCCCTCGCCGTCGACGGGCTGCGCGGGCACGGCCGGTGCCTGCGCGTCGGGCAGGTCGTCGTCCACGAGTTGGCGCCGCCCGGGCAGGGCCAGCACCACCACGACGAGCAGCAGGAGCACCTGGGTCCACACCCACACGGTGCGGCTCAGCGGCGTCTCGTAGGTGACCGTCACCGGGCCCGCCTGCGCGGAGAGTTCGAAGCCCTGGGCCCACCCGTCGACGGTGACCGGGGTCAGGGGCCGGCCGTTCTGCGTGGCCCGCCACCCCGGATCGGCGGTATCGGCCAGCCGCAGCACGCGGCCCTCGGGGCCGATCGGCAGCTCGTCGCGCACCTCGACGGGGCCGGCCGCGACGGGCACCGGGTCCTGGCCCTCCGCGACGACGGTGACGCGGGCGATGCCGCCGCCCGTGCCGTCGCCCACCCGCCACAGCTCGCCGGCGTCCTGCTTGCTCAACCGCTCCAGGCCCGGCGTGGCGTTGAGCACCCGCACCATCTCGCGCGGCGCGCCGCCGCGCACGAGCACGTACCGGATGCCGTAGCCGCCCAGCTCCGCGCGCTGGTCGGCGCCCGAGCCCGCGACGAGGCGGGCGACGACGGCGTCCAGCCGCCCGGGCTCCCCGGCGGCGCGGGCGAGGTCGCCGTCCCCGAGCCGCACCCCGGAGCCGCGCACGAGGGTGTAGCGCACCGCCTGGCCCTCGCCGCCGTCGAGGACGAGGGTGCGCGGACGGTCGACGGTGTCGCTCTCCTCGGCGACGAAGGCGGGCACCTGCACGGGGTCGCGGCGCTCCAGCGGGCCGTCGGCGCCCGCGAGCATCCAGTGCGCGGCCGAGACCACCGGGGCGAGTGCGGCCAGCGCGGCGACGAGCACGGCCACCGGCTGCCGCCAGCCGAAGGACTGCGCCGCCACCCGGCCGCGGGCGCCCTCGGCGCCGAGCACGGCGGCGGCGATCAGCGCGAGGCCGTAGGCGAGGGTGGCGGGCCCGGCCCACGCCGACCCGGCCGACAGGACGGCGAAGGCCAGGCTCACCAGGGCCGCGGTCCACGCCGCGAGGACGGCCGTCCGCCGCTCCGGGCGCAGCAGCGCGGCGAGGGCGGCCAGCACCAGCCCGAGCAGCAGCCAGCCCCCGTAGGTGCCGGGGCCGCCGGGGTCCAGGGCGAGCAGGCCGAGCGGGGTGGGCGAGCCGCCGTCGTAGGGCAGCCCGGCTTCGGTCAGGAAGGCCGACGGGCTGGTCAGCAGCGACAGGGACCAGGGGGCGAGCAGCACCAGCGGGGTGACCGGCACGAGCAGCGCCCGCAGCGCGTACGCCCGCGAGCCCCCGCCGCCGCGCAGCCGCACGGCCAGGCAGGCGACCAGGAGCACGAGCGCGAGAGGCCACACCACCGGGGTGAAGGCGGTCGTCACGGTCAGCAGCAGCGCGCTCGCCCACACCGCGCGCCAGCCGGGGCGGGCCCCGCGGCCGCGGTCCAGCCCGCAGACGGCGACCAGGGCACGGGCCAGCGGCGGCAGCAGCACGGCCAGCACGGCGGTGCCCACGCGGCCGGTGGCGAGCGCACCGGTGACGGCGGGCAGGAAGGCGTAGGCGACGGCGCCCCAGGCGCGCGGCAGCCGGGAGGCGACCAGCGGCCGGGAGGCGAAGTAGGCGGAGATCCCGGCCAGCGGCACCGAGCCGACCAGCAGCAGGGTCATGGCGAGCCCGGTGCTGCCGGCCAGCAGCGTGGCCAGCCCGGCGAGCAGCGCGAGGTAGGGCGGCGCGGACCCGGTGCCGCCGACGCCGACGGCGTGCCAGGCGTCGGCGTAGCGCGACCACAGCTCGGCCGGGTCGCCGGGCGCGGGCAGCAGCGCGCCGCCGGCGAGGGCGCCGCCGCCGAGCAGGGCGCGGCAGGCGACGAGCGAGATCAGCAGCAGCGCGGTGAACAGCACGGGGCCGGGCCTGCGGGCGATGCGCCTGAGCCGGGCGAACTGCTCGACCTGGAGGAAGTCCGCGTCCTCCGAGCCCGGGCCGCTCTCCACGGCGCCGCCGTGCCGTCCGACGGGCGCGGTGTCGCTGTCGGCGCGCCGGGCCAGGCCGGCGGCGGCCTGTTCCACCGTGGCGCGCACCGTGGCGCCGGGGGGCGGGAACAGCGGGCGCAGCTCCCGGTGTTCGACGGCCGGGCGGCCCCGTCTGCGGCGGGCGGCCAGCACGAGCCCGGGGCGCAGCAGCACCCGGGACAGGCCGGTGACCTCGTCCAGCGCCTGGCCGGGCACCTTGCCGACGACGTAGGCGAGCGTGCGCACCAGGGTGCCGAGCACCAGCCGCAGGAGCACCCACGGGAGCGTGCGGCCGGGGGCGTTGGCCAGCAGCGTGTAGACGGCGCCGGACTTGTCCACCCGGTGCGGGCCGACCACCGAGCGCCCCGCGCAGTCGATGGGACGGCGCTCGCGCGCGGCCGCCTCGGCGTGCCGCAGCACGGCCTGCGGGGCGACGAGCACGCCGTGGCCGGCCGACTGGGCGCGCCAGCACAGGTCGACGTCGTCGCGCATCAGGGGCAGGCGCCGGTCGAAGCCGCCGAGCCGCTCGAACACCTCGCGCCGCACCAGCATGCCGGCGGTGGAGACGGACAGCACCTGGCGCACCTGGTCGTGCTGGCCCTGGTCCTGCTCGCGCCGGTCCAGGCCCGTCCAGCGGCGGCCGCTGGGGGCGAGCGAGACGCCCACCTCCAGCAGTTGGCGCTGGTTGTACCAGCTCCGCAGCTTCGGTCCGACGACGGCGGCCGACGGGCTGGAGTCCGCCACCCGCAGCAGTTCCAGCAGGGCGTCGGGCTCCGGGGCGCAGTCGTCGTGCAGCAGCCACAGCCAGTGGACCGGCTCCCCGTGCGGGAGTTCGGGCATGTCGTAGGTGTCCATGCGCCAGGTGCGGCTCGCCGGGTCCCAGGCCTCGGGACGCTTGAGGTAGGCGAGGTCGTCCGGGGTGAGCGTCGGCGCGGTGCGGTTCGCCTCCCCGACGGCCGTGCCGAAGCCGGTGCGGCGGGCCAGGTGCAGCACCCGGTCGGGGCCGATGGCGTCGGCGACGAGCTGCGCGGAGGAGTCGGCGCTGCCGGTGTCGGCGGCGATGACGTCCTGCGGCGGCCTCGTCTGGCCGAGGAGTCCGGCCAGCACGTCCGGGAGCCACCGCTCACCGTCGTGGGAAACCAGCACGGCCGTCACGACGTGCTGGGGGAACTCGGGCGCGGCCTGCTCGTACTGGGCCGCCGACTGGCTGTGCACGCTGTGGCCCCGGATGGGTGAAGGGAGCGACGCCCGCGGCGTCGTGGACGGCCCCACCCTAGTAGTACCGGCGCGTGCGGCCGGTCGACGGCGGGGGCGTCCCGCCCGGGGCGGCCGCCGCGCCGCGGTGGTCCTCGCGCTCCCGCCCGTCCCGCCGGACGGCCGGCTCACCGGGTGCCGTCGTGGCGGGCGCCGTGGGGCCGGGCCGTCGTGCCGGGCGCTGTGGGGCCGGGCGCCGGGTGCCGCCGTGCCCGCGCCGTCGGCCGGGCTCAGGTGCCCGGTGCCGCCGGAGCGTGGCCCCGGGTCAGATCGCGGCCTTCTTCAACCGCCGGCGCTCGCGCTCGGACAGACCGCCCCAGATCCCGAAGCGTTCGTCGTTGGCGAGGGCGTACTCCAGGCATTCGGAACGGACTTCGCAGGCGAGGCAGACCTTTTTGGCCTCACGCGTGGAGCCGCCTTTCTCTGGAAAGAACGATTCCGGATCGGTCTGCGCGCACAACGCGCGCTCCTGCCAGCCGAGCTCCTCGTCCGCCTCCTGCACCAGCAACTGCTGGAACGGCTCGGTCATGTGTGCGCGCCCCTTGTCGTCTTTACGTCCCCGTGATGCCGTTGTTATCGATCCCGCGTGAACGACACGAGTGAAATTACAAGCGTGCGATCCGGGGCCGTCAAGCTCGGTTCTGCTATTGAGTCGGTTATTCACTCTGCGGAACCAAGGCACCGCAGAAAGTGTTGAAATAGCCACAAACGATGACAGCGACGCCCGGGATTCGCGAATCCAGACGCCGGTACTGGGAAGGACTCCCCCCACCGGGCCGAACGTTCCGCCCCGCGCTCCGAAGCGACCGGGATCACAGAGTGATCACGGATGCGCAACGGCGTTTGTGCGCACGGTTGCAGCGCCATGTAACCGCTCAGCGCGCGCACAAACCTTTCCGCGTGACACCTCACCGGATGGAGTGAGGTGCGTCGCCCAAACCCCGCACCCGGTTGACAGGTCGCCCACCGGCGCGCTCTGCTTGCTGCCATGGCCTTCCCGCCGGTGAGCTCCGCGCCCGTCCAGGCCCGCACCCGCGGGCCCCTCGGTGCTGCCCGGGCCCACTGTCGCTGTCGCCGCTGTCACCGCCGCTGAGGCCACCGCCCTCCGGCTTCCCCCGGCCGTCCTTCCGGCCCACCGCATCCGCCCGGGTCCGCCCGCGCGGCGTCGCACGTCACCGCACGGCCGCATCGGCACCCGTCTGCCGCTGCCCGCCGTCCCACGCCCCGCCCCGGACCGGCTGCCCCCTCACAGCCACTCCCTCCTCGCCGACAGGAAACCACCGCACGTGAACAGCGACGTCGAAATCGCCGGTGACCCGCTCGCCGTCCCGCACCTGCTGCCACCCGCCCCGGCGCACCCCAGCACCGTCGCCGACTTCGCCGGGCTCGCCCGCGCCGTCGCGGCCGACCGCGCCGGCTGGGCCCCGCTCGTCCGCTACGACGCGACGACGCGCTGGTACCACCGGCTGCGCACCGGCCCCGGCTTCGAGGTGTGGCTGCTGAGCTGGCTGCCGGGGCAGGGCAGCGGCCCGCACGGCCACGGGCCCTCCAGCGGCGTGTTCACCGTGCTGGACGGGCGGCTCACCGAGCACGCGGGCCCGGTGACGCGCATCCTGCGCCCGGGCACCCAGCGGGTGTTCGCGCCCGGGTACGCGCACGCGGTCGTCAACGACGCGCTGGAGCCCGCCGTCAGCCTGCACGTGTACTTCCCCGGGTTGACCGAGATGCCGATGCACGCACCGCGGTGCTCGGCCGCCGCACGGGAAACCCCGCGGGTCGGTCCGCGGGGGACCGGCGCCCGGGAGGCCGCCCCCGGCACCGTCGGCTGACACCGCCTCACGCCGGGCTGACACACTGTGCGGCATGCGCATTGTGGTTCTGGCCGGAGGCATCGGCGGTGCCCGGTTCCTGCGCGGCCTCACATCGGCCGCGCCCGACGCGGAGATCACCGTCATCGGCAACACCGGCGACGACATCCACCTGTTCGGGCTGAAGGTCTGCCCGGACCTGGACACCGTGATGTACACCCTGGGCGGCGGCATCCACGAGGAACAGGGCTGGGGCCGGGCGGGCGAGACGTTCGCGGTGAAGGAGGAGCTGGCCGCCTACGGCGTCGGACCGGAGTGGTTCGGCCTGGGCGACCGCGACTTCGCCACCCACATCGTGCGCACCCAGATGCTCGGCGCGGGCTACCCGCTCAGCGCCGTCACCGAGGCCCTGTGCGCGCGGTGGCAGCCGGGCGTGCGGCTGCTGCCGATGACCGACGACCGGGTGGAGACCCACGTCGTCGTCGACACCGCGGAGGGCCGCAAGGCCGTGCACTTCCAGGAGTACTGGGTGGGCATGCGGGCGTCGGTCGACGCGCACGCGGTGGTGCCGGTGGGCGCCGAGCAGGCCAAGCCCGCGCCCGGCGTGCTGGACGCGATCGCCCAGGCGGACACCGTCCTGTTCCCGCCGTCCAACCCGGTGGTCAGCATCGGCACGATCCTGGCCGTCCCCGGGGTGCGCGAGGCGATCGCGGACGCCGGGGTGCCGGTCGTCGGCCTCTCCCCCATCGTCGGCGGCGCGCCGGTGCGCGGCATGGCCGACAAGGTGCTGTCCGCGATCGGCGTGGAGACGACCGCCGCCGCCGTGGCCGCGCACTACGGCTCCGGGCTGCTGGACGGCTGGCTGGTCGACACCTCGGACGCCGACGCCGTACCCGGCGTGGAGGCCGCCGGCATCCGCTGCCGGGCGGTGCCCCTTCTGATGTCGGACGCCGACGCCACCGCCGCGATGGCCCGCGAGGCGCTCGCGCTGGCCGAGGAGGTGCGCGCGTGAGCGACGCGGTGCCCGGTTACCGGGTGTGGGCCCTGCCGGGCATCCCGGAGGTGCGGCCGGGCGACGACCTGGCCCGGCTCGTCGCGGACGCCGCCACCGCGGACGGGCTGCCGGGGCTCGCCCACGGGGACGTGCTGATCGTCACCTCCAAGATCGTGAGCAAGGCCGAGGGCCGCGTCGTCGAGGCGGCCGACCGGGAGGCGGCGATCGACGCCGAGACCGTGCGGGTGGTCGCCCGGCGCGGCCCGGCCCGCATCGTGGAGAGCCGCCACGGGTTCGTGATGGCCGCCGCGGGGGTGGACGCGTCCAACACGCCCGCCGGCACCGTCCTGCTGCTGCCCGAGGACCCGGACGCCTCGGCGCGCCGCATCCGCGAGGGCGTGCGCGACCTGCTGGGCGTGGACGTCGGCGTGGTCGTCACCGACACCTTCGGGCGGCCCTGGCGCGTGGGGCAGACGGACGTGGCGGTGGGCGCGGCCGGGGTGCGCGTGCTGGCCGACCTGCGCGGCGGCACGGACGCCCACGGCAACCCGCTGGGCGTCACGGTCACCGCCGTCGCCGACGAGCTGGCGGGCGCGGGCGAGCTGGTGAAGGGCAAGGCGGACGGGCTGCCCGTCGCCGTCGTGCGCGGGCTGCCGCAGCACGTGCTCGGCGCGGCGCTGGGCGCGGCGGACGAGGGCACCGGCGCGGCGGAGCTGGTGCGGGACGCGCGCGCGGACATGTTCCGCCTGGGCACCTCCGAGGCCGTGCGCGAGGCGGTGGCGCAGCGCCGCACCGTGCGGGAGTTCACCGACGAGCCGGTGGACGGCGCGGCGGTGCGGCGGGCCGTCGCCCTGGCCGTCACGGCCCCGGCGCCGCACCACACCACGCCCTGGCGCTTCGTGCTGCTGGAGAGCGCGTCGGTGCGGGAGCGGCTGCTGGCGGCCATGCGGGAGGCGTGGATCGCGGACCTGCGCGCGGACGGCCGCGGCGAGGAGGCGATCGCCCGCCGGCTGCGCCGCGGCGACGTGCTGCGCCGCGCCCCGTACCTGGTGGTGCCGTGCCTGGTCGCGGACGGCGCGCACGCCTACCCGGACGCGCGGCGGGCCGCGGCCGAGCGGGAGATGTTCGTCGTCGCGGCCGGGGCGGGGGTGCAGAACTTCCTGGTCGCCCTCGCGGGCGAGGGCCTGGGCTCGGCGTGGGTGTCCTCCACGATGTTCTGCCGGGACGTCGTGCGGGACGTGCTCGGACTCCCGCCCGGGTGGGACCCGATGGGCGCGGTCGCCGTCGGACGCGCCGCCGCGCCGCCGCGTCCCCGCCCGCCGCGCACCGCGGAGGAGTTCACCGTCGTGCGCTGACGCGGCGGGCGGCGCACCGGCGTCCCGCGTCCGGACCGTGCCCCCGGCCGACGGCGCGGGCCCGGGTCATCACAGCAGGGCGATGTCGCGGGGCTCCATGCGCGGTGCGCGGCGGGGCATGGCGGGACCGGCGGCCAGGATCAGCCGGGCGGCGCGGTGCCGCTGCCCGGCGTAGGGGGCGAGCAGCTCCAGCATGCCCGCGTCGTCGGTGTCCCGGCGGCCGGTGAGGGCGTAGCCGACCTGCCGGGGCAGGTGCAGGTCGCCCAGCGTGAGGGCGTCCGGGTGACCGCCGGCGCGCTGGAGGGTCTCGGCGGCCGTCCACGGGCCGATGCCGGGCACGGCCTGGAGGCGGCGCAGGGCCCGCGGCAGCTCCATCGCGGCGGCCTCCTCCAGCCGCGGGGCGACGCGCGCGGCCCGGACGGCCGCCGCCGAGCGCTTGGCGTCCACCCCGGCCCGGTGCCACTCCCAGGACGGGATCAGCGCCCACCCGCGCGGCTCCGGCATCACGTACAAACCCTGCGGCCTGCCCTCGGCCGGGCCGGGCGCCGGCTCGCCGAAGCGGCGCAGCAGGCGGCCCCACGCGCGGTAGGCCTCGTTCGCGGTGACCTTCTGCTCCAGCACGGCCGGGATCAGCGACTCCAGCACCAGCCCGGTGCGCACCAGCCGCAGCCCCGGGTGGCGCCGGTGCGCCTCGCGGGTGAGCCGGTGGTGGGCGACGAACTCCTCCGGCCGGTCCTCCGCGCCGAGCAGCGCGGGGAGCCGCTCCAGCACCCAGGACGCGCCCGGACCCCAGGCCCGCGCCTCGACGTCGGCGCGCCGCTGGAGCAGGCGGACGGTGACGGGGCCCCGCGGCGTCCGGCTGGCCCGCCACACCACGCCGGAACCGGTGCGGCACGCCGGGTCGTACGGGCCGCGCTGGAGCACGCCGAGGCTGCGGCACAGGTCGTACGGGCCGGACGGGGCCCAGGTGCGGACGAAGGACACCCGGACAGGCTAACCGGAGGGCCACCACACCCCGCGGCGCATGCGGCGGCGCACGGCGCACGGCCCCGGCGCGGGAAGGCGGCGGCATACGGGCCGCGCGACGCGAGACGGCACGCGGGGTCGCCAGGGCGCGGGGCGCCCCGCGCCGGGCGGACTCAGGCGACGTCGGCCGAGAAGCGCACGGAGCCCGCCGGGATGCGGGCGTCGCACCAGATGCGGATGCCCGCGCGCAGCTCGTTGTCCACGCCGACGACCGCGCCGTCCCCGATCACCGCGCCGTCCAGCACGCTGCGCGCGCCGACCCGGGCGCCGGCGCCCACCAGCGAGTCGCGCACCACGGCGCCGGGCCCGACGACCGCGCCGTCCAGCAGGATGCTGCCCTCCACCCGGGCCCCCGGCCCCACCTCGGCGCCGGCGCCGACCGTCGTGCCGCCGGTGAGCTTGGCGTCCGGGGCGACCCGGGCGCCGTCCAGCACCAGGTGCTCCCCGCGCCGTCCCGGCACGGCGGGCGAGGGCGCGCGGCCGAGCACGAGGTCGGCCGAGCCGCGCACGAAGGCGTGCGGGGTGCCCAGGTCCAGCCAGTAGGTGGAGTCGACCATGCCCTGGAGATGGGCGCCGTCGGCCAGCAGGCCGGGGAAGGTCTCGCGCTCGACGGAGACGGGGCGGCCGTCCGGGATGGTGTCGAGGACCGAGCGGGTGAAGACGTACGCGCCGGCGTTGATCTGGTCGGTGACGATCTCCTCGGGGGTCTGCGGCTTCTCCAGGAAGGCGGTGACGCGGCCGTCGGCGTCGGTGGGCACGAGCCCGAACGCGCGCGGGTCCGGCACCCGCGTCAGGTGCAGGGAGACGTCGGCGCCGCTGGTGCGGTGGGTGGCGACGAGGGCTCCGATGTCCAGGCCGGTGAGGATGTCGCCGTTGAAGACGAGCACGGGGTCGCCGGGGGCGGAGTGCAGGCGTGCGGCGACGTTGCGCAGCGCGCCGCCGGTGCCCAGCGGCTCCTCCTCGGTGACGTACTCCAGGTGCAGGCCGAGGGCGGAGCCGTCGCCGAAGTGGGGTTCGAAGACCTCGGCGAGATAGGAGGTGGCGAAGACGACGTGCTCCACGCCGGCCGCCCGGGCGCGGACGAGCTGGTGGGTGAGGAAGGGCACGCCGGCGGCCGGGACCATGGGCTTGGGCGTGTGGACCGTCAGCGGGCGCAGCCGGGTCCCCTTGCCTCCGACGAGGAGGATCGCTTCTGTCACCGTCGTCCTGCTTCCTGCCGGGGCGCCTGGAGGTTACCGCTGGGTTGGAACGGCGGCCAGTGTAGGCGGCGGACCCGGGCGACGGGGCCCCGGATGGCGAATCCGGGGCCGTCGTCGCACGTCGGTGAAGCCTGGCGTCAGCGGCCCTGGAGCCGGGAGGCGAGGTCGCGGATGGCGGGCAGCGCGGCGTAGAGCTTCTCGCCGGGGCACTCGGTGTTGAAGCCGTCCCGGTGGCCGGAGACGGTCTTCATGGTGACCTTGCGGCCCTTCGGGTACTTGCCGCCCCCGGAGGTCAGCGTGACGCTCCCGCCGGGGTCGCCCGCCCGGTGGATGCCCAGCTTCCAGCCCAGCAGCTTGGCCACGCCCTCGCGCGCGTCCTTGCTCGGCGCGGTCGAGCTGTAGGTGCCCAGCACGGCGACGCCGGTGGAGTCGTGGTTGAAGCCGTAGGTGTGGGCGCCCATCACGGCGTTGCGGACGCCGCCGGCCCGGCCCTCGTAGATCTTGCCGCACTTGTCGACGAAGAAGTTGTAGCCGACGTCGCGCCAGCCCAGGCTGCTGACGTGGTACTTGTAGATGCCGCGGATGACCGCGGGGGCCTCGGCGCAGGTGTAGTTGTTGCTCATCGCCGTGTGGTGGACGAACGCGGCCTTGACCGTGTCGGTGTACAGGTACTCCCGCTCGCGCAGGCTCTCGTCCGCGCCCCAGCCGCTCCGGGTGACGATGCCGGGTCGCGGGCCGACGAGGTCCCGCGCCCCGTCGGCGTCTTCGGTGTCGGCGGGCCCGGCGCCGAAGACACCGTCGGCCAGGTCGGCGAACCACTCCTCGCTCAGCGCGGACGCCGCGGGGCCCAGCCCCGCCAGGCGGGCCGCGAGGGCCTCGTGCGCCACGCCGGGGGTCTGGTCGGACGGGGCGGCGGCGCGGGTGGTGAACGCGGCGGCGTGCGGGCCGGTGCCGGTGTCCGCCGTGCCGGCGTCCGCCGGTTCCTCGGGAGCGAGGAAGCCGCCCTCGCGCTCCTCCGGGGCAGCGGGCCGCCGGCCGTCCGGCGCCAGGGTTCCGGGCCCGGCTCCGGGGTCGACCAGTTCCAGCCGGAGCCCGGCCGGAAGCCCCGGGATCGGCGTCCCGGCCCCGTGGGCCGCGTGGGCCGCTCCGTGGGCCGCGTCGTGCCCGGGGCCGTGGTGCGCCGGGTCGGCGGAGTCGGGGCCGGCCGCCGGGAGCACCCGGACGGCCACCCCGTCCGACGGGCCCACCCACAGCGGGGCCGTGCTGCCGCGCACCGTGCCGAGGCGGCGCTCGGCGGAGTCGGGGTCGGGGGCGTCGTCGGTGTGGGTCAGCAGGTCCTGCCAGCCGGACCAGACGCCGGTCCGCGCGTCCCGGGTCCGCACCTGGGGGCGCCCGTGCAGTTCCTGCTCCTGGTCCTCCCAGACGACGCCGACCATGGAGAACGGCTCGACGGTCCGCCGGGGGAGCCCCGCCAGCGCGCCGCCGCCGGCGCGGTCGGCCGCGGCGCCGGGGTCGAGGGTGTTCAGGGGCAGCGAGCGGTTGCCGGACGGGCCGGGGGCTCCGGCGGCCGCCGCGGGCTGCCGCGTGGCGTCGGTGGCGAGGGCCGTCGGCGCGAGAGAGGCGAGGAGTGCGGCCGAGCAGACCACTCCGATCGAGGAAGCGAAAAGTGCACGCATAGTCATGATGGTGGTCATATCCGGTTACGTATGTCTATCCACCACCTGACGCCCTTTCGCCCTGATATGTCGTCAGCGTCCCTCACACGGACGAGGCGCTGACGCGGGGCCAGCGGGGCCGGGCCGTACCCTGGCGCGCATGAACGCCACCGACCGCACCCCCGCCGACCTGCTGAGATCCGCCCTCGCCGGCGACCCGGCCCGCCCCCTGGTGACCTTCTACGACGACGCCACCGGGGAACGCGTCGAACTCTCCGTCGCCACCTTCGCCAATTGGGTGGCCAAGACGGCCAATCTGCTCCAGGACGAGCTCTCCGCCGAACCCGGCGACCGGGTGGCGCTGCTGCTGCCCGCGCACTGGCAGACCGCGGTGTGGCTGCTCGCCTGCTCCTCCGTCGGCGCGGTGGCCGCGCCGGGGGGCGAGCCGGGTGAGGCCGACCTGGTCGTCGCCGGTCCGGACGCGCTGGAGCGGGCGCGCGAGTGCTCCGGGGAGCGGGTGGCGCTCAGCCTGCGTCCCCTGGGCGGACGCTTCCCGCAGCCACCCGAGGGCTTCCTCGACTACGCCGTGGAGGTCCCCGGCCAGGGCGACCACTTCGCCGCCTACGCGCCGCCGACGCCGGACGGGGCGGCGCTCGCCGTGGCGGGCGCGGAGCTGACCGGCGCGGCGGTCGTCGAGCGGGCGCGGGCCGACGCCGCGGCGCTCGGCCTGGCACCGGGCTCGCGGCTGCTGTCCGCGCGCGGGTACGACGACTGGGAGGGGCTGTCGCACGGCCTGCTGGCCCCGCTGGCGGCGGGCGGCTCGGTGGTCCTGTGCCGCCACCTGGACGCCGAAGCCCTCGCGTCCCGCCGCGAGGCGGAGCGCGTGACGCACACCTCGCTCCCGGCCTGACCCGGCGGCCGGGGCCGTCGGCGGCTCCGGCCCCCCGCGGGGTGAGGCCGGGCCCCGTCCACGGCCCCCGGCCTCACCCGGTCGGCCCCGCGTCCGCCGTGGGGCGGTGGTCGGGTTCCGGCCCCGGGTCCACACTGGACGGAGGAACTGTCCGCGACCGTCGGTTGGGGCCGCGTACAACCACACGCGGCCCTCGGGTGTCTGCCTGGGCAGCCGGTTTCGCACGCGCGTGCGCACGATTCCGGCCAGCCGCCGAGCGTGAGGGATGGACGTCGTGACCAACGCCGATGCCGAGGGTCCCCCGGAGGGCGGGCGGCCGGAGCACGGGCGCCCGGCCGGTGCCGACCGCCCGGGGCAGGACGCGGCGGGGCGGCCGCCCGGGTCCGCGGGCGGCGGCCGGCCGCCGGGGCGGCGCAGGTGGCTGCGGTGGGCGGCGCTGGGCGGGGCCGCGCTCGTCCTCCTGGCCGCCGGGGTGGGCTGGGCGCTCTACGCCGAGCTGGAGGACAACATCACCACCGACACCGGCACGGCGCGCATCCTGCGGGAGTACGAGGAGCAGCGGCCCGAGCCAGCGCGGCACGAGGCGACGAACATCCTGATCATCGGCTCCGACACCCGGGGCGGCTCCAACGCCGCGTACGGCGAGGACAGCGGCACCGCGCGCTCGGACACCACCATCCTGCTGCACCTGGGCGCGGACCGGGAGAGCGCGACGGCGGTGTCCATACCGCGCGACCTGATGGTCACCGTTCCGGCCTGCACGGGGCGGGACGGTGAGCGCAAGGGCGAGCAGTTCGCCCAGTTCAACTGGGCCTACCAGTTCGGCGGGGCGGCGTGCACGATCCGCGCCGTCGAGGAGCTCACGGACATCCGCGTCGACCACCACATGGTCATCGACTTCGCGGGGTTCAAGAAGATCGTCGACTCGGTGGGCGGCGTGGAGGTCTGCCTGCCCGAGCCGGTGCACGACCGGGACGCCAAGCTGCGCCTCCCGGCCGGGCGCCAGACGCTCGACGGCGAGGAGGCGCTCGGGTACGTGCGGGCCCGGCACGCCCTGGGCAACGGCAGCGACACCCAGCGCATGGCCCGGCAGCAGGAGTTCCTGGCCTCCCTGTTCCAGAAGGTGCGCGGCAACGGCGTCCTGATGAACCCCGCCAAGCTCTACCCGGTGCTGGACGCCACGACGTCCTCGATCACCGCCGACCCGGGCCTGAACTCGCTGACGGAGCTGTACGACCTGGTGCGCAGCGTGCGGGACATGCCCGAACGGGGCGTGGCGTTCCTGACCGTGCCGCGCCAGCCCTACAGCCAGAACCCGAACCGCGACGAGCTGGTGCAGCCGGAGGCCGACCGGCTGTTCGCCCTGCTGCGCGCCGACCGCCCGGTGGACGTGGGCAACGACCCGCGGCCCGCGGAGACCGACCCGGACGGCGACGGGAACGGCGGCGAGGACGGGAACGGCGACGGCGGTGGGCAGGACGGCCAGGGGCGCGGGGAGACCCCCTCACCCTCCCCCACCTACCGTGGCTCGACGGCGGCGGAGGGTAGCTGCGGGTGAGTGCACCGGCACCGGCACCGGGTGCCCGGCCGCGTCGTCCGGCTTTGCCGTGAGATGCCGGATTAGGACACCGGTTTGTTGCCCACCGGCATGGCCTGTCACCGAACCGGACGGATAGTGTGTGCGCTCGACCGACCGCCCCGACCACCGGAGCGCTCCGAGGGGAGAAGCGCCGCCCGGCACAACGGAGGACTCACGCGACGTGGACGCGCAAGGCCGTGGTCACGCGGGGGATATCGACCCCGCCGATCAGTGGGTGTTCAACCCCCATACCGGCAGCTACGAACTGCGTCTGCCCGGCCCCGGTGACCCCGCGGGCACCGGCTCGGGCGCCCGCACCCCCACCCCGCCCCGGCCGCGCAGAGCCGACCCCGCGGAAGGGCCCGCACGGGGCGCCGCCCGCACGGCCGCGGGCGCCGGTTCCGCTCCGCGCGCGGCCGACGCCCGCCGCCGGGTCACCGCCGAACCGCGGGACCCCGAGCGCCCGGGCACCGAGCGCCGCGTCCCCGGCCAGCGCTCCCGCCGCGCCGGGAGCCCCCCCGAGGCCGCGCCGCACAGCCGCCGCAAGCCGAAGCCGAAACCGCCGACGAGGAAACGGGTGCTGCGCTGGGGCGGCGGCGCGCTGGCCCTGCTGGTGCTGGGCGGCTGCACGACGGCGTACGTCATCGTCTCCGACCTCAACGACAACATCGACAAGGTCGACGTCGGCATCAGCAACCCGGCCACCGCCGGGAAGCCCGTGAACATCCTGCTGATCGGCACCGACGCGCGCACCGGCAAGGGCAACGAGGGCTACGGCGACGCGGACAGCATCGGGCACGCCGACACCACGCTCCTGCTGCACGTCTCCGAGGACCGCTCCAACGCCACCGTCCTGAGCTTCCCCCGGGACATGATCGTCGACATTCCCGACTGCGAGACCGTGCAGCCGGACGGCACCAGGGAACTCGTCCCCGGCGAGCAGGGCGTGCGCTTCAACGAGAGCCTGGGGCAGCACGGCCGCGACCCGGGCTGCACGTGGCGCACCGTCCAGGAGCTCACCGGCATCGAGATCAACCACTTCATGATGGCCGACTTCAACGCCGTCAAGACCCTCTCGACGGCCGTGGGCGGCGTCGAGGTGTGCGTGAGCAAGGACATCGACGACCCCAAGTCGCACCTGGAGCTGACCGCCGGGCGGCACGTGATCGCGGGTGAGCAGGCACTGGCGTTCGTCCGCACCCGCGACAGCGTCGGCCAGCGCAGCGACCTGAGCCGCATCGAGCTCCAGCAGCAGTTCCTCGGCTCGATGTTCCGCAAGATGAAGTCCAGCGACACCCTCACCGACCCGGGCAAGCTCTACGACATCGCCCAGGCCGCCACCAAGGCGCTCACCGTCGACACGGAGATCGGCGACGTGGAGTCCCTCTCCGGCCTCGCCCGCGACCTGTCGAAAGTGAACCCGAAGAACATCACCTTCGCGACCGTCCCGGTGCTGGACAACCCGAACGAGGAGGTCGCCACCACCGTCGTGCTGAACGAGGCGAAGGCCCGACCGCTGTTCCAGATGGTCAAGGCGGACAAGTCGCTGACGGCCGAGCGGGAGAAGGAGCGGGAGGAGAAGGAGAAGGAGGCCGGGCGGCCCGCGCCCGCGGTCCCCGCGGCGGAGGTGCGCGTGCAGGTGCTCAACGGCGGCGGGCCCATGGGCTCCGCGCAGCAGACGGTCGCCTGGCTGCAGAACGACCACGGCGTGTCGCTGGCCACCAACGCGGGCAACGCGACGGCCGAGCAGGAGGAGACGACGCTCACCTACGGGCCCGACCAGGCCGGGCAGGCGGCGACGCTCACCGAGCTGATGGGCCTGCCGAAGTCCGCGCTCACCGAGCGGGACACGGGCGACGGCGGGCCGATGACGCTCGTGCTCGGCCCGGACTTCGTCGCCGCCGGCACCCCGCTCACGGCCCCCGACCAGGCGCCCGAGGACATCCAGCGCATCAACGGCGCGGATCAGGACGTGTGCGCCAAGTGACGCGCGTCCGGCCGGGCGAGGGGGAGGGCCGGTGCGGCCGGTAGGCAGGGACGCCGCGCACGAGCGCGCCGCGCGGGAGGCGCAGGCCCGGGGCTGGGACGACAGCCGGTACGACGACGGGCCCCGGACGGCCCGCGCCGCCCCGGAGCCGGGCGCCGCCCCGGGCGCCGGAGGCGGCGACGGCGCACACCCGACCGACGGGCACCGGACCGACGGGCACCGGACCGACGCGAACGGCGGCGGCCCGCACGGCGCCGACGCGAACGGTGGCGGCCCGCACGGTGGCGACGCCGACGGTGCCGACGGCGGCGCGGGGCCGCCCGTCCGCCCCGCGCCCCGGTCGCGCAGGCGGCGCCTCCTGCGCTGGGCCGCGCTCACCGTCTCCGTCCTGATACTCGGCACGTCCGGCGTCGGCTACCTCTACATCGACGGCCTCAACGACAACATCCGCAAGGGCGAGCTCCACCTCGGCGACAACAAGCTCGACAGCGCCAAGCCCAACGCCGCTGGGCAGACCCCGCTCAACATCCTGCTCCTGGGCTCCGACAGCCGGAACTCCGACGCGAACGTGCGGCTGGGCGGCTCCCGCGCCGACCGCGGCCGGCCGCCGCTCGCGGACGTGCAGATGCTGCTGCACCTGTCGGCCGACCGCTCCAGCATGTCCGTGCTGTCCATACCGCGCGACACCCGGGTGACCATCCCGCGCTGCACCGACCCGGAGGACGGCACGGTCTACCAGGAGCGCACCGGCAAGATCAACACCAGTCTGCAGAACGGCGGTCCCGGCTGCACGGTGGCCACGTGGGAGGAGCTGACCGGCGTCCCCGTCGACCACTTCGTCATGGTCGACTTCGCGGGCGTCGTCGCCATGGCGGACGCGGTCGGCGGCGTCCCGGTGTGCGTGGACAAGAACGTCCACGACCCCAAGTCCGGGCTGCGCCTGGAGGCGGGCGAGTCCGTGGTCAGGGGCGAGCAGGCGCTCCAGTGGCTGCGCACCCGGCACGGCTTCGAGGACGGCAGCGACCTGGGCCGCGCCAAGGCCCAGCACCAGTACATGAACGCCATGGTCCGCCAGCTCAAGGCGGGCACGAAGCTGAGCAACCCCGTCAAGCTGCGCAACCTCGCCGAAGTGGCCACCCAGGCGCTCACCGTCGACGAGGGCCTGGACTCCGTCGGCAAGCTGTTCGGGCTGGCCAACCAGCTCCGGCAGGTGCCGACCGAGCGCATCACCATGGCCACCATGCCCTGGGTCTACTCCCCCGGCGGCAGCTACGTGCTGCCCAAGGAGGGGGACGCGGAACAGGTCTTCTCGATGCTCCGGCGCGACGTGGCGCTGGACGGCCAGGACGAGCCGCCCGCCGCCGCACCGAGCCCGGCACCGGAACCGTCGGCCGACCCGGCGGCGATCGCCGTGCGCGTGCTGAACGGCACCGGGACGGCCGCCCAGGGCCCGGTCGGCGGACGGGCGGCGGCGATCGCCGAGGAGCTGCGGGCGGCCGGGTTCACCCAGGCCGCGGCGGGCGAGGAGCCCCGCTCGCAGTGGGACACGGTGCTGGCCTACGGCGCCGCGGACGACCGGGCGGCCGCCCGCGCCGTGGCCGAGGCGCTCGGCCTGCCCGACAGCGCCGTGCGGCACTCCGCGGACGCCACCGGCCTCACCCTGGTCATCGGCGCCGACTGGCGCCAGGGCAGCACGTACCCGGCGTCCGCCACCCCCTCCCCGGGCGCGGGACCTCCCGACGACAACGCGCCGCCGGAATCCCTCGACGGCCTCCACGGCGACGACTCCTCCGCCTGCATGACCGTCAACCCCGCCGCCACCTGGTGACCCACCAGGCCCCAGCGCGCGGCCCCGCACGGCGGCCGAACCGAGCGGCCGACCCAAGTGCGTTCCGCACCGCGCGGGCGAGGCACGGCAGGAGCCTGCCACTGATCGGAACCGGGAAGGGGAAGGGAAACGCGCGGACGCGGAGCAGGCCCGCCGAGTTGACGCCGTGCTGAGGCGACCAGGGATTCCGGACGTGGTCGCACCGGAGAACCCGGAGGACTCCGCCGGTGCACGGCGCGTCTACGACAAGGTTGATTCCGCCACCCGCCTCGATGTGACCGCCGCCGCACTGGCGGCCGTGGCGGCCGGACTCCCCGACGAGAAACCCGGTTCCGGACCGACGCGAGGGTGCGTCGTCCGGCCCGAGCACGAAGGAGTACGTGCCACCCTCCAGGCGTACCGGGCAGTGCCTGCGGAGGAGCGTGCGGCACGTCGTCTGGAGGTGAAGGAAGTCGCGGTGCGGCTCGGCGGGCTGGAGAAGAGCGGGTGAAGCAGACGGACGTTTCCTCGGACGTCGTGCCGGCCTCACCGATCGCCCTGCGGGTGGCGCGGGAGCTGGCGGAGGAACCACGTGCCTCTGCGCTGGCCGTCTACCGCACGGCCGTGGAGGTCGCGTTGTCCTTCTCCACCGGCTCTGCAAGGGGGCGCGAAGACGAGTCCGACCCGGTAACGGACCAGGAGGCCGCCACGCGCCTGGCGGAGTGCCTACGACGGGAGGACGCGCTCGGCGGGCGTCGGGGACTGACGTTCCCGCAAGCCGTGGTCTCGGCGGCCGACGACGCGCCCATGCGGCTGACCCCACCGCAGGTGGCCTCCTCCGGCGCCGCCTCGCTGCTCGGCAAGCCGCCGGGCGCCCTGTGGACGTCGTCCTTCCTGACGCCGGACCACCCCGCGTGGACCGCGATGGTGGACACCGGATACGTGCCGGTGCGACGCCCCTTCGCCTGCACGGAGTTCCTGGCGGATCCGGACGAGGTGGAGATCTTCACCATCGATTCCGGAGCGGATTTCGGCGCACTGTGCGACGAGTTCGCCGTGGCGTCGGGCCACGGTCTTGCGGTGGTGGACTGGCGGAAGGTGGCCGAGGCGTATCACGCGGTACGTCTCACCGTCAGTGGTCTGCTCCTGGCTCAAGAGGTCACCGTCCACAGTCGGCACGGTGCCGCGACCTTGCGGGGCTGGGACTCGGAGTGCACCGCATGGCTCAGACTCCCCGACTCCGCTCGGCTGGGGAAGCGCAGGCTCCTCACCTGAGTCGCTGACGCCTGGAACGCCCCGGAGGGCGAACGACGTGCGCGAGGACACCACCGCCATGTTCTCCGCAGGGGCCGAGCACCGCGGTCGGGCCGCCGTCACAACGATGTTCACGCCCGGCAACGGCCCTGATCGGGCCGCAGCGGGCGGAAAGCCGGGGGTGCCCCTACGGACCTTTGCAACAGCTTCTGACCTGCAACAACCCTGCTAGGGAAGGTGCCTGGCCCTCACGATACGCTGGACCTGGTTGGCGCCCTCGGAGATCTGGGTGCTTGACGGAGAACGAGCCTCTGACCTGCGTGAAGGCCTCTTCCATGGAGTGCTCCCCAGGATTCCCCAATGATCACGGACGCGGGTCCTGGCTGATCTCGTCCATGAGCATCCGCAGGGTCAGGGAATGCTTCTCCGGAGGAAGCCGGTCGAGAGCGGCCCGCGCGTACGCCACGCCGCCCGCCTGGTCCCCGGCCCGCGCGAGCATCAAGCCACGGTGGATCTCCAGATGCGTGGCGAACCTCGGCAGGGCTTCCGGCAGCTCCTTCCGCGCCGCCTCCTGCGCCTCCACCGCCCGCTTCTCCTCGCCCACGCGGGCCAGGAGCAGGGACGTGAAGACGTTCATGCGCCACCAGGGCACCGCGTAGTCACTGGTTTGTTCGTAGGACGCCGAGGCGTCGAAGACCCGCCGTCCCTGCTCCATGAGGCGCAGGGCCGTGTCCCGGTCGCCCCGGAGGGCTGCCGCGTGGGCCTTCCCCATCATCGCGTTCAGCAGTCCCAGCGAGGGCTTGTCGCTGATCGCCATGGCCTGGTCCCCCAGTACGTCGGCCACGCCGAGGGACGCCCCTTCGTAGCCCAGAGCGATCGACGCGCGGCCGCGGACCCACACCCGGGTCTGTTCGTCCCCGGATTCGTCCGCTGCCCGGGCCGCCATGCGGTACCAGGTGACAGCCTTGGAGCCGTCCGACCCCGGGAAAGTCTTGGCGTACAGCGTCATGAGCCGTGAGGCGACGGACCAGAGGCGGGGGTTGTCGAGCTGCTGCTGCACGACCACCAGCTCTCGGGCTACCCGGCGCTGGATGTCGGCGGCCCCCAGGCTCATGTACTCCGTCCCGTAGGCCGCCAGCCTCTCCTCCCAGTCGTCCAGGGCAGGGCCACCGTGAAGGCGCGCCGCGAAGCCCGTGGCCAGCAGGTCGGAGGCGACCACGGGAGCTATGGCGGTGGCGGCTACGTCGCCGAGGAATGTCCGTCGCTTCACTTCGCCTTCCAGGACAGCCAACGGCACATCGAGCACAGCCGAGAGGCACCGCAGGTAGAACGGCCCCGGCGCCACCTTGCCACGCTCCCACCGGCTCACGTACTCGCGGGTGAGGCTGGTCCCGAACTCGTGATTCAGTCGCGAGGCGAGCCGGCCCTGGCTCCATCCTCGCGCTTCCCGTAGGTCCTTGATCAAGCGCCCCATGGCCATGGGCTCATCTTGCCCTTACTGATGCCCCTACGTAGTGGCGCAACGTCAGTTGGCCCTATGAATGACCCTAGTTGTCCGCAGCGTTCGCGTCGAAAGTGGTGTGTGTCACTCAACGACATGGAGGCCACACCCATGGTGACTCCCGGGCTGAACTCTCAAGCCGCACCCGGAGTGGGGACCATAACGCCTGCGGGGCGAGACGAGGCAACTGACGAGATCGAGGACGCCGAGGCGGCCTGTGACGACCTGGAGGACGCGCTTGGCGCCCTGGGGCTCACGCTGCCGTCGCTGGAGGTGGACCTTGGCCCAGGCGGCGAGTGGCGGCCCGCTTCGCCGCTGCTCATCGAACTGGGCCGCTGCAACGTGGCGACGGCCCGTGCTCTGACGACCGCTCTTCGGTCTATTGCCGCCGTGGGGGTGGAGCGGTGACGGAGCAGCCCGATGTGCCCACCATGGAGCGGAACGACGCCGGGGCAGCGACCGACGATGCGGCCCCCACCCTGGCGGAGCTGAACGAGCGGCACGAAGCCCTGCACGCCCGCATCACCGAGCACCTCAACCTGTTGAGGGGGCAGTGATGCGGAAGGTGTACGGGGTGCGGCGGTTCGCCGTTGAGGCGGACGTGGAGCCGGATGCGGAGCCGTCCACGGTGGCGCTGGGGCGGGCCGTGTGCGAGGAGTCCAGCCCGGCCGTGGAACTGTCCCGGCAGCACGCGCCCGGCACGCGAGAGGTGGCGCGGCGGTCGGCGGCCGGATGGGTGCGCCAGCACCAGGAGAGGAACCGGGAGCACTTCGCCTACCGCCTGGTGGAAACCCACCCCTACCGGCTGGTTACCGGGGGCTGGCTGTGACGACGGTCCATGACGGCTACTGGTGCGAAACGGTGGCCCGGAGCCCGGAGGCGGAAGGGGAATGGATACTCGGTGGGTACCGGGCCAGCACACCGCGTCTGGCGCTGCGGTGGATGCGGAACCAGGCCCGCCGCCTGTCCGATGCCCTGGACCCACTTCCCGGCCGTGGCCCGTTTCCGCCGGATGGTCTCCGGGAGGTCGGGCCGCACGGACCGAACCCGGGACGGATCTTCCGGGAGTGGGCAACGGATCTCCGGTTTCAGGAGGTGCAATTGGGAGCCCTGGTGAACGGTCGGCACATCAGCGTCAACGCGGGCGGCCCGGACCGCGTATGGGGGCGGTGTGACGCGGATGTCTATTACTCCCTGTCGTGCCGCCCGATCGCTCTCGACTTCCTGACCGACTGGGAATCACTAGCACCGCAGTACGCGCACGTCTGACAGACTCCCGCCCCGCCGGGAAGGAACGGCACATCCCACGGCACGGCCCCCAGCAGAGGGCGGGTCAAGCTTCCGGCTCGGACAGAGCGGGAAGGAAGAGCACTTCCCATCACCGAAGAGAAGGGGAAGAAATGCACACAGCAACGCTCGAAGACCAGACCGGGGCGGGTCTGGCTCTGGACCGGCCGGAGAGCCGGTTCGCGCTCGACCGGGGAACAGCTCCGGCGCTTCCCGATCTGACCGACCACACGGGTCCTGCCCCGCTGGCCTTCCGGTTCCTCGCGGCGGTTACGGAGTCGGGCGGCATCCTGCCGGGCGATATCGAGTACGACGAGGAGACGCAGACCGGCACGTACGAGGGACTTCCAACGGGTGTCTTCATGACGAAGAACCCGCCGAAGACCTACGGTCCGACTCAGCCGACAGGGCAGATGGACGCGCCCGACGACCCGGGGCCGAGTGACGACTGATGGCCGAAGCCGGAACAGTCCTCGTGCTGGCAGGCCGCTTTGACCCAACGGCGGACCTGGTGATTGAGGAGCTGAACCGGCGTGCCGTGCCCGTCTTTCGGGCCGACATGGCAGAGTTTCCGCTGAGGCTGGCACTGTCCGCCAGCCTCAGCGGGGACGGCTGGCACGGCACGCTCAGTACAAGCCGCCGGACGCTGGAGTTGGCGGCAGTGCGCTCCGTCTATTACCGCAGACCCACCCGCCCGCGGTTTCCGGAAGGCATGTCATCAGAAGCCCGAAAGGTAGCTGAGCGGGAAGCGCGTTTGGGCTTCGGTGGTCTGCTCGCCGCCCTCCCGTGCAGATGGCTGCCCCCGCCGGGCAAGGCCGCTGACGCTGAGTACAAACCTCTTCAGCTTCGTATCGCTGCCGAATCGGGGCTGAGTGTGCCGCGAACGCTCATCACCAACAAGCCCAGTGCGGCACGGCACTTCTCGGAAGTAGTGGCGGGCGCTGTGATCTATAAGCCCTTCTCTCACGTCCGAGGTGTCATCGACGAGCGTACGGCAGCCGTATACACCAGTATCGTAAACCCTGAAGACCTCTCTCGGGCCGATGTCACCACAACGGCCCATCTATTCCAAGAATGGGTCCCGAAGGCGTACGAAGTGAGGCTCACGGCAGTTGGGGGCAGAGTCTTCGCAGTCGAGATTCACGCGGGTTCCGATGCGGGGCGCAT
>NZ_JAPKFL010000039.1 GCF_026262575.1 Streptomyces marinisediminis
CGTCTGACCCCTCTCCCACCGGCCCGCCCCGCAACCGGGGCGGGCCGCCCCGTAGCTGCCGAACCGGGCAGCCGAACGATCAGAAAGGCACGACGAGAAGTGATCGTCCGTTCCCTCCAGGAAATCGAGAACACCGACCGCGACATCCGGTCCGCCTCCGGCACCTGGCGCAGCAAGCGCATCGTGCTCGCCAAGGAGCGGGTCGGCTTCTCGCTGCACGAGACGGTGCTGTACGCGGGCAGCGAGACGTCCATGTGGTACGCCAACCACATCGAGGCGGTGCTGTGCGTCGAGGGCGAGGCCGAGCTCACCAACGACGAGACCGGTGAGAAGCACTGGATCAGCCCGGGGACGATGTACCTCCTCGACGGCCACGAGAAGCACACCGTCCGCCCGAAGACCGACTTCCGGGTGATCTGCGTCTTCAACCCCCCGGTGACCGGGCGTGAGGACCACGACGAGCAGGGCGTCTACCCGCTGCTCACCGAGGACGACTGAGACCACGGGCGCCTGCGGTGACGCAACAAACACCGTGTGCGTCTTTGGAACGTTTCCTGTGGGGAACACATGACCTCGACTGGGCGACTCCCCAGAGGAGACGACTGACACGAAGGACAGGGCCGTACGAGAGGAGAGGAAGGAAACTCCCATGACCACCGCTCCCGAGCGCATCACCGACCTGTACCCGACCCGGGGGGCCACCGAGGTTGCCGTCCCGCGTCAGGATCCGGTGGTGTGGTCCGACCCGGACGTCACCGGACCGATCACGGCCGGAGCCCTGGCGGACTACGAGCGCGACGGGTTCCTCGCGATCGACCAGCTCATCACGCCGGACGAGGTGTCGGTCTACCGCGCGGAACTGGAACGGATCATCTCGGACCCCGGCCTCCGTGCCGACGAGCGCTCGATCATCGAGCCGCAGTCGCAGGAGATCCGGACTGTCTTCGAGGTGCACAAGATCAGTGAGGTGTTCGCCGGACTGGTACGCGACCCGCGGGTCGTGGGCCGGGCACGGCAGATCCTCGGATCGGACGTCTACGTCCACCAGTCCCGGGTCAACGTCAAGCCGGGGTTCGGTGCCAGCGGTTTCTACTGGCACTCGGACTTCGAGACGTGGCACGCGGAGGACGGTCTGCCGAACATGCGCACCGTCTCGGTGTCCATCGCGCTGACCCAGAACTACGACACCAACGGCGGCCTGATGATCATGCCGGGGTCGCACAAGACCTTCCTCGGCTGCGCGGGTGAGACGCCGCGGGACAACTACAAGAAGTCGCTGCAGATGCAGGACGCCGGTACGCCGTCGGACGAGGCCCTGGTCAAGTTCGCCGACGCACACGGCATCAAGCTGTTCACCGGCCAGGCCGGCTCTGCCACCTGGTTCGACTGCAACTGCATGCACGGTTCCGGCGACAACATCACGCCGTACCCGCGCAGCAACGTGTTCATCGTCTTCAACAGCGTGGAGAACACCGCTGTGGAGCCCTTCGCCGCCCCGATCCGGCGGCCGGAGTTCATCGGCGCGCGGGACTTCACCCCGGTGAGGTGACGGCGCCGGTCCCGGCTCGAAGCCACGGGCCGGGACGAGACTGAGGATGGCCCCGGGCCCGGGTGCCGCCCTGCTGGGGGCGGCACCTCGGCCGGGGGCATTCCCGTGCCGCGGGCCGGAGCGGCCACCGGCCGACCGACCGGCCGCCGCCCCCGCCGGCGCGTCACCTGCCGTCGGGCCGCCCGCGCCGCCGCCCGGCCCGCGCCGCCTCACCCGCGGACGTGCTCGGCCAGCACCTCCAGCGTGCGGTCCACCTCGGCTTCGGTGTTGTACAGGTGGAAGGCGGCGCGCAGGTTCCCCGCCCGGGCGGAGAGGACGACACCCGCCTTGGCCAGCGCCTCGGCGGAGTCCCCCAGCCCCGGCACGGCGACGATGGCGGAGTCCGCCTCGACCGGTGCGTGCCCCAGCTCCCGCAGCCCCGCGCGGAACCGGGCGGCCAGGCCCCGGTTGTGCTCCCCGATGGCCGCCGGACCGTGTTCGGCCACGAGGCCGAGCGAGGCCTCCGCGCCGAGGTAGGGCAGGAACGGCGGCGACTCGTCGAAGCGGCGGGCCGAGTGGGCCAGCTCCCGGATCGGCCCGTAGCACGTGTCCCACGGCTGCTCCCCCGCGAGCCAGCCCGCGTGCAGCGGCCGGAGCCCGCCCCCGTCCCTGGGCACCGTCAGGAAGGACGTGCCGCGCGGGCACAGCAGCCACTTGTAGGCGCCGCAGACGGTGTAGTCGGCGAGCGCGGGGTCCAGGGGCAGCCAGCCGGTGGACTGGGTGGTGTCGACCAGCACGCGCGCCCCGTGCGCGTCGGCGGCGGCGCGGACGGCGGCCAGGTCGGCCACCCGGCCGTCGGCGGACTGCACCGAGCTGACCGCCACCAGACCGGTGCCGGGCCGCACGGCGTCCGCCAGCCCCTCCAGCGGCGCCGAGCGGAACCTCAGCCCGGAGCGGACGTGGAAGGGGTTCACCAGCGAGCTGAAGTCCCCGTCGGCCACCAGCACCTCGGTGCCCTCCGGCAGCGACTGCGCGATCAGCCCGACGTGCACGGACACGGCCGAGCCGGTGGCCACCCGCGTCGGCGGCACCCCGACCAGCCGCGCGAACGTGGCCCGCGCGGCCTCGACCCGCTCGTAGTAGCCCACCTGGTCCATCCCGCCCGCGGCCATCTCCCGCACGGCCGCCTCCAGGACGCTGGCGGTGCGGGCCGGGAAGAGGCCGTGGGATGCGGTGTTGAGGTACGTCGTCTGCGGCCTGAACTCGGCGCTCATCGGTTTCGCCATGGTCCCACTGTCCGGCCTCCCCCCGGCGCTGTCCATGGTCGCCCTCGCGCGGGGACGGCGGGCCCCTCCGCGCCGCCGGGCCCAGGGACCCCGGGACGAGCCGCACGCTCGCCCCCGGCGGCGTGGGCCCGGCCCGGTCCCGCACGGGCTCGTCCGCCGGACGGCGCCCCGCCGCCGCAGCGCCCGGTGTCACCGGCGGACCCGGGCGGCCCCGGCGGCCGGGTCACCCCCGGGCGGCGCCGGCGCCCGGAGGCGGCACCCCGCAGCGTTCGGCGAAGCCCTGGCCGGTCAGCCCCAGCGCGGCGTTGACGCGGGAGCGCTGGTTCTCCACGGCCACCATCGCCGTCAGCTCGACGAACGCCTTCTCGCCCAGCCGGGCGACCAGCGGCCGGGTCATCTCGTCGGTGACGGACGGCTCGGTCTCGGTCATCGCCTCGGCGTAGGCGAGCACCTGCCGCTCCAGCTCGGTGAAGGCGTCCGGGTGGTCGCGCCAGACGGGCACCAGGCGCACCTTCTCGCGGTCCAGGCCGAGGTGGTGGACCTCCCAGTGGCCGAAGTCCACGCACCACGAGCAGCCGATGCGGCAGGCGGCGGCCATGATCGCCAGGTGCTTGAGCACGGGGTCGAGGGTCCGCCAGCGCGCCACGCTCAGCTCGAACAGGCCGACGCCCCGGAGCACGCCGGGGTGGTGGGCGGTCGCCGCGAGCGGGTCGAGCACGGTGCCGAAGCGGCGGCGCGAGAAGGCTTCGACGAGACGGACCGCGAGGGTCCGGCGGGGAGTGAGCGAGACGCGGGCCATGGTGCTGCCTCCTTGGTCGGGCGGTGCCGGGAGCGCCGGAGCCGCCGGCGACCGCTCCGGCGCCCCCGGCGTACCGGGGCTGACACCCCCAGGACGACGCGGCCCGCCCGGATGTGACGGGTGGTGCGCCCGGAGGCGTCACTCCCTTGCCACAAGTCGCCGGATCGGGGCAACGGGCGGGCTGAGCTGCGCCGACGGACCGCGACCCGGGCGGGCGGCCGGGACGCGCGGCCCCGCCTGCCGCGCGTCCCGGCCACCCGCCCGGTTACCTCGGTGGGGTGGGCACCGCCGCCCGGCGCGCCCGCCACCCGGCCGGAGGAAGGACGTGAGCGTGATGAGACCGACCGCCGCAGCCGGCACGCCCCGGGCAGCCGCCCGCGTGACGGTGGCGCTGGCCCTGCTCGGGCTCGGCGCGCCCCCGGCCACCGCCGCGGCGCGCGAGCCGGTGAGCGGCGGCACGGTCGGCTTCCTGGCCACCGCGGCGGTCCTGGCCGTGGTCGCGGCCTGCGGGAGCTGGCTGCTGCACCGCCGGGAGCGCCAGCGCGACCGCTCCTGAGCCGGACCCGGGCGCGCTCCCGGCCGCCCCGGTCCGGTGGCTGGAACCGTGCCGCGGCGCCGGTCGTTACGACGGCATGACCGCTATGACTCCCGGCTCGAACCTGCCCCTCACCGCGGCCCGCGTGGCCGTCGACGTCGCCGCACCGGCGCGGCTGGACGCCTCGGGCCTGCTGGTCGCCGCCGACGGCAAGGTGCGCTCCGACGCCGACTTCGTGTTCTACAACCAGCCCGCGGGCCCCGGCGTGACGCACAGCGGCGACGGCGGCACCGACACCATCACGGTGGACACGGACGCCGTCCCGGCGGAGATCGACAAGGTGGTGGTGACGGCCAGTCTGGACGCGCCGGGCGCCACGTTCGCGGGCACCGAGCCCACCGGGACCGTGCGGGACGCCGCCTCCGGCGCGGTGCTGGCCACCTTCACCCCGCCCCGCCTCGGCCCGGAGACGGCCCTGGTGCTCGTCGAGGTCTACCGGCGCGGTGGCGCCTGGAAGGTGCGGGCCGTCGGCCAGGGGTACGCCAACGGGCTGGCGGGGATCGCCACGGACTTCGGCGTGAGCGTCGAGGAGCCCGCCCCGGCCCCGGCCGCCGCCGCTCCGCCCGCGCCGCAGGCGCCCGCCGCCGCGCCCGCGCAGCCGGCCCCGCCCGCCCCGGCGGCCCCGGCTCCGGGCGCCGGGAAGATCAATTTGGACAAGGGCCGCGTCAGCCTGCGCAAGAACGAGTCGGTGTCCCTGGTCAAGAACAACCAGCCGCTGCGCTCCTCGCTCGTGATGGGCCTGGGGTGGGAACCGGCGTTCCGCGGCAAGAGCATCGACCTGGACGCCTCCGTCATCGCCTTCGACGGTCGGCGCAAGAAGATCGACGAGTGCTACTTCGGCAAGCTCTCGATCCTGCGCGGCGCGATCCAGCACTCCGGGGACAACCTCACCGGGGAGGGCGCCGGGGACGACGAGACGATCCGCGTCCACCTCGACGGGCTGCCGCCCGAGGTGACGGGCCTGGTGTTCACCGTGAACTCCTTCACCGGCCAGAAGTTCAGCGACGTCGCCAAGGCCTACTGCCGCCTGCTGGACGAGCGCGGCCAGGAGCTCGTCCGCTTCGACCTGACGGACGCCGAGCCGCGCACCGCCGTGCTCATGTGCAAGTTCGTGCGGCAGTTCTCCGGCGAGTGGGAGATGACGGCGCTCGGCCAGTTCCTGGACGGCCGCACGGTGCGCAGCCTGGTCAAGCCCGCGGGGCAGGCCCTGTGAGGCCGACGGCCTGACGCCGCCACGCCGCCGGAGCTTCCCGGCGCACGCCCCGGGCGGAACGCCGCCGCCCGGGGCGGGGCCGCCGCCCGGAGCGGGACCACCACCCGAGGCGGGTCCACCGCCCGGAGGGGGACCACCACCCGGAGCGGGGCCGCCGCCCGGAGCGGGCCGCCGCCCGGAGCGGGCCACCACCCGGAGCGGGGCCGCCGCCCGGAGCGGGGCCGCCGCCCGGAGCGGGCCACCACCCGAGGGCGGGACCACCACCCGAGGCGGGGCCATCACCCGGAGTGGGGCCGCCACCCGGGCGGGGCCGCCCGGAGCGAGCCGTCCAGCCGTCGCGTGGCAGGCGCCGACCGGGCGTCAGGCGGCCCGCCCCGCTCCGCGGTTCACGCGGGGCGTGAGCGCGCCTTGTAGGCGGCCTTGCGGGCCGCCTTGGCCGCCGCCCGGTCCGGGTGCAGCCGGGCCATCGCCTCCAGCACCCGGGCCGTGGCCGGGTGGTCGACGCGCCAGGCCTTGTCGAAGAAGCCGCTGTGCTGGGCGACCAGACCGGCCATCAGCTCGCTCAGCTCCGGCGCGGTGCCGCCGCCCGGGTCCTCCGGGTCGAGCTGCGCGGCCAGGGTGTCCACGGTGAGCCAGAAGATCAGCTCCTCGTCCGGCGGCGGCACGTCCGCGGCCCCGCGCTCGGCCAGCCACACCCGGGCCAGGCCGCCGAGCTCCGGGTCGTCCAGCACCGCGCGCAGGGCCGGTTCGGCCCCGGGCCCGGCCGCCGCCAGGCCCTGCTGGCACAGCAGCCGGCGGCGCGGTGCCGCCTCGTCGCGGCCGCGGGAGGCGTCCAGCAGCGCCCGGGCCGCCTCCGGCGCGCCGCGGCCCGCGAGCCACTGCTCCAGCTCCGCCTGGGCCAGCGCCTCGGGGTAGGGGGACACGGCGGTGAGCAGCTCGCGCGCGTCCGCGTCCGCCAGGTCCCCGACGGCGGGGGCCGCCGTGCCCGCGTCCAGCAGCCGGCTCCGCTCCCCGTACAGTCCGAGCGGGGTGAACCGGACCATGCCGTACCGGCTCAGCTCCTCGTCGGCCAGCTCCGAGACGGGGGCCGGCGCGGGGTCGTCACCCGCCTCCTGCGGCCCCGCCTCGTGCCGCCCCGCCTCGCGGAGCCCGGCCTCGTGCAGCTCCGCCTCCTGGAGCAGCGCCTCGTCCACCGGGCGGTACTCCACCGCTCCGGCCGGCTCCAGCAGGCGGAGCTGCTCGTCGAGCCGCATCATCACCTCGGAGACGTCCTCCAGCACGGCGTCGGTGGGGTGCTCCATGTCGTCCGGGACGACCAGGGAGGCGGCGAGCACCGGGAGCGGCACCATGGCGCCCTCCGCGACGGCCGGGTCCTCGGCGGTGAGGAGGTAGAGGTTGACCAGGGCCGCGTCGAGGACGTCGGCGGCCTCGTGCGGGTCCCAGTCGGGCTCGGGTCCGGCGGGAGCGCCCGCGGCGGCCGGGCCGACCGCCGCCATGACGTCCGCGAAGGAGGGCGCGCCCGCCCGGGCGAGCGCCACCTCCCAGACGTCGCGCCACAGCTCCAGCACGTCGGCCGGGCCGCCGGAGGCCAGCAGCTCGACCGCGTCCCCGGTCGTGGCGACGTCGCCGCCCTCGCCGGGCAGGTCCGCGCCGTCGAAGCCCCCGGGGCCGTCCTCGCCCCCGTTCCCGTCCTCGCCACCGGCTCCGGCCGCCACCCGCACCAGACCGGTCTCCACCGCGACGTGCCAGGCCAGCGCGGCGGCCTCGGCGGCCTCGGCCGACTCCGTGGCTCCGACGGCCTCGACCGCCCCGGCGGCCTCGTCGGTCCCGTCGGCCTCGCCGGCCTCGGGCGTCCGCGCGCCGCCACCGAGGCCGAGGTGGTCGGCGGCCTCGCGGAGCCGGGGCTCGGGCAGCTCGCCGGCGACGGTCAGCCGTACGCCCTTCCCGGCCCAGCGGGCGAGCGCGACCGCCCTGCTCAGCAGCGGTGCCACCAGGGCGTCCCGGGCCAACTCGGCCTCTGCGGACAGCCGCACGGGCGGCATGGTGGGGCGGTCGTCACCGGTCATCGGCGTCGGGCTCCTCGTGGGCGGGACGGTCAGGGCACCAGGCGGGCCAAAAACGCGAAACGTCGCGCGGCGGACGCGGAAGGCGGCCGCCGGAGGCCAGCCTAGACGGATCGCCCCGGCGCGCGGACCGTTCACCGGCACGTCCCGCCCGAGCCACCCGCCGTCCCTTGACAACCACCCGCCACTGGGCGACTTTTACGCGCGTAGAAACCGCCGCACGCCCGTCCGCACTCCGTCCCGAGGGGACCGCTCTTGACCACTCCACGCACACCCCGACGCCTGTTCCGCCCGGCCGCCGCGCTGGGTGCCCTCACCGCCGCGGCCGTGGCCGCCGCCGTCCTCCCTGCGGGTCCCGCCGCGGCGACCGGCGCCGGGTCGGCGCCCGCCGGTGTCCGCGTCCACGACATCCAGGGCGACACCCGCACCAGCCCGCTCGCCGGGCAGCGGGTGAGCGAGGTCCCCGGCGTGGTGACCGGCGTGCGGCCCTACGGCTCCCGCGGCTTCTGGTTCCAGGACACCACCGGCGACGGCGACCCGGCCACCAGCGAGGGCGTCTTCGTCTTCACCGGCTCGGCGCCCACCGTGGAGCCGGGGGACGCCGTCCTGGTCGGCGGCCGGGTCGACGAGTACACCTACGGCGGCACCGGGTCCGGCAACCAGTCCGTCACCCAGATATCCGGGGCGCGCGTCAGCGTAGTCTCCTCCGGCAACGCGCTGCCCGCGCCGGTGGTGCTCGACTCCCGCGCCGTCCCGGAGCGCTACGCGCCCGAGGGGACGGGGCCGGGGGGTGCCATCGACGCGTTGCCCCTGCGCCCGCAGCGGTACGCGCTGGACCGCTACGAATCGCTCGAAGGCATGAACGTGCGGGTCGAGGGCGCCCGCGTCGTCGGGCCCACCTCGCGCTACCACGACCTGTGGGTGACCATCGAGCCGCGGCAGAACCGGACCGAGCGCGGCGGCACCCGCTACGCGGGCTACGACGAGCAGAACTCCGGCCGCGTGAAGATCACCTCGCTCACCCCCGTGGCCGAGCGGCCCTTCCCGCGCGCCGACACCGGCGACGTGCTGACCGGCACCACCGAGGGCCCGCTGGACTACGACCAGTTCGGCGGCTACCTGCTGGCCGCGCGGGAGCTGGGCGAGGTGCGTTCGGGCACGCTGCGTCCGGAGCGCACCCGTCCGCAGGACCGGCGCGAGCTGGCCGTGGCCCCCTACAACGTCGAGAACCTCTCCCCCGCCACCGACGCCGCCACCTTCGGCCGGCTGGCCCAGGGCATCGTGGACCACCTCGCCGCGCCCGACATCATCGCGCTGGAGGAGATCCAGGACGACAGCGGGCCCACGGACGACGGCACCGTCACGGCCGGGCGGACGCTGCGGCTGCTGACCGACGCCATCGCCGCCGCCGGCGGCCCGCGCTACGCCTGGCGCGGCATCGACCCCGAGGACCGGCGGGACGGCGGTCAGCCCGGCGGCAACATCCGCAACGTCTTCCTGTTCAACCCCGAGCGGGTCTCCTTCGTCGACCGCGCGGGCGGCGACGCGACGACGCCCACCGGAGTCGTCAAGCACCGGGGCAGGGCGGCACTGACCCACTCGCCGGGACGCGTCGCCCCGGAAGACCCCGCGTGGGAGGACAGCCGCAAGCCGCTGGCCGGGGAGTTCCGCTTCCGCGGCAGGCCCGTCATCGTCGTCGCCAACCACTTCGCGTCCAAGGGCGGCGACCAGGCGCTGCACGCGCGCTTCCAGCCGCCGCGGCGCTCCTCGGAGGACCAGCGGCACGCGCAGGCCCGGGTGGTGCACGCCTTCGTCAAGGACATCCTGTCGGTCCAGCGCACGGCGGACGTCGTGGTGCTGGGCGACATCAACGACTTCGAGTTCTCCACGACCACACGGCTGCTGACCGGCCGCGGCGTCCTGGAGAGCGCCGTGCTCTCGCTGCCCCGGGACGAGCGCTACACCTACGTCTTCCAGGGCAACGCGCAGGTGCTCGACCAGACGCTGGTCTCCCCCGGCATCCGGCGCTACGACTACGACATCGTGCACCTCAACGCCGAGTTCGCCGACCAGGTCAGCGACCACGACCCGCAGGTGCTGCGCTTCCGCCCGTGAGCGGACGAGCCGTCGGCCGGCCGCGGGCGGGCGGGCCGCCGCTGCCCGCCGCAGGCCCGGCCAGGCCGCCGCAGGCCCGGTCAGGCCGGCGGCGGGCCGGGCCGCTCCGGGGGCGCCGGGGACCCCGCGCCCCCGGTGGCTCCGGCGGGCGGCGCGGGGGTGAGTTCGGGCGTCAGCTCGCGCACCAGCAGCGTCGCCCCGGCGACGGCGCCGGGCATGAGGAAGATGGCGACGAAGGGCACCAGGAACGCCGCCGCCACCGGCACCCCGAAGCCCAGGGCGAGCCCCTTGCGGGCGCGCAGCATCCGCATCCGGGCGCGCACGGGGATGTCCCGGCGCTGCATCGCGACGGAGGTCAGCTCCACGGTGAGGAAGAAGGCGGACACGCACAGCCCGATCGCCGGGACCACCGTCTGCCCCAGGAACGGCACGAAACCCAGCACGAACAGCGGCAGGGCGCACAGCAGCGCCCACATCAGCACGTACAGGCTGTCGCACAGCGACCGCCACAGCTCCTGCCACAGCGGGCGGTCCGGCGCGGGCGGCGCCCCGCCCTCGGCCTCCTCCACGCGCTCGGAGAGCGCCTCGTAGAACGGGTCGCCGATCAGGAGCGTGACGGCGGTGAAGGTGAGCACCGCGAGCATGAGCCCGCCGGCGAACAGGAGCACGCCGACGGAGACGCGCAGGAGGGTGCGCCACGCCTCCTGCCAGCCGTCGGCGAACGGGGTGGCCCAGGTGGCCAGGTCGTCCGCGTACACGCCCAGGGCGACGAGCGCGGCGGCGTAGAGCACCAGCGCGACGGCGGCCGGGATCAGCGCGAACCCGTACCACCGCCCGTGACCGGCCGCCCAGCGCTGACCCCGCACCAACAGGCGGACTCCCCTGCCCACATCGCTCATGCGCCTCACCCTAGCGGCGCCGCCGGGCGGGCCACAGACGAGGCCCGCCCACCCGGCCCGGCCCCGGCGGACACGGTCTCCGGCCGGGGCGCGGGGCGGCGCGGACGGCTGGTGCCGCATCAGCCAGGGTTTGCCCTGTCGCGACGCCCGGCACGGCGCCTCGCGGCGTTGCCGAATCGACCGGGTAGGCCCCCGACGCCCGCTACGCCGCCGATCCGGCGCCTTGCGATGCACCGCACCGGACGCCGCTCCTTGAGGGCAAACCCTGACTGACACGGCACTAGTTGTGGCTGTGCAGGGCCTCGTTCAGCCCGCCCCAGGAGCCCGAGCGCGGCAGGGCCTCGACCGCGCCGGAGGTGGAGTTGCGGCGGAAGAGCAGGTTCGCGGCGCCCGACAGCTCCAGCGCCTTGACGACCTCGCCGTCCGGCAGCGTCACGCGCGTGCCCGCGGTGACGTAGAGTCCGGCCTCCACGACGCAGTCGTCGCCCAGCGAGATGCCGATGCCGGCCTGGGCGCCCAGGAGGCAGCGCTCCCCGATGACGATGCGCTGCTTGCCGCCGCCGGAGAGGGTGCCCATGATCGACGCGCCGCCGCCGATGTCGGAGCCGTCGCCCACGACGACGCCCGCGCTGATGCGCCCCTCGACCATCGAGGTGCCGAGCGTTCCCGCGTTGAAGTTGACGAAGCCCTCGTGCATGACGGTCGTGCCCTCGGCCAAGTGCGCGCCGAGCCGCACCCGGTCGGCGTCGCCGATCCGCACGCCCCCGGGCATGACATAGTCGGTCATCCGGGGGAACTTGTCCACGCTGGTGACGCTGAGCTGGCGGCCCTCGGCGCGGGCGGCCAGGCGGACGTCCTCCAGGGTGTCCACCGGGACCGGGCCCAGCGTCGTCCAGGCGACGTTGGCCAACAGGCCGAAGAGGCCGTCCAGGTTCAGCCCGTGCGGCGCGACGAGGCGGCGGCTGAGCAGGTGCAGCCGCAGGTAGGCGTCGTGCGCGTCGGCGGGCTTGTCCTCCAGGGAGGCGATGGCCGTCCGGACGGCGACGGTCTCCACGCCGCGCAGCGGGTCGGGGCCCAGCGCGCGGGGGGCGGCGTCGCCCAGGAGCTCGGCGGCGCGCTCGGCGCTCAGCCGCTCGGTGCCGGCCGGGCCGGGCTCGGCGGCCAGCTCGGGGCGGGGGAACCAGGTGTCCAGGACGGTGCCGTCGGGGGTGACGGTGGCGAGCCCGGCGGCGACGGCGCCGGTGGGACGGGTGGTGGCTGCTTCGGTCATGCGGAAAACCTAACCGCCGGGCAGGCGCCGAGGCGAACCGGTCCCGCCCCCGGGCGCGGGCGCGGGGCCGGGGGACGCCACCGCGCGCGGCGGGGCGGGGGGTCAGTGGGCCGTGCCGCCGAGGTTCAGAACGACCACGCCGGCGATCACCAGCGCGATGCCGAGCACGCGGTTGAGCGTGACGGGCTCGTTGATGAAGACCATGCCGATCCCCGCGATCAGGGCCGTGCCCACCCCGGACCAGATGGCGTACGCGGTGCCCACCGACATCGACCGCAGCGTCTGCGCGAGCAGGTAGAACGCGATGAGGTAGCCCGTGGCCGTCCCCAGGGTGGGCCAGAGCCGGGTGAAGCCGTCGCTGTACTTCATCGAGGTCGTCGCGAGGACCTCCGCGACGATCGCCGCCCCCAGCGTCAGGTACACCATGCGGCCACCCTAAACGCCCGCCGCCCGGTCGCCGGCCCGCACGCGGCCCCCGCGCCGTCGGGGCCCACCGCCCGGCCCGGCGCCCGCTCCCGCAGGCGCGTCCGAAGCCCGCAGGCGCGCCCGAAGCCCGGGGCGCTCGCGAACGGCGGAAGGGGCCCCGCGCGTCTCGCGCACGGGGCCCCTTCCAGCGGGACCGGGTCAGACGTTGAAGCCGAGGGCGCGGAGCTGCTCGCGGCCGTCGTCGGTGATCTTGTCCGGACCCCACGGCGGCATCCAGACCCAGTTGATCTTGAGTTCCTTCACGATGCCCTCGGTGGCGGACTTCGCCTGGTCCTCGATGACGTCGGTCAGCGGGCAGGCCGCGGAGGTGAGCGTCATGTCGATCGTCGCGGTGTTGTCGTCGTCGACGTGGACGCCGTAGAGGAGGCCGAGGTTGACGACGTCGATACCCAGCTCGGGGTCGACGACGTCCATCATCGCCTCGCGGACCTCTTCCTCACTCGCGGGGCTCGCCGTGGGGGGAGCGGTCGTCTCGGTCATGGTGTCCTCTCCTTAGCGGCGGAGTCGTCCAGTGCCTGGGCCGTGGCGTCCTTCCAGGCCATCCAGCTCAGCAGCGCGCACTTCACCCGGGCCGGGTACTTGGAGACCCCGGCGAAGGCGACCGCGTCCTCCAGGACGTCCTCCATGGCGTCGTCCGGGGTGAGCTGGCCCTTGGACTGCATCAGCTCCAGGAAGGTCTCCTGGATGCGGCGCGCCTCCGCCAGCTCCTTGCCGACCAGGAGCTCGTTGAGCACGGAGGCGCTCGCCTGGCTGATGGAACAGCCCTGGCCCTCGTAGCTGACGTCGGCGATCCTGTCGCCCTCGTAGCGGACCCGGAGCGTGATCTCGTCCCCGCAGGTCGGGTTGACGTGGTGCACCTCGGCGTCGCCGTCGCGCAGCCCGCGCCCGTGCGGGTTCTTGTAGTGGTCCAGGATCACGTCCTGGTACATGGAGTCCAGCTTCACGGTCAGGCCATCCTCATCCGAAGAAGTTCCGAACGTACTCCAGCCCGTCGACCAGGGCGTCCACCTCGGCCGGCGTGGAGTACAGATAGAACGACGCCCGCGTGGTCGCAGGAATTCCGTAGCGCAGGCACACCGGCCGGGCGCAGTGGTGGCCGACACGCACGGCGATGCCCTGCTCGTCGAGCACCTGCCCGACATCGTGCGGGTGGATGTCGCCGAGGACGAAGGAGATCGCCGCGCCGCGGTCCTCGGCCGTGGTGGGGCCGATGATCCGCAGGTCCGGCACCTCGCGCAGCCGCTCGACGGCGTAGGAGGTCAGGGCGTGCTCGTGGGCGGCGATGCGGTCCATGCCGATGGCCGACAGGTAGTCCACGGCCGCGCCCAGGCCCACGGCCTGGGCGACCGGCGGGGTGCCGGCCTCGAACTTGTGCGGCGCCGGGGCGTAGGTGGAGGAGTGCATCGAGACGGTCTCGATCATCTCGCCGCCGCCGAGGAAGGGCGGCAGGTCCTCCAGCAGCTCCTGGCGGCCCCACAGGACGCCGATGCCGGTCGGGCCGCACATCTTGTGCCCGGTGAAGGCGACGAAGTCGGCCTGCAGCGCCTGCACGTCCAGCACCATGTGCGGCGCGGCCTGCGAGGCGTCGACGACGACGAGCGCGCCGACCTCCTGCGCCCGGCGCACGATCTCCTCCACCGGGTTGACCGTGCCCATGATGTTGGACACCAGCGTGAAGGAGACGACCTTCGTCTTCTCGGTGATGACCTCTTCCACGTTCGACAGGTCCAGGCGGCCGTCGTCGGTGAGGCCGAACCACTTCAGCTTCGCGCCGGTGCGCTGGGCGAGGAGCTGCCACGGCACGATGTTGGAGTGGTGCTCCATCTCCGTGATGACGACCTCGGTGTCGCTGTCCACCCGGTAGGGCTCGTCGGCCCAGCCGAGCATGTTGGCGACCAGGTTGAGGGACTCCGAGGCGTTCTTGGTGAAGATCACCTCGTCGCGGCTGGGCGCGTTCACGAAGTGGGCGACCTTGTCCCGCGCGCCCTCGTACAGAGCCGTGGCCTCCTCGGCCAAGACGTGCACCCCACGGTGGACGTTGGCGTTGTGCCGCTCGTAGTAGCCGCTCAGCGCGTCGAGCACCTGACGCGGCTTCTGCGAGGTCGCCGCGTTGTCCAGGTACACGACCCGCTTCCCGTCGTGGACCATGCGGTCCAGGATCGGGAAGTCCTTGCGAATCGCCTCGGTGTCGAGGAGGCCCGGCAGATGGGTCACGCGATCGTGCCCCCCTTCACGTACTGCTCGTAGCCCTCTTCCTCCAGCTTGTCGGCCAGCTCGGGGCCGCCGGACTCCACGATGCGCCCCTTGGTGAAGACGTGCACGTGGTCGGGCTTGATGTAGCGCAGGATGCGCGTGTAGTGGGTGATGAGCAGGGTGCCGACCTCGCCGGTCTCGCGCACCCGGTTCACGCCCTCGGAGACGACGCGCAGGGCGTCGACGTCCAGACCGGAGTCCGTCTCGTCCAGCACGGCCATCTTGGGCCGCAGGAGTTCGAGCTGGAGGATCTCGTGGCGCTTCTTCTCACCGCCGGAGAAGCCCTCGTTGACGTTGCGCTCGGCGAAGGCGGGGTCGATGGACAGCCGCTCCATGGCCTCCTTGACCTCCTTCACCCAGGTACGCAGCTTGGGGGCCTCGCCGCGGATGGCGGTCGCGGCGGTGCGCAGGAAGTTGGAGACGGAGACGCCGGGCACCTCGACGGGGTACTGCATGGCGAGGAAGAGGCCGGCGCGGGCGCGCTCGTCGACGGACATCTCCAGCACGTCCTCGCCGTCGAGCGTGACGGTGCCGCCGGTGACCGTGTACTTCGGGTGCCCCGCCAGCGAGTAGGCGAGCGTGGACTTGCCGGAGCCGTTGGGGCCCATGATGGCGTGCGTCTCGCCCTGCTTCACGGTCAGATCGACACCGCGCAGGATCTCGGTGGGGCCGGTGTCGGTCTCTGCGGAGACGTGCAGGTCGTGGATCTCAAGGGTGGCCATGGGGCTTCAGGACTCCTGGGTGACGGAGACGAGCACGGCCGCGTCCGGGCCGTCTCCTTCGATCTTTACGGGGTACACGGGGACGGGCCGGGTGGCGGGCAGGCCCGAGGGCTTCCCGGTGCGCAGGTCGAAGCTGGAGCCGTGCAACCAGCACTCGATCGCGCAGTCCGCCACCTCGCCCTCGGAGAGCGAGACGTTCGCGTGCGAGCAGATGTCGTTGATCGCGAACACCTCGCCCCCGGTGCGCACGAGGGAGATGGGCGTGCCGTCGACCTCCACCCGCTTGGGGGTGTCGTCTTCCAACTCGCCGAGGCTCGCGACTTTCACGTAGGCAGTCATGCCACGGATGCTTCCAGCTCTTCGTCGATTTTGGCGAGCAGTCGCTCCTGAAGGTCGGGCAGACCGATCTGCTGGACGAGTTCGGCGAAGAAGCCGCGCACGACCAGCCGGCGGGCGTCGTCGGCCGGAATACCGCGTGCCATCAGGTAGAAGAGCTGCTCGTCCTCGAACCGGCCGGTGGCCGAGGCGTGTCCGGCCCCGGCGATCTCGCCCGTCTCGATCTCCAGGTTCGGCACCGAGTCCACCCGCGCCCCGTCGGTCAGGACGAGGTTGCGGTTCAGCTCGTAGCTGTCGGTGCCCTCGGCGTCCTTGCGGATCAGCACGTCGCCGATCCACACCGCGTGCGCGTCCTGACCCTGGAGCGCGCCCTTGTAGGCGACGTTGCTCCGGCAGTTGGGCGCGTCGTGGTCGACGAGGAGGCGGTGCTCCTGGTGCTGGCCGTTGTCGGTGAAGTAGAGCCCGTACAGCTCCGCCTCGCCGCCGGGGCCGGCGTAGGTGACGCGCGGGTGCAGGCGCACCACGTCACCGCCGAAGGTGACGACGACGGACTTGAACGTCGCGTCCCGCCCGACCAGCGCGTTGTGCTGGGAGCAGTGCACGGCGGTGTCCGCCCAGTCCTGCACGGAGACGACGGTCAGCTTGGCGCCGTCGCCGAGGACGAACTCCACGTTGGCCGCGCGCACCGCGTCGCCGGTGTGGTCGATGACCACGACCGCCTCGGCGAAGGCGCCGAGCTCGAAGACGGTGTGCCCGTAGGACACGCCGCCCTCGCCGTGCAGGCCGACGCGGATGGCCTCGTCGAGCACGGCCTCCGCCGGCACGGTGACCACGGTGGCCTTCTCGAAGGCGCTGTAGGCCTGCGCGGCCACCCGGTCGACCGGCTTGCCGGCGCGGCCGAGCCGGGCGTCGTCGCGCCCGACCGTCTCGACGGTGACGCCGTCGGGGGCGGAGATCTCCGCCTTCATCCCGCCGGACGCCTCCGCGCTGCCGTCGTGCAGGCCGCGCAGCCGCTCCAGTGGGGTGAAGCGCCACTCCTCCTCACGGCCGTGCGGTACGGGGAAGTCCGCCACGTCGAAGGAGGGCGGCGCGCTCATCCGGGTGGCGACGGTGGACTCGGCGGCCACCGCGACGCCGCCGGCGGCGGTGGAACCCGCGGGAATACTCTGGGCCATGGCTGTTCGTACTGCTCTCTTTCTGGGGTCAGGACGCGACGTGGCGGAACGGGGGCGGGGCGGCGTCAGCCGACCGCGCCCTCCATCTGCAGCTCGATCAGCCGGTTGAGCTCCAGCGCGTACTCCATCGGCAGCTCCTTGGCGATCGGCTCGACGAAGCCGCGCACGATCATCGCCATGGCCTCGTCCTCGGCCATGCCCCGGCTCATCAGGTAGAAGAGCTGGTCGTCGCTGACCTTGGAGACGGTCGCCTCGTGGCCCATCGTCACGTCGTCCTCGCGGACGTCCACGTAGGGGTAGGTGTCGGAGCGGGAGATCGTGTCCACCAGCAGCGCGTCGCACAGCACGTTGGACTTGGAGTTCGCCGCACCCTCGGCGATCTCGATGAGCCCGCGGTAGGAGGTGCGGCCACCGCCTCGGGCCACCGACTTGGAGACGATGTTGGAGGAGGTGTTGGGCGCCATGTGGACCATCTTGGCGCCGGCGTCCTGGTGCTGGCCCTCGCCCGCGAAGGCGACGGAGAGCGTCTCGCCCTTGGCGTGCTCGCCCATCAGGTAGACGGCCGGGTACTTCATCGTCACCTTGGAGCCGAGGTTGCCGTCGACCCACTCCATGGTGGCGCCCTCGTAGGCCACGGCGCGCTTGGTCACCAGGTTGTAGACGTTGTTCGACCAGTTCTGGATCGTCGTGTAGCGGCAGCGGCCGCCCTTCTTGACGATGATCTCCACGACCGCCGAGTGCAGCGAGTCGGAGTTGTAGATCGGGGCGGTGCAGCCCTCGACGTAGTGCACGTAGGCGTTCTCGTCGACGATGATCAGCGTCCGCTCGAACTGGCCCATGTTCTCGGTGTTGATCCGGAAGTAGGCCTGGAGCGGGATGTCGACGTGCACGCCCGGCGGCACGTAGATGAAGGAGCCGCCGGACCACACCGAGGTGTTCAGCGCGGCGAACTTGTTGTCACCGGCCGGGATCACCGTGCCGAAGTGCTCCTGGAAGATCTCCGGGTGCTCGCGCAGCGCGGTGTCGGTGTCCAGGAACAGCACGCCCTGCTGCTCCAGGTCCTCGCGGATCTGGTGGTAGACGACCTCCGACTCGTACTGGGCGGCGACGCCGGCGACCAGGCGCTGCTTCTCGGCCTCGGGGATGCCCAGCTTGTCGTAGGTGTTCTTGATGTCCTCGGGCAGATCCTCCCAGGACTGGGCCTGCTTCTCGGTGGAGCGCACGAAGTACTTGATGTTGTCGAAGTCGATGCCGGACAGGTCCGAGCCCCAGTTCGGCATGGGCTTCTTCTCGAAGAGCTTCAGGCCCTTCAGGCGGAGCTTCAGCATCCAGTCCGGTTCGGACTTCTTCGCGGAGATGTCGCGGACGACCTCCTCGGACAGTCCGCGTCGTGCCGAGGCACCGGCCGCGTCGGAATCGGCCCAGCCGTACTCGTAGTTGCCCAGACCCTCCAGCTCGGGGTGGGCAGTCTCCGTGGGGAGCGTCATGCGGGGTTCCTCCCGGCGGTGCTTGCAGAAGCTGTCGCTGATGCGTGTGCGGATGGGGCGGTGTGGCGGGTGTCTTCCGTGGCCTCCACGGGTGCCCGGGGGACGAAGGTGGTGCACACCCCGTCGCCGTGGGCGATGGTGGCCAGCCGCTGCACGTGCGTGCCGAGCAGGTGGGAGAAGACCTCCGTCTCCGCCTCGCAGAGCTGCGGAAACCGCTCGGCGGCGTGCGCCACCGGGCAGTGGTGCTGGCAGAGCTGCTCCCCGGACGAGGCGGGCGCGCCGCGTGCGGTAGCAGCGTACCCGTCCTCGGTGAGCGCTTCGGCCAGCACACGGGCGCGGTCCTCGGGCGGGGCCTGAGCCAGCCGCTCGCGGTACCGCTCGGCCTGGGTGGCGACCCGGGCCCGGGCGAAGGCCGCGACGGCGGCCTCCCCCATCTCGCCGCCGCCGGCCGCCTGCGCGATCCAGCGCAGGGCGTCGACGGCGAGCTCGTCGTACGCCTGGTCGAACGCGTCCCGACCGCAGTCGGTGAGCGCGAAGACCCTGGCGGGGCGGCCCCGGCCCCGGTGGCCGTAGACCCGCTGGGCGCGGGGCTCGACGGTGCCCTCGGCCACCAGCGCGTCCAGGTGGCGCCGGACGGCGGCCTGGGTCAGCGCCAGGCGCTCGGCGAGCTCCGCCGCGGTGGACGGGCCGTGGTCCAGGATGGAGCGGGCCACGCGGTGACGGGTGCCGTGCTGCTCGTCCAGCGCGGCCTGCGCAGCCGGCGGCGCGGGGGCCGTGGCGGCCTCCGGCGTTCCGTGCGCGGCTCCCGTGTATTTCACAACGCCATTGTTGCGTAATTCGGCGCACCCCGGCAAGCGACTCCTGTGACCTGCGCACATGGGGTGCGTCACGTAAGGCTGACCTAAGCGGCGGCGCCGGTGCGGGGCCCGCGCGGGGTGGGTCGGGGGCGCGTCCCGCGGCGTGCCTAGACTCGCCGTATGCACGAGAAGGCGGCCGTCGAGGTCGCGGGGCTGGTCAAGCGGTACGGCCGGACGGCGGCGGTGGACGGGCTCGACCTCACCGTCGGCCACGGCAGCGTCACCGCCGTGCTCGGCCCCAACGGCGCGGGCAAGACGACCACGGTGGAAACCTGCGAGGGATACCGCCGACCGGACGACGGCACGGTGCGCGTGCTCGGCCTGGACCCCCGCGCCGACGCCGCCGCGCTGCGGCCCCGCGTCGGCGTCATGCTGCAGAGCGGCGGCGTCTACCCGGGGGTGCGGGCCGAGGAGATGCTGCGGCACGTCGCCCGGCTGCACGCCCACCCGCTCGACGTCGGCGCGCTCGTCGAACGGCTCGGGCTCGGCGCCTGCGGGCGCACCCCCTACCGCCGCCTGTCCGGCGGGCAGCAGCGGCGCCTGGCGCTCGCGCTGGCCGTCGTCGGGCGCCCGGAGGTGGTGTTCCTCGACGAGCCGACGGCGGGGCTGGACGTGCAGGCCCGCCGCGCCACCTGGGAGCTGGTGCGCGAGCTGCGCGCCGACGGCGTCACCTGCGTGCTGACCACGCACTTCATGGACGAGGCCGAGGAGCTGGCCGACGCCGTCGCGATCGTCGACGCGGGCCGGGTCATCGCCCGCGGCACGCCGGACGAGCTGTGCCGCGGCGGCGCCGAGAACAGCCTGCGCTTCACCGGCCGCCCCGGGCTGGACCTGGACTCGCTGCTGAAGGCGCTGCCGCCCCGGACGACGGCCGCCGAGGTGGCGCCGGGCGCCTACCGGCTGCACGGCACGGTCGACCCGCAGCTCATCGCCACGGTGACCTCCTGGTGCGCGCAGAACGGCGTGCTGCCCGACCGCATCGCCGTCGAGCGGCACACGCTGGAGGACGTCTTCCTGGAGCTGACCGGTAAGGAGCTGCGGTCGTGAGCGGGGTTTCCACGGGCGGGTACGCCCCGGCGCCGGGGGCGGCCCCGGTCGGACGCATGATCGCGGCGCAGGCGCTGCTGGAGCTGCGGATGGCGCTGCGGCACGGCGAGCAGCTCCTGCTGACCGTCGTCATCCCCACGCTGCTGCTGGTGCTCTTCAGCGCGGTGGACGTGGTGGACGTGCCGCCCGGCCCCGGCGGCCGCGTCGACTTCGTCGCGCCCGGTGTGCTGGCGCTGGCCGTGCTGTCCACGGCGTTCACCGGGCAGGCGATCGCCACCGGCTTCGAGCGGCGCTACGGGGTGCTCAAGCGGCTGGGCGCCACGCCGCTGCCGCGCTGGGGGCTGATGACCGCGAAGACGGCCGCCGTGGTGGGCGTGATCGTGCTCCAGGTGGTGCTGCTCGGGGCGGTGGCGCTGGCCCTGGGCTGGGCGCCGCGGGGCGACCCGCTCGCCGTCGCCCTCCTGCTCCTGCTGGGCACGGCGGCGTGCAGCGGGCTCGGCCTGCTGATGGCGGGCACACTGCGCGCCGAGGCCACCCTGGCCGCCGCGAACCTGGTGTTCGTCCTGCTGCTGCTGGGCGGTGGCGTGGTGGTGCCGCTGGAGAGGTTCCCCGACGCGGTGCGGGGCGTGCTGGAGGTGCTGCCCGTCACGGCGCTCTCCGACGGGCTGCGCGCCGTGCTCCAGGGCGGCGCGGGCGTGCCGTGGGGCGAGGCGGGCGTGCTGGCCGCCTGGGCCGCCCTCGCGCTGGCCGCCGCGGCCCGCTTCTTCCGCTGGGAGTAGCGGACGCCGGCCGCCCGGTCCCGCGGCCCCGCGGCCCCGGGCGGGTCGCCCGCCCGGGGCCGTGCGCCGCGGAGTGCTCGCGGCACGCGGCCCGGGGCGGGGACGCCGGAGCCGGGTGGTGCGGCCCGTCAGATGGGCAGGCTGACCGTGGTGATGGCGCCCGCGAAGGCGGCGTCCTGCGGGCGCCGCGGGCAGTGGCCCGCCAGCGCGGCGGCCCTGGCGCCGACGCGCGGCCGGGAGAAGGGCGTGCAGGCCCCGGCCGGATCGGTGCGGGCGTCCTCCCTGCGGGCGTCCTGGATGCGGGCCTCCTCGGTGCGGACGGCGGTGCGGAGGGCGACGGCGGTCTCGTGCACGGGGGTTCCTTCCTGTCGTGGCCCGGGGCGGGGTCTTCCGCCCCGGGGTCCTGCGCGGCGGTGGCCGGTGGGCGCCGGGCCGTGGCGGGTGGGGAGCGGGGCGTCACGGGGGTGCGGGGCGGGTCGTCGTCCCCAGCAGCGGGAGCGGCGGCACCCGGGCCGGGAAGCCGTGGTGGAGCAGCGCGTGCCCGATGCCGGCCAGCCCGGTGAGCACGCCGGGGGTGGGGACGCCGCCGGGGGTGCCGCAGCGCGGGCCCTCGTGGTCGAGCGCGCCCAGCAGGAGCTGGCAGCGCCGCTCCAGCAGCACGCGGGCCCCGGGGTGGTACCCGGACGCCGCGGACAGCCCCGCCAGCACGCCCGTCTCCCCGTGGCAGGGGGTCGAGTCGTGCAGCGGCTCGGCGTCGCGCAGCGCCGCGAGCGCGGCGTCGACGGCGGTGCGGTGACGGTCGGCGAGCAGCGGGTGGCTCCACAGCGCCAGGCGCCCGGCCAGGCCCGAGCACCAGCCGGCGTCGTCCCCGGCGGCCGGCGCGGACCCCGCGGCCGCCGAGGTGCGCCGGGCCAGCGCCCGGCCCAGCTCGGCGGCCGCGGGGTCCCGGCAGGTCTCGGCCAGCCGCAGCAGCGACCAGGCGATCCCGTCCGCGCCGAACAGGAAGCCCTCGGGCCCGGCGTCGGCGGGCGCGGCCCGCAGCCGGGCGGCCAGATCGGCGCCCAGCCGGGCCGCGGTGTCCCGGGCCGCGGCCGAGCCGGTCTCGGCGTGCACGGCCAGCAGGGCGGCCACGCCGCCGGCCAGGCCGTCGTGGAGCGCCAGCGGGCCGCCGGGGTCGGCGGCGCGGGCCGTCGCCGTGACGGCGTCGGGCAGGGCGTCGCGCAGGGCGGAGTCGTCCAGCAGGGTGGCGAGCCGGGCCATCGCGTACCCGATGCCGCCGACCCCGGCGAAGGCGCCGCAGCCCGCCGCGCGGGCCCACTCGGGGTCGGCGGCGAACCGCGCCACGAGCGCGGGCAGGGGGCGCACGGCCCGGGCGGCGAGGTCGCGGTAGCGGTCGGCCCCGGTCAGGCCGCCCAGCTCCGCGAGGAAGAGGGCCACTCCGCTGTAGCCGGTGGCCAGCCCGGCCCCCATGGGCATGACCTTCCAGTACCGCTCGTCGAGCGCCTCGATCCCGAGCCAGTTGGCCCGCGTCGCGTCCCGGGCGGCCCGGGCGACGAGGGTGTCGGCCAGCGCCCGGGCCGCGGCGAGGAAGCGGCGCGGTTCGGCCTCCTCGGCCGGTGGGCGGCGCGGCGCGGCGGGCCGGGAGCGGTGCTCGACCGGCGCGTTGCGGCCGGCCAGGGTGGCGTCGATCAGCCACTCCTGGGTCTGCCGGTCGACCTCGCCCAGTGCCGCGATCTTCGCCTCGGCGCGCGCCAGCCCGCTGCCGTCCAGGGCGCCGGGCAGCCGGTGGCCGCCGGAGGCGTGGACGTCGGTGGCGTCGGGCCGGCAGTGGAACAGGGGCACGTCGTCCGACCACAGGTCGGCGCGCTCGGGCCCGGCGAGCGCGGCCAGCGGCGGGGGCAGCGGGTCGTCGCGCAGCCCGTCGAACAGCTCCTCGCGGGCGGCCGCGTCGTGCAGCACGCTGGGATGCGTGGACTCGTCCAGCAAGGTGGCGTACACCTGGGTGTTGCGCAGCAGGACCCGCGTCTGGTCCCCGGCGAACCTGCGCAGCAGCCCGCCGGGGCCGAGCAGGTCGCCGCGGTGCGCGCTCAGGGCGCCGTAGGCGGCGCGGAAGCCGCCCAGCACGGAGGCGGTGTGGTGGGCCGGGTCGGCGGCCCGGCCGCCCAGCCGCGGGCGGTTGGCGCCGCCGGGGAAGAGGGCGGGACGGCGGACCAGGCGCATGCGGTCGGTGCCCGCGTCGGCCCAGGCGACGGCGTCCCGGGGGAAGAGGGTGTCCTTGTCGCCGCCCATCCCGGAGACGTCCAGCGCCCCGTGCTCGCCGAAGACCATGCGCGGCAGCAGCGCGGTCCGCTCGACCGAGGCGGCCAGGACGGCGGCGGCCGGGCAGGCCCCGGTGGCGGCCACGGGGGCGAAGACGGGCTGGAAGAGCGTCTCGATGTCGACGAGGACGGGCTGGTCGCCCGCGGCGATGAGGTTCTCGTGGTGGATGTCGGTGGCGTCGAGTGCGAACAGCAGGGCCAGCAGCGCCCCCTGGCGGCGGTAGAAGCCGTCCAGCTCGGCGGCGTCCGCGCACGGGGTGTGCGCGATGTACTCCATCCAGCCGTAGCCGTCCCGGGTCAGGCATCCGGCGGCGGACAGGTCCAGGTGCGGCACCCGGTCGTTCAGCCAGCCCAGGAGCTCGGTGAAGTGGGCGTGCAGGTCCAGGGGGCGCGGCTTGTAGACGACCGACCGGCCGTCGGCGAAGCGCAGGCGGCTGACGGAGCGGCCGCCGCGGTGCCGGTCGCCCAGGCCGCAGGCGACGACGGCCAGCGGGCCCGGGTCGTGCCCGAGCAGGGTGTCGGCCAGGGCGGCGCGGTCGGCGGCCAGGCGGCGCAGCAGCTCGGCGTGGGCCGCCGTGGTCTGCTCGGCGGCCTGGCCGACGAGCCGGGCCAGGACGGGGTAGGCGGTGAACAGGCGGGTCAGCTCGTCGGGGGCGGACATCTGGCGCACGAAGTCCACGAAGCGCTCGCGGGCGGTCGCTCCGCCGAGCCGGCCCTCCCGCCGGGCCCGGTGGAGTTCCACGACCATCGTGCGGGCCGTCAGCCGGGCGAGCCGGGCGGTCAGTTCGGCCCCCGCGCCGGCGGCGACGGCGTCCGCGTCGGCCCGGGCGGTGGGGCCCAGCCCCCAGGCGGCCTCGCGGACCTCGGCGACGGCGGCGCGGACCAGCGGGCGGAACGGCGCGGCCAGCGCCTCCACGTCGTGCCCGACGGCCCGGTGGTGCGCCTCGCCCGGCCGCCCGGCCGGCACCCGCAGCGACCGGCCCGCCCCGTCGAGGCCCTGTGCCGGGGCGCCGTCGGACGTGCGGGCCGGGGCGCCGTCGGGCGTGCGGGCCGGGGCGTCCGGCTCGCGGAGCGCGCCACCGGGTGCCGCGTCCGCGGCGTCCGGCGCCGGCCCGGCCCCCGCGTGCCCGGGCGTCGCGTGCCCGGGTGGCCGCGGGGCGGCGTGGGGGTCGCCGGTTGCCGTCAGCTCAGTCACGCTCCGAGCCTGGCAGCGGGGGCGCGCTCGCGCATGGGTAGGGAGCACCCAGATTCCGCCCCCTGGGCCACCCCTGTCCCCCGCACGCACCCCTGACGGAGCGCCGGGCCTCGAACTAAGGTGTGACCATGCGAACACGGGCTTCGTTCCTCGTGGGCCGCGACGCGGAGCTGGCGCAGCTCTCGGGGGCGCTGGACGACGCACGGAGCGGCCGGGGGGCGGGGCTGTTCCTGCTGGGCGAGCCCGGGATCGGCAAGTCGCGGCTGGCCGCCGAGGCGGTGGGCCGGGCGGTCGACTCCGGCATGACCGTGCTGCGGGGGCGGGCGAGCGCGACGGGGCCGAGCGTGCCGTTCCGGCCGCTGAGCGAGGCGCTGATGTCGCTGGTGCGCAAGGGCGTGCCGTTCGACGAGGGGGCGCTCGGCCCCTACCGCTCCGTGCTCGGGCGGCTGGTGCCGGAGTGGGACACCGGGGAGGGCGTCGGCGCGGCCCACGCCCACTCGCTGGTCGTCCTGGCCGAAGGGGTGCTGCGGCTCACCGCGGCGGCGGGCCGGGAGTCGGGGTGCCTGCTGTTCCTGGAGGACCTCCAGGACGCGGACGCCGAGACGCTCGCGGTCGTGGAGTACCTGGCGGACAACCTGCGTTCGGAGTCGACCCTGCTGCTGTGCACGGTGCGCTCCGAGCCGAGCCCCGCGCTGGACGTGGTGCACGCGGTGACCCGGCGGCTGAGCGGCGGCACCGTGGAACTGGACCGGCTGGCGCGCCGCGTCATGCGGCCGTTCCTGGCGAGCTGCCTGAGCGTCCGGGACGAGGAGGTCCACGACGCCGTCGTCGAGCGGCTGTGGCGGGACAGCGCCGGGGTGCCGCTGGTGGTCGAGGAGCTTTTGAACAGCCTGGTCTCCAGCGGGCGGCTGGCGCGCGGCGGCGACGGCTGGCGGCTGATGGGGGACGCCGCGGCGGCGCTGCCGGTCACCCTCACCCGCAGCGTCGTCGAACGCGCCGACCGCCTCGGCCCGGTGGGCCGCCACCTGTTCTCCGTCGCCTCCGTGCTGGGGCACCGCTTCCCGCTCAGCGTCGTCCAGCGGGTGACCGGTACGGACGACCACGTGCTGCTGGAGCACCTCCAGGCGGGCGTCGAGGCGCAGCTCGTCACCCCCGACGAACGCGGCCCGGACTGGTACTCCTTCCAGCACCCGCTCACCGCCGACGCGCTGCTGGACCGCCTGACGCCGGCCGAGCGCGCGCACCTGTCCCGCCGGGCGGCCGGGGCGGCGCAGGAGCTGCACCCCGGCCTCCCCCGCGACTGGTGCCCGCTCGCGGCCCGGCTGTGGCTGCACGCCGGTGAACCGGTGCGCGCGGCGGGGTTGTTCCACGAGGCGGGACGGCGCGCGCTGGCCGACGGCGCGGCCGGCACGGCGGCCAGCCTGCTGACGCGGGCGGAGAAGCTGTTCGCCGCGCACGGTGAGACCCGGGCCCGCGCCGAGGTGCTGGAGACGCTGCTGCACCTGCTGGCGGAGTCCGGTGACTGGGCGGGGGTGCACGAGACGTCGGAGGCGCTCGCCGACGAGCTGGCCGGGATGGCCCCCGAGCGGCGCGTCGCCCTGCACGTGCGGCTGGCCTGGGCCGCCTACATCGCCGGGCGCCGCGAGGACTGCGAGCGGCAGGTGCGGCTGGCCCGTGCGCTGCTGCCCCCGGGGGCGGCCGTGGCGGCCACCGCCCCGGTCGACGCCGTCGCGGCCTACCTGACGCTGGACGGCGCGGACAGCCGCCGCGTGGCGGAGGCCGAGCGGTGCGCGCGGCGGCTGGTGGCCGCGGCCGACGCGGTCACCGACCCGGTGGCGCTGTGCCAGGCCTGGCACCTGATCGGGCTGGTCACCCGCGAGCGCGACCTCGCCGACGCCCACCACTGCTTCGAGCGGGCCCTGGAGCTGGCCACCCGGCACGGCATCCCGATCTGGCGGGCCTACGCCATGATCGGCGCGGCCGGCGTCTCCTGGCTGAGCGAGGGGAACGTCGGCGTCCTGCAGTCCGCCCGCAAGGCGGCGCTCAACGTCGGCGGCAGCGCGCTGGCGGAGAACATGTCCGCGACCCTCGTCATGGACGCGATCCTGCGCGGTGACTTCCCCCGCGCGGCCACGCTGCTGCGGACCTCGCTCGCCACCGCGCGCCGCATGCGGCTCGGCGCGGTCGAACGCTACCTGCACGTGACCCGCGCGGTGCTCGCCGCCCACCAGGGGCGGCGCGCGGAGATGGAGCGGGCGCTCACCGCGTTTCGCGACTGCGGCGGGGACCAGCCGCACGAGCAGACGCTCGCCCTCGGTCTGGGGCGCGCGGTGTGCGCGCTGCTGGAGGAGGACGGCGCGACGGCCCGGGCGCATCTCACGGAGGTGGTGGCCACCGAGGAGCGGTACCCGACGACGTTCTACCTGGCCGGAGCGCACGGCCTGCGGGTCCTGCTGCACGTGCTCGACGGCCGGATGGACGAGGCCGAGCACGCCGGGCTCGCCGCCCGCGCCCCGGCGACCATGCGGTGGAACCGGCAGTTCGTGTGCCTGGCCGAAGCGGTGCTGCACGGCCGCGCCGGCCGGCCCGAGCGGGCCGCGGACGCGGTGGGACGGGCCGCGCTGGCCGGGGCGGAGTACCCCACGGCCCGCCACCTGGGCCTGCGACTCGTCGCCGAGGCGGCGCACGACGGCGGCTGGGGCGAGCCGGTGGCGTGGCTGCGCCAGGCCGAGGAGCACTTCCACGCCCGGTCGGTGCCCGCCGTGGCCAGCGCCTGCCGGGCGCTGCTGCGCGGGATCGGCGCGCCGGTGCGGCAGCGCCGCACCGGCCGGGACCGCGTCCCGGCCCGGCTGCGCGCCGCGGGCGTGACCGTCCGCGAGTTCGAGGTGCTGGAGCTGCTCCCCCAGCGGCTGACGAACAAGGCGATCGCCGAACGGCTGCACATCTCGCCGCGCACCGTGGAGAAGCACATCGCGAGCCTCTTCGCCAAGTCCGGCTGCGCCGACCGCGTGGCGCTCTCCGACTACGCCTGCGCCGCGCTGGCCACCGAGCCCCCCGCCGCCTGGCACCACGGCTGACCCACCCGTCCCGCCGGGCACGCGGCCCCCACACGCCGCTCCCGGCGCGACGCCCCGCCCGGGGCGGCCGGAAGTCGGCACCGCGCGGGCGGACGGCGGCCCGGGCGGCGCGGAGGCGACGGCCCGGAGGCGACGACCCGCGCGCGGCAGCCCACCGACGGACGGCCCCGGTGCCCGTCGGGCCCGCGCCGGTCGGGGCGCTACCCACTCCCGTCCGGCCGTCCGCCGCGAATGCGGGGGCGGCCTACCCATGTCCGGCGCACCGAACCGGCCGCAAGCTGGGCCCGGCCGGAAACCCCGGCTCCGCGCAGGACCACCGCGCTGCACCTCGGCAGTCTCCGGCGGCCGCACAGGACGGGTGAGAAGGGCGTCAGCATGGACGGCAACCGCACGACAGCACAGCACGGCACCACGAGCGCCGCGGCGCCCCCCGCCAGGCGGCGGCTGCGGGCCCGCCCCGCCGAGCGGGGACCGCTCTCCTACGGCCAGCGCAGGCTGTGGTTCCTCGACCGCTGGCTCGGCGCGAACGCCGTCTACAACGTCCCGGTGACGCTGCGCTTCGACGGCCCGCTGGACGCCGGGCGCCTGGTGCGGGCGGTCACCGCCGTCGCCGCGCGGCACGAGGTGCTGTTCACGGTCTTCGAGGAGGACGCGGGGGGCGAGCCCCGCCAGCGCCTGCTGGACGCGCGCGAGGCGCACTGCCCGGTGCACGACCTGAGCGGTCTGCCCCGGGAGCGGGCGCGGGAGCGGGCGTCGGCGGCCGTGGCGGAGGACGCCCGCACGCCCTTCGATCTGGCCAAGGACCCGCTGCTGCGGATGGCGCTGTACCGGCTGGCGCAGGACGAGCACCTGCTCCGGCTCACCTTCCACCACATCGCCTGCGACGGCTGGTCGCTGGACGTCTTCCAGCGCCAGGTGGCCGACGCCTACCGCGCGGACTCGCCGGGCGGCGAGCCGTCGCCGCTCCAGTACGCCGACTACGCGCTGTGGCAGCGGGAGTCCCTGGAGGGCCCGCGTACCCGCGCGGCACTGGAGGGCTGGAGCCGGGCGCTGGACGGCGCGCCGGCCGTGCTGGACCTGGGCGTCGACCGGCCCCGGCCCGCCGAGCTGAGCTACCGCGGCCGGACGGTGGACTTCCCGCTCCCCGAGGTGCCGCTGACCGCGCTGGAGGAGTTCGCCGCGCGGGAGGGCGTCAGCCTCTACACGGTGCTGCTCGCCGCCTTCCAGGCGCTGGCCGCGCGGCACTCGGGCGCGCGGGACCTGGTCGTCGGCTCCCCGGCGGCCGGGCGCGGCCACGCGGCGGTGCAGGAGCTGGTCGGCTTCTTCGTCGACACCCTGGTGCTCCGGGTGGACCTGGACGACGACCCGGGCTTCAGCGAGCTGGTCGCCCGGGCCCACGCCGCGCTGCTGGACGCCCTCGCCCGGAGCAAGGCGCCCTTCGACCTCGCCGTCGGCCACCTGCACCCCGAGCGCTCGCTCAGCCACAACCCCGTGGTGCAGACGCTGTTCGCCTTCCACGAGGACGCCGGCCGCACGCCGTTCGGCGCACCCGGTGACGGACTCACCGTGGAGCGCGCCATGGTGCCCACCGACACCGCCAAGTTCGACCTGACCTGGACGCTCTACCGCCGCGACGAGGGGCTGCTGCTCCAGGTCGAGTACGCCACGGACCTGTTCGACGCCGCCACCGTGCGCACCCTGGTCGACCACTGGCGGGTGCTGCTGCGCGAGGTCCTCGCCGCCCCGCGGACACCGGTGAGCCGGCTGGCGCTGATGCCGGACGCCGAGCGCGAGCGGGTGCGCCGCTGGGCGGGGGACGGCGCGGAGCTGCCGGTGGCCGCCGTCCACGACCTGGTGCTGCGCCGGGCCCGGGAGCACCCGGACGCGGTGGCCGTGGAGTGCGGCGACCAGGTGCTGACCTACGCCGACCTGGTCGGCCGCGCCGCCCGGGTGGCGCGGGAGCTGACCGAGCGGGGGGTGGGCCCGGAGACCTGTGTCGGCGTGTGCGTCGAACGCTCCCTGGACACCGCCGTCGCCACCCTGGCCGTGCTGCTGGCCGGGGGCGTGTACGTGCCGCTGGACACCGCGTTCCCCGCCGACCGGATGGCGCTGATGCTCGGCGAGGCGGGCGCCGGGGTGGTGCTCGCCCACGGCGCGACGCTCGCCACCGTGCCAGCGGGGCCGTGGACGACCCTGGACCTCGACGGCGCCCGGTTCGCCGAGCCCGTCCCGCTCGCGGAGGTGGCGGTGCCGGACGGGGTGGGCCCCGACCACGCCTGCTACGTCATCTTCACCTCCGGCTCCACCGGGCGGCCCAAGGGCACGACCGTCACCCACGGCAACGTCTCGCGGCTCTTCGAGGCCGTCGGGCGGCGGCTGCCGTTCGGCCGGGACGACGTGTGGTCGCTCTTCCACAGCTTCGCCTTCGACGTCTCGGTGATGGAGATGTGGGGCGCCCTGACCACCGGCGGCCGCCTCGTGGTGGTGCCCTACCTCGTCAGCCGGGACGCCGACGCGTTCTACGCCCTGGTCCGCGACACCGGCGTCACGGTGCTGAGCCAGACCCCCTCGGCCTTCCGCCAGTTCGAGGCGGTGGACGCCACGCGGCAGGACGCGCTGGCACTGCGCGCCGTGCTCTTCGCGGGCGAGGCGCTGGACCGCCCGTCGGTGCGCCGCTGGGGAGGCCGCCGCGGGTACGCCGCTCCGCTGCTGGTGAACCTCTACGGCATCACCGAGACGACCGTCCACGTGACCTACACCGAGGTGGACGAGGACCAGCTCGACGGCGTGCACAGCCTCATCGGCGAGCCGCTGCCGGACCTGCGCCTGCACGTGCTGGACGAGCACGGCGACCCGAGCCCGGTGGGGGTCGCCGGGGAGCTGTACGTCGGCGGCCCGGGCGTCACCCGCTGCTACACCGGGCGCCCCGGGCTGACCGCCCGGCGCTTCGTGCCCGACCACCTGGGCGACCGGCCCGGCGGGCGCCTCTACCGCAGCGGCGACCTGGCCCGGCGGCGGCCGGACGGGAGACTGGAGTACCTGGGCCGGGCGGACGCCCAGGTGAAGATCCGCGGCTTCCGCGTCGAACTCGGCGAGATCGAGGCGCGGCTGGGGCGGCAGCCGGGCGTCCGCCAGGCGGTGGTGGTCGTCCGCGACGACCTGGGCGGGCCGGCCGACCTGGTCGCCTACGTGGTGGCCGACACCCCGGACGCGGCGGGCACGCCGCCCACGCCGCACGCGCTGCGCGAGGCCCTGGGCCGGCACCTGCCGCCCTACATGGTGCCGCGGGCCTTCGTCTTCCTGGACGCCCTCCCGCTCACCCCGCAGGGCAAGCTCGACCGCCGGGCCCTGCCGTCCCCCTCCGGCGCCCGCCCCGAACTGGGCACCGCCTACGCCCCGCCCGAGCCCGGCCGCGAGGAGACCCTCGCCCGCATCTGGTGCGAGGTGCTCGGCGTCGACCGCGTCGGCCGCCACGACAACTTCTTCCACCTCGGCGGCGACTCCATCCGCAGCATCCAGGTGCTGGGGCAGGCCAGGACCCAGGGCATCGGCTTCCAGCTCCAGGACCTCTTCCGCACCCCGACGCTGGCCGGGCTGGCCGAGGCGGCCGAGGAGGGGGCGGCGGGCGGGCCCGCGTCCGACCGCGAGCCCTTCGCCCTCATCGGGGCCGCCGACCGGGAGCGGCTGCCCGAGGGGGTGGTCGACGCCTACCCGATGGCCGAGCTCCAGGTCGGCATGGTCTACGAGATGGAGCTCGACCCGGAGCGGCGGCCCTACCACAACGTCGACAGCATGCGGATCACCGGCACGTTCGACGAGCCGGCGTTCCGACGGGCGGTGGCGCTGGTCGTCGCCCGCCACCCCATCCTGCGCACCTCCCTGGAGCTGAGCGGCTACAGCGAGCCGCTGCAACTGGTGCACCGCACCGCCGAGCTGCCCTGCTCCGTCACCGACCTGCGGCATCTGGACGCCGCCGGCCAGGAGGCCGCCATCGCCGCCCACGTGGCCGCCGAGCGGGCCAACGGCTTCGACCACTCTCGCCCGCCGCTGCTGCGCTTCGCCGTGCACCGGCTGGCCGAGGACGCCTTCCAGTGGACGGTGACCGAGCACCACGCCATCTTCGACGGCTGGAGCCTGCACTCCACGCTGGCCGAGGTCACCGGCCTCTACCAGCGGATGCTGGCCGGGGAGACGCCACAGGCGGCACCGCCGCCCGCCTCCAGCTACCGCGACTTCATCGCCGCCGAACGCGCGGTGCTGCGCTCACCGGAGAGCGAGACCTTCTGGCTGGAGCGGGTGGCGGACCGCCCGACGAGCAGGCTGCCGCGCTGGACGACCGACGCCGACCCCCGCCTCGCCGTCCCGGAGCGGGAGAACGAGTGGCGGGTGGAGCACCCGGCCGAGCGGCACGGCTCGATCGAGACCCTGCTCCCGGCGGACCTCTGCGACGCCCTCCTGGCCCTCGCGCTGCGCTGCGGGGTGCCGCTGAAGTCGGTGCTGCTCGCGGCCCACCTGCGGGTGATGAGCGTGGTCACGGGCGACACGGACGTGATCGCCGGGCTGTCGTCGAACGGGCGGTTGGAGGAGGCCGGGGCGACGGAGGTGCGCGGGCTGTTCCTCAACACCCTGCCCTTCCGGCTCGACCTGTCCGGCGGGACCTGGGAGGAGCTGGTCCGCGCCGTCTTCGACGCCGAACAGGAGATGCTGCCCCACCGCAGGTACCCCCTGGGCGCCCTGCAACGCAAGCTGGGCGGGCAGCCCCTGTTCGAGACGAGCTTCGTCTACAACCACTTCCACGTGCTCACCGACGAGTTCGGCAGCGGGCGGCTGGCGATCGTCGACGGCAAGATCGACAGCTTCAGCACGCTGCGGGCCGAACCGACCAACTTCCCGCTCAGCGTGGGTGTCATCCGCAACCCCTACTCGACGCGCCTGCTGCTCAGCCTCGACTACCACCTGGGCGAGCTGGTCGAGGGGCAGGTGGCGTTGCTGCGGGACTACTACGTGCGGGCGCTGGAGGCGATGGTCGCCGATCCCTCGGCCGACTACGGGCAGGTCAGCCTGCTCGGGGAGGCCGAACGCGCGCTGGTGGAGGAGTGGTCGGGCGAGGGGGCGGAGCTGCCGGTCTCCCTCATCCACGAGCGTGTGGTGCGCCGGGCGCGGGAGACGCCGCACGCCCCGGCCGTCACCTTCGAGGACCAGACCCTCACCTACGCCGAACTGGTCGGCCGCGCCACCCGCGTGGCGCGGGAGCTGACCGCACGCGGGGTG
>NZ_JAPKFL010000004.1 GCF_026262575.1 Streptomyces marinisediminis
CGCGCGCCGGGGCCCGGCCGGGTCCGCTCCGGGTCACACCGTGAGCTGCTGACCGGGGAAGATCAGGTTCGGGTCGGCGCCCACGACGGACTCGTTCTGGGCGTACAGCTCCTGCCACGACATGCCGTAGGCGGCCGCGATGCCGGAGAGCGTGTCCCCCGGCCGCACGGTGTAGGTCTGCCCGCTCGGCGGCGCGGACTGCCGGGCGGCGGGGCGCTCGGGCGCCTCGGCGGCGGGCGCGGCCTGCGGTGCGGCGGGGCGCTGGCCCGGCTGGACGTCGGCGGCCGGGCCGTTCGCGGTGAGGCCGCCCTCCTCCGCGCACGCCCAGGCTCCCGGGCCCTGCATCTCCAGCAGCCGCTCGGCGGTGGCGATCTGCTGCTCCTTGGTGGCCAGGTCGGCGCGCGGCGCGTACTGGGTCCCGCCGGCGGCTTCCCAGCTCGACTGGGCGAACTGCAGCCCGCCGTAGTAGCCGTTGCCCGTGTTGATGGACCAGTTGCCGCTCGACTCGCACTCGGCGACCCGCTCCCAGGTGTCGACGGAAGCGGCCTGCGCGGCACCGGCCATCGCGACCTGCCCGCCGGTGGCCGCGCCCGCGAACCCGGCCAGGGAGGCCGCGAGCCGGACGAAGACGGACTGGCGGTTCTGCTGCTTCTCGTAGCCCTTTTCGGTGAACAGCATCGGAGTCTTCCTCACCGGACGCCTGCGGGGTGAGCTGTCGGGTTCGGGCGGTGAGACGCCCGGCCCGGCGCGGTGACCCGCTCCGGACTTCACCCCTAGCCGCTGGGCGGCACGTGCCTGGTTCCCCCGCTCCTGCCAGCGGCGCGGACGCGACGACGATCCCGACGGACCGTCGGCAGGATTCGGCGTGACGGTCCACGGACCCGCGGTAGCGGGCGATGTGACGGTAAGCACACCGCAATAATCGGATCAAACACCTTCATATCGGACACACGAGGGTGATTTGACGCGTTGAGCGCCCCATCGCCGCAGGTCCGCCCATATCGCCACCGATCACCGCAACCGGGACACGCCGTCACGCGATGTGACGATCGTCACACTCGGCGCGAACGAGTGACGCGGCGCCCCCGCGCCCCGCCAACTAGGGCTGCTCGGTGGGCAGTTCGAGCGTCTGGCCGGGGAGTATCAGGTCCGCGTCGGCGCCGACGACCTCCTCGTTGACCGCGTACAGGGCGGGCCAGCCCCCGGCGACCCGGTGCTCGGCGGCGATACCGGAGAGCGAGTCGCCCGGGACGACGCGGTGGGCGGGCGCGAGGTCGGGGTCGTCCGCGGGTGCGGAGGGGACGGGTCCCGGGGGCGCGGTCTCCGGGGGCGCCGCGTGGCGGCCGCCGCTGCGGTCGGAGCGCTCGTCCGCGCTCGGCAGGCCCTCGGCGGGGTCCGGCTCGCCGCGGTGGCGCCCACCGCCGGACCGGTCGGTCCCGGCGGGCTCCCCGGTCTCGGCGCGCTGCGAGGGGGCGGGGGAGACGGCGCCCGCGCCCGGGGACGGCTCCGGCCGCGCGGAGGCGCCGTCCGGCGCGGCGCCGGAGGGCCGCCCGGTGGGCTCCGCCCCGGCGTCCGGCCCCTCCGCGGGCGCGGAGGGGCCGGCCTCCGGGGACGTGGCCTCGGGGCGGGCCGGGTCCGTGCCCGGCCGCGTCGCGTCCGGCCGGGCCCGCTCCGCGGGCTCCCCGGCCTCCGGCGCGCCCTCCCCGGCGGGCCCGTCGGCGGGGCCACCGGTGGGCCCCGCGCCGTCCGGCTCCTCCGGGGCGTCCGGGGCGGTCGGCGCCGGGGGCGACTCGGGCAACCCGTTCGCGGCCGCCGTCAGGCCGCTGGTGACGGCGCAGGTGGGCCAGGCGTCGGAGCCCTGGCCGGCCAGGATCTCCTCGGCCACGGCGATCTGCTGGCCCCGGCTGGCCAGGTCCGGGCGGTCGGCGTGGACCGTGCCGCCGTAGCGCTTCCAGGTGTCCAGGGTGAGCTGGAAGCCGCCGTAGTAGCCGGTGCCGTCGTTGGCGCTCCACACGCCGTCGCTCTCGCACTGGGCGACGCGGTCCCACACGGTGCCGTCCACGGCGTGGGCGCCGGACGCGCCGAGCAGCGGCAGCGCCACCCCGGCACCGGTCACCCCCGCGGCGACGACGACGGCTGGGGCCTGGCGGGGTCGGCGGTGCCGACCGGTCCCGGAACGCATGCGGAGCCCTCTCCTACGACTTGCCGGCGGCCCTGCCGGGCGCGCCCAGCGGCTGAAGGTAGCGGCGAACGTCCGTGCGTCACAAGCCAGTGTCGCGTAGATCACGCGTTGGTCACGGGGTCCGCACGCTCCGTGCGGGGCCGCGGGGTGAACTCCACCGGGAGGGTGCGCAGGCCGCGCATGATGAGTCCGCCGCGCCAGCGCAGGTCGGCCGGGTCCGCGGCGAGCCGCAGGTCGGGCAGGCGCCGCAGCAGGGTCGCCAGCGCGACCTGGCCCTCCAGCCGGGCCAGCGGCGCTCCCAGACAGTAGTGGATGCCGTGCCCGTAGCCCAGGTGCTGGTTGTCCCCGCGGGCGAGGTCCAGGGTGTCCGGACGGGCGAACTTGCGCGGGTCCCGGTCGGCGGCGGCCAGCACCACCAGGACGGGGTCGCCCGGCGCGACGCGCTGCCCGCCCAGCGTCAGCGGCTCGGTGGCGAACCGCCAGGTGGCCAGCTCCACCGGCCCGTCGTAGCGCAGCAGCTCCTCCACCCCCGTCGCCAGCAGCGCGGAGTCCCCGGCGGCCAGCGCGTCCTGGAGCCGGCGGCGCTCCCCGGGGTGGCGCAGCAGGGCCAGCGTGCCGTTGCCGATGAGGTTGACGGTCGTCTCGAACCCCGCGAACAGCAGGATGAACGCCATCGCGGCGGCCTCGCTCTCGCTGAGGTGCTCCCCGTGGTCGCTGGCCCGGATCAGGCCGGAGATCAGGTCGTCCCCGAGGTCGTCGCGCTTGCGGTGGATCAGCTCGGCCAGGTACCGGCGGATCTTCTTCACCGCCCGCCCGACGCCGCCGCGCGGACCGCCGCCGTGCCGCAGCATCATGCCGGCCCAGTCGCGGAAGTCGTCCCGGTCCTCCGCGGGGACGCCCAGCAGGTCGCAGATGGCGTAGATGGGCAGCGGGAACGCGAACTCGTGGATCAGGTCCGCCTCGCCGCGCTCCGCGAAGCCGTCGATGAGGGCGTCCGTCAGCTCCTGCACGCGCGGGGCGAAGGCGGCCACCCGGCGCGGGGTGAACGCGCGGGAGACCAAGCGGCGCAGCCGGGTGTGGTCGGGCGGGTCGATGTTGAGCAGGTGGGTCATCAGCCCCGCGCTGCGCTCCCCCGGGATGCCGACCTTGCCCCTGCCGTGCGCGCGCTCGCTGTGCGCGCCGGGGTTCTTGCTCAGCCGCTGGTCGGCGAGGGCCTGCCGGGCGTCGTCGTACCGGGTCACCAGCCAGGCCGACACGCCGCTGGGCAGCTCCGCCCGGTGCACGGGCGCGTGCTCGCGCAGCCACGCGTAGGCGGGGTAGGGATCGGCGGCGAACTCCCAGGTGAAGAGTTCCGGCGGGGTGTCGCGGTCGGTCACGCCCCCGACGCTACGCGGTCCCCCGCCCGCCCCCGTCCGGCGCCCCGCGCGCCCACCGCCCGCCCGGTCGCCCGGGCGGCGGCTCGTGGGGCGGGCGGCGCGGCGGCCCGGCCCCGGTGGCCGGGGGCCGCGGGGGCGGCGGGGTCACTCGCCGCCCTTGGGGGTGCCGCCGCCGCGGGTACCCTCGCTCCAGCGCGGGCGCTCGCTCCACTCGCCGCGCCGGGAGGTCGCGGTGCCGCCGCCGTGCATGTCGTGCGGCAGGCGCCGCTTGCCGTCCTTGGGCAGCTCGTCCGGCTCCCGGAACTCCCGTTCGTGCCCGGTCTCCTCGGCCTCGCCCGGGGCCGGGGTGTGCCGGGCGGGCGGCCGGGAGATCCCGGTACTGCGCAGCCGGCGGATGCCGTAGAGCACGGCGAACGCCAGGAGGGCGGCGACGACGAGGCCCGCCGCAAAAGGTGCGATGCCGACAAGTAGGTCCCTCATGCTGTGCGGGTACCCGGCTGGGCGGCGCTTACGCGACCGGCCGGGGGGTCACCGTGCCCGTGCCCGCTCCTCGGCGGCGAGGACGGCGTCCCGGTAGGCCCGGGCCGCCGCCCGCAGCGCCGTCTCCGGGTCCACGCCCCCGGCCTCGGCGCGCACGGCCAGCGCGAGCAGCTCGTAACCGACACCGGACGCCGCGTCGGGCGCCGCGTCGGGCGCCCCTTCGGCGCGGGCCGCCTCGGCGGGCACGTCGAGCCCTGCCGTGCGGGCGCGGCCGGCGAGCTTGGCGGCGAGCGCCAGCGCGGGCTGCCCGAGCGGCACCCCCTCGGTCACCGACGTGCGCCGCTTCTCGGCGGCCTTCGTGCGCCGCCAGTGCGCCTTGACGTCCTCGGCCGTCTCGGCGCTCTCCTCGCCGAAGACGTGCGGGTGGCGGTGCACCAGCTTGGTGACGATGCCCGCCGCGACGTCGTCGACGGAGAACGGCTCCTCCTCGGCGTCCTCGGCGATCCGGGCGTGGAAGACGACCTGGAGCAGCACGTCGCCCAGCTCCTCGCGCAGCGCCTCGCGGTCCCCGGACTCGATCGCCTCGACGAGTTCGTACGCCTCCTCGATGCCGTACTTGACCAGGTCCTCGTGCGTGCGCGGGCCCGTCCACGGGCAGGCCCGCCGGATGCGGTCCATGACCTCGACCAGATCCAGCAGCCGCGCGCCGGGCAGGTCGTAGGAGCCGGGCAGCAGCTCCAGGTCCGGCATAACCTCCCGGCCGCTCCCGGCCAGGCGGGCCAGGCCGTCGGTCAGCGCCGACTCGCCGTCGGCCCCGGCGACCACCACGACCGTGCGCCCGCCCGCGCACTCCGCCAGCAGCTCGCGCGCCGCGGGCGCGGCCACCTCCACCGCCACGCCCGCTTCCCGCAGGTACGGCACCTGCGGATGGCCGGCGTCCGCGCACACCACCCGGTCGGCCGACCGCAGCGCCTGCCAGGCGGGCCAGGACAGCAGCCCCGGCGCGACCCGGTGGCTGGTGGTGAGCAGGACGACGCGGCCGGCGTCGGCGGAGTCGGGTACGGGTTCGGCTGTGGTCACCCGACGAGCCTAACCCCGGGCGGAGCGGCTCCGGCCGGGCCCGCGGCGGTCGCCGGTCAGGCCGGTTCCTGCGGGATCGTGGCGGGCTTGAGCCACGGGTCCTGCGTGCCGGTCAGCGTCACCTGCTCGGCGCTCCACGTGCCGTAGCGGGGGTTGACGTCGATGCCCAGTTCCCGCGCCGTCTCGGCGAAGACGCGTTCGACGTCCGCGCCGAGCTTCTCGGCCGTGCGCTGCGCCAGCATCTCCACGCGCAGCGCGTCGTCGATCTGCTCCGGCGCGACGGCCCGCTCGCGCAGCATGACCGCCTCCAGCATCTCCGCCCCGCGGAACCGCTCCTCCTCGGCGGCCCGGTACTCCTGCACGTCCCGGCGGCTGACGCTGACGCCCGCGTCCCGTGCGGCCTCCTCCACCACGCGCTCGACGAGCAGGTAGTTGAGCATGTACCGCTGGAGCGGACCGGTGCTCTGGATGAGCTGCTCGGCCTCCGGGTCCGCCCGCTGGGCGTCGCGCACGGCCTCGGCACGCGCCTGCACGGCCGAGACGGCGATCTGCTCGCCGTCCACCACGGCGGCCGCCCCCGGATGCGCGTCCGCGCTGCCGCACCCGGACAGCAGCGGCACGCCGAGCAGCAGCGCGGCTGCGGCGGACACGGTGAGCGCGGACCTACGGCGGTGCATGGGGGCCTCCTGCTGGGCCGAAACGACGAGGTTGCTCCTGCCCGGTGATCGTAAGGACTCCCCGCCCCCCACCACCACTGTTTCGCCACAACCGGCCCACCGGACCACGCGGACCGGCCCGGATTGGGCCGGGTGGAGCCACGCCGACGCCGGAGCGCACCGCGCACCGCGCCCGCACCGCCCCACACCGGACCGCACCGCACCACGCCGGACCGCGCCGCGCCGGGGTGCGGCCGCGTGCGAACGGGTGCGGGCCGGCCGGGTGCCGCCCGGAGGAGTGGGGCGGCCGGGCGGCGCGGGCGCCCGGGCCGGGCCCGGCCCGCGGAACACCCGCCCGCCCGCGCCGATCGCCCCGGACCGGGTGGGCGGCGGGCGTCACCCGGGTGGGGCAGGCGCACATGCGGTGTTCACCGGGCGGCCATGTGTGCCATGCATGGTGTTGCGGCGGGGCCGGGTTCGGGTTCCGCGTGTCCCCTTCCGTTCCGCCGAGATCGCAGGACCATGTCACCGAGAATCCTCGCCGCCCGTGACGCGGCCGCACCCCCCACCGCCGCCGACGGCCGGCCCTCCACCCCGCCCGGCGCGCGCGAGCACCGGTTCGACATCGACGTGCTGCGCCTGGTCGCCTCCTGCACGGTGATCCTCGGGCACGTGGCCGCCGCCTTCGTACAGGCCGTGGACGACGACCGGGCGGGTGGTCCCGGCGTCTACTGGACCGGCCACCTCTTCGAAGCGGTCAACTCCTTCGCCGTGCCCGTCTTCTTCGCCATCGCCGGCTGGGGCGTCCTGGTGGGGGCGCGGCCGCGCGACGAGGCCAAGATGTGGCAGCGCATCGCGCGCACCGGGCTCCCGCTGTTCGTGTGGACCGGGCTCTACCTGGTGTGGGCGTGGCTGCGGGACCGCAACGAGGAGCCGATGGTCCACCTGGCCGTCGACGCGCTGTTCGGCTCCGTGCGCCCCGCCTACCACCTGTGGTTCCTCTACGCCTACCTGCCCGTCGTCGCCGTGCTCGCGTTCGCCGTGCTCGTCCGCGACGGCAAGCGGCCCTGGAAGCTGGGGCTGGCGCTGCTCGGGGTGGCGGCGCTGCCCAGCCTGCTGGGCACCGTCCGCGAGGTGACGGGGTGGGCGGCGCCCACCGTCGGCTGGAGCTTCGGCACGTACTCGGTCGTCTACGCCGTGGGCGGCGCCCTGCTGCTGGCGCTCCCGGCCGACGCGCTGCGGGGGCGCCGGTGGCCGCTCGCGGTGCTGCTGCCGCTCACGATGGCCGGCTGCTTCTGGTACCACACCCAGGTGCACTACGTGATCCCCAACGCCCACCTCTTCGTCGGCGCCATGACCGTCTGCGTGGTGCTGCTGCTGAGCCGGGCGCGGGTGCCGGAGCGGTGGCGGCCGCTGCTCGGCCGGTGGGGCGGGGCGGCGATGGGCGCCTACATGGTGCACGTCCTCTTCGTCGAGGAGCTGCTGCGGCCGCTCATCTCGCCGGGCATGGGCGCGGTGGCGGCCACCGGCCTGCTGCTGGCGATGTTCGTCGTGGTCACGGCGCTGTCGTACGCGGTGAGCCTGGCCTGGGGCCGCCTCGGCCTCCGCCGCTACCTGGGCTGACCCCCGCGCCGGGCCTCCGTCCAACCCCACGGGCCCGGCCCCGGCCCGCGCCGGGCCGGGCCGGGCCGGGCCCGCGGGTCAGTGGAAGGGGAGGGCGGCGACGTTGCGGCGGGTGGTGTCCCACAGGCCGGCCTGGAGCGCGTGGACGTCGGCGACGGCCGCGTCGTGGGCGTCCAGCACCGCCACGGCCCGCTCGGTGAGGCGGGCGGCGAGGTGCTCGGCGTGCACGGAGACGCCCCACTCGGGCCGGCCGAGGTCGGCGAGGAAGTACGCCATCTTCGGGTGCGACACCAGGCTGATGATCGGCGTGCCGCAGCCGAACGGGATCATCCCCGCGTGGCCGCGCATGCCGACGACGAGCCGGGTGCGGGCGTAGACGGCGTGGATCTCGTCGTTGCCCCGGTCGTACAGCGGGACGACGGGCAGGGAGATGCCGTGCGCGCGGCGCAGGTCGTGGGCGACGCGCTCGTCCTCGGGGGCGTGGGCGACGCAGCGGACCTCGGCGTGCGCGCGCAGCGCGGTGACGGCGCGGGCCAGCTCGCCGAGGAAGTGCTCGTAGTCGTGGCCGAAGCGCAGCCCCGCGCGGTCGTAGGCGCAGTTGAGCAGGACGGTGTCCTCGCGCGTGGCCGGGTCCTGCCAGCCGGGCACCAGGTGCCGGGTGACCGTCGTCGGGCAGGGCTGGTACCGGACCCGGTCGTGCAGCTCGGCCGGGAGCAGGTCGCGGACGCGTTCGATGGATCCGTGGTTGCGCAGGCCGAAGAACGCCGACTTGGCCACCAGCAGACGCAGGCTCGCGGCGAACCGGGCGGAGCGCGCGTAGGGCTGGCCGTCGAAGGCGTTGTAGCCGACGCCGAAGACGGCCAGCGGCACCCGCAGGCGCCCGAGCACCGCGTCGGGCACGTTCCACTGCCAGGCGGTGTGGCCGTTGGGCGCGGTGTCGGGGATGAACAGGCCACCCCCGCCGACGACGAGACCGCGCCGGGCGTTCACCCGGTCGAGCGCGGCGTCGTCGAACAGCCGGTGGGCGTGCTGGGCGTGCCAGCGGGCCGGTGAGGTGTCGGGGCCGAAGCACCGGCGCACGGCCTCGGGGAGCACCTTGTCCCCCGCGTTGCCCTGCCGGTCCATGTAGAAGGCGACGTGGGCGAGCTGCTCGGCGGGGTCCTGCGGTGCGCGCGGCGCGGGCACCTCGGGCCGGGTGCGCTCGTGCAGGGTGCGGCAGGTGCGGTGCAGGGGGTCGACGCCGAGCCCGGCGGTGGCGTACCGGTGGGCGGCGGCGTCCTCGCCCCGGGTCCAGGCGAGCTGGGCCAGGCGGCCGTAGGCGTTGGCGGCGCCCTTGGGGTCGGCGGTGGCGAGCAGCAGGTGGGACTCGGCCTCGTCGTACCGGGACAGGGCCATCAGCGCCGTGCCGAGCACCTCGTGCGGCCACGGGGTGCGCACCGGGATGCGGACGCCGCCGAGTACGTCGGCCGCCGCCTGGTAGTCACCGGTGCTCAGGCAGGCGGCGGCCACCTGGCGGGCGGTGCCGGCGTCGCCGGTGCGCGCGACGACGCGGTGGCCCAGGTGCCGGACGAGGTCGGGGTGCTTGGTGCCGGGGAGCGCCAGGTACTGCTTCGCGAACGGGTCGTCGCCGAGCGCGTACCGGCGCCAGGCGGCCTCCGCCGCGGCGTGGCCGCCGTCTCCGCCGCCCGTCCACGGCGCGTGGCGGGTCGCCAGGCGCAGCACGACGGCGTCGTCGGGGACGGGCGCGTCGGCCGCGAGGTCCCGCGCGGTGACGTCGTAGCGGGCGTCGAGGCGGACGGCGTCGCTCTCCGGCACCGCGTCGGCCGGGGACTCGCCCGCCGCCAGCCGGGTGCGGAGCGCGTCGGTGAGGTGGGAGCGCTGGAGGACCATGAGTCCCTCGCCGGGCCGGACGGCGGCGAACCCGGTGCGCAGGCGCAGCAGCGGGCCGAGGTCGCCGAGCACCACGGTGTCGGGGGTGAGGACCACGACGGTGTCGTAGTCGCGCACGCCGAACAGCTCCCGCGCGCCGCGCGCCGGGCGGAACACCACGCGCGGGTGCAGGCGGCGCACCGCGCTGACGGAGGTGGGCCGCAGGTCGTCGTGGAGGACGAGGAAGTCCTCGCAGACGCCGGGGTTGGACAGGGCCAGGCTGCGCAGGAGCGCGAGCAGGCCGGGCGCGTCGTCGTCGCGGACGTACGCCGCGAAGGCCACGCGGCGCTTGCCGGTGCGCGACGGCTCGGCCGGGGCGGCCCAGGCAGGGGCGCCGGTGCTGTTGGCGTCCGTGGTGGAGGCGGTGGGCGTGCGGCCCGGGGAGTCCGTCGGAACCGGGCGGGCGCCGGGGGCGGCGGGGGCCGTCATCGCAGGGAGATCCTCGTGTCGGTGCGGTCCGTGGCGCGGGCCGCGAGCCAGTCCCGCTCGTGCGGGCGGTCGGGGAGGTCGAGGCCGACGGCGTCCAGGCGCGGGCAGACGTCCAGGAAGTCCAGCAGCCACAGCACGTGCAGCGCGGTGCCCGGCGGCGCGGGCCAGGGGCCGCCGCCCAGGGTGCGCAGCGGCCAGCGCAGCGAGGCGTCCCCGACGCGGTGCTGCGCGCCGGGCACGAGGCGTTCGCGCACGGCGCGCTTCCAGGGCTCGTCCTGCTCGCACAGGACGATCCGGGTGCCCACGGGCTCGGCCCAGCCGTCCGGGGCGGCCGGGGTGGTGACGTGGAGGTCGGTGCGGGCGCCGGGCCCGGCGCGGCCGGGGCGGAAGGCGTCGCAGCGGACGACGAGGTCGTAGCCGTCCCCCGCGAACTCCCCGGAGGAGCCCTCGGCCACGACGCACACGCTGCGGCCGGCCACCAGGGAGCGCAGGTCGCCGACGCCGACGGCGCGGGCCGCCCCGAGCGTGGGGTCGGGCACCGGGGCCTGGGCGCGCAGCCGGACGTGGTCGGCGTAGTGGGCGAACAGCGCGGCGCAGCCGGTGAGCGGGCCGCCGGTCTCCTCGCGGTGCCGGAGCAGGAAGCGGTCCATGAACTCGGTCAGGGCCGCGCCGGTCTCGGCGGCGTGGAGCGGGCGCTCGGCCATCGCGTGCAGGGCCGCCACCAGGCGGGGCGCGGCGCCGGCCCAGTCCCCGGCGGCGTCCCGGGCGAGCCCGTCCGCCCACAGCTCCGTCGCGCCGCCACCGGTGAACTCGGCCGCGCGCGGGTACCGTTCGCGCAGCTCGCGCAGGAGTTCGCCCCGGTGCGCGGCGCTCGCCCGCAGCCCGGCCGCGCGGGCGGACAGCTCCGGGACGGGCTCCGGCCGCAGCGCCAGGTAGCGTTCCCAGGCCGCGGCGGCGGTCACGTCCTCGCCGAGCGCGTCCAGCGCCCGGGCGCGCAGCCGCCAGCCGCCGCGCGAACCGCCGCGCTCGGTGAGCACGGTGTCGGCGATGGTGACCGCGAGCCGCAGGCCGTCCTCCTGCTCGCCCGCGAGCGCGGCCTCGCCCGCCGCGAGCAGGGCGTCCAGCAGCGCGGGACGCGCCGTCGACCAGCCCGGGGGCAGGGCGGCCGCCTCCGGGTGCTCGCTCAGCAGGCGGCGCAGGGCGGCGGCGCGATCCCGGCGGTGCCGGTCGCCGCTGCCCGCCAGGGCGTCGGCGTGGGCCGCGCAGCGTGCCAGGCCCTCGGCGAGCGGCACGGTGGCGGCGGGCGCCCCGGGCGCCTCGCCGCCGCGTGCGGAACGGCGGCGGCGTGCCAGCCACCCGGTTCGGACCCTCTTCATGGTGCTCCCGGATCGATCCGCCGCCCTCGGGGCGGCCCAGCGAGCACCGTAGGGAGCCGAGGTGGCGCACCGGTGAACGGGCCCCGTCCTGCGGCCGAACGGCGCCACCCCGGCACCGGCGCCGACCGGCACCCGTGCGCGCGCCGACCGGGGGCTCTCCCCCGCACACACGGCCCGGCCGCCAGGGCACCGGTCGACGCGACCCCGCCGTCCCCAGGGCCGGGCGCCGCACCCCGGCAGCGGGACACCCCCGGACGCCGGGGCCGGGCGGCCGGGCGCCGGCGTCAGCGCTTCTTCGTACGCTCCGTGCGCGCCCGGTGGGTGGCGCGCTTGACCCGCCGGGCCACGTGCAGCGCGGTGCGGCCGCCGGGGAAGCGCTCCGTGGCGGGTACCAGGCTGCCGGGCAGCTCCAGGCTGGTGAGGCGGCGGCGCTTGAAGTAGTGCTGGGTCTGGGGCCCCCAGTGCTCGGCGAGCCAGGCGTGCGCCTCGCCGCGCAGGTGCGGGTAGAGCCGCGGCTGCATGCAGTAGCCCACCGCGCGCACCAGCGCCTCGGCCTCCGCGACGCTCATCTCCGGCCCGGCGCCCCGCTCCTCCAGGTCGGGCACGGTGGCGTCGACCAGGGTGAGCGGCACCCGGTTGCTGTTCTGGTACGGCACGATGCGGTCCAGCAGCTCCCGGGTGCCGACGCGGGCGACGGGCACGTCGTAGAAGGCGGACGCGGTCAGCAGCGCGGTGGAGAAGCAGCCGACGACGAGCCGGGGGCGGTAGCGGTCGAAGAGGCACTCGGCCAGCAGCGCGGTCGTCGGCGTCAGCAGCCGCACCCCGCAGTCGGCGGCGGCCTTCTCCAGCGCGCGCGAGTAGCGGGCGGGGGCGGTGGGGTGGGCCTTGAACAGCACCGTCTGGTGGCCGGCCGCCGCCGCCGCGCGCACCATGCGCGCGTGCAGCTCCTCCTCCTCCTCGGCGGTGAGGATGCCCAGGGCGGCGAGGTACTGGCCCAGGATGACGGCGCCGGGCGCGTGCGCGCGGTCGGCGGGCAGGCCGGGGTCGGCGTCGGCGGCGTCGGTCAGCTCGTCCAGCACCGCGCGGAAGGCGTGCGTGGGCACCGTCTCGGCCGGGACGTCGTACTCGGACAGCAGCAGGGGGCGCAGGCCGGGGACGAGGTCGAGGTGCAGCAGGCGCTGGATGCGCGGTGCGGTGGCGGCGGGCAGCCGCTCGCGGGTGGGCCCGTAGCTCATCAGGCCGTCGGCGTACACGTGGACGTCGGCGTCGGCGAAGATCCCGGCCAGCGCGGCGGCGGGGTTGACGTGGACGGACTCCACCACCAGGTCCATCGGCCCGTCGGCCAGGCCCCAGGCGTCGCGCAGCATGCGCTGCCACAGCGGGCGGTCCTGCTCGCGCGGCGTCCAGTGGCTGGGGTGCAGCGGGCGGATGGTCTCGTTCCAGTCCACGACGCGGTCGAAGCGGGCCGCGACGGCGTCCCAGCCGGACATCTCGGACAGGTGGGTGGCCGTCTCCGGGACGGTGGCGTTGAGCGAGACCACCAGGATGCGGCGCGCCGCGGCGGCCGGGCCGAACTGGCCGGCGTCCAGGGCGGCGGCCAGGGTCGCCGCGCCGTAGAGGGTGGAGACCTCGAAGATCTGCGGGCGCCGGGCGTGGGAGGTCACGGGCATGGTCAGGCCGCCTTTCCGCTCTTCGTGCCGCCGCGTCCCAGCAGCCGCCTCAGGACCTTCGCGCGGGGTGCGTCGAGCACCCGGAGCACCTCGTCGAGCACGTCCGGCGGCATGCGGCGCAGGGCCGCGGCCGACTCGCGGCGCAGCGCCTTGGCGGTGGCGGGCTCGTAGCGCGCGGCACCGGCGGCGTGGAAGGCGATCATGGCGCAGTAGGTGCGCACGATCTTGGGCAGGAAGCGCTCGGCCTCGGCGTCGGCGGCGACGGCGCGCAGGATGTGGTCGTGGGCCGGGATGAAGTCGAGCTGCCGTTCGTCGCCGATCTGGGTGAGGGAGGTCGTCACGCCGCGCCGGTAGTGCACGCCGTACAGGCCGACGGTGGCGAACGTGCGGGCACGCAGGTGGAGTTGCCAGGTGAACACCCGGTCCTCCGCGGTGCGCAGGTGGGGGACGAAGCGCAGCCCGTCGTCGAAGAGGGCGCGGCGGTAGATCCCGGCCCAGACGAAGGGGTAGTCCACCATCGTCTTCATCGCCGCCGGGGCGATCGCGGTGCGCGGTGAGAGGGCCACGCCGCGGCGCGGGGCGGGGGCGCGCTGCACCACGCGGGCCCGGTCCGTGACCTGGACGTGATCGGTGCGCACGAAGTCGGCGTCCAGCCGGCGGGCGGCGGCGAGCAGCGCGTCGAGGTAGCCGGGGGCGTACCAGTCGTCGCCGTCCAGGAACGTGAGCCAGTCGCCGCGGGCGGCCTCGATGCCGGAGTTGCGGGCCTGGGAGATGCCCTGGTTCGTCTCGTGGCGGAGCACTCTGGCTCCGGGGACGCCGGGCGCGGCACGCTCCAGCAGGTCCGCGGTGGCGTCCGTGGAGCAGTCGTCCACCAGGAGGAACTCCGTGTCCGGACCCGCGTTGCGGGCGAGGCTGCGGAGGGTGTCCGGGACGAACTCCTGGACGTTGTGGCAAGGCACGATGACAGAGAGCTTGGGCACGTGGTTTCCAGACGCTGCGGGCAGGTCAGGAGACCGGTCCAGGCCACGGCCTCCGTCCCGGAGCGTAGGGCGGGCCGCTGGTCGCGGGATGCCGCGCAGGCAACGCCCGGGTGAACGTCACGCGTCGTGTGACTGAAGCCGATATCACGCCGGGGCGCGCGGCCGGGCCCGGCCCGCCTCAGCCGTGCCCGGTGAGGCGGTGGCGGCAGAACGCCTCGTCCTGGAGGAGCTGGGTGACCACCGGGTCGTGCGGCCCGAGTTCGGCGGCGTACTCGCGGACCAGGCGCGTCACCTCCGGCAGGGCTCGGGCGTACTCCCCCGCCTCCAGCAACGTCGCGGCGTACTGCTTGCGCAGCGTGCGCACGACGGGCGAGCCCTCGCCGTGCTCGGCGGCCGCGGCGGGCAGCGCGTGGCCGAGCACCTCGGCGACCCGCGCGTACCGCCCGGCCGCCAGCAGGCGCCGGACCTCCTCCAGGGTGGCGGCCAGGCCGGTGGCCGGGGGCGGGCCGAAGCCGGGCGGCGCGGGCGCGGGGCGCGGCGGCCAGGGGGCCATGGGCTCCAGGAACGGCCGGGTCGGGTCCAGGGGCAGCGCGGGGCCGCGGGGCCCGCCGGCCCGGGGCAGCAGCGGGGCCAGCTCGTCGTAGACCTCGTGCGCGTCGGCGGGGCGCGCGGCGGGGTCCCGGTGCAGGAGCCGGTGCACGAGGTGGGCCAGGCGCTCGGGGACCTCCGGGCGCAGCTCGCGCACCGGCGGGGGCTCCTCGTGCAGCTTCTTGTAGAGCAGGCCGGAGGCCTCGGGCGCCTCGAAGGGCGCCTGGCCGGTGAGGAGTTCGTAGAGCATGCCGCCGAGCGCGTACAGGTCGGCGGCCGGGCCGACGGCGGCGCTGCCGGTCGCCTGCTCGGGGGCCATGTAGACCGGCGTGCCGATGAGCGCGCCGGTGCGGGTCAGGCGGGTGGCCTCGCCCGCGGTGCCGACGGCGGCGATGCCCAGGTCGAGGATGACGGCGCGGCCCTCGGGGCGCACGATGACGTTGCCGGGTTTGAGGTCCCGGTGCACGATGCCGACGGCGTGCACCGCGACCAGCGCGGAGCACAGTTGGGCGGCGACCGCGACCGCCCAGGGGACGGGGTAGGGGTCGTGCTCGGCGAGGTGGTCGGCCAGGTCGCTGCCGTCCAGGCGCTGCATGACGAGGAACAGCTCGTCGCCCTCCCGGCCCGCGTCGAAGACGGTGACCAGGTTGGGGTGGTCGAGCTGCGCCGTCACCCGGCACTCGCGCTCGAACCGCTCGCGCAGCTCCTCCGGCCCGGCGCTGCCCGACAGGGAGGCCAGGTGACCGGAGTGCATGAGCTTCACGGCCACCGAGCGGCCGCCCAGGCCCCGGTCGTGGCCGCCCCAGACCTGGCCCATCGCCCCTTTGCCCAGGGGCTCGGTCAGTTCGTAGCGGTCCGCTATGACGCGCCCGGTCACCGGCCGCCGTCCCGCTTGCGCAGGAGCTCGTCCAGCTCGTCCAGCTCGGAGGCGACCTGCCGCATGCGGCCGTGCCGCCCCGACGGCGCCGCGCCCGGGTGCGGGGCGGCACCGGGGTGCGCGCCGCCGGGCGGGGGCGGCGCCGGGTTTCCGGGGCGCGGGACGGCGCCGGGGTACGGGGCCGGACCCGGGCCGGCGGCGGGCCCGGGCGCGGGGTGGGGCGCGTGAGCCGGGTGGGGCGCGGGGTGGGCGTAGAGCGTCGGCTCGTGGTGGGCGGGCGGGGCCGGACGGAGCGGCGGGGCGGTGTGCGGGCCGGGCGGAACGGGTCGCGGATAGCCGTAGCCGGTGGGCTCGGGGGCGGCGGCCGGGGGCGGGTACCCGTAGCCGTAGGACGCCGGCGAAACCGGGTGAGCGGGGTGAGCGAGGTGGCCGGGGTGGGCGGGATGGCCGGGGCGCGCGAAGCGGTCCGCCAGGATGGCGTGCGTCGTGGCGACGACGATCAGGCCGAGCAGGAAGAACCCGAGGAGGTCGCTGATGGTCGACTCCCCGGAGGGGTCCTCGGGCGTGCGGGCCAGGCCCACGATCTCCACGACGCTGCCGAGGGCGAACAGCGCGAACACCGCCCAGTCCAGCGGGCGTCGGCGAAGGACGGCGAAGCGCAGCGAGGGCACCCAGGCGAGCAGGCCGAGCGACCACACCGGGAACGACGCGAACAGCAGCCGGACCGTCATCGCCTTCGCGCCGGGACCCGCGCGGTAGGGCGGTGGCGGCGGTGGCGTCGGATGTGCGCCCGCCCCGTACATCTGCAAGCTCCCGTCCCTCGCCTGGCGTCATCGTAGGAGGCGAGGGTATCCGCGGGGCGGGCGGACCGGGGGCCGGGTCCGGGAATCGGCCGGGCGGCGCGGCCGTCAGCGCGGGTCGAGGCTGCCGTCGGTCAGGCCGTCGTAGAGCCCTTGCACCAGGCGTTCGCCCAGCTCACCGGCGAGCCGCAGCGCGGCCTCGAACTCCGCCAGGCGCCGGAAGTGCGCGCCGTAGCGGCGCTGCCCGGCCAGGTCGAGGCGGGGCAGGCGCAGGCGGCGCACGTCGAGCCGGGAGGCGCTGGACGCGTAGCTGCTGGCCTGCCGGGTGTTGGCGGTCGAGCGCAGGAACCCGGCGAGGAACCACGGGTCCAGCGCGGCCGGTTCGGGGCGGAGCAGGTACAGCGGCTTGGCCAGCGTCTCCCCCGCTCCGGCGGCGTCCACGACGTAGGCGGCGCCCCGGCCCTGCACGGGGATGACGACGTCGCCCTCGCGGGTCACGGCCGGTTCGCCCTCGGCGCCGCCGGCCCGGACCTGGAGGGCGCCCGCGCGCGCCAGTTCGCCGACGGTGGTCACCGTCCAGCGCGGCGTGTGGTCGTCCTCGGCCGGGGCGGGGGCCGGGGTGAGGTCGAGGCTGCGGCGCAGGGTGCGGGTGAGGTCGGCGCGGGTCCCGGCCAGCTCCGCGACGCCCCCGGCGCCGGGCGCGGGGGGCAGGTGGCGGGCGGGGGCGAGGTCGACGTCGTCGTCCAGCAGGTCGATGACGGGCCGGGTGCCGCACAGGCCGGGTTCCTCGGGCACCGCGGCGCCGCCGGCGAACGCGTGCCAGGCGGTGAGCACGGTGGCGCGCAGCGCGTCCCAGGGCAGCGGCTCGCGCCCGTCGGCCTGGTACCGGGTGCTGGTGTCCAGCAGGAGCAGCCGGGGGTCCGGGGCGGCGGCGCCGTCCGGCTTGCGCAGCACCCACAGGTGCAGCGGCAGGCTGTGCGGCGGGGCCGCCCCGGCGGGCAGCGCGACGACGGCGCGCAGCGCGCCCCGGCGCAGCAGCGCGGCGCGGACGCGGCGGCCGGTGCGGCGCGAGGCGGCGGCCGGCGGCATCAGCAGCACGGCGACGCCGCCGGGCCGCAGCCGGGCCAGGGCGTGCTGCACCCAGGCCAGTTCGGACTCGGTGCGGGCGGGCAGGCCGTACTCCCAGCGGGCGTCGTAGGCCAGTTCGTCGTGGCCCCAGTGGCGCTCGTTGAACGGCGGGTGGCACAGCACGGCGTCGGCGGCCGGCTGCCCGGTGGGCGGGGTGCGCAGCGCGTCCTCGGTGCGCACGTGCACGGCGGCGGGCCGGGGGGTGCCGCACAGGGTCAGGCGCAGCGCGGTCAGCCGGGCGAGCACGGCGTCGGTCTCCTGGCCGTGCAGACCGGGGCCGCGCCGGGTGGTGGCGGCGCGCTGGACGGCGGCGAGGAGTTCCCCGGAGCCGCAGGCCGGGTCCAGGACGGTGTCGGGGCGGCCGGTGGCGGCGGCGAGCGCGGCCATCAGGTCGGCGGCCGGGGCCGGGGTGAGGGTGTGGGCGCGCGGGTTGGCGTCGAAGTAGCGGCCCAGCAGGAAGGCGAACGCCGCCCCCGGGCCGCCCAGCTCGCCCGCCAGGTGGTCCAGCGGGGTGGGCTCCGCGGGGTCGGGCCCGGCCAGCAGGGCTTCCCCGGCGCGGACCAGGGCGGCGGCCGGGCCGTCGGGGTCGGTCTCGATCCGCTGCCACACCCGCTCGCGCAGGGGCACCTCGGCGAGCTTGCCGTGCGCGCGCAGCCACTCCTCGACTTCGCGCAGGGCGAAGGCGGGGCTGGCCTCGGTGCCGCCGACGGGCTGCGGGAAGTGCGCGTAGCGGCGGCGCCAGTTGCTGACGGCGGCCCGGCCGACGCCGGCGAGCCGGGCGATCCCGGCCGCCGTCACCTCCGGTACTTCGGGCGTGCTCTGCGACACGTCAGGGCCTTCCTGCAAGTCGTCGTGGCGGTGTGTCGAGCATACCCGCGCTTTTGTCGTGTGTACCGGTTCACTTGGTGAACCGTCTGGCTTGCGTGAACCGTGTTGACTCGATTCACAAACTCTGCTGTGATTGACCCATCGGTTCACCGCGAGCCGCGTTGACGTCCCTCTCCGGCACGTCATGCCTTCCGTCACAGCTCCAACGAGGGGTCCTGCCATGTCCGTGAACACCACCCGCACTCGCACGCTCGTCGCCGCCGTGGCCACCGCCGTCCTCGCGGTCGGGGGACTGTCCGCGTGCGGTGGCGTGGACGAGCCGTCGAAGGAGAGCGGCAGCAGCCAGGAGTCGACGGACGACGGCGGCTCGGAGACCGAGGCGGACGGCGGCTCCGAGGGCGGCTCCGAGGAGGGCCCGTACGCGGCCGGCGACACCGCCGCCTACGAGAGCGGGCTGAAGGTCACCGTCTCCGAGGCGAGCGCCTACGAGCCCGACGAGTTCTCCATCGGGCACACCGAGGGGAACGAGGCCTACCAGCTCACCGTCACGCTGGAGAACACCGGCGAGGAGAACGTCTCCACCGACCTGCTGACGGTCTCCGCGCGGGCCGGCGAGGAGGGCACGACGGCCGAGGAGATCTACGACGACACGATGGGCACCGGCTTCACCGGCGAGCTGCTGCCCGGCAAGAAGGCCACCGCGAAGTTCGCGTTCGACGCCCCGGCGAGCGCGGAGGTGCTGGACGTGGAGGTCGAGCTGCTGGACCTCTCGACGGCCCCGGCCCAGTGGAGCCTGACGCTCTGAGCGCGCACCACGACGCGCACTAGCACGCGCCCCGCGCACCACGGTGGGCCCGCCGGGACGATCCCCGTCCCGGCGGGCCCACCGGCCGTTCCCGCCCGCGTCCCGGACGGTCACCGCCCGGGGCTCAGGACCCCAGGACCGTGGTGAGGAACTCGCCCGTCCAGGCGAGCAGGTCGCGGCCCACGACCGGCTTGCCGCCGATGCCGCCGGCCTTCGGGCGCGGCACGAGGACCTGGCCGGCGGACGCCTTCACCACCGAGCCGGGGTAGACCCGCTTCAGCCGCAGCTCCTGGGACTCGCGCAGCTCCACCGGGGAGAACCGCACCTTGGTGCCCTGGAGGGTGACGTCGGTGACACCGCACGCCCGGGCCAGCAGCCGCAGCCCGGCGACCAGCAGCAGGTTCTCCACCGGCTCCGGCAGCGGGCCGTAGCGGTCGGCCAGCTCCTCGCGGACGGCCGCGATGTCCTCCTCGGAGTTCACCGAGGCGATCGACCGGTAGGCCTGGAGCCGCAGCCGCTCGCCGGGCGCGTAGTCGTGCGGCACGTGCGCGTCGACCGGGAGCTCGATCTTGACCTCCAGCGGCGCGGCCTCCTCCTCGCGGCCCTCGAGGCCCGCCCGGAAGTCCGCGACCGCCTCGCCGACCATCCGCACGTACAGGTCGAAGCCGACGCCGGCGATGTGGCCGGACTGCTCGCCGCCCAGCAGGTTGCCCGCGCCGCGGATCTCCAGGTCCTTCATCGCCACGTACATGCCCGCGCCCATCTCGGTGTGCTGGGCGATCGTGGCCAGCCGCTCGTGCGCCGTCTCCGTGAGCGGCTTCTCCGGCGGGTACAGGAAGTAGGCGTACCCGCGCTCGCGGCCCCGGCCCACCCGGCCGCGCAACTGGTGGAGCTGGGAGAGGCCGAAGGTGTCGCCGCGCTCGACGATGAGGGTGTTGGCGTTGGAGATGTCGATGCCGGACTCCACGATCGTCGTCGAGACCAGCACGTCGAACCGCTTCTCCCAGAAGTCGACCACCACCTTCTCCAGCGCGGCCTCCGTCATCTGCCCGTGCGCGGTGGCGATCCGCGCCTCCGGCACCGCCTGGCGCAGCCGCGCCGCCGCCCGGTCGATCGACTCCACCCGGTTGTGGATGTAGAACACCTGGCCCTCGCGCAGCAGCTCGCGCCGGACGGCCGCGCCGATCTGCCGCTCCTCGTAGGGGCCGACGAACGTCAGCACCGGGTGCCGCTCCTCCGGCGGCGTGGTGATCGTCGACATCTCCCGGATGCCGGTCACCGCCATCTCCAGCGTGCGCGGGATGGGCGTGGCCGACATGGTCAGCACGTCCACGTTGGCCCGCAGCTTCTTGAGCTGCTCCTTGTGCTCGACGCCGAACCGCTGCTCCTCGTCGACGACGACCAGGCCCAGGTCCTTGAACTTCGTCTCGGAGGAGAACAGGCGGTGGGTGCCGATGACGACGTCCACCGAGCCGTCGCGCAGCCCGTCCAGTACCGCGCGCGCCTCGGTGTCCGACTGGAACCGCGACAGCGCCCGCACCGTGACCGGGAACTGGCCGTAACGCTCGCTGAACGTGCCGAAGTGCTGCTGCACCAGCAGGGTGGTCGGCACCAGCACGGCGACCTGCTTGCCGTCCTGCACCGCCTTGAACGCCGCCCGCACGGCGATCTCCGTCTTGCCGTAGCCGACGTCGCCGCAGATCAGCCGGTCCATCGGCACGGCCTTCTCCATGTCCTCCTTGACCTCGCCGATCGTGGTGAGCTGATCGGGGGTCTCGGCGTACGGGAAGGCATCCTCCAGCTCACGCTGCCACGGGGTGTCCGCGCCGAAGGCGTGCCCGGGGGCGGCCATGCGCGCCGAGTACAGCTTGATCAGGTCGGCGGCGATCTCCTTGACCGCCTTCTTCGCCCGCGCCTTGGTCTTCGTCCAGTCCGCGCCGCCCAGCCGGTGCAGCGAGGGCGCCTCGCCGCCGACGTACTTGGTGATCTGCTCGAGCTGGTCCGTCGGCACGAACAGCCGGTCCCCCGGCTGGCCGCGCTTGGCGGGCGCGTACTCCACCACCAGGTACTCGCGGGTGGCGCCCTGCACCGTGCGCTGCACCATCTCCACGTAGCGGCCCACGCCGTGCTGCTCGTGCACGATGTAGTCGCCCGGGTCGAGGGTGAGCGGGTCGATCGTCTTGCGGCGCCGCACGGGCATGCGCGCCGCCTCCCGGCCCGCCGCCTTCTGGCCGGTCAGGTCCGTCTCGGTGAGCACGGCCAGCCGCAGCTCCGGGGCGAGGAAGCCGTGCTCCAGCGCGCCGCAGGAGACCTGGACGACCGACTCCGCCAGCGTCGTCAGCTCCTCGTCCAGCCGCGCCGCGACGCCCTCCCCGCCCAGCACCTCGACCGTGCGCTGCGCCGGCCCGTGGCCCTCGGTGAGGTAGACGCACCGCCAGCCGTCGGCCAGCCGCCCCTTGGTGTCGGCCAGCGCCCGCGCGGTGTCGCCCCGGTAGGACTCGGCCGCCCGCAGCCCGAGGCGCACCACGTCGTCGCCGTCGCCCTCGCCCTCGTCGTCGGCCGTCAGCTCCGCGTCGGCGGTGAACGGGCTCACCGACCACCACGGCAGCGACAGCTCCCGGGCGCGCTCCCGCACGTCCGCCAGGGACCACAGGGACGCGGCGCCCAGGTCCACCGGGGCCTCGCCGCCGCCCGCGCTCGCCGCCCACGAGGCCTGGAGGAACTCCTGGCTGGTGGCCACCAGGTCGGCGGCGCGGGCGCGCACGCGCTCCGGGTCGCACACGAGCGCCATGGCCCCGGCCGGGAGCACGTCGAGCAGCAGCTCCATCTCGTCCACCAGCACCGGCGCCAGCGCCTCCATGCCCTCCACGGCGATGCCCTCGGCCACCTTCCCGAGCAGCTCGCCCAGCTCCGGGTGCTCCTCGGCCAGCCGTGCCGCGCGCGAGCGGACCTCCCGCGTCAGCAGCAGCTCCCGGCACGGCGGCGCCCACAGCCCGTGCTCGGCGACCTCCAGCGAGCGCTGGTCGGCCACCTTGAAGTACCGGATCTCCTCGACGTCGTCGCCCCAGAACTCCACGCGCAGCGGGTGTTCCTCGGTGGGCGGGAAGACGTCCAGGATGCCGCCGCGCACCGCGAACTCCCCGCGCTTCTCCACCAGCTCCACGCGCGCGTACGCGGCGGCCGCCAGGCCGTCCACCACCGTGTCCAGGTCCGCCGTCTCCCCCGTGCGCAGGCTGACCGGCGTCAGCTCGCCCAACCCCTTGACCTGCGGCTGGAGCACCGAGCGGACGGGCGCCACCACGACGGAGACCGGCCCGGCGGCCGGGTCGTCGGCGCTGGGGTGGACCAGTCGGCGCAGCACGGCCAGGCGGCGGCCGACGGTGTCGCTGCGCGGGGAGAGGCGCTCGTGCGGCAGCGTCTCCCACGCCGGGAACTCCGCGACGCCCTCGGGCGGCAGCAGCGAACGCAGGGCCGCCGCCAGGTCCTCGGCCTCGCGGCCCGTCGCCGTCACCGCGAGCACCGGGCGCCGCGCGTCACGCGCCAGCGCGGCCACCGCCAGCGGGCGCGCGGCGGCGGGACCCACCAGGTCCACGTGCGGGCGGCGCCCGGCCCGGGCGGCCTCCACCGCCTCGTGCAGACCCGCGTCGCGGGTCACGGCGTCAAGCAGACCAGGCAGGCTCATGACCGCATCACTTTCGTCCCACAACATCATCAACCGGACAGCGCGAAGGCCCGGCACGCGCCGCGAGCCGGGCCTTCCACCCTACGCGCCCACGCGCTCCCGCCGACGGCCTCCCGTCGCGCACGGGCGGGCCCGGCGTGCGCCGGCAGCCGCCGCGGGCGCCCTTCCGGCGGTTGTGCCGCGGGGTCTGCGGCACGCGCGGGCGGGCGGTGCGGAAGGCCGGGCCCGACCCGTGGCCGGGCCGACCAGCGCGGCGCCGGGAAGGACGGTCGCGATCACCGCCCGCGGGGTCGCGGTCCGCCTCCGCGCGGCCCGGGGCCGCCAGGGCGCGTCGCGGCGTCGGGCGCGGGAGAACGGAAAAGGCCCCGGCCGACGCACGACCGGAGCCTTCGCGGGCAGCTCCCCCGCCAGGACTCGAACCTGGAATGATGGGACCAAAACCCATAGTGTTGCCAATTACACCACAGGGGACCGCTTTTGCCGCACTTCGGGCATTCGGCCCCGCAGCCCGCAGTGCTGCCCCCCACTATGCCGTACCACCCGCCTCCGACGCGACGAGGCCGCCGGCGACACCGCCGACGCCCCCCACGGCGACGCCGGTCAGGGGCACGGCGGGGGTGCCGGCGCCGGGCCCGCGCGAGGGGCCGGTTCCCTACCCCGCCCACGGCCGGGAAAACCAGTGGCAGCGGGTCTTAGGGTGGGCGGTATGACCGAGTCGGGGGTTGGGGCGTCGCCCAGGCGGCGGGCGGGACCGCTGTGGTGGGAGCGCCCGCGCGGAGCCGTGCTGGACGTGGCGCTGGGCGCGGCGTCGGCCGTGGAGTGCGCGCTGGAGGGCGTGCCGTTCGCCCGGGAGTCCGGCGTCCCGGTGGAGCTGGCCTTGCTGCTCGGGGTGGTGGCGGGCGGCTCGCTGGTGCTGCGCCGCCGCTTCCCCGTCGCCGTCGTCCTGGTGGCCATCGCGGTGCTGCCCGCGCAGATGGGCGCCCTGCTGGCCACCGTGGGCCTGTACACGCTGGCGGCCACGGACGTGCCCCGGCGGATCATCGCCCTGCTCGCCGGGCTCCAGGTGACCGGCGGGTTCGTCGTCATGTACGTGCGCATGCAGCCCGGCGGTGTGGAGGACGTCGGCGGGCCCCCCTGGTTCCCGCTCCTCGTCGCCTCCCTGCTGGCGGTGGTGACGGTGCTGCCGCCGGTGCTGCTCGGCCTGTACGTGGGTGCCCGCCGGCGGCTGGTGGACGCCCTGCGGGAGCGGGCGGACGGCCTGGAGCGCGAGCTGTCGCTGCTGGCGGAGCGCGCGGAGGAGCGCGCGGAGTGGGCGCGCAACGAGGAGCGCACGCGGATCGCGCGCGAGATGCACGACGTGGTGGCGCACCGGGTGTCGCTGATGGTGGTGCACGCGGCGGCGCTGCAGGCGGTGGCGCTGAAGGACCCGGCCAAGGCGTCGCGGAACGCGGCGCTGGTGGGCGACATGGGGCGGCAGGCCCTGTCGGAGCTGCGCGCGATGCTGGGCGTGCTGCGCGCCCACGAGGAGGACGGCGCCCGGGCGGCCGGGGAGCGCCCGCTGGAGCGGGTGGCGGCGTCGGCGGCGGCCGCCGCGGCGGCCGCCGAGCGCGACACCGAGCGGCCCGAGGACGGCGACGGGCCGCGGCTGTGCGAGCTGGAGCAGTTGGTGGGGCAGTCGCGGGCCGCGGGGATGGCGGTGGAGCTGTCGGTCGAGGGCGAGGTCCGCGCCTACGCCGCGGCCGTGGAGCGGACGGCGTTCCGGGTGGTGCAGGAGGCGCTGACCAACGTGCACAAGCACGCGGGCGGCGCGCGGACCCGGGTGCGGCTGGCCCACCGCGGCGCCGAGGTGGCGGTGCTGGTGGAGAACGCCGCTCCGGCCGACGGAGTGGCCGACGCCGGGCTGCCCAGCGGCGGCAACGGGCTGCTGGGCATGAAGGAGCGGGTGACGGCGCTCGGCGGCGGCTTCGTCTCGGGCCCGACCCCGGCGGGCGGCTTCCGCGTCTCGGCGGTCATCCCGGACCGCTCGTAGCCGACGCGCCCGGCGTGCCCGACCCGCCCGGTGCGCCGGTGCACCCGGCCCGCGCACGCTCCGCGCGGCGCCCGCCGGGCGGTTCCGGCCGCCCGTCCGCACGCGTCCCGGAGCCGCCGTCGGAAATCACCCGGAAGGGGGAGGAACCAAGCGCGCTACTCCGCCTCGTACGCGAGCCGCAGCGGCTGCGTGCCGGTGACGAGGACGCCGAGCGCGGCGTCGAAGGTGGCCCCGAGGTACCAGTCGCCGCTGTGGTCGAGGCTGTAGACCCGGCCCTGGGCGTCGATGGCGACCAGGGCGGTGGCCTGGCCGTGGTGGCCCTCCTCCGTGCCGAGCGGCGCGACCTCGGTGTCCAGCGCGCGGCCCAGGTCGCCGAGGGTGCGCGCCCAGTGCAGCCCGGCGGCCGGGTCGACGGTCAGCGGCGTCGGGGCGATGTGCCGCCCCGGGGCGGTGCCGGCGACGCGCAGTCCGCCGAACTCGGCCCACACCTCCACCGCGGCCGGGAAGACGGCGTGCCGGTACCCGGAGGGCGAGGTGTGGGCGCGCAGGGTGTCGGCCCAGACCTCCGCCTGCCGGATGTCCCAGCGGCCCGGGCTCCAGCCCGCGTCGCGCAGCGCGGCGTCGACGGCGACGGGGAAGCGGGTGGTCATGCCGGCTCCACCTGCGTGGGCTCGACGGCGCGGACGCCGAAGTGGTCCAGCAGCGCGGCGCAGGAGCGGCACGGCGGCGCGTACGTGCCGTGCCACGGATCACCTTGTTCGCGAATGCGACGGGTGGTGAGCTTGGCGTGCTTGAGCGCGCGCCGTGCGTCACCGGCCGTGAACGGCTTGCGGGCCGCGCGCTTGGAGCGGTCGGCCTCGGCGGACGTGAGGTAGCGGGTGAGCAGGACGGCCTCCGGGCAGCGGCCGGTGTGGCGTTCGCGACGTTCGCTGGTGAGCGTGTCGAGGAAGTCCTGCACGAGCGGGTGGTGCGTGGGGGGCGTGGCGGACTTGCCCCCGGCGCAGGTCAGGGTGGTGCCGCGCACGGAGAGCGCCGCCGCGGTGGTGGGCATGATGCCGTCCCGGCGGTGCCGGGGCACGGGCGCGCTGCCGTCGCCGGGCCCCGGGGTGCTGCCCCAGCCGATCCGGGGATCGGCCGTGTGGTGAGTCGCGGGCATGGTGTGGCTTCCTCCCCGTCGCGTCCCCGGTGTGCTGTGAGACTTTGCCAAATATTCGCGCGATTGCGGAATCCGGGTCCGCCGGGGCGCGGGCGGGTGGACGGTGCCGCGCCGCCCCGGGACGCGGCCGGCACCGCGCACCGCCGCGGGCGGCGCGGGGAGGAGCCACGGGCCCGGGTCCGGTCCGGGGGCGAGCGCATACCCTGTGGTCCGACAGTCGCCACGCAGCAGGGGAGCACCGCCATGACGACAGGTCGGCTCGGGCAGCAGGCCGCGCCGCCGAACGCGGCCTACGCGGGGCAGGTGGTGCACTTCCCCGATCCGGTGCGGGCCGCGCGCTTCCCCGGCGGCGTGCGGGTGGCCGCCGACGGGTTCCCCGACTTCTCCCCGTTCGCCCGGGCGGCCGCGGAGGTGGCCGAACCCCCGGAGGGCTTCGGCGTGGACGAGCTGCGGCTGACGGACTACGTATCGGCGAACGTCGCCCAGCACGCGGCCGGGCACGAGCTGTGGGCGGACCTGCCGCCGGTGGCCACCCCGCACGGCTGGACCTGGCACCACGTGGCGGGTGGCCGCCGGCTGGAGCTGGTCCCGGTCGAGGTGAAGGCGCTGCTGCGGCACCACGGGGGCCTGGCGACGGCCGCCGTGGACCACGGCAAGCGCGGCACCCGGCCGTTGCAGGAGACCCGGCCCGCGCACTTCGAGGTGCCGCACGACGTGGCGGTGGCCGAGGAGCAGGTCGCCCAGGTGGAGGAGGCGCTGGGGTACCGGCTGCCGGGCGCCTACCGGGCGTTCCTGAAGGCCGCGGGCGGCTGCGCGCCGGTCGGCGTGGCGCTCGACGCGGAGCTCGGCCTGCTGGTGGACCAGCCGTTCTTCACGGTGCGCGACGAGGCGGCCGTCAACGACCTCGTCTACGTCAACAAGTGCCTGCGCGACCACGTCACGAAGGACTACCTCGGCGTGGCCTTCGTGCACGGCGGCCTGCTGGCGGTCAAGGTGCGCGGCGAGGCCGTCGGTTCGGTGTGGTTCTGCGCGTACGACGACGCCCGCGACGGCGACGGGCTGGACGTGACGCAGCGCGTGGAGCGGCTGCTGCTGCCGTGCGGCGAGGACTTCGACGCGTTCCTGCTGCGCCTGGCGGGCAACCCGCCGGAGTTGGAGACGGTGGCCAATCTGATGGTCGACGGCGGCTTCGCGCGCGCCGTCGCGGTGGAGGGGTGAGCGCGGTGGTGACGTTCGCACAGGCACAGGAGCGCGCCGAGCGCTGGATCAACGGCGGGGTGCCCGCCTACCAGCACCGGGCGGTGCGGGTACGGGAGTTCGACCTCGGTTTCGTGGCGTGGGCCGAGGACCGGCCCGGGGGCCCGCGCTCGGACGGCGGCGCCGCGCGCCTGGTCATCGCCCGCGACAGCGGGGAGTCGACGCTGTGGCCGGGGCTGCCGGTGGGCGAGGTCATCCGCCGGTACGAGGAGGAGTACGGCACGCGCGCGGAGGCGCCCCCCGCGCCGGTACCGCAGCAGCGCGTCGATCTGAACGCGACCTCCTTCCTGCTCACCCCGCCGGAGTGGCTCCAGGAGGCGGCGGACCGCCTGGGGATCGGGGACGACGGCGACCGCGGCGGCCCCCGGGAGGCCACCCGGGCGGAGCCCGCCCCCGCCCCGGCGGACGCGGCCCCCGCACCCGACGCCGCCGTCGGCGCCCCGGCGGACGGCCCGCCGCCCGGACCCCCGGAAGCGCCGCGGGCACCGCGGCAGGCCGCCGACGCGCCGCGGCAGCCGGCCGACCGGCCGGAGCGCCCGGCGGAGCCCGCCGCGCCGGTGGTCGGCGGCTGGGCCGACACCTCCGACTCGGGCGCGGGCGAGTCCGTCGCGCCGCCCGCGACGGTGCTCACGCCCCCCGTGGGCGACCGGGACGAGGAGCCGGAGGCCGACGGCGCGGGCGGCACCGAGGCTCCGGCGGCGCCCGCGGAGACCCGGACGGAACTGATGCCCGAGGGCAGCCGCCTGCCGCCCACCCGGATGAACCCGGCCGTGGACGGCCCCCCGCCGGGCCCGGACGCCCCGCACGGCCCGGACCCGGCGGGCGAGGAGGGCATCGCCCACGCCGCGACCGGCGAGGCGCGGCCCACCCCGGCGCGCGGCGGCGGCCCGACCGTGCCCCCGCCCCCCGGCGAGCCGGGCGTGCCGGGCGCGGGGCGCCGGACGGGCCCGGCCGCGTCCGGCGGCGTCGCGGGCGGCTACGTGCCGACCCAGATGGTGTCCGCCGACGACGTGACCGCCCAGGGGCCCGGGCACGGCCAGGAGCCCACCCCAGGGGCGGGCCACGGCCAGGGGCCCGGGCACGGGCAGGGACCCGCGTCCGGCGGCGGGGGCGCCCCGGTGCCGCCTCCGGCTCCGCCCGGCGGCGTGCACCACGCGGCGACGATGCTCGCGGGCCCCGGCCAGGGCGGCGCCCAGCCGCCCCCGCCGCCGCCCTCCGCGCCGAACGCCCCGGGCGCCGGGGCCCCCGCGGGCCCGGGCGGGGGCGTGCACCACGCCGCGACCGTGCTCGCCGGGCCCGGCGGCCCCGGCACGCCGCCTCCCCCGCCGCAGCCCGCCCCACCCGGTCCGCACCACGGCGCGCCGGGCGGGCCGCCGCCGGCGTACGGGTACCCGCAGCAGCCGGGGGTGCCGATGGTCGGGCCCGGGTACATGGCCGTGCTGCGCTACCGCGCGCCGGACGGCTCCGAGCAGCAGGTCATCCGCCGCTCGGCGCCGGGCATGCCGCACCCGGAGTGGCAGGTGCTCTACGAGCTGCGCGCCCTGAACGTGCCGCCGCAGCAGGTGCTCGAACTCCACACCGAGCTGGAGCCCTGCGACCTGCCCGGCGGGTACTGCGCCCGGATGATCCGCGAGACGTGGCCGCAGGTGCGGGTGAGCCACACCGCCCCCTACGGCACCGACCACGCCTCGCGGCAGCAGGGCATGCACCACCTGCTCGCGCACCAGGGCGAGCTGCACCAGGTGGCGGACGGTCCGGCCCGCCCGGCGCCGGCGCGCGCGCCGCTGCAACCGGTGCCGCAGGCCCACCCCGTCCCACCGGACGCGATCGGGCACGAGCTGCTCCAGGCGTTCGGCCCGCAGGGCGTGTTCCGCTTCGACCAGCGCGCGGTGTCCCGCCAGGGCGTGCCCGAGGCGGTGGCGCACACGCTGGTGTGGGCGGGGCTGCCCCTGGAGTTCGGCCCGTTCTTCTGGGCGCAGGCGCAGCCGGGCCGACCGGTGCCGACGCTGGCCGAACTGGCCCGGGAGCGCGGCGTGCCGGCGGGCCCGGACGCCGGTTCGTACCTGGTGATGGGCAGCGACTTCGGCCGCCAGCTCTGCGTGCAGTACGGCACCGCGCACATCGTCGCCGTCCCCCTGGAGGCGGCTCCGGGCGGGCAGGCCGCGACGCCGCAGTTCGTCAACACCGGGCTGCCGGAGTTCGTCCGCTGCCTGGCGATGGCGGGCGGCATGTGGCGGCTGCGCTACGGGCTGACGCCGGACCAGGCCGGGCGCTGGACGGTGGACTTCCAGCAGCAGCTCGCGGCCCTGGACCCGGCGGCGCTGGCCCACCCGGAGAACTGGTGGGCGGTCCTGCTGGAACAGCTCTGGGACGGCCTGCTGTAGCGCGCCGTGGGCGACCGGCGGACGATCGTGTCGCGCCGGTCGCGCACTCCTCCCCTCGCATGGCGCATCCTTGGGGCTGAAATGACCCAGGGCGTGAGCAAAGCGCCCGGTACGCCACCGGGTGGTCGCTTTGGGCGCACCAGCGCTGACGTGGGAGAGAGTGCGCGGATGTCTTCGACTCAGTCACCGCACGGCTTCGAGGTCGTACGGGGCCGCGGCTACCGGCCGGAACAGGTGGACCGGCGGGTGACCGCGCTGTGCCAGGAGGCCGCGGCGGCGGACGAACGGCTGGGCCGGCTCGACGTGCTGGCCCGGGAGCTGGGCGAGGAGGCCGAGCGGCTGCACGGGGTGGTGGCCGCCCTGCCCCCGCCGACGTACGAGTCCCTGGGCGAGCGGGCCGTGGCCCTGCTGGCCGAGGTCGAGGCGGAGGCGGACGACGTGCGCCGCCGCGGGGAGGACGAGGCGGCCGCGCTGCGGTCGGAGGCGGAGGCCGAGGCGGGCGGGCTGCGCGCGACGGCCCGCTCCCGCGCGGACGCGGTGCGGGAAGCGGGCCGGAAGGCGGCCGAGGCCGTCTCGGCCCGGGCCGCGGCCGCGGCCGAGGAGGCCCGCGGAGCCGCCCGCGAGGAGGCCGAGCGGGTGCGCGGCGAGGCGGCGGCGCGGCTGGCCGACGCCACCGAGCGGTGCGCGGCCCTGCTGGACGACCAGGAGCGCGACCAGGCGGCGTCCCGGGAGGCCGCCGAGGAGGAGCTCGCCGCCCGGGAGGCGGAGGCCGCGGCGCACACCGCGGAGCTGACGGAGCGCGGGCGGACGGTGCTGGACGAGGCCCGCCGCGGCTACGCCGAGGCCGAGCGGGCGGCGGACGCCGCGGAGGAGGCCGCCGGGGCCGAGGCGGCGGCTCTGCTCGCCGAGGCCCGCGCCCGCGCGGAGGCCGTCGACCGCGAGACGGGCCGCGTCCTGCGCGAGCACAACCGCCGCGCCGACGAGCTGCGCGACCACCTCGCCCGCGTCCGCTCGACCCTCTCCACGCTGACCGGCCGCGTCGACAGCCGCTCCGGGGCCTGAGCCCGGCCGCCGCCCCGGAGGGGCCGGGCGCCGGACGTCAAGCCGCCCCGGACGCCGGTCACGCCGCGCGGGGCCGCCCGGGACAGGGCCGGGCCGCGTGGGGCCGCGTGGGACAGGACGGGCGGGCCGGGGGTGCGCCGCGCGGGCCGGGTGGGCGCCGTCGCGACGCCCTTTTCGGCCGCTCGCAGGGCGCGCGGGTATTCTTCCGGTGACATTCACCCGAAGCCGAAGGGCACACCGTGAGCGCCAACCGCCCGGCAGCCGTCGTCGTTCTCGCAGCGGGTGAGGGCACCCGCATGAAGTCGGCGACACCGAAGGTCCTGCACGAGATCTGCGGGCGGTCGCTCGTGGGTCACGTCGTCGCCGCCGCGAGGGAACTCGATCCCGAGCACCTGGTCGTCGTCGTCGGCCATGCCCGTGAGCGGGTCGGCGCCCACCTCGCGGAGCTGGACGGCGGCGTGCGCACGGCGGTGCAGCACGAGCAGAACGGCACCGGGCACGCGGTGCGCATGGGCCTGGAGTCGCTGGCGGCCGAGGGCGTCACCCTCTCCGGCACGGTGCTGGTGACCTGCGGCGACACCCCGCTGCTGACCGCCGACACGCTCACCGGGCTGGCCGGTGCGCACGCGGCGCAGGGCAACGCGGTCACGGTGCTGTCCGCGCGGGTGCCCGACGCGAGCGGCTACGGCCGGATCGTGCGCGGCGCCGACGGCGCGGTGACGGCCATCGTCGAGCACAAGGACGCCACCGACGAGCAGCGCGCCCTCGACGAGATCAACTCCGGCGTGTTCGCGTTCGACGCGGTGCTGCTGGCCGACGCGCTGGGCCGGGTGCGCACGGACAACAGCCAGGGCGAGGAGTACCTGACCGACGTGCTCGGCATCCTGCGCGCGGACGGGCACCGGGTGGGCGCCTGGGCGGCCGGGGACCACCACGAGATCGTCGGCATCAACAACCGCGTCCAGCTCGCGCAGGCGCGCCGGCTGCTCAACGACCGGCTGCTGCGGCACGCGATGCTGGCGGGCGTCACCGTGGTGGACCCGGCGACGACGTGGGTGGACGCGGGGGTGACCTTCGAGCCGGACGCGCTCGTGCACCCCGGCACGCAGCTCCTGGGGGCCACGCACCTGGCCGCGGGCTGCGAGGTGGGCCCGAACACGCGGCTGACGGACACCGCCGTCGGCCCCGGGGCGTGCGTGAGCAACACCGTCGCCGTGGGCGCCCGCATCGGCGCGCACGCCTCGGTGGGCCCGTACGCGTACCTGCGTCCGGGCACGGAGCTGGGCCCGCGGGCCAAGGCGGGCACGTACGTGGAGATGAAGAACGCGCGGGTGGGCGAGGGCTCGAAGGTGCCGCACCTGAGCTACGTGGGCGACGCCACGATCGGCGAGCACACCAACATCGGCGCGGCCAGCGTCTTCGTCAACTACGACGGCCAGGCCAAGCACCACACCACGATCGGCTCCCACTGCAAGACGGGCTCGGACAACATGTTCGTGGCGCCCGTCACGGTCGGGGACGGCGCCTACACGGCGGCCGGTTCGGTCATCACCAAGGACGTGCCGGCCGGTTCGCTGGCCGTCGCCCGCGGCCAGCAGCGCAACATCGAGGGCTGGGTGGCGCGCAAGCGGCCCGGGAGCGCCGCCGCCCAGGCAGCCCAGGCGGCCGACCGGCCGGGAGAGCCCGGCCAGCCCGGGGAGCCCGCGCGGCCGGAGGAGCCCGCGCAGCCCGGGGGCGCGGCGCGCGGACCCGCGGACGCGTCGGGCGGCGGCCGCGCGTGACCCGGCACCCCGCGCGCGGCACCAGCCCGTCGAAAGCACCGAAAACGGCCGAAAGCGAGCCGCCCCGCGGGGCGCGTACCGTGATAGGCGCACCACTGGCAGAGCCCACCAAGGAGACACCGCAGTGACCGGGATCAAGACGACCAGCGAGAAGAAGCTGATGCTCTTCTCCGGCCGCGCCCACCCCAAGCTGGCCGAGGAGGTGGCCAGCGAGCTGGGGGTGGAGCTGGTCCCGACGAAGGCCATCGACTTCGCGAACGGGGAGATCTACGTCCGCTTCCAGGAGTCGGTGCGCGGCGCCGACTGCTTCCTGATCCAGAGCCACACCGCGCCGATCAACAAGTGGATCATGGAGCAGCTCATCATGATCGACGCCCTGAAGCGGGCGTCGGCGCGCAGCATCTCCGTCGTCATCCCCTTCTACGGCTACGCGCGGCAGGACAAGAAGCACCGCGGCCGCGAGCCCATCTCCGCCCGCCTGATGGCCGACCTGCTCAAGACCGCGGGCGCCGACCGGGTGCTCAGCGTGGACCTGCACGCCGACCAGGTGCAGGGCTACTTCGACGGCCCCGTGGACCACCTGTTCGCGCTGCCCGTGCTCACCCAGTACATCGGCGAGCGCGTCGACCGCGAGAAGCTGACCGTCGTCTCCCCGGACGCCGGCCGGGTGCGTGTGGCCGACCGCTGGGCCGACCGGCTCGGCGCCCCGCTGGCCATCGTCCACAAGCGCCGCGACCCGGACGTGGCGAACCAGGTCACCGTGCACGAGGTGGTCGGTGACGTGAAGGGCCGGGTGTGCGTCCTGGTCGACGACATGGTCGACACCGGCGGGACGATCTGCGCGGCGGCGGACGCGCTGTACGCCAACGGCGCCGAGGACGTCATGGTGACGGCCACCCACGGCATCCTGTCCCACCCGGCCCCCGACCGGCTGAAGAACTCCCGGGTCAGCGAGTTCGTCTTCACCAACACCCTGCCGACCCCCGAGGCGCTGGACATGGACAAGATCACCGTCCTGTCCATGGCGCCGACGATCGCCCGCGCCGTGCGCGAGGTGTTCGAGGACGGCTCGGTCACCAGCCTCTTCGAAGAGCAGAGCTGAGGCGCGCTGATCGATTTACGGTGCGGCCTCCGCGCCGGGTAGCATCTGCGACGTTGCTCGGCGAGGGAGGCCGCACCGCGGGTGCGGCGGTCCGTAATCGACGCGCTCTTCGTAGCAGGCCTGTCGTGGGCCGGGTGACCGCACGCCGCACACCCACACGAGGAGCGAGAACCATGGCTGACGTCAAGATCTCCGGCACGATCCGTACCGAGTTCGGCAAGGGCGCGTCCCGTCGGCTGCGCCGCCAGGAGCGGGTCCCGGGCGTGGTCTACGGCCACGGCGCCGAGCCGCTGCACGTCGAGCTGCCCGGCTACGACCTGATGATGGCCCTGAAGACCTCCAACGTCCTGATCCACCTGGACATCGAGGGCAAGAAGGAGCTCGTCATCCCCAAGGCCGTGCAGCGCGAGGCGATCCGCGGCTTCCTGGTCCACATCGACCTGCTCACCGTCAAGCGCGGCGAGAAGGTCCACGTCGAGGTCCCGCTGGTCACCGAGGGCGACCTGGGCCCGGGCCAGTTCATCCTGGAGCACTCGCTCGACACCCTGCCGGTCGAGGCCGAGGCCACCCACATCCCCGAGTCCTTCACCATCTCCATCGAGGGCCTGACCGGTGGGGACAGCGTGCTGGCCAAGGACGTGAAGCTGCCCGCCGGCGTCACGCTGGACGTGGACGAGGACACCACCGTCCTCCAGGTGCTGGCCGCCCAGGCCGAGGAGCGCGACGAGGACGCGGAGGCCGGCGAGTCCGCGGAGTGATCCGTGCGGGCCGGCCCGCGCGGGTGCGTCCCACCCGCGCGGGCCGGCCCGCTATCCATGTCCCGGGCCGACCGCCGGGGCGGTCCCCCGGGCCCGTGCGGCCCCGTGCAGAGCGGGAGAACAGGTATGAGCGAGTCGTCCACCGGGCCCTGGCTGGTCGCCGGCCTGGGCAATCCGGGTCCGGGCTACGCGGGCAACCGGCACAACGTGGGGTTCATGGTCGCCGACCTGCTCGCCGAGCGGATGGGCGGCCGCTTCAAAGCCCACCGGGCGCGGGCCCAGGTGCTGGAGGGCCGCGTCGGAGCGCCGGGCCCGGCGAACCAGCGCGTCGTGCTGGCCAAGCCGATGACGTACATGAACCTCTCCGGCGGCCCCGTCACCGCCCTGCGGGACTTCTACAAGACCGACGTCGAGCGGATCGTCGTCGTACACGACGAACTCGACCTCGACTACGGGGCGCTGCGCCTCAAGCGCGGCGGCGGGGACAACGGGCACAACGGCCTGAAGTCCCTGACGAAGTCGCTGGGCCCCGGCTACCACCGCGTGCGCTTCGGGGTGGGCCGCCCGCCCGGCCGCATGCCGGTCGCGGACTACGTGCTCAGGGACTTCGGCCCGGCCGAGCGCAAGGAGCTGGACTACCTCGTCGACCGCGCCGCGGACGCCGTGGAGGCCCTGCTCCTGGACGGCCTGGAGCGCGCCCAGAACACCTACAACTCCTGAGCCCGGCCCGCCCCGGGCGGGACACGTCGCCCGCCCCGGTCCCGCGGCGTTCGACGCTCACGGGCCCGGGGCGGGCGGGGGCGGGGCGTGGACCCGGGCGCCGCCCGGGCTCCGGCCGATCGGCCAACGGCCGGCTACGCCCTGCGGTGGCCGATCAGGCGGGGCTTGGGCTCCAGGCCGTCCAGGCCGTGCCAGGCGAGGTTGACCAGGTGCGCGGCGACGTCGGCCTTCTTGGGCTTCTTGGCGTTGAGCCACCACTGCCCGGTCAGCGCCACCATGCCCACCAGTGCCTGCGCGTACAGCGGCGCCAGCTTCGCGTCGAACCCGCGGGCCTTGAACTCCAGCCCGAGGATGTCCTCGACCTGCGTGGCGATGTCGCTGATCAGTGAGGCGAAGGTGCCCGTGGTGGAGGCCACCGGAGAGTCCCGCACGAGGATGCGGAACCCGTCCGTGTAGGCGTCGATGTAGTCGAGCAGGGCGAAGGCGGCCTGCTCCAGCAGCTCGCGCGGGTGGCCCGCGGTGAGCGCGCTGGTCACCATGGACAGCAGGCGCCGCATCTCCCGGTCGACGACGACGGCGTACAGCCCCTCCTTGCCGCCGAAGTGCTCGTAGACGACGGGCTTGGAGACCCCGGCCTTGGCGGCGATCTCCTCCACCGAGGTGCCCTCGAAGCCGCGCTCGGCGAACACGGTGCGGCCGATGTCGAGGAGCTGCTCCCGTCGTTCCTTGCCCGTCATGCGGCGGCGGGCGCGCCGGGAGGTAGCCGGGGGCGGGTCCTGGGAGGTGCTGCGGTCGTCGGTCGCCACGGCACCATCATGCCGCGTGGGTGGTGGTCCCCTGGCGGCGGGACGCCCCGGGGTCGGCGGAGCGCTTGGCGTCGAGCCGGTCCGCCTTGGGCCAGCGGACGTCGTAGGCCCAGCCGGCCTTCTCGAACCAGCGGATCAGCCGGGCGCTGGAGTCGATCTGCCCGCGCTGGACGCCGTGCCGCGCGCAGGTGGGGTCGGCGTGGTGCAGGTTGTGCCAGGACTCGCCGCAGGAGAGCACGGCCAGCCACCACACGTTGCCCGAGCGGTCCCGGGACTTGAAGGGGCGCTTGCCCACGGCGTGGCAGATGGAGTTGATCGACCAGGTGACGTGGTGCAGCAGCGCCACGCGGACCAGCGAGCCCCAGAAGAACGCGGTGAGCGCGCCCTGCCAGGACCAGGTGACCAGGCCGCCGACGAGGGGCGGGATCGCCAGCGACACGACCGTCCAGAGCACGAACTGCCGGGAGACGCGGCGGAGGTCCGGGTCCTTGACCAGATCCGGCGCGTACTTGTGCTGCGGGGTCTGCTCGGTGTCGAACATCCAGCCCACGTGGGCCCACCACAGGCCCTTGAGCAGCGCGGGCACGGTCTCGCCGTAGCGCCAGGGGGAGTGCGGGTCGCCCTCGGCGTCGGAGAACTTGTGGTGCTTGCGGTGGTCGGCGACCCAGCGCACGAGCGGGCCCTCGACGGCCATCGACCCGGCGATCGCGAGCGCGATGCGCAGCGGGCGCTTGGCCTTGAACGCGCCGTGGGTGAAGTAGCGGTGGAAGCCGATCGTGATGCCGTGGCAGCCCAGGTAGTACATGCCGACCAGCAGGCCGAGGTCGAGCCAGCTCACGCCCCAGCCCCAGGCGAGGGGCACGGCGGCGAGCAGGGCGAGGAAGGGCACGGCAATGAACAGCAGCAGGGCGATCTGTTCGACGGAGCGGCGCTTCTCACCGCCGAGGGTGGCGGAGGGCAGGGCCTCCGCCGGTCGGGTGGTGCGGGCGGTGTCGGCGGTGCTGTCGACGGCGCCGTCGACCACCTCTGGTGTCGTCGTCATCTGCGTCCTCGTGGCGGGGGCGGGGTTACGGGCACTTACGGAACCGTAACCTACGGTTTCGTAAGTATGGCAGTCTCGGCCGGGTGGGAACACGCCGGAGGTGGCGGCGTCGCCGCCGCCCAGGTCACGGGTGGGCTGCCCGGTGCGTGGACGGGTGGGGAGCGGGGTAGGGGCCGGTTCTATCCTTAGGGCGTCGGACAGCGCGGTCCGTGACGTGCCAAGAGCAAGATTGCCCTGAAAGCCAGGTACCCCGGCGACGGTCACGCACACACCGCCGACGGCTGCCGCCGAGCTGCCACAAGCTGCCGAGAAGCTGCAAGGAGCCGCCCCTCATGAGCAGTGCCGACACCCGTTCCGAGCCCCTGGAGTCCCCCGGGGCCCCCGGAGCCTCCAGCGCCCTGCGCGCCGACATCCGCCGCCTGGGCGATCTGCTGGGTGAGACGATCGTCCGTCAGGAGGGCCCGGAGCTGCTGGACCTGGTCGAGCGCGTCCGGGCGCTGACGCGCGAGGACGGCGAGGCCGCCGCCGCGCTGCTGGGTGAGACCGACCCCCAGACGGCCGCGAAGCTGGTCCGCGCGTTCTCCGTCTACTTCCACCTGGCGAACGTCACCGAGCAGGTGCACCGGGGCCGGGAGCTGCGCGCGGCGCGGGCGGCCGAGGGCGGGTCGCTGGCCCGCACCGCCGTGCTGCTCAAGGACGCCGACCCGGCGCACCTGCGGACGACGGCCGAGCACCTCAACGTGCGGCCGGTGTTCACCGCGCACCCCACCGAGGCGGCGCGGCGCTCGGTGCTGACGAAGCTGCGCGGCATCGCCGAGCTGCTCGGGGAGACCGACACCTCCGAGCGGCGCCGCACCGATGTGCGGCTGGCGGAGAACATCGACCTGATCTGGCAGACGGACGAGCTGCGCGTGGCCCGCCCGGAGCCGACCGACGAGGCGCGCAACGCCGTCTACTACCTCGACGAGCTGCACCAGGGGGCCGTCGGCGATCTGCTGGAGGACCTGGCCGCCGAGCTGGAGCGCGCCGGGGCGCCGCTGCCGGCGGGCACGCGTCCGCTGACGTTCGGCACCTGGATCGGCGGCGACCGGGACGGCAACCCCAACGTCACGCCGCAGGTGACGTGGGACGTGCTGCTGCTCCAGCACGAGCACGGGATCGAGCGGGCGCTCGGCCACGTGGACGAGCTGCGCGGCGCGCTGTCCAGCTCCATCCGCAACGTCGGCGCCACCCAGGAGATGCTGGACTCGCTCAGCGACGACCTGGAGCGGCTGCCGGAGATCACCCCCCGCTACAAGCGGCTCAACGCCGAGGAGCCCTACCGGCTGAAGGTCACCTGCGTCCGGCAGAAGCTGCTCAACACCCGCGAGCGGCTGGCGCAGGACAAGCCGCACCAGCCCGGCCGGGACTACCTGGGCACCGGAGAGCTGCTGCGGGACCTGGAGCTGGTGCAGACCTCGCTGCGCGAGCACCGGGGCGGACTGGTGGCCGACGGCCGCGTGGAGCGGGTGCTGCGCACGCTGGCCGCGTTCGGGCTCCAGCTCGCGACGCTGGACGTGCGCGAGCACGCCGACGCCCACCACCACGCGCTCGGCCAGCTCTTCGACCGGCTGGGCGAGGAGTCCTGGCGCTACGAGGACATGCCGCGCGACTACCGGCACCGGCTGCTGGCCAAGGAGCTGCGCTCGCGCCGCCCGCTGGCGCCGACCCCGGCGCCGCTGGACGCGGCGGGCGCGCGGACCCTGGGCGTCTTCGAGACCGTCCGCAAGGCGCTGGACACCTTCGGGCCCGAGGTCGTCGAGTCCTACATCATCTCCATGTGCCAGGGCGCCGACGACGTGTTCGCCGCCGCCGTGCTGGCCCGCGAGGCCGGGCTGGTCGACCTGCACGGCGGCTGGGCGCGCATCGGCATCGTGCCGCTGCTGGAGACCACCGACGAACTGCGCATCGCCGACGAACTGCTGGACGCGATGCTCTCCGACCCCTCCTACCGCCGCCTGGTCGCGCTGCGCGGCGATCTCCAGGAGGTCATGCTCGGCTACTCCGACTCCTCGAAGTTCGGCGGCATCACCACCTCGCAGTGGGAGATCCACCGCGCCCAGCGCCGGCTGCGGGACGTGGCGCACCGGCACGGGGTGCGGCTGCGGCTCTTCCACGGCCGCGGCGGCACGGTGGGCCGGGGCGGCGGGCCGACGCACGACGCGATCCTGGCGCAGCCCTACGGGACGCTGGAGGGGGAGATCAAGGTCACCGAGCAGGGCGAGGTGATCTCCGACAAGTACCTGGTGCCCTCGCTCGCCCGGGAGAACCTGGAGCTCACGGTCTCCGCGACGCTCCAGGCATCGGCGCTGCACACCGCGCCGCGCCAGTCCGACGAGGCGCTGGCCCGCTGGGACGCGGCGATGGAGGCCGTCTCCGACGCGGCGCACGCGGCCTACCGCGGGCTCGTGGAGGACCCGGACCTGCCCGCCTACTTCTTCGCCGCCACGCCGGTGGACCAGCTCGCCGACCTGCACCTGGGCTCGCGCCCCTCGCGCCGCCCGGACTCCGGCGCGGGCCTGGACGGGCTGCGGGCGATCCCCTGGGTGTTCGGCTGGACCCAGTCGCGGCAGATCGTGCCGGGGTGGTTCGGCGTCGGCTCGGGGCTGCGCGCCGCCCGCGAGGCCGGGCTGGACGGCGTGCTCGCGGAGGCGCACGAGCACTGGCACTTCTTCCGCAACTTCCTGTCCAACGTGGAGATGACGCTCGCCAAGACCGACCTGCGCATCGCGCGGCACTACGTGGAGACGCTGGTGCCCGCCGAGCTGCGGCACGTCTTCGACGTCATCGAGGCCGAGCACGCGCTGACCGTGCGCGAGGTGCTGCGCGTCACCGGGGAGAGCGAGCTGCTGGAGAGCAACCCGGTGCTGCGGCAGACGCTGAAGATCCGCGACGCCTACCTGGACCCGATCTCCTACCTCCAGGTGGCGCTGCTGCACCGGCAGCGGCAGGCCGCCGAGCGCGGCGAGGAGCCCGACCAGGTGCTCTCGCGGGCGCTGCTGCTGACGGTCAACGGCGTGGCGGCCGGGCTGCGCAACACCGGCTGACCGCTGACCGCACGGCTCCGCGCGCACCCGGCACCGGCGCGCACACCGCCACGGGCGCCCCGCGCACACCGCGCGGGGCGCCCGCGCACGCCGTCAGCCCGCCTTGCGCGCCACGGCGAAGACGCGGCGGAAGGGGAACACCGTGCCGTGCGGCCCGGGCGGGTAGGCGGCGTGCAGGGCCTCCCGGTACTCGGCGACGAACGCCTCCGCGGCGGCCGGGTCGTCGGCGAGCGCGGTGAGCACCGGGCGCAGGGCGGTGCCCCGCACCCAGTCCAGGACGGCGTCCGGGCCGTGCAGGAGCTGCACGTACGTCGTCTCCCACACGTCCGCGGTGCAGCCGAGGTCGGCCAGGCGGCCCAGGTACTCGTACGGCTGGAGGATGAAGACGTAGCGGCGGCCGTGCGCGCCGAGCCGCTCCCGCCAGTGCGGGGCGTCGCACAACTCGCCGAGCAGGGCGTGGCTGGGCGAGGTGAAGTTGCCGGGCACCTGGAAGGCGAGCACCCCGCCGGGCGGCAGCGCCTCCAGCCAGGACTTGAACCGGTCGGCGTGGCCGGGGACCCACTGCAGCGCGGCGTTGGAGACGATCAGGTCGTAGGGCTCCTGCGGTTCCCAGTCCGCGATGTCGCCGGGGGCGAAATCGAGCCGTCCGCCGCCGGGGGTGGGCCCGGCGTGGGCGCGGGCGGCGGCCAGCATCTCGGGGGAGCTGTCATAGCCGGTGACGTGGGCGTCCGGCCAGCGGTCGGCCAGCAGCCGGGTGACGTTCCCGGGGCCGCAGCCCAGATCCGCGATGCGCGGCGGACGCGGGCCGGCGGGCAGCTCGGGTAACCGGGCGAGCAGGTCGAGGAAGGGGCGGGTGCGGTGGTCGGCATGGCGGAGATAGACCTGGGGGTCCCAGGTGGGGGGGTGTGGCATGAACGGCCTCCTTGCGGATGACGGGCCTGCCGTGGCAGGCGATCCCGGCGCTCGGAGCCTTCCACCCTGGACAGCCCGGCACCCCTCCCAGTTCATCTTGACATCAAGAAACTTTACGCCGACAGAACTACTAGACTGTCCCCATGGAGGACGAGGTCGACCGACTGGTGGCAGCCTGGCGCCGAGAACGCCCTGATCTCGACGTGGAGCCGCTCGAAGTGCTGAGCCGGGTGAGCCGCCTGGCGCGGCACCTGGACCGGGCCCGGCGCATCGCCTTCGCGGAGCACGGGCTGGAGTCCTGGGAGTTCGACGTCCTGACCGCCCTGCGCCGGGCCGGTACGCCCTACCAGCTCTCCCCCGGCCAGCTCCTCACGCAGACCCTGGTCACCTCGGGCACCATGACCAACCGCATCGACCGGCTGGCCAAGAAGGGCCTCGTGGAACGCCTGCCCGACCCCAGCGACCGGCGCGGCGTCCTGGTGCGCCTCACCGCCGACGGCCGCGACCGCGCGGACCAGGCCCTGGCGGGCCTGCTCGACCAGGAGCGCGCCCTGCTCGTCGCCCTCTCCCCCGCCCAGCGGGACGACCTCGCCGGCCTCCTGCGCTGTCTGACCGCCCCCTTCGACAACACCCCGGCCTGAACGCGGGCCGCCCCCGGCCGGACGCGGGAGTCAGCCTCCCCGGGGGCCGGAGCCGGGTTCGGCGCCGGAGCCGGGTTCCCCCTCGGGCGGGGCCGTGCGGGGCGAGCGGCGCCGGAGTCGGTCGATCATCCGGGAGGCGTCCCCCTTGGTGATGTCCCGGGGGACCTCCTCACCGGCCTCGCGGGCCAGCGTCCGCAGGTAGCTGAGCTGGGGGCCGGTCGCCGGCTCGCCGGCCGTCGCCCAGTCCTCGACGTTCTTGCTCGGGTCCTGTTCCGACCTCGCGTCCTGTTCCGACATGTCCCAGACGGTACCCACGCGGCGCGTCCCTACGCGGACGCCGCCGCAGGCCCCGCGCGCCGACCGCGCGCGCCCCGGCACCCCCGGGTGGGGGCGCCGGGGCGCGGGCGCCGCTCCGGCGCGGCGTGCCCGCCTGCCGCGGGCGTCAGCGCACCGCGGCGAGCATCGCGTTGTTGAGCGACTCGTCGCGGTAGATCTTCAGCGTGACGAAGAAGAGCGTGTCGTTCGCCCACACCATCTTGGTGTTCGTGGAGTAGCCGAGCTGCTGCACCAGCTCTTCCTCCTCCTTCGGCATCTCCATGTACGGCTCGGCCTTGCCGGTGGCCGGGTCCAGCACCCTGAGCGCGCCCGGCTCGGAGAACCCGCCGTCGCGGTAGGCCAGCACCTTGCCGCCCCGCACGGCGATCGGCGTCATGCCGCCGTTCTCGCCGTGTTCGAAGACCTGCTTCAGCTTGCCGGTGCCCAGGTCGTAGGAGACCACCTCGTTGGTCCGCACGTCACCGCTCTGGTGCATGTCGGTCTCCAGGTAGACGAGGTCGTTCTCGGAGTCGACGACCACGTTGTAGGTGTCGGCCAGGCCCTGCTCGACGGAGCGGAAGCGGAAGCGGTCCTCGTCGATGCTGATCTTGCGCTCGTACTCCAGGGTGTCCGAGAGCACGAAGAGGTCGGTGATCGCGATGCTGTCCGAACCGCCCGCGTTCACGCCGACGACGAGCGGACTCGTGGAGAACACGCGCTGGATCTCCGTGCCGTCCGGCGCCTTCCACTCGTGCTTCTTCTTGCCCTCGGCGTCCACCGAACGCAGCGACGTGGGGCCGTCGAAGCCGCACTCCACCAGCGCGATGAGCTGCTCGCCGCCGACGTAGCCGCTCTCCTTGCACTCGGGGCGGGCCTCCTCGGGCTTCCACAGCAGGTCGCCGGTGGTCAGGTCGTAGGCCGCGTGACCGCCGATCCAGGCGACGGCGCCGATGTCGCCGCTCACGGCGGCCTGCGGGTAGCTGACGTCGGCCATGTCCGCGCCCTCGGGCGCCGGCAGGTCCTGCTTCCACAGGGCCTTGCCGTTCACCAGGTCGATGCCCATGGCCTTCTCGCACTTGCGGCCCCACAGGACCATCGTCTTGCCCTCGGCGCTCTGCGGGGCCGCGGCGCACTGCTCACCGCGCACGGCGTCGATCGTCCACAGCTCCTCGCCCGACTCGGTGTCGTAGGCGCGGACCGCGTCGTGCTCGTACTTCACGGCGGCCTCGTCGGTGGTCCAGAAGCCGGCCGTGGACATCAGGATCTCGGCGGGCACGTTCTTCGGCCCGTCCACCTTGAAGGCGAACTCGCCCCGGCTCTTCGTCCGCTCGGGGAACTCGCCCTCGGCCGTCTCCTCCTTCTCCTTCTCCTCCTCCCGCTGCTGCTTCTGGCTGGTCCCCTTGCCGTCGCCCTTGCTCTCGTTCTCCGAGTCCTGACCGGACAAGAGGGCGATCCCGCCGACGGCTATGACGGCCACCGCGACCACGGACGCCACGATGGCGACGAGCTTCTTGTTGTAGCTGCCTCCCGCACGCGGGGCCCCGGGCACGGTCTGGTGCGGCTGGCCCGGCTGACCCGGCTGGCCGTAAGCGCCCGGTGGCGGGTAGCCGCCGGGCGGCGGGTAGGCCCCCGGAGGCGTCGGCGCCCCGTACGGGCCCGGCTGGGCGGGCTGCTGGTAGGCGCCGGAGTCCTGGCCCGGGTACCCGTAGCCGGGCTGCGGCGCCGTGGGCTGGTCCGGCGACCCGGGGTGGGGGCCCGGGGCCTGCGGGGCGCCGAAGCCCGCGGCGGGCGCCTGGCCGGGCGGGGGCGGCGGCGTGCCCCGCGGCGGCTGGTGCGGGGAGGGGTGGTCCTCGGACGGCGGCGCCGGGTAGCCGTACCCGGGCCGCTGCGGCGGTGGCGCGCCGAACGCGCCCGGCGCGCCCCGCGGCGGCGCCGGCTCGGCCGGTGGACCGGCGGGCGGGGCCGCGGGGGGCTGCTCGGGCGGGACCGCGGCGGGCGGCTGGTCCGGCCGACCGGGCTCCGGCCGGGGCTGCTCGGCCGACGGGTCGGCAGGCGGCTCCTCGGGCGGCTGGTTCGGCGGCTGGCTGGGCGGGGGCGGCTGCGACATGACGATCCTTCTGCGCACGCGGACCGACTGCCCTGCCCCTCATTCCCCCGTAGGGACGAGCGAATCGGACATGTGGCCCGCCGATTTCCGGACACACGATGGTGCTTGGGCGAAGCCCTTTGTACCACCGGACCGCATCCGGCCCCCGGCCGGTTCCCGCCCGTCAGGCACCCGGTACCGAGCCGCGACACCGCCGTGACCGCTCCGCCACCGCCACCGCGCACCGGTCCGCGCGACCCACCGGGCGGCTCGCGCTCGGCCCCCGACCGGCCACCGGCCGGTCACTGCTCCTCGGCCAGCTCCAGCCAGCGCAGCTCCAGCTCGTCCTTCTGCTCCGTCAGCTCCCGCAGCTCGCCGTCCAGTTCGGCCACCCGCGCGAAGTCGGTGGCGTGCGCGGCCAGCTCCGCGTGCAGGGCGCTCTCCCGCGTCCCGATCTTGTCGAGCTGCCGCTCGATGCGCTGGAGCTCCTTCTGCGCCGCCCGGGAGACGGCGGCGGGCTTGGCGGGGGCGGACTTGGCGGGGGCGGTGCCCGCGCCGCTCGCGCCGGACGCCGGGGCCGCGGCGGGCGCGGGGGCTGGGGCGGCCTCGCGCTGCCGGGCCCGGCGCTCCAGGTACTCGTCGATCCCGCGCGGCAGCATCCGCAGCGTCCCGTCGCCGAGCAGCGCGAACACCCGGTCGGTGGTGCGCTCGACGAAGAACCGGTCGTGGCTGATGACGACGAGCGAGCCCGGCCAGCCGTCGAGCAGGTCCTCCAACTGCGTCAGCGTCTCGATGTCGAGGTCGTTGGTGGGCTCGTCCAGGAAGAGCACGTTCGGCTCGTCCATCAGCAGCCGCAGGAGCTGGAGCCGGCGCCGCTCGCCGCCGGAGAGGTCGCCGACCGGCGTCCACTGCTTCTCCTTGCCGAAGCCGAAGCGCTCGCAGAGCTGGGAGGCGGTCATCTCCCGGCCCTTGCCGAGATCCACCCGGCCGCGGACCTGCTCGACCGCCTCCAGCACCCGCCACGCCGGGTCGAGCTCGGCGACCTCCTGCGAGAGATAGGCCAGCCGCACCGTGCGGCCGACCGTGACGCGGCCGGCCGCGGGCTGCCGCTCGCCGTCGCTCTCGGCCGCCGCGGCCAGGGTGCGCAGCAGCGAGGTCTTGCCGGCGCCGTTGACGCCGACCAGGCCGACGCGGTCGCCCGGGCCGAGCTGCCAGGTCAGGTGGCGCAGCAGCACCCGGGGCCCGGCCTGGACGGTGACGTCCTCCAGGTCGAACACCGTCTTGCCGAGCCGGGAGCCGGCGAACCGGGACAGCTCGGCGCTGTCGCGCGGGGGCGGCTCCTGGGCGATGAGCGCGTTGGCCGCCTCGATGCGGAAGCGCGGCTTGCTGGTGCGGGCCGGGGCGCCGCGCCGCAGCCAGGCCAGCTCCTTGCGCACCAGGTTCCGCCGCTTGGTCTCCTCGGTCGCGGCGATGCGCTCCCGCTCCGCGCGGGCGAAGACGTAGTCGCTGTAGCCGCCCTCGTACTCGTGCACCACGCCGCGCTGCACGTCCCACATGCGGGTGCACACCTGGTCCAGGAACCAGCGGTCGTGCGTGACGCACACCAGCGCCGAGCGGCGGGCGCGCAGGTGCCCCGCGAGCCAGGCGATGCCCTCGACGTCGAGGTGGTTGGTGGGCTCGTCCAGGATGATGAGGTCCTGCTCGGCGATGAGGAGCTGGGCGAGGGCGACGCGGCGCCGCTCGCCGCCGGAGAGCGGGCCGATCACGGTGTCCATGCCGTGCTCGAAGCCGGGCAGGTCCAGGCCGCCGAAGAGGCCGGTGATGATGTCGCGGACCCGGGCGTCGCCGGCCCACTCGTGGTCGGCGAGGTCGCCGAGCACCTCGTGGCGCACCGTGGCGGCCGGGTCGAGCGAGTCGTGCTGGGTGAGCACGCCCAGGCGCAGGCCGCCGGAGTGCGTCACCCGGCCGCCGTCGACCGGCTCCTGCTTGGCCAGCGTCCGGATCAGGGTCGTCTTGCCGTCCCCGTTGCGGCCGACGACGCCGATCCGGTCCCCCTCGTTGACGCCGAGGGAGACGCCGTCCAGCAGCGTGCGCAACGTGTACGCCTTGCTGACGGCTTCCAGATTGACGAGGTTGACAGCCATGCGGTGCGGCTCCTGAGGCGGACGGGACGGGCAACGCCCCAGCGTAGAGCCTCCGGGTGGACGGCCCGCACCCGCGCGGGGGCGCCGACGGGCCGCCCGGCCCCGCGGGTGGTGCCGCGGGGCGGGGCGGTGCGGCGTCAGCCGGCGTTGAGGATCTCCGCGACCACCGGCCCGGCGTGCGTGCCGCCGTGGCCGGAGGCGGGGACGACGGCCGAGGCGGCCAGGTCGTCGCTGTACCCGATGAACCAGGCGTTGGGCTGCTCCTGCCCGTCGACCTCGGCCGAGCCGGTCTTGCCGCCCTTGTCGCCGCCGACGGAGGCGAGCGCCGCGGTGGCCGTGCCGTAGGGCGCGGTGGCGGTGGTCCGCATCAGCGAGCGCAGCTCCTGGGCGAGCGCCGGGCTCATCGCGCGCGGCGCGCTGGCCAGCGTCCGGCCGTCCACCGACGGCGGGACGAGGTAGGGCTGGTGGAAGGCGCCGCTGCGCACGGTGGCGGCCACGGAGGCCATGGTGAGCGGGTTCATCCGCACGCCGCCCTGGCCGATGAGCGAGGCGGCCATCTGTGCGTCGGACTGCACCGGCACCGAGCCGTCGAAGGTGCCCGTGCCGACCTGCCAGGTCAGGCCGAGACCGAAGAGGTCGCGCGCCTGCTGGGTCAGGTCGTCGTCGGACAGCTCGCCGGCCTGGCCGATGAAGGCGGTGTTGCAGGAGCGGGCGAAGCTCTCCCGGAAGGTGCCGCCGTCGATCTGGAACTCGTCCAGGTTCTGGAACTTCCAGCCGCCGTGCGTGAAGAACTGCGGGCACGGGTGCGGCGCGTCGGCGGAGGCCAGCCCCTTCTCGATGAGCAGCGAGGCGCTGACGACCTTCCACGTCGAACCGGGCGCGTACGAACCGCGCAGCGCGGGGTTGAAGGCCTCGACCGGGGTCGCGGCGACGGCCAGCACCTCGCCGGTGCTCGGCTTGATGGCCACCGCCGAGGCCCCGCCGGTCTTCTCCACGGCCGCCTGCGCGGCCCGCTGGAGGCCGGCGTCGAGGGTGGTGGGGACCTCGCCCGGGGTGCCCTCGGTGTGCTCGGCGAGCACCTTCTTGTCCTCGCCCGCCGCGTCGACGATGCGTGTGCGCACCGGGGCGGTGCCGCCGGCCTGGTCGGCGTAGCGCTTGCGGATGTCGGCCAGGACGGACTTGAGCTCGGGGAACTCCTCCGCCGTCAGCTCGTTGCCCGCGCGGTCCACGGCGACGACCTCCGGGTCGCCCTCGGCGTCGGTGACGAGCGTGTCGCCCGGGGCCAGCTCGGGGTGGAGCACGGACGGCTCCCAGTCGACGACCGGCTCCCCGGTGCCCTCGTCCCGGACGACGGTCAGCTCGGAGACGTACTCCAGGGTGCCGGTGGCCTCCTCCCGCGCCACCTCGGCCGTCACCTCGAAGGGCACCTCGGTCTCCCGGGGCGCGCGCTCGTCGAGCCGGACGCCGGTCACGCCGCCGTCCTCGGCGAAGGCGGTGAGCGCCGTGCGGGCGGCGGACTCCTCGTCGGTGAGGGCCGCGGCCGCGGCGGCGTCGCCGGACTCCCACGCGGTCAGGAACTCCGTCGCGGCGCCGCGCACCTCGGCGGCGCTGAGCGGGCCCGTCTCCACCGCCCGGGGCTTGGCGTCGTCCTCGCCGCCGGTGGTGCGGCTGGTGCCGGTGGCGGCGGTGCTCTCGTCACCGACCAGCGCGTACGCGCCGAACCCGGCGGCGCCCACGGCGACGGCACAGACGGCGCCGATCACCGCCATCTTCTGACCGTCTCGCATATGTCCCCTGAAACCTTCCACCCCGCCCCGGCGTCCACCGGGGACCTCGGCCGCGTCCGGCTCGCGGGCCGCGAGCGGCTCGCGAGCGTCCGCCGGACCGCCGTCCACCGTGCGCGGCGGCCACGCGCGGCCGCTCGGCCGCTCCGGCCCTACCGCACCCTAGAGCACCGCGCGCCGCGAGCGCCGTGGTGGGACGCGCACCGCGCCGGGCGTTGCGAAGGTGTGACACGGAACGCCGGCGCGGCGCGCCCGCAGGCCCGCGTGCCCGGCCACGTGCGCGCGTCAGGCGTCCTCGGGGACCTCCCGGCCCGGCGGGCCGGGCTTCCGCACGGCCCGCCGGTGCACACCGGGCGGCGCTCGACGGACGGCACGCCCGGCGCACCCGCGTCGGCGCTCTGCGCGGGGACGTACCCGGTCCGCCACGGGGCGGGCGTGCCGGTCACAGCCGTCGACGGGTGGTCGTGCCCGGTACCGCCGGGCTCAGCCGACTATGGCGTCGAGCTCCACTTCGACGAGCCAGTCGGGGTCGATGAAGCGTGAGACCTCGACGAAGGTGCAGGCGGGCCGGACCGCCGCGAACCGCTCTCCGTGCGCTCGCGCGGCGTCCGCCCAGCGCGTCACGTCCGTGAGCATGACACGGGTCCGCACGACGTCCCCTGGCGAGGCCCCGGCCGCCTTCAGCGCGGCCTCCGCGACGTCCAGACACCGCACGGTCTGGGCGTAGACGTCGCCCCGCCCCACGGTCGTCCCGTCCTCCCCGATGGGAGCGGTGCCGGCGACCGCGACGTGCGCCCCTTTGCGGACCGCCCGGGAGAATCCGATGCGGGGTTCGAGTGGTGAGCCGGAACTGACCGTCCGCCGAACAAGATCCATCGGACCACGATCCCAGACCGCGGCCCTGGCGGAACAGGCCCCAGGGGGTATCGGTCACGGGCGTTGTCGACGCCCGTGGCCAATGCGCCTAGATCCACGTGCCCAGCCACATGCGGGCGCGCCAGGCGTCCATGGGGATCTCCTGGCCGGTGTAGAGCGGCCAGAAGTAGACGAAGTTCCACACCACCAGCAGCACCAGGACGCCGGCGACGACCAGCCCCACGCTGCGGCGCACCTCGCTCACCCCCGGCGGCCCGGCCACCGCGCCGAGCAGCATCGCCACCGCCAGGCACAGGAAGGGCACGAAGACGACGGCGTAGAAGTAGAAGATCGTGCGCTCCTGGTAGAGCAGCCACGGCAGGTAGCCGGCCGCGACCCCGCACAGCAGCGCGCCGGCCCGCCAGTCCCGGCGCAGCGCCCAGCGGTAGACGGCGTAGACCAGCGCGGCGCAGGCCAGCCACCACAGCATCGGGGTGCCCAGGGCCAGCACCTCCTGGGCGCACCCCCCGGCGGCCGTGCAGGTGCCCTCGCCCGCCTCCGGGGACTCGTAGAAGTAGGACACCGGGCGGCCGGCGACGAGCCAGCTCGCCGGGTGGGAGTCGTAGGGGTGGTCGTCGGTCAGGCCGACGTGGAAGCGGTAGACCTGCGCGTGGTAGTGCCACAGGCCGCGCAGCGGGCCGGGCACGAAGCCCCAGGACGTGTCGGCCCCGGCGCCCTCGTGCCAGTCCCGGTAGTAGCCGCCCGTGCTGCCGAACCAGCCCGCCCAGGAGACCAGGTAGACGAGCCCGGCCACCGGGACGAGGGAGGCGAACGCGGGCCCGGCGTCCCGGCGCAGCACGGTCCGCAGCGGACGCGCGGCGCCCGCGGTGCGGCGCGCGCCCCAGTCCCAGGCGACCGTCAGCAGCCCGAACGCGGCCAGCACGTACAGGCCGCTCCACTTCGTGCCGATCGCCAGGCCCAGGCACACCCCGGCGGCCAGCCGCCAGCGGCGGTCGCCGAGCGCGGTGGCGGCGGCGCGGGCGTCGGGGCGGCCGCCGGGCAGCGCGGCGGCGAGCCGGGCGCGGGTCCGGTCGCGGTCGACCAGCAGGCAGCCGAACGCGGCCAGCACGAAGAACATCAGCACCAGGTCGAGCAGCGCGGTGCGGCTCATCACGAAGTGCAGCCCGTCCACGGTCATGAGCAGGCCCGCCAGGCAGCCCAGCGCGGTGGAGCGGAACAGCCGCCGTCCGATGCGGCACAGCAGGAGCACCGAGAGCGTGCCGAGGACGGCGACCACGAACCGCCAGCCGAACGGCGTCAGCCCGAAGAGCTGCTCGCCCAGCGCGATGGCCCACTTCCCCACGGGCGGGTGGACGACGTAGGAGGGCGCCTCGCTGAGCGGGGCGAGCCCCGGGTCGGCCAGGATCGTGTCGTTGGCCTCCTCCGGCCAGGTGCCCTCGTAGCCGAGGTTGAGCAGCGACCAGGCGTCCTTGGCGTAGTACGTCTCGTCGAATATCACCGCGTGCGGGCGGCCGAGCTGCCAGAACCGCAGCAGCCCGGCGAGGAGCGCGACCAGCAGCGGGCCGCCCCAGCCGCGCAGCCGCGGCTCCAGGCCGAGCGCCGACCACACCCGGCCGCCCGCCGCCGACCCCGGGAACGGCGGTGCGAGCCGCTCGCCGGCGCCCGGGCGCGGCCGCGGGGCGTGGCCGTAGCGGCGCAGCCGGTCCGCCCAGCCGCCCGGCGCCTCCGGCCGCGCCGCGCTCTCCTGGGCCCCCGTCGCCGTCTCACTGCTCACCGGGCCATCGTAGGGAACGCCGCCGACGGCACCGGTCAGGACGCCGCGGAGGAGGCCGGGGCCGCCCCGCGCGCGGCGCGGCGGCGAGCCCGGCGGGTGCGAGGATGGCCCGGTGACCGGAACGCTCGTACTCGCAGGCACCCCCATCGGAGACGTCGCCGACGCCCCGCCCCGGCTGGCCACGGAGCTGGCGGAGGCCGACGTCGTCGCCGCCGAGGACACCCGGCGGCTGCGCCGGCTCACCCAGGCGCTGGACGTGCGGGTGGGCGGGCGGATCGTCTCCTACTTCGAGGGCAACGAGGCCGCCCGCACCCCCGAGCTGGCCGAGGCGCTGGCGGGCGGGGCGCGGGTGCTGCTGGTGACGGACGCGGGCATGCCCTCGGTCTCCGACCCCGGCTACCGGCTGGTGGCGGCGGCCGTCGAGCGCGGGGTGCGGGTGACCGCCGTCCCCGGCCCCTCGGCGGTGCTGACCGCGCTCGCGCTGTCCGGGCTGCCGGTGGACCGGTTCTGCTTCGAGGGCTTCCTCCCGCGCAAGGCCGGCGAGCGGCGGGCCCGGCTGGCGGAGGCGGCCGGCGAGCGGCGCACCCTGGTCTACTTCGAGGCCCCGCACCGGCTGGCGGCGACGCTGGCGGCGATGGCCGAGGTCTTCGGCGCGGACCGGCGGGCTGCGGTGTGCCGGGAGCTGACGAAGACCTACGAGGAGGTGCGGCGCGGGCCGCTGGCGGAGCTGGCCCGGTGGGCGGCCGACGGGGTGCGCGGCGAGATCACCGTCGTCGTCTCCGGCGCGCCGGAGCCGGACGCGGGCGCGCTGGACGCGGACGAGCTGGCCCGCCGCGTGGCCGAGCGCGAGGCGGCCGGGGAGCCGCGCAAGGAGGCCATCGCCGCGGTGGCCCGGGGCGCGGGCGTGCCCAAGCGCACGGTGTTCGACGCCGTGGTCGCCGCGAAGACGGCGTCCCGCTGACGCCCGCGGCCCGGCGGACGGGAGCGCCACGGCGCCGGGGCCGGGGCGCTCCCGGCGGCCCTACCGCCGGGTAAAGGGCTAGCCTCGAAGGTGAAACCACGGCGGCGCGCGGCACCGCGTACCCCGCCCCTCCCCGGCGGGACGAGCACGGGCGCGATCGTTCCGGGATTCGGCACGGGCCGCCGCGCGCGCAGCCGGAAGGGCGTCCACCGGTTGGCGAGAGGAGCTGCCATGACGGACTACAGGGGTGGCCCGGGAACGCCGCCGCGCGCGGCCCGGGAGTCGTACGCCTTCGCCTGCCTGGAGTGCGGGCACGCCTGGGAGCAGACGTACGACATCGAGCACCACGTGGACAGCGACGACCGGCCGTTCTTCCTGTACTTCGCCGACGGGCGGCGGGTGCCCTCGCCGCTGGACCGGCTGACCTGCGTGCAGTGCGACGACCACAACGTCCGCATCGTGCGCGCGGGCAACGCCTCCAGCGTGCACTCCGCCGTCGGCCTGGGCTGGCCCCCGCTGCCCACCTGACCGGCCGCCGCGCCCCGGCCGCCCGGCGCGGGAGCCTAGGATCGGGCGCATGCCGAGCTCACCCTCCGACCGGACTCCGCCGCCGCCCCCCGCGCCGCTCGACGTGGCGGTGGCGGACTCCCACACCCACCTGGACATGCAGGACACCACCGTGGCGGAGGCGGTGGCCCAGGCCGCCGCGGTCGGCGTCACCACGCTCGTCCAGATCGGCTGCGACCTGGCGCGCGCCCGCTGGGCGGCCGAGGTCGCCGCCGAGCACGCGAGCGTGTGGGCCGCCGTCGCCCTGCACCCCAACGAGGCGCCCCGGCTGGCGCTGGAGGAGGGCGAGGACGCGCTCGACGCGGCGCTCTCGGGCATCGCCGAGCTGGCGCGGCTGCCGCAGGTGCTGGCCGTGGGCGAGACCGGCCTCGACTACTTCCGCACCGGCCCGGAGGGGATGGCCGCCCAGCAGCGCTCCTTCCGGCGGCACGTCGCGCTGGCCAAGGAGGTGGACAAGGCGCTGGTCATCCACGACCGGGAGGCACACGCCGACGTGCTGCGCATCCTGGAGGAAGAGGGCGCCCCCGAGCGGACGGTCTTCCACTGCTTCTCCGGCGACGCGGAGATGGCCGCACAGTGCGCGGCCCGCGGGTACTACATGTCCTTCGCCGGGAACGTCACCTTCAAGAACGCCCAGCCGCTGCGCGACGCCCTCGCGGTCGCGCCGCCCGAGCTGGTCCTGGTGGAGACCGACGCGCCGTTCCTCACCCCCGCGCCCTACCGGGGCCGGCCGAACGCGCCGTACCTCGTGCCCGTCACGCTGCGCGCGATGGCCGAGGTCAAGGGGCTGCCCGTGGACGTGCTGGCCCGCCACGTCCAGGAGAACACCGCCCGCGCCTTCGGGTACTGACCCGCCCGCGCGCACCGGGCCCCGCCCGCCCCGGCGCCGGGACGCGGGGCGGGCGGGCCCCCGTAGACTGCCCCGGTGAGCACCGCCCCCGACCCGTCCGCCGAGCCCCCCGCCGCCGAGGCGCCGGACGCCCTGCTCGGCCCCTCCGACGTCCGGTCCCTGGCGTCGGCGCTGGGCGTGCGGCCCACCAAGCAGCGCGGTCAGAACTTCGTCATCGACGCCAACACCGTCCGCCGCATCGTGCGCACCGCCGGGGTGCGGCCCGAGGACGTGGTGGTGGAGATCGGCCCCGGGCTCGGCTCGCTCACGCTGGCGCTGCTGCGCACGGCACGCCACGTCACGGCGGTGGAGATCGACGACGTGCTGGCCGCCGCGCTCCCGGCCACGGTGGCCGCGCGGCTCCCGGAGGCGGCCGGGCGCTTCTCCCTCGTGCACTCCGACGCCCTGCGCGTCACCGCGCTCCCGGGCCCCGAGCCGACGGCGCTGGTGGCGAACCTGCCCTACAACGTCGCCGTCCCGGTGCTGCTGCACATGCTCGCCACGTTCCCCGGCATCGAGCGGACGCTGGTGATGGTGCAGGCGGAGGTCGCCGACCGGCTGGCCGCGCCGCCCGGCTCGAAGGTGTACGGGGTGCCGTCGGTGAAGGCGGCCTGGTACGCCGACGTCCGCCGCGCCGGGTCGATCGGGCGCAGCGTCTTCTGGCCGGCGCCCAACGTCGACTCCGGGCTGGTCGCGCTCGTGCGCCGGGACCCGCCCGTCACGCGCGCCACCCGCGAGGAGGTCTTCGCCGTCGTCGACGCGGCCTTCGCCCAGCGGCGCAAGACGCTGCGCGCCGCGCTCGGCGGGTGGGCGGGCTCCGCGGCCGCCGCCGAGGCCGCGCTGCGCGCCGCGGGCGTCTCGCCGCAGGCGCGCGGGGAGTCACTCACGGTCGAGGACTTCGCCTCGATCGCGGAACACCTGCCGGCGCGCGGAGCACGCGGGGAGGGGTCGGCGTGAGCGTCACCGTCCGGGTACCGGCGAAGGTCAACGTGCAGCTCGCGGTGGGGCCGCCCCGGGACGACGGCTTCCACGACCTGGCCAACGTCTTCCTGGCCGTCGGCCTCTACGACGAGGTGACGGCCACCCCCGCGCCATCCCTGCGGCTGACCTGCTCCGGCCCGGACGCCGACCAGGTGCCGCTGGACGACGGCAACCTCGCCGCCCGCGCGGCCCGCCTGCTGGCCGCCCACCACGGCGTCGAGCCCGCCGTCGCGCTGCACATCGCCAAGGACATCCCCGTCGCGGGCGGCATGGCGGGCGGCAGCGCCGACGCGGCGGGCGCTCTGGTGGCCTGCGACGCGCTGTGGGGCACCGGCACCCCGCGCGAGGTGCTGCTGTCGCTGTGCGCCGAGCTGGGCTCCGACGTGCCGTTCCCGCTGCTCGGCGGGGCCGCGCTGGGCGAGGGCCGCGGGGAGCTGCTGACCCCGCTGGAGGTGGGCGGCACCTTCCACTGGGTGTTCGCGGTCGCGGACGGCGGCCTGTCCACCCCGGCCGTCTACCGCGAGTTCGACCGCCTCACCCCGGACGCCCCCGCCCCGGCGCCCTCGCCGGACCTGCTGGCCGCCCTGCGCTCCGGGGACCCGCACGCGCTCGCGCCCACCCTGGCCAACGACCTCCAGCCCGCCGCGCTCTCCCTCCGCCCGGCCCTGGCGGCGGCCCTGGCCCGCGGCACCGCCGCGGGCGCGCTGGCCGCCCTCGTCTCCGGGTCCGGGCCCACCTGCGCCTTCCTGGCCGCCGACGCGGGCGCCGCGGCCACGGTCGCCGACGCGCTGGCGGCGTCCGGTACGTGCCGGGCCGCCCGCCCCGCGTCCTCCCCGGCTCCCGGCGCCCGCGTGGTCTGACGCCGACCGGTGCCGGGGGCGCTCAGTCCCAGGTGTAGCCGTCGCCGAAGTTGAGCGTGTGCTCCAGCACGTCCTCCATGGGGTCGTCGACCTCTCCCGTGCTCACCACGACGACCGGCGCGTAGTGGTTGTGGTGGCTGTGGTGGCTGTGGTTGTGGCCGTGCTGGCTTTGGTGGCCGTGCTGGCCCTGGTGGCCGTGCGGGCTCTGGGGCGGCGCCACGGCGGCGGTCGCGGGGTGGGCGCCGCCGAGCGCGGCGCCCACGACCAGGGCCGCCGGGACGAGTGCGGTACGGACGCGCATGGCGGTTCTCCTTCGGCTCGGGGCCCCGCTCGCGGGGTCCGCAGCGGGTGTTACCGCGCCGGGTGCGCGCCCACTCCCCGCCCGGGCGGAGTTCACCTGGTCGCCGCATGCCGTGGGGAGACCTGCGCGCTCCGTACACGCCGGGCCGGCGACGGTTTCCGGCCAGGAACCATTCGCCCTCCCGCCGCACGAGGCGACCGGAGTTTCCTCCCGTCACAGACATATCGTTTCTGCACCGTTCCAGATCTGGCGCATTTCCCTCACCGTCGCGGACGCGAAAAACGATTCTCCGGCGAATACCCACCTATCGACAGCATGGATTTCACTGTGCACCACTCACTCGGTCGAGTGATGGAACTGCGCGCCCGAAACTCCCTAGGCTGTTTTCCGTCAACCCGTTCCTTCACGAAAGGGAAAATCATGCGGAAGGTATTCTCCGTGGCCCTCGCCGCGGCGGCCTGCCTCGGAGCGACGCTCCTGTCCCCCGTGGCCTCGGCCAACGGGGCGGACGACGCGGCCGACACACTTCGCGGAGGCACGCCGAACGCGACGACGCCCGAGTGCCGGGCCGGCAAGATCGTCATCGGCTTCGAAGGGTCGATTCTGACGCCGAGGGACTGGTACGGCCTCTACAACAAGAAGCCGAACAACGCCAACTGGCGTGACGGCCTGGTCGCCTACCGCTCGGGCAACGACAACTCCGGCGAGTGGCAGTGGGCCACGGAGAGCCCGCACTACTACACGAACCAGAACAACGGACAGGAACTGCGCACGGTCTACTGGACCCGCGCTGACGGCAAGTACGAGTACGTCGACTACACCGTTCCGACCAACCTCTTCTGCAAGTAAGGAGAAGATCGCCGTTTCCGGCTGTTCACACGGCAGCGGACAGCCGGAAACGGCTCCTTCACTTCGCGGAGCGCCCTCCGTTCGCACCATTACCGGCACCTTTTGCACGCCGCACCGCATTGTTTTCCATGCGTGGCGACCGGAGGGCCGTCCGCGTTTTTCGTATTCCCCTCCCTTTCTCCTCCCTTTCCCCTCTCCTACTGTTCCCTTTCCGTTCCGCACTACACCCCCTACACCGCTCGCGCACGCGGCGGGCACCTCGTGAGAAACGGGAGAACATGAGCGACAAGTCGTTGCGACGCGGTGCGGGCACCGCCTTCGTGGGAGCGCTGGTCGCGGTGTGCGCGCTGGCGGCGCCCGCGCCCGTCTCGGCCGAGTGGACCGGTGACGCGGCGCGCTCCGGCAGCCGGGTCGTCGAGCTGGTCAACGCGCACCGCGCCGAGGCGGGCTGCGGCGCGCTGCGGCCCGACGGCGCCCTGGACGCCGCGGCGGACGCGCACAGCGCCCACCTGGCCGAGCGGCGGGTGCTGTCGCACCGGGGCGCGGGGGGCTCCCGCGTCTTCCAGCGGGCCCGGGCGGCCGGGTACGAGGCCGGGCGGCTCGGGGAGACGCTCGCCGACGGCCACGGTGACGCCGCGGCCGTCGTCGACGCCTGGCTGGGCAGCCCGGAGCACCGGGACATCATCCTGGACTGCGGCTACCGGGACGTCGGCGTGGGCGTCACCCGGGGCGAGACCTCGACGTGGTGGGTCCAGGTCGTCGGCACCAGGCGCTAGCTGTTCGGTCCGCGCGGGGCGGCTACGCGTCGAGGCAGCCGCGCAGCGCGCGGACCAGGGCCTGCGGGCGGGCGTCGGAGGTCACCGAGGCGTGCATGGTGTTCGTCGTGTACGCGAAGGCGACGCCGGCCTCCGGGTCGGCGAAGGCCAGCGGGCCGCCGCGCCCGGGGTGGCCGAACGAGGCCGGGCCGAGCATCGGGGCCGCCGGGCCGTGCAGCATGTAGCCCGAGCCGAAGCGGGTGCGGACGACGAGCGTGCGGTCGGGCCCGGCCGACTCCTCGCTGCGTGCCAGCGCGAGCGTCGCCGGGGCGTACAGCCGCACACCGTCGACGGGGCCGATGAGGGCGGCGTAGAACCGGGCCAGCGCCCGCGCCGTGGCGACGCCCCCGGAGCCGGGGTGCTCGGCGGCGAGGTGCGCGGGGTCGTTCTCGTCCGGGTGGGGCGCGACGGCGCCGAACGCGCGCCGGGTGAGCGAGCCGGGGTCGGCGTAGGCGGCCGCGACGGTGGGCTTGGCGCGCAGGCGCAGCCCGGCGGACGCGGGCGGGGCGGGCGCCTGGCCGGTGGCGACGCGGCCGACGCGGGCCCGTGCGGCGTCGGGCAGGCCGATCCACAGGTCCAGGCCGAGCGGCGCCGCGATCTCGCGGGCGAACCACCGGCCGAGCGTGCACCCGGTGGCCCGGGCGACGACCTCGCCGAGCAGCCAGCCGTAGGTGTACGGGTGGTAGCCGTGGGCGGTGCCGGGCTCCCACAGCGGTGCCTGGGCGGCGAGCGCGCGCGGACCGCTGACGCCGTCGCGGGCCTGCTCGGGCGTGAGCGGAGCGTCCAGCGCGGGCAGCCCGGCGCGGTGGGCGAGGAGGTGGCGGACGAGGACGCCGTCCTTGCCCCGGGCCTTGAACTCCGGCCAGTAGGTGCCCACGGGCGCGTCGAGGTCGATGCGGCCGCGCTGGTGGAGGAGGTGGAGGACGGCCGCGGCCGGTCCCTTGGTGGCCGAGCGCACGACCTGCGCGGTGCCGGCCGTCCAGGGCCGGGGGGCGGGGGTGCCCTCCGGCGGGGCGGCGGGCGCGTCGCCGGGCGCGTCTGCGTCCGGCCCGGCAGCGTCCGCCCCGGCCTCCGGCGCCCCGGGCGGCGTCGCGTCGGCCTCGGCCCGGCCGCCCCACAGGTCCACCACCGGCACGCCGTCCCGGTAGACGGCGACGGCGGCGCCGACGTCACCGCGCTCGGTGAAGCAGCGCTGGAAGGCGTGCAGGACCGGCTCGTATCCGGCGGCCACCGTGCCCTGGACGTCGGTCACTGCGGTCACTGCGCTGGTGCTCCTGTTGCTCTGGTCGGCGAACGGTCTGCGGGGGCGGCGGCGGGAAGGCGCCCGGCCCCGGTCCATGGTCCTATGCGTCCGGCGGCACGGCAGCGCCGGGGTCGCGGCCACGGTTCCGGCCGGGGCCGCCGACCGCTTCGGCCGCCCCGGGGGGACGGCTCCGGCCGGCGGCCGCGCGGCGGCCCGGGCCCCCGGCGGCTCCGCGGGCGGGCGACCGGATGGCCCCGGCCCGTCGCGAACGTCCGCGCGTCGAAGGCCGGCTGAGCCCGCGTCACCGGGCGCGCGGGAGGTTCGGAGGCTTTCGGCCCGTCGCCGCGCCACCGGCGGGCACGCCCCGCCCCGCCGGACGCCGCGGTGCGCGCGGGCGCGGCGCTTCCGGCGCGGCCGGGACGCGGAGCCGCTGTGGGGCAGCTCACAGCTTTCGCGCGGTACCGAAGGCGGGGTTCGGGAGTCTTACACGGCGACGGGCAACCGCCCGCGAAGGAGCACTGACCATGCCGTTCCCGCCGTCCACCCCCTCCATGCCGTCCACCCCGATCACCATCGACCACACCGTGCGGGCGCGCCTGCTGAGCCGCCCCGCGGCCGAGCACGTCGCCGCGACCCTGCACTACGACAGCGCCGACCCGCTGGCGCTCGCCGTCACCTTCCCGGCCGAGGCCGCGCTGGAGGGTACCGAGGTGACGTGGGTGTTCGGGCGTGAGCTGCTGGCCGCCGCGCTGCGGGGGCCGGCCGGCGAGGGCGACGTGCGGTTCTGGTCCCACCGCCCCGGCCGCACGACGCTGGAGCTGCGGGCCGCGCAGGGCGCGGCCCTGGTGGAGCTCGGCACGGAGGAGCTGGATCGTTTCCTCGCCGCGACGTACGCCTTCGTCCCCGCCGCCGAGGAGACGCGCCGCCTCGACCTGGACGCCGCCATCGCGGCCCTGCTGGCCTGAGCCGGGGCCGGGCCCACGGTCACGCCCCCTTGGGGTGCAGGAGGCGGGCCAGCAGGTCGTCGAGGGTGACCAGGCCGACCAGCCGCCCCGCGTCGTCGCGCACCACGGCGAGGGAGGCGCGACGCCGGCGGAGCTGCTCGATGGCGTGGCCCACGGTGTCCCGCTCGGCCAGTTCGGGTACGGGCCGCGCGAGCTCGCGGGCGGTGACCGCACGCCCCCGGCTGCGGGAGACCAGGGCGTCGCGCGTGTGCACGGAGCCGACCACCTCCGGTCCGTCACGGACGAGCAGCCGGCTGCGGTCGTGCTCGGCCGCGGTGGCGAGGACGGCGTCGACCCCCGCCCCCGCCGGCACGGAGATGATCTCCTCGGCCGGTACCCGAAGGTCGCCGACGGGGGTCTGCGGCTCGGTGAGCGAGTTGGTGATCAGTTCCGAGTCGCCCTTGCTGATCAGGCCGAGCCGTTCGGACTCGACGACGAGGCGGGTGAGTTGCTCGCGGTTGTGGACCGAGGCCAGTTCGTCGCGCGGAGCGACCCGGCACAGGCGTACCAGCGCGTTGCTGATGTGGTTGAGCAACCAGATCAGCGGCCGTACGGCCTTCACCACGCCGCGGAACGGCGGGGCGAGCAGCATCGCGGACCGCTCGGGGTGGGCGATGGCCCACGACTTCGGAGCCATTTCACCGACCACCATGTGCAGGAACACGACCACGGTCATGGCGACGGCGAAGGCGACGCCGTAGCTGAGCGCGCTGGGCAGGCCGAGCTGGAACAGCAGCGGGTCGAGCGCGTGGGAGATGGCGGGCTTGGAGACCGAGCCCAGGCCCAGGGTGCAGACGGTGATGCCGAGCTGGGCACCGGCCAGCATGAGGGACAGCTCGCGCATGCCGGCCAGCGCGGCCTTGGCGCCGCGTCGACCCTCGGCCACGGCCTTCTCCACGCGGTGCCGCTTGGCGGCGACCAGCGCGAACTCGGCGGCGACGAAGAAGCCACTGGCGATGAGCAGCAGCACGGTGACGAAGAGGGCCATCGGGAAGCTCATGCCTGGGTTCCTCCCAGTCGCTGGAGGCGGACCCGCGCGGGCACGTGCCGGTCCAGGGTGCGTACGTCGATCACCGCCTGGTCACCGTCGGGCAGTTCGACGGTGACGCGGTCCCCGATGGCCGGGAACCGGCCGAGCCGGTAGACGATCAGCCCGGCCACGGTGTCGTAGTCCTCTTCGTCAGGCAGCTCGACGCCGGTCACGTCGGCCACCTCGTCCGGTCGCCGCCCGGCGTCCACCAGCCACCCCCGCCCGTCGGCGACCGCGACCTCGGTGACGACGTCCGACTCGTCGGCGATGTCGCCCACGAGTTCCTCGGCGATGTCCTCGTAGGTGACGATGCCGGCCACCCCGCCGTGCTCGTCCAGGACGACCGCGAACTCGTCGTCGGCCGCCCGCATCTGCCGCACGGCATCGGGCAGGGACAGGGTGTCGGGCAGGAGCAGGGGGCGGCGGGCCACCGCCCCCGCGGTGGTGCCGGACAGCCGGTCGGCGGACAGCCGGGCCAGCTCCCGCACGCCGAGCACTCCGGCGACGTCGTCGGGGTGCTCGCCGAGTACCGGGTAGTTGGAGTGCCCGTGCGCGGCGATGAGCCGTACCGCCTCGGCGGTGGTGACCTCCTTGCGGACGAAGACGGCGTCGACGCGTGGCACCATCACCTCGTCGAGCGCCCGGTCGGAGAACTCCAGGGCGTGGTCGAGCAGCTCGGCGGTGTCCTTGGGGAGCTGGCCCTGTTCGTGGGACTCGCCGATCAGGTGGCCCAGCTCCTCCAGTGTCGCGCCGTGGTGCAGCTCCTCCACCGGTTCGATGCCGATCCCGCGCAGCAGCCTGTTCGCCGCTCCGTCGAAGACCCGCACCACCGGGCCGACGACCTTCAGGTACGCCAGCGTGGAGGCGGCCAGCGACTTCGCCAGCCGCTCCGGCACGGCGATCGCGAGGTTCTTGGGCGCCAGTTCCCCCAGCACCATCTGCACGGCCGTGGCCAGGACGAAGGCGGAGGTCACGGAGATGCCGGTGATGGCGGCGTCGGGGACGCCCAGTCCGGTGAGCGCCGGCCCGAGTACGGCCGACACCGAGGGCTCGGCGATGAACCCCACGATCAGGCCGGTGACGGTGATCCCCAACTGGGCGCCCGACAGCATGAAGGAGAGCCGTTCGAGCACCTTCAGCGCGCGGGCGGCCCGCTTGTCGCCCCGCTCGGCCTCCCGGGCCAGCGCGAGCCGGTCGACGGAGACGTAGGCGAACTCCTGGGCGACGAAGTAGCCGGTACCGGCGGTCAGGACGAGAACGGCCAGCAGCCCGAGCACGGCGTTCAACGATGCTCACCCCGCCACACGCCGTACTCGGTGGCCGGAGGGCGGGAGGGTCGGGGGCCGTGCCCGGGGGCACCCGCCGGTTCGGTGGGCATGCTGTGACTCCTTGTCGGTCGGCTGCGCGCTGGTGGGGTACTGGAATCGGGGGCTCGCGGCACGTCGGTGGGGCGCGCGTCCCCCCGGGGAGGCCGTCGGCCCGCGGGCTCGGGCGGCACGTCCCCCGTCACCACCGGCCGACCACCCCGCCACTCGCACCCGCCACGACGGCGGGACGGCTCCCGCCCGCCCGCGGTGCGGTACGTGGAGGCGCCCGGCGGAGGGGGACGCCCGCCCGGGCGGTCAGGTGCGACGCGGGGAGGCGGGCGGCCCGGGCGCACGCGGCGAGGGGGTCGGCGGGACCGCGGTCACCGCGCCGTGCCCGCCCCCGCCCGCGGGGGGCGAGGAGCGTCACGGCACAGCCGGTTCTAGGGAGGCTCACCCATCCTGGGCACGTCACTCCCTCTCACGACGACGGGGTACCGGACGACGACAGTGGCCGAAAGCGGGCTCGCCTGCTTCTACACCACTGTAAAGGAGCGGCAAAGGGGCGTCCGCCGACGCCTCCCCCGCTCGGTGCGCGGACCGATCCGGCGCGGGCTACCAAAGGGACGACGAAAAGCACGTCGGGTACGCGAACGGACGACCCGGTGAGCGGGTTTCGGCCCTTCCTCGCCCACGGCGGGAAGCCCGCCCCCGCCGCCCCAACTCCCCCTATACTTCTACGCGTTTGTAGAAGGACCGCGCGCGAGGCGGCCTCGCACCGTTGGAGGATGTGGCACATGGCTTCGATCGACCTGGACAAAGTGCTGGACAAGGCGTGGGCTGACAAGAGCCTGCCCGAGATACTGGCCGCCCCCGTGGCGGCGTTGAAGGGCGTGTCCGACCGTGACGGCGAGCTGCTCCAGGAGGCGTTCGGCGTCAAGACGGTCGCGGACCTGGCCGACCTGAAGTACGCCCGCTGGGCACAGGCGCTCGCCGCGCTGGACAGCACCAGGTAACACGTGACCGGTCGGAGACCGCGGTGGGCGCCGCGCACCCCGGCGAGCGGCGTTCACCGCGGGACGAGACGTACCCGCACGGGGTGGACACCACGCTGGTGTGCGCACGGCTGCCCGGCTCACTCGGCGTGGGCGGCACCGGCATCGGCCCGGGCGCGGCCGGTGCCGTCGACGAGGCCGGGAGCCGTCCTCACAGGGGCGTCGCCGCGTGCAGGATCGCGATCATGGTCACCGCGGAGTTCGCCGACGACATCGCCGACACGGCGGCTCCGGCCGCGGCACCCCACATCGCCAGCCCCACCGACGTGAACACCGGCGGCCAGCGGCACACCGTCGGCGCCGGGCCGAGCAGCGCCGCCACCCGGCGGGGTACCGGCCCCGGCGCCGCGAGACCCGCCAGCGTGGGCGCCGGGGTGCCACGTGACACCAGGGCCGCCTTGCCGATCGCGCGGGCCACGGCCCGGCGGTCGCCGACCACCTGGGCCGCCTCCTCGTCCGCCCACCGCTCGGCCGTGTACGACACCGCGGTACGCAGCGGCCGAAGGAACGGGTTGGCCCGGGCGGCGAGCTGCACGGTGAGCAGGAAGCGGTGGTGCCGGGCGGCCAGGTGCGCCCGCTCGTGCGCGAACAGCGCCCGGCGCTCGGCGGGTTCCAGGCGGGCGAGGAGCGCCGTGCTCACCACGACGCGGTCCCGCCCGCCTCCCGGCAGCGCGTACGCGTACGGGACGGCGTCGGGCAGGACGGCCACCCGCTTGCCCGGCAGCCCGACCAGCGCGCGGTGGGCGCGGCGGCGCACCCGCGCGTGCCGCCACAGCGTCCGCCCGCAGGCGGCGATCACCGCGGCGAGCGCGGGGACGGCCGCCTTGCCGGCGACCTCGTCGTAGGGGACCGCCGCACGCACCTCCGGGTCGGACCAGCCGTCGGGCAACGGGTTGCCGGGGAGCTGGGCGGTGCCGACCACCATGACCAGCCCGAGACACACCGTGCTGCACACGACCATGACCGCCGCCACCCCGGTCAGCAGCGCGGTCGCGGTGCGCGGGTGCAGGTGCTGCTCGGCCAGCCGCGCGATCGGCCATGCCGTCAACGGGAGGACGAGCGGCAGAAAGACGAAGACTCCCACGAGGGTCAGCCCTCCCCCTCGCCCCGGGCGTCTCCTTCGCCCCGGGGGTCCCCCTCGCCCCGGGCGTCGCCCTCGTCCGGGGACCGGCCCACCAGCTCGCGCAGCAGCCGCTCGTCGTCCGGGCCGAGGCCGGTGACGAAGCGCGCCAGCACCGCCTCCCGGTCGCTCTCGGCGTCCAGCACGCCGCGCATCCTCCGGGCGGCCAGGCCCGCCTCGTCCGACGCGGGCGCCCAGGCGAAGGGCCGGCCCGACCGCTCCCGGGTGACCGCCCCCTTGGCCAGCAACCGGGTCAGGATCGTGACCACCGTCGTGTAGGCGAGGTCGCCGCCCAGGCGCTCCCGCACCCAGCCCGCGGTCGCCGGACCGTCGGCCGCACGCAGCGCCGACAGGACCAGTGCCTCCAGCTCCCCCTGCCCCCGCCGCCGAGGACGCCGCGGGTGATCCGCCACGTCCGCCTCCCTTCCGCAGCCCTCCGTTTCCCGGACGGACATCGTATAGAGGCCCCTGGTTTCTCCGGGCCGTCCGGCGGCGTACCGGACGGCCCCGGAACTCGGTCCGGATCGCGGGCGTCGCGCGGGTCGGCGGCGCGTGCGGGCCGGCGCCGAGCGCGGACCGCCCCGGTCGGCGGGGGCTCCGGGGAGCCGTCCGCCGGCCGGGGCGGTCGCCGTCACACCCGCGCGGGGTCGCCCTCGCGCTGGGCCGGCACCGTCGGCGCCGAGCGCGCGAGGTGCTGCCGCAGCCGCTCGCCCTCCACGTCGACGTTGGGCAGCACGCGGTCCAGCCAGCGGGGCAGCCACCACGCCTTGTCGCCCAGGAGGCCGAGCACCGCCGGGACGATGGCCATGCGGACGACGAAGGCGTCGAAGAGGATCGCGACGGCCAGGCCGAAGCCGATCATCTTGACCATCGCGTCCCCGGCGCCGATGAAGCCCGCGAAGACGCTGATCATGATGACGGCCGCCGCCGTGACCACCCGGGCGCCGAGCTGGAACCCGGTGACGACCGCCTGTCCGGGCCGCTCGCCGTGGACGTGGGCCTCGCGCATCCGCGTGACGAGGAAGACCTCGTAGTCCATCGCCAGGCCGAAGATCACGCCCACCATGAAGATCGGCATCATGCTCATGATCGGCCCGGTCTGCTCCACGCCGATGAGTTCCGCGAGCCAGCCCCACTGGAAGACGGCGACGACCGCGCCGAGCGCGGCGAGCACCGACAGCAGGAAGCCGAGTGCGGCCTTCAGCGGCACCAGCACGGAGCGGAAGACCATCAGCAGCAGCACGAACGCCAGCCCCACGACGAGCGAGAGGTAGGGGACCAGGGCGTCGTCCATCACCTGGGAGAAGTCGATGGCGATGGCGGTGGCCCCGGAGACGAGCACGGTCGCGCCGGTGTCCGCCCGGAGGTCCTGCGAGCGCTCGCGCAGGTCCCGCACCACCCGCTCGGTGGCCGGGCTGCTGGGGCGGGACTCGGGTATGGCCTGGATGACGGCGAGGTCGCCGTCGCGGTTGAGCTGCGGCGGGGACGCGGCGACCACGCCGTCGACGGCGCCCACCTCCTGCGCGAGCTCGCCCGCCACCCGCTCCCGCTCGTCGGCGGGCACGTCGGCGAGGTCGGCGACGGCCAGCAGGGGGCCGTTGAAGCCCGGCCCGAAGCCCTCGGCTATGAGGTCGTAGGCGCGGCGCTGGGTCGTCGAGGTGGACTGGTTGCCCTCGTCCGGCAGCCCGAGGTTCATCGAGCCGACCGGGACGGCCAGCACACCGAGCCCCAGCACGGCGGTGAGCAGGACGAGCACCGGGCGGCGCAGGGTGAGCCGGGCCCAGCGGACGCCCAGCGGCGGCCGGGCGTCCGGCGCGGCGGGCGCGGGCACGCCGGTCTCCGGGTTGGCCGCGCGGACCTTGCGGCCGAAGATGCGCTTGCCGACCATGCCCAGCGCGGCCGGGACGAGGGTGATGGCCACCAGCACCGCGACGACGACGGTGCCGGCGGCGGCCAGCCCCATCTTGGTGAGCAGCGGCACGCCGACGACCATCAGCCCGGCGAGCGCGATGACGACGGTGAGCCCGGCGAAGACGACCGCCGAGCCCGCGGTGCCGACGGCCCGGCCCGCCGCCTCCTCGCGGCTGCGCCCGGCGATGAGTTCGGCGCGGTAGCGGGAGGCGATGAACAGCGCGTAGTCGATGCCGACCGCGAGGCCGATCATCATGGCGAGCGTGATGGTGGTGGCGGACAGGCCCAGCGTCGCGCCGAGCGCGGTGATGCCGGTGACGCCGACGCCCACCCCGAGCAGCGCGGTGAGCAGCGGGAGCCCGGCGGCCACCAGGGAGCCGAAGGTGAGGACGAGGACGACGGCGGCCACGCCGATGCCGATGATCTCGCCCTGGCCCATGTCGGGTTCGGTGAACAGGGCGTCGCCGCCCACCTCGACGGTCAGCCCCGTCTCGCGTCCGGCCGCCGCGGCGTCCCGGAGCTCGGTGCGGGTCTCCTCGGTGAGTTCCATGGTCGGCACCTGGTAGGTGACCGACGCGTAGGCCACGGTGCCGTCCCGGCTGATCTGCCCCTCGCCCTGGAAGGGGCTGAGCACCCCGGCGAGCTGCGGGTTCTCCTCGGGGTCGAGCCGGCCGAGCACCTGCTCGACGGCCTCGGGGCGGCCGTCTTCGGTGATCTTGGCGCCGTCCGGCGCGCGGAAGACGATGCGGGCCTGGGCCCCGTCGGCGGCGTATTCGGGGGCGCGCTGCTCCAGCAGGTCGAAGGCCGCCTGCGCCTCGGTGCCGGGCAGGGCGAAGTCGTCGTCGGGCGGGGCGGAGGCGACGGAGGCCGCGCCGATGACGCCCGCGAGCAGCGCCGCCCACAGCAGGGCGACGATGCGGCGGCGCCGGAAGGCGAGCCGTCCGAGTCGGTACAGGAACGTGGCCACGGAGCGTTCTCCGGTCTGTTCGGGCGGTGGTGACCCGCGGTGCTGGCTGGTGCTGGGTGCGTGGTTCCGCGTGGGTGCGGGATGGTGCGGTGCGGTGTGGCGCGGGGTCGCGTGGTGCGGCGCCGCGCCGGGCGGGACGGTGCACGAAGTGACAGTCCCTGCCAGAAGAGACGCCGCGCGGCCCGGTCCGTGTGAGCCGTCCGGCCGCACTGAGGCGCACGTCACACCCGCCGCGCGGAACGGAGCGTTCCGCTCCCACGTCCCCGTCCGGCCCGCCGGGGCCCCGCCGAGTTGCCGGGGCCCCGGCGCGGCCGAACCATAAGAGGGGTGAGCGACGACGCCGCGTACCTCCGCTATCCGCACGTCCACGGCGAGCTGCTCTGCTTCGTCACCGAGGACGACCTGTGGGCCGCCCCCCTCGTCCCCCGGGGGGAGCGCCCGGGCCGCGCCTGGCGCCTGACCGTGGACCGGACCCGCACCGGGCCGCCCCGCTTCTCCCCCGACGGGCGGCACATCGCCTTCACCAACTGGCGCAACCTGGACCCGGAGGTCCACCTGGTCGCCGCCGCGGGCGGCCCGGCGCGGCGGCTGACGTACTGGGGCGCGCCCGACACCCGGGTGTGCGGCTGGACGCCGGACGGCGACATCCTGGCCGTCGCCTCGCACGGGCAGCCCTTCTCCTACTTCACCTGGGCCTACCGGCTGCCGCTGGACGGCGGCCCGGGCGGCCGGCTCCCGTGGGGCCCGTGCGCGGACATCGCCGTGGCCGACCTGCACGGCTACCCCGGCGGCGAGCGGCGCACGCTGCTGCTGACCGGCAAGCCGCCGCACGAGCCGGCCGCCTGGAAGCGCTACCGGGGCGGCGCGGCCGGACGGCTGTGGCTGCACGGCGAGCGGCTTCTGCCGGACCTGGCCGGCCACCTCGACAGCCCGCTGCTCGTCCGCGAGCGGCACGCCGGCCCCGACGGCCGCCCCGCCTGGCGGGTGGCGTTCCTCTCCGACCACGAGGGCGTGGGCAACCTGTACTCCTGCCGGCCCGACGGCTCCGACCTGCGCCGGCACACCGACCACGCCGAGTTCTACGCCCGCAACGCCGCCACCGACGGCACCCGCGTCGTCTACCAGTGCGCGGGCGAGCTGTGGCTGGTGGACGACCTCGCCCCGGACGCGACGCCGCGGCGGCTGGCCGTCGAGCTGTGCGGTCCGCGCACGGGGCGGCGCGCCTACCAGGTGCCCGCCGCGCTCCACCTGGACGCGCTCGCCGTGGACACCACCGGACGGGCCAGCGCGGTGTGCGTCGGCGGGAGCCTGTACTGGCTCACCCACCGCGACGGCCCGGCCCGCGTCATCTCCACCGCGCCGGGCGTGCGGGTGCGGCTGCCGGAGATGCTGGGCTCGACCGGCCGCATCGCCTACGTCACCGACGCCGAGGGGGAGGACGCCGTCGAGATCGCCTACCTGCCCCGGGCCAGTGGCGGCCAGAACCCGCTGCGGTGTGCCGCCGGGCGGCTGGGCCGGGTGCACGAGCTGGTCGCCTCGCCCGACGGCGACACGCTCGCCGTCGCCACGCACGACGGACGGCTGCTGCTCCTGGAGCTCGACGCCGTCCTGGCCGACGGCGCCGCCGGGCCGGCCGCGGCGAACGGACCGCCCGCCCGGCCGGGAACGGCCGGCCGGGCGGAGGCGGCCGAGGCGGCCGAACCGGCCGCCGCGGCCCCGGCGACCGAACCACCGGTCACCGAGCTGGTCGCCTCCGGCAACGGCCCCGTGCGGGACCTGGCGTTCTCCCCCGACGGCCGGTGGCTGGCCTGGTCCCACCCCGGCATCGGGCGCACGCTGCGGCAGATCCGCATCGCCCGGCTGACCGACGGCACGGTGCTGGACGTCACCGACGGCCGCTTCGAGGACGAGCAGCCCGTCTTCACCCGCGACGGCCGCTACCTGGCCTTCCTGTCCTGGCGCGGCTTCGACCCGGTCTACGACGTGCACACCGGCGACCTGTCCTTCCCGCTGGGCTGCCGCCCGCACCTGGTGCCGCTGTCCTCGGCGACGCCGTCGCCGTTCGCCCTCAACCCCGAGGGCCGCCCGGCCGCCGGAGGGCTGGACCCGCACGACCTGCCGGGCGGGGCGGGCGAGGACCGCCCCGTCATGGTGGAGGCGGAAGGCCTGGCCAGCCGGGTCACGCCGTTCCCCGTCACCGCGTCGAAGTACAGCGGACTGCGCCCCGTGGCGGGCGGCGGGCTGCTGTGGCTGCGCTACCCCATCTCCGGCGCGCTGGGCGAGACGTTCGCCAACCCCGCCGACACCTCCGGACGCCCCACCCTGGAGCACTTCGACCTGGCCCGCGCCCGGCGCACCGAGCTGAGCGTCGACGCCGACTCCTTCGCCGTCAGCGGCGACGGCACCCGCATCGTGGTCAACGACGACGGCGACCTGCGCGCCGTCCCCGCCACCGAGCCGGGCGACGCGGACACCACCGTCTGGCTCGACCTGCGCCGCATCCTGCACGAAGTGCGGCCCGGCGCCCAGTGGCGGCAGGCCTACGAGGAGGCGGGCCGCGTCACCCGGACCTACTTCTGGGACCCGGGCATGTGCGGCATCGACTGGGACGCCGTGCTGGCCCAGTACCGCCCGCTGGTGGACCGGGTGGCCAGCCCCGACGAGTTCGCCGACCTGCTGCGGGAGGTGCTGGGCGAGCTGGGCACCTCGCACGCCTACGTCGCGCCGCCCCGCCGCGACGAGGGCCCGCCGCACTACCGGCGTCCGATCGGGCTGCTGGGCGTGGACCTCGCCCACACCGGGGACGGCGCGTGGCAGGTCTCCCGCATCCTGCCGGGCGAGTCCTCGGACTCCAAGGCCCGCTCCCCGCTGGCCGGCTCCGGCATCCGCGACGGGGCCGTGCTCACCCACGTCGACGGCCGTCCGGTGGACCCGGTCGCCGGTCCGGGCCCGCTGCTGGCGGGCGCGGGCGGCACCACCGTGGAGCTGACCTTCCGCGGCCCGGACGGCGGCGGACCCGCGCGCCGCGTCGCCGTCGTCCCGCTGATCGACGAACGCCCGCTGCGCTACCAGGACTGGGTCGCCAAGCGCCGCGCGGTGGTACGGGAGCTGAGCGACGGCCGGTGCGGCTACCTGCACATCCCGGACATGGGCGGCTCCGGCTGGGCTCAGTTCAACCGCGACCTGCGCATGGAGGTCTCCCGGCCCGCGCTCATCGTCGACGTGCGCGGCAACGCGGGCGGGAACATCAGCGAGCTGGTCGTCGAGAGCCTGACCCGGGCCGTCCTCGGCTGGGACCTCACCCGCGACGCCGAGCCGGTCTCCTACACCTCCAACGCGCCGCGCGGCCCCGTCGTCGCGCTGGCCGACGAGGCGACCTCCTCCGACGGCGACATGATCACCGCCGCGTTCCGGCTGCTCGGGCTCGGGCCGGTGGTCGGCACCCGCACCTGGGGCGGCGTCGTCGGCATGACGGGACGCCACCGGCTGGGCGACGGCACGGTGATCACGGTGCCGATGAACGCCGCCTGGTTCGACGCGTACGGCTGGGACGTGGAGAACCACGGCGTGGCGCCCGACATCGAGGCACTGCGCACTCCGCTGGACTGGGCCGAGGGCCGCTACACCGTGCTGGGCACCGCCGTGCGCACCGCGCTGGAACTCCTGGCCGAGCACCCGCCGAGCACCCCGCCCGGCTACGACGCCGTCCCCGACCGGCGCCGCCCGCCCCTCCCACCGCGCGGCTAGCCCGGCCTGCGCGACAGGCGGCCCCGTGGCAGGCTGGGAAGCGGCTCGACGACCGCTGAGCCGCCGACCTCACCGCACGGGGAGTGGACGCGACATGGGCATGCCGGACCGGTCCGAGGACGCGGCGCGGGGCGGGCGGGACGCCGCCGACCGCGAGGAGGAGCGCGGCGAGGAGCTACAGCAGCGCCTCCAGGACGACCGCGACCACCTGGGCGCCCCCGCGGGCGACCGCGTGGAGCCCGCGGACGAGCACCGGGACGACCCGCGCGACCGCGACCGCTGAGCGCCACCCGGCCGGAACACGCCCCCGCAGCCCTCGGGACGCCGCCGGCACGCACGTCCCGCCGCGGGGCGCGAGGACGGGCGCCGGACGGGCCGACCCGCCCGCCCGGTGCCCGCGCGCGGGGCCCGAAGGCCCGGTCCGCGTGGCCGCCGCCGCCCGGGAGCGCGGCGCGCCCCGGGCGGCGGCGCCCCCGGCGGCGGCCACCGGACCGGGCGTCAGCCCCGCTCGCGCTCGTCGGCCGCGCCGCCCGCGCCCACCAGGCCGGTGAGCCGGGGGCCGGCTTCCATCCGGGGGCCGAACTTCGCCACCTTCCCCGCCCCCACCGAGCCGATGAGCGGCGGCAGGTAGCCGCGCACGGCCTGCATGCCGCGCAGCCACCACTGCCCGTAGACGTGGTGCGCGCGCCGCTCGACACCCTCGACGAGCCGCTCGACCGCCGGCTCCAGCGGATAGGTTTTGTTCGCCGGCCACGGCAGCGTCTGCCGCAGGTCGCGCATGAGGTCGTCCGCGTCCGCGCCGCGCACCATGTCGGTGTCCGTCCAGCTCAGGTAGCCGACGCCGACCCGCACCCCCCGGTAGGCGACCTCCGCGCGCAGGCTGTGCGCGAACGCCTCCACGCCGGACTTCGAGGCGCAGTACGCCGTCATCATCGGCGCCGGGGTGATCGCCGCCAGCGAGGCGACCTGGAGGAAGTAGCCGCGGGACTCCAGCAGCAGCGGCAGGAAGGCCCGCGCGGTGACCGCGCCGCCGATGAGGTTCACCTCGATCACCCGGCGCCAGGAGTCCGCGCGCGAGTTCACGAACGGGCCGCCGGAGGCGACGCCCGCGTTGGCCACGACGACGTCCACCGTGCCGAAGTGGTCCCGCACCTTGCGGGCGACCTCGTCCATGGCGGCGTCGTCGGTCACGTCCGCGTGCCAGTACGCGCTCTCGGTGGCCAGGCTCGCGCAGACCTTCCGCGACTCCTCCGGCTCCAGGCCCACCAGCGCGATCCGCGCGCCGCGCGCCGCCAGCTTGCGCGCCATCAGCGCGCCCACCCCGCGCGCGCCGCCGGTCACCACCGCTACCTGGCCGTCCAGGTTCCAGCGCCTCATGCCGTCTCCTCCCACTCACTTCGCCGTACGCCCGGGGCGACCAGGTGGTCGCGCACCAGGTCCCGCAGGACGTCGGCCACCGCCGCCGGGTCCTCGACGGGTGTCATGTGCCCGAGGCCCGGCAGCTCGTGCAGCCCCACGCAGTGCGGCAGCGCGGCGACCAGTTCACGGGCGTGGCGGCGCGGCGTCAGCCGGTCGTGCGTGCCGACGACGACGGCCGTGGGCACGGTCAGCCGCGGCACCTCGCGCGCCAGCGCGAGGGTGTGCAGCACCGCGCCCCAGCCCGCCCGGACCCGGCGCGGGCAGGCGTGCACGACGCGGGCCACCGCCTCCTGCTGGTCGGGCGTGGCACCCGGGCCCATCGTGGCGTACGTCAGCGCGCGCCTGGTCACCGGCGTCACCGGGCCGAGCGGGAGCGAGGCGCCCAGCAGCAGCCGGTGCGCCAGCCCGCGCGCGGCGCGGCCGGGCAGCGGCAGGACGCGGGCCTCCCGCGACAGGTGCTCGGCGCCGGTGCTGCACAGCATGAGCGCGGCGGCCCGGTGGCGCAGCGTGGGGCGGGACGCGGCGGCCATGAGCGTCATGCCGCCCATGGAGTGCCCGCCGAGCACGGCCCGCCGGCCGGGCGGGAGCACCGCCTCCAGGACGGCGCACAGGTCGTCGGCGAGCGCGTGGGTGCTGTAGCGGCCGGGAGTGGGGGACGAACGGCCGTGCCCGCGCTGGTCGTAGGCGACGACCCGGTGCCCGTCCGCCACCAGGCGGCGTATCACCGGCGCCCAGAAGGCTATGGAGCACGTCCAGCCGTGCACGAGCACCACCGTCGGCCCGTCCGCCGGGCCGTGCTCGGCGACGTGCAGCCGCGCCCCGGTACTGGAGGTGACGTCGAACTCGCGGCCGGGCGCGGGCGGCGCGTAGGGCCCGTAGAGCACGTGTGGCACACGGCTCATATGGCGGCCTCCTCGGTGGTGGCCGCGCGGGCGCCGGCCGGGGCCGGGCCGCCGGGGCGCAGGACGTGGTACTCGGCCAGCCGCACCTGCCGCGTGACCCGGCGGAACTCGGCGGTGGTGCCCGGCCAGACGGTGGTGTTGCGGCCGGACGCGTCCTGGTACCAGCTCTCGCAGCCGCCGGTCTGCCACACCGTGCGCTTCATCCGCTCCTGGACGTGGTCGCTCCAGGCCGTCACCGCCTCGGGGCGGGCGTCGAGCGCGACGCGCCCGCCGAGGGTGTCGAGCTGGCGCAGGTAGTCGATCAGGTAGTTCACCTGGGCCTCGATGATGAGGATCATCGAGCTGTTGCCGAGCCCGGTGTTGGGCCCGATGATCGTCATGAAGTTGGGGAACCCGGCCGCGCTCGCGCCGCGCAGCGCCTGCATGCCGCCGCGCCACGCCTCGGCCAGCGTCGTGCCGTCGGCGCCCTTGACGCGCTGGGCGATCGGCATGTCCGTGACGTGGAAGCCGGTGCCGAAGATGACGGCGTCCACCTCGGTCTCGGTGCCGTCGGCGGCCACCAGCGTGCTGCCGCGCACCTCCTTCAGCCCGGAGGCGACGACGTCGACGTTGGGCCGCGCGAGCGCCGGGTAGTAGGAGTTGGACAGCAGGATGCGCTTGCAGCCGATGCGGTAGTCCGGGGTGAGCCGCTGGCGCAGGGACGGGTCCTTGACGGCGCGCCGCATGTGCGCGGACGCCAGCTTCTCCACCACGCCCAGCTCGCCGGGGTGCTTGGTGAACGCGCTCACCTGGAGCTCGCGGATGCCCCACAGGAGCTGGCGGCGCAGGTAACCGGTGAGCGGCAGCGCGCGGTGCAGCTTGCGTTCGGCGCCGCTGATGCGCCGGTCCACCCGGGGCAGCACCCACGGCGGGGTGCGCTGGAACAGGGTGAGCCGGCCGGCCTCGGGCTGGATCGCGGGCACGATCTGGATCGCGGAGGCGCCGGTGCCGATCATGGCGACGCGCTTGCCGCGCAGGTCGTAGTCGTGGTCCCACTGGGCGGAGTGGAAGACCTTCCCGGGGAAGCTCTCCAGCCCGGGGATGTCCGGGATCTTCGGGTCGGACAGCGGCCCGGTGGCGGAGACCACCACGTCGGCGCTGAACGTGCCCCGCGAGGTCTCCAGCACCCAGTGCAGCGCGTCGCCGTCCCAGGTGGCCTGGAGCACCTCGTGGCCGAACCGGATGTGCGGCCGCAGTCCGAAGGTGTCGGCGACGCCCTCCAGGTAGGCCCGGATGTGCTCCTGCCCGGAGAAGCTGCGGGGCCAGTCCGGGTTGGGTGCGAAGGAGAAGGAGTACAGGTGGGAGGGGACGTCGCACGCGCACCCGGGATAGGTGTTGTCGTGCCACGTCCCGCCGACCGCGTCCCGCCGCTCCAGCACCACGAAGTCCGTGATGCCCGCGCGGCGCAGCCGTACGGCGGCCCCCAGGCCGCCGAACCCCGATCCGATCACCGCCACCCGTACGTGCTCGTGTTCCCGCTCGGCCATGCCGCGCCCTCCCGGTCTGAACCGTGCCAGCAATCACTGGCGCAGTTGCACTGTAGGGGAGCCGCGTACTCATGGGTAGGGGGTGCGCGCGAAAAAAGTTACCGCCGGTTGCACCTGCCGGTGCCCGACCTGATCCGGCATAGGCTGGGCCGAGTGGGGATCTTCGACGAGCAGCACTCCGACCGGCCGGGGGACGCGTCCGACACCGTCGGCGCGCCGTCCGCGCCCGGCGCGGAGCGCGAGTACCGCATGGGCGAGCTGGCCGAACAGGCCGGGATCACCGTCCGCACCGTCCGCTTCTACCGCGAGCGCGGACTGCTTCCCCCGCCGCGCCGCGAGGGCCGCATCGCCTGGTACAACGAACACCACCTCGCCCGGCTGCGCACCATCGCCGCCCTCCTGGCCCGGGGCCACACCCTCGGCGGCATCGCGGACCTGCTGACGGCGTTCGAGAAGGGCCGCGACTCGCGCAGCGCCGCCGAACTCCTGGGCCTGGGCCCCGCCCCGGCCCCCCGGTTCGCCGAGGAGACCCCGGTCCGCCTCACCCCCGAGGAGCTTGCCGCGCACTTCCCCGGCGAGGACACCCCGGACAACCTCTCCGAGTCCATCGCCCTCGGCTACCTCTCCATCGAGGGCGACGAGATCGTGCACGTCAGCCGCCGCCTGCTGGACGCCTCGGCCGTACTGGTGCGCGAGGGCATCCCGCTGGCCACCGTGCTGGCCGGGGCCCGCCAGGTGCGCCACCAGGTCGAGGCCATCGCCGCCGTCTTCGGCGGCATCCTGGCCGACCACCTGCTCACCGCCGGCCGGCCGCTCCCGGAGGCCACCGCCGCCGTCGACCGGCTGCGCCCGCACACCAAGCAGGTCGTCGACGCCGAACTCGCCATGGCCCTGGACCGCCGCGTCCGCGTCGAGTTCGAGCGCTGGCTCTCCGCCCGACCGGCCCCGGACGAGCCGGAGCGGCCATAACCCGCGGGCGGCACGCCGAGAGGTGGACGCCGCCCGGCGCGCCGACCGGGGCCGGAAACCCCCCGCGCCCGCCCACGACCGGGCCGGGACCGCCCGCACCACCGGAGCGCGGGGCGGGCGGCGGGCTCCCCACCGGCCGGCCCCGGGGGCCCGGGGAACCGTCGTCCCCGCCCGGCGCACGGGCGGCTGGACACCGACCCGCCGCGCCGACCGGGGACGACGGCTTCGCACCCGCCGGATGTGGAACCGCCCGCACCACCGGCGGGCGGCGCGGGCGGCGCGGGCGGGGGCGTGAAAGCCGGCGTGCGCGGCGCGCCTCGCCGACGCGCACCGCGTTCCGCTCCCGCGCGCCCCGGGAGCCCGCGGCACGGTGCGCCCCCGCGTCGGCACGAGCGCGGGGCAGGCGCCGTAGCGCGACCGTCACCCGGGGTGCGACCGTCTACCTACCGCGCGGCCTCACCCGGTGAGCGCCGGAGCCGCGCGGCAGGGAGGGAGGCACCTCATGGCACGGGAGAACGGCGGATCGCGGCGGCGCAGGGCCGGTGCGCTGGCGGCCGCGGCCGCGATCGCGGCCCCGCTCGGGCTGGTGGCCACCGCCGCGCCCGCACAGGCGGCGGCGTACTGCAACCCGAGCGCGGGGCCGTACCAGCGGCAGGTGGAGAAGTTCCTCGGCCTGCCGGTCGACGGCAGGCAGTCCGGCAGCGACTGCCGGGCGATCCGGGGCTTCCAGACCACCCACGGCATCGCCCCGAACGTCGGCTACGCGGGTCCCATCACCTGGGGCGTGATGAGCCTGATGAACACCCAGAAGGCGGCGGGCAAGAACCCGAACAAGGCGCGCGCGTGCCCCACGAACAAGGGCCGCGTCGCCTGCGTCGACCTCACCCGGCAACTGAGCTGGGTGCAGGACGGCGCCAGGCTCGTCTACGGCCCCGTGCCGGTGCGCACCGGGCGCGACGGCGCCGAGACGCGCACCGGGGCGAAGAAGATCTACTGGCGCAACAAGAACCACTGGTCGACGCTGTACCACGTACCCATGCCCTACAGCCAGTTCTTCGACGGCGGGATCGCCTTCCACGCGACCAAGGGCAGCGTGTGGTCCCCGCCCGGCTCGCACGGCTGCGTCAACATGCGCGACGCGGACGCGAAGAAGTACTGGAGCCTGCTGAAGTCCGGTGACGACGTCCACGTCTGGGGCCGCAAGCCCGGCACGTGAGGCGCGGCCGCGCGCCGGACACCGCGAGGCGCCGCTACGCGCCGAACACCGCGGTGACCGGCGCGTGGTCGGACCACCGCAGGTCGTGGCTGGCCGCCCGCTCCACCCGCGCCTTCAGGCAGCGCGCGGCCAGCCCCGGCGTCGCGGCCAGCAGGTCGATGCGCCAACCGCTGTCGTTGTCGAACGCCCGGCCCCGGTAGGACCACCACGAGTAGGGCCCGGCCTGGTCCGGGTGCTGCCGGCGCACGACGTCGGTGAAGCCGCCGTCGGCCGGGTCGAACACCCGGCTCAGCCAGGCGCGCTCTTCGGGCAGGAAGCCGGAGTTCTTCCGGTTGGCCTTCCAGTTCTTCAGGTCGGCCTCCTGGTGGGCGATGTTCCAGTCCCCGCACACCAGCGCCTCCCGCCCCTGCGCCGCCGACCGCTCCCGCAGCTCCTTGAGGTAGGGCAGGAACGCGGCCATGAAGCGCTCCTTCTCGGCCTGCCGCTCGGTGCCGACCTCACCGGAGGGCAGGTAGAGGCTGCCGACCGTCACCCCGGGCAGGTCCACCTCGACGTACCGACCGGCGGCGTCGAACTCGCTCACCCCGAAGCCCACGCGCACCGCGTCGGGCTCGCGGCGTGTGAGAACCGCCACACCGGCGCGGCCCCGCGCGGCGGCCGGAGCCCACTGCGCGTGCCACCCCCGCGGGGCGCGCACGGCGTCGGCCAACTGCTCCGGCAGCGCCCGCACCTCCTGCAGACACACCACGTCGGCGGCGCAGCCCTGGAGCCAGGTGGTGTACCCCTTCCCGGCGGCCGCCCGCAGACCGTTCACGTTCACCGTCGAGACCTCGAGCACCCCTGAACCCTACATACGATGCGGGCATGCAGATCGCCCCCATCCGGTACGACCACCCCGACGCGCAGAAGCTCGACGCCGAGGTCCAGCAGGAGTACGCCGAGCGCTACGGCAGCGAGGGTGACATCACCCCCCTCGCGCCCGAGATGTTCGCCCCGCCCCGCGGTCTCTACCTCATGGCCTACGACGACGCCCAGCACCCCGTCGCCACCGGCGCCTGGCGGGCCATGGACCGCAACGGCGAGGGGTACGAGGACGGCGACGCCGAGATCAAGCGCATGTTCGTCGTGCGCGAGGCCCGCGGCCGGGGGCTGGCCCGCGCCATCCTGGCCCGGCTGGAGGACGACGCCCGCGCGGCCGGGCGCGTCCGCATGGTGCTGGAGACGGGGACGCAGCAGCCCGAGGCGATCGCCCTGTACCTCTCCTCGGGGTACGAGGCGTGCGCCAAGTTCGGCGTCTACCGCCACGAACCCGGCAGCCGCTGCTTCGCCAAGCCCCTGCGCTGACACCCCGCCTCGCCCGTGCCGCACGCCGCCAGCCGCCGTGCCGCCCGGCACGGCGGCTTCGGGCGGCGGGCCCGGCCCCGCCCGGCGCCGCGTGCCCCCGGCACGGCGGCAACGGCGGCGCCGGGCCCGCCGCCCGCTCACGCGGTCACTGTTCGTAGTCCTCGGGCGTGATCCCGGCCTCCTCCATCGCTTCCCCCATGGTGCGGCTCGACGCCTGCGGGGTCTCCTGGTCGGTGTCGGGCGGGGAGTCCGGGGTGGCCTCCTCGGCCTTCGGGCTCTTGGGCCGGTTCTCCTCCGGGACCGTCATGCGTGCTCGCGTCCTCTCCACTGAGTCGTTGTTCTGGCTGGCCACCGGGTACCCACGTGAGCCCGTCACACACCGAACACACCCAGCGCCCACCACCCGCGCCCCTCCCCCCACCACCCACGACGACGCCGCGAAGCCGCACCGTCACAGCCGCAGACGGACTCGGAGACCACCGCCTGCCGGCACGACCGCCCCGCCGCCCACCCCCGCGCGGCCGGACTCGGAGCGTTCGCCGGCCTGAGCCTCGTCGGCCTCGACGACAGCGACACGGACGCCGAACCCGGGAGGTGACCACCCGTTACAAGGCCGATCCCGACCGTTTCCTGACCCGGAACCAGAAACCGCCCGGACGCGCCGACGTCCGGGCACCGGCCGAGCACGGCTCCGCACGTCCGGAGAACCAGCGCGTGCTCCGCACGGCCCGTACCGGCCCGAAAGTGAGCGACGGGCGTCCTACACCCACGGCCAGCGACGAGGGCCCCGGAGCCCGTGCACGTCGGGCCTGTGACCTGGGTGTTCACGGTACGCACAACTCAGTGGTCCGCGCCGCCTGGTGTGCATAAGCTGGGCGGATGGCCTTGGAATGGGAACAGGTACTCGTCCACGCGGAAGACCCGGCGGCCCTGGGGCAGTGGTGGGCGGAGGCACTGGGCTGGGTCGTCGTGCACTCCTCCGATGACGAGTTCGAGATCCGCCCGGCGCCGGACCGCCTGCCGGGGCTGGACTTCGTCCGGCTCGCCGAGAGCAGGAAGGCCAAGAGCCGACTCCATCTCGACTTCAGGCCCGACGACCAGGAGGCCGAGGTGGCCCGTCTGCTGGCCCACGGCGCACAGCGTGTGGACATCGGCCAGGGCGACCAGTCGTGGGTCGTCCTGGCAGACCCCGAAGGCAACGAGTTCTGCGTCCTCGGCCAGCGGCTCCGGTAACGCTCCCGCGGCCCCGCGACGGCCGGGCGGCCGTCCGGGGCGCGGAACAACCACGGCCGTGCGTCCCGGGCTGCCGGAACGGGCGCCCCCGGCGCCGCGGGTGACCAGCGGAACCAGGAGCCCCTCCACCGCCGCGAGCGCGGGCGCGCTCAGCTCACGCCCCCACGGGCAGGGGCTGGCCATGCCCGACGACATGGGCTGTCCCCGGACAGCCCTCGAACGGTCGCGTGAACGACGAAGATCCCACTCGGTCTTGCGACCAAATGGGATCTCGTGAACTCTTCCTGAGTTAACTCAGCAACAGTCGTGCGGTGGACCTGAGGGGATTCGAACCCCTGACCCCCTCGTTGCGAACGAGATGCGCTACCGGACTGCGCTACAGGCCCTTGCTTGCGACGGGTGAAACTGTAGCACCCCTGGTGGTGGGGGGTGAAATCCGTGGTTACTCGTTGGCGGCGCGGGGGCGGGCGTCGTCGGCGTACTGGTCGTAGAGGGGGGTGCGGGTGGGGCGGCGGTCGTCGCCGGGGGGCTCGGCGCGGGCGGAGCTCCAGGCGTCCGGGGCGCCGAGGTCGACGCCGGCGGCGCTGCGCGGGGCGACCGGGGCGTTGACGTAGGTGGGCAGCGGGACGGGGACCGGGTCCCAGCCGTCGGCGTCCTGCGTGCCGCGCGGGGTGCGCTGCTGGTCGACCCACTCGGCGTGGTCGGTCTGCTCCACCAGGGCCCGGCGGTCGGCGGTGGCGGCGAGGGCCGGGGCCGGGGCGGGGTCGGCGGCCGGGGCGGCGGGCGCGGGGGCGGCGGCGCGGCGGCGCTCGTGGAGGTGGCGGGCGGCGGCCTCGGCGCGGCGCTGGTCGATGCGCACGGCGTGGCGGCGGCGCTCCTGGGCCCGGAGGTAGACGACGTAGGCGGTGAGCAGGGCGGCGGGCAGGCCGGGTGCCCACAGCAGGTGGAGTCCGCCGACGGCGGCGGTGACGGCGCCGCCGGTGAGGGCGAGGAAGAGCACCATCGTGGTGCGGCGGCGGCGGGCGAGGACCTTGGCGCGGGCGGTGCGCTCCTCCGGGGCGACGGGGCCCGCGGCCGCGGGGGCGGGGGCGGGGGCCGCCGGGGTGAGGATCGCGGGGTCGGCGCGGAGCGCGTCGGCGTCGTAGGCGCCCTCCGGCACCTCGGGGGCCGGGGCGTCGTCCACCCGGTCGCCGCGCTCCGGGGCCGGGCGCCGGTCGCCACCGGCGCGGCCGGTCAGCATCCGGATGGCGGCGGTGGTGAACCGTTCCGTCGGACGCGCGTCGTTCAGCTCGTCCTGGCGGCGAAGCCACATCGGCACCAGGTAGGCGGCCCAGGCCCCGACGATGACTGCGTAGATGAGGCCGCTGCTGCTCACGCCTCACACCGTAGAGGGGTTTGAGGAAACGCATCAGCCAATTGACGCGGTGTGTCGCACGATCTGCCAGACATCTCGAAACTTTTTCGGGGTGGGAACGGAAGAGACACGGCTGTGAAATTCGAACACATTAACGAATTTCCACGGAACAGAACGGATCGGCGCCAGCCCGTTATTGCGGCGGCGGCCCGGGAACGGTGCGCTCGTGCCAGCGGGCCAGCAGGCCCTCGGGCACCTCCTCGACCGTCAGCGCGTAGACCAGGTGGTCACGCCAGGCGCCGTCGATGTGGAGGTAGCGGGGACGCATTCCCTCCTCGCGGAATCCCAGCTTTTCCACCACCCGGCGGCTGGGCACGTTCTCGGGGCGGATGCACACCTCGATGCGGTGCAGTCCGACGCGGTGGAAGCAGTGGTCCACGGCGAGCGCGACCGCCGTCGGGGTGATGCCGCGTCCGGCCACCGACTGGTCGATCCAGTACCCGATGTGTGCCGAGCACATCGAGCCCCAGGTGATTCCGGCGACGGTGAGCTGCCCGGCGAGCCGCCCCCGCCACAGCATGACGAACGGCAGCATCCGCCCGGCCTGCGCCTCGATGCGCAGGTGGCGCACCATCTGCCGGTACGTCGGCCGCTGCGGCGGCGCGTGGCCGGGCGGGACGGGCGGGACGGTGGCCTCCCAGGGGCGCAGCCAGCCGCGGTTGCGCTGGTTGACCTCGCGCCAGGCGCGGTGGTCGCGCAGCTTTATGGGGCGGAGGGCGACGTCGCCGTCCACCAGCTCCACCGGCCATACGGCGTTCAGTGGGAGTCCCCTCTGGGATGGTCGCCGCCGCGCACCTGGTCGACGGCGTGCGGCAGCACTCCGGCGAGGACGGCCAGGCCGTCCCGCACCCCGCCCCGGGAGCCGGGGAGGTTCACGATCAGCGTACGGCCGGCCACGCCCGCCAGGCCACGCGAGAGCGCGGCGGTGGCCACCTTCGGGCGCCCGTGGGCGCGGATGGCCTCGGGGATGCCGGGGATCTCGTAGTCCAGGACGCGGCGGGTCATCTCGGGCGTGCGGTCCGTCGGCGTCAGGCCGGTGCCGCCGGTGGTCAGGACCACGTCGTAGCCGGAGGCCACGGCGGCGCGCAGCACCTCCTCGACCGCCTCGCCGTCGGGGACGACGCTCGGACCGTCGGCCGCGAAGCCCATCCCGCGCAGCCCCTCGACGAGCAGCGGCCCGCCGGTGTCGGCGTAGACGCCGGCCGAGGCGCGGTTGGAGACGGTGACCGCCAGGGCGCGGACGGGGCTCATGCGCGCCTCCACTCCCCCGACGCGCCGCCGGTCTTCTCCTCCACGCGGACGTCGCTGATGACCGCGCCCTTGTCCACGGCCTTCACCATGTCCACCACCGTCAGCGCGGCGACGGAGACGGCGGTGAGCGCCTCCATCTCCACACCGGTGCGGTCGGTGGTCCGCACCGTGGCCGCGATCTCCACGGCGTCCTCGGCCACGGTCAGCTCGACCTGGACGCCGGAGACGGCCAGCGGGTGGCACAGCGGGATCAGCTCCGGCGTCTTCTTCGCGCCCATGATCCCGGCGATGCGGGCGGTGGCGAGCGCGTCGCCCTTGGGCAGTCCGCCGTCGGCCCCGCGCAGCAGCTCGACGACGCGGGGGGCGACCAGCACCCGTCCGGTGGCGCGCGCGGTGCGCGCGGTGACGTCCTTCCGCGAGACGTCGACCATGCGGGCGGCCCCGGACTCGTCCAGGTGCGTGAGGTGTTGCTGGCTGTTCATGGGGGAACACCGTACCGGCCCGGGGCGACGGCGGCGCCGTCAGCCGAGCGGCACGACCTCCACCTCGTCGCCGTCGGCGGCCTCGGTGACGGCCTCGGGGACGACGATCAGCGCGTCCGCCCGCGCGAGCGCGGCGATCAGGTGCGAGCCTGCGCCGCCCACGGGGCGCACGGTGCCCGGTTCGGCCGCGTCCGCCGGCGGGGTGTACCGGCCGCGCAGGAACTGGCGCTTGCCGTCGGGCGAGGACAGCCGCGCGTCGGCGCCGGAGAGCGCCAGCCGCGCGCGCACCCGGGGCCGGTGCACCTGCGCGCAGCCCAGCAGGGTGCGGATGACCGGGCGGACGAACAGCTCGAAGGAGACGTAGGCGCTGACCGGGTTGCCCGGCAGGGCGAGCAGCGGCACCCGTTCGGCGCCGACGAGCCCGAACCCCTGCGGCTTGCCCGGCTGCATGGCCAGGCGCCGGAACTCCACGCCGCTGCCCCAGGCGACCAGGGTGTCGCCGGGCGCCGAACCGATGCCGCTCAGCGCCTCCTTGACGACGTCGTAGGCGCCGACGCTGACGCCTCCGCTGGTGACGATCACGTCGGCGCGGGAGAGCTGGTCCTCGACGGCACCGCGCAGGGAGTCCGCGTCGTCGGCGACCGCTCCGACGCGGTAGGGCAGGCCCCCCGCGTCCCGGGCGGCGGCGGTGAGCACGTAGCTGTTGGAGTCGTGGATGCGGCCGGGGGTGAGCTCCTCGCCGGGCGGGACGAGTTCGCTGCCGGTGGACATCACCACGACCCTCGGCCGGGGCCGCACGGGCACCGAGCCGCGGCCGATCGCGGCGAGCAGCCCGAGCTGCGGCGGGCCGAGCACGGTGCCGGCGGTCAGCGCCAGCGTGCCGGGGCCCACGTCGCTGCCCCGCTCCCGCACGTGCTGCCCCGCGCTCACCGGCCGGTGCACGCGGACCTCGCCGCCCGCGCCCGAGGGGTCGGCGGAGTGCGCGGTCATCGCCTCGGCCGGTCCCGCGCCGGTGCCGCCGTCGGTCCACTCCACGGGGACGACGGCCTCGGCGCCGGGCGGCAGCGGGGCGCCGGTCATGATCCGGGCGGCCTGACCGGGCGCCACGGCGGGCGAGTGCCCGCTGCCCGCCGCGACGTCACCGACGACGGTGAGCACCGCCGGATACTCCTCGCTGGCCCCGTCGACGTCCGCCACGCGCACGGCGTAGCCGTCCATGGAGCTGTTGTCGAACGGCGGCAGCGCGGCGGGGACGAGCACGTCCTCGACGAGCACGCAGCCCTGGGCCTCCAGCAGCGGCAGCTCGATGGGCTCCAGCGGACGCACCGAGCCGAGCACGTCGGCCAGGTGGTCGTCGACGGACCAGACGTCGTTCACCGGCGTGCGGCTCCCTGGGTGACGGCCTCGCGGGCGCCGGCGGCCGTCGGCCGGGCGGTGGCCTCGGCGCCCTCCGGGATCGAGGCCCGGCCGTCGGCGGCGCCGGGCATCTCCTCGGTGACGAAGTGCCGCAGCCACTGGCGGAAGTCCGGCCCCAGGTCCTCGCGTTCGCAGGCCAGGCGGACGATGGCGCGCAGGTAGTCGGCGCGGTCGCCGGTGTCGTAGCGGCGGCCGCCGAAGACGACGCCGTGCACCGGGCCGCCGAGCTCGGGGTCGGCGGCCATCGTCTGCAGGGCGTCGGTGAGCTGGAGTTCGCCACCGCGCCCGGGCTCGGTGCGGCGCAGCACGTCGAAGACCGCCGGGTCGAGCACGTAGCGGCCGATGATGGCCAGGTTGCTGGGCGCCCGCGCGGCGTCCGGCTTCTCCACCAGGTCGCTGACGGTGACCACGTCGTCGTCGTCGGTGGACCGGGCGGCGGCGCAGCCGTAGAGGTGGATGCTGGCCGGGTCGACCTCCATCAGCGCGACGACGCTGCCGCCGTGCCGCTCCTGCACCTCGATCATCCGGGTGAGCAGCGGGTCGCGCGGGTCGATGAGGTCGTCGCCCAGGAGGACGGCGAAGGGCTGGTCGCCCACGTGCGGCGCGGCGCACAGGACGGCGTGGCCAAGACCCTTGGGGTCGCCCTGGCGGACGTAGTGGATCGTGGCCAGGGCGCTGGACTCCTGCACGCGCTCCAGGCGCCCCTCGTCCCCCTTGGCCCGCAGGACCTGCTCCAGCTCGTAGTTGCGGTCGAAGTGGTCCTCCAGCGGACGCTTGTTGCGGCCGGTGACCATGAGCACGTCCGCCAGGCCGGCGGCGACGGCTTCCTCGACGACGTACTGGATCGCGGGCTTGTCCACGACCGGGAGCATCTCCTTGGGCGTGGCCTTGGTGGCGGGCAGGAAGCGTGTACCGAGGCCGGCGGCCGGAACGACGGCCTTGCTGATCCGGGTACGTGTCGAAGTCATGCCGGGAACCCTATCTGCTGGTGTGCGCGTGCGGGCGGAACGTGCGCGGAGGGTGGCACGATGCCGCCGGACGGATGATGCGACAGAAGTGCTGACGGAAGGTGTACGACACGTGAACCGGACGGACACCGGGGCGGCCGGGGCCGAGAAGCGCGCGCTCCGCCGGGAACTGCTGGAACGGCGGGCCGGGCTCCCGCGCGAGACGGTGGACGCGGCGGCCCGGGCGCTGGCCGCGCAGGCGCTGCGCCTGCCGGAGCTGGCCGACGCCGGCACGGTCGCCGCGTACGTGTCCATCGGCTCCGAGCCGGGGACGCGGGAGCTGCTGGAGGCGCTGCGGACGGGCGGGGTGCGGGTGCTGCTCCCGGTGCTGCTGCCCGACAACGACCTCGACTGGGCCGAGTACACCGGGCCCGGCGCGCTGCGGGCCGCCGGGCGCGGGCTGTGGGAGCCCGCGGGGCCCCGGCTGGGCCCCCACGCCGTGGTCTCGGCGGACGCCGTGCTGCTGCCGGGGCTCGCGGTGGACGCGGGCGGGCTGCGGCTGGGCCGGGGCGGCGGTTCGTACGACCGCGTGCTGGCCCGGCTCGCGGCGGCCGGCGCGGCGCCCGCGCTGGTGGTGCTGGTGTACGCGCACGAGCTGCTGGAGTGCGTCCCGGCCGAGCCGCACGACCGTCCGGTGACCGCCGCGATCACCCCGGCGGGCGTGCACCGCTTCGGGTAGGCCCCGCGGGCGGGGCGCGGCGGTTCCGGACGCCGGGTGCGCCACCGGGGTGGGCCGCGCCCCGGCCCGGTGGGGCGGGGCCGGGGCGCGGCGCGCCGTCCCGGTGGGAGTGGGAGCGTCCCGGTGGGGCGGGTGCCGCGCGCCTACGGCGTCAGGGCCATCGTGTCCTGCGCGGCGTCCTCGACCGCCTCCCGGCTGTGCGCCCACGGCAGCAGTTCGCCCCGGGCCCACAGCTCCGTCTGGTCGACGTAGTTCGGGTGGTAGGCGTGCCCGGAGGCGCCGGTGAGGTTGATCCAGCGGGACTTGTCGAAGTCGGCGAGGCTGACCACCATCCGCATCGAGGGCACCCAGGTGACGCTGTAGCCGCCGGCCGCGTTCCAGCCGTTGGCGTTGACGGCGTCCTTCCCGCCCGCCAGCTCGTAGGGACCGCGGTTGAGCAGCCGCTGCACCAGGTCCGGGCCCTCCGTGCCGAGCGTCTGGTTCCGCAGCAGCAGGCTGTGCAGGCGGCCCCAGCTCCAGGTGTCGATGTTCTTGCCGAGCTTGGTGGTCAGCTCCCAGCGGGCGTCCTTCATCGCGCGGGCGAGCACCTCGTCGCGGCCCTCGGCGGCCGGGGACTCCAGGCCGTCGGCCGGGGCGCTCCACCACGCGTTGTCCGGGTCGTCCAGCAGGCGCCGGACCACCTCGAACCAGCGGTCGCCGCCGTCGGGCTGGGCGGTGGCCGGGCTGCGCTCGCCGCACTCGCGCACGGTGCGGGCGGTGCCGTCCAGGTCCTCCAGCGGCCCGGAGTCGTCGGCCGGGCGCACGCTCAGGCACTCGCCCTCCACGCGCAGTTCCTTGGGCAGCTTGCTGCCGAAGGCGAGCACGAGCAGGTTGCGCCAGACGCCGTTGAAGTAGGCCGCGGGCGCGGAGTCGGCGCCCTGCGTGTAGTCCCACCCCTCCAGCAACTGCTGCGCCTCGCGGACGTAGGGGTCCTGGATGTCGATCTTCAGCAGGTGGGGGACGAGCAGCTTGGCGATCTCGCTGCTGTCGTCCAGTTGCATCTTCTCCATGTCGTCCATGGAGATCTTCCCGCCGTCCTTGATCTTCGACTGGATGAGGTCGTCGATGCGCTGGCTGCGGGTGCCGTAGCTCCAGTCCTCGGTGAGCAGGTGCGGGTACTCGTCGCCCTCGATCACGGCCTGGTTGGCGGTGACGATGTAGCCGCGCTCGGGGTTGTACTCGTACGGCAGGGCGCTGTGCTCGACGTAGCCGTCCCAGGCGTAGTCCGCGTCCCAGCCGGGCGCCGGGTAGCGGCCGTCACCCTTGCCGCGCACGGGGATCAGGCCGGGCGCCTGGTAGCCGATGTTCCCCTCGGTGTCGGCGTAGATCAGGTTCTGCGAGGGGGCGGCGAAGTCGGCGGCGGCGGCGCGGAAGCTCTCGAAGTCCCCGGCGCGGTTGAGCGCGAAGACGGAGTCCATGGTCTTGGACGGGGTGAGCGCGGTCCAGCGCAGCGAGACGGCGTAGCCGTCGCCCCGGTCGGGTGCCGGGCCGGCGACGGGGGCGCTGCCGCCGACGTCGCCGAGCTGGGGGTCGCGGTCGGAGACGATCGGCCCGTTGCGGGTGCTGCGCACGGTGATCTCGCGGTCCTCGCCGCCCGCGACCTCGATCACCTCGGTGCGCGTCTCGTACGGCACCATCTCGCCGTCGTGGAGGGCGGCGCCGTCCTCGATCTTCTCCAGGTAGAGGTCGGTGACGTCGGCGCCCAGGTTCGTCATGCCCCAGGCGATGTCCTGGTTGTGGCCGATGACGACGCCGGGCATCCCGGAGAAGGTGAACCCGGAGACGTCGTAGGGGCACTCCTGGTTGACGGTGGTGCAGTGCAGGCCCATCTGCGCCCAGACCGAGGGCAGTTGCGGGGCCAGGTGCGGGTCGTTGGCCAGCATGGGCTCACCGCTGGTGGTGTAGGTGCCCGAGACGACCCAGGAGTTGGAGCCGATGCCGCTGCCGTTGGGGCCGAGCAGCGTGGGCAGCGCGTCCAGCGACTCGGCGAGCCCGCCGAGCTGGGTCCGCACCCCGCCGGGCAGGCCGCCCGGCACGGTGCCGTCCCCGGTGTCCGTCCCCGGCTCGGCGTCCGGCTCGAACTCGCCCGTGACCGGGTCGACGGCGCCCTCCCCGACGATCGGGCGGTTGCGGTCGTAGGGGTACTCCGGGTACAGGTCCTCGATCTGCTCCTCGTCCAGCCGGGAGCTCATCAGCGCGCGGTCGATCTCCTGCTTGAGATTGCCCCGCAGGTCCCAGGCCATGGCCTTGAGCCAGGCGACGGAGTCCACCGGCGTCCACGGCTCCGGCTCGTAGTCCTTGTTGACCAGGCCCAGCGCGGCGTACTCCACGGACAGCGCCGAGCCGCCGTGCCGCGCCAGGTAGGCGTTGACGCCCTCCGCGTAGGCCTGGAGGTTGCGCCGGGTCTCCTCCGAGAGCTCGGTCTCGTACTCCTCCTCGGCGACGTGGCGCCAGCCGAGCGTGCGCAGGAAGGCGTCGGTGCGCACCTGGCTCTCGCCGAACAGCTCCGACAGGCGCCCCGCGGTGGTGTGGCGGCGCACGTCCATCTCCCAGAACCGGTCCTGGGCGTGCACGAAGCCCTGCGCCATGAACAGGTCCTCGGCGTCGGCCGCGTAGATCTGCGGGATGCCCCGCTCGTCGCGCTTGACCTCCACGGTGCCGGACAGCCCGTCGATCTTGACTGAACCCGTCGTCTGCGGGAAGGAGTCCCGCACGGTGCCGACCGTCCAGAAGGCGCCGCCGACCAGGCCCCCGAGCACCAGCAGCACCAGAGTGATCACAACCACGCGGTTGCGCCGGGAGCGTTTCTTTGCGGGCATCGCTGTCCTTCGCGGGGTGGGACGTACGGCCGGGGATGGCGGGGAACCGCGCTGGGGCAACTCTAGGCGGCGGCCTCGGCGGCCCATACGGGGAGTCACGACTGAGCCGGAGCCCGCGGTTCCACGGCGCGCGGGATCGTGGCGCGGGGCGGCCGCGGGGAGACGGCGACGCGGGGACGAGGGCCCGGACCCGGGGACGGCGGCGGTGGCGGTGGCGCGGAGGCGGGGGCCGGGGCCGTGGCGCGGGGCCGGGGCCGTGACGCGCGGGCCGGGGTGGTGGCGCGGGGTCTTCAGCGCCGGAGCCGGGCGTGGGCGGGCGCGCGGGGCCGGTGGCGCGCCGGGGCCCCCGCGCGGGCGACCGGGGATGCGAGCCGTTCCCGGGGAGCGGAGGTTACGAGTGCGCCGGACCGCTCCCGGGGCTGGTTGTTAGACTAGGCAACGATTATTTACGGATTCTTAGCGCCCGGGTGGGCTTGCGCGACCGCGTGCCCGGTGGAAGCCGACCGCATGTCCCCGGTGCGACGACGCGCCCCCGAGAGGAAGGACCGGCCCCTGACTGTCGACCGCCTCAACGAACTCCTGCTCGTGTGCGCCCTGGTGCTCCTCGTGGCCGTCGCGGCCGTGCGGATCTCCACCCGCAGCGGGCTCCCGACCCTGCTGATCTACCTGGGCATCGGCGTGGCCATGGGCCAGGACGGCCTGGGCGTGGAGTTCAACGACCCCGAATTGATGCAGGTGCTCGGCTATGCCGCGCTCGTGATGATCCTCGCCGAAGGCGGGCTCGCCACGAGATGGCGCGACATCCGGCCCGTCATGCCCGGGGCGGCGGTGCTCGCGACGGTCGGCGTCGGCATCAGCGTGCTGGTCACCGCGGCGGCGGCGCACTTCCTGGTGGGGCTGCCCTGGCAGCTCTCGCTGATCCTCGGCGCCGTCGTCTCGTCCACCGACGCGGCGGCGGTCTTCTCGGTGCTGCGCACCATCCCGCTGCCCCGGCGGCTGAGCGGCATGCTGGAGGCGGAGTCCGGCTTCAACGACGCCCCGGTCGTCATCCTCGTCATCGCCTTCTCCGAGCTGGCCACCGACCCGATGCCCTGGTACCAGCTCATCGGCCAGATCCTCTTCCAGCTCCTGGTGGGCCTGGTGGCCGGCGTCCTCGTCGGCAAGCTCGGGGAGCTGGCGATGCGGCACGTGGCCCTGCCCTCCTCCGGCCTGTACCCGATCGCCGTGCTCGCGCTGTGCGTCCTGTCCTACGCCACCGGCGCGCTCGCCCAGGGCAGCGGCTTCCTCGCGACCTACATCTGCGGCCTGATCCTCGGCAACGCCAAGCTGCCGCACCGGCCCGCCGTGCGCGGGTTCGCCGACGGGGTGGCGTGGATCGCGCAGATCGGCATGTTCGTGCTGCTGGGCCTGCTGGCCACGCCGAGCGAACTGGCGGACGACTTCTGGCCCGCGATCCTCATCGGCCTCGCCCTGACCGCCGTCGCGCGGCCGCTGTCGGTCGTGGTCTGCCTGCTGCCGTTCCGCATGCCCTGGCGGGAACAGGTGCTGATGTCCTGGGCCGGGCTGCGCGGCGCGGTGCCGATCGTGCTGGCGACGATCCCCATGGTGGCGGGCATCGAGTCCAGCGACCGCATCTTCAACATCGTCTTCGTCCTCGTCGTCGTCTACACCCTCCTGCAGGGGCCGACGCTGCCCCGGCTCGGCCGGATGCTGCGGGTCGGCCCGGCGGACGGGACGACCGACGTGGAAATCGAGTCGGCGCCCCTGGAGCGGCTGCGCGGGCACCTGCTGTCGGTGGCCATCCCCAGGGCGTCGCGCATGCACGGCGTCGAGGTCAACGAGCTGCGGCTGCCGCCGGGCTCGGCCGTCACGCTGGTGGTGCGCTCCGGCAAGAGCTTCGTGCCCTCGCCGACGACCGTCCTCATGCACGGCGACGAGCTGCTCGTCGTCGCGACGGACGCGGTGCGGGACGCGGCCGAGAACCGGCTGCTGGCCGTGGGCCGGGGCGGCAAGCTGGCCGGCTGGCTCGGACGCTGGCCCCACCCGGTCCCACCGGGCGCCTCCGGCCCGCCGGGCCGTTCGGCGCCGAGCCGGTGAGCGCGGGCCGGGCGACCCACGGCTCAGGGCGACGCGGGGCTCAGGGTGACGCGGGGCTCACGGGGCCGCCGCGGGGCGGGCGCGCGCGGGGATGCGGCGCGCGGTCGCGGGAGTCCGCGGGCCGGCGCTCGCGGTGTGGAAGGCGTGGCGGCCCGCCGACCTGGGAATGCCAGGGTCCCGACGCCCGTTACACTCGAGGTACCCAAACCGGAACCAACCCTGCCTGACGCAGAACTGGCGCCCCCGGACGGCGCGAGGCGCATCCGACGCCCGCATGCCGACGGCGTCGCGCGCGAGTGGACAGTTCTCGGTGCGCACGGCCCGCAACCAGGGGCCGCGGCGTGCTACCAGGCGGCAGAAAGGCCCGGCCGTGGCCTCCCAGCCCGGCTACCGTCAGCTCTTCCGCACTCCTGGTGCCTGGTCCTTCGTGCTGCCCGGCTTCCTGGCCCGCCAGCCGTTCGCGATGCTGACGATCGGCATCGTCCTCCTCGTGCAGCACACCACCGGTTCGTTCGGTGCCGCCGGCGCCGTGTCGGCCGCCACCGGCGTCGCGATGGCCCTGTGCGCCCCGCAGGCCGGACGCCTGGCCGACCGGTTCGGGCAGCGCACCGTCCTGGTCCCCGGCGCGCTGCTGCACGCCGCCGCCGTCGGCGCGCTCATCACCCTCGCGCTGGTCGGGGCGCCGCTGTGGGCGCTGCTGCTGACCGCCGTCCCCGCCGGTGCCACGGTGCCGCAGGTCGGCCCGATGGTGCGGGCGCGCTGGGCGCACCGGCTGGACGGCGGGCCCCTGCTGCCGACGGCCGCCGCCTTCGAGTCCGTCACCGACGAGTTCACCTTCGTCGTCGGCCCCGTGCTGGCCACCGCCCTGTGCACCGGCGTGCACCCGGCCGCCGGACTGCTCGCCGAGGCCGCGCTGACCGTGCTCGGCGGGCTGCTGTTCGCCGCGCAGACCCGCACCGCGCCGCCCGCCCACCGCGACCTGTCCGGCACCACCGGACGCCGGGCCTCGGCCCTGTCCGTGCCGGGCGTCCGCGTGCTGATCCCGGCGTTCCTGGGCATCGGCGCCGTGTTCGGCGGCATGCAGGTGTCGCTGACGGCGTTCACCCAGGCCATCGGGCACCCCGGCGCCAACGGCCTGCTCTACGGCGTCTTCGCGGGCGGCAACATGCTCGCCGGCGTCGCGTGCGGCGTGATCGCCTGGCGCTCGGCCGCGCACCGCCGGCTGCCGGTCGCCTACGCGGCGCTGGCCCTCGTCACGGTCCCCCTGTGGTTCGCCGCCACGGCCGGGTACGCGCCGCTGCTGGGCGCGGTGGGCCTGCTCGTGGGCCTCGCCGTCGCACCCGCGATGATCACCGGGTTCACGCTGGTGGAGCGGCTGGTGCCCGCGGGCGCCCGAACGGAGGCGTTCACCTGGCTGACCGGCTCCGTGGCGCTGGGACAGGCCGTCGCGGCGACCTCCGCCGGGCAGCTCGCCGACGCGTTCGGAGCCGCCGCCGGCTTCACCGTCCCGCTCGTCGGCACGGCCCTGGCGGCGCTGGCCGTCGGCCTGCTGCGCGGCCGGCTGGCCCCGCGGGCGGACGCCGAGGGCCGCGTGGTGGCGCGTGGCGCCGGTCACCGCGTGCCTGCCGCAGTGGACTAAGGCGCGGGAATGCTGCACCATGGAGCGTCGTTAGCACTCCACAAGGACGAGTGCCAGGAGGAGCAAGTGCCGACCTACCAGTACCAGTGCACCGAGTGCGGCGAGGGCCTCGAGGCGGTGCAGAAGTTCACCGACGACTCCCTCACGGAGTGCCCGAGCTGCGACGGCCGTCTGAAGAAGGTGTTCTCCGCGGTCGGCATCGTCTTCAAGGGCTCCGGCTTCTACCGCAACGACAGCCGCGGCTCCTCGTCGGGCGGCAGCTCGGCCGGTGGCGGCTCGTCGTCGGGCGGCTCGTCGTCCTCCTCCTCGCCCTCGTCCTCGTCGGGCACGAGCGGCTCCTCCGACTCGTCCGGCTCGTCCGGCTCCGCGAAGAGCGAGGGCAAGAGCGGCGGCTCCGGCGGCAGCGCCAAGAGCGACTCCGCGAAGCCCGCCGCCGCCCCGGCCTCCTGACGGCCGCACCGCCTGGGCTCGCACCACGTTCGGACGCGGTCCGCACCGGCTCACCGGCCGGGCGCGGACCGCGTCCGGTTGTGTGCGGGGCGGGCGGGGTGCGCTGGGCGGGCGGCGCGGCGGGGGTGAGCGGCCCGGCGGGGGTGAGCGGCCCGGCGGGGCGCGCACGGTGTCGTGGGGGCTTCGGGTGCGGGGTGTCGGCGCGCTCGGGCCCGCCGTCAGCGGAGGTCGTGGACGAGCCGGGAGGGGCGGATTCGTCCGACTCTAACCGGTTCCGCCCGGCTTCATCCGGTTCCGCCCGGCTCCTCCGGTGTCCCGCCGGACGCGGCGGTCCCGGCCGACGCGAGGGCGGCACGCCTTCGTGCGGCCTGCCCGTGGGCCGGCGCAGGTTCTCCCCGTGACCGCGGGCTGTGGGCGGTCACGGCGTCCGCCGGTGGCCGGGGGCCCGGCCCTCCCGCCGGTGTGGTGGCGTCGGCTCTCCTGCCCGTGGCGGTGACGGGGCCTGGCCCCGGCGCCCCGGTGGGACGGTACGCGGTTCCCGCCCGGTCGTCCCGGGAACCGGGCCGCCCGGCCCGGTCACCTCCTGACGGCCCGTTCTAGGGTGTGGCGCATGAGTGGACTGGCGGCACAGGCGGAGATCGGCGTCATCGGCGGATCGGGCTTCTACTCGTTCCTGGAGGACGTCCAGGAGGTACGGGTGTCGACGCCGTACGGGGAACCCAGCGACGCGCTGTTCGTGGGCGAGCTGGCCGGGCGCCGGGTGGCGTTCCTGCCCCGGCACGGCCGCGACCACCACCTGCCCCCGCACCGGATCAACTACCGGGCCAACCTGTGGGCGCTGCGCGCCGCGGGCGTGCGGCGCGTGCTGGGGCCGTGCGCCGTCGGAGGGCTCCAGGAGAAGTACGGGCCCGGCACGCTCGTCGTCCCCGACCAGCTCGTGGACCGCACGAAGGCGCGCGCCCAGTCCTACTTCGACGGCGAGGAGCGGGCCGACGGCGCCCGTCCGAAGGTGGTGCACGTGTCCTTCGCCGACCCGTACTGCGAGACGGGACGCGAGGCGGTGCTCGGCGCGGCGCGCGGACGCGGCTGGGAACCGGTGGACGGCGGCACGCTGGTCGTGGTGGAAGGGCCCCGGTTCTCCACCCGCGCGGAGTCGCGGTGGCACGCGGCGCAGGGCTGGGCGGTGGTCGGCATGACGGGCCACCCGGAGGCCGTGCTCGCCCGGGAACTGGGGCTCTGCTACAGCTCGCTCGCCCTCGTCACCGACCTCGACGCGGGCGCGGAGACGGGCGAGGGCGTCTCGCACGCCGAGGTGCTCGCGGTGTTCCGGCAGAACCTGACGCGGCTGCGCGACGTGCTCTTCGACGCCGTGGCGGCCCTGCCCACCGAGCGGACCTGCGACTGCGCGGACGCCCTGAACGGCGTGGAGCTGGGCATCGACCTGCCCTGAACGGCGACGGGACGGCGGCGGGCGGGCCGCGTGGCGCACGGGCCGCGTGGCGCACGGGCCGGTGGCGCACGGGCCGGTGGCGCACGGGCCGGTGGCGCGCGGGCCGCGTGGCCCGACGCCGTGTTGTCCACAACCCGTGAGTTGTCCACAGGCGCAAGCGGGATCTTGCGGAACGCGGCACCGTGGTGTGCGCCCGGGGCCTCCGGGCGGTCCGCTCCCCCAGCCGTGAGGCGGTGCGTCGATGTCCGCTCCTTCAGCCTGGCCACGTGACGACGGCCCGCTGTTCGGCGTCGCTCCTTCGAGCGGCGCCCCGGCGGAGCCCGTGCCACCGGGTGCGTCCCCTCCCCCGGCGCCGCCCCGCCACGCCGCCACGGGGCAACCACCGCCGGAGGTGGCCGTGCCGCCCCCGGTGCCGGTCCCGCAGTTCGACCCGGTGTGGCCCGGGGGCGTCCTGCGCCAGCGGGCGCGCGGTGCGCTGCGGCGGGTCCGGCGTGCCGCGGGCGTGGCGCTCGCCCTCACCGCGCTCGCTCTCGGAGCTCTGGGCTGGGTGGGGCCGCCGGGGCCTTCGGTGGCCGCCGTGGAGCCGCGGGGCGGCACCGGCCCCGGCGAGGCCCGGGACACCGGGCCGCCGGCGCGCGGTGACACACCCCGGGCTGCCGGGGCGGAGCGCGTCCGGGCTCCGGTGCGCCTCGCCGACCGGGCGGTCGCCGCCCTGCTGCGCCCGGGCGACCGGGTGGACGTGGTGGCCGCCGCCCCGCACGACGGCCTGGCCGCCGAGCCCGGCCCGGCCCGCGTCCTGGCCCGGCGGGCCACCGTGGCGCAGATTCCGGGGCGCCGGGCGGCCGAGGGCGAGGACGCGCCGCCACCGGGCGCCGAACAGGGGGCCCTGGTGGTGCTGTCGGTGCCGCCCGGCACGGCCGCGCGGCTCGCCGGAGCCGCCGCCCACGCGCCGCTGGCGGTGACGCTGTGGTGAGCGGCGGGGCGACGGCACGCGCGCGCACGTCCCGCACACCTGCGCACAGGCCCGACCGTACGGGGTGCTCCGACTGGACAGCCGGTGCCGGGCTCGGGCAGCGTGCCCGGGGCGGCGTCACGGAACCGGGTCGTCCGGTGTCCTGCGCGCCGCTGCCCCGACCGTGGGCCCGGGCAGACGGAGAAAGGCAGTCCTTTGAGCGAGAAGCAGAGCGTCCTGGCGGGATTCAAGGCGTTCCTGATGCGGGGCAACGTGGTCGAACTGGCCGTTGCCGTCGTCATCGGGGCCGCGTTCACCAAGATCGTGACCGCCGTGGTCGAGGGGATCATCAATCCCGTCGTGGGTGCGATCGGCCCGAAGGACCTGGACGCCTACCAGTTCTGCCTGAAGGGTCCCTGCGGGGTGGACGAGGCCACGGGGGAAGCGATCGGCATCGTGATCAAGTGGGGCTCGGTCCTCAGCGCCGCGCTCACCTTCGTGATCACCGCGGCCGTCGTCTACTTCCTGATGATCATGCCGCTGACCAAGTACAAGGCCCGGATGGACGCCCGCAAGCCGCTGGCCGACACCTCACCGGCCAAGACGGAGCTGGACGTGCTGACCGAGATCCGGGACACCCTGATCGCGCAGCGCACCGCAGCCGAACCCCGGACCGCGGCGGCCGTGGGCGGCCGGCGCGAGGGCGGCGGGCAGCCGGGCTGAGCCATCGGGGGCGGCCCGGCGGCCTGCGGGCGGGCAGCCCGCTCGGCCCCGTTCCGCGCCTCCGCGCGCCCGTCCCGGCACCGACCGGGTGCGCCCGGCAGCCGGCGCACGGCGCGCACGTCTCGCACGTCGCGCACGTCTCACCGGACGCGCCGTGGCCGCCGAACGCCCGGCGCGGCCCCGCCGGGCCGGACATCACAGGTGGTGCGGGGGCACATCGTCCAGGAACCGGGCCAGGTCCGCCGCCGCGTCCCCGGTCATGGCGGGCCGCTCGCCCCAGCCCCGGTCCGTGTCGTCCCCGGCCCGGCCGCTCAACGGGTCGTCGAAGACCAGCGCGGCCGCCGGATCGCGGGGCGCGGGCGCGGGGGTGTGCTGTGGTGCGGTCATGCCTTCAGGGTAGCCAGCGCCTCGTGCCACCACTGGTCGCGTCCCGGCGTCCACGGCACCGGCCCGCCGCTCTGATGCACGACGAGCACGGAGCGGACGTTCGGGCAGTCGGCCAGCGCCCGGTCCAGTGTCCGCTTGGCCGCATACCGACGCCCGGCGCGCACCCCGGTGTCGGCGACCACCAGCACCCCCGCGCCGGAGCGCTGCACGGCTTCCCGGAGCAGCAGCGCCGAGCCGTCCCACGGCAGGGTGACGCGCAGGGCGTCCATGCGGCCGCACGCCATCGTCGTCACCACCGACTCCGGGCACATCGGCAGCAGCACGCCGACGCGTTCACCGGGCCGGACGCCCAGCCGGGACAGCGTGGCGGCGGCGCGCCGGGTCTGCTTGAGCAGCCGGGTGTGGACGTACTCCGCGGCGGGGGCCGGCGCCCGCGTCTGCCGCGGTCGGGGTGCGCGCGAGGGCGGGATGCGGCTGCTGAGGGAAAGGTGCTGTTGGTCGACCGACATGTGTAGCAGCCTGCTGCGAGGCCATGAACGTCCGATCAACGTTCGCTGTACGCGCCCGGTGCGGGCCTGCGGGCGGTGCGCGGGACGCCGACCGAGCACGCCCCCGGGCCTGGCCGCCTGGTAAGTATGGGCCGTGGCTGAGGACAGGCAGGAGACGGCGCACGGCGGCACGGCGTCCGCCACGGACACGCTGGCCGCGGTGCCCGGCATGCGGGTCGGGCACGCCCAGCGGGCCGGGGACGGATGGCTGACGGGGACGACGGTCGTGCTGGCGCCCCCCGGTGGCGCGGTCGCCGCGGTGGACGTGCGCGGCGGCGGCCCGGGCACCCGGGAGACCGACGCGCTGGACCCGCGCAACCTGGTGGAGCGGATCGACGCCGTCGTCCTCACCGGGGGCAGCGCGTTCGGGCTCGACGCCGCCTCCGGCGTGATGCGTTGGCTGGAGGAGCGGGGCCGGGGCGTGCCGGTGGGTCCGGACCCGGCGCAGGTGGTGCCGGTGGTACCGGCGGCCTGCGTGTTCGACCTGGGCCGGGGCGGTGACTGGCACGCACGTCCCGATGCCGCGCTCGGCCGGGCCGCCGCCGAGGCCGCGCACGCGCACGGCGACCGGGTGCGGGAGGGCAACGTCGGCGCGGGCACCGGGGCGGTGGCCGGAGGGCTGAAGGGCGGTGTGGGCACGGCCGCCACGGTCCTGCCGGACGGGGTCACCGTCGCGGCGCTCGCCGTGGTGAACGCCGTCGGCTCGGTACTCGACCCGGGCACGGGCGCGCTCTACGGCGAGCTGGCGATGGGGCGGGTCGCGGTGCCGGACGCGGCGCGGCACGCGGTCGCGCGCGAGCGGATCGCCCGGGCGCGGGAGGCGCTGGGCGTGCCGCCGCTCAACACCACCCTCGCCGTGGTCGCCACCGACGCGGCGTTGGGCCCGGCACAGGCCCAGAAGCTCGCCGGGACGGCGCACGACGGGCTCGCCCGCGCGGTGCGCCCGGTGCACCTGATGCACGACGGCGACACCGTCTTCGCCCTGGCCACCGGCGCGCGGCCGGTCGCGCTGCCGGGGCTGAACGACGTCCTGGCCGCCGGGGCCGACGCGGTGACCCGCGCCGTGGTGAAGGCGGTGCTGGCGGCCGGGACCGTCAGCACGCCGGTCGGGGAGTTCCCCGCCTACCGCGATCTGTACGGCCGCTGACGCCACACGGCCCCAGCAGGCCGTCGCGGCGCCGTCCGCCCGGGTCACGGCATCCGTGCGCGGGGGCTGCCCACCGGCGCTCCGTTCAGCGCCGGCGCCCACCCCCGCGCTGACCAGCGTGCCCGCGGAGCCGCCGCCGCTACGGCGGCGGTCGGCCGAGGAGCCGGGCGGCGAGCACCCCGCCGGTGCGCAGCGCCCCGCGTGGCGCCGAAGGCCCTGGTGAACGCACCGGTGCGGGCACCCGCCGCCGCGCTGCGCGCCGACCCGGCACAGCGCCGGTCGCGCGTCAGGCCACGGCGTCGAACCCGGTGTCGTGGGCCATGCGCTTGAGCTCCAGCAGCGCGTGCTTCTCGATCTGCCGGATGCGCTCCCGAGTCAGCCCGTGCTGCTTGCCGACCTCGGTGAGCGTCCGCTCGCGCCCGTCCTCGATGCCGTAGCGGGCGCGGATGATGGACGCCGTGCGGTCGTCGAGGCGCCCGATCAGGTCACCGAGCTCCTCGCTGCGCAGCAGCGTGAGCACCGACTGCTCCGGGGAGACCGCCGAGGTGTCCTCCAGGAGATCACCGAACTGCGTCTCACCCTCGTCGTCGACGGACATGTTCAAACTCACCGGGTCCCGCGCCCAGTCGAGCACGTCGGTGACGCGCTCGGGGCTGGAACCCAGCTCGGCGGCGATCTCGGCCGGCTCCGGCTCCCGCCCGAGCTCGCGACCGAACTCTCGCTGCACCCGGCGGATGCGGCCGAGTTCTTCCACCAGGTGGACCGGCAGCCGGATCGTGCGCGACTGGTCCGCTATGGACCGCGTGATGGCCTGGCGAATCCACCAGGTCGCGTACGTCGAGAACTTGAAGCCCTTGGTGTAGTCGAACTTCTCCACCGCGCGCACCAGGCCCGCGTTGCCCTCCTGGATCAAGTCCAGCAGGGGCAGGCCACTGCGCGGGTAGCGGCGGGCGACGGCCACCACGAGGCGCAGGTTGGAGCGGATGAACACGTCCTTGGCGCGTTCACCCGCCATGACGATCGCCTCCAGCTCCTCGCGGCTGGCCCCGGCCACGGGGCCGCCCTCGACGGGCCGCTCCCTCCCCTGGAGGATGCGCTGCGCGTAGACCCCGGCCTCGATGTCCAGGGACAGCTCGACCTCCTTGGCCGCGTCCAGCAGCGGGGTGCGGGCGATCTCGTCCAGGTACATGCCGACCAGATCACGGTCGGCGACGTCGCCGCCTGCGCGCACACTGGTTGCCGCCTCAGCGCCTTCGGTGGCGGGCTGACGACGGGCGACGGCACGGGTTGCCATGCGCTCTCCCTTGCGTGTGATCACTTACTGGTCGGTGGCGGACCGGATGACCCCTGGCGAATGACGCCCGGAGCGCCGTCCTCCCTGACCGGGTAACCGTTTCCGAACGTCTCAACGAGTCGAATCCGGACAGAATTCCCAATGCGCCCCGCCCAGTTGTCGATCATGCAGTACCCTGTCCACCCACACCCGCGGCAGGCGACTGTGCGGTCTGCGTCAGAACCCCAGGTCACAGCGGGGGAACGAGCCCACCGGCCGCCGCGGGCCACCCACCCACCCGCCTGCCTCGCTGAGACGGTGATCACACTTCACCGCCCACCCGAGCGAGGGCTCGCACCGCTTTCACCCCCCATAGACGGCCCCACGCCCCCGCTGGTTGCGACGCAGCGGTACCCGCCCGGAACCCCCGCGCCCCCACGGCCCCGGTGGGCGGTCCCCAGCCCGATCCCCGACCCATCCGGGAACGGATCGGCCCGAGCCTCACCAGCCCGGAGACGGACCGGCCTGGGAGCCGAGCCGACCAGCCCCAGACCGGACAGCCCGGCGACGACCGCCCCGGCGCCCGGACCCGGGCGGTTGCCAGGCCCACGCGGGCGAGGCGGAACCGCCCCGCCCGCGGCCCCGGGGCCGCGCGCCTCCCGCGCCGGCCCGCCCCGGCCCGCTCCGGGACGGCGCCCGTACGGCAGGCCACCGCCCGGTGAACGCCGTCGGACGGGCCGCGTCGCGATCCCCAGTTCCCCGCCCGCGAACCCCTATGTCCACACCCCGCGCCTCGCCACGCCGCCCGGCGTCCGAGAACGGTGGGACACCAGGACGCCCGCGCTCGGCCGCGTCCGGCAGCCCCAGGCCGCAACGGGAAGCGAGACGCACCATGCCCGCCACCTCCGCACATGCCCGCTCCGCCGGGACGCACACCACCGGCGACTACGAGGTCTCGGTCGCGCACACCACCGACCAGGTCCGCGCCGCCCAGCGACTGCGCCACCAGGTGTTCGGCGAGGAGATGGGCGCCCGCCTGCACACGCCGCTGCCCGGGCACGACATCGACGCGGTCGACGAGGTCGCCGACCACCTGCTGGTCACCGAGCGCGCCACCGGCGCCGTCGTCGGCACCTACCGCCTGCTGCCGCCCGGCCGCGCCGACCGCCTGTACTCCGACTCCGAGTTCGACCTCACGGCACTCGCCCCGCTGCGTCCCGCGCTCGTCGAGGCCGGCCGCTCCTGCGTCCACCCCGAGCACCGCACCGGCACGGTGATCGACCTGCTGTGGTCGGCCCTGGCCCGGTACGTCCTCCTCTCCGGGCACCGCTACCTCGCCGGGTGCGCCTCGGTGCCGCTGACCGACGGCGGGCGCGCGGCCGACGCCGCGTGGCAGTTGGCGCACGGCAAGCACGCCTGCCCACCCGAACTGCGCGTCACCCCGCACCGGCCCTGGCACCCCGCGCACCCGCCCGCCGAGCGCCCCCACTACGCCGACCTGCCGCCGCTGCTGCGCGGCTACCTGCGCGTCGGCGCCTGGCTGTGCGGCCCGCCCGCCCACGACCCGGAGTTCCACACCGCCGACTTCTTCACCCTCCTCCCCCTGGACCGCATGTCCGACCGCTACCGCCGCTACTTCCTCGGGGACCCGCAGTGACCACGGCGACGCGCACGACCCCGGTCCCGCTCACCCCGCCCACCCCGAGCGCCTGGACCGTCACCTCCCCGTGCACCTCCCGCTGCGTCGTCCCCGGCCCCACCGTGCCCCGTCCCACGGCCGCCCTCCGCTGCGCCGCGTTCGCCCGCGTCGTCACCCGGGCCACGCTCCTCGACGGGGCCCGCCTGGCCGACCCGGCCGTGCTCGGCGCCCGCGCCCGCGCCACCCTCGCCGCACTCGGCGTACGCCTCCACCGCACCGGCGCCCCCCTGGCTACGACCCCGGGCACCCTGCTCGTCGCCAACCACGTCTCCTGGCTCGACGCCCTCGCCCTCCTCTCGTCGGCCCCCGTCCGCCTGCTCGCCAAGCGCGAGGTCGCCACCTGGCCGCTCGTCGGCCCCCTCACCACCCGCGCCGGCACCCTCTACATCGACCGCACCGCCTTCCGCGACCTCCCCCGCGCCGTGGCCACCCTGGCCGCCGCCCTGCGCTCCGGCCAGCACATCGCCCTGTTCCCCGAGGGCACCACGCGCTGCTCCGCCCCCGCGGGCACCTTCCGCCGCGCCACCTTCCAGGCGGCCATCGACGCCGGCGCCCCCGTCCAGCCGGTCACCCTCACCTACCGCCAGCACGGCCACCCCACCACCGCCCCCGCCTACGTGGGCGACACCGCCTTCCTCACGTCCCTACGACACGTCGCCCACGCCGCGGACCTCACCGTCACCCTCCACGCCCACCCCCCGATCCCGTCCCACCACCACACCCGCCGCACCCTCGCCACCGCCGCCCAACACACCGTCCACCCCCCAACCCCACCCGCTACACTGGCGCCGGTACCTCCCCGCCTCCGTAGCTCAGGGGATAGAGCACCGCTCTCCTAAAGCGGGTGTCGCAGGTTCGAATCCTGCCGGGGGCACAGACCGAAGGGCCAGCTCAGGAGGGGTTTCGTCTTGAGCTGCCCTTCAGCGTTTCAGGGTTCGTGCCACAAGCGTGCCAGTACGCATTAACGGGTCGGGGAGCATGCGGTCGAGAAGCTGAGCCCCGTGAGCGGGATCGCCACATGAGCGGCCGCCGCTCATGACCCTCGCGGAATGCGGGCTCTGTACCGCAGGTCGCAGATGTTCAGCCCGTGAGGGGAGCCCGCCTCAGCCTCTTGAGCACATCCTCAAGAGACAACTGTGAGTTTCGCAACTTCTCGTATCCGGCAACGACCTCGTCCGGGTTCAAGCCTGCCTCTTGCGCCTTGTTACGCAGTTCAGCAAGGTCGATGGCATCTGTAAGCGCCTGATTCGCGGCCTCGGCGTCCTGATGCTGCAGCCGCTTGGCCGCTTCCTGCAGACCACGCTTCCACATGTACCACCCTCCACCGGTTCCGCCGACAAAGAGGGCACCAGCGGCGGCGAAGAAAAGAATGGGCATATCCGGTCCTTTCGTTGCCGCTCATAGGCTGCCATGTTCGTGCCGTCATCGCGGGCGAATCGGAGGAAATGGGCGATCCGTGACTTTGCTGCGAGCACAGGGAGAGGGGCCAGCTCAGAGGGGGCACCCCGGGCTGGCCCTTCGACGTTTTAGAGCGTGTTCTATGTGGTGAGGCGGGTCAGTCGCTTGTAGCAGCAGAGGGCTGCGGCCAGGCCGAGGAAGGCCAGGTAGTTGCGGGAATGGCGCTCGTAGCGGGGTGACAGGCGGCGGTAGCTGGTCAACCAGGCCATCGTGCGCTCGATGACCCAGCGGTGGTGCCACAACCGTTCGCTGGACTCGATGCCCTTGTGGGCGATCCGTGCCGCGATGTGTTTGCCGCGGAGCCATCGGCGCGGGTCAGGGTTGTCGTAGGCCTTGTCGGCGTGGAGCTTGCCGAAGGTGTAGTCGCGGCCTCGGTCCCGGTCGTGTCTCGTGTGGAGGCCGGCCAGCATCGGTTTCAGGCCCTGGCTGTCGCGGGTGTTGCCAGTTGAGATGCCGACCACGAGGGGCAGTCCGGACCGGTCGGACAGGATGTGCATCCTGGTACCCGGCTTGCCCCGGTCCACGGGGCTCGGACCTGTGTGTTCGCCCCCCTTTTAGCCCGCACGTGGGCCGAGTCGAGAACGATGCGGGAGAGGTCCAGCAGACCGTGGTTGGCGAGTTTGTCGAGCACCGCCTGGTGCAGCCGGCCCCACACTCCGGCCCGGAACCAGATCAGGAAGCGGCGGTGGGCGGTGGACTTGGAGATCCCGAAGCACGGCGGCAGCGCCCGCCAGGCGCAGCCGCTCACCAGGACGTAGACGATCGCGGCGAACACCGCCTCATCAGGGGTGTTCTGCGTACCTCCGCCCTGCGGCCGCACCTTCGCTGGCGGCAGCAGCGGCTGCGCGAGCTCCCACAAGCCGTCCGGAACGATCCATCCCCACCGAGCACTCCCCATGACCGGCACAACGAGCCGACCGCCACATAGGACACGCTCTTACACGGCGGCCTGATAGCGGCCGTCCTTGCACTTGGTGATGCTTCCGGCGCCGTTGGGGTTGCGCTTGCGCTGACTGGCCATCAGGCTGCCTCCTCGATCTGCTCGCGGATGAAGTCGTGCAGCGAGTCGGCCGGGATGCGGCGAGCGCGGCAGATGGTGATGGACGTCAGCCGGTGGGAGCGGGTGAGGTCCTATTGATCCGAAACGGTTCGGGTTCTGGGTCGTTGGTGGTGTGTGAGCGATCTGGTGGTGGATGCGCGGCATCTGTCGCCGTCGGCGCAGGAGGCCCTGCGGCTGCGGGCGGTGGCCGCGTTGGTGGCGGGGCGGGACCGTGAGGACGTGGCGGAGCTCTTCGGGGTGTCGTTGAAGGCGGTGGACGGCTGGTGGGCGAAGTGGCTGGCCGGCGGCCGGGAGGCGCTGGTCATGCGGCCACGGGGCAAGCCGGTTGGGGTGTACCAGGTGCTCGGCGAGGCCGAGCAGGCCGCCGTGCGGCAGGCGATCCTTGATCACCGGCCCTGTGACGTGGGGCTGAGCGGGCAGCTGTGGAGGCGACGGCTGGTGGGCGAGCTGATCGCGAAGCTGTACCGGGTGGGGCTGACCGAGCCCGGGGTGGGCAAGTACCTCAAGCGGTGGGGGCTGTCCTTCCAGCGGCCGGACAAGCGGGCCGTCGAGCAGGACCCGCAGGCCGTCCGGCGCTGGCATGAGGAGATCTGGCCGAAGATCCGTGCCAAGGCGAGGAAGGACGGGGGCGAGGTTCTGTTCGCCGACCAGGTCGGTATCCGTTCCGACCAGGTCACCGGCCGCACCTGGGGCGAGAAGGGCAGGACACCCGTGGTGCCGCGGAGCGGGAACCGGTTCTCGGTGAACGCGATGTCGGCGATCAGCACCAAGGGCCGGATGCACTTCATGGTCTTCACGGAGAGCTTCACCGCCGAGGTGATGTGCCGCTTCCTGGACCGGATCGCCGGCCACTTCGACCACAAGGTCCACCTCGTGGTCGACGGACACTCCTCCCACCGCTCGAGGAAGGTCCGCGACTGGCTCGCCGCCCACCCCGACGACGTCGAACTGCACTTCCTCCCCGCCTACTCGCCCGAGCTGAACCCCGACGAGCTGGTCAACGCCGACCTCAAGCACAGCCTGCCCAAGCAGCACCGAGCCCGGAACCAGGCCGAACTCACCCCCGAGACCCGCCGGTTCTTCCGCAGACGCCAGCGACAACCGCACATCGTCCGCGGCTACTTCGGCGGCCCCACCGTCCGTTACACCCTGGACGAGAACCCCATGAGTTTCTGATCAATAGACAGTGGAGCGTCCGAGCTTGAGCCGTGCCATGACCTCCGGCACGGTCAGCAGCTCAGCGGTTGCGGTGGTTATGCGGCGGCTCTTGCTAGAGAAGTGGCCGCGGAAGCCGAGCATGTGGACCCAGGCCCACAGCTTCCGGTCCGGATACACGCCGTCGAGGTCCCAGCAGGCCCGGATGAGCCGCCGGGCGTGGTCGGGCACCCGCGCCCCCTCTCCGGGGAACTCCGCAGCCTGGCCGCCTTCGACACCACCACACCCGCCCAGGCGATCCGCTGGATCCGCACGGCCCTGCAAGCCATCGTCCCGGCCCTGCACGGACCAGCCCGCACCCGAGCAGAACGCTGGCTCACCACCGGACACATCGAAGCCCAACGCGACCTTCATCCAGAGCTTGCAGAAAACTTCCGAAAGATGCTGACTCGAAACGCAAACATTATTTTTATCAAGGATTGACCGTAGGTCTACTCAAGGTATCCGATGTTTCAGCTCCCGTCTTTTACAAGGGTGGGATCTATGAAAGAGCAGGGTTGGAAACTCCGGAAGTCCCCAATACGGATTATATGCGAGTCTTCTCCCGCTTCCAATCTTGAGAACTGCCAGGTCGCTTCCGCAAAAGAGACAAGCTGATAGCGTGGCTGAGGTCGGCGGGAGTGCAGCGAGACATATGCGCGCCCGACGGCCGGTGCGACACCGGCCGCCGTGAGGAGCGTGGTCGTGCCGTGCCGGGCGTCATGGAGTTGGACTACCCGAAGACCGGCACTCTGGGCGACCCGCGTGAAGGACCGAAGACGTTGCGTTCACTGGTCGACCGGTCCGCGTAGTGAACACGCAATCGGACTCCTGCCACCCCTCCCCCGCCTTCGCCCGAGCATCCGATGCCAGCGCAACGGAGCGATGCACAGCGCGGGCAGCGGTACAGCACGACTGCGGCAGCTCTTCGGGTCATCGTCGTACAGCACGCCACAGCGCCACTGAGTCTGCTTCCGGACGTACAACGCCCGCCCGTCGAGATCCACGTCCGACCACCGGAGCCAGCTCCATGACGATCGCCAACACGAAGGCGGCATAGAGCGGGACTTGGTGCAGCTTCAGGCAAAGGGCGAGAGGAGGGTGAAGTGGTCCCGCAGTCCGTCAGCATGGTGAGCGGTTACATGCTGCAAGCGACTCGCTTCGGGGGCTGCAAGGAGGTCAAGTGACGCCACGTGTGGTTGTGCAGCGCCGCTGTAAGGGGAGGGCACTCGCTGGTGGTCAGGATAGGCGTGGAGGGCGACGTGGCCGTTGTCGGGGGCTGCGGAGGCGCTCACGCGGTTCATCAGGCCCAGTAGTCGGTGCGGAAGGAGGAGTTCTGCCATCCATTCGCCGGTCCAGAAGCTCCAGTGAGCGTCGTCTTCCGGTCGGCCGGTGTCCAGCCGCTGGTGCTGCTGACGACCGGCTAGGTCGAGGTAGAGGTCCGGGCCCTGGCGGCTGATCTGTCCTCCGTCGTCGCGCCTGACCATCCACTCGCAGCTTTCGGTGATCTGCAGCTCCACACGGGAGTGGAGGAGAGTGCCGGGACGCTTAGAGGAGTCGGGCTCGTAGTCGCTGTAACCACGTGGCTCACCCTCGGGGTCCACGGAGGGGACCGCGCGTTCTGCTTCGCCGATGAAGTGGCCGCCGGCAGGGTCGATCAGGCCGTGGCAGAGCCTACCTAGCACCGTCGTGGGGTCGGTCATGACGTTACCTACTTCATTTGCAGTGGTTCGGTGACCGCCAACCATAGGAGGCGGACGCTTCCCTGAGCTCATCCTCTGGTGTCAGGGTGGTGGAGGTGTCGACCCAGGAGACTTGGATGATGTGGTATGCACCACACGCCTTTTGCGGCAGCTCGATGACCGTGGACCGGCCAGCGGGTGCGAAGGCACAGGTTTCCGGACTATGGGGGAGGGGCGCGGCGCGGTGTTCATGGCAGCGTTGTTCTGTGGCCGTGGTGACGTCAGGTATGCCTTGGTCGTCAACGCTGTCGTAGACGAGGTGGACAACACGCAACGGGATGCTGGCTCCTTTCACTTCGATGCCGCCGCGCTCATCCGCCCCCGGCCACGTCATTATTCTCGGTGGCGACGTGGGGTCTTGGCGCGGCCAGCTTTCGTGGAATGGCTCGAGCGTGGCATCTGCAACTTTTGCCGTAGGCGCGGCCTGGGGAATGTAGCGGTCCTCGGCAGCCCTCCACGGCGCGGTGTCCGTCTGGTCGCGCGGCGACGCCGACGCAGAAGGAGCGGGCACGGGCTCCGGTGCGAGACTCTGGCCGCAGCTAGTTGCTGCGGCCAGAGCTGCTACGACAAGCAGGTACCGGGCCTGGCGGTCAGCGGCACACAATCTCATCGTCGTTCTGCTCGTAGGCGGCGGCAGAGTAGCTCTGCACACCGGTGCTGATAGTGCCGAATCCCTCGGTGCGGTAGCGGTACCAGTTGCCTTCGCTGCAGTTGGCCACCACGGTGCGCCGGTACTCCTGCACGTTCCCGGCCGTCTTGGTCTTCGCCGGCAGGGTGGCCACCTGCTGCCACCCGTACCAGCGGGACCGGTAGGTTTTACCGGACACGGTATTGGAGGCCAGCGGCAGCACGTCACAGGCGCTGACGATCCGGGTGTGTATCTCGTGCTCGTAAGAGTTGCTGGCGTGCGGGAAATTGACCTGAATGCCGCACCCCTTGGGGTAGGCCAGCGTCCCGACGCCATCAGTGTCAGCACCATAGGCCGCGTCCCCACGGGCTAAACCCTCGGTCGCCTGCGACTGCGGCGGCACCTGCCCACCGTCTTCGGCTATCGCCGTGGCCGGAGCCGCAAGGATCAGCAGACCGGAGACAGCGAGCGTAGCGAACTTCTTCATACTTTCCCCCAGCATCGTGCGCCTCACAGGCGCCTTGCTCTTCGGTCGACGCCGACGCTACCCACGCTGGCTATCAGAATCCCGCCAAACTTACCGAGCATCCCGCCGAGGCTGCGGTATGGCAGGCTGCCCAGGGAGTACAGGTGAAGGCGGCCACCGACCCCACCACCGCGTGGGTTGACACCGCGCCCAACTACCTCGGCGGACGGGCGCAGCCGCTGCTTGCGCCCGTTCTCGCCCAGCATCCTCTTCAGGTCTCCACCAAGGTCAGATTTCTGACCGGTCAATCCGCCAAGGATGCTGTATCGGAGGGAGCCATCACCAGCGATGACGCGGAGCACGGGCACTGCCTGAGCAGCCCGTACGTCCACTGGCAATGTGCCCGCAACCGCACCGAACTCGGCCGCGACCGCCTGGACCTCGTCTTCGCCCACAACCCCGAGCGCACCATCGGTGGCCCGTACGAAGCCCTCCGCGACACCTTCACCGCCTTCGCCCGGGCCCTGGACGGAGAGGGACCCATCCCCCAGGTGGCCGACCTCGGGTGGCAGGTGTACGCCTCGGCACCCCTGTTCGGCAGCGACCTGCCGCACCTTGCCACCCGCGAACTCACCGCCCTGCTGAACCCGGACCTCACCGCCGTCCAGGCATGCCTGCTGGCGGCGGCACCTGCCCTGGGGTGACGCGGATTCTGCTCTCCGTCTCCACCCCCGAAACACTGGGCCGAAGCCCAAGCCGCCCTGCGGAACCCGGACCTCCCTGTCCCTCCACTGCGAGGGGTGCTGGATGTACTCGCCGCCGGCTGACCCTACGGACCAACATCGCATGCGCCGGGTCTTCGCGCGGTCCGCCGAGACGCTGGGCGTCGCAATTGCCGGTCCCGAGATCTGGGGCTGGCACGGTCGCACCCTCAGCAGCCGTGTCGAGCACCCGAACCGAGGCGTCTGCTGGCTGCGTCTGCTATCCACGCCACAGGAGAGCAGCGGGAAGGATCTGGAAGGGAAACCGCCAGGCCGCCGCGCTCTTCGACAGACGCGTCCACAAGCCCCTGCTCCACGGCACCGCGGAGTCCAGCAGCGACGGCTACGCCTACCAGGCCTAGCTGCACGAGTACATCGCCGAGCCAATCTGCTCCCACAGCCCCGTCCTGCGCACGGGTTCAGACCTGCCGACCACCTGGTGGCACTCCCCCGTACCGACCTCGACTACGTGAGCACCCGTCCCCACAGACCGCGTGGCCGTACGACAGGTGTGGGTGGACCGCAGCGTCCCGCGCTTTCTCGGCATGCCTGCCCCGAAAATCACGGACTGAGCGACGGCTTACGGAGACCTGCACACGGCCAACCTCACGATCACCACCCCCTGTCTGCTCGATTGGGAGGGCTTCGGAATCGCACCTGTCGGCTACGACGCCGCCATGCTCGTGACGTGCTCCCTACTCGTCCCCGCCTTCGCGAACCGCGTCCGCGACACCTTCCCCATGCTCGAGATGGCGGACGCATCGCCCGGATCATCGTCGTCACCGAGCTACTGCAGTCGGCCTCACGGGGAGACCACCCCGAGCTCGTGCCAGCGCTCCACTTCCGGGCTGCTGAACTGGTCTGACCGGTTCTTGGGCGGGGACGGCTGTCAGGGATGGCGGCGGGTCAGCCGGCGAGGACGATGGCGTGGGGGGAGGGGGCGAGGTGGGCTCGGTAGCGGCGGATGCCCCAGGTGCGGTGCTCCAGCTCTGCCGCCACCAGCACCTCCGCCGCGTTCAGCCGGTCGGGGACGAGTTCCACGAGTGCGGCCACGGGGTGGTCGCCGACCAGCGGGAAGCCCTTGACCCGGCGGAACTCCCACTGCGGGTCCGGCTGGGACGCGCCGTGGCCGCGCACGATCCACTCGCGCCGCTCCGCGCCCGCACCCGGCGGCCTCTCCACGCCCACGTCCAGCAGGCCCGCGTTGACCGTGAAGCTCATGCCCATGCCGGAGCCGACGACCGGACGGGTGCGTTCGCCGGGGTCGATCAGCCGCGCGACGGGGCGTGCCCGGCCGTCCGGTGTGGACAGCGCCACTCCCAGGGAGGCGTGGCGGAACGCGCCTTTGCCGGCCGGTGTCTCCGGCCGGAACGAGCACACCATCACCAGTTGCCGGAACTCACGGTCGGGCATTGCCTTGACGTAGGCCGCCCACTGAGCGGGCACGCCCTCGTGGTCGGCGGGCAGCACGTCCCAGCCGAACGTGAGCCTGCCGCGCAGCGGCTCGTCGTCGGCCGGGCTGCCGAGCGTGTGCTCCGGCACGAGATCGACCTCGTGCGACCGGACCTCGCTCATGCCACGGCTCCCTTGCTCCGACCACCCCGTCCACGCAGGTAGGTGAACGCTCCCCAGTCACGGTAACGGGGATGCCGGGCACGGGTGGCGAGTTGGGCCTCGCGGTAGGCGCGCTCGGGGTCTGTGCCGTGCGCGATCCGATGGTGCATGTGGTGGTAGAAGTACGTGGTCGGCTCCGGGCGCACGGGCCACAGGCACCCGACGACGGCCTGCGCACCGGCGGTGATCAGTGCCGACGGGATGCCCCGGACGTTGTCCGCGCGGTCGAACCGGCCCAGCGCGGACTCGCACGCGGCGAGGGTGACCAGGCGGACACCGCGCAGGTCGGCCTCCAGGAAGTCGTAGGCGAAGACCCGGCCGTCGTCGTCCCGGTCCGGGGTGAGGTAGAGGCAGTGCATCCACGGCGCGTCCTGGTCCAGCGTCCCGTGTACGGCGATGTGGACCACGTCCGCCGTGGCCAGTTCGGCGAGCAACCGTTCACGCGTGGCCGCGGGCCCGGTGACGGCGTCCCCGCCGACCGCGGCGGCGACCGTCCGCGCGTGCTCCTCCAGCGCCGGTTCGGCGTTCAGCCCGTAGGGCACGCCGCCGTGGGCGGAGGCCAGCACCGCGGTGCGGCGCGGCCGGGCGGGGCCCGCGGCGGGCGTGAGGGCTTCGAGGCCGGCGATGGTGACGACCGTCCAGTCGTCGGCGATCATCCGGTCCCCGGTGCGGCACAGCGGTAGCGGCAGGTAGTGCAGCGCGCCGTGCGGCCAGGCCAGGACCCGGTCCTTGCCCTGGGCCCGCCACCTGTCCCACGGTTCGCCGCCGCCGAGGGCCACGTCGCCCGGTTGCCGCAGCAGTCGGCCGCCTTCCGGCGTCACGTCGCCGAAGAGCGGGTCACGTTCGACCTCCGTCCGGATCGCCTCGACCCGGTCCGCCACCGGGTGCCGGTCGTCGTTCCCGTCCGCGCCGTCGCCCAGGTGCACGAAGAGCTCCCGGCCCTGCCTGGTGACCGCGAGGAGCACGGCCGCGCCGCTCACAGCGGCGGGCAGGAACCAGGTCAGCAGTACGGTCCGCTCGTCCAGCAGCTCGTGCGTCTTCGCCCAGAGCCGCTGGTCGTCGATGAGCGGTGCCGAGCGGCGCCTCAGCTCGTCGTCGATGAGCGACGAGACGCGCCACCGCAGGTTCCGGGCGATCTGCTCAGCGTCGTGGCCGCCGGGGCGGCGGTCGGCGTCCAGCGCGTTCAGCAGGTGCGGCGCCGCGCCGGGGGAGGCGGCGGGCTCCTCCAGGTCGCGCAGTTTGCCGAGGAAGTGCTGGATGTGCGCGGGCAGCGCGAGCGGGCCGTCGATCCGCCACCACGCGCCCAGCTCCGGCCCCTTGCCCGCCTGGTGCAGACCGAGCATCAGTCCCAGCGGCAGGGTCTCGGATTCCGCGGTGAGCCGCCAGATCGCCGCGTGCACGAGGTCGCGCAGGACGCGGCCGAGTTCGGGCGTGCGGCTCGTGTCGAAGTTCGGCACGTCCACGATGACCGCGGACAGCGCCGCCTCGAGTTCCTCGCCACGGAGGTCGCCCACCCGCCGCGCGAACGGCACCAGGCTCGCGCGCGCCAGTTCCTCGAAGCCGAGCGAGGCGTAACCGAGTGCCGCGTACGTGTAGTAACCCCACGGGAACGGGACGGGGCTGGAGACCGGCTCGCCCGCCTGCGCCGACTGGTGGTACAGGTCCGCCGTCAGCAGCCTGGCCGCTTCGCTGCGCACGTCGCCCGCCTGCCTCAGAAGGGTCAGCCCGAGCGCCGGCTGCCGCAGGTCGCGGGCGTGGGCGGCCGTGTGCAGCAGCGCCGCCGACCGCTGCGCCGGCGTCCAGGACCGCGGGAACGGCGCCGCGAGCGGATGGCCGGGCCCCGGGCAGTCGGTGGGGTCGTCGGGCAGCACGTGGAGCCGCGCCTCGGTCAACTGCCTGCGGTGGGCGGGGCCCCAGTGGACGCCGAGCTGCTCCGCCCAGTTCAGCACGGTGCGCAGCAGCGGCCGGTCGGCGCGTTCCCGGGCCAGGTTGACGCCCTGGCTGATCACCTTCGCGGTCACGTCGCGGCCGTGGGCGGCGACGAAGTCGGCCAGGGGCGACCCGAACACCGCCCTGGGCAACCCGTCGGCCAGGTCAGGGGGAACCCCCTCCACCACCCTGAGCAGGAACAGGGCGACATCCGGATCGTCGGCGGCGGACGAGTCGAGCCACGCCGACAGCGCGGCGTCGGCGGACTCCCGGTGGACTCCCCGCTCGTCCGCGAGGATCTGCGCCAACGACGCCAGCAGCCGGGGCCTGCGCGTCCCGCCGTCCAGCTCCAGCGCGCGCACCACCAGGCGTCCCGCCTCCGCCACCAGCCGGTGGGACTCGGCCTGGAAGGGCTCCTCGTCGGTGAACCACGTCCGGTACAGGTCCGCGTCCAGCCGAGCGGACCAGACGGTACGGCCCCCGCGGGCGTAGTGGTCGGCGGCGAAGTCCTCCGCTCCCCGGGTGGCCGTGCGCAACCGGGCGGCGGCCAGCAACGCGGCGCCCGACTCGGCGGGATCGCTCACCGTGTTGATCAGCCGTGACACCACCGCGTCGGCTTCCTCGAACACCGCGCGGTCGCACCGGTCCGCCACCAGGTGGACGGCCGACTCGACGGTGCGGAGCGCCGCGTCCCGCCAGGCGGCCTCCGCCCCGCAGGCGTCGGCGACCTCGGCGACCAGCCGCCAGTAGACGTACATGAGCTCGACCAGTCCGCGGTGGTCGAGGAACTCGTCCCGGAACAGCAGTTCCACCATCGCCCGGGCGGACAGCGCGTGCTCCGCGTGTTCCGTCAGGGCTTGCCGCGTCCTCTCCAGCTCGCGCGCCCGTCGCTTCGCCTGGGGCAACGACAGGATCCGGTCGCACGCGTGAAGTGCCAGCTCCATCAGCGTGCCGACCGGGTCGACGAGGTACCTGACCGTCGGCGCGCCGTCGGCCTCGTCACGCGGTGCGTGGTCCGGCCCGCCGAAGCGCACGGGGCCCGCGCACACCATCCCCTCCCGCGTCTCGACGTCGAGCGCGCCGACCGGGTCGTCCACGGCGGGCAGCACGTGCGAGACGACCAGCATGACCGAGCCCGAGGCGGTCGCCGCCCCCCGCCAGCCCGGCGGCTCGTCCAGGCGGAGGTCGTGCGCGAAGTACGCACCGTCCGGGCTGAGGACGGACAGCACGCCTCCGTCGTCCCGCGTGACACACCACCGGTGATCGACAGGGTGGTCGAACGGCAGCTCGTTCAGCGAGCGGAGCGCCGGAAGGCCCCACCAGCCGTTCGCCCGGGTGAACAGGCTGCCTCCGGCCCCGCCGCCGGCGGTGAACGGGCTGACGCCGACCAGTCCCACCGCCAGTCCGGCATGCCGGACACCGTCCACCTCCACGATGAACGCCCACCCAGTGATGTCCCGCGACAGCCGCACTGCCGTTCCCCTCGCGCCAACCGGTGACCAACGGTGCAACCATGGCACGCGGGTTCGGCCGCTCGGCGGTGAAGTCGCGGCCGACGGCATCCGGCGACCCCGGCGCGGCCGACTCCGGGGCGGGGGCGCGGCGCCGCTGCCCGTGGACGGCGCTCCCCAGACCGAGCCCCCGCACCGGCCGCTCGACGGCGCACCGGGGGCCAGGAACTCCCCCGCGTCCGGGCGGGCTCCGCGGCGCTCGGAGCGGGGTGGGGCCTTTCCCGGACATCGCCAGCGCCCTGATGTGGTGCAACAACTCGCGTTCTCCGGGCAGTTGCGAGCTCCGGTGGGGGCGTCACACGCGCGCCACGCCTTTCGGCGCGCGCCGCGCCGTGGCCGTCGTCTCCCCCCTTCCGTCCGGAGACGGTCGTCCCGCACCGGCCGTGCCGCAGGTGAGCGAGCTTCCTCCGCGTGAAGACCGGGGTCGGGGCTTCGCGCGCGCCCTGGAGCTCCCCGTCGGGATGAGTACCCGTACTCATGCCCGCGGCGCACCGCACGGTTCATCGTGTGACGACCGACCTGGCTCAAGGTGAAGGAATCCGCGATGCCGAGTACGTCCCGCCCCCGCCGCGTGCCGCGCCTGCGCCGGCTTCTCGGGCTCGCCGCGGGGAGCCGGCTGGCCCGGGGCTATCTGGCGGTCGTCGTGGCCTCCGTGCCGGCCTCCTTCGTCTTCCCGGACAGCCCTGTCCTCCTCTTCCTGAACCCCCTGACACTCACGGCACCCCTCTCCTTCCTGAGCCTGCTTCTCCCCTTCGGCCCTGGCACGGAGGGCGGCGGGGCGGTCGAAGTGCTGGCCACCGGTTGGGCGGTGCTCTGGACCCTGCTGTGCGCGCTGGTGAACGCCGCCGTGCTCGGCGCGCTCACCGCACGGTCCGCGCCCGCCGCGTCGCGTGGCGCGCGCGAACCCCTCCCGCGCCGTTCCGCGCAGCAGGGACCGGGCCTCGTGCGTCCTGCCCACCCCCGGCTGCGGAGGGTTCGGGCCCAGTTGGCGCCCGCGGTGGACAACTGGCTCGCGCGTGGGTATCTCGCCGTGGTCGCGGCGTCGCTGGGGTTCTTCCTGAGCGTCGTGTACCTGTCGCCCGAGCCGGGGTTCGCCGGGATCTGGCCACTGATGGCCACGGCGCCGCTCAGCGTCGTCGCCTTCCTGCTGGCGTCACCCGACCTGGGGCCGTCCCTTGCCTGGTTGAACCCGCTGCTCTTCACCGCCGGCACGGCCCTGTCCGGACTGATCAACGCCGTGCTGATCGGCCGGCTCGCCCACAAGCTGCGGACGCGCGAGGCGGGCCCGGCCGCCTGAGCGAACGCCGGATCATCCGCCGGTCGGACGGCCCTCAGGAACCGTCTCCTGCGGCGAGCCCGCGGTAGCAGACGGCCGGGTCGGCCTCGGCAGCGGGCCGACCGTCCTGGCACGCGTCACGGCAGGCCACCAGGGCCCGCCCAACGCGGTGAGCGGCCTGCCACCCGTGGGGCGGCGGCTGGCGGGCGGTCGAGGGGGAACGGAGTCCAGGCCAGGGGCGGGGCTGCGCTCGGGCCGAGGTAGCCGGTCCGACGGGGCGGCCGGAAGATCCTTCGCCTATCGTGATCGCGTTGGGCTCACGCGTCGGAGGAGACTCACCATGACCCGTTCACCCGGAAACGGCGGCTTAGCGGGCCGCCTGTCCAGACGTCGCTTCGGTCAACTCGCCGCACTCGGGCTCGCCGCCGGCGCCGGTTCGGTCGCGCTCACCGCACCGGCCGCGGCGGTCGGCGCGGAAGCACGGCACTACTACCACCGTGCCCGCAGGCTGGCGGGGAGCGACCCCGTCCTCCTCGCCCTCGTCAGGGCGCTGACCCCGGACATCGACTTCCCCCGCCCGTCCGTGCCGGAGCCGCTGAAGCTCTTCGACAACCTGGCCTTCCTGAGCGCGGGCTGGGTCTCCGCCATGGCGGTGCTGACGGACGACGGGATCGTGCTCATCGACGCGCTCACCTCTCCGGCCGAGGCCGAGAGCATCCTCGTCCCCGGGCTGCGCGCGCTGGGAGCCGACCCGGAGATGATCAAGTACGTCGTCGTCACCCACGGCCACGCGGACCACTTCGGCGGCGCGCGGTTCCTCGCCGACCGCTACGGAGCACGGGTCCTGATGACGCCGGCCGACTGGGACCTCGTCGCCCGGACCCGGCCGGACAACGCCCCCGTCCGCGACCTGGAGATCGCGGACGGGCAACGGCTCTCGCTCGGCGGGACGACGATCCAACTGCACCGCACCCCCGGCCACACCCCGGGCACCGTCTCGCTGATCCTCCCGGTGCGGGCGGGCCACGAACGCCACACGGCCATGCTGTGGGGCGGCACGAACCCGCCCACCGAACTCGCGGAACTGCGCACCTACCTGGCGTCCATCCGCTCCTTCCGAAAGCGGACCCGGCAGGAGAACGTGGACGTGGAACTGTCCAACCACCCCAACGACTACGGTCTCCAACGCGCCGAGCAGCTTCGGAACCAGCCCGACGGAGTCAACCCCTTCGTGCTCGGCCGGCCGCGGACGCAGCGGTACCTGGCGGTGATGGACCTCATGCTGCGTGGGCGGATCGCCGACGCCGAAGCGGCCCAGCCCTCGGGCGGCGCCCTGCCGTAGAGAGGTCGCTCCGCAGGTTGACGGTGCGTCCCGGGACCGCGGAGAGGGCGCCTGAGAGCGCTTCCGAGGGGCCCCATCAGACCGGGCCGCAGAATGCTGCACTGGCTGGCGTTCACGCTCAGTTACTGCTTTTCCTTGGTGGCCGGAGTCGCGCTTGGAGTGTGGTTCGCCGCGCTCGTTTCCTGAGCCACTGGCCCCTCGCCGGGGCAGGGCGGGCGGGGTGTGGCGTGATCTCGTCGGTGGGGGGTGGCGCGGGGTTTGCCTCGGAGCGGGGGGTGGGCGCACGGTGGGCAGGGCCGCTTGAACGCGACTCGGGAGGTTCTCGTGACCAACCGCATCTATCAACCGCGGGCCTTCGACCTGGTCGGTGACCCGGTGCAGGTGGCCGGCGTCGGCCGGGGCTTCGAGACCGTGCTCCACTACCGCATCGGGGACGGCCACGACGAGGTGAGCGGGACGTTCCACGTCGGAGGCGGAACCGGCGAGCACGCGCAGTTCCAGCTCCAGGTCGACCTCGGGGACGCGGAGCTCCGGCAGGACCGGGTCTTCGTGCAGGTCTTCGAGCGCAGCGCCCGGGACGGCAGCGAGGTCAACAAGGTGACCGTCCCGGCGATCTACGGGCCGCGCATCGTGCCGGGGTACCTCGGGTACCGCGAGCACGAGGTCGAGAAGGGCGACACCCTGTCCGGCCTCGCCAGGACCCACTACGGCGACGCCGACCGGTACCGGCGGATCGTGCGGGCCAATCCCCAAGTGGAGGACCCCGACCGCATCTTCCCCGGCCAGATCCTGCAGATTCCCATCGGCTCCCCCTGAGAGCACGCCGTGTGCACACCCCTGAGGCCGCCGTTCGCGCCCCGCCGGGGGCGCGGACGGCGGCCTCCCGTGCGCGGCGCGGACCCCCGGCGACGCCCGGCAGAGGCGGCCGGGAACGGCCGTGAAGGCCGGTGCGGCCGCGAGTCGGCGGGCACGGCCGGAGGAGGGCGGGAGCGGGCGACACGGGTGGGCGCGAGCAGCACCGCCGGGCGCGAACACCCCCGCCGCGAAGCGGCGGCGGCACGGGCGGCACGGGCGGCACGGGCGGGAATTCGGCGGGCACGGCTGGGGGCCGGTGAGCAGCGCTGTGCCCGGCCGGGAGCCGCTGGCCACCGCCGGGCGCGGTCGGGAGCCGGTGGGCGCCGCTGGTGTGGTCGGAGCCGGCGGAAGCGGCCGGGGGCCGAGGGGTGAACAGTTGCTGACCGGTTGTCAACGCCTGTTCTCCGGCGGTGGTTTCGGTCCTAGGTTGGCCCTCCCACTGCTCGTTGACGGGGGAGGCGGTCGTGGGGGGTTTTCCGTGGGAGGTCCTGCTGGCGGTGCTCGGTGTGGTCGTGCCGATCTTCGCCGCGCTGTACGAGTTCGTGGTGGTGGGGCGGAAGCGGCTCGGCTACCGGGTGCAGATGGACACCACCGCGACGGACGAGGTGCACTCGCAGTACGCGGACGCGTTGCAGGAGCTGCGGCAGGCGGACGGCCGGTCGCTGGTGGACCCGTCCTTCGTGCTGCTGCGCGTGGAGAACAACGGGGCCACGCACATCGACACCAGCGACTACGCGGTGCTGGACGACGACAAGGTCGGGGTCCGCGTGCGCTTCCCGGGGCGCCGGGTGGCCGGGATGGTCGTCACGGAGCTGAGTGACGCCTTCCTGCGGCACTCCTTCGGTCCGGAGTCGGGGCTCAGCGTGCGGGACGGTGTGATCGAGCTGCCGAAGGTGCCGCTGAACCGGTCGGCGCACTACAAGGTGCTGGCGGTGCTGGAGCGGCTGCCGGAGGAGCCGGTGCCGCCGGACGGGGAGTTCCGCGCGCCGGAGGTCGTCGGCGGGATCAAGGGCGGCGTCGGCAACGGCGGCGTGCAGGAGACGCGAAGTCAGACCGGCACGTCCAAGCAGGCCGTGGCGCTGGTGGGCTTCCTGGTGCTCGTCGTCCTGGGCCAGTTCGCCGTCTCCCTCGGGCGCGAGGGGCAGGGGGCGCCGCTGGACTGCGCGGAGGGGCGCCTCACCCTCGTCGGCTCCACCGCCTTCTCGCCGGTGCTGGAGGACGCGTCCGCGGCGTACGCGGGCACCTGCCCGGGCGCCGCCTTCACCCTGCGGACGCGGGGCAGCACCGAGGGCCTGCGCGCCCTGGAGAGCGCGGGCCGGGAGGCGGAGGGAAAGCCTCCGGCCATGCTGGCGTTCAGCGACGGGGCCAAGGGGGAGGGCCACCCGGCGCTGCTGCCGCGTCCCATCGCGTTCTCCTTGTTCACGCTGGTCGTCAACGAGGACGCGGGCGTGCGCGACCTGTCCCCGGAGCAGATACGGCGGCTGTACGCCGGCGAGGTGGGCAGTTGGTCGGAGTTCGGGGGCGCGGACGTGCCGGTGCGGCTGGTGGGCCGGTACTCCGACTCCGGCACCCGCAGAACCTTCGAGCAGCAGGTCCTTCAGGGCCGCCGGGAGCCGGGCGACACCTCGGACGACTGCCGCGAGCCCGCGCCCGGGGCGCCGCGGGGCGTCATCCGGTGCGCTCGCGGCTCCACGGGCGAGGTGCTGGACGCCGTCGCGCGGACGCCGGGCGCCCTGGGCTACAGCGAGGCCGGGGCGGCGGAGGCACACGAGGGCGTGCTGCCGGTGCGCATCGACGGCCACGCGGCCACGCTGGAGAACGCCGACCACGGGGCGTACCCGTTCTGGGAGACGGAGTACGCCTACACCTACGGCGAGCCGGCCGCGGACTCGCCCGCGGCGAGCTTCCTGCGCTACCTGACGAACGAGGTCGGCCGCGACGTGATCCGCGCGCACGGCCACCGCCCCTGCGCGGAGCTGCGCAACCCGGTGCTGTGCCGTCCGACGTGAGCCACCCCGCCGGGACGGCGCCGACACCCGGCCGAAGCGTCGCCGACGCCGGCCGAAGCGGCGGCGCCGACGCCCGGCCGCACCGGCGCGGCCCCGGGGCGTCCGACGTGAGCCACCCCGCCGGCGCGGCACCCCGGGTCAGGCCCAGCGCGCCAGCATGCGGGCGACGGCGTCCACGGCGTGCCCGGCGCGCTCGGGGTCGTCGCGCACGCCGCGGCTGAGTTCCAGGTGCACGAAGGGCACCCCGTGCTCGGCCGCGGTGCGCCCCTGCCGGTTCGTGCGCCCCTCCAGCTCGCACCGGCTCGCCCAGGCGCGGCAGACGTCCAGGCCCCGTTCGCGCAGGGCGTCGGCGAGCGCGCGGGCGTCGGGCAGGGCGTCGTCGCCCCGGCCGGTGGAGACCACGGCGTCCTCGCCCGGCACGGAGTCGTCGGCGAAGCCGTGGAGCTGCACGCCGGGCAGGCCGCGCCGGACGAGTTCGCGGCACACGGCGTGGAAGACCGTGTCGCGCCGGTGTGCGGCGTCGGCCTCGCCGTCCCGGCCGGCGTCGCGGTGGGTTCCGGCGAGGACGAGGACTCCGCCCGGCCGGGACCGCAGGACGTCGACGCCGAGGTCCTCGGTGGCCACGTCGGCCACGGGGTGGGGCACCTGTACCGACCAGTGGACGGCCGCGCCGAGGTCCACGTAGACCCGGCCCCAGCCCCGGGTCGCCTCGCCCCCGTCGGCCGCGTCGGCCACCTCGGCCGTGCGGCGCCCGGTGGCGGAGTCGGTGAAGGTGCGGACGGTGAAGTCGACGTCGGCCAGGCGGCGGGCCGCGCCGTCGAGGTCGCCGTCGAGGACGTGGCCGACGCCGTCGGCCACGGCGTCCCGCTCCGCACGGGCGGGCCCCCGGTAGCCGTCGCGCGCGGTCATGCCGGAGGTGAAGCCCCCGACCCGCTCGGCGAGGTCGGCGCGGGGTCCCGCGGCGCTGCGGCCGGGCCCGCTCCCCCGGTCCGCGGTGCCGGACTGGCAACCTGTGAGAGTTGCCACAAAGGTCACCAGGACGGCCACCACCAGCGCTGTTGTCGGGATCGTTACCTTCGCTGTCCGGGGCGCACTCATGTTCGTAGGAAGATACCCCGGTGAACAGAAGTACCCGTGCCACCCGACTCGCCCGTGCCGCCGCCTGCGCCCTGCTGGCGGTTCCCGTCGCCGGCTGCGGCCTCGTCGGCTCCGACGAGGCGGGCGCGAGCGGGGAGGCGGAGCCGACGTTCACCGTCGCGGCGGGCGGGGACATCCTCCTCCACACCCAGCTCGTCGAGCAGGCCCACCAGGACGCCGGCGGCCAGGGATACGACTTCTCCGAGATCATGGCAGGCATCGAGCCCGTCATCAGCGAGGCCGACCTCGGCATCTGCCACCTGGAGCCGGTCCTGGGCGAGCCGTCCGGCCCCTTCCAGACCTATCCGGACTTCCTCGTGCCGCCGCAGGTCGCCACCACGATCAAGGACATCGGCTACGACACCTGCTCGACGGCCTCCAACCACACGCTCGACCACGGCCCGGAAGGCGTGCACCGCACGCTGGACGTGCTGGACGAGGCGGGGGTGCGGCACACCGGGTCCGCCCGTGACCAGGAGGAGGCGGACACCCCGCTCGTCATGGACGTCAACGGCGTGCAGGTGGCGCAGCTCTCGTTCGCCTTCGGGTTCAACGGTCGCGAGGTGCCGGAGGACCAGCCGTGGCTGGCCAACGAGACGTCGTTCGACGCGATCGCGGCGGCCGAGGAGGCCGCGCGCGCGGCCGGTGCCGAGGTGGTGCTGCTCAGCATCCACTGGGGGCGCGAGCACCAGCCGGGTCCGAGCAGGTCGCAGCTCAAGCTCGGGCGGCGCATCGCGCAGGACACCGGCATCGACCTGGTCATCGGCCACCACGCGCACGTCGTGCAGCCGATGGAGAAGGTGGACGGCACGTGGATCGCCTACGGGCTGGGGAACCAGCTCGCGCGGCACGACGTGCCCACCGGGCTGACCGAGGAGGGTGCCATCGGCTGGTTCGAGTTCACCCGCGCGGGTGACGGCTGGGCCGTCGAGGCCCGCTACGTGCCCACTCTGGTGGACATCCCGCCGGACCCGGAGGCGGGCGCGGCCGGGCTGGCCGGTGACGAGGCGGCGGAGCTGCCGCCGGGCCCCACCGACCACCGGCTCGTGGACGTCGTCGACCAGCTCGCCGACGGTGAGGGGCTGACGGCCGAGCAGCGTGCCCGTTACCTGCTGGCCTACGAGCGCACCCTGGGCACGATGCTCAACCGCGGCGCCGCGCGCGACGGGCTGGGACCGCTGAAGGAGCTGCCCGCCGGATGAGGCGCGGCCCCACGGCGGCTCGCGGGCGTGGCCCCGCCAGGGGCTGCTCAAACCCTTTGACGCCTCGTCGTGTCCGAACTGTTACTCGTGCGGGGCACAACCATTCGACGCCCAGCGCCGTCTAGGCAGCGGAGCCCACGCGGCACGCCCCGCCCCGGGGCATTCCCGCACGTCCACACATCTGAGCAGGAGAGGAGCGCCCTGGTGGCCGCTTCGCAGTCGAGGCGACGACAGAAGGCCCGCCGGCGGGCCGACATGTCGTTGCTGGGCGGTATCCGACCGCCCATCGCCGCGTTGTCGGCGCTGCTCCTCTCGCTCGTCGCGGTGACCGCACTGTCCCTGGGCAGCGTCTCCCAGGGGAAGATGTCCGACGCCGTCCTCACCTCGCAGCAGCACTTCGCCGAGGACGGCGCCATCGCGCTGCGGGCCTCGCTGGACGAGAGCGTCACGGACCTCACCCGCGCCGCCGCCCTGTTCAGCTCCTCCGCCGAGCCGGCGGCGCCCGACGCCGTGCTGGACAAGATCGGCAGTGTCTACCAGAAGTGGCGCGGCACGGCGATCATCGAGATCCGCTCCGGCAAGCTGCTGGCCGCGCGGGGCGAGAACCTGCCGCTGACGGTCATCGACCGCGGCAAGCTGTCCGAGGAGAACGGGCTCAGCCCGCGCATGGTGCGGCTGGCCAACGGCGAGACGCGGCTGCTGAGCTTCGCCCTGCTGTCCTGGGACGGCGAGCCGCAGCAGTTGCTCGTCGCCTCCAGCAGCCTGCGCTTCCCCGGCATCAGCCTGGGCCAGTTCCGTTCCATCGCCGTCATCGACTCCACCGGCGAGGTGCTCAGCAGCGACGGCATCCCCGAGCCCGAACAGGTGCTCACCGACCTGCAGCGCGAGCAGGTCAAGGAGCAGAACCGGCAGCTCGCCGAGTTCGCGCGGGAGGCGTCGGCCCGGGCCGAGCGGCATCCGCTGACCACGAAGGAGCCCGGCTCCGGCGGCTTCCCCGGCGTGAGCGGCAGCCTGCTGGGCGACACCTACCGCGGCGAGCAGGCGGCGGCCGGGTACGCGGCCCTGGCGGCGCCGCAGCCCGGCGAGGGGACCTCCGCGACGAGCCTGGGCCTGACCGTGGTGGCCATGGTCAACGTCGGGATCGACCCGACCCGCACCACCGAGCCCCTGGCCGGGCTGGCCGCCGCCGGCGCGCTGCTGCTGATCGGCGCGCTGGCGGTCGGCGTCCTGCTGTCCACCGTGCAGCGCCCGATCCTGCGCATGTTCCTGGAGAGCCGCCGCCTGGTGCGCGGGGACCTGCGGCGGCCGGTGCGCGTGCCGACCTACGGGGAGGCCGCCCGCATCGGCGCGGCCCTGGAACGGCTGCGCCAGCAGCTCCTGGACGACGGCGAGCAGCGGCCCCCCGCGCCGCGCCGCCCCCGCGGCCGGCTGCGCCGCGTCGGCACCCGCGGCGTCCTCATCGCCTGCGGCGCCCTGCTCGCCGCCTGGGCCGCGCCCATCACGCTGCTGCTCAACCAGGCCGACACCACCGCCGTCATCCCCCAGCAGCTCGTCGACGACCAGCGGGAGCGGACCGACACCCTCACCGACCGGGTGCGCCGGGCGTTCAACGAGGGCCACGCCGACCTCATCTCCGTGGCCACCCTCATCGGCGACGAGACCTCGCGCGAGGACATGACGACGGTGCTGGAGCGCACGGCCACCGAACACCTGCGCTACGCCTCCCTGTACGTCCTGGGCGCCGACGGGACGGTGCTGGCCGAAGCCGGCGACGCGCCCCGGCACCCGGCGGGCGAGGGGCCGGGCACCACGCCGGTCACGGTGCTCAACGACAGCGGGAAGGAACCGGTCATCGTCGGCTACGCCGAGATCCCCGGCCGCGAGGGGGCCGCGGTCGTCGGCGAGTTCCGCGTCGACTTCCTCAACTCGCTGCTCAAGCGCCCCGGGCTCGGTGAGATCCGGGTGGTGGACGCCGAGCGCCGCGTCGTCGGCGGCAACACCGGCTACCTGGCCTTCGAGTCGCTGCCGACGGAGCGGCTGGACGCGCTGGTGGAGGGCACGGCGCAGCAGGTGGGCATGAGCCCGCGGCCCAGCGGCGTGCTGTACCGGGACGGCTCCGGCTCGCAGATCGCCGCCGCGGCCCCGTTCGTCGGCGGCGGCGCCGCCGGTGACCTCGGGTGGACGGTGGTGAGCTGGCAGCCGGCGGACGTGCTGGCCATCCCCGAGTACAAGCTGGAGAACCGCACCGTGCTGGCCGGGCTCCTCGTGCTCACCGCGACCGTGGCCTGCCTGGGCTGGCTGCACATCATCGTGGGCCGGCCGCTGCGGGAGCTGGCCCGGCAGGCCGAGCGGCTCGCCGAGGGCGACCGCCGCACGGTCCTCTACCCCCGCCACCACGACGAGGTGGGCGCCGTCACGCGCAGCCTGGAGCTGCTCCGGCAGCAGCTACACGAGCGAAACCGCCGGGCGGACGCCGTCCCGGCCGGAGGGAACTGATCGGCCGTGCTCTTCCTCTATTCCGTCCTGGTGATCGCCTGCGCGATCCTGCTGGTGGCCGGGGTGCTCGAACAGCGGCGCCACTTCACCAACCTGGAGCTCATCCCGTCCCGCGTGCTGGTCAACGGCATCCGCGGCAAGAGCTCCATCACCCGGCTGTGCGCGGGCGCGCTGCGCGGCGGGAGCCTGGTGACCGTCGCGAAGACGACGGGGACCGCCGCGCGGTTCATCCACCCGGACGCCACCGAGGAGCCGGTCTACCGGAAGTTCGGCATCGCCAACGTCGTCGAACAGGTGGGCATCGTGCGGCGGGCTGCCGCCTACCAGCCGGACGCGCTGGTGATCGAGTGCATGGCCGTCATGCCCGCGCTCCAGGAGATCAACCAGAGCAAGCTCATCCGCTCGACGATCGGCGTGCTGTGCAACGTCCGTGAGGACCACCTGGAGGAGATGGGCCCCACCCTGGACGACGTCGCGCGCTCGCTGTCCCGGTCGATGCCGGAGGACGGGATCTGCGTGACGGCGGAGAAGGAGCGCTTCGCCATCCTCCAGGAAGAGGCCGACGCCCGGAACTGCCGGCTCGTCTACGCCGACCCGGAGACGGTCACCGACGAGGAGCTGCGCGGCTTCAGTTGGTTCACCTTCAAGGAGAACGTCGCGATCGCGCTGACCGTCGCCGAACTGCTGGGCGTGGAGCGGCAGACGGCGCTGCAGGGCATGTACGACGCGCCGCCGGACCCGGGTGTGCTCTCCGTGGAGCGCTACCGCACGCCCGAGGGCCAGCGGCTGCGGTTCGCCAACGTCTTCGCCGCGAACGACCCCGAGTCGACGCTGATGAACATCAACCAGCTCCTGGACCTCGGAGCGATCCGCCGGCCCCTGCACGTGCTCATCAACTGCCGCCCGGACCGGGTGGAGCGCAACGGGCAGATGGGCGAGATCATCCCCGACCTGGAGCCGGACTCGGTGTTCCTCATCGGGCACCCCACCAAGAGCGCGCTGGACGCCATACCCGCCGCGTGGCGCGAGCGCGCCGTCGACCTCGGCGGTGACCGGCGGTCCCCCGAGGAGCTCATGGCCGGGATCTTCGCGAAGCTGGGCCCGGAGGCGTCGCTGGTCGCCATCGGCAACATCCACGGGCAGGGCGAGGTGCTCCTCGAACACCTCGCGGAACTCCCGGCGGACGACACGGCGGACGACGCCGTGACCGGCCCCGCGGACGACACGGCGGCGGGCGCGGCGGGCGCGGCGGGTCCGATGGGCCACGCGGTCGACGACACGGCGCCGCAGCCGCGGGTGGCCGTCCCGGCGCACGCGCACCACGGGAACGTGGAAGCCGACGGCGCGCCCTACGGGGCCCACGGGGGCGGCCCCGCCCACCACCACGAGCCGTACGCGCCGTACCTGGACCCGTACGCGCCCTACCCCGAGGCCTACGAGGCGCGCTACCAGCCCTACCCCCTGCCGGACCCGCACGGTGACCCGTCGGCGCACGGAGGGCCGGCCGCACACCACGGTTACGAACCGCAGGAGCCGTACCAGGCGCAGGGCGCGCACGAGCCGCGGTTCCCCCACGAGCCCCAGCACCCGCACGAGCCGCAGCACCCGCACGAGCCGCAGTTCCCGCACGAGCCGCGGCACCCGCAGCTCCCGCCGGCGGCGCACACGCAGGAGCACGAGCCGCAGCACCCGTACCAGCCGCACGACCCGGGCGCCCAGGACGAGGCGCCACACCACCACAGCCCGCACCCCGATTCGTGGCACCGCCCAGGAGAACCCCGTTGATCCCCGCCGTCCTCACCCCCGAGATCGCCGCCATCGGCATCGCGCTCGGGCTGCTGTTCTCGCTGGTCTGCTACCTGACGACCAACCTCTCCCCCGGTGGCATGATCACCCCCGGCTGGCTGGCGCTGACGCTGGTGGAGGACCTCCAGCACGCGTCCATGGTGGTCGGCGTGACCGTTCTCACCTACGTCTGCACGCTGCTCGTCCAGCGGCACGTGATCCTCTACGGCAAGCGGCTGTTCGCCGCCGTCGTCCTGATCGGCGTGGTGCTCCAGGGCACGCTGACCATCGTCCTGCAGCGCGAGTTCCCCCTCATGTACTCCAACCAGACCCTCGGCTTCATCGTGCCGGGGCTCATCGCCTACCAGCTCGTGCGCCAGCCCAAGGGGGCCACGATCCTCGCCACCGGCTCCGTGACGCTCATGACGTACGTCGTCCTGACCGCCGGAATCCTGCTCGGTTTCATGCCCACGTCCTAAGAGCCACGTCGCACGCGACCACCCGCCGACCCAGACCGGGAGCTGACAGATCCGATGAGTGCCACGACCAAGCGCAAGTCCCGGCCCGTCCTGCACGCGGCCACGGTCCTCGCCCTGCTCGGGGCCAGCGGGTACCTCACCGTCGCCCTGCGCGCCGACGAGCAGGCGAAGGTGCCCGCGGTCGCCGCCGTCACGGACACCCCGAACCTGAAGAACGCGGGGGTGGGCCAGGACACCGGGGAACGGACCTGGGAGCGGCTGAAGAACCCGGACCGCAGCGTGCTGCGCAGCGAGGACGGCCGGGTCCTGGCCACCTTCACCGACGGCTCCCGCACGGCCACCCTCACCGGCCCGAGCCGCACCTTCACCGAGCCGACCTCCACCCAGTCCCGCGTGGTGACCGAGAACTGGGTGCGGCTGATGCCCGAGCACTGGCGCAAGGGGGCGGAGAAGGAGAAGTGGTTCAAGGACTGGTTCGGCGAGTACTTCGGCAGCGAGGAGGACGACCTCTTCGCCATCGCCTTCCAGTACGTCGAGGGCGCCCCGGTCAAGAAGGACGACGAGGGGCTGGCCTACGCCGGCGACGCCGACTTCGGGCCGCTGAACCCCGAGGGCGAGGAGGGCGCGGACCTGCGCCTGGAGCAGTCGGACTTCTACGACTACCTCGGCATCCCCTACACCTTCCGCGACGGCACCACGCTCCAGCCCGAGGCGGCGCGCCACCGCGCGATGGACTGCTCGGGGTACATCCGCGCCGTCTTCGGCTACCGCGCCCGCTACCCGCTGGCGCCCTCCGACGAGACGGGCGACGGCCTGCCGCGCACCGCGAACGGCATGGCCCGCTCCGACCTGGGCACGGACGTCATCGAGCTGGGCGGTAAGGCCCCGAGCTACGAGCGCCCCGCCAACATCGACGTCCTGCAACCCGGTGACCTGGTGTTCTTCTGGCTGGACGAGCGCACCGAGTCGCGGCTGGACCACGTCGGGATCTACCTGGGCCACGACACCGACGGCCACAAGGTGTTCATTTCCAGCCGCGAGGAGGTCAACGGCCCGACGATCGGGGACAAGGGCGGCACGTCCCGGCTGGACGGCAACGGCTACTACGCCACGGCCTTCCGCAGTGCCAAGCGCCTGTAGCGGGGTGTCGCGCGGCGTAGTGCCGGGCGGTGGGGTGGCCGGATCTGGTCGGTGGGTGTCCGGGTCGGCTCCTAGCATGGCCGCATGGCAGCACTCGACAGCGACTCCCCCGACGTCGTCGCGGACGTCCCCGGCCAGGTGACCGGTCAGGCGCCCGGCGGCGTACCCGACGGCGCGCCCGGCGGCGCACCGGCCGACCTCTTCGGCGACGGCCCGCCGGACGAGCCGGAGGAGGCGTACGGCGAGATGTACGGCGAGATGCCCGACGAGGTGTTCGACGGGGCGTTCGACGACCTCCCGGCCGACCCCGGCGGCGGGGCGGCGGGCGCCCCCGCCGGGGCGGCGGACTCCCTCTTCGACGCCGCCGGGCCGGGCGGTGCGCCGGGGGCCCGGGGCGGTGACGCGCTGAGCGTGCTGCGCCGCGTCTTCGGCTACGACGCGTTCCGCGGGGAGCAGCAGGAGATCATCGAGCACGTCGTCGCCGGTGGCGACGCGCTGGTGCTGATGCCCACCGGCGGCGGCAAGTCGCTGTGCTACCAGATCCCGGCGCTGGTGCGGGACGGCGTCGGCGTGGTCGTCTCCCCCCTCATCGCGCTCATGCAGGACCAGGTGGACGCCCTGCGCGCGCTCGGCGTGCGGGCGGGCTTCCTGAACTCCACGCAGGACTTCGAGGAGCGCCGGCTGGTGGAGGCGGAGTTCCTGGCCGGGGAGCTCGACCTGCTCTACCTCGCGCCCGAGCGGCTGCGCAGCGAGGCGACGCTGGCCCTGCTGGAGCGCGGCACGGTCTCGGTGTTCGCGATCGACGAGGCGCACTGCGTGGCCCAGTGGGGCCACGACTTCCGCCCGGACTACCTCACGCTCTCCCAGCTCCACGAGCGCTGGCCCGAGGTGCCGCGCATCGCGCTGACGGCCACGGCGACGCAGGCCACGCGCACCGAGATCGCCACCCGGCTGAAGCTCCAGGACGCCCGGCACTTCGTCGCCAGCTTCGACCGGCCGAACATCCAGTACCGCATCGTGCCCAAGGGCGAGCCGAAGAAGCAGCTCCTGACGCTGCTGCGCACCGAGCACGCCGGGGAGGCGGGCATCGTCTACTGCCTGTCGCGGGCCTCGGTGGAGAAGACGGCCGAGTACCTGACGCGGCACGGGGTGGAGGCGGTGCCGTACCACGCGATGCTCGACGCCCGGGTGCGCGCGGAGCACCAGGCCCGCTTCCTGCGCGAAGACGGCCTCGTGGTGGTGGCGACGATCGCGTTCGGCATGGGCATCGACAAACCCGACGTGCGCTTCGTCGCCCACCTGGACCTGCCGAAGTCGGTGGAGGGCTACTACCAGGAGACGGGCCGCGCGGGCCGGGACGGGCTGCCCTCCACGGCGTGGCTCGCCTACGGCCTCCAGGACGTGGTGCAGCAGCGCAAGATGATCGGCGGGGGCCAGGGGGACGCCGCGCACCAGCGCCGCCAGGGAGCCCAGCTCGACGCCATGCTGGCGCTGTGCGAGACGGTCGAGTGCCGCCGGGTGCGCCTGCTCGCCTACTTCGGCCAGGAGTCCGGCCCGTGCGGCAACTGCGACACCTGCCTGTCGCCGCCGGAGACCTGGGACGGCACGGTCGCGGCGCAGAAGGCGCTCTCGACGGTGGTGCGGCTGAAGCGGGAGCGCAACCAGAAGTTCGGCGCGGGGCAGATCATCGACATCCTGCTCGGCCGGAAGACGGCGAAGGTGATCCAGTTCGACCACGACGCCCTCAGCGTCTTCGGTGTCGGCGAGGAGCTGACGGAGGCGCAGTGGCGGTCGGTCGTGCGCCAGCTGGTCGCGCAGGGCCTGCTGGAAGTCGAGGGCGAGTACAGCACCCTCGTGCTGTCCGAGGCCAGCGCCGAGGTGCTCGGCGGCGGGCGCCGGGTCACCCTGCGCCGCGACCCGGCCCGGGCGAAGGCGGCCCGGCCGGCGAGGGAGACGGCGGGCAGGCAGCGGGCGGCCGCCGCGGAACTGCCGGCCGAGGCGGCCCCGGTCTTCGAGGAGCTGCGCGCCTGGCGGGCGGCGACGGCCAGGGAACAGGGCGTCCCGGCGTACGTCATCTTCCACGACGCCACGCTGCGCGAGATCGCCGCCCGGGCCCCGGGCACGCTGGCGGAGCTGGGCGAGGTCAGCGGGGTGGGCGAGAGCAAGCTGGCCAAGTACGGCGAACGCATCCTGGAACTCCTCACCGCGCGGTAAACCGGGTGCGCCGCCGGGCCGGCGTCCCTAGCCTGTGCCGCATGGTGGCGACAGAGCTGGTCGAGGGTGTCCCGGTGCTGACGCTCCCCGCCGAGGGGGAGCCGATCCGCGGGGAGGGCGACGTGCTCGACCTCATCGGCGACGCGGGGTACCAGGGCGCCGAGTGGGTCGTCGTGCCCGTCGAGCGGCTGGACGCGGCGTTCTTCCGGCTGCGCACGCGCGTGGCGGGCGACATCGTCCAGAAGTTCGTCACCTACCGCATGGGCCTGGTGGTGCTCGGGGACGTCTCCCGGCACACCCGGGACAGCCCGGCGCTGCGGGACTTCGTCCGCGAGTGCGACCGCGGGGGTCACACGTGGTTCGTGACCGACGCCGCCGAGCTGCGGGACCGGCTGGCCCGCCGGGGCCCGGGGCGGCGCTAACCGGCTGTCCGGCGCGTCCATGCGCCGCAGGGCGGCGATGGCCCGTTCCCTCGTCGCCGCTGCCCGCTCGCGGGCAGCGGCGATGATGTGCTGGGAGTCGTCAGCCCGCATCGGCGGCCTCCTGCGGCCCGTCGGCTTCGAGTTCGGTGATCATCCGGTCGAGGTTGACCACGACCTGCTCGTTCATCTCGGCCACCCGCTGGTGGCCGCAGCCCTTGGCGTTGCCCAGCCGATACGCCCCCGGCGACCACACACGGTGAACCGCGACGACGCTCCCTCACTCAGGGGACGAAAGGCCCAGCTCACGCAGACGGGGCAAACACGCTGCGAGGCATTGCCGGCGGCCCCCAGGGGAGCGCCGGGAGCGGTTCGGGGGCGGTTTCCCCTGGGGCCAGCCGGAGTACGGCAGAAACGCGCTGACCTTCCCTCCCCCGGTGGTCAGGGTTTGCGGGCGAGGTAGCCGTGCTGGTCCAGGGGTGGGCCGTCGGCGTGCCAGCGGGTGATGGGGCCGATTCCGGGGGGCAGGATCTCCAGCCCCGCGGCGGTCGCGGCGAGCTGTTCGGGTGTGCGGGCGGTGTAGGGGGCGGCGCCGGTGGCGGTGTAGGCGGCCTCGCCCTGGGGGGTGCCCGCGCCGGTGACGGTGTCGCACACCGCCAGGTAGGAGCCCGGGGCCAGGCGCTGGGTGTAGGCGCTGACCAGGCTGGCGCTCGCCGCGGGGTCCAGGTGCCCCAGGACGGACAGGAACAGCAGCGCGACGGGCTGGTCCAGGTCCAGGGTGCGGGCGGCTTCGCGCAGGACGGTGGCGTGGTCGCTCATGTCGGCGTCCACGTAGGCGGTCGCGCCCTGGGGGGTGCTGCTGGTGAGGCGGGCGCGGGCGTGGGCGAGGATGCGCGGGTCGTTGTCGACGTAGACGATCCGCGCGTTTGGGGCGGCGCGCTGGGCGATCTCGTGGGTGTTGTCGTCGGTGGGCAGGCCGGTGCCCACGTCCAGGAACTGCCGGACGCCGGCCTGGGTGGCCAGGTGGTGCACCACCCGGGCGAGGAAGGCGCGGGAGGCGCGCGCGAGGTCGGCGACGGCCGGGTAGTGGGCGAGCACGTGCTCGGCCAGATGCACATCGGCCGCCGAGCCGTCCTTGCCTCCCTGGAGCACGTTCCAGAATCCGGCGCTGGAGGGGGTGCCGGGCTGGATGTCGCCGTAGTCGTCGCTCATCTCGTTACCTCCGCGGTGCGGGTGGTGGGGGCAGGGGGGTCTGTGGCGGGGGAGCGGTCAGCGCGGCGTGGTCCATGGCGGCCTGGTAGGTGCGCACCGTGTCCACGTCGGCGGTGATGGTGGTCGTCTCCGGCCGCAGCCCGCGCAGCAGCAGGCGGTCGGCCAGCGCCGGGTGGGCCAGGCGCATCAGGTCCGCGGGGCCGGACGCGGCGAGCTGGTGCACCGGCCCGCCGGCGGGCAGGACCTGGAGGGTGATGTGGCGGCGCTCGGCGATGATCTGCTCCAGGCGCTCGCGCTGGGCGGCCATTACCGCCCGGTCGCCGACCGTGCGGTGCACCGCGGCTTCGTCCACCAGCGCCCACAGCCGCAGCGGCCGGGCCCGGTCGAAGGCGTGCCGCTGCCGGGCGGCCAGGAGCTCCGCGCGCCGCTCGATGCGCTCGGGGCTCTCGCCGGGGTGGCGCAGACGCAGCAGCGCGCGGGCGTAGCTGGGGGTGCGCAGCAGGTCGGGCAGGACACCGGGGGCGTAGCAGCGGATGTAGGTGGCGTTGTCCTCCAGGTCGATCGCGCCGGTCAGGTGGTCGGGGAGCACGTCGCGGTACTCGTGCCACCACCCCGGAGCGTTCGCCCGCTCCAGCCCGGCCAGGATGGCGCGGGCCTGGGCCTGCGGGGTGCGGTAGATCCGCAGCAGGTGCGCCACGGTCGCCGGGCGCAGGCCCGTGGCCGCCCGCTCCACCCGCAGCACCGTGTCGCGGTGCGCGCCGAGCTCGGCGGCCGCCGCCTCCAGCGTCAGCCCCGCCGCCTGCCGCCGCGCCCGCAGGTCTGCCGCGATCACACGCTGGGCCACCGTCGGACCGGACCGCGGACGAGACATGCTGCTCCACTTCTTTCCCGGGGGAGGGCGAGGGGGCCACCGGCGCTGCACGGCATCCTCCCACCCCCGCCCGGGGACCGGCACCCCGTGCGCGCCCGCGCGTCCGCACATTCTGCGACGTTGCATAGTGCCGTGGGCGGGGTGATAGTGGACAGCGGGGCCGCCCCCGGCGACCCGCGACCGCACCCGGCTCCGCCCGCCTACGAGCCCCGACCGGCAGCCGCCACCCGGCTCCCGGCCCCGGAGGATCCGATGTACCTCTCCCTGCCCTCAGACCCCGCCCGTCTCGCGCTCGCCCGCCGCGCGGTGCGCACCGAGATGACCCGCCAGCGCTGCCTGCCCAGCCAGATCGCCGCCGCCCAGCTCGTCGTCACCGAGCTCGTCGCCAACGTCATCCGGCACAGCACCGCGCAGTCCTACGAGCTGGGCGTGCACCGCACGGGCACCACCCCCGGAGCGATCACCGTCAGCGTCGCCACCACCGGCACACCCCCGCCGCCGGCCTGCGTGCCCGCGCAACCGCCGACCGGGGACGTGCCCGACGGCGGCTGGGGCCTGGAAATCGTCGACGCCCTGGCCCACCGCTGGGGCGTGGCCAGCGGCCCGGTGGGCCGTCACACCACCTGGGTCGTCCTGGCCCCCACCGGCGCCCCGGTGCCCCGCCGCCGCACCCCCTGCACCGACGCCGTCCCCTGCCCCGACCCCGCCTGAGACCACACGGCCCCGGCCAGCGCCCGCGCCACCACGCGAGGCGGCGAACGGGCGGCGGCGGGAGAGCCGGGGCGCGGCGGCCGTCTTCGTGGGCCTCTGTCCGCGGCCGGCCGGCGGCGCTCTGCGCCTGCTGGGCGACCCGGACGCGCCGGAGCTGGACGAGGATGACGACGGGGGCGAGCCGGATCAACCGTGGCCGACCAGGGCGGTGATGAGCTTGCGGGCCCTGGTTTTGGTCAGCCGCTTCGCGGCCGTCGCGCAGCGCTGCCGGGGAGCACGCGGAGCGATGTCGCTGCCCTTGATCGCCTTGGCGTATTCGGCGTCGAACCGTTCCTTGCCGACCCTCTCCGCGAGCGTGGTCAGGTACCTCACCTGCGCCTCGGTGGCCGGCTTGGTCTTCGCCTGCTTCCGCCGCTCCTGCGCAGGGGCGTAGATCTGCTCGTAGTGCTCCTTGCGGGCCGCCTCCGACTCCGGGCTGCGGCAGGTGACGTGCACGGACTCGTACCAGGTCTGGGTGCCGGGCTTGCCGGTCACTGCCTCCCAGAGGGCGGCGGCGTTGATAGCCGGCCCGGCCGGGGCCGCGGTCGGTGGGGGTGCGGACTTCGCGTTCGGCACGGAGCTGGGGGATGAGCATGAAGCGGGGCGTGTGGTACTTCCTGGCTACTTTGCCGCCGCGGGTGCGGCAGGTGCTTCCGGCGGGCGCTTCACAGGTGGGGCAGTCGAACTATTCGACTGCGGCGGCCGGTTCGGCGAGTGCTGAAATGTCTCAGAACCTATCGCGGAGGGCATTTGTGCGAACGCTGTTTTGCGAGAGGTGAGAACGAAGACCAGGGGCAAATCGGAAACGCTTCAGCGGTGCTCGCAGTTTCTCACGGAAAGTGTGTCCCGTGACCTTCTGTTACAGCTGGGTACTCGTGTGCGAGAGCGGGGAAGCGTGGAAGAGCCCGCCCTCATGGCCCGAGGGCGGGCTCGGTGTTCCGTCGAGGTGAGTCAGCTGCCGAGGTGTCCGTTGCGGACGCCGTCGATGAAGCGTGCGAACGCGTCGGCGGGGATGACCATGGCGGGGCCAGCTGGGTTCTTGGAGTCGTGCAGGCCGATGCCGTGGTGGGCCGTGTGGGTCAGGTCGGCGACCATGATGCAGGCGTTGCCGCTGCCGCTGGCCTTCGCCTTGAACCAGGCGTGGGCGGGGGCGAGGTCGGATGCGGTGAGGTAGTGGGCATGAGGGGTCATGTCATGATCTCTCGCGATAGTTGGTGCAGGAACCCCCGCGTGTCCTCCGGCGGGAGCGCGGAGGCACGCAGGGCATCGAAGGACCGGGCGAACCGCCCGACCTCGCGCGGCTTGTCCGTGACTGAGACGGCGCCCCACGCGGTGTCTGTCTGGACCGTCGGCGGCAGTCCCTCCCCCAGGTCCAGGAGCATGAAGTCGTGGGAGGCGCGGAAGCCCGTCGAGCGGTGCGGCAGGATCTGCACCGTGACGTGGTCCAGGGCCGCCAGTTTCATCACCTCGTCGTACTGGTCGCGCATCACCTCCGGGCCGCCCAGGACCCAGCGCAGCGCGCCCTCGCCGAGGATCACCCACAGCCGCGGCGTCCCGTCTCCGCTCAGCAGCGCTTCCTTGCGCTTCATGCGCAGGGCGACGTGCTTGTCCACGAACTCGCTGGTGGTCTCTTCCACGGGTTTGGCGACCTCGTGGACGGCGCGGGCGTAACGCTCGGTCTGCAGCAGGCCGAGTATGAGTGAGGGGTGCCAGGCGCGGATGGAGGTGGCGGTGGACTCGATGCCGACGAAGCGCTGCATGCCCGAGGGCATGACGTCCTTGTACTCGGTCCACCAGTCCTGGCTGGCGGCCTCCCGCTGGATCTCCAGCAGGGATTCCACCGCTTCGTCGTCGGTGACGCCGTAGCGCCCCAGCAGCTTGCGCAGCTCGCCGGCCTGGCGGAAGGACATCAGGCCCTTCTCCACCCGCTGGAGCTTGGTCTCGGAGAACGGCATGCCCCGGGCGGCGTCCTCGATCGTGAGCCCGGAAGCGGTGCGCAGATGCCGCAGATGCGCGCCCAGCTCGATGCGGCGCGCTGTCGGCCTGGATCTGGCCATGTGCTGGCCTCCTCGGTGTTTCTGATCGGCGCTCGCGGCGATATGCGCGGCTGTGGCGGCGCAACTGCCCGCCACAGCAACGCGGATGCATCATCAGGCATGTGCCAATTCCGGGGCAAGCGCTGAATTTCTGCCGATGCGCTTGCCGCTGCACTCTGCCACACGCCACCGTGAGAGAGCCCTTCAGCTCCACCCCCGCGAAGCCGCTGCGGCCCCGGTTGTTCACCTCCCCCACACCCGCCGAGGACCTGCGGCCACCACCCATGAGGGACCCCGCCATGACGGCTACGACCGCAACCCCCACACCCGCCGGCGTCGCCCGCGACGTCGAACTCGCTCTCGCCTGGGCACGCAGCCCGCACCAGGCCCAGGCGCCGGCCGCCGCCGCACTGCGCCGCCGTCTGGCCGGCTACATCCGTGCCTTCACCGCCGACGCCGAGCGGTACGCGGCCGGGCTGGAGGACGGTCTCCAGCGCACCACCGCGGTGAGCACCGTGCGGCACGCCAGGCAGCTGGCGACCGCGCCGGGCGGCGACCCTCGGGCGATGCTCACCCTGCTGGCCAAGAGCGTGGACATCCTCCAGCGCTACGCCCGCGCCGCCGGGCCGGGTGCGGGCCAGTGAGTGGACGTCACGCGGCCAGCGGCCGGGACCGGGTCGGCGCCGTGGCCGCGCTGGTCTGGGGCACCGGCCACCTCGCCGCGATCGCGCTGCTCGGCTCAGTCGTCCACGACCAGGCTGGTGCGGCGCCGGCCACCGAGGTGGTGGCCGGCGGCGGGCCCGAGGAAGAGGACCGTCCGGAGAGGCAGTGAAGTTCGCGCCACGAGGCCGTGCGGAGGAGAACCCCGGAACAAGCGCCCGCGGCCGGACGCGCGGCGAACAGAAGGCAACGACACACAGGGAAGGGGGGACGCGCATCGTGTACGTGTTGAAGCTCCACACGGCTGCCGGCGCGGTAGGGGTGACCGTCAGGTCACCGCACCGCGGCGTGATCGACTGGATCGCCCGCTACGTCGGGCCGTGGTGGCACACGAGCCGCGCCGACGACGTGATGGGCGGTCCGGTGGTGACCGCGACGGCGACCGGATTCAACGAGCTGGCGGCCGAGGTGGAAGCCGCCCGGTGGCAGGAGGTCGGCTATCCCCGGGCGGCGACGCGCTACACCCCGGGCCGGGACGAAGGCACGGTGATCGCGGTGACGCCTTCCGACCGGGTCGGCTACCGCTACACCGCCGCTACCGACCGGATGGGCGTCCATAGCGAGCAGCCGCGATCGCTGGCGCGGGCCGCCGTCCGGGTGGCGCGGGAGCTGGTCCGCGCGCAGCTCGTGGTCGACGGGTGGGTTCTGCTGCACGCCTCGGCCACGGTCTGGCCCAGCGGCGGGGCGGTGCTGGCGCTGGGCGGGCGCGGAGCGGGCAAGTCCACCCTCGCCTTCACCCTCGCCGCCGCAGGGGCTGGGTTGCTGGGCAACGACCGGGTGTTCGCCCGGCCCGCGCCCGAGGGCGGGGTGGAGCTGGCGCCATGGCCCTCGGGCGCCGCGATAGGGCTGGGCCTGCTGGGCGCGCTGGGCTGGACCGAGGTGGCGCGCGAGTACCTGGCCGCCGGGGCGCCGCCGCATCCGTCGCAGGACGCGCGGGCGACCGCCGCGATCCTGGCCGGCCACACCACGGCCCTGTTCGATAAGGGGCGGGAGGTGAAGGCGCACATCCGCCCCGAGGACTTCACCGGCTGGTTCGGCCTGTCCGGCGCCGCCTGCGGGCGGGTGACGGCGGTGGTCTTCCCCGCCATCCGCCACGGCGTGCGGCCCGGCCTCGACGGCACGCGCGACGTGGCCGCGGTGGGGGTATCGGAGGCGGACTTCATGATGGGCGCCACGGAGGACTCCTACCCCGACATCTTCGGTCTGACCGGCGGACGCGGGGCGGGCACGGCGCAGGCCCGCGCCGAGGTGGCCGCCCGGCTCGCCGCGGTGCCGGGCCACGCGGTTGTCCTCGGGCACGACCCGGGCGCGAACGCCGCGTTCCTCACCCGCCTCGTCCCGGCGCCTAGACCGGCTGTGGAGCGCGGCTGATGGGCGGTGAGGAGCGGTGCGTGGTGGAGCTGCGCAGCGCGGGGCGGGGGCTGGCGGTGGACGCCCCGGCGGCCCTGGTGGGGTCGTGGTGGCCGCAGGTCGCGCCGCACCTTCCCGGCGTTGCCCCCGGCGGTGTTCCGGTGGCGGCCCGGGCGGGAGTGCGGCCGGTGGCGGTGCCCGGCGGGGCGGGGATGGCGGATGTGCGGCGGTGGCTGGGCGCGTACCTGCACCGGCTGCACCTGGCGCACGGCACGCTGTGCGCGCACGCGGTCTGCGTCCAGCCGCCGGACGGGGGCGGGGCGGTGGTGCTCCTGGGCGGGCACGGCGCGGGCAAGACGCTGGTCGCGCTCGCCTTGGCCGGGCATGGCTGGCGGGTGCTGGCGGGCGATGTCGCCCTGCTGGACTGCTCCGACGGCGACCGGCCGTCGGTGCTGGGCGGCACCCGCGCGATGGTGGTCCGCTGCCGCGCGACCGCACGGTGGTTCGCCGAGCTCGGCCTGCCTCCGGAGGGTTCTGCCGTGGTGGAGGTGAGTGACCGGCCGGGCCTGGCCGTCGCCGCCCCGGGTGGGCCGGTTGCGGTGGCGGCCGGGCTGGTGGTCGACGTCGACGGCGGCCTGTCCGCGGCCGATGCCGCGCCCGAGCCGGTCGACCGGCACACGGCCGCCAACACCTGGCTGCGGGCGAGCGGCCATCTGCTGGACCGGGTGCTGGAGACGCCAGTCGGCCCGGCGCTGCGCGAGGTCGAGGACCACCCGGCTCACCTCCGCCGCCTGGCCTTCGTCCGCACCCTGGCCGGGCGCCTGCCGCTGTACGCGGTGTCGGGCACACCGGAGCGGATCGCGGCTCATGCCGCGCGCCTGGCGGCCGGACACCAGCGGGCACCGGGGGTGTGCTGATGTCCCATCGGTCAGACGCCGCAGTGCGCCGCCGGCACGCGGGCGCGCGGATCAGGCTGGACGGCGGGCAGGCGTGGCTCCAGCCACCCGCGCCGGGGCCGGTGCCCGAAGGCTGGGTCGCGGGGCGTTGGAGCGTGCTGTCCCCGGGGACGGAGCGGCGGCATCTGGCGGCCAGCCGGACCGGGGTACCGCGCGAGGCGGGATACATGACCTTCGGCCGGCAGCACGATCGGGCTCGGTGGGTGCTGGCGCCGGTGCCGCACGGCGCCGCCTTCCCTCTCGACTGCGAGGACGCGGTGACCGCGCCGTCCGGTGTCCCGGCGGCGACGGCGGCGGTGGCCCGGTTCCAGCAGATCGCCCTGTTGGGCCTGGACCGGCTCGGGCCCGGGGTGGCGTTCGACGGCGCGGTGGTGGTCGGCTCCGGACCGGTCGCACTCGGTGCGGCGCTGGAGCTGGCGCGGCGCGGCGCCACCACGGTCCGGGTGGCCACCTCCCGTCCGCGTCCGCCGCTCCTGGCCGTGCCCGGCGCTACCCGCCTGCCCCCGGACGCCGGCGTGGCGGGCGGCGCGTCGCTGGTTATCGACGCGGCCAGCACACCCGAGCGGGCAGCGCGTCTGCTCGCCCCCGGCGGGGTCCTGGGCCTGCTGGGCACCCCGCCGCCAGCTTCCGGTGTCGCGGCGCTGGCCGCGCACCGGGGCGGCTGGACGGTGATCGGGATGCACGAGCTCGCCCCCGCCCCGGTCGGCGCGTACCAGGCTGCCTACACCACCGCAGCTACGTGGCTGGAAGGACACCTCGACCCCCAGCTGGTGGCGTCCTGGTGCGCCACCGTGCCCGGCCACCTCGCCCCGTACGCCTACCGGCTCCTGGACTCGCCCGCCCGGCTGGCCGAGCCGGTCATCCTCTTCGACTGGGGAGCGCCATGACCACGGTGGGCCTGTACAGCATCTCCGTGCGCGGCCTGGACGTTCCCAGCCTGCTGGCCTGGGCCGCACGCGAGCAGATCCCCCTGCTCCATCTGCGCGGCGGCCCCCGCGGCTTCGACCTCGCCCGCCGCGCCCCGGCCCTGCTGGCTACCTGGCGGCAGCGGGCCGACGACGCCGGGGTGCCCATCACCGGGATCACCGCCGACCTCGACCTCGCCGACCTCTTCACCGGCCCGCCGAGGGCGCGCGCGGCGGCTCGCGCCGAGCTCGGCCGTCTCGCTGAGGCCGCCACCGTGCTCGGGGCCGGCTGGGTGCGGCTGCTGACCCGCAGGGAGCCGGCCGGCACCTACCTCCACGCGCTGTACGACCAGCCTGTGCCCGGCCTGCCGGTGGGTCTGCTGGTCGAGCCGCACCACCCCGCCTGGCTCCAGCCCGCCGCCCGTACCGCGCTCGCCGCGCTGCTGGCCCGCACACCCCGGCTGCGGCTGCTGGCCGACACCGCCCAGCTCACCACCGCCTCCGCCCGACACGGCGGCGACGGGGTGTTCGCGCCCCTGCTGGACGACGTGGGGGTGCTGCACCTGTCGGACGACGGAATCGGTCTGGACGGGCACCGCCGCGTCGCCGCCCACGTGGCGGCCAGGGTCGCCGCCGGGCGGCGGATCGAGGTCGCAGTGGAGTGGACCGGCACCGACCGCTCTCCGGCCGCCTGCCTGCACCGGTACCGGGCTGCCCGCGCCTGGTGGGACCGCGTCCTCCACCAGCAGGCCGCCGAGCAGGCACCACCCCCCAACCCCGCTAGGGTAGTGGGCCGCTCACCAGCCGTGATGACCGAGAAGGAGCAGCCGACCATGCCCACCAGCACCACCGAGCCCCCGGCCACCGCGCAGATCACCGACCTCCTCGCCGACGCCTACGGCCTCGCCGGGGCCCGCCTGACCCGGCTCGACGGCCAGGTCGCCATCAACTACCGCGCCACCACGGCGGACGGGCGGGTCGTGTTCGTCAAGCACTACCAGCCCACCGCCGACCTGGCCGCCGAGGACGACGTAATCACCCAAACGCGGCTGGCCGGCCGGCACGGCGTGCCCGTCGCCACCGTGATCACCAACAACTACGGCGAGGCCATCACCCGCCACGCCAGCACCGCGCTGTCGGTGTGGCAGTGGATGCCCGGCCACACCATCGACAGCGGGCTCACACCCGCTCAGCAGGCCGCCGCCGGCCGCATGCTCGGACGCATCCACGCCGCGTTCGCCAGCCACACCGCCAGCTCCCACCCCTCGCCCAAGGCCAGCAAGTGGCTCAATCCGGACCTGGCCAAGCGCGAGGCCACGATCAGCCGGCTGCTGGACACCATCAACGAGCGTGCGGAGCATGACGCGTTCGACCGGCAGGCCGCCGCCACCCTCGCCGAGCGCCGCACCCAGCTTGGGCGCCTGCCCGAACTCCTCGCCGGGCTCCCGCCCCTGCACACCCAGGTCCTCCACGGCGACTACTCCCCGAAGAACATCCTCTTCGACGGTGACGACATCACCGCGGTGGTCGACTTCGGCCCCGCCGAGCCCTACCTGGCCGCCTTCGAGCTGGGCCGGATCGCCTTCGACCCCCGCTCCATCGTCCACAGCCCGGACTGGATCGCCTCCGGCCTCACCCTCGTGACCGCCTACCGCGAAACCAACCCGCACCTGCCCGCCGCCGACATCACCGCCTGCGCCCACGTCGCGCTCATCCAGCTCACCGTCAGCCTCTACGGCGTCAAGGAGCACTACCTGGCGCCCGGCCTCGACCAGGACGACCTCGACCAGTTCTGGCTGCTGCGCCACCACGCGGCCACCGCGCTCTTCGACCGCATGGCCGAGGCCGAGGCCGCGCTGGCGCAGGTCGCCCACACCAGCAACCCGCCCAGCCGGTAGCCCGGCCCCAGCCCCGCCACGCGGGGCTGGTTGTCCACCCGCAGGGAGGCGACGTATGACCACTCCATCTTCCGAGCCCGGCTCCGCCCCCTGGGCGGTCCTGCGCGGACCGCTCACCGATCACCAGATCCACACCATCATCCGCGGCCTCGCCACAGCGCACCAGCTGGCCGCCGACCACCTGGGAGACCATGCGATCCGGCTGGCCGACCCGGCCCGCGACGGCGCGGCGGTGACGGTGCGGTGGAAGCCGCTGCCGACCCAGCCGCCCCGCTCCCTCGGCTTCCTCGCGGATCCGCCACCGACCGTCGAGATCCTCATCGACCCCGGCCCCGCCGGGCAGATCGCGGGGGAGCTGCACGAGCGACTGACCGCCGCCGCCCTGCCCTACACCCGTGGCGAACTCGACGGCATCCGCGACTCCATGCCCCTCCTGCACCGCTACAGCACCCCCACCCCCGCCTTCGACGGGTGGGCGCTGATCTTCCGGGACCACTTCCTCGAACACAGCGTCGGCTTCATCCTCGCCATGGAACGCGCCGGGATTCCCCCCGAGTGGATCTACACCCTCGACAAGGGCGACCGCACCGCGGGCCGCGACCGGGTACGCGCCACCTTCGCCGCCCGCGGCTACCGCACCGGAGCGCTGGACAACACCGCCGTCAACGCCCCGGCCGATCACGCCGCCGCCCTGGCCGACGCCGAGGCGGCCATCGAGGCGTTCATCGAGGCCGCCCACAACGGCGGCCGCCGCGTCCTCGTGGTCGACGACGGCGGCCTGATCGCCCGCGGCTACGGCCACGCCACAGCGCCGCGGCGGGCCGATGCCGCGCTGGAGCTGACCGTCTCCGGCGTCAAACGCATCACCGCCGCCGGACCTCCCGCCATCCCCGTGCTGAACATGGCCCGCTCCCAGGTCAAGACCCGGCTCGGCTACCGCGAGATCGCCGACTCCTGCCTGCGCCGCCTGCGCACCATCCTGCCCGACCGCAAGATCATCGGCCGCCCGGTACTCCTGATCGGCTACGGCACCCTCGGCTCGCGCCTGGCCCCGGCCCTGCGCACCCTCGGCTGCCGCCTGACCGTCGTCGACACGAACCTGCTCACCCTGATCGACGCCGCCGAAGTCGGCCACACCACCTACCGCACCGCAGGCCAGGCCCTGCGCGCCACCGACCCGTTCCTGGTGATCGGCACCACCGGTGAGATGGCGCTGACCGAGGACGACTTCGCGCACCTGGCCGACGGCACCCTGCTGGCCCCGTTCGCCACCCGCGACTTCTCCCTCCTGCCCGAACACGCCAAGACCCGTGCCGAGATCCCCGGCGTCGGGCTGCGCTTCGGCCTCGACAACGACCGCCATGTCACCCTGCTTGGCGACGGACGGAGCCTGAACCTGTTCGAGGCCGACTCCATCCCGAACCAGGGCTACGACGCCTACCGCGCCGGCACCCTCATCGCCGCCGGCCACCTGTGCGCGCACCACGACAGCATCCCGCCCGGCCTGCACACCGCCCCCGCCGACCAGGCCATCACGGACGCCGGTCTACTCGATGCGTACTACGACCTCCACCTCGCCCCGGCAAGCGCCCGCCACCGACTCGGCCCCCCGGCCGCAGCCACGGTGCGCGAGCGGCCCGTGGCCCACGCCTGCGTCGTCGGCTACGGCGTCGCCGGCCGCCTCCACACCACGATCCTCGAAGACCTCGGCGCCGACCTGACGATCATCGACCCCAAACACCAGGACCTGCCCCCCGCCCACCGCACCTTCACCTCCCAGGTCAGCGAGCTCCCCAGGGACGTGGCCGACAAGATCGGCCTGTGGTCCGTGTGCACCCCGACCGCCGACCACCTCCCCGTCCTGCGCGCGATCCTGACCCACCAGCCCGCCGCCCGCATCCTGCTGGAAAAACCCGCCTGCCGCGGCCACGAGATCGACGCCTTCACCGACCTCCTCGCCCGCCACCCCCAGGCCCGGATCGTCGTCAACGACCAGTACCGGCACTCTCGCGCCCTGCCCGCGCTCACCGACCTCATCCGCCGCACCGAGCCCGACGCCCCGATCAACCAGATCACCATCACCTTCACCAAGGACCGCCGCGCAGACATCGACACCGGCAGGTTCATCGACCGTGACTACGGCGTACTCGGCTATGAGTGGCTGCACATGCTCGCCGTCCTTGCCGGCATCCTCCCCGCCCCCGTGATCGACGCCTACCTCGCCGGCGACCCGGCCGCCAGCCAGCTGTGGGCGACCTACGACCCGAGGCTGTTCGTCGCAGCCCTCACCGAACGCACCACCCTCAGCCAGCACCCCGGCGCACCGCTCCACCTGGAACTGGCCTCCTCCATCCTCGGCCCCAGCATCCTCCTCGGCCGTGTCCCCGAACCCCGTCCCCCCTGGCGCCACAACATCCGGCCCGCCGACGACCGCCACCGGCACATCGCCGTCCACGCCGGCACCACCCACTTCGCCCTGCACCTCGAACCCGTCACCGCCCCCGACGGCTGGCAACTGGACCGCAACGACCACCGCCTCACCGCCGTACGCGACGGCCAACCCCTCCACGACGAAGTCCTCCACGACTTCCCCCTGCAGACCTCCATCCGCCACGCCATCGACCAGCTCACCCACACCACAGCCCCCGCCCCCGACCTCGCCCCCCTACGACGCATCGCCGCCCTCGCCAACACCCTGCGCCACACAGCCCCACCCACCAGCCAGGTCAGCGCATGAACCGTGCCGATCCCCACAAGGGCGCAGCCGCACCCGGGCCCCGCCGCGGGGCATCCCCCGCTCGCCGCTTGGCCAGCGACAGCCCCCGGCTCTGACAAACCCGGGCGCGCAATGTCGGTGCATCTGGGCGGAGAGCACGCTGGCTCCCGCCCGGGCGCCCGCTCGTCCTCGAGCCGTCTCCGTCGGCCCCGGCCCGCGCCCGCGCCACCACGCGAGGCGGCGAACGGGCGGCGGCGGGGAACCGTGGCGCGGTGGGCGTGCACTTCGCGGCTCAACGTCCTGCTGGATGCCGCCCGCCCGTACCGCACCGCCGACGTGGATGAGGTCCGCACCCGCGCGCTGGATCTCGCGGCAGCGCGTCCGACGCCGGTCGCGGCCTGAGACCATCGAGCCCATGGGCAAGCACTCCCGACCCGGACCGCCGAACCAGCCCTCCCGCGCGATGCCGCGCGTCGAACCCGACGATCCGCTGGCGCCGTACGAGAAACGGCGCTGTCCGCCGCTGGACGTCTGGCGGCGGCACCGTCCGCTTCACGGCGGCGGCGGTCACCTCCGTCCGGACCAGCCGCGGGTCCTGGAGGAGTGGAACGGGTTCTCGTACGAGCCAGCGGGCACCGCCGCGAACCTCGCGGATGCCCAGCGGTGGGTGAACGGACAGGCGCCTGGCGACGAACCAGCGGCATGACCGCAGCGGGCCGCCGCGTCAGCCGACCGGGGTGAGAGCGGCGTCGTCCTGCTCGATGGCCCACGGGCAGGATGACGCAGGCCAGCAGAAACCGCGGGGGGTACCGGTGCAGGTCCCGTTCCTCGACGGGGAACCGGAAGCCAACGTCCCCGACGCCGAGGATGCTCTGCCGCCCATCCACCCGGGCGGGACCATCCCGATCCCGGCCTGCGACCCGTGCTGCACTCCCGGCGCCCGCCCCTGCCCCGTCCGGTCGTCAGCTCGCTCGCCGAGGCCCGGGCCGTGGCCGGCTGGAGCCCGGAGTACAGCCCCTACGGCGACCCCGTCGGCTGGACGCCGGTCGGCGAAGGCGCGCACCGCGCCGTCATCCTCAACCCGGCCCGCACCATCGTGTACAAGGTCGAGAATGAGGCCGGGCGCAACCGGCGCGAGCACCGCACCCTCGGCGGGCTCCGCGACCAGGGCCACGTTCATGCCCCGCCCACCACACTGTGGGCCGTGCCCAATCCGGCGCACGGCACCGGAGGCGCCATCGAGGTCCTGGCGATGCCGTACCTCCCCAACGATGGCACCGCGCCGCACACCCCGTACCCCAGGCCGGCGTGACCGACCTCAACCCGGCGAACATCACCGTCTGCCGCAGCCAGTACTGGCTGATCGACGCCAGCGGCATCTGAGAGGCGAACGGACCAAGGCGCGGCGGGCTGCCTCCGGCTCCGTCGGCCACTGCTCGTGCCCGGACGGGTGGGGCACCGCCCCCGCCCGTTCGCCAGCGGGCGCGGAGCGGACAAGGGGCGGCGGCAGGGTGCGCGGGGCGGGGGTCACTTCCCTCCGCGCGAGCCCTTGGCCGCGGCGGACTGTGCATGTGCCGGAAAACCGGTCTGCGCGGTCCGGCTGCCCGGGTTCTTTGCACCGGCGGACTGCACCCGCGAGGCGGCACGCGGAGTCATGGGCGCCCGCTGGCCACCGGTGCCTTTGCCGCTGTTCTTTCCCATGCCGATCACCTCCTCTGCCAGCATGCACGGAGGTCAGCGAGGCCGCCGCCGGGCCTTCCTGTCGGCTTGCTCGTTGACCAGCACTGACAGCGCCGAGCCGGGCACGGACAGACTGCTGGTCGCGGAACTGGCCGGGCTGCTGGGCGACGCCGAGCACCACAGCGGCCCCGGCGCCGCCTCGGACAGCAACGCCGTCGCCCCCGCGGCGAGGCACCACGGGCCCGGCTCGCCCGGTTGGCCACACAGGTGACCCAGCGGCGCGCGTCGCCGGGCGCCAGAAGGTACCCGTGGCCGGGGCCGGGGGGCAGGCACGCGTTCAGTGCACGTCCCACCGCGCTTCCTGCTCGCCGCGCTGGAGGGTGCCGAGGCGGTGGGTGAGCTGGTCGCGGGCGTCTGGGTCGCCGGTGTCGGCTCGGCGGATGAAAGCCCCCAGGGTGTGGAGGTCGCGCAGACCCGTCAGGGTGCGTAGCGTCCGCGGTTCGACGGGGGGCCCGCCGTAGGCCGCTGCGAACTCGCGCAGTTCGCGCTCCGTGCGGCCGAAGCGGACGCCCTGGAAGGTGTTCGCCAGGTCCAGTTCTCGCGGCCCGGTCCCGGCTTCGTCCCAGTCCCCGAGCCGGACCGCGTCGCCGTCCCACAATGTGTTGCCGGGGTAGGCGTCTCCGTGGACGAGGCCGTGGCCCAGGGGGAGGTCCAGGGACCGGTACTCGGCCACGCGGGCGTCTATGGCCTGGAGCAGCCATGCCCGCGCCGCTGCCGGCAGCCGCTGCGCCATGGTCACGGTCTGGCGAAGGGCCGCCAGCGGCTCGTAGGGGGCCAGGGGCACCGGGGGCGGCGGGAGGTCGTGCAACGAGCGCAGGAGCGTGCCCAGGTGTCGGGCCGGCGGCGTGGGGCGGGGCTGGGGGTAGTGGCGCCAGATCGTGAGGACGGCGGCGAGCGACGGCACGGCGACCGGCTGCTGCACCTCCAGCTTCAGCGGCTCGGTCGCGGGGAAGCCCTGTTCGAGAAGCCAGTGCACCAGTCGCATCGTGGTGGTCAGGGGGCCTTGGGTGGCCAGGGGGCTGCACCGCACGACCGCTCCCGCACGGGGCAGCAGGTAGATGGCTGTCGCGTGCTGGCGGAGCGGCACGATGTCGCGGCTGTCCAGGCCGAGGGCGGCGCACGCCTCGGCGACGGCGGGCAGGCGGGGGTCAGCTTCAAGGGTGCTCACGGCACTGACGGTACTGCGCTGCCGGTGAGCGCCCTCTCGGCCCTGCGTGCGGCGTCCAGCAGGTCCGCGGCCCCGGGCATCCCCGCCACGGCGGGGCGGGCCAGGGCGGTCAGCACCCGGCGCAGGCCGGACCCGAGTTGGCTGATCCGCTGTTCCGCCGGGAGGGACAGCACGACCGTCAGGTGGCGGGCGGCTTCTTCCACGTGGCCCAGCCCCAGGTGCGCGGTGACGACATCGAGGCGGGCCAGCGCCTCGTCGCCGTAGGACCGGTCCTCCGGTAGCCCCGTTTCGTACTGGCGGATCGCGGCCGTGGCGTGCTCCAGCGCTCGCTGGTGATCGCCGAGGAGGGCGTACGTCCCGCCGGCGTAGTAGGACGCCTTCACGGCGGGAAAGGTCAGCAGCCCGCCGAAGGCGGTCAGGCCGTTGTCGGGTTCCGCGTGTTCTTGTGCCGCGCGCATCCGCTCCAGCGCGGCCGTGGCCCTGGCCGCGTCGCCGACCCGGGCCGCGGTGCGGGCCTCGATCGCCGCGATCCGGACCCTGCCCGGGCCGGCGGGGGCGTAGGCGTAGGCGTCGGCGGCGAGGCGCAGTGCCAAGTGCCGCTGGGGCGACCATTCGGCGATCAGGGCGCTGGTGCCTCTGCCCCACGCGCGCAGCCCGTCGTGTCCGGCCTCGTCCGCGCAGATCATGGCCGTCTTGATCTGGCTGTGCGCAGCCGGTTCGTCTCCGAGGTTCTGACTTGCGTGGGCCAGGAGCAGGCAGGTGACACCGGTCAGCAGGTACAGGCGCCGGGTGTGCCAGTGCCGCTGACGGGCGCGGAGCAGGCCGAAGAGTTGGTCGCGAATTCTGACCAGGTCCGTGAACAGCGGCCACAGCGGGGCGTGGACGTAGGCCGTCGCGATGCGGGAGAGCTCGACCTCGATCTCGTCCAGGATCGCGTCGGTGGCGCTGGGCGGCGCCAGGCTGGCGACGAAGTCCACCGACTCCGCCGCGGCCCTGGTGATGACCGCCCGCCGCGACGCCGCTCCGCTCTGGGCCGGCAGCGGCAGTCGCACGTGGCTGGCCGGGACGCCGAGCCGGGTCAGGATCGAGGTGATGGTGTCGATGTTGACCAGCCGCCGCTGGCCGGACTCGGTTTTGGACCAGTCCGTCTGCGTTCGGCCCGCGAGAGCGGCGAGTTCGGCCTGTGTCCGGCCCGTACGGGCGCGCAGGCGGGTGAACAAGGCTGGCATGTCGAGGCGGTCGAGCGCTTCGCGGATCTCGGGCAGGTCCCACACCAGGGCGGGGATCGCGGCAGGCGCCGCGTCTGCCGGGCTGGCTGCTGCCTGCTGGCACGGGCCGCACAACGCCTCGGTGTTGTAGCGGCTCAAGGCTCTACCGCACTTCCCGCAGCCGTGCTGGGAAGACACAATCGCCACCCCTCTCACGCCGTCGACGCGCCCCCGGAACTGGTCGTATTCCCGGGCGGAATGCGCTCGCCGCACCGCATGGCGTTACGCCATGTGCGGAATCGTAGCTGGTCAGTAACCATCTGGTCTGCCGGTACGGACACGCGGTTCGTAACTCGCGGCCGTGCCGACGCACATCCGTCATGCACTGCTGACCAGGCGCACTTGCGGAGGAGGCCCCATGGCCCAGCACTTCACGGCCGATGAGCTGGCCGCCGATGCCACCGAACTGAGCGAGGTGGCTCGGGAGGCGTTGGGCAGGCGGCTGGCTGGTCTGCGCCGGGACGCGCTGGTGCAGGCTCTGGGTCGTCTGCGGGGTCCGCACCGGGTGGCGCTGTACGCGCGGGTGGAAGGGGAGGCCGATCCGGCGCCCGCGCTGGCCGCCGCCGAAGCTTTCGCCGTGGCGCGGGGATGGGTGGTCACCAGTTACCACGTCGACCGCTGCGGGGGTGCCGCGTACCTGGATCACCGGCCCGGGTGGCGGGAGCTGTGCGGCCGTATCCGGCGGGGGCACGCCCAGGGGGTGGTGGCCGATCACCGGGACGCGGTCAGTCCCTTGGACGCGGTGTACGAGAGCGCGCTGAAGCGGCTCGGTGAGGTGCTCGCGTTCCTGGCGCTGCCTCCCGGCGGCGACCTGCCCCGCTCGACGCCCCCTCACCGGGTGGTGCAGGCCCTCGCGGGGCCTGCGCCCCGGGAGGGGGGGTGATCTCGGTGCCGGTGTGTTCCCCGGGCGCCGAGCTCGGCGGCCACCGCCTCCAGCGTCAGCCCCGCCGCCTGCCGCCGCGCCCGCAGGTCCGCCGCGATCACACGCTGGGCCACCGTCGGACCGGACCGCGGACGAGACATGCTGCTCCACTTCTTTCCCGGGGGAGGGCCAGGGGCCACCGGCGCTGCACGGCATCCTCCCACCCCCGCCCGGGGACCCGCACCCCGCGCGCCCCCGCGCGCCCCCACACTCTGCGACGTTGCATAGCACCGTGGACGGGGTGATAGTGGACAGCGGGGCCGCCCCCGGCGACCCGCGACCGCACCCGGCTCCGCCCGCCTACGAGCCCCGACCGGCAGCCGCCACCCGGCTCCCGGCCCCGGAGGATTCGATGTACCTCTCCCTGCCCTCAGACCCCGCCCGTCTCGCGCTCGCCCGCCGCGCGGTGCGCACCGAGATGACCCGCCAGCGCTGCCTGCCCAGCCAGATCGCCGCCGCTGAGCTCGTCGTCACCGAGCTCGTCGCCAACGTCATCCGGCACACCCCCGCGCAGTCCTACGAGCTGGGCGTGCACCGCACGGGCACCACCCCCGGAGCGATCACCGCCAGCGTCGCCACCACCGGCACACCCCCGCCGCCGGCCTGCGTGCCCGCGCAACCGCCGGCCGGGGACGTGCCCGACGGCGGCTGGGGCCTGGAGATCGTCGACGCCCTGGCCCACCGCTGGGGCGTGGCCAGCGGCGTCGGCCGTCACACCACCTGGGCCGTCCTGGCCCCCACCGGCGCCCCGGTGCCCCGCCGCCGCACCCCCTGCCCCGACGCCGTCCCCCGCCCCGACCCCGCCTGAGACCACACGGCCCCGGCCCGCGCCCGCGCCACCACGCGAGGCGGCGAACAGGCGGCAGCGGGGATCCGGTGCACTGCCCTCGTCAGCCACCAGCAAGCTGGGGCACGACGGCGGCCGGGGTGAACGGCGCCTGTGGCGTGTCCAGCCAGACCGACTGACCCGCACGGTCAACGGTGAGGCCGAAGCGGTCGCGCGTGGGGGCGCCCGCGGCCTGCCACCGCCCGTGAGCGGCTTCCACCTCGTCCCAGACCTGTCGGGGACCGCCCTGCTCGACATGGAACTCGGAGTGGCCAGGCACGTAGTCCACCGCCGCCCACGATCGGCGGTCGTCGGTCAGGAGCCACAGAGTGGACTCCTTGCTGCCGTCGTCGGCCTCCACCAGCATCGGCCAGACACCGGTCAACTGGACGGCCACCGCGAAGCGCTGGTCCAGGTCCCAGTACAAGGTCTCCGGCTGGATGCGGGTGCTGCCCTGCGCTGCCGTCGGGGCGTGGATGTAATCGCGAAGGAAGCCGCGGCCAGGGCGTTGCTGCCGGGCCCACATGAACGCCGGGCGCCCGGCGAAGTGGCCCCGGGCGACGCCGTCGGCGACGTCGAGCACGGCGAAGGAGCCGGAGAAGAAGCCGTTGCCCCACGGGGTGACGATTCGCCCCGTGGGGGTCTGCTCGATCCACGGGTACGGCACCTGCTGCACCGAGCACGTGCACACAAGACGGTCGAACGGGCCATGCCCGGGAACGCCGGCGAGGCCGTCACCGCACACCACGGCTGGGTGTCGGCCCGCGGCGGCAAGGTTGCGCTGCGCCTGCGCGGCCAGAGCCGGGTCTGTCTCGACGGTGACCACGTTGGCGTCACCAAGCCGGTGCGCAAGCCAAGCGGCGTTGTAGCCGGTGCCCGTACCGATCTCTGCCACGCGGTGGCCGTCGGCGAGGTCGAGAAGCCTCAGCATCTCCAGCATCAGCGACGGCATCGACGTCGACGACGTCGGCGTCTCCAGCCCCCCGTCGTCGCCTTCCGCCCCATCGTTGACCTGCGTCGTCAGCGGCAGATCTCCGTAGACGTACCGTGCCCACGTCTGCGGGCTCTCGGCGCGGCTGATGACGCGATCCCCGTTGCGGTAGGTGTCAGGCACGAACAGGGCTCGGTCGATCTCCGAGACTGCCGCCTGCCAGTCGGGCGTCAGAGCGCCGAGGTTGGTGAGCATTTCCACCAGGCGCTTCGGGTCGCTCACGGGTTCACTTCTTCTTCGGCGGCGGCCACTGGCCGTCGGACTCCTTCGGGGACTGGCGTTTGTCGCCGTCTTCCCCGCCCTTGCCGTCACCGTGCCTGCCCATGCCGACCCCTTCCGTCCGCGTTCTGAAACCGCAGATGCTCTGCCCCAGTGAACCGCAACCTACACAGGGTCACTACGGCTTGGCCGAATCTTCGCGCCAATGCGGGCTTCGCGGTCAATGCTGCGCTGCCAGGAGGAACCGCTGCGGCCGACCGGATGTCGGTGGCGGCCGGGCGTCCCTCTCCTCACGTCGGTTGGGGAGAGGGACGCCCTGTGTGCTGCCGCTGGCCGGATCAGCCAGCGGCGTGCCCGGCCGCGAAGGCTGCGAACCTCGTCCACGCCTCACGGATGACGACGAACGCCGGCCGAGACACGTCCTCGCTGTCACGGACACCGACGCCTGCGCCGAGGTTGGCGACCTCGACGCACGCCCCGCCAGTGGACTAGGACGCCAACCGCACTGGGCGAAGCATGGCGGCGAAGCGAGGGGAGTCAGGAAAGGGCTGCTGCTCACCGATCTTCCGATACCCCCATGCTTCGTAGACGGCCTGGACCGCGCCGTCGCCGGCGGCGGGGTTGACCAGCAAGGTGACGCGTTGCTCGGAGCGCTGGGAGAGCCATGCCTCGTGCAGTTGCCAGGCCACGCCTTGCCCGCGCCAGGGCTTGCGGACAACGATTTCGTTGAGGGCGACGGTGCGGTTCCCGGTCTCCTTGGTGACGTTCTCGGGCAGCGGTGTGGTCATCGCACTCCACCAACGGGTTTCCGGAGCCAGCGGCATACCGAAGCAGAAGCCGGCGGGAGTGCCGTCCTCCCATCCACAGGCAGCGGTCCAGCCGGGCCGGGAGGCGTAGGCAGTCAACCGCTCGTCGAACCGCTCGACCGAGTAGAAGTCGCTGGTCAGCCCGAAGTCTCGGTGCCGGACCTCGGCGTGGACGTCCAGGATTGTCTGCCGGATGTCGGGGAGCTGATCGGCGCTGTAGTGCCTGATCTGAACCGTCACTACCTGTCCCTTCGCTTGGTGTAGCGCTCTGCCCAGTCTCCCGTGCAGCGGGCGCCGGGCGCGGTGGCAGCCAGCTCGCTGCTGAACCGGTCCAACAGCAGTGCGGTGCGCCCAGCCAGGGCGTCGGCGCCAGGGGCGGGGAGTACGGAGACGGCTGTCGCGCATGCCTGCTCTGCGTCGCCCTGCCGGAGTTGGGCGAGCGCCAGTTGGGCGGAGTAGTAAGCGCGGTTGCGCCGGTACTCCGGTCGCAGGCGGGCCAAGGTGCGGTGCCAGCACGCCTCTGCCTGCTGCTGGTCGCCAGTGCGGGCCATCACCAGGCCGGCGAGCCCATCGAGTTCGGCTCGGTCGTAGAAGGCCATCCAGGGTGGGCGTGGCTGTGCGGGATCGGCCCGCTCGAATGCAGCAATCGCGTGATCCAGGGTGCGCAGTGCGGTGGTGTGCTCGCCGGTGTCGGCGTGGATTCCTGCGGCCCGGGCGGCAGCCAGCGAGCGGTAGAGAGGATCGCGGCGGCAGGCAGACGACTCACGGGCGGCCCGGGCGGCGGCCAGCGCATGGTTGGGGCGCCGCTGCTGGGAGGCCAGCAACGAGGCGTGGCTCCACAGGCGGAGCTGGATCTCGGGGTTGCGGGAGAGACCGGCGAGTGTGAGGGCCCGGTGGAGGTGCTGTTCGGCCCGGTCGGGTTGGTGGGCGTCAACTGCGGCCCACAGCGCGCTGCCGGTGAAGGCCGCGGCCAGGTAGTACAGACGTGAGCGCACCCGTTCGGTGGCGTGGCCGACCCGTTGGAGTTCCATCGCGTGGTGGGCGAAGGCGAGCGCGCGGGTCTCCAGGCTGACGGTGCCGCCGATCTGGTCGTCGGCGGTGACCAGCTCGGTGAAGGCTCGCTCCAGCCGGTCGGCATCAGCCATTCCCACGCGGGGCACTGCGCGGGCGGGGGCCGCCGCTGGGAGAAGTGCGGCCGCGGTGAGGTGGGATGCTGCGGTGGTGAAGTCGCGTCGCCGCACGTAATCCTCCTGTGGCGCCGAGCGGGGGGCTGAGGCCGGTGCCGGTCGCGCTCGGGGAACGAATCCCAAAGCATGGGCTGGCGTGCCGAATTCTGCTTCCAAGGCGCGGCGTTGTCTCGCCTGCGGCCATCGGGTCTTTCCGGTAAGCCAGTTGCGGACATGCCGGTCCTGGAGTGTGCCGGACCGCCCGGTTAATGCCCCGATACGCACGTTGAGACGCTGGGCCAGCTCGGCCTGTGTCAGCCCGGCAGCCTCCATCGCCGCGCGGAGAACCACGTTCTCACTCATGCACACAACGTAGCCACGGATGCAGGTGCAGTAACCCGCGGAAGGTAAAAATCGCCGGTTGCTCGTTGCGAAGTCGGCGCGGGAATTGCCTGTCCCGGACCTTCGGGCAGGCGGTTACCTGACGGAGCCAGCTCGTCACCCGCCCATCCCGCAGGAAGGACACAGGATGCCTCTCCTTGCCGCGGGGCCCGCGGCTCCCTCTCTTACCGAGCCGCCCACGCCCTTCGCGCCGTCCCCGCCGTCCAAGGTGCTTGACGGGATAGAGCTGCGCATTGTGCGCACCGGTGACGCGGAAGCAGACCTGCGGTGGCTAGGGCGCGTGCGGCGCGTCGTACGGGCCAAACTGCGGCTGTGGCGCCACGAGGATCACGCGGCCGACGCGGCGCTGCTCGTCACTGAGTTGCTGACCAACGCTTTCCAGCACACCGAGGGCTCAGACGTGGGCCTACGCGTGACGCTGACCCCGGCGCACCTGCGGATCGAGGTAGCTGACGGCTCACCGAGGCGCCCGCATGTGAGGCAGGCCGGGCCTGACGATGAGGGAGGCCGTGGTCTGCTCTTGGTCCAGGCGCTCGCCACCGCGTGGGGAACCAGCGACGACGGCACCACGACCTGGTGCACCCTGCGCACGTCCGGAACCCTTTCGTGACCGGCCTGGCATGGCCGAGCGACGACTTCCCGGGTGAAGACCGGGGACCGAGGGTGCCGCCGAATCAGGCTGGGCGCCTGGCGAACCTGCGCCGTGCCGGATTCGAGGCAGCGACCGCTCACCTGGTTCGCCAGCCGCGGGCACTTCTATACGCGCTGGCGGCCGACGGCGGCGATCCGCACCCCGCGCTGGCCGCCGCCGAAGCTTTCGCCGTGGCGCGGGGCTGGGTGGTCACCAGCTACCACGTCGACCGCTGCGGGGGTGCCGCGTACCTGGGTCACCGGCCCGGGTGGCAGGAGCTGTGCGGCCGTGTCCGCCGGGGTCACGCCCAGGGGGTGGTGGCCGATCACCGGGACGCGGTCAGTCCCTTGGACGCGGTGTACGAGAGCGCGCTGAAGCGGCTCGGTGAGGCGCTCGCGTTCCTGGCGCTGCCTCCCGGCGGTGACCTGCCCCGTTCGACGTCCCCTCACCGGGTGGTGCGGGCCCTCGCGGGGCCTGCACCCCGGGGCGAGGGGGGTGATCTCGGCGCCGGTGTGTTCCCCGGGCGCCGAGCCGACGGCCGCCGGGTGGCGGCCGCCGAGGCTGTGCGGCCTGGTCAGCCCGCAGCCGGGGGTGGCGCCCTTCCCCCTCCCCGGGGCGCCGCCCCCTTGCGACCGTCTGTTCGTCGCGGAGCTGTCTCCGCCTGGCCTGAAGGCACCTGATGATGCGTACGACCCTGCCCTGGCTGATCCACGCGGGCCCCGGCCTTCCGGACCGGCTGCCGCCCCCGCATGCGTGGGGGGTCGTCAGCATCGGCGCCGTGCGCGGCATGGCGGCCGTCGAGCGGCTGCGGCGCCGCCGGCAGGCGGTGGGGCCGGTGCTGTGGTGCTCGGCGCACGCCGCGCTGCTCGTGCCGGTGCCCGCCTGCGCGGAGGTCTATCCGCTGGAGCTGGCGGCGGGGGTGACGGCCTGCCCGGGTGATCTGCGGCGCTGCCACCGCCACTGGCTGCTGCACGAGGGTTCGGCCGAGGTGACCGATCCGGGGGCGCTGCGGGATGCGCTGATCGCCCCGGGCCTGCACGTCGTGCCGGCGTGAGCGGCCCCACCAGACCGGAACCGGGAGAGGAAGAGATGGTGAAGCCGAGCGGGCGCGGGCGCCACTCGCGCCGGGCCGCGGTGCTGCCGGCCTGGGCCGCGGGCGTGGCGGTCGTCGCGGGCGGGGCGGTGATGGCCGCCCCGCTGGGGACCGGCCCGGCGTACTGGGCCGCCCACGGTGCGGGCGGGGCGCTGCTGGCCGCCGCCCTCGTGATCGCCCGCGGCCACCGGCGCCGGGCGGCGCAGCAGGCCGACGCTGCCCGGCACCACCAGGCCGAGCAGGCTTTGCGGGACGCGGTGGAGGCCCAGGCGCGCGAGGACGCCCTGGGCCGGGTCGCGGCGTCAGCGGCCCAGGCGGTCGACCGGGCCCGCCGTGCGCTGGCCGGCCGGAGCGGCCGCACCGCCGCGGTGATGCCCGGGTGCGGGGACGTGACGGGGGACCTGCGGACCCAGCTCGCGCTGCTGGAGGCGCAGATCACCGATCTGCCCGCGCCGGCCGATCGCGGCGGGAGCGGGGGCGAGGTGGAGGTGCTGCTGCACGTGGGGCAGCGGCTGCACGCCCTGATCGCTCGGGCGCCGGCGCTGATGGACGAGCTTCAGATGCAGACCGAGGACCCCGACCTGCTGCACGGCCTGTACGCGCTGGATCACCTGCACATGCGGCTGATGCGGTCCGCGGAGTCGCTGGCCATCCTCGGCGGCAAGACCGCCCGCGTCTTCGCGGAGCCGATCCCGGTGCCCACCGCGCTGCGTACGGCCATCGGCAGCATCCCGCACTACCGGCGGGCGCGGATCGCCTGGCCGGCCGCCGATGCCGCGATCGTGGGCTACGCGGCGAACTGGCTGGTCCACCTGCTGGCCGAGCTGATCGAGAACGGCACGCAGTTCTCTTCGCCGGAGACCGAGGTGATGGTGCGCTCCAGGGCGGACGAGCACGGGCTGCACGTGCTCATCGAGGACCGCGGGCTGCCGATCCCGCCCGGCCGGGCCGCCGAGCTGAACGCGATGCTCGCCGATCCCCAGCCGGTCAACCTCGGCCTGCTGCTGACGGGCCAGGTGGGCCTGCGGGTGGTGGCCACCATCTCCCACCGCTACGGCATCGGCGTGCGCATCACCTCCCACCAGGAGGGCAACACCGTGCAGGTGCGCGTTCCGCCCAGCCTGCTGGTGCCGGTGCCGCAACCGGCTCCGGCACCGGCCCCGGCGGGGGCGCCGGGGGCGCGGCCGCCGCAGCCACCGCCCGCACCCGCCCCCCGCGCCGGGGCCACCGCCCCGCACCCCGGCCCCGCTCCCGGGCCCGCCCCGGCTCTGGCGGTGGTCGACGACTCCGGCAGGCCGACGCTGCCCCGGCGCTCGCGCGGCGCCCGCACCGCGCCGCCCCCCGCCGCGGCCGCCGCGCCCGGCCCGCCCGACCCCACGCTGGCCGCCGGCTTCCTCACGCGCGGCCGCCGCCCCGCCGGCTCCCCCGACGGCACTGACTGAAGGAGCACCCACCGATGAGCACGACGGACCTGAGCTGGCTGCTGCGCGATTTCGTGGAGACCGTCCCCGGCGCCCGGGCGGCGCTGCTCGCTTCCGATGACGGGATGCGCACCTCCTGCCACGGGCTGGAGCCGGACACCGCGGACGCCCTGGCCGCGCTGATCAGCGGCCAGGGCGCCATGGCCGCCCAACTGAGCGCGATCACCGGCTCGGCCGGCACCGTCTTCAGCCAGATGGTGGTGCAGGCCGGGGACACCACCGAGTTCGTGATGCGGGCCGGCAGCGGCAGCAGCGTCATCTGCGTCCTGGCCGACTCCGGCGCCGACCCCGGCGTGGTCGGGCACCGGCTGGCGCAGCTCGTCGCCCAGGTCGATGAGCACATGGCCGTGCCTTCCCGGGCGGTGTGAGGTGGACGCCCCCTGGCGCCGCGAGCCGGGCCAGTCGCTGCGCCCCTACCTGCTCACCGGCGGCCGCACGCGGCCGGCTCTGGTCCTGGACGTCGCCGATCTGCTCCAGGCCCGCGCCAGCCCCGCCGCGGACGCGCCCGGCCCCGAAGCCCGGCAGATCCTCCAGGTGTGCGGGCACGGGCCGCGTTCGCTGGCCGAGGTCGCCGCCTCGATCCGCCAGCCCCTGCACGTCACCCGCGTGCTCACCGCCGACCTGGTGGCCGCCTGCCGGCTCACGCTCCTGCCCGCCACCACCGGGGCCACCCCCGGGGCCGGGCCCGCCCCGGGCCCGGACGCCGACGCCCTACAGAGAGTGCTCCATGGACTGCGCAACCTCGCCTGAGCAGCAGCTCCCGCCGCCCGCCCCCGCGCCCGCGCCCGCGCAGGCGTTCAAGCTGCTGATCGCCGGGGGCTTCGGGGTGGGCAAGACCACGCTGGTCACCACGGTGAGCCAGACCCCGCCGCTGTCCACCGAGGCGCTGATGACCGAGGCCAGCAGGCCCGTGGACGACCTGCACCTGGTCCCGGACAAGCAGACCACCACGGTCGCCTTCGACTTCGGCCGGCTGGACCTGCCCGGCGACGGGGACCGGGACCAGCCGGTGCAGCTCCTGCTGTTCGGCGCCCCCGGGCAGGCCCGGTTCGCCCCGATGTGGGACTACGTGAGCAGCGGAGCGCTGGGCGCGGTGGTCCTGGTCGACACCCGCCGCCTGCACGACTGCTTCCCGGTCATCGACTACTGCGAGCAGCGGCGCCTGCCCTTCGTCGTCGCCGTCAACCGCTTCGCCGGCGACCGCCACCTCTACAGCCCCCACGAGATCACCGAGGCCCTTCAGCTCGGTCCCCGGGTGCCGGTGCGCACCTGCGACGCCCGCGACTGGCCGTCGTGCAAGGCGGTCCTGATCACCCTGACCCAGCACGCCCTGACCCACAGGAGCTACACGTGAGTGACCTGATGCGGCCGCCCGCGGCCGCGCCCACCGGGCCCGCCGAGCGGATGGAGGCGCTGCGCCGCAGCGGCCTGCTGGATGCCCACCTGCGGCCGGCACCGGGACTGCGGCCGCTGCTGGACGAGTTCGCGAGCGCCACGGCCCGCCAAGCGCGGACCCCGCTGGCCATGGTCAACCTCATCACCGACCAGCAGCAGCATTTCGCCGGCCTCCACACCGACCCCCGCCTGGCCCCCGGCGGACTGGGCCGCACCATGACCCTCGAGGAGGGCTTCTGCCCCGAGGTGGTGCGCCGGGGCCGGGCGCTGTCCCTGCCGGACGTATGCGCCGCCCCCCGCTTCTCCTCCAACCCGGTGGTCGACGCGCTGCGCATCCGCGTCTACGCCGGGGCCCCGCTGATCGACCCGGCCACCCACATCCCCATCGGCACCGTCTGCGTGGTCGACGTCGGCGACCCCCGCCCCCGCGAGGACGCCGCCGGGATGCTGCACCTGATCAACCGGCGCCGCGATGAGCTGGCCGCCGTGCTCGCCCCCTACCTGGCAGGCGGCCGGTGACCGGCGATCCCCTGACCGGCGACCCCCTGGCCCGGCCCGAGCACCGGGAACTGGTGGCCGCCGCCGAGGACTTCGCCGCCGGCACTCTCGCCGGGCAGGTGGAGCGGATGGAGCAGACCCGTGCCGTGGAAGAAGACCTGGTCCGGCAGATGGCCCGGCGCGGCTGGATGGGCGTGACCATCTCCCCGCGCTGGGGCGGACTGGGCGCCGGGCACCTGGCCAAGACCCGGCTCCTGGAGACGATATCGGCCGTCTCCGGCGCCATGGGCGCAGCCCTCCAGGCATCCCAGCTCGGCGCCGCCATGATCATCAACTGGGGCACCGAAGAGCAGCAGCGCACCTGGCTGCCCGCCATCGCCGAAGGCGCGTGCCTGCCGACGATCGCGGTCACCGAGCGCGGCTCGGGCGGGCACGTGGCGAGCATGGAGACCACCGCCACCCCGGTGCGCGGCGGCTGGACACTGACCGGGCACAAGATCTTCGTCGGCAACAGCCACATCGGCGACGTCCACGGCGTCATCGCCCGCACCGGCCCGCGCCGGCTGACCGCCTTCCTCGTCCCCGCCGGCAGCGACGGCCTGTCCCTACAGCCCCACCAGCCCGCCCTGGGCCTGCACGGCTTCTCCTTCGGCGCACTCCACTTCGACCGTGTCTTCGTGCCCGACACCCACCGGATCGGTGCGGTCGGCCAGGGCCTTCAGGTGGCCTACTCCTCCTCGGTCCTGTACGGGCGGCCCAACCTCACCGCCGTCGCCCTCGGACTCCACCGCGCGCTCGTGACCGCCGCGGTGACCCACGCCCGCACCACCCACCGCTCGGGCCGGGCCCTGGGCGAGCTGGACGTGGTCCGTGCCCGGCTGGGCCAGATGCGGGCCCGCCTGCTGGCCGCCCGCAGCCAGGCCCGCCACGCCGCCCTCCTGCTGGACCGCGGCGTGCCCTGCGACGAAGAGCTGATGGCCGCCAAACTGATGAACACCGACCTGGCCCGGGACTCGGCGGCCGACGCCATGAGCATCTGCGCCGCCTCCGGGCTGACGCCCGGCCCCGTCGAACGCGCCTGGCGCGACATCGCCCACCTCGACCCGCCGGCCGGCACCAGCGACATCCAGCGACACCGCCTGGGCCAAGCCGCCCTGCACCCCGGCGGCCCCACCCCCTGGTCCGCCCGCCTGCCCACCCCCGCCGAACCGGCCGCCGACCGGGCATGAACCACCCGCTGACGCACCACCCCGCCCGACCAGGAACACCCATGACACCCCCACCACCGCGCCGCCCCACCCACCCGCAGGCCGCACCCGGCCCCACCGCACCCGAGCGCCCGGTGCCACACCCACACCCGCCACCGGCGACCCCGCCATTCACCCTCCCGGAACAGCGCGTGCTCGCCGGCATCGCCCACGGCCTGTACACACCCGAGATCGCCGACCGGGAGCGGCTGCCCTTCCCGTACGTACGCGCCTGCACACAAGCCCTGCGCCACGCGCTCGGCGGACGGAACCACGCCGCGATGGTCCACCGCGCCTACCTCACCGGCGCCCTGCCGCCCCCGGCGCCCGACCCGGCCCCGGTACGCCCCTGCCCGGGCCAGCGGCTGCTGCTGCCCCACATCGCCGCCGGCGACGACGTCGAGGAGATGTCCACCGCCCTGGGGTGCCCGGTCACTGCCGTACGCCGGGACGCCCGCGCCCTGCTGGCCGTTCTGGGCGCCGTCAACGCGCCCCACGCCGTCACCCGGGCCCACCAGCTCCGGCTCCTGCCGGGACCAGCCCCCGACCGGCCCTGAGCCGCTACACCGAAGCACGGAGACATGGGCAAGCACTCCCGCCCCCAGCCCTCGGACGAACCGCCCGCGGCCGACCCCGGCAACGAAGCCGCCGGCGAAGCCGGCGAAGCCGCCGACCCGCTGGCCGCCTACCACCAGCGCCGCCGCCCGCCCCAGGGCGCCCACCGCCGCCACCACCCGCTCCACGGCGGCGGCTGGCACGTCCTGCCCCACGCACCCCGCGCCCTGGAGGAGTGGAACGGCTTCTGGTACGAGCCCGCGGGCAGCGCGCCGGATCTCGCCCATGCCCAGCGATGGGTGAACGAGCACCCCGGCACCCACAGCCCCGGCGATCACCCGTAGCAGCGCGAAGCACGCGCGAAGCGCCCGGTGGGCTCTGCTTCGCTGAGCTGCCGACCAGGGCCTTGGCGGCGTGGCCGGGCGAGTGCGTGGCGCCGCGGCGGGTGGCAGCCCGCGAGTCCGGGGGTGGCTGAGGACGAGGCACCCCGGACCCGCGGGCTGCTTGCGGGCTACTTCGTGGCGATGACGTAGACGCTGCCCCAGCGGCGCTTCGGGTTGGCCAGGCTGGGGTCGAAGGTCCAGGGTTCGACGGTGGTGAAGCCGGCTTCGGTGAAGAGCTGGACGAGCTTCTCGTGGTCGTAGGCCCACAGGTGCGGGGTGTACGTGGGGTCGTCGTCCTGGTCGCGGAAGACCAGGTTGACGAGGTCGAGTCGGGTGTTGATGTCGTCGCGGCAGTCGCGCTTGGCGTACCAGCGCTCGATCGTCTCGTCGGGGGCGTCCAGTGGGCGTGGGTACTGGTTGAGAGCGAAGGCGGCGTCAGGGACGCCGGTGATGATCCGGCCGCCCGGCATGAGGACACGGTGAGCCTCGCGGACGTAGTGCTTGGCCGAGCGGGGATAGTCGATGTGCTCCAGAAAGTGCTCGGAGAAGATCTCGTCAGTGCTGTCGTCCTGGAGGGGGATGCCCTCGCGGATGTCCCAGAGGAGGTCGGCCGGCGGGACGAGGTCGATGTTGAAGAAGCCGTCGATGCGGTGGCCTCCCCCGCCGATCTGGACCTTGGCGGGCTTGTCGTCGATCCGGCCGTTGGGCCAGGCGCGCCGACTGGCGTGGTGGTAGCGGTGGAGTTCGATCTCCTTGGCGACGGCCCGGAGGGCGCGGGCGAGGCCGTGAGTGGTGGCGGGGTCGGCGAGGACGGAGGCAATCTGCTCGCCGAGGAGGTCGACAGAAAGCATGCCGGAGGGACTCATCACGGATCTCCTGCGTGTGAGGTAACTCGGAGTGGGGTGGGCCGCGAATGACGGCGGCGGTGATCAGGCGGCGCTGGGCGCGGGGGCCTGCTATCCGCTGGGGGTGCACACCTAGAATCTCCCTGTGGTCGTCTGGCGCTGTCGCGCCTCGCATACGCCTCCCAGGGACTGAGCCTTCGGCGGGTGACTCCTTGGCCCCTGGTGACTCCGATTCTTCCGGGGCTCTTCACGCGTGACCATGAAGTGCCAGTGCAGTGGGAGTGCACTTTCGGCGCGCGGGTTCCTGCACCAGGGCGGCGACGAGGGGGCAGTCTTGTGGACGTGATCGAGCACTGGAGCGGCCGGTACGCCTGCCTGCTGCAGTCCGCCCTACGGCTCGGCAACGAACAGTTCGCCGCCCACCTGGGCATCGCCGTGAGGACAGTGGCAGCCTGGCACTCCGACGCGTCTGTTGTGCCTCGCAGGGAGATGCAGCAGCTCCTCGACACGGCCCATGAGCAGGCCCCTCCGGCTGCGCGACAGCGCTTCGCGCTCCTGATGGCGAAGGAGCGTGCCTCGGTGGACTCGACGCCGCCCGGCGCGCAGGCGCTGCGGGTGGCCATCGCGGTGGTCGTCCGCGACAGCGATGTCCTCCTGGTGTGCCGGCGAGACGACGACGCTGCCGGCATCACGTGGCAGTTCCCGGCCGGGGCCATCAAGCCGGGAGGCAAGGCGGAGACCACCACCGTGCGCGAGACCCTGGACGAGACGGGAGTCCACTGCGCGGTCCGGCAGCACCTCGGGAACCGCCTTCACCCTACGACCGGCGTGCTGTGCGAGTACTTCCTCTGCGAGTACCTGGCTGGCGAGGCCACCAACAGCGACACAGCCGAGAACATCGACGTGATGTGGGTTCCCAGAAACGCAGTGCCCCGCTTCATCCCCGTCGATACGATCTTCCCACCCATCGTGGCCGTCCTGGAGGAGCAGACGTGACGCAGCAGAAGACGGACGAGCGACCGGGTATCGCCGCCGCCATCGTCGTTCACGGAGGCCGTGTGCTCATGGTCCGCCGCCGGGTCAGAGAGGGACAGCTCTCCTGGCAGTTCCCGGCCGGAGAAGTCGAGCCAGGCGAGGAGCGCGAGGACGCCGCCGTGCGGGAGACCCAAGAGGAGGCTGGACTGACCGTGGCGGCTGTGAAGCTGCTCGGCGAGCGCGTCCACCCGAAGACGGGCCGGCTGATGTCGTACACCGCTTGCGAGATGTTGGACGGTACCGCTCATGTCGCGGACACCGAGGAGCTGGCTGAGCTCGCCTGGGTCGCCCACGAGGAGATCCCGCAGTACGTGCCGTACGGCCTGTTCGAGCCCGTTCAGCAGTACCTGGACGCAGCCCTGCTCTCCTGACTGGCCCTGGGGGCCAGGGCCCATGTCCCCCTGATCACCACCATCTTCGACTCCGAGGCCGCCCCGGCCACCGAACTGGCCGCCCGCTACCACCAGCGGTGGGAGTTCGAGAACGCGCTGGATGAGCTAAAGACCCACCAGCGCGGCCCCGCCCAGGTCCTGCGCTCCCGTTCACCCGGCGGAGTCGAGCAGGAGGTCTGGGGACACCTGCTGGTCCACCACGCCATCCGCGCCCTGATGCACGACGCCGCCGGGACCGCCGGCCTCGACCCCGACCGGCTCTCCTTCACCCGTGCCATCCGCCTCGCCCGCCGCCAGGTCACCGCGCAGGCGGCCTTGTCCCCCTGACCACCTGGCCACGGCGCTGACCGACGGACTCCGCGACATCACCGCCCGCCTGCTGCCCCCGCGACGCAGGCGCTCCAACCCTCGCGTCGTCAAACGCAAGATGTCCAACTTCGGCGTCAAACGCGCCGAGCACCGCACCTGGCCCCAGCCCACCCGCGACCCCGCCGACGCCGTGACCATAGCCCCGCACTGGCGCACCGCCCCGATCAACCCACCAACCAAGACCCGACCGAGCAAACCTTGAGTCACCGGTATTGGGCCTAGGCCCGGCCTAGCCGCGCAGCAGCGCGTAGGTGCCGGCCGCGACGGCGGCGCCCAGGGCCGTCCCGGCGAGGACCTGGGCCGGGGTGTGGTCCCGCAGCGCCACCCGCGACCAGCCCACCAGCGCGACGAGCGGGTAGGCGGCCAGCAGCCACGGCCCGTAGGCGAGCGCGAGCAGGGCCACGCTGCCGGAGGAGACGGCCGCGTGCACGGAGACCTTCCACACCACGGTGATGGCCATCAGCACCACCAGTGTGGAGATCATCGCGGCGACCAGCGCGATCATCGGACGCGGGGCACCGAGCACCCCCATCAGCGCCGTACCCGTGGCCACCGAGGCGACGATGAAGACCATGACCACCAGCCGCTGCTGCCGCACGCCCAGGTGGCGGTCGGCCCAGGTGCCGCGGCGGATGCCGAAGGTGATGAACAGCACCGGTATGACGGCCGCGAACAGCGCGCCGAACAGGCCCCAGCCGACGCCCGCGAGGCCGTCCACCCGCCAGCCGACGAGCAGGGTCAGCGCGATGATCCAGTTCTTCGGCTCGAAGCCGTCGGTGACCAGCCGCGCCGCGCGGCGCGAGCCGGGCCGGGCGCCCCGGCGCGGGGCGGCGTCGGACGCCCGGCCGGGGGCCGGAGGCGGCGGAGCGGTCCCGTCGGCTTCGGCGGCGGCCGGGGGCGGTACGGGGGGCGGCGTCGTCACGGCTGCGCGGTCTCCTGGGTCGAGCCCGCGGCGCGGGCGGTGAACTCCTGCACTTCGGGACGGAGCCGGGCGGCGGCGAGCGCGTGCAGCACGCGGGCCTCGGCGTCGAGGTCGCTGGGGTCGCCGAGCCCGGGCCGGTGCCCGGGGCCGGGGAACACGGCGTCCGGGGCCGCGCCGAGGCGGTCGGCGTCACCCGCGTCGCCCTCGCGGCGGCGGGGTGCCTCCGCGGGCGGGCGGCCCGCCAGCTTGGCGTGCCGGGCGGCCTCCAGCCGGCAGGCGTCGGCCAGGGCCTGCCGTGCGGAGCCGGTCAGTCCGCTGCGCGCGGCCACGGCGTCGGCCTCCGCCCGGGCTTCGGGGGTGAGGTAGGGCTGCAGGGCGAGGAGGGCGTCACGGATCTCGACCATGCGGCGGTGCAGCCGCATCCGCAGCTCGCCGCGGCGCAGCTCCTCGTGCAGCACGACCTCGGGCACGGCGGCCGTGAGCGTCTCCCACAGCGGCGTCAGCCCGCGCAGGTGGCGCGCGTACCGCCGGGCGCTGCGGGCGACGCCCACGGCGGGCAGCACGCTGCCGGCCAGGATGAGCACGATGGCCAGGTGCTTGGCGACGTCGGTCCAGTGGGTGACGCCCGCGTCGGCGGTGTCGCCCGCGAGCCCGGTCAGGCGCAGCACCAGGTAGGCGGCGCGGACGAGCGCGTAGCCCACCCCGGCGGCCGTGCCCGCGCCGAGGAAGAGCAGCCCCGCGCGCAGCCACCCCGCGCCCGCGTGCCGCCGCGCGCCCCAGAACAGGGCGGTGGCGACGGCCATGGCCAGGCCCAGGTAGGCGTACCAGACCATGAGGTAGGCGGTCACCGCGGCGCCGCCGCCCGCGTGGAACTCGAAGAACTCCTCCGCCTCGGCCTCCCTGGGCGTCAGCGCGAACAGCGCGGCGAGCGCGAGCAGCGTGGCGCCGGCCAGCGCCACGCGCAGGCGCCTGCCGTCCCGGCTCGCGGGGCGGGTGATGCCGAAGACGAACTCCAGCAGCGCGGCGCCCGCGGTGATGCCGAACACGTGCTTGAGCAGCGTGGAGAGGTTGTTGACGCCCGTGCCCCCGTCGATGGCGCGCATGAGGTCGGGCAGCCGCAGGGTCATGGACAGGGTGAGGGCCGCGAACGTCACCCACAGCGCGCGCTGCCGGGGGGCGCGCAGGGCGGCGGGGGCCCGCCACAGGACCATGGCCCACAGGAGGATCAGGACGGCGGTTTCCACAGGTGCCTCACCAGCGTGTCGGGTGCCCGAAGGCGTCGTTGAGCCGGTCGAGGACGCCCGCGGCCCGGTCGGAGGTCGCGGGGGCCTCCTTGCTGAGCGCCCGGTCGCTGAGGATCGTGGCCAGCAGTTCCGCCTCGCGCTCCTGGTCGTCGGTGTAGCTGGTGCGGCCCAGGATGTGCAGGAGCTGGTCCATGTCCAGGTCCTGCTCGGCGTCCTCGTCCCACGGCTCCCGGGCCTCGGCGGCGTCCGCCAGGAGGCGGGTGGCGTAGGCGGGCCGCCGGGCGTCCGGGGCGCCGTGCCCGAGCAGCAGGTGCGCCAGCTCGTGCAGCACGATCTGGAGCTTGTGCACACCGCTGGTGGCGGGCTCGAAGAAGATCAGGTCGGCGGTGCTGGTGGCCACCCACACCCCGCAGGGCGTGCTGCCGTCCGGCGCGCCCTCCAGCGGCACCAGGCGCAGCGGACGGCCCCGGCGGGCGGCGATGCGCTCGCACAGGACGTCGAGGTCGAACGGGCGGGGGAGGTCGAGCGCGTCGGCGACGGCCTCGCAGCGGGCACGGCGGCTCGTCTTGGGCATACGGACTCCTTCGGCCCGTAGTTTAGGCGGCGCCGGAGGCCCGCACCCAAATTCCGCGGGCCGGTTCCGGGGCGTGCGGGTGGCCGGTGGGGGCGTCACCGCGGCCGAACCGGGGGGCGCTCGGGGGCGGGAGGCGCTCGGGGGCGGGAGACGTGCGCATGCGTGGGAGCATGCCGCACCGCCGCGGGCGTGGCCATGGCCCGGCCGCACGGTGCCGCCGCGTGCCACCGACGCCTCCCCCGTGCTCCCGCGTGCGCCGGCGCGAGCGACGCGGCGCGGCGCGGACCGCCGCGTGGGGCCGGGGCGGGCGCGCGCCGTACGGGCCGCGGGGGCCGCTCGTCGGGCCGACCGGCGTGGTCCCCGGCGGGTGGGCGGCCCGGTGGGCGGGGCCCGCCGCGGGGGGGGGCGGAGCCCAGGGGCCGGGGGTCAGGGGCGGCGTCTGGGCGCCTCCGGGAGCCCTTCCAGGCGGCGGGCCTGGTCGACCACGCCACGGATGGCGCGCAGGCTGTCGGCGGACAGTCCGTTCATCCGCACGGCCACGTCGCGCACGTCCCCGTCGCCCAGCATGTCGGCCAGTTCGCGCTGGGCCCGGGTGAGCTCGACGCGCTCCTTCACCTTGGCGATCTTCGCGTCCACGCGGTCGGCCACGGTGTCGTCGAAGAAGTACGTCACCGGCACGCCGAAGAAGCCGGCGATCACCGTGAGCGTGGAAACCTTCGGATCGGTGATCTCCCCCTTGCGGATCTTCTGGATCGTGGCGTGCGACACCGTCTGGCCGCCCGTCCCGGCCCTCTCCTTGATGCCCTCCGCGATCTCCATGTAGCTGAGCGGTCCGCGCTCGGGCGGGTGGATCGTGCGGATCAGGTGGTCGAGCCTGTCCGCGATGGTGCGCCCGTCTCCGGGGTTCCCCCTGGCCACCCCATCACCCCTCGTGGTCGATCTGCGGCTGGTCAACCGCAGCCGGTCTCTCATGGAGTTTACGCGTACGTAGCCTTCCTATCCCATCGTAAATCCGTCTTGACAAGGGGGGCCGTACCGGCCGTAGTCTCTCCGTAGCCCGTAAAACGGAATAGACGGTGCGGCGTACGGCTACGGGGGTTCGTATGACGCGCCCAACGGGGGCGACGGCCCGGCCCGCGGCAGGCGACTGACGCGGGCCGGGCCGTCGGCGTGCCGGGCTCGCCGCGCACCACGGGCACACACCACAGCCGCGCGCACCCTGTGAGGGTACGCGCGGCCGGTGATCACGTCCTGCGGACCGTTACCGCCCGGCGGCCACGCGGGGGGAGGGGAACGCGTGGCCGCCGGTGGCGGTACGGCCCCGGGCCCCCCGGCCGAGACGGAGCGGCCCGGCCGGGAGGACCGGCGCCGTACCGCGCCGGGAACGGTCGATCCCGGCTGAGGCTCAGCCCCGGCCCAGGACGCCGGAGTCCACGGCGCTCACGAAGGACGTCCAGGACCCCGGGGCGAAGGCGATCGAGGGGCCGAGCGGGTTCTTGGAGTCCCGCACCGCGATCGCGCTGACGACCGGCGACTTCACCTCGACGCAGGCGCCGTTGCCGCCCGAGTAGCTCGACTTCACCCAGTCCGTGGTCCTGCCCTGCCGGATTGCCATGGTTCTTAGCTCCCGTCTTCCCCACAAGTCCCACCACGTCCTGATGGATGGGGATATCGCGTGAGAAGCCAGCGTTCTTACTGGCACGGGCTCGACCGTACTCGCCTCGGAGCGCAGGGGAAGCGACCGTTCACTCGACCGGATGGCATATTCCAGGAGCTCCTTCACCGGTACGGCCCCGGGGTGTACGGTGCCCGACCGCGCCGGTCGGAAGCGGGCCCCGCCCGCCTCGGCGCAGGCTTCGCCCGGGCGCTCGGGCGCCCGGGCGTCCGAGCGGGCGACGACGGGAGCCGCACGGGTCGGAACCGACCTCGTCCGGGCCCCGCGGACGAGCGCCGGGGAGGCACGGGCGGGCTCCGCACCGACCCACGAGCGGAGGCCCCACACCGGGCCCGAGGCCCGTGGGCGTGCCCCGCCCGGCCGGAGCCGCCCCACCCGGCCGCCTGAGCGGCACCACCGGATTCGGGCCGGGCACCGCGCGAGCACACGGGCACCCCCCGGGCGACGGGCACCACGGGCCTGCGCGCAGGCCACCGCCGGGGGGACGGCACACCGCGCGGCACCGGTACGCAAGCGGGCACCAAGCGGGCACCAAGCGGGCTCGGGAGCGCGAAACGCACGGGCGCGGGACGGTCAGGGCGCCCGGGGGCCGACAGGGGCCGGGACCCCGGTGTTCCGGCCGGGGGCGCTCGGAACACCGGGTGTCGCCGGTGCTGCGGGCGGGCGGCGAGCGGTGGGTGTGCGCCACCCCGGGAACCCAACGCCCCGGAGGGCGGGCCGGGTGCCGGGTGGCGTCGTACGTGACACGCGGCGCCGGGTTTCGTCGTCCCCCACGCCCGGGCTCCGGGCGCCGCGTCCGCGACAGGGCGGGGCGGGTCGGGACGGGCCGGACGCACCCCGCGCGTCCAGCGCCCCCCGGTGCGTGCGGGACGCGTCCGGCGGGTGTCCGGGCGGAGCCGTGGGGCGGCTGGCGGGGCAGCGCGCCCGGAGCGGCTGGCGGGGGCGAGCGCCCGGGGGCCGTCACGTCTCGCGCGCGTACTCCTTGGCGACGTCCTCGATGAACGCACGGCTGTCGTCCGCGTTGAGCGCCTGTGCTCGCAGGTGTTCGTACATCACGCCGTAGCTCTGCACGTCCTGGGCCTTCTCCAAGTACAGGTCGCTCGTCACGCCCTCCAGGTACACCACCGTGGAGTCCGCGGTGTCGGGGAACTCCAGGATCGCGTACTGCCCGTTCACGCCGGGGTGCGCGCCCATCGCGAAGGGCATGACCTGCACCGTCACGTGGGGGAGCTGCGAGAGTTCCCCCAGGTGCTCCAACTGCTCGATCATCGTCTGCCGGCCGCCGACGCGGCGGCGCAGCGCGGCCTCGTCGAGCACGGCCCACAGCCGCAGCGGGTTGCCCGGCGCCGACACCCGTTCCTGGCGGCGCATCCGGACCCGCACCCGCTTCTCCACCTCCGTGGGCGACGCCTCGGGCAGCGCGCCCGCGATGACCGCCTCGGCGTAGGTCTGGGTCTGGAGCAGGCCCGGGACGATCTGCGGTTCGTAGATGCGCAGGGACGCGGCCTCCGTCTCCAGGCCGATGTAGACGCTGTACGGGATGTCGCCGAAGGCGTGCCACCAGCCCTGCTGCCGGGACTCCTTGGCCATCTGCATGAGGGACTCGACTATGCGCCGGTCCGCGACCTCGTAGACGCCGCACAAATCCCGCACGTCACGCTGGCTGATGCTGCGGCGGCCGTTCTCCAGCCGACTGATCTTGGACTGCGACACGAGCAGGCGGTCGGCGACCTCCTCGGCCGTCATCCCCTTCTCCTCGCGGAGCTTGCGCAGCTCCTGGCCCAGTCGGCGCCTTCTCACGGTGGGATTGACGTTGGACGCCACGGAACGTGCACCTCCGCTGGTCAGCTCTGCTCGTTCTCAGCAGAGTGCCAGCAACGGGGCGCCCCCACCCGGCGTTTGCCGGATTTCGACCACCGGGCGTGCTCGAACACCTGCGCCGGGTGGCGCACGCGCGCCGGGTCGCCACCGCCGGCGCGGCCGGTGCCTTCGGACGCCTCCGCATCCGCGGGCGTCCGGCCCCGGTGACCGCGCGTCCCGCCGCGTGGGGTGGCCGGGGCGCGCGGCGCGGGCGCCCTCCGCGAGCCCGTGGGCCGGGCCGGAGGGCGCCCGCGACACCGTGGTGCCGTGCGCGCGGGCCGAACGCCGGGGCGCTGCGGACGCCGACCCCGGCGGCGCCTAGCGGACGCCGGCGACGCGGGCCATTCCGGCGCCCCGCCGCGGCTGTTCCGGCACGCCGCCCGCCCGGCCGGACGCCGCGGGTCCGGAGCGCTGGCCGCGTCCGGAACCGGCCGCGGCACGCCGCGGCCCGGCCGCCGCCACGCCGTTCTGCACATCCATCACCGCGTGGGCGACGAGGCCGCCCATCGGGTCGTGCCGGATCAGGTCGCGCAACCGGGAACGGCACGACCGCCCCTCGTTGCCGGGGTAGAGGTGCTTGCCCAGTCCGACCGCGTGGGCCAGGGCGGCCAGCGCGGCCGTCCGCGGGTCCGGCGGTACGCCGGTACGGATGGCGGTGTCCAGCCGGGTCCTGATCTCCCGGCTGATCGCCGTCTCCGTCGCCTGGTAGCGCGTCGTCGGCAGTACCCCGCACATCTGGCCGTTGACGGCGTGCACCATGCCGCAGCGTTCCAGGTGCGTGAGGTACGTCTGGCGCAGCCCCAACCTGGGGCCGCCGATCCAGTGGACCGCGCGCACCGGGCTGCCGCGCCTGCGCAGCAGTTCCAGTGCGGAGTCCAGTGTCGGATCTCCGGTCGGCCGTGGCAGCACCACGGCGATGCGATCCCCGTCCGGGGCTATCCGCCCGGCCATCGCCAGCTCGACGAGCTGTGCTCCTGCCAGGCCGAGGTCGAGCGACTGCGGCTGTGCCGTGGTACCCGTAGCCGGGTCCAGCGCCAGCAGCAGCAACTCCTCGGGAATTGTTCTGCGGCTCCTGCCCATCCATGCCTCCCCGCGTGGATGCATGACAGGGTGACCCCTCTCACAGAGATCTGTCGAGAGTGCCTGCCCGCTATGTGCGGGAACCAGTAGGTATGTCGTACCCGTCTGCCCTGGGGAGGACGCTGTCAGAGGCGCCGGTCCGTTCGGATCCGCGAGGGCGGGCGGCGACACTGGTGCCTGGCAGGGCGCAGAGCATTTCAGCGGATTTCAGGAGGCACGGTGGCGGGCGAGTCCCCCGACAGGTCGAAGCGAGCGGGGTCATCGGGGGAGACGACGTCGGAACGCCCGGCGGTTCCCGGCGACCGCGCGGACACCGACCCCCGGACGGCGTACCGCCCGGCGGCGGAGGAGTCGCCGGGACCGGGGTCGGCAGCGCGCGGGACCGGCCCTGACGACCCCGCTCCGGACGCGGCGACGCGGCCGGAGGCCGACGGCGACGGCGACGGCGCGCCCGGAGGCGAGGCCCGCGCGGGCGAGGAGGCCGCCCCGGGGTCACCCGGCGCGGCCCGGCCCGGCCGGACCCAGGCCGCCGGAGCGGGCACCACCGCGGAGGCCGACGAGGCGGAGGCGGGCCCGGCCCCCACGGACGCGGGCGGCGCCCACGCGGAGGACGCGCACCGGGACGCCCCGGACGCGGGCGGAACCACCGGAGCCCCGGCCCCCCGCCCCCTCGACGACCGCACCACCACCCTCCGCGCACCCCGCGCCCCCCGGCCCGGCGGCACGACCGGGCCCGGCACCCCACCCGAGCCCGGCAGCACGCCCGAGCCCGGCACCCCGTCGCCCGGAGGCACGCCCACGCCCGGCGGTCAGGCACGCCCCGGCGGCACGCCGCGGCCCGGCAGCGAGCCGGTCCCGGGAGGGGAACCGGCGGACGGCCCGGCCGGGGAACCCACGGAACGACCGGCGAACGGACCGGCGAAGGAGCCGACGGACGGACCCGTGAAGAGCCCGACGGACGAGCCGGCACCGGAGTCGGCGAAGGAACCCGCGGACGGACCGGCAGCGGAGTCGGCCAAGGAACCGGCGGACGAGCCGACCGAGGAACCGGCCGAGGAACCGGCGGACGAGCCGACCAGGGAACCGGCCGAGGAGCCGGTCAAGAGCCCCGCGGCGGAGCCGCCCGCCGAACGGACCAGCCAGTTCGTGCCCCTGCGCTCGGCCGACGACGCCCGCCCCGCGCGGCGCACCGGCCGGGCGGACGCGACGACGGACCCGCGCCCCGCGCCGGACGAGCCCCGGAAGGCGGGCGCCGCCGCGGCTGACGCCCCCGCGCCCCCCGGAGCCTGCGCCCCCGCGCCCTCCGCCGGAACCGCCGCCTCCGCTCGGTCCGCCGGGGCCGTTCCGGCGCCCGAGGCCGCCGAGCCGGAGCGGACGCGGCAGCAGCCGATGCCACCGGAGCCCGGGCGGCGTCCGCTCGACCTGCTCGCGGAGCTGACGAACAGACCGGCACCGCCGGAGACGCCGCTGCGGGCGGCCCTGCGCCGACTCAAGATCTACACCCCGCTGGTCGCCCTGCTGGCGGTCGTGTTCGTCACCGTGCAGCTCCTGCGCCCGCTCCCGGCCCCCGAGCTGGACCTGACCGCGAACGCCACCTACTCCTTCGACGGCGGTGAGCCGCGGATCGCCTGGCCCGAGGAGGGGCAGGCGGCGATGGAGGTGGACGGGCTCGGCTCGTTCGGCACGTCCGGCGCCCAGGAGCCGGTGCCGATCGCGAGCGTGGCGAAGGTGATGACGGCGTACCTGCTGCTGAAGGAGCACCCGATGGAGCCGGGCGAGCCCGGCGCGTCGATCCCGGTGGACCAGCAGGCCGAGGACGACGCGGGGCTGAGCGAGCAGGGCGAGTCGACGGTGGGGGTGCGGGCCGGGGAGACGATCAGTCAGGAGGAGGCGCTCAACGCGCTCATGATCGCCTCGGCCAACAACGTCGCCCGCCTGGTGGCCCGCTGGGACGCGGGGTCGGAGAAGGCGTTCGTGGAGAAGATGAACGCCACCGCCGAGGACCTGGGCATGCAGAACACCACCTACACCGACCCCAGCGGCCTGCGCGCGGAGACCGTCAGCACGGCCGAGGACCAGGTGAGGCTGGGCAAGGCGGTGATGGAGTACGAGGTCTTCCGCGAGATCGTGCGCAAGCCGTCCTACGAGGACCGCAACGGCACGTCGCACCGCAACTGGAACTTCCTCGTCCCGGAGTACGGCACGGTCGGCATCAAGACCGGTACGACGACGGCGGCGGGCGGCAACCTGCTCTTCGCCGCGACGGCCGACGTGGGCGGCACCGAGCAACTGATCATCGGGGCGGTGCTGGGCCAGCACGCGCCGCCGATCATCGACTCGGTGCTGGCGGAGGGCAAGGAGCTGATCCTCTCGGCGCAGGCCGCGCTCCGGTCGGAGACCGTCGTCCGGCAGGGGGAGGTCGTCGGCGCGGTGGACGACGGGCTCGGCGGGCGGACGTCGCTGGTGGCCACGGAGGACGTCGCGGCGGTGGGCTGGGCGGGGCTCACCGTCGAGCTGGACCTCGCCGCCGGGAAGGACGGCGTGCCGCACACGGCCGGACCGGGCACGGAGGTGGGCCACCTGACGGTCGGTGACGGCCCCGGACAGGTGCGGGTGCCCGTCGCCGTCCAGCGGGAGCTGACGGAGCCGGACGCGACCGCCAAGATCACCCGCCTCTCCTGACCCCTCCCCCACCCGCCGCCGGGCCACGCCCGGCGGAGCCCCGGTGGCGCCCGGCCGGAGCCACGGACCCGGCGCGCGACGCGGGCGTCGGGGCCGATGCCCGGCGCGGCGGGCGTCGGCCCCCCGGCGAGGGCCCGACGGGGGGCCGAGGCCCAGCCGAGGCCCCGACCAGGCCCGGGCGAGGCCCGGTTGCCGGCGCGGGCGCGGGTCCGGCCGGGCGGTTCCCGGGCGCGAGGCCGCCCCACCCGCCCCGCGCCCCCGCGCGTGGGTGCGGGGGCGCGGGGCGGGTGGGGCGGCGTCGTACGCTCGGGTAATGCATTCCGACGCGCAGCCCTCCGCCCCGTCGCCCGCACCCGCCACCCCCGCGCCCACCGCCACCGCCATGCGCCGCGCGCTCAGGCGCGCCCGGGACGGCGTCGCGCTGGACGTCGGCGAGGCGGCCGTGCTGCTCCAGGCCCGCGGCACCGACCTGGCGGCGCTGACCGCCTCCGCCGCCCGGGTGCGCGACGCCGGACTGGCGGCGGCGGGGCGGCCCGGCGTCATCACCTACTCCAAGAGCGTGTTCCTCCCGCTGACCAGGCTGTGCCGCGACCGGTGCCACTACTGCACGTTCGCCACCGTGCCCGGCAAGCTCCGCCGCGCCGGGCACGGGATGTTCATGTCGATGGACGAGGTGCTCGACATCGCGCGCAAGGGCGCCGCGCTCGGGTGCAAGGAGGCGCTCATCACCCTGGGCGACCAGCCCGAGGACCGCTGGCCGGAGGCGCGCGAGTGGTTGGACGCGCACGGCTACGACGACACGCTCGCCTACGTGCGCGCCGTGGCGATCCGGGTGCTGGAGGAGACGGGGGTGCTGCCGCACCTGAACCCCGGCGTGCTGTCCTGGTCGGACTTCCAGCGGCTGAAGCCGGTCGCGCCGTCGATGGGCATGATGCTGGAGACGACGGCGCGGCGGCTGTGGAGCGAGCCGGGTGGGCCGCACCACGGCTCGCCGGACAAGGAGCCGGCCGTCCGGCTGCGCGTGCTGGAGGACGCGGGGCGCTCGTCGGTGCCCTTCACCAGCGGCCTGCTCATCGGCATCGGGGAGACGGCCGAGGAGCGCGCGGAGTCGCTGTTCGCGCTGCGCCGGGTGGCCCGCGCCTACCACGGCGTCCAGGAGCTGATCATCCAGAACTTCCGCGCCAAGCCGGACACGGCGATGCGCGGGATGCCGGACGCCGAGCTGGACGACCTGGTGGCCACGGTGGCCGTCGCACGCCACATCATGGGCCCGGCGGCGTGCCTGCAGGCCCCGCCGAACCTGGTGGACGGCGAGTACGCGCGGCTCATCGGCGCCGGCGTCGACGACTGGGGCGGAATCTCACCGCTGACCCCTGACCACGTCAACCCCGAGCGGCCGTGGCCGCAGCTCGACCTGCTCGCCGAGCGGTCCGCCGCGGCCGGGTTCGAGCTGCGCGAGCGGCTGTGCGTCTACCCGGAGTTCGTCCGGCGCGGCGAGCCGTGGCTGGACCCGCGGGTGCTGCCCCACGTGCGCGCGCTGGCCGACCCCGAGACGGGTCTGGCGCGCCCGGACGCCGCCGTCACCGGGCGCCCCTGGCAGGAGCCGGACGAGCCGTTCACCGCCGCCGGGCGCACCGACCTGCACCGCACGATCGACACCGCCGGCCGCTCGGCCGACCGGCGGGAGGACTTCGACGAGGTGTACGGCGACTGGGCCGCGCTGCGCGAGCAGGCGGCCTCCGGCATGGCGCCGGAGCGCATCGACGGCGACGTGCGCGCCGCGCTGTCCCAGGCCGCCGACGACCCCACCGGGCTCACCGACGCCCAGGCCCTGGCCCTGCTGCACGCCGACGGGCCCGCCCTGGACGCCCTGTGCGGCGTCGCCGACGCGCTGCGCCGCGACGTCGTGGGCGAGGACGTCACCTACATCGTCACCCGCAACATCAACTTCACCAACGTCTGCTACACCGGCTGCCGCTTCTGCGCCTTCGCGCAGCGCCGCACCGACGCCGACGCGTACACGCTGTCGCTGACCCAGGTGGCCGACCGGGCGCAGCAGGCGTGGGACGTCGGCGCGGTGGAGGTGTGCATGCAGGGCGGCATCCACCCCGACCTGCCGGGCACCGCCTACTTCGACATCGCCCGGGCGGTCAAGGAGCGCGTCCCGGGGATGCACGTGCACGCGTTCTCCCCGATGGAGGTGGTCAACGGCGCCTCCCGCACCGGCCTGTCGATCCGCGACTGGCTGACGGCGGCGCGCGAGGCCGGCCTGGACTCGCTGCCGGGCACGGCCGCCGAGATCCTGGACGACGAGGTGCGCTGGGTGCTGACGAAGGGCAAGCTGCCGGCGGCCACCTGGATCGAGGTGGTCACCACGGCGCACTCCCTGGGCCTGCGCACCTCCTCCACGATGATGTACGGCCACGTCGACCAGCCCCGGCACTGGCTGGCCCACCTGCGCACGCTCGCCCGCGTCCAGCGGGAGACGGGCGGCTTCACCGAGTTCGTCACGCTGCCCTTCATCCACACCAACGCGCCGGTCTACCTGGCCGGGATCGCCCGCCCCGGCCCGACGGCGCGTGACAACCGCGCGGTGACGGCGATGGCCCGCCTCCTGCTGCACCCGCACATCACCAACATCCAGACGAGCTGGGTGAAGCTCGGGGCCGACGGCGCGGCCGAGATGCTGCGCTCCGGGGCCAACGACCTGGGCGGCACGCTGATGGAGGAGACCATCTCCCGCATGGCGGGCTCCGGCTACGGCAGCTACCGCTCGGTGCGCGACCTGCGCGCCATCGCCGAGGCCGCCGGCCGCCCCGCGCGCCCCCGCACCACCACCTACGGCGAGGTCCCCGCCGAGCGCGTCGCCGCCGCCGAGTCCTCCGACGGCCACCTCCCCGAGCTCCTCCCCGTCCTGGAGCCCTGACCCCGCTCGCCCCACCCGCCCTCGCGGCCCCCGGGGCCCTCCCGGGGCCTCCGGGCGTTCGCACGGGTGCAATACAGTGCGGGGGCTGACGGTGTCCGAGCGCGTGGAGGGGGCTGGCGTGACCGGGGTGGACGGGACCGGGGGTGGGGCGGGCGTGTGGGGGCGTGCCGAGCAGGAGGCGTTCCGCAGCCGGGTGCGCGGGTGCCTGTTGGGCGGGGCGATCGGGGACGCGCTGGGCGCGGGGGTCGAGTTCGACGCGCTGGCCGCGATCCGCGAGACGCACGGGCCGCAGGGCGTCACCGGCTTCGTGCCCGCCTACGGGCGGCGCGGCGCGGTGACGGACGACACGCAGATGACGCTGTTCACCGTGGACGGGCTGATCCGCGCGCACGTGCGGCGGGACAGCGGCGCCTGGCACCCGCCCACCGACGTGCACGCCGCGTACCGGCGGTGGGCCGCCACGCAGCACGACTGGGGGCCGGACGAGCGCAAGCGCGAGGACGGGTGGCTGGCGCGCGAGGAGTGGCTGTACGCGCGGCGGGCCCCGGGCAACGCCTGCCTCACCGGGCTCGCGGACGAGCGCATGGGCACCCTGGAGCGGCCGAAGAACCCGGAGTCCAAGGGCTGCGGGACGGTCATGCGCTCCGCGCCGTTCGGGCTGCTGGTGGGGTGGGAGCCGGCGCTGGTGTTCCAGCTCGCGATGGAGTGCGCCGCGCAGACGCACGGGCACCCGACGGGCGTCCTGGCGGCCGGGGCGTTCGCGACGATCGTGCACGCGGTGACGCGCGGGGAGCCGCTGGACGCGGCCGTGCAGCACGCGCTGACCCAGCTCGCCGTCCACCCCGGGCACGAGGAGACCACCGACGCGCTCAAGCGGGCGCTGGGCGCCGTGCGCCAGGGCCTGCCCAGCGCCGAGCGGGTGGCGTCGCTGGGTGAGGGCTGGGTGGCCGAGGAGGCGCTGGCGATGGGCGTGTACTGCGCGCTGGTCGCCGAGGACGTGCGGCACGGGCTGCTGCTGGCCGTCAACCACGGCGGCGACTCCGACTCCACCGGCTCGGTCTGCGGCAACCTGCTGGGCGCCCTGCACGGCGAGACCGCACTGCCGCCGCACTGGGTGGTGGAGGTGGAGGGCCGGGCGACGATCCTCCAGCTCGCGGACGACTTCGCCATGGAGATGACCCAGGGCTCCGCCCTGCACAGCCCCGCCACTCCGGCCGGCACCCCCGGCTGGCTCGACCGCTACCCGAGGGCCTGACGGACCGGGGCCCGGCCGGCGGGAGTCCGAACGGAGTAATCCCCCACCCGCCTGACGCCGCGTCCGTTACACCGCCGCTCCACTGGGAACACGTGGCCTGCGGCCCCCGGGCGGGGGCCGCCCTGGTTCCCGGCGGGAGAGGACGGCGAGCGCGTGCTGAGCCTGGTGGTGCTGCACCTGGTGGGTGCGGCGCTCCTGCCGGTGGTGGCGCGGCGGTTCGGGCGCGCGGTGTGGGCGGTCGCGGCGCTGCCGCCGCTGGCCGCGTTCGGCTGGGCGCTGACGCGGGCCGGTGCCGTGCTCGACGGGCAGGCGGTGACCGAGACCGTCGCGTGGGCCCCGGCGCTCGGCCTGGAGCTGGCGTTCCGCCTGGACGCGCTGTCGCTGCTGCTGGCCTGCGTCGTCACCGGCGTCGGCGTCGCGGTGCTGGCGTACGGCGCGTCCTACTACGCGGCGGGGCACGGACGGGAGGCCGGGCTGCTGCTGGCCTTCGCCGGGGTGATGCTCGGGCTGGTGCTGGCCGACCACCTGTTCCTGCTGTACCTGTTCTGGGAACTGACGACCATCGCCTCGTTCCTGCTCATCGCCGGCCGGCGCGAGGGCAGCGAGCGGCGCCGGGCGGCCGAGCAGGCGCTGCTGACGACGATCGCGGGCGGCCTGGTGCTGCTGCTGGGGCTGGTCGTGCTCGGGGAGGCGGGCGGCACCTACCGGATCTCCGCGCTGCTGGCGGACCCGCCGCGCGGCGGGCTGGTGGGCGTCGCGCTCGTCCTCGTGCTGCTCGGGGCGTTCGCGAAGTCCGCGCAGTTCCCACTGCACGCGTGGCTGCCCGCCGCGATGACGGCGCCGACGCCGGTGAGCGCGTACCTGCACGCCGCCACCATGGTCAAGGCCGGGGTGTACCTGGTGGCGCGGCTGGCGCCGGGCTTCGCCGAGGTCGCCCCCTGGCGGCCGCTGGTGCTCGTGGTCGGCCTGTACGCGCTGGCCGTGGGGGCCTGGCGGGCGCTGCGCGAGAGCGACCTGAAGCGGCTGCTGGCCTACGGCACCATCAGCGAGCTGGGTCTGATGATCGCCCTGTTCGGCGCCGGGACGCGCACGGCCGCGCTCGCGGGCGCCCTGCTGCTGCTGGCGCACGCGCTGTTCAAGGCGAGCCTGTTCATGGTCGTCGGCGTGCTGGACCACCAGGCCGGGGGGCGGGACCTGCGCGAGCTGTCCGGCGTGGCGCGGGCGCTGCCCGGGGTGTGCGCGGTGGCGGTGCTGGCGGCGGCGTCGATGGCCAAGCTGCCCCCGCTGCTGGGCTACATCGCGCAGGACGGCGCGCTGGAGGCGTTCCTGCACGCCCCGCTGACCGGGCACCAGGCGGCGCTGGCGGCCCTGTGCCTGGGCTCGGTGCTCACCGTCACCTACACCGCGCGCTACCTGTGGGGCGCGTTCGCCCGCAAGCCGGACGCGGCCGGGCCCACCCCGGTGGAGCGGCCGTCCGCCGCGTTCGTCGCGCCCGGCGCGGTGCTGGCGGTGCTCGGGTTGGCCGCCGCGGTGGCCTACCCGGTCACCGGCGCCCTGACGGCGCCGTACGCCGACCGCTACCCGGTGCTCTCCGCCGAGCCCTACAAGACGGCGCTGTGGCACGGGTGGACCCCGGCGCTCGGGATCGCCGCGCTGATCGTCGCGGCCGGTCTGGCCCTGCACGCCGCGCGCGGCCCGCTGACGCGGCTGCTGCGGCGGCTGCCCCGGCTGCCGGACGCGGAGGAGTGCTACCGGCGCACGGTGCGCGCCGTGCACCGTGCGGCCGTCACCGTCACGCGCACCACGCAGGTCGGTTCGCTGCCGCTGTACCTGACGGTCACCCTGGCGACCGTCGTGCTGCTGCCCGCCGTCGGCCTGCTGGCCGCGCTGCCGCCTCTGGAGGGCGTGCGGCCGTGGTGGACGCCGCTGGAGGTGCCGCTCGCGCTCGCCGTGCTGGCGGCCGCCGTCGCCGCCACCTTCCTGCTGCACCGGCTGGCGGCGGTCCTGGTCACCGGCGCCGTCGGCTACGGGGTGGCCGGCCTGTTCGCCCTCCAGGGGGCGCCCGACCTGGCGCTGACCCAGTTCCTCGTGGAGTCCCTCACGCTCGTCGTGGTGGTGCTGGTGCTGCGCCGCATGCCGGCCAGGTTCACCCCGGGCGGGCAGCCCCGGCTGGGACGCTGGGTGCGGGTGGCCGTGGCCGTCTCGGTGGGCGCGTTCGTCGCCGGGTTCGCGGTCGTGGCCACGCAGGCCCGGCAGACCCCGGGGGCGTCGACCGACTACCTGCGCCGGGTCTCCGAGACCGGCGGCGAGAACGTCGTCAACGCGATCCTGGTGGACTTCCGCGCGCTGGACACGCTCGGCGAGATCTCCGTGCTGCTGGTCACCGCGATCGGCGTGGTGAGCCTGGTGCGGCTGTGGCGGGGGGAGGGGCCCGAGCCCGCCGCCGCGGCCGCCGGGCCGGACCGGCCGCCGGTCCGGGCCCGGCGCACGGGCCGGACGCCGGTGCCGCGCGCCGCACGCTGGGACGAGCCGCGCGAGCGCTGGCTGCCCGGGGCGGGGGAACGGCCGGGCACCGAGCGCTCGGTGCTGCTGGAGGTCGTCACCCGGCTGCTGTTCCCCTCCATCATCGTGCTCTCCCTCTTCCTGCTGTTCTCCGGCCACTACCGGCCCGGCGGCGGCTTCGCGGGCGGGCTGGTGGCCGGCCAGGCGTTCATCCTGCGCTACCTGGTCGGCGGCCGGGCCGACCTGGGGCTGGCCGCGCCCGTCGAGCCGGGGACGCTGGCCGGCGCCGGGCTGGCCCTCGCCGCGACGGCGGGCGCGCTGCCGCTGGCGTTCGGCGCCCCGCCGCTGACCAGCGCGCTGTGGGAGTTCCACCTGCCGCTGCTGGGCGCGGTGAAGAGCTCGACCAGCCTGTTCTTCGACATCGGGGTGTACGTGCTGGTGCTCGGCGTCGTGCTCAAACTGCTGGCGGCGGCGGGCACCTCCCCGCAGACCGAGTCCGGCGCCGAGGAGGGCGACGAGGCCGGCGGACCGGAAGCCGCCGGAGGGCCCGGGGAGGCCGGGGAGGCCGGGGAGGCCGGGACCGCTGAGTCCGCTGAGACCGCCGGGAACGCCGGAGACGCCGGAGAAGGGGGGCGCGCACGGTGAGGAGCCTGGACGCCACCATGGCCGTCGTCGTCGGCGTGCTGTTCGCCGCCGGCGTGTACCTGCTGCTGCAACGCTCCCTGATGCGGGCCCTGCTGGGCTTCATCGTGCTCGGCCACGGCACCAACCTGCTGCTCCTGGTCGCCGGCGGACCGCCCGGGACCCCGCCGCTGGTGCACGGGGACGCCGGGGACACCGGGGAGTACGCCGACCCGCTGCCGCAGGCGATGGCGCTCACCGCGATCGTCATCACCTTCGGCGTCACCACCTTCCTGCTGGCCCTCGCCTACCGCTCCTGGCGCCTGTCCGGCCACGACGAGGTGCAGGACGACCCCGAGGACCGCCGCATCGGCGACGTCAGCGAACGCGCCGACGACGAGCCGGCGCCGCCCGAACCGCGCCCGGACGAAGGGGGCGCCGGATGACGCTCGCGCTCGTGTCCCTGCCCGTGCTGCTGCCCGTGCTGGCGGCCGGGCTCTCGCTGACCGCCGCCCCGCACAGCACCCGGCAGCGGCTGCTCACCGGCGCGGTGCTCTCGCTCGTGCTGGCCGACGCCGTCGCCCTGCTGGTGCTCGTGGAGCGGGACGGTCCCGTCGTCGTCCGGGCCGGGGACTGGGCGCCGCCGATCGGCATCGTGCTCGTCGCCGACCTGCTGTCCGCCCTGCTGCTGGCCCTGGCCGTGCTCGTGGCGCTCGCCGTGCTGCTGTTCGCCGTCGGCCAGGGCACGGCCGACCGCAGCGGGTCGCTGGCCATCCCCTACCACCCGGCGTACCTGCTGCTGGTGGCGGGCATCGCGCTCGCCTTCCTCTCCGGCGACCTGTTCAACCTCTTCGTCGCCTTCGAGATGCTGCTCGCCGCCTCCTACGTGCTCATCACCCTCAACGCCGGCGAGCCCCGGGTGCGGGCCGGGATGACCTACGTGATGACGAGCCTCACCTCGTCGCTGATGTTCCTGACCGCCATCGGCCTGGTGTACGCGGCCACCGGCACCGTGAACCTCGCCGACCTCGCCGACCGCGTGCCGCAGCTCGACCCCGGCCTGCGCACCGCGCTGAGCCTGCTCCTGCTCGTCGTCTTCGGCATCAAGGCCGCCGTCGTACCGCTGCACTTCTGGCTGCCCGACAGCTATCCCACCGCGCCCGCGCCCATCACCGCCGTGTTCGCCGCGCTGCTGACCAAGGTCGGCATCTACGCCATGGTGCGCACCCAGACGCTGCTCTTCCCGCGCGACGACACCTGGTGGGTGGGGGCCTGCCTCGCCGTCGCCACGATGCTCGTCGGCATCCTCGGCGCGCTCGCCCAGGACGACGTCAACCGGCTGCTGTCCTTCACCCTGGTCAGCCACGTCGGCTTCATGGTGTTCGGGCTCGCCCTGTTCGACGTCGCAGGGCTCACCGGAACGATCCTCTACATCGTCCACCACATCACCGTGCAGGCCACCTTGTTCCTCGTCGCCGGCCTCGTCGTGGACGCGGCCGGCACCCCGGAGCTCTCGCGCATGGAGCGGGGCGAGCGGCGGCGCCCGGTCCACCCGGCCACCGGCGTGTTCTTCTTGCTCGGCGCGCTCAGCCTGGCCGGCATCCCGCCGTTCTCCGGGTTCATCGCCAAGTTCGCGCTGCTGCGCGCGGCCGTCGGCCAGGGCGGGACCGCCGCCTACCTGCTGGCCGCCGCCGCGCTGGTGACCAGCCTGCTGACCCTGTACGCCATGGTGCGGGTGTGGCGCGGCGCGTTCGCCCCCGCCAACCGGCCCCCCGCGCGCCTGCGGCACCGGCGCGGCTCGCTGCTGACCGTCACCGCCACGCTCGCCATGGCGGCGACCGGCGTGCTCCTCGCCGTCGCCGCCGGGCCGCTGGCCGACCTCAGCGAGCGCGCGGCCACGGGGCTGATCCGCACCGACGCCTACCGCGACGCGGTGTGGGGAGGTGAGCGGTGAACCGCCGACCGCCGCACCGGCTGCCCGCCGTACTGTGGCTGTGGCTGCTGTGGGTCCTGCTCTGGTCGACGCCGACGGCCCTCGTCGTCACCGGCGGCCTGCTGGTGTCCGTGGCCGTCGTCTTCGCGTTCCGGCTGCCCCCGGTGAGCCCGCAGATCACCGTGCGCCCGCTGCGGGTGCTGCGGCTGGTCGGCGGGCTGCTGCGCAACCTCGTCGCGTCCGCCGCCTCCGTCGCCTGGGCCGCCGTGCGGCACGGGCCCCGGGTGCGGGCCGCCATCGTCGAAGTACCGCTCACCAGCGACAGCGACCTGCTGGTCACCGGCACGTCGATGCTGACCACCGTGACGCCGGGCAGCCTCGTCCTGGAGATCGACCGTGAGCGGGGCCTGCTCTACGTGCACGTGCTGCCGGTGGCCGGGCCCGAGGACGCCGCCGGCGAACGCGAGCGCCTGCGCCGGGCCGAGGCGGCCGTCGTCTCCGCCCTCGGCCGCGACGCCCGGGCCGCCTCCAGCCAGCCTCCCCGGAAGGAGTCCCCGTGACCGCCGTGTACGCCGTCACCTTCGCCCTGCTCGGCCTGGCCGCCGTGCTCACCACCGTCCGCCTCGTGCGCGGCCCCGGTGTGCTGGACCGCATCGTCTCCCTGGACGTGCTGGTCACGCTGCTGGCAGCCGGGATCGCGGTGGGCATCGCCGTGCGCTCCGACGGCTCGGGCGTGCCGGTGCTGCTGGCCGTCGCCCTGCTCGCCTTCGTCGGTTCCGTCACCGCCGCGCACCTGGTGGAGCGGCGGGAGGGCATGCGGTGAGCGCCGTATCGGACGTCGCCTCGGCCGTGCTGCTCCTGACCGGCGCGCTGTTCTGCCTGCTGACGGCGGTCGGCGTGCTGCGCTTCCCCGACGCCGTGTGCCGCCTGCACGCCGCCGCCAAGGCGCAGACCCTCGGGCTGCTTTTGATCCTGCTCGGCGCGGCGCTGCAACTGCCGCTCCGCTACGCCGTCCCGCTGGTGCTGGTCGCCCTCTTCCAGCTCCTGACCGTCCCGGTCACCACGCAGGTCGTCGGCCGCACCGCCTACCGCACGTCGTCGCTGCACACCCCGTCGCTCGTCGAGGACGAGCTGGCGCACCGCATCCCTCCTGAGGAGCGCGCGCCGAGCGCCGAGGGCTGACGCCGCGCCCGGCGTGCGGGCGGCGCACCGCGCCGTCCACCGGGCGTCGGGCGGGTGTCGCGCGGGGTTCTCGCGGACTTCGCCCGCGTGTGGCACCGTCGAAGGCCGGGGTCCGGGACGGCGTCGGGGGTGGCGGGGTGGAGCGACGGGTGGTCGTGGGCGGCGCGGCGGGCGCGGCGGCGCTGACGCTGGCACCGGTGCGGTTCGCCGGGGCCGGCGGGCGCGCCCGGGAGACGCGCACCCTGCGCGGGCGGCTGGCGCCGGGCGCGCCCGACTTCGTGTACCTGCCGGTGGAGGTGGAGCGCGGCGTGCACGAGATCGCCGTCTCCTACACCTACGACAAGCCGGAGGTGCCGCCGGGCACGCCGGGCAACGCGCTGGACATCGGCGTCTTCGACGAGCGCGGCACCGCCCTGCCCGGCCGCGGCTTCCGGGGCTGGTCGGGCGGGTTCCGCGACGCGTTCGCCATCAGCGCGGAGCGCGCGACGCCGGGCTACCTGGCCGGGCCGGTGCGGGCGGGCACGTGGCACGTGGTGCTGGGCCCCTACACCGTGGCGCCGCAGGGGCTGGCGTACGAGGTGACGGTGACGCTGCGGTACGGCGCCCCAGGGCGGACGCGGGAGCCGGTGTACCCGCCGGAGCGGGCGCGCGGCCGGGGCCGGGCCTGGTACCGGGGCGACGGGCACCTGCACACCGTGCACTCGGACGGGCGGCGGACCCCGGCCGAGGTGGCGGCGGCCGCCCGCGCGGCCGGACTGGACTTCATCGTGTCGACCGAGCACAACACCACCTCGGCGCACGGCGCCTGGGAGGGGCTGTGGGGGGACGACCTGCTGGTGCTGTGCGGCGAGGAGGTCACCACCCGCAACGGGCACTACCTGGCCGTGGGCACCGACCCGGGCACGTTCGTCGACTGGCGCTACCGGGCCCGCGACGACGCCTACGGGGGGTTCGCGCGGCGCGTGCACCGGGCGGGCGGGCTCGTGGTCCCCGCGCACCCGCACTGCCCGTACGTCGGCTGCCAGTGGAAGTTCGGCTACGCGGGGGCGGACGCGGTGGAGGTGTGGAACGGGCCGTGGACCGACGACGACGAGCTGGCCCTCGCCGGGTGGGACAGCCGGCTGGTGACCGACGGCGCCCACGGCTGGCTGCCGGCCGTGGGCAACAGCGACGCGCACAGCGAGCCGCAGGTCGTCGGGTTGCCGCAGACCGTCGTCCACGCCGACGACCTCAGCCGCCGCGCGGTGCTGGACGCACTGCGGACGGGCCGGTCCTACCTGGCGGAGTCGAGCGCCGTCTCGGTGCGGCTGACGGCGAGCGACGAGCGCGGCCGGCACGCCGGGATCGGGGAGCGGCTGCGCACCCGGTCCACGTCCCGTGTCACCGTGCGGCTGGAGGTCACCGGGGCGCCGCCGGGCGCGACGGCGCGGCTGCTCACCGACCAGGGCGAGTTGCGCGCGGGCCCGGCGGGGACCCTTGAGTGGCGGACGACGGCGTCGCTGGCCACCTACGTCCGCGCGGAGGTGCGCCACCCCGGCACGGGCGGCGGGCGGCCGGGGGCGATGGTGGCGCTGACCAACCCGGTGTGGCTGGAGGCCGACTGACCGGGCGTCACCGCACGTCGGGCGGCGTCGGCCGCGCCCAGTGGACGCCGTCGGGGGTGGCGACCAGGCCGCCGGGCAGCAGCGGCTCCCGCTCGCCGAAGTGGGTGTCCGGCGCGGCGCCGCGCTCCAGGGCCACGCCCTGCTCCCAGGTGCTGAGCAGCATGTCGTCGGGCTCGGGCGGGGCGTCCACCCGGTGCGCGTCGGCGGCGTCGGGGCTCGTGGCCAGGCTGAGGGCGCGGGAGGCGCGGGCCATCTGGTCGCCCACCGCGCCGGGGTGGGCGAGCGAGGGCTCCCCGGAGGCCACGCCGCCGACCAGGGACACGAAGGACTCCAGCTCGCCGGCGTCGCAGCGGGCGACCTTGCGGGCCTGCCAGAAGTAGGAGTCCCGGTCCCCGTGCACGTCGTAGAAGGCGACCAGGAACTCGTAGAACAGCCCGTACTCGCGCCGGTAGCGGCCCTCGAACTCCGCGAAGGCCCGCTCCTCGGGCAGCGTCCCGGCCAGCACGGTGTTGACCGAACGCGCCGCCAGCAGCCCGGAGTAGGTGGCCAGGTGCACGCCGGAGGAGAACACCGGGTCGACGAAGCACGCGGCGTCGCCGATCAGGGCCAGCCCCGGCGTCCAGAACGCCGTGCCGCAGTACGCGTAGTCCTTGCGCACGCGCACCCGGCCGTAGGGGCCCTCGGTGACGCGGCGCGCGCCGGCCAGGTGGTCGCGGATCAGGGGGCAGCGCTCGACGAACCCGGCCAGCGCGTCCGCCGGCGCGCCCTGGACCGCGTGGGCGGCGTCCCGGTGGACGACGGCGCCGACGCTGGTGAGGTCGGGCCCGAGCGGGATGTACCAGAACCAGCCGTCGTCGAAGGCGGCGCACAGGATGTTGCCGTCGTCCGGCGGCGGCAGGCGGTGCCCGCCGGTGAAGTAGCCGAAGACGGCGAGGTTGCGGAAGAAGTCGGAGTACACCCGGCGCCCGCCCGCCGCGCGGTGGAGGTTGCCGCGGTGACCTGAGGCGTCCAGGACGTGGCGGGCCCGGACCTCGCGGTGCCGCCCGGCCTCGTCGGCGTACCGCAGCCCGGTGACCCGGCCGCCCGGCCCGTCCCGCAGCGCCCCCAGCACGCGGTGCCGCTCGCGCACCTCGACGCCGCGGCGGCGCGCGTTGTCCAGCAGGATGGCGTCGAACCGCATGCGTTCGACCTGGTAGGCGTAGGGCGCTGGCCCGGCCAGCCGGGGCGACTCGTCGAAGGTGAACGTCCACGGCTCCGGGGAGGCGCCCCAGCGGAAGGTGCCGCCGCGCTTGACGGTGAACCCGGCCGCGCGCAGCTCGTCGGCGACGCCCAGGAGCGCGGCGACGCCGTGCACGGTGGCCGGGAGCAGCGACTCGCCGATCTGGTAGCGCGGGAAGGACTCCCTCTCCAGCAGCAGCACGCGGTGGCCCGCCCGCGCGACGAGGGTGGCGGCCGTGGCACCGGCCGGGCCTCCCCCGGCCACCACGACGTCGTACTCCGCCGCCCTGCTCACTGGCCCGGCGCGGCCGAAGTACGGCCGAGGGTCGACGTGTTCGCCACCTGGTCCTCCATCCGCCGTCGCGGGAGCCGGTGTTGCGGGCACGCTACCCGCCCCGTGTGTCAGGGTATAGCCCAAAACGCTCGGCATCGGTACCGTGTTCGGTGTTTCTTCCCCGGCCCGGCGACGGCCAGGCCCTCGCGTCCGGGCCGCCTCCGGAGCGTAAGGAGCACCGCCGTGGACACCCCTCCCCCGGCCGGGAACGGCGCGGAACAGGACTTCGGCCTCCCCGGGATGTCGCGCGCCCGGCGGGAGGCGTTCCTCGCCGAAGCGCGCGTCGGCGTGCTCGGCGTGCGGGACGTGCGGCGGGACGCGGACGGGCCGCTGCTGGCCCCGGTCTGGTACGCCTACGAGCCGGGCGGCGACGTCCTCGTGCAGACCGGCCGCGCGTCGCTGAAGGCGCGCTGCGTGCGGGCCGCCGGGCGGTTCAGCCTGTGCGTGCAGGACGAGCGGGCGCCCTACCGCTACGTCAGCGTGGCGGGTCCGCTCGTCGAGGTGCGCGACCCGGTGGACGCCGCGGTCCGCACGGCGCTGGCCCACCGCTACCTGCCCGCCGACACCGCGCCCGGCTACCTGCGGGCCACCCGCGCCCAGCTCGTGGACGACGTCACCCTGCGCCTGCGTCCGGAGCGCTGGCGCACCGCCGACTTCTCCGCCTTCGCGCAGGCGTTCGCCTGAGCCTCCGCCGCCCGCGGGGCCGCCCGTCCCAGGGAGGTGCCATGAACCCGCTGCCCGACGCGGCCCGGCCGGTGCCCGCCGCCTGGCACGGCACCGTCACCGACTACCCGCGCACCCGCTGCCTGCACCACCTCTTCGACGACGTCGCGCGCGCCCACCCCGACGCGCCCGCCGCCCGCCACCACGGGCGCGTGCTGACCTACCGCCTGCTGCACGCCCGCGCCGCCGCGCTGGCCGCCCGGCTGCGCGCGGCGGGCGTGCGCCGGGGGCGTCCGGTGGGCGTGTGCGGCACCCGGTCCCTGGAGGCGCTGGTGGCGATCCTCGGCGTCCTGCGGGCGGGCGGCGTCTGCGTGCCGCTGGACGGCGCGCTGCCGCCCCGCCGGCTGCACGCGATGGCCGAGGACGCCGACGTGAGCGCCGCCGTCGTCCTGCCGGGCAGCGGCTGCCCGGTGCGGCGCCCCGGCGTGCGCGTCGACCTGGCCGACGGCGGCCTGCTGCCGGGGGGTGACGCCGCCGCGGCGCGCGGTGGTGCGGACGGGCCGGAGGACCCCGGCACGGCCGCCGGGGAGTGCGCCCAGATCGTGTTCACCTCCGGCTCGACCGGCCGCCCCAAGCCCGTCGCCGTCCCGCACCGCGGCATCGTGCGGCTGGCGCGGTCCGACGCGCGGCTGGGCGCGCCGGGCCCGGGGGACGGCGTGCTGCACGGGTACGAGCTGTCCGCCGACGCGTCCACCATCGAAATCTGGTCCGCGCTGCTGGGCGGGGCGTGCCTGGTGCTCGTGGACCGCGACGAACTCCTCTCCCCCGCCGCGCTGGAGCGCCGCCTGCGCGCCGACGGCGTCACCGTCGCCTACCTGACCACCGGGGTCTTCCACCTGGTGGCCCGCACCCGCCCCGGCGCGCTGCGCGGCCTGCGCTACGTCTCGGCGGGCGGCGAGGTGCTGGACCCCGCGCTGGCCGCCGCCGTCACCGCCGCCTGCCCGGACACCACGGTGTGCAACCTGTACGGGCCGACCGAGAACGCGGTCGTCTCCACCGTGCACGTGCTGCGCCGGGGGCCGCGCGGCCCGGCCGCCCGCCCGCTGCCCATCGGCCGCCCGCTGGCCAACTCCACCTGCCACGTGCTGCGCCCCGACGGCCGCGCCGCCGCCGTCGGCGAGGTGGGCGAGCTGTACGTCGGCGGGGACGGGCTGGCCCTGGGCTACCCCGGCGACACCGCGCTCACCGCCGCCCGCTTCGGCGCGCACCCCGCGCGCCCCGGCGAGCGGCTGTACCGCACCGGAGACCTCGTCCGGTGGCGTGCCGACGGCGCGCTGGACTACCACGGGCGCGCCGACCGGCAGGTGAAGGTGCGCGGCCACCGCGTGGAGCCGGCGGAGGTCGAGGCCCGGCTGCGCGCCTGCCCGGAGGTGGGCGAGGCCGTGGTGGTGTGCGGCGGGGCGCCGGGCGGCGGGCCGGCGCTGGCCGCGTTCGTCACCCCGGCGGGCGACGGCGCTCCGGTGCCCCTGCCCCGGATACGCGCCCGCCTGGCCGACTGGCTGCCCGCGCAGGCCGTCCCCGACGTGCTGCGCTGCCTGCCCGCGTTCCCGGTGACCGAGGGCGGCAAGGTCGACCGGCGACGGCTGCGGGCGCTCGCCCGCGATGACGCCGCCGCGCCCCGGCCCGCGGCGGGGGCGGGGGCGGGGGCTGCGGTGGGCCACGGCGAACCGCTCGCCACGCTCGCCGGGATCTGGCGCACCGCGCTGCGCGCCGACCCCGCGCCCGGCGACGACTTCTTCCGCCTGGGCGGCGACTCGCTGCGGGCCGCCGAGGTCGTCGCGCGCACGCTGGCGGCGCTCGGGCTCGACGCGGCGCACGGCAGCCGCCTCGTCCGGGCCCTGCTCACCGACCGCACCCTCCAGGGGTACGCCGCCGCGGTGCGCGCCCTGCGCCCCGGGGAGGACGACGGCGCCCGCAGCGCCCCGCCCGCCCGGGGACCGCGCCGGCCGGAGGCCCGCGCCGCCCCCGGGCCCCCGGTCGGCTCGGTGGGCGGGGCCGCCCCGGAGCCGCGGGAGGCGGTGGACTTCGCGGCCGAGGCCCGGCTCGGCTTCCCGCTGCCCCGCGCCCGCGGCCCGGCCCCCGCCTGGCGCACGCCCCGGCACGTCCTGCTCACCGGCGCCACCGGCTTCGTCGGCGCCTACCTGCTGGACCGGCTGCTGCGCCGCACGGACGCCACCGTGCACTGCCCCGTGCGCGCCCGCGACCCCGGCCACGCCGCGCGCCGGGTGGCGGCCAACCTCACCCGCTACGGCCTGTCCACCGACGGCCTGGCCGACCGGGTCGCCTGCGTGCCCGGGGAGTTGGGCGCGGCGCGGCTCGGGCTGGCCCCCGAGCGGTGGGCGGCGCTCGGGGACACGCTCGACCTGGTGCTGCACTCCGGCGCCCGGGTCAACTTCCTCTACCCCTACGGCGCGCTGCGCGCCGCCAACGTGGGCGGCACCCGCGAACTGGTCCGGCTGGCCGCCCCGCGGCGCGTGCCGGTGCACTTCCTGTCCACGGTCGCGGTGCTGGCCGGGTGCGGCGTCGCGGGCGCGGACGAGGTGGCCGAGGACGCGCCACTGGCCCACCCCGAGGCGCTGAGCATGGGGTACGCCGAGAGCAAGTGGGTGGCCGAACGCCTGCTGCGGCACGCCGCCGACGCGGGCCTGCCCGTCACCGTCCACCGCCCCTACGAGGTGATGGGCGACCAGGAGCGCGGCGTCTGCAACACCGAGACGGCGATCTGCTCCCTGCTGCGGGTCGTCGTCGACACCGGGCTCGCCCCGGACATCGCGCTGCCGATGGACTTCGTCCCCGTGGACCACCTGGCCGACGCGGTCCTCGCGCTGGCCACCGGACACCGGGCCACCGGGCGCACCTACCACCTCACCAGTCCGCGTCCGGCGCTTCTGGGCGACGTGCTGGAGCGCCTGCGCGCGTTCGGCTGCCCGGTGCGCACGCTGCCCTACGCCGCCTGGGTCGACCACCTCGTGCGCTACGTCGGCCGCCACCCGACGAGCCCCACGGCGCCGTTCGTGTCCCTGTGCGTGGACGCGTGCCGCACCGCCGACATGTCGGTCAAGGAGATGTACCTGCGCGGCACGTTCCCCCGGCTGCGGCGCGACAACGCCGAGCGCGACCTGGCGACGGTCCCGGCCTGCCCGCCCACCGACGCCTCCCTCGTCGACCACTACCTGCGCCACCTGTTCCGCACCGGCTACCTGACGCGCCCGCACGGCGGCGGATGACCCGCGCCCCGTCCGCCCGCACGGCCGGGCGCCGCGCCCCGGCCCCGGGCGCTGCCGCCCGCGCGAACCCCGCCCCGCACCCGGCCCCGCGTCCGGTCCGGGACGCCCCGCGCGGCGGACCCCGGCGCCGCCACGGGGCTTCCGCTCCCGGCACGGGCGGCGCCCCGAGGGCTCTTTTCGGCCAACCGGACGGCCGGGGTGGGGCAGCGCCGGGCCCGCGGTGTCTTGTAACTTCTGTCAGTTGGCGGGTGACGCGTGGCCACGCGGGCGCGCTGGGTGAGGTGTCAGACCAGCCATAGCGTTCGGGGGGAACTGCCCATTCCGGCAGGGAGAGGGCAGACTGTGGGGCACGCGGCACCGCACGACGGGAACACCCGGAACACGAGGGGGCACTCATGGTCGCCGACCCGGGCACGGGGCTGCGCTTCGCGGTGTTGGGCCCCATACGGGCCTGGCGCGACGGGGAGGCGCTGAACACCGGCTCACCGCAGCAGAAGGCGCTGCTCGGCGCGCTGCTGCTGCGCGGCGGACACACCGCGACCGCACCGGAGCTGGTGGACGGCATCTGGGGCGAGGAGCCACCGCAGCAGGCGCTCGCCGCGCTGCGCACGTACGCCTCCCGGCTGCGCAAGGTGCTCGGGGCGCAGACGCTGGTCAGCGAGTCCGGGGGCTACGCCATCCGCACGGGCCCGGCCGCCCTGCTGGACGCCGACGAGGCAGCCCGGCTGGCCGGCGAGGCGGAGAAGGCCGCGCACGCCGGGGACCGCCAGGGGGCCCGCGCCCTGTACACCGAGGCGCTCGCGCTGTGGGACGGCGAGACGCTGGCCCACGTCCCCGGCCCGTACGCCGCGACCCAGCGCACCCGGCTGGAGGAGTGGCGGCTCACCCTGCTCGAACACCGGCTGGACCTGGACCTGGAGACCGGCTGCCACAGCGACGCCGTCTCGGAGCTGACGGCGCTGACCTCCGCCCACCCGCTGCGCGAGCGGCTGCGCGAGCTGCTGATGCTGGCGCTCTACCGCAGCGGCCGGCAGGGCGAGGCGCTGGCCGTCTACGCCGACACCCGGCGCCTGCTCGCCGAGGAGCTGGGCGTGGACCCGCGCCCGGAGCTCTCCGACCTCCAGCAGCGCATCCTGCGCGCCGACGACTCCCTGTCCGCGCCGGCCGAGGCCGCCGCCGAGCCGTCCTTCGTCCGCCCGCACCAACTCCCGGCCACCGTGCCGGACTTCACCGGCCGCGCCACGTTCGTCACCGAGCTGAGCTCGCAGCTCGCCACCGCGGAGGGGCGGATCATGGCCGTCTCGGCGGTGGCCGGCATCGGCGGGGTGGGCAAGACGACGCTGGCCATCCACGTCGCGCACGCCGCCCGCGAGCACTTCCCCGACGGGCAGCTCTACGTCGACCTCCAGGGCGCCAGCGCCAGCCCCGCGGACCCGCAGGCCGTGCTCGGCGCCTTCCTGCGCGCGCTGGGCACCCCCGACACCGCGGTCCCCGACGGCCTGCACGAGCGGGCCGCGCTGTACCGCTCCCTGCTGGCCGGGCGGCGCGTCCTGACGCTGCTGGACAACGCCCGCGACGCCGCGCAGGTGCGGCCGCTGCTGCCCGGCACCGAGGGCAGCGCCGCGCTCATCACCTCCCGGGCCCGCATGATCGACCTGGCGGGCGCACACCTGGTCGACCTCGACGTGATGAGCCCCGAGGAGGCCATGACCCTGTTCACCCGCATCGTGGGCGCCGAGCGGGTCTGCGCCGAGCGCGAGGCGGCGATGGACGTCGTCGCCGCCTGCGGCTTCCTGCCGCTGGCCATCCGCATCGCCGCCGCCCGCCTGGCCGCCCGCCGCACCTGGACGGTCGCCGTGCTGGCCCGCAAGCTGGGCGACGAGCGGCGCCGCCTGGACGAGTTGCAGGCCGGCGACCTGGCCGTGGAGGCGACGTTCGAACTCGGCTACGGCCAACTGGACGCCGAACAGGCGCGCGCCTTCCGGCTGGTGGGCCTGGCCGACGGGCCCGACATCTCGCTCGCCGCCGCCGCCGCGATGCTGGACCGTGACGCCGACACCGCCGAGGAACTGCTGGAGTCCCTGGTGGACACCAGCCTGCTGGAGTCGGCCGCGCCCGGCCGGTACCGCTACCACGACCTGCTGAGGCTCTACGCGCGTGCCTGCGCCGGGCGGGAGCACCAGACGGGCGAGGGCGACGCGGCCCTGTCCCGGCTGCTGGACTTCTACCTCGCCACGGCCACCGAGGTCTACCGCCTGGGCCGCCCCGGCGACCGCGTCCCCGCCCACCTGGCGCCCACCGACCGCCCCGGCCTCGTCTTCCCGGACCGCGCGGCCGGGCTGAACTGGCTGTTCACCGAGGCCGACTGCCTGCTGGGGGCGGCCAGGACCACCGCGCCGGCGATGCTGCGACGGGCCGTGGACCTGCTCATCGTCGCGCGGAACCTGGCCGAGTCCGGCTCCTACGTGCGCCAGGCGGTCCAGATCGCCACGGACCTGCTGGCCCTCGCCCAGCGGACCGGGGACCGCCACAGCGAGGGCCGGGCGCGCACGGTCCTGACCGTCGTCAACGTCTCCTCCGGGGCGCTGACGCAGGCGGAGGAGCACGGCCGCGCGGCCCTGGCGCTGGCCGAGACCACCCGGGACCCGCTCGTGCTCGGGCAGGTGCGCAACGAGCTGGGCATCGTCCGCACGTACCAGGGCCACTACACCGAGGCCAAGAAGAGCCTCAGCGCGGCGCTCGACGCGTTCCGCCTGGACGGCAACCGCGCGGGCGAGGCGAGCGCCATGAGCAACCTCTCGCGGACGCACGGCGACAGCGGCTTGCCCCAGGAGGCCCTGAAGCTGGCCCGGCAGGCCCTCGCCATCTACCAGGAGCTCGGCGTCACGCTGCGCATGGCGAACGGCATGTACGCGCTCGGGGTGGCCCTCAGCTACACCGACCAGCACGCCGAGGCCCTGGACCACTTCAGCAGGGCGCTGACGATCTTCGAGAGCAACCGCATGGCCCTGTGGGAAGGCATGACGCGCTTCCGGATGGCCCGGTGCCAGCTCGAACTGGGCAACGTCTCCCAGGCGATGAGCCTGTCGGAGCAGGCGCTGACCAAGCTGCGGGGCATCGGCGGGGACTGGCGGCACGGCCAGGTCCTGACCGTTCTGGGCCGCTCGCTGCACGCCCTGGGCCAGACGGACCGGGCCCGGGCCTGCTGGCAGGAGGCGCTGCACAGCTTCCAGCAGCTCCGGGTGCCCGAGAGCGTCGAGGTGCAGCGGCTGCTCGACGCCTCGGTCACCGTCTGAGGGCTTCGGCCCCGCCGCCGCGTTCATCGTTCGTTTATCGCCGTTGGCCATGCTCAGGACATCGACGCGTTTCCGCCAGGCCGGGGTGACGCGTCGGCGTTGGGGGGGTGCCCGTCCGGCGGTTGGCGGGGGAGCCGCCGGTCGGGCTCAGGCCACCGGCAACAACAACGGGGAAAGAGAGACGGACATGACGGAGCAGGAGAAGCGGAAGATCGTGGTCAAGCCGCTGGGCGAGGGGGAAGGCCCGGCCGACGCGGTGGCGATGGGGGACGGTCACATGACCGGTGAGCCCCAGCACCGCGAGCCCGGGGCGTCGCACAAGCCCACCGACTGACCACCGCCTCGGGGGAGGCGAGGGGACCGGCCACGACGGCTGAGAGGGGAGTCGTCGTTGCCGGTCCCCAACGCTTGTTCTCAGCCAATTAGTTCATGTATTCACTGTTCTGACCGGCTTGCGGCTAACGTCCTCTTCGTAGGCATTCCCGAGGAGTTGGAGAACCCCATGACCTGGACCAAGAAGCTGCTCGTCGCCGCCGCCGTCACGGCCGGGGTGTTCGGCGCCGTCGCGGCCCCCGGGCTCACGGACGGGGCCATGACCGCCCCCGTCGCGTCCGACAGCCACATCACGGTGGCCCCGACGGGCGACGGCCACATCCTCGTCGCCCCGAGCGGCGACGGCCACATCTCGTGACCCCCCGAGCGCCCCGCCCGCCGATCCGGGCGGCGGGGCGCTCACCACGCGTCCCGTGCCCGCCCGAGCGCCCCGGCCCCGCCCACGGAGCCGGGGCGCTCGCGCGTCCGCCTGGACGCCCGCCGCGGTGCCGGCGCCGGCGCCGCGCGCCGCGCGGGCGGTCAGGCGGGTAGCCGGGTGCCGTGCTCGGCGTCGAGGGCGTAGACGCAGCGGTCCTTGCTGCACGCGTACACCACGCCCCCGGAGACCAGCGGCGGCCCGGTGATCTCGCCGTCCGTGGCGAGCTTCCAGCGGAGTTGGCCGCCGACCGCGTCCAGGGTGTAGAGCGACTGGTCGGTGGAGCCGAAGTGCACCCGGCCCTCGGCGGCGACGGGGGCGCCCACCAGGTCGCCCTGCGCCTCGAAGCGCCAGCGCCCGGTGCCGGGGACGGCGTCGATGGTGTAGAGCGCGCTGCCGCTGGCGACGTGCACCAGGCCGTCGGCGACGACGACGGGCTCGGCCGAGGTGCGCGGCTGGGTGGGGATGCGCCAGCGGTCGTGCCCGGTCGCCGGGTCCAGGGCGTAGACGACGCCCCGGTAGTCCGCGACGTACACCCCGCCCCCGGCCACCGCGGCGCCGGGCGCGAACGCGGCGGGGCTCAGGAAGGGGTCGGGGCCGTGGAAGCGCCACCGCTCGGTGCCGGTGGCCGCGTCCAGGGCCAGCACGCGCGAGCCCGCGCAGACGTAGAGCGCGCCGTCGGGCGCGGGCAGCAGGCGCACGGGCACGCCGCCGGTGGCGGAGGCGTCGCCCACGGGGTACGTCCAGCGCTCGGTGCCGCTGCGGGCGTCCAGCGCGTACAGGTGGCCGTCGGCCCACAGGTGGACGGTGCCGGCGTGGAGCACGGGGGCGGCGTCGGGGGTCTCGAAGTCGCTCTGGGCGCCGGTCAGCTCCCACAGGCGCTCGCCGTCGGACGCCGACCAGGACTGCACGGCGCCGCCCCGGGTGGCGGTGACGACGACGCCGTTCCCGGCGCGCAGCGCGTAGACCCAGCCGTCGACGGCCGTCTTCCACCGCTCGGTGCCGTCGCGGGCGTCGAGCGCGAACAGGCTGGGGCCGTCGGAGGCGTGCACCCGGCCGTTCGCGACGGCCATGGACCAGGCGACGTCGCGCGTCTTGAACCGGCGCCTGCCGGTGGTGGTGTCCAGGGCGTGCACCTCGAAGGAGGTGACATAGAGCAGGTCGTCCGCGACGGCCGGGGTGCCCCAGACGTCGTTGGACATGCGGAAGCGCCACGGCCGCCAGCGTCCGGGCCCGGCGGGGCCCGGCGCCGGGGCGGGCGTGGCGGGCGACGCCGCGGACGGCGCGACGGGGGCCGGTGCGACGGCGGACGGCGTGGGCGTGCCCGGGGACGCGCCCACGCCGGCGGGCGGGCGGACCCACTCGGCGGCCGGAGCCGGGGCGGGCTCCCGGCGCACGTCGGCCCGCAGCGGCCCGGGGCCGATGGGCGCGGGGGCGCCGGGCAGGTGCACGGGCGAGCCGTCGGCCGTGCCGGGCGGCGCGACGGCGCCCACGCTCACCGGGGCGGGCCCGGACGGCGGGCCGGGGGCGTGCGGCGGCGGCGCGGGCACCTGGGGCGGCACGGGCGGCGGCGCGGCGGGGGCGGGCCCGGCCGGGGCGGGCCCGGGGGCGTGCCCGGGGCCGCCGACCGGGCGGCGCGGGGGCCGGTTGCGCCCACCGCGCTTGCGCTCGATCAGCTCCACGGCGCCGCCGGGCAGCCAGGCCGAGGCGGTGCCGCTGTCGTCCCCGCCGGAGGAGAACAGGTGCGGGGCGAGCTGGGCCTGGAGGTCGGCCGGGGTGGGGCGCTGCTCGGCCTCCATGTGCATGCAGGACTCGATCAGCGGCCGCAGATCCCCGGGCAGCCCCTCCAGGTCGGGCCCGTCGCGCAGCAGCATGAACACCGTCTCCACCGGGTTCGCGCCGTGGAAGGGGGCGTGCCCGGTGGCGGCGTAGACGAGCGTCGAGCCGAGCGAGAACACGTCGCTCGCGCCCGTCACGCTGCGCGAGTCCTTCGCCTGCTCCGGTGACATGTAGGCGGGCGTGCCGACGGCGACGTTCGTCATGGTCAGCCGGGTGTTGGAGACGCCGGAGGCGATGCCGAAGTCGATGACCCGGGGCCCGTCCTCGACGACGAGCACGTTCGACGGCTTCAGGTCCCGGTGCACCAGGCCCGCGCTGTGGATGGACTGGAGCGCCTCGGCGATGCCCGCGGCCAGCCAGCGCACCGCCTGGGTGGGCAGCGGGCCGCACTCGGTGACGATCTCCTCCAGCGAGGGCGCGGGCACGTAGGCGGTGGCCAGCCAGGGGATCGCCGCGCGCGGGTCGGCGTCCACGACGGCGGCGGTGTAGAAGCCGCTGACGGCGCGGGCGGCCTCGACCTCGCGGGTGAAGCGCACGCGGAAGAGCTGGTCCTCGGCCAGCTCGGTGCGCACCGTCTTGATCGCCACCCGGCGACCGGAGGCCGACCGGGCGAGGTAGACCAGACCCATCCCCCCGGCGCCGAGCCGCCCGAGCACCTCGAACGGACCGATCCGGCGCGGATCGTGCTGGGTCAACTGATCCACCATGCCCTGTCACCTCCCCGTGGGGGCCCGACGTCGTTCCCGCCCCGCGCAGCTTCTCACCGCTGCCCGGTGCCAGCGGTCCCCGGCCGATTCTTCCTGTCCAGCGCCCCGGAGGCGAACCCGGGGGCGGTTCGGTCGAGTCTCCCGCACTCCCCCACAAAGCGGGTCCCCGCGCCCCCGGCGGCGCTCAGTGCTCCCCGCCGTGCCGCGCGCTTTGCTCCGGCTCCGCGGGCGGCGCCCCGGCGGCCCCGGTGCCGAGGACGGCGAAGGCCGCGCCCTGGTCGTCCGCGAGCACCGCCCAGCGGCCGTAGGGGCCGGTCTCGGGCCCCCGGGTGACGCGCCCGCCGAGCCGCCGGGCGGTCGCCGCGGTCGCGTCGCAGTCGGCCACGGCGAAGTAGGGCAGAAAGTGCGCGGGGAGCGCCTCCGGAGTGCCCGGGGGCACCAGGCACCGGGCGACGACGGCGTGCTCCTCGTCGGCGGGCTCGCCCCCCGGCACCCACACCACCCGCTCCGCCACCCCGGCTTCCGTCCCCGCCTCTCCGGTACCCGCCCCGTCGGAACCGGCCACACCGGCCGCGTCGGCACCGGCCGCACCGGCCCCGTCGGCACCGGCCGCACCGGCCGTGCCGTCGGCATCGCGAGCACCGGCCGCCCCGGGCGCGCCGGGTCCACCGGCGGTTTCCCGCCCGGCCTCGCCCGGCGCCGCCTCGCCCGAGGTCTCCGGACGCGGGTCCGGCCCGCCCGGGGCGGTGCGGTCCGGGGCCACGTCACCCGCGGAGCCGGCGCCCGGGGGCACCTCACCCGAGGTCGCCTCACCCGAGCGCTCCCCACCCGAGCGCTCCTCGTCCACGGGGTCGGGCCCCGGAACCGTCTCCGCCGAGCCCGCCCCACCCGCAGGGGCGCCCTCCGGGCCCGTCCGCTCCGGGGCCGTCCGCTCACCGGGGTCGCCGGGGCCGCCCGGGGCGCCGGGCCGGGGCGGCGCGTCCGGCCCGCCGGGGTCCCCCGGCTCACCCGGTTGGCTCAGGGCCCGGTAGCCGAAGACCTCCGGGTAGAAGGCGTCGACCGCGCGGGGGTGGCGGGTGAAGAGGTCCACCCACCGGTACGCGCCCGGTTCGCCCAGCGCCTCGAAGCCTCGGTGGGCGCCGGGCTGCCACAGCCCGAACACCGCGCCCCCGGGGTCGGCGGCGACGGCCATGACCCCGGCCGGGCCGGTGCCGACGGCCCGCGGTTCGGTGATCACCTGGCCCCCGGCCGCGCGCACCCGCCCGGCGGTCGCCTCGGCGTCGGGCGTGGCCAGGTAGACCGTCCACACCGTGGGCATCCGGCCGTCGGTCTTCTGCATCAGCCCCGCGACCCGCCGCTCGCCCGCCCGGGCGGCCGCGTAGGAGCCGGGGCCGGGGGCCGCGTCCTCGAAGGTCCAGCCCAAGAGGCCGCCGTAGAAGCGCCTGGCCGCGGCCAGGTCCGCGACCATGGCGTCGGCCCAGCAGGGCGCCCCCTCCGCGAAGGCCGCCGCCGTGCCGGTCGGTCCGTCCGTCAGTGCCGCCATGGGACGCGCCCCTTCCTCCCGGGATGTCCGGTTCACCGTATGGTCCCACCGCCGACGGGGTTCGGCCCCCGCTGCCGGGCCGCCCGGGGTACCCGGACGGCCCGGATCGCCGCGCGGTCGCGGTCGGGTACCCGTTTGCCTGTGGGCAGATGCGGGCAAATCCCCCGTCGGTAAGCTGACGACATGACAGGAACAGTTCGAACTGTTGACGGCCGGGTGGCCGGACGGCGCGGGCAGGCGACGCGTCAGAAGCTGCTCGACTGCCTCAGTGACATGCTCAGCTCGTCGCCCTACCGCGACGTCAGGGTCATCGACGTCGCGCGCAAGGCGGGCACCTCGCCCGCGACGTTCTACCAGTACTTTCCCGACGTCGAGGGTGCGGTGCTGGAGCTGGCCGAACGGATGGTCAAGGACGGCGGCCGGCTCACCGACCTGGTCTCCGGCCGCTCGTGGACGGGCAAGGCCGGGGCCAGAGCCGCCGAGGAGCTCGTCGACGGCTTCCTGGCGTTCTGGCGCGAGAACGACGCCATCCTCCGCGTCGTCGACCTCGCGGCGGCCGAGGGGGACAAACGATTCACCAAGCTGCGCACGAAGCTGCTGACGCCGGTGACCGGCACGCTGGCGGACGCCGTCCGGGAGCAGCAGGCCAAGGGCCGCGTCGACCAGGGGGTCAGCCCGGCCGCCGTGGCCGGCTCGCTGGTGACCATGCTCACCGGCGTGGCCGGGCACCAGAAGGGCTTCTCCGCCTGGGGCGCGAAGCAGGCCGACATCAAGCCCGCCCTCACCCTCCTGGTCCACCTCACCGTCACCGGGCGCAAGCCCGCCCGCTAGCGGCACGGGCCGAAGCGCCCGGTGCCCGGACCTGTCACCGGGACGCCGCGCGCGCACCGGCCCCCGCCGGGCGGCGCCGTCAGCCGGTGGGGCGTGTGTAGAGCAGCCGGTCGGGAGCCCCGGACCGGCCGGTGACCGCGCCGGTGGTGGCGCGGGAGGTCAGCGTGGCGGCGACCCGCCCCGGCGAGGCCAGCGGCTGCCGGGCCAGGACGAGCGCCGCCGCCCCCGCCACCTGCGGCGCCGCCATCGACGTGCCCGAGCGCGTCGCCGTCGCGGTGTCCGAGGTGTGGCCCGCCGAGACCACCGCGTCGCCCGGCGCGAACAGGTCCACGCAGGAGCCGTGGTTGGAGTAGGCGGCGCGCGCGTCGTCGCGGGACGTGGCGGCCACCGTGAGCACGGACGGTTCGCGCGCGGGCGACTGGCCGCAGGCCGGGGCGTTGCTGTTGCCCGCCGACACCGCCACGGTGACCCCCGCCCCCACCATCGCGCGCACGGCCGCGTCCTTCGCGTCGCTCGCGCTGCCGCCGATGCTGACGTTGGCCACGGCGGGCCGCTGGGCGTTGCGCGCCACCCAGTCGTACCCGGCCAGCACGTTCGCGGTGGTGCCCAGGTTGTCGCAGTTCAGCACCTTCACCGCCACCAGCCGCACGCCCTTGGCGACCCCGTGCGTGGCGCCGCCGAGCCCGGCCGCGACGTGCGTGCCGTGGCCGTGGCAGTCGGACGCGGTGGTGGTGCCGTCCACGAAGTTGTAGCCGTAGCGGGCGCGGCCGCCGAACTCCCGGTGGCCGACGCGGATGCCGGAGTCGACGACGTAGGCGGTGACCCCGGTGGCCGTGGTGTCGTAGGTGTAGGCGTCGTCCAGCGGCAGCCTCCGCTGGTCGACCCGGTCGAGGTGCCAGCCGGGGTCGGTCTGCGTCCCGTCGCCGCGTTCGAGGCGGTTGGGCTCCACGAAGGCCACGGCCGGGTCGGCCGCCAGCCGGCGCGCCTGGCGCTCGGTGGCCCGGACGGCGAAGCCCCGCAGCGCGCTGGTGTAGGTGCGCTCCACCGCGCCGCCGTGCGCGCGCGTCAACTGCCGCGCCCGGTCGCGCACCTGAGCGGCGCCGGTGGTCCGCCGCTCGTCCATGACGACGATGTACTCCCCCGCGACGACGGGCCCGCGGTCCGCTCCGCGCACTGTGCCCAGCGGCTCCGGTTCGCCCGCCGCGGCCCCGCCGACGGTTCCGGCCAGCACCGCCACCACCACGGCGCCCACCGCGCCCAGCCGCCATCTGGTCCGTATCCGCACGCCCGTGCCCTCCTCGCCCCGCCGCTTCCGCACCCGACGGCCTGCCGGGCGCGGGGGCACTGTAGCGCCGGATCGGCCGGAACGACCCCGGCCCCGCGCCACCGTGACCGAGCGTCGCGGGCCGTCGGGGCGGCGGTCCGGACGCGAGCGGGACGGCGAGCGGACGGGAAGCGGAACGCGACACGGGACGGGAGGCGGAACGGGAAGCAGGACGGGAGGCGGAACGACGGGCGGGACGGGAAACGCGGGAAGAGGCGCCGCGCGTCTCCACGGCGGTGACGGGCGGCGGGTGGCGGACCGTGCCGGGCGGGCCACGCGGGGCACGCGGCCCGCACTAAGCTCATGGGCATGCCCACGCCCGCTCACGAGTCGACGCCTGTCCACATAGTCGGCGCAGGCCCCACGGGGCTGGCCGTCGCCGCCGCACTCACCGCGCGGGGGGTGCGGACCGTCCTGCTGGAGAAGTCGCCCGGCGCGGGCGGCGCCTGGCACGGCCACTACGACCGCCTGCGGCTGCACACCACCCGGCGGCGCTCCGGACTCCCCGGCCGGCCCATCCCCCGGGCGGCGGGGCGGTGGCCGGGCCGGGACGACATGGTCCGCTACCTGGAGCGGTACGCCGAGGAGCACCGCCTGGAGATCGCCGCCGGGGTGGAGGTCACCCGCGTGGAACCGCTCGCGGAGGCGGCGGACTCCGGCCCCGGGGCCGCGCGGTGGCTGCTGCACGGGAACGGCGGGCGGCGGCTGCGCGCGCCCGCCGTCGTCGTGGCGACCGGCTACTGCCACACCCCGCACCTGCCCGACTGGCCGGGGCGGGACGGCTACACCGGGGAGCTGCTGCACTCGGCGCACTACCGCGACGCCGCGCCGTACGCCGGGCTGGACGTGCTCGTGGTCGGCGCGGGCAACAGCGGGGCGGAGATCGCCGCCGACCTCGCCGACGGCGGCGCCGGCCGCGTCCAGCTCGCCGTCCGCACCCCGCCGCACATCCTGCGCCGCTCGGCGCTGGGCTGGTCCGCGCAGACGACCGCGATCCTCACCCGGCGGCTGCCGCTGCCGGTGGGCGACCGGGCGGCGGCGCTGGCGGCCCGTGCCACCGTCCGCGACCTGAGCGCCCACGGGCTGCCCCGTCCCCGTCCGGGCCTGCACACCCGGGCCCGCGCCGGTTCGGCGCCGCTGTACGACGCCGGGCTGGTCCGCCGCGTCCGCCGCGGGCACGTCGAGCCGGTGGCCGCCGTGGAGTCCTTCGACGGGGACAAGGTGCACCTGGCCGACGGCACGGTCCTCTCCCCGCAGGTGGTCGTCGCGGCGACGGGCTACCGGCCCGGGCTGGAGGAGCTGGTGGGCCACCTGGACGTGCTGGACGCGCACGGCACACCCCGGCCGCACGGCCGCCGGGCCGCCGCGCCCGGGCTGTTCTTCGCCGGGTACGCCCAGCCCGCCAGCGGGCCGCTGCGGGAGATCGCGCGCGAGTCCGACCGCGTGGCGAAGGCCGTGGCCCGCGCGGTGGACGGTGGGCGGCGCGGCGGCCGGGCGGCGCGCCGGGCCTGAGCACACCGAACCCGAGCCCGCCGAACCCGAGCCCGCCGGGCCGCCGCCCGGCCCGAGCGCACCGGCCCGGTTCGGGGACGGCCGGTGTGGCGGGTGCCGCGCGCCCTGCGCGACGGCGGCAGGCCGCCACCCGGCTCATCGACGACGACCCGCACTCGCCGAGGAGCGACCGGAGCCCCCGGCTCCGTACGACCCTCGGCGTCCCCTCGCGACGAATCGCTCCCGACCAGGGTGATCAGCCGCATTTCCGAGGTCAACACCCGAGCTGGACCAGACCAGGCGTTCGCCCGGCTATGCCCGGTTATCTCCCGCGCCCCGGATGCGCGTACGCCTGCGGCGCCACGGGCCCGGCGGCCGGCTCCGCGGGCGACGCCGGGACGGCCGGACCGCCGGGAGCGCCCGGGACGGCCGGACCGCCCGGGACCGCCGCGTCCGGACCGGCCGCCGCCGCGACGAGCGTGCGCCCGCCCCCGCAGCCGTCCAGCTCGCACCAAATGCGCTTGCCCCGGCCCTCCGGCTGCCAGCCCCAGCGGTCGGCCAGGCCGTGCACGAGCTCCAGGCCGCGTCCGCCGGAGTCCTCGTCCCCGGCCCGGCGTCGGCACGGGGGGCAGTGGCTGGCGTCCGCGACCTCCACCCGCACCGCGCCCGCCCCTCCGGCGCGCGGCTCGGGCAGCAGTATGCGCAGCACGGCCGGCGCGCCGGTGTGGACGACGGCGTTGGTCACCAGCTCGGAGATCAGCAGGATCAGCGTCTCGCCCAGCGGGCCGTCCGCACTGATCCCGGAACCGGCGAGCCGTGACCTCGCCCACCGCCGGGCGCGGCCGACCTCGGTCGGGTCCGCACCGATCTCCAGTTGCGCCTGAAGCATCTGCACCGTTCACACCACCAGTACCGACGTGGTCACGTGCCGTGACCCCGGAGCAAGACAGCCTGCTCGACACGCCACCGCCCGAACAAGCACGTAAGGCGTATTCCGGCGCAAAGGAGTACCTGTCCCGCACACTGTGCGACGCCCGCCGCGCCGACTCGAACGCGGACGCACCCGGCGCCGCGCCCCACGGAGGGTACCGGAGGCCCGCGCGACCCGACCCCGCGCGTCCGGCACGAGGCCGCACCGGGCACCCACGACCCCGCACGGACCCCGGGTGGTCACGCAGGGTGAGCGCGGCGGCCGTTCATCGGACCGGCGAGGGGCGGCTGCGGGGCTTCGGGCCGTCAGCGGGCGCGCGGAGTGGTCAGGCCGTCAGCGGGCGGGCGGAGATGTCCGTGGCGGCGTCCAGGTCGGAGTAGCAGGCGAACAGCCGCCGCACGCCGAGCGCCGCGAGCACCCGGTTGACGTGCGACCCGTCCACCGCGCCCTGGGCGGGCAGGATCAGCCGCAGACTGCCGGAGCAGGCGTGCATCAGGCGCCGCGCGGCGATGAGCACGCCGACGCCGCTGGAGTCGCAGAACAGGACGCGCGAGAGGTCGAGCACCACGTGCAGACGACCGTCCGCCACCGCGTCGTGCACGTGGTGGCGGATCGCGGGCGAGGTCACCAGGTCGAGTTCACCGGAGACGCGCAGGACGGTCCACTCCCCGCGCTCCTCCTCAACCACCGTCAACGACACGTACCGAAGCCTTTCCTCGCCCTGCCGGAATCGGTCCTTCCGCTCGGCTGCCCAGCCGCTCGCGGTCGGAAACGACGTCCCCCACCCGACCCTAAGCCCAAGCGGCGCCGGCACCACCCACGATTCCCGCGGCACCGGTCGGCCCCGCCCGGAACGGCATGTGATGTCCGGCATGTCCCGGGCCGCTCGGCGCTCCGGTGGCCCACCGCGTCACGGTGTCGCCACGATACGGAGCCGCTCCACCCCGGAGACTTTGCCGCAAACCGCCCTGCGGTGCCACCCCCTTCACCTACATTCGACGGTACGCCGAGGTCTGGGGGTCGAGACGATGGCACACGACACACCACCGCGCTGGGACCGCAAGATGCAGCAGCGGCTGGTGCGCGGCGAGGCCGCCGCGCTCGGGGAGCTGTACGACCGGTTCGCTTCCCTGGTGTACGGCCTGGCCTACCGGGTGCTGGACGAGGAGGGCGCGGCGAGCGCCGTCACCCGGGAGGTGTTCGCGCGGGTGTGGGAGCACCCGGACGCCTACCGGCCCAAGGACGGCCCGCTGCGCTCCTGGCTCGCCGCGCTCACCCGGCAGGAGGCGGTGCACAGCCTGCGGGTCCGGCACGAGGCCGACGGCGGCCCGCCCGAGGAGTTGGAGCAGCGGGTGCGCGTCGCCTCGGCCGCCGCCCGCGCGGACTACATCGTCACCGCCATGCCCTACACGCTCCGGGCGGCGCTGGAGCTGGCGCACCGGGGCCGCCGCACCTACCCCGAGGCCGCGCGGGACCTGGGCGTCACCGACGCCGAGGCCCGGCGGCGGCTGCGGCTGGGCCTCCAGCTCCTGTCCACGGCGACGCCGCTGCTCCCGCCCGGCCCGGCCGACCCGGCAGGCCCGGCCGGTTCCACCGGGCCCGCCGGGACAGCCGGGCCCGAGGTCCGGTCGTGAGCGGCCCGCCGCTGCCGGGCGGCGACGTGGGGCCGGACGGCGCGGCGGAGCCGCCGCGCATACCCCCGCAGCGGTCGTCCGCCGACGGCCACGGCGCCGAACCGCGGACCACACCGCACCGCGACCCCCTCCAGCCGGCCGGCCGCCAACCCCCGGCCGACCTCCTGCCGACGCCCGGGCCCGAGGCGGCCGAGTACGACCACGGCACGCTGAAGTCGCTGCTGGGCGCGTGGGCGCTGTCCGCCTGCCCGGCGGGCGAGGCGATCGCCGTCGAGGCACACCTGACCGACTGCGCCGCCTGTGCCGAGGAGGCGCTGCGGCTGCGGGACGCCGTCGGCCTGCTGCGCCGCGAGGAGAGTCTGGACCTGGACCCGCGCCTGCGCTCCCGGGTGCTCGCCGGCTGCCTGGACCGGCGCCCGCCGCGCATCCCCGTCCCGGAGTGGGCCGGGCCCTACGACGCGCAGACGGCGCGGCTGGACGCGCTGCTGCGCGACATGGGCGGGAGCGAGTGGGGTGCGCGGGTGCGCCTGCGCTGGTTCGACGGGCGGCGGCCGCAAACCCGCACCGCGACGGTCGCCGAGGTCGTCGGGCACCTCACCGCGATGGACGGGCTGGTGGCCGGCGCGCTCGGGCTGCCCGACCCGCTGGCCGTCCCCGCCGACCCGGCGGTCGTCGCGCGCACCGAGGCGTACTGGCGGCAGATGGCCGAGCAGTCACCGCCCGCGGTGCGGGAGCCGTGGCGCACGCAGACGCACACGCTGGTGCAGGCGGCCGCGTTCGCGGTGGGCCGCACCGAGGACCTCGTGGTACCCGGCGCCGGACTGCCGCTCGCGGACGCCTTCCTGGATCGCGCCTTCGAGTGCTGGGTGCACGCCGCCGACATCGCGGAGGCGGTGGACTACCCGCACGAGCAGCCGACCCCGGCCCACCTGCGCCTCCTGGTCGACCTGGCCGCCCGCATGCTGCCCGCCGCCCTGGCCGACCGGCGCAGATCCGGGCTCGCCGCTCCGGCGCGGACGCTGACGGCGGCGGGCGCACCCGGCCGCTCCCTGCACCTGGAGATCGAGGGTGCCGGAGGCGGCGACTGGTACATCCCACTGGACTCCCCCGGCGCGGTGGGCTGCGAGCACCGCACGGTCGCCCACGTCGCGCTGGACGGGCTGGAGTTCTGCCAGCTCGCCGCGGGCCACGTGGCACCGGACGACGCGGCGGCGGGCGCCGTGGGCGACCGGGAGGCCGTCCACGACGTCCTGCTCGCGACGGCCTCGCTGAGCCGGATGTGACGCCCGCCGCGCGAGGGAACGCTCGGCGCCCACCCCCGGCACGCGCCCACCCCGTGGACCCACTCGGTCCCGGCAACGCCGCGAGCGGGTGCCGGGCGTCGCGCCGGGGCGGACCCCGGCTGACGCGGCACTACGCGAAGACGACGGTGCGGTGGCCGTTGAGCAGCACCCGGTGCTCGCTGTGCCACTTGACCGCGCGGGCCAGCGCCTGGCACTCCACGTCGCGGCCGACGGCGACGAGCTGTTCCGGCGTCACCTCGTGGCCGACGCGCTCGACCTCCTGCTCGATGATCGGCCCCTCGTCCAGGTCCGCCGTCACGTAGTGCGCGGTCGCGCCGATCAGCTTCACCCCGCGGGCGTGCGCCTGGTGGTAGGGCTTGGCGCCCTTGAAGCTCGGCAGGAAGGAGTGGTGGATGTTGATGATCCGCCCAGGCAGCGCCTTGCACAGATCGTCCGAGAGCACCTGCATGTAGCGGGCGAGGACGACGAGTTCCACGCGCTCGGCCGCCACCAGGTCCAGCAGCTTCGCCTCGGCCTCCGCCTTGGTGTCCCGGGTGACCGGGATGTGGTGGAAGGGGATGCCGTAGGAGCCGACGAGCTCGGCGAAGTCGGTGTGGTTGGAGACGACGGCGACGATCTCCACCGGCAGCGCGCCGATGCGTCCGCGGAAGAGCAGGTCGTTCAGGCAGTGCCCGAACTTGCTGACCATCAGCACCACGCGCATCCTGGCCTCGGCCCGGTGGAGCTGCCAGTCCATCGCGAAGCTGTCCCCGATCGCGGCGAACGACGCGCGCAGCTTGTCCAGCGTCACCGGCGGATCGGCGCTGAAGTGGACGCGCATGAAGAACAGGCCGGTGTCGTGGTCGCCGAACTGCCGGCTGTCCTCGATGTTGCAGCCGGTCATGAACAGGTAGCTGGACACGGCGTGCACGATGCCCTGTTTGTCCGGGCAGGAGAGCGTGAGGACGTACTGGTCGGCGGGGGCCGGGTCAGGGGCGGCGGCGGGCGGCGGCGTCATGGGCACCAGGGTGGCACATCCGGCGCCGCGGCTCAGGCCGCTCGCAGCATCACGGCCAGCACCTCCAGGGACTTCGGCGGCTCGTCCGGGTCCTCTCCGTCGCTCCCGGCGAGCAGGACGTGGGCCTCCCGGGCGGCCTGCCGCGCCTCGGCCCAGCCGGGGTGCTCCAGGTACGCGGCCACCGGGGCGTCCGCGCCGACCTGGTGGAGAATGCGCAACACCCGCAGCACGGCGGCGTCCACGGCCGCCGCCTCCGCGGCGTCCCGGAAGACCGCGCCGACGTACTTCTCCGCCGACCAGTGATCCAGCCAGGTGTCCTCCACCAAGCGGTAGACGGCGTCCGTCACGTCCCCGTAGCCGGGACGCCCGGCGAGCCAGTACGTCTGCTGGAAGACGGGGTCGGAGAGCATGTGCAGCGCCGAGCGCACGTTGCTGCGCCAGCGCCACCACGGCATGTCGTTGACCGGCATGCCGCCCATGGTGGAGTACCGACGGCCGCTGCGGGAAGGGCTCTCGTGGGCTTGCACGGTCACCGATCGTACGTTCCGCCCCCGCGGGGCGTTCCGGGAGGTGCCCGCCGGACGGCCACGCGGCCCCGACCTCGGCACTCCCGTTCTTCACCTGCAGGCCACGTCCGGTTCGGCTGCCATCACTCCGTCGTTACGTGTGCCCGGCAGGCTCGCCTGACATGACCGCCTGGCGCGCACTCCGCGACCCCCGTCCCGTCACCGCCGCCGCCCTCGCCGTCGCCGCGCTCGCCGCCACGGTCACCGGGTGCGGCGCACTGCCCGGGAACTCGGCCAACGCGCCGATCACCGTCATGACCTGGGCGCCACACGATACCAAGGCCACCAACATGCCCGGCATGACGGCGGTCGCCACCGCCTACGCCCGCTGGGTGAACGACAACGGCGGCATCAACGGCCGCGAGCTGAAGGTCGTCACCTGCGACGAGGGCAACGACAGCGTGCGCGCCGCGCGGTGCGCGGAGCAGGCGCGGGACGTGGGCGCCGTGGCCGTCGTCGGCTCCTACACCCAGCACGCCCGCACCGTCATGCCCGCGCTGGAGGTGGCCGGCATCCCCTACCTCGGCGGCTACGGGCTCACCGAGGAGGAGCTGTCCAGCCCGCTGTCCTTCCCCGTCAACGGCGGCCAGCCCGCGCTCGTCGCGGGCAGCGGGCGGCAGCTCGCCGACGTCTGCGGACAGGTGGCGCTCGTGCGGCCCGACACCATCGCGGGCGACGAGCTGCCCGGTCTGTTCAACGCCGGGCTGCGCACCGGCCGCGCCGCGCCCGCGACGGACGTGCGCGCCCCGGAGGACTCCGCCTCCTACACCGACGAGGCCCGACGCGCCCTGCACAGCGCGGGCGTGGCGGCCGGGGACGCCCCCGCGAAGGGCGCCGAGCCGGACACCGGCGGGTACGCCACGGTCGCGGAGACGGCGCCGACCGGGTCCGCGGCCGAGCGGCCCGGCGGCCCCGGCGACACGGCGGACGACCCGGGCGACCCGGAGTCCTGCGTGGCCACCGCGCTCGGCGGCCGCACCGGCACCTTCCTCGACTCCTTCGCCCGGGTCCGCGACGACGCCTCGGCCGTGACGCTCGCCTCCGTCCTCGGCAGCGTCGAGCAGTCGCTGGTGAACCGCACCGGCGGCGCGGACAGTTTGCTGGAAGGCAGCTACGTCACCAGTTGGTACCCGGCCGCCCAGGAGCCGGTGTGGGACGAGATGCGGGGCGTCCTGGACACCTACGCCTTCGGGGACAACCGCATCGACCCGGCCGACCCCGGCGTGCAGACGACGTGGGTCGCCTACACCGTGCTGCGCTCCGTGCTGCGGTCGATGGGCGACACGGAGATCACCCACCGCACCTTCCACCAGGCGCTGGACGACACCGGGCCGGTCAGCACGGGCGGCATCACCCCGGAGCTGAGCTGGCACTACGACGACCTGCTCGCCGCGCCGTCCTACCCGCGCATCGTCAACGCGATGGTCAACTTCCAGCAGGTGCGCGGGGGTCGCCTGGTGGCCAGCCAGAAGGAGCCGGTCGACATGGGCGGGACCCTCGAGGAGCTGATGAGCTGACCCGGGCGGGGCCATCCGCCGGGCGGCCCTCCGGCGGGGCCCGCCCGGTCACGGGGTCAGAGCTGCGTCGGCTGCCGTTCGGTGAGCCCGTGCTCGCGGGCGACCGGGTTCCACAGCTCCGCGGCCTGCTCCTTGGCCTCCGTCGCCTCGCCGCTCGCGGCCGTCGCCTCGGTCAGCGCGTCCGTCGACTTCGCCTGGCCGCCGGGGCAACCGCCGTCGGCGGCCACGTCGTCCGCCCAGTCGGCGTAGTGCTCGTCGGCGGCGGCCGACGCCTCCCACGCCGTGGTGAGCCGGTCCGCGAGCCGCTCGTGGTCGGGGAGCAGGTCGAGGTCGAGCTCCCCGAGCCGGGAGACCAGGTCGTTGCGCTGGTCCGCCGCGTCCCGCAGGTCCGTCGCGGCCTGGTCGAGCTTCCGGCACTCCTTGATGCGCTGCACCGAGCTGATGACCGTGTCGCGGCTGGCGTTGCTGTCGGCCAGCAGCTCGTCCAGGGCCCGCGCCTGGTCCTCGACCGTCTCGCCGCCCTCCGGCTCGCCCCCGGCGGACGGCTCGGCGCTGGCCTGCGGCCGAGCGGGCTCCTTCGGGTCGTCCCCGCCGCTCATCGCCGCGCCGACGATCAGTCCCGTGCCGACGATGACGACGGCGGCGATGGCACCGACGACGTAGGTGGTGCGCCTGCGGCCGCCGGACCCGCCCGGGCCCGCCGGCTCGGGGCCGCCGTGGCCCGACCCGCCGCCCGGACCGGGGGGCGGCGGCTGGTGTCCGGCGGGCGGATAGCCGTACCCGGACGGACCCTGCGGGTAGCCGTAGCCGGTCGGGGGCTGCTGCGGGTAGCCGTACCCGGGCCCGGGCCGCTGCGGGTAGCCGTACCCGGGCGGGCGCGGGGCGGCGGGCGGCGGGGTGGCACCGGCCGCCGGGCGGAAGAGGCTGTCGAACTCGGCCGGGGGCGTCCTGCCCTGGTCGGGCGCGGCCGACGGGGCGCCGAACGGCTCGCCGGGCGACTGCTGGGGCGGCGGCTGGTGCGGTGGCCGGTGCTGGCCGTGGGGCTGCTGCGGCTGCGCCGGGTGGTGCGGGGACTGGCGGGGGACGCGGCGAAGCTGCTGCGTGGCCTCCGGGTTGCCCGCGGCCTGCTCCGGGTGCCCCTCCCCGGGGTAGGGCGGGATGACGCGGGTGGCGTCCGCGTCGCCGGGCGCGCCCTGCGGAGGCAGCAGCCGGGTCTCCTCGCCCGCTCCGGCCTGGCCGGGGTAGGGCGGCGGGTCGCCGTAGGCGGGCGCGGCGGGCTGGGGCGGGAGCAGCCGCGTCTCGTCGTGCGCACCGGGCGCGGCCTCGGCCGGGGGCGGCTGCGCCGGGGGTGGGGCGTACGGCGCGGGCTGCTGCGGCGGCAGGAGCCGCGTCTCGTCGTGCGCCCCCGGCACGGCGGGCGGCCCCGCCGGGGGAGCGGGCGGCTGCGCCGGGGGCGGCGGCTGGTGCGGCGGGGGCGGCGGCTGGTGCGGCGGGGCGGCGGGCTGGTGGGCGGGTGGCTGCTGCGGCGGGGCGGCCGCGTCTCCCGGGCCCCAGGGCTGGCCCCACGGCTGGCCCCCGGACGGTGCGGCCTGCGGGGGCTGCGGGGTCTCGTGCTGCCGGGGGTGCCACGGCCGGCCGCCGTTCGACGGCAGGACCACACCTTCGCGCGGCTCGTCGCCCTGTCCGCTGTGCGCTGTCACCGACCGGCTCCTTAGACCTGTGCACCGATCACGCCCACCCGACCCGTACGGAGGGCGCGTTGACCTCACGGCCCCCGTGACGGGATGCCAGCGGGTCACGCTACCCGGTGTCCCGCACAGGCGACCACGTCGTCCCCCGCACGGGTCGCCGGAGCCGCCCGCCGGGTGTCCGGTGACGGGGTCAGGCGCCCACCGTCGCCTCCGCGCTCGGGCGGGCCCGCTCGGCGAAGGCGCGGACGATGTCCTCCCCGGCGAAGGGCTCCAGGCGCTGGTGGAAGGCGTCCAGGTACTCCTGGCCCCGCTGCGAGCGCAGCCCGCGCAGCGCGTCCAGCGCCTGGGCCGCGGTGTGACACGCCTCGTCGACGTGGCGCTGGGCGGCCTGCGCGTCGGCCAGGAGCAGCAGGTCGATGGCCCGCCGCCGGGTGCGCGACTCGGGGTGCTGGGCGAGCGCCTCCTCCGCGCGGCGCCGGGCGGGCCCGGGCTGGCCGAGGTCGCGGTGGCAGTGGGCCAGCTCGTCGGCGAGGTAGGCGGCGTCGAAGTGGGCGATCCAGGCCGGGTCGTCGCCCGCGTCCGTCGCGGCCTGGGCCCGCTCGAACGCCGACAGGGCGCGGCCCGCGGCCACCTGGCAGGCCCGGTTGTCGCCGATCAGCGCGTGGCCGCGGGCCTCGGCGGCGTGGAACATGGCCTCGGTGCGCGGCGTCACCCGGCCGCGCGTGCCCTCCTGGGCGGCGCGGGCCAGTTGGGCGATCTCGCGCGGGTTGCCGAGCGACGCGGCGAGGTGGCTCATGCCCGCGGCCAGCACGTAGCCGCCGTACGCGCGGTCGCCCCCGGCCTGTGCGAGCCGCAGCGCCTGGATGTAGTGGCGCTGGGCCAGGCCGGGGCGCCCGGTGTCCACGGCCATGTACCCGGCCAGCTCGCTGAGCCGGGCGGCGGCGGCGAACAGCGCCCGGCCGACCGACTCCCGGTAGGAGCCGGCCAGCAGCCCCGAGACGACGCCGCTGAGGTAGTGGGCGAGGACGGGGCGCACGTGGCCGCTGCCGAAGCGGTGGTCCAGGTCGGACAGGGCCGCGGTGGTGGCCCGCACCGCCGCCACGTCGCCGGGGCCGACGCGCGGTCCGCTGCCGCGCTCGACCTGGGCGTCCGGCGCGGAGATCAGCCAGTCCCGGCTCGGCTCGACCAGCGCGGAGGCGGCCGCGGAGTGCCCGGTGAGGAAGTCCTGGCTGCCGACGTCGCCGCGCCACAGCTCGCGGGCCAGCTCGACGGCCTCGGGCACGTCGGCCGCGTACCGCAGGCCGATCGACGAGCCCTGGTCCCGGCCGACGGCCATGCCGATCTCGTCGACGGTGACGGCGCGTCCCAGCTTGCGGCCCAGCGCCTTGGCGATCATCGCGGGCGCCTGCCCGCGCGGCTGCTGGCCGCGCAGCCAGCGGGCCACGGAGGTCTTGTCGTAGCGCAGGTCGAGCCCGTGCTCGGCCCCGGCGAGGTTGACGCGGCGGGCCAGCCCGGCGTTGGAGCAGCCCGCCTCCTCGATGAGGGCGGCGAGGCGGTCGTTGGGCTGGCGCGCGGTGAGCGGTCTTGCGGCCATACGGTGTCCCCTTCGGACCGACGAGGGTGCGGGCGACGCACCCGGGAGCGCACCCGGTGTGGTTACCCAGCCACATCGCCCGGTGCGGTGCGCGCCCCCCGCCGTGCACCCGTGCGCCCCCGTGACCGACCACGTGCACCACCGTCACGTGGTTGCCGTAACGTTGCGCCGCGCGGAACCACCCGGACGGCCGTAACCCCGGCCCGGCGGCGCAGTTGGGATCTGCGTGGAAGAGACGACCGCAGTCACTTTGGCCCCTGCGGCCCCGACGGCATCACCCCTGCGCCCCCCGGCGCCCGCCTCGGCGCCGCGCCCGGTGCCCGGCCAACGCGGCGACACCCTGCTGGACCACGCCGTGCGCTACGCCGGCGAGCGGCACTGGGACGTACTGCCCGGAAGCTGGCTGGAGATCGTCGACGGCGTGCCGCGCTGCGTCTGCCGGGAGGCGATGTGCCCCTCCCCCGGCGCGCACCCGCTCCGGTCGGCCTGGGCGGCGGAGACCGCGGGCAGCGGCCCCGGCGCCCGCCGCCTGTGGGAGCGCACGCCGTTCGCCTCCGTGCTGCTGCCCACGGGCCGCACGTTCGACGCCGTGGACGTGCCGGAGGTCGCCGGGTGCCTGGCGCTGGCCCGGATGGAGCGGCTGGACGTGCCGCTGGGCCCGGTGACGAGCACGCCGCACGGCCGCATGCTGTTCTTCGTCCTGCCGGGCGCGGCGGCGAAGGCACCGGGCGTGATCCGCCGGCTGGGCTGGTCGCCCGGCGCGCTGGACCTCACGACGCGGGGCGACGGCGACTGGGTCGCCGCACCGCCGACGCGGGTGGGCGCGCGCGGCTCCGTGCAGTGGGCCCGGCGCCCCACGGCCGCCAACCGCTGGCTGCCCGACGCGGACGCGCTGCTGCCACACCTGGCGTACGCGTGCGGCCAGGAGGCCGCCACCTCCCGGGAGCGGTGAGCACGCGGCGCCCCCGGCCACGGCACGCGAACGCCGCCCCTGCCGCCAGGCCATCCGCACCCCCGGGCCGAGGGCCGCCCGCCCAGGCAACCGCCCGCGCCGCTCGGGCAGACGCCCGCACCACCGCACCACCCGGGCCGACGGCCGCGCCGCCCGCACCGACGGCTGCCGCACCGCCGCCTGTACGCCCGCGTCCGGCACGACAGGACGCGGGCGCGAGCACCTGGGCCGTGACCACGACAACCCACCCGTGCCGCCCGGACCGCCGGGCCGGGCCGGGCCGACGGTCGGCGCCTGCGCCGCCCGTGCCGCCCGCGTCGACGACCACCCACCGGCTGCCCGTGCCGCCCCGGGCCGACGGCCGCCACTTTGGCCCACGGCCCGGGGGCCTCGCGTCGACGCGCAGGGGAGCGTGCCGGGCGTCTCGCGCCCGCCGTCGGCCAAGCCCCGGTGCGTCAGCCGAGGTGGGGCACCGCGTCCGCCGGGAAGTGGCGGGCCAGGAACGGGTCGACCGCCCGGCGCCAGGCGGCGGGCTGGTCGTGGTGGACGAGGTGGCCCGCGTCGGCGACCTCCGCGTACTCGCCGCGCGGCAGGACGCGCACCATCTCCTGCGCCTCCGCGCGGCCGAGTTCGCCGTCGACGCCGCGGACCACGAGCGCCGGGCAGCACACCTGCGCCAGCTCGTCCCAGTGCGCGTCGTGCACCCACGCCTCGCGCGCCTGGAGCATCTGGCGGCGGGAGAACACCGGACGCCAGCCGTCGGCCCGCTCGGCCATGACCTCGGCGTAGAACTCGCCGCGGGAGGGGCTCGGGCGCTCCAGGACCGGGTCCTCCGCCCCGAACCAGCGCCGGACGTCGGCCAGCGTCGCGAAGGGCAGCGGCCAGGAGCGGAACCACGCCTCCCACTGGCGTTGGGAGTGCTCGCCCAGCGCGGACGCCCGCATGTCGCAGATGACCAGGGCGCGGACCAGGTCCGGGCGGCGGGCGGCGAGCTGCCAGGCGGTGAGCGCACCCATGGAGTGGCCGATCAGCGCGACGGGGCCCAGCGCCAGTTGCTCGATCGCGGCCTCGGCGTCGTCGACGAACGCGTCCCGGTCGAACGGGCCGTGCTCGGGCTTGTCACTGCGGCCGTGGCCGCGCTGGTCGAGCCCGACGGCGCGGTAGCGGTCGGACAGCCAGCGGGCGGTGGGGGCCCAGTGGGACGCGCGCCCCATGAGCCCGTGCAGCAACAGCACGGCCGGCCCGGGCGGCCGCTCGCCGTCCGGCGCGCCCCGTCCGGGCGGGACGCCGGCCCGCGCGTCCGGGCCCGGCCCGGAGGCGCGCCGACCGGGCAGCACCTTGGGCGGATCGGTGTACTCCCAGGCGGCGAGCCGCAGCCCGCCCGAACCGGTGACATCGATGCGTCGCACCATCCGATCCGACACCCCCGTTCCCGCGTCCGTCGCAGTCACTGCCGCCCCTGCCGCTTCCTCGCCCGCCGCCCGGGGCACTGCCCGGACGCGCGACGCACACCCCACGCTATCGAACGACCATTCGAACAGAGGGGAAAGCCACCCAACTTCCCTCGTACGTGTGACGGCTCACCACGGTTGACCGCCGCCCCCACGGGGAGAGACCTAGCGGGAGACGGGCGTCGCGCACAACCGGGAGGTACCGGGCGCCCGTGGGAGCGGCCCGGGACGCTCGGGGACTCGGGCCGCACCCGGAGGGGGCGGCGGGGAGCATGGCTCCGGCCGCGCACGGCGCCGGGGTCCTGACGTGTTCGGGGCACACCCTCCGCCCTCTTCTCGCTCGTGCCGGTGGACCGGCGTGCGGCCACTCACAGCCGACGTGGAGCCAACAGGGTGTCACGCCGCGCAGCCGTCCGGGCGCGTTCCGCTGAACTTCACCGGGAAGAGGCGGCCTTGACATCCCGTTCGCCGCGAACCGGCGAGGCCACCGCGCGCGGACCGCCCCCGGCCCGGCCGGGGCGGCTCTCGCCGGGCGAGCCGTCCCCGCCGGTCCGGTCGACGCCCACCGCCCGCGCCGCTTCCGCCGGTCCGGGGTCGTCTCCGGCGTGCCCGGCCGCCCGCCTCCCGACCGCTCCGCGCTCCCCCGCCGTCCAGCGCTCCTACCGCCGGGCGACGAAGACGTGGGCCGCGATCTCGGCGCGCAGCTCCGCCGCCTCGCCGCCGCTGCCGACGTGGACGCCGCCGCCCGCGCCGGCCGTGGCCGTCACCACGGAGCCGGGCTGCACACCGGCGCGGCGCAGGGTGTACATGAGCTGCGCGTCCGTCTGGATCGGCTCGCCGATGCGCCGGACGACGACCGTGTTGCCGTCCGGGCCCGGCGCGAGGTCGGCCAGGCTCACCATCGCGTCCGCCAGGAACGGCTCCCCGTCCGCCGTCTCGCCCAGCTCCTCCAGGCCCGGGATCGGGTTCCCGTACGGCGACTCCGTGGGGTGGCGCAGCAGCTCCAGCACGCGCCGCTCCACCGCCTCGCTCATCACGTGCTCCCAGCGGCACGCCTCGGCGTGCACCTGCTCCCACTCCAGCCCGATCACGTCGACCAGCAGGCACTCCGCCAGGCGGTGCTTGCGCATGACCCGGGTGGCCAGCTTGCGGCCCTCGGCCGTGAGCTCCAGGTGGCGGTCGCCCGCGACCGTCAGCAGGCCGTCGCGCTCCATGCGGGCGACCGTCTGGCTCACGGTGGGGCCGCTTTGGTCCAGCCGCTCGGCGATGCGGGCCCGCATGGGGACGACGCCCTCTTCCTCCAGCTCCAGAATGGTGCGGAGATACATCTCGGTGGTGTCGATGAGTCCTGACATCGCTGTACGTGCCCCTCGTCCGGTGCGGTGGCCCTGGCCTCAATTCTGACGCATCGCGCCGACAACCGTTTCCGGCGGCACCCTGGTCCAGACCTGTGCGGTCCTCTACCGTGATGCCCCATGAGCGCGAGCGAGCTTGCCGGGCGGTACTTCGACAGCGCGATCGACCTGCTGAGCGAGGTCAGGGACAAGGAGGCGGAGTCCGTCGCGGCGGCGGGTGCGCTGCTGGCGGACACCGTGGCGGCCGACGGCCGGCTGTTCGCCTGCGGCGCGGGCCACTCCTCCCTCGTCGCCCAGGACGTGGTGTACCGGGCGGGCGGCCTGGCCGTGCTGAACCTGCTGCCGGTGCCCGGCGCCGTGGGCGTCGACGTCGTCCCGGCGACGCTGGGCAGCGCGCTGGAGTGCGTGAGCGGGCTCGCGGACGCGGTGCTGGAGACCTCCCCGGCGCGCTCCGGTGACGTGCTCGTGGTCGTCTCGCTGTCCGGCCGCAACCCGCTGCCGGTGGAGCTGGCGTCCGGGGCGCGCGAGCGCGGGCTGCGCGTCGTCGGCGTCACCTCGGTCGCCTACGCGCACGGCACCCGCTCGCGGCACTCCTCGGGCACCTTCCTCAAGGACCACTGCGACGTCGTCCTCGACACCCGCGTCCCCGTCGGCGACGCGGTGCTCGAACACCCCGGCGTGCCCGCGCCCTTCGCGCCCGCCTCCACGGTGGTGGCCTGCGCGCTGCTCCAGGCCGCGGTGGCCGCGGCCACCGAGGAGCTGACCGCGCGCGGCCTCACCCCGCCGCTGCTGCGCTCGGGCAACGTGGACGGGGGGCACGCGTGGAACGAGCGGGTGATGGCCGACAACGCCGAGCGGATCTTCTACCGGCGCTGAGCGGGCGGCCGGTGCGGACCGCCGCGGGCCCCCCGCTCGCCGCGCACCGCCTGGGCCAGATCCACGGAGGCGGCGATGCGCACCGCGATGTCCTGCCCGTAGGTGAGGTCCGCCCGGTCGAAGCCGCGCCGGGCCGGGCCGCGCAGGAACGTCACGACGCCCAGCGTCCGGCCCCGGCTGCGCAGCGCCGTGCACATGCCGTACGCCGTCCCCTCCGGCCACGAGCGGGCCTGGGCCCACTCCGGCGAGGTGCTGCCGCCCGCGCCCGTGCGCACCGGCCCGCCGTGCTCGAACGCCTGGAGCGCCGGATGGTTGGCCATGTAGGGCACGGGGAGACCACTGTCCGGGTGCGGGTGCCAGTGCTCGTGCGCCCCGCCGGGAGCGTGCGCGGCGCGGACGAGCCGGGCACCCGCGGCCAGGTCGAGCAGTGCGTGGTCGGCGTAGCCCGCGAGGGCGAAGTCCAGGTGGACGGCGGCGGCCTCCATCGGGTCCTCGCACTCGGCCGCCGCGCGCGCGGCCCGGTGGAGCTGGCTGTCCCGGAACCGGGTGCGCGCCGCCTGCTGCTCGGCGAGCTTGGCGTCGGTGACGTCGTGGAAGAGCCACGCCACGCCCAGCGGCACCGGCTCCTCGGCCAGCGGCGAGGACAGCCGCAGGAAGCCGCTGCGCCAGCACCGGCGCAGCGGCGGCTCCACCGGGCCGTCGCCGCCGGGCCGCAGCGTCACCCACAGGTCGGCCGGCGCGGGCGGCGTGCCCTCGCCCAGCACGTGCTGGAGCGCGCCCTCCAGCTCCTCCAGGCCGTTGCCGAGCACGTCGCCCAGCGGGCGCCCCAGCAGGCCGCTGCGCCGCACCCCGAAGGCGCGGGCGGCGTGCGTGTTGACCACGGCGGGCCGCAGGTCGGCGTCGATGAGGACGACGCCCCAGGAGGCGTCGTCGAACAGCGCCTCGCTCAGCGCGATCGACCGCTCCAGGTCGATCTGGGCGTGCGCCTCGCTGAACGCGCAGTAGACGCCCGCCGGTTCGCCGGCGGCGTTGCGCACCCGCGAGGACTGGGTGCGCACCAGCACCCGGCCGCCGCCCTTGGTGAGCAGCGCGAACTCGTGCACCTGGCGGCCGGGCGCCGTCATCGCCGCCATGAGCCGCTCCTCGACGTCCTGCGCGTCGGCGTTGCGCACCGCCCAGCCGGCCATGCCGCGCCGCCCGACCGCCTCCGCCGCGCTCCAGCCGAGCATGCGCTCGGCCTCCCGGTTCCAGTGGGTGACGACCCCGTCGGCGTCGAACGCGCACAGCGCGGCGTCCATACCGTCCAGCAGGGCGGCGAGCAGGCAGTCGCCACCCTGCTGGGCGGCAGGCCCCACCTCCGACTCGCCGGCCGCGGACTCGGAGTGGGTTTCAGGCTGAGCGGACATCTGGCACCCCCGGGCCTTTCGTGCACGTTGCACACAGGATCATTCAACGCGAACGTGACCCAGCGCACAGCTTAATCCGAAAAATCGTTGCCCCCCTGAAATTCCCTTGCACGGGGGCCGGGGGCCCGCGTTACCGTGCGGGCACACGGGAAAGGAGGTGATCCGGTAGATGAGTGACCACCGGACGCGTGAGGTGACTGCGGCCTGAGGCCGTTCGTCGCTCAACCAGCACGGTCGGCCTCGCCGGCCTAGATCCACGCAGTCACCCGGCCCGCGGGCTGCCGGTTCGTCCGACCGGCCCCGTCGCGATCCCCGCGACGCGGAGCAGCCCGCGGGCCGCTTCGCGTTCCCGTCCCCGCACGGCCGCCCGCGGCACGCGCCCACGAGGGCCACCTGACGGTGCAGGCGCCCTCCACCCGCACCGGCCTCCCCGGCGCCCGGCTCCGCCCGGCCGGGGCGCCGCGACCCACGCGGCGGGACCCCGGGCCCCGCACGGCCCCGGGCACCGGCGGACCCGCGACGGCCCTGCCCCCGCGCATCGGGCGGCCCGGGGCAGGCGGGCCCGCCTCGTCGACGCGCACCCGCCGCGCAGAACCCGGGCGCGCGGGCCGCACGGCGGACACCCCGCCCGGCGCGTGCGGCCGGGGCACGGCCGGGCCACGCGACGGACCGCGCCACCCCCACCGTCCCGCCGCTCCGCTGTGCTGGCGTGAGCGCCGCGGGCCGCGCCCGCCCGCGGCGGGCGCGGCCCGGGTCGCGCGCGGTTCGGGTGGCGGACGTCCGCCCCCGGCGGGCCGGTGCGGGCGGGGTCAGGGGGCGAGGCGCTCGATCGTCCAGGCGGTGTCGGTACGGCGGTAGCGGAGGCGGTCGTGGAGGCGGTTCTCCCGACCCTGCCAGAACTCCACCGTCTCGGGGGCGACCCGGTAGCCGCCCCACTCCGGAGGCGCCGGGACGTCCGCGCCCTCGGGGTAGCGCGCGGCCAGCGAGGCGTACAGCTCGTCCAGCTCCTCCCGGGAGGCGACCGCCGAGGACTGCCGGCTGGCCCACGCGCCGAGCTGCGAACCGTGCGGGCGGGTGCGGAAGTACGCCGTCGTCTCGGCCCGCCCCGTCCGCCGGGCCCGCCCGGAGACGACCACCTGGCGGGCGATGCCGTGCCACGGGAAGAGCAGCGAGACCCAGGGGTTGCCCTCGATGTCGCGGCCCTTGCGGGAGCCGTAGTGCGTGAAGAAGACGAAGCCGGCCCGGTCGTAGGCCTTGAGCAGCACCGTGCGGGAACCGGGCCGCCCCTCGGGGCCGACCGTCGACAGGACCATGGCGTTGGGCTCGTGCAGCCCGGCCGCTTCCGCGTCGTGGAACCAGTGGGCGAACTGCTCGAACGGTTCGGGCGCGAGGTCGGCTTCCCGCAGGCCCTCGTGCCGGTAGTGGGCCCGCATCGCCGCCGGGTCCAGGGCGCGCCGCGCCCGGCGAGCGGCGTGCTCGGCCGAGGACGCGGCGGCCTCCGCGAGCCGCGCCGCCTCGACGGCGTAGTCGGCGGGATGGGCGCGGTGGACCGGTGCGGCGTCGGAGGGGCCGGCTTCGGGCCCGGTGGAACCGGGCACGCCGCCGGGCGCGTCGTCGTGGGCGTCGTGGGCGTCAGAGGCGTCGGACACGCGCCTCATCCTGCATCATGGCGCTCCCGGCCCGTCCGGCTGGTGGGCGAGTCTGCCCGCTTCGCCCGGGCTTCACACCTGGCCGGACCCAATCGCCGCGTGTGCCATTCCTCACGCCCGAGCCCGGGGTAACGAACCGGCCGAAATCGCCGCCCGTCGAGGTGTGGGGCGCCCGGACCGGGGCTATCGTGTTCGATCGCGCCCGAGACTGGGAGGACCACCAGCTCAGACCGCGCCACCCAGGATTCCGGCGACGGACCGCCAGCCCGGACGGCACCCGGGCGGCGGAGCCGTTCCGACCCATCACGAGGAGCCGCCTGATGTCCGATTTCGTCCCCGGCCTTGAGGGAGTCGTCGCGTTCGAGACGGAGATCGCCGAGCCCGACAAGGAAGGCGGCGCCCTGCGCTACCGGGGCGTCGACATCGAGGACCTGGTGGGTCACGTCTCCTTCGCGAACGTGTGGGGCCTGCTGGTGGACGGCAGCTTCAACCCGGGCCTGCCGCCGGCCGAGCCCTTCCCCATCCCCGTCCACTCCGGGGACATCCGGGTGGACGTCCAGTCCGCGCTGGCCATGCTCGCCCCGGTGTGGGGCCTGAAACCGCTGCTTGACATCGACGCCGAGCAGGCCCGCGAGGACCTGGCGCGGGCCGCCGTCATGGCGCTGTCCTACGTCGCCCAGTCCGCACGCGGGCAGGGGCTGCCGATGGTGCCGCAGCGCGAGATCGACAAGGCGGACACCGTCGTCGAGCGGTTCATGCGGCGCTGGCGCGGCGAGCCGGACCCCAAGCACGTCGCCGCCGTCGACGCCTACTGGACGTCGGCCGCCGAGCACGGCATGAACGCCTCCACCTTCGCCGCCCGCGTCATCGCCTCCACGGGCGCGGACGTCGCCGCGGCGCTCTCCGGGGCGGTGGGCGCCATGTCGGGCCCGCTGCACGGCGGCGCGCCCTCGCGCGTGCTGCACATGATCGAGGAGATCGAGCGCACCGGGGACGCCACGGCGTACGTCAAGCGCCAGCTCGACCAGGGCGAGCGCCTGATGGGCTTCGGCCACCGCGTCTACCGGGCCGAGGACCCGCGCGCCCGGGTGCTGCGCCGCACCGCGAAGGAGCTGGGCGCACCGCGCTACGAGGTGGCCGCCGCGCTGGAGCAGGCCGCGCTGAAGGAGCTGCGGGCCCGCCGGCCCGACCGCGTGCTGGCCACGAACGTCGAGTTCTGGGCCGCCATCGTGCTGGACTTCGCGGAGGTCCCGGCGCACATGTTCACCTCGATGTTCACCTGCGCGCGGACGGCGGGCTGGTCGGCGCACATCCTGGAGCAGAAGCGCACCGGCCGCCTGGTGCGCCCCTCCGCGCGGTACACGGGCCCCGGGCAGCGCGGCCCGCACGAGATCGAGGGCTACGACGCCCTGGCGACGCGGGGCTGAGGACGGCCACCCACCCCTCCGCACGCACGCACCGGGGCCCCGCGCGTACCACCCCGCGCGGGGCCCCGTCGGCGTCCCGGCCCGTCGGCGTCCCGGCCCGTCGGCCCCGCGCCGCCGGGCCGGCCGCGGTGCACGCGAGCACCGCGCAGTGCCCCGGGCTCGCGCACCGGGGCGCGAACCCACGTCCGCGAGCGGCCGGGCGCGGCGGGCCGGGCGGCGGTGGCGGGTCAGGCCGGAGCGCCCTCGCCGGGGGCGTCGCGCCACGCGCCGCGGGCGGCCGCCGCGGCGGCGTACTCCTCGACCGTGCGGGCCGGGCGGCCGGTGACGCGGGAGACCGTGTCCCGGGGCTCGGTGCCGCCGAGGTCACGCAGCGCGGCGAAGGCGGCGAGCTCCTGCTCGACCGACTCCGCCGACCGGCCGAGCGCGCTCTGCGCGGCCCGGTAGTCCTCCGGGTCGCCGGAGAACCGCAGGGGCCGCCCGACGGCGTCGGCGATGCGCTCGCACACCTCGCCGAAGGACAGCGCCTGCGGGCCGGTCACCTCGTACGTCCGGCCGGTGTGCCCCGGCTCCGTCAGGACCCGGGCGGCGACGGCCCCGAGGTCTTCGAGGTCGACGAACGCCTGCCGGCACTCCCCGACGGGCACCGTCAGCTCCCCGGCCAGCACCGCCTCGCGGAAGGGGCCTTCGTCGAAGTTCTGGTCGAACCAGTCGGAGCGCAGGACCGTCCAGTCCGCGCCGGAGTCCTTGACCGACTCCTCGGCCCGCAGCAGCCGCTCGTCCCCTATCGCCTCGATGGCCCGGCTGGAGAGCAGGACGAGGCGCCGCACCGCGAGGTCCGCCGCCAGCCGGGCGAACCCCGGGGCCACGGGGACCCCCTCGGGGGCCATCACGAACACCCGGTCGACGCCGCGCAGCGCGGGTTCCCAGGTGGTCTCGTCCGCCCAGTCGAAACGGGTGGGGCCGTGCCGCGAGGCGGGTCTGACCGCTGCGTCCAGGTCCCGCAGGTGCGTGACGACACGTCGGCCGACGGAACCGGTGGCGCCCAGAACGAGGATCGGTGAGGGGTCCATGTCTTCCCGAACGATGGGGGACGGAAGGGGGAAACGGCCCCGGCCGCGCCCGGTCACGGGCGGCCGCCGACCGTCACGGCACACGTTCCTCTGTACCTCGTCTCACAAACATCTGACCTGGTTCTGATTCTCCTCCGTTGACGCCCGGAAATTCCCCGAAGCAGAATTTCCCTAACGTCGCCACCATGCTGACCCGAGGTCAGCAAATTTCCTCCTCGCCCGTGTCCCGGTCCGGCGCGGGCGCTCTTCCGGCGCTTTCCGGGCGCACTCCGCACGCTTTCCGCAAGCTTTCCGCACACAGGCGACCCGCACGCGGCGCGGACGCACCGCTTCTTGACGGCCACCCGCCATGCGCCTCGGCCACGCGCCACCCGTCACCCGCGGCCGTCAGCGGCTGTCGCCGCAACCCGGTACGCCACCCGCTGTCCGACACCCGCTGTCCGACACCCGCTGTCCGACGAGAATCCGGAAGGAAGCAGAGATGCCCCTGACCGAGCAGACGACGGCACCCCGCGCCGCCCCGCCGGCGCTCGCGCCGCGCATCCACCACGTGGGGGTGCAGACGGCCGACCTCGACAACTGCCTGACCTGGTACCAGGAGTTCTTCGGCGCGGAGAAGAGGTGGGAACTCGACCGCTTCTCCGACCTCACGCTGAGCCGGCTGCCGGGCATCGGGCGGCTGGTGGAGGTCGCGGTCGGCGACCTGCGCTTCCACCTGTTCGACCGCTCCGACCACGACCGCCGCGTGCCGCCCGAGGAGTCCCACCAGTTCCAGCACGTGTGCCTGCGCGTGGACGAGCCCGAGGAGCTGACGGCCGTGCGCGAGCGGTGGGTCGAGCTGTACGACTCCGGGCGCTTCGCCTTCGCGCGCCAGGACGGGCCCACCGAGGTCGTCGTCGACGAGGACGGGGTGCGCAGCCTCTACCTCTTCGACGTCAACGGGCTGGAGTACGAGTTCGCCCACGTCCCGGAAGGACACCGATGAGCACCTTGGCCCCGCACCCGGCACCCGGTGCCGTCCGGGTCGGCGACTGGGACTTCGGTGACTTCCCCTACGGCCTCGAACCCCTGGCGCTGCCCCCGGCCGGCCAGGCCCGGGCGGGGGCAGGGCACCGGCCCGTGGCGCCCGCGCCGTGCGAGCCCCGGCGGATCTGCCGGGAACTGCGCGCGCTCACCGGCACGGGCGCGGCGGCCGCACCCCTCGGCGTGCCCCCGGCCCACTCCTACGACCAGCTCTTCTGGTTCCGCTGGATCACCGGCCACCAGGTGACGTTCGCCCTGTGGCGGCTGATGGGCCGGGTCCTGGAGGAGCTGCCCCGGCCGGACGCCGTCCCCGGCCCCGCCGCGATGGCCCGGCTGGAGTGCTACACCCTCGGGTACTGCGCCATGCTGCTCTACAGCGGTTCGTGCCCGCGCGACCTGTACCAGAGCCTGATCCGGCCGGCGATGTTCCTCCAGCACCGGGGCTTCAGCGGCACCTGGGCGCCGGACTTCGTGCAGGTGCGCGGGCTGATGCGCGGACGCCCCCTGCCGTGGCTGCCGGACGGGCGGGCCGCCGGGGTGCGGGCCGCCGTGGAGGTCCAGCAGGCGATCCACGACAGCGTCGCCGCCCGGCTGGTGCCGAACGGGCGGTCCCTGCTCCAGCAGAGCGTCGCCGAGAGCCCCGTGCGGCCGTCGGAGCGCACGGCCGTCCTCTACGACAACTTCTTCATGACGCTGCGCGGCCCCGTCCCGGACGCGGACGTCGCCGCCCAACTGCTGCGCCGTCTGCGGGCGGTGGGCCTGGACCTGGCCGTCAACGGCCTGTACCCGCTCGGCCGGGACGACGAGCCGGAGGAGGAGGGGAGCGGGCTGGTGGCCGGCTGCGAGCGCCGCCTCGGCCCGGTGCTGGCCACCGCCGCCGCCCACGCCGCCGACCTCGCCCGCCCGACCGGGTCCGCCGCCTGACGCCCGCCCGTCCGCCGCCCCGAAGGCCGACGTCCCGACGTCCCGACGTCCCGACGTCCCGACGTCCCGACGCCCGGACGCACGCCGTCCGACGGGCACGGTCCGACAGCCGCGCCCCGGTCACCGGCTGCGGCCCGAGGACCTGCAACGGCGGCGCCCCCGCCCCGGGCGGTGCCCTGCCGCCGCCGAGTCGAAAGGAGATCCGAGCACATGCGCCACGGAGTTCTGCTCCTGCCCGAGCACCGCTGGTCCCGGGCCAGGCAGCGGTGGAAGCTGGCCGAGGAGCTGGGGTACGACCACGCCTGGACCTACGACCACCTGATGTGGCGCTGGCTGAGCGACCGGCCGTGGTTCTCGGCCGTGCCCACCCTGGCCGCCGCCGCCGAGGCCACCTCGCGCATCACGCTGGGCACGCTGGTGGCCAGTCCCAACTTCCGGCACCCGGTGGACTTCGCCAAGGAGCTGGTGTCGCTGGACGACGTCTCCGGCGGCCGCGTGGTCTGCGGCCTGGGCGCCGGTGCCGACGGCTACGACACCCGCGTGCGCGGCGACCGCCCCCTCTCCCGCCGGGCGCGCGGGGCCCGCTTCGAGGAGTTCACCGGCCTGCTCGACCGGCTGCTGCGCGAGGAGCGGACCACCTTCCACGGGGAGTGGTACACCGTCGAGGACGTGGTGGTGCGGCCGGAGTGCCTGGCGGCGCCCCGCCTGCCCCTGGCGGTTGCCGCCGCCGGACCGCGCGGCATGGCCCTGGCCGCGCGCCACGCGGACACCTGGGTCACCAGCGGGGCCCCCAACCTCTTCGAGACCGAGCGGTACGACCGGCTGGTCCCGCTGCTCAAGGAGCAGCTCGCGGCGGTGGACGACGCGTGCGCGGCCCAGGGCCGCGACCCGGCGACCCTGCGCCGGCTGCTGCTGACCGGTGCCTCCGTGGGCGGTGTCCTGGACTCCGTGGGCAGTTACCAGGACGCCGCTGGGGTCTTCGAGGACCTCGGGTTCACCGATCTCGTCGTGCACTGGCCCCGTCCGGAGTTCCCCTTCCAGGGGCGCGAGGACGTGCTGCTGGAGTTCGCCTCCGCCCGGTGGGGAGGCAGGCCGTGACGCTCCCCTTCGAGATCGTCGGCATCTTCGGCACCGGCCCCGGGGGCGGCAGCCCGCTGGCCGTCGTCCACGGCGCCGAGGGCCTGGCCGCGGCGGACATGGCCTGGATCGCCGCGCGGCTGCGGGCCGACGAGGCCGCGTTCGTCCTCCCGCCGACCGCGCCGGAGGCCACCCACCGGGTGCGGGTCTTCACCCGCCGCGGGGAGTCGCCCTTCGGGGGGCACTCCGCCGTGGGCACCGCCGTGGCGCTGGTCCGCTCCGGGCGCCTGCCCGCCGGCCGGGTCGTCCAGCAGTGCGGTGAGCGGCTGCTCACGCTGCGGGCGGACGCCGAGCGCGCCACGGTCACCGCGACCGGGCCGCAGCCGGCCGACGCGCTGGACCCCGGTCCGCTGCTCGAAGCCGTCGGCCTCACCGGGGACGACCTGGACGGCGGCCCGGTGGCGGCCGCGGGGTTCGGGCCGCGCTTCCACCTGCTGCCGGTGCGCCGTGGCGCGGTCGCGGCGGCCCGGCCCGACCCCGCCGCGCTGGAGCGGGCGGACCTGCCGGACGTCTTCGTCTTCCACTGGGACGCGGCCGCCTCCACCGCCACGGCCCGGCTGTTCGCCCCCGGGTACGCCATCGCGGAGGACCCGGGCTGCGCCTCGGTCGGTCTGGCGCTCGGCGCCTGGCTGGACGCGCGCGGACTGCCGGGCGGGGGGCTCGCCTTCCGGATCGAGCAGGGGGCCGAGCTGGGGCGCCCGGCCGTCCTGGAGTGCACGGCCGGCTCCGGTGACGGCCCGCTGACCGCCACGGTCGGCGGGCGGGCGCCGCAGGAGCTGACCGGAGAGATCACCGTGCCCGTCCCCCGGCCGTGAAAGCCGTCCCCGCCGCCCGCAGGAAGGTCCTCGCATGCTGCTGCGACCCGAACTCCACGGCACCCGGGGTGCCGTCTCCTCCACCCACTGGCTGGCCTCGGCGGCCGGGTCCGCGATGTTCGACGAAGGGGGCAACGCCTTCGACGCCGCGGCGGCCGCCGCCTTCGTCGTCCAGGTCGTCGAACCGCACCTGAACGGCCCCGGCGGCGACGTGCCGATCCTGCTGCACGACGCCCGGCACGGCGACGTGCGGGTGATCTGCGGGCAGGGGCCGATGCCCAGGGCCGCGACGATCGAGCACTTCCGCGGGCTCGGGCTGCGCGCGGTGCCCGGCTCCGGCCTGCTGGCGGCCTGCGTCCCGGGGGCCGTCGGCGCCTGGCTGACGCTGCTGCGCGACCACGGCCGGCTGCCGCTGGCGACCGTGCTCGCCCCGGCCGTCCACTACGCGGAGCGGGGCCACCCGCTGCTGCCCAAGGCCGCCGCCATGATCGGGGCGATGGCGCCGCTGTTCCGCACCGAGTGGCGCGAGTCGGGGCGTACCTACCTGCGCGCGGACGGCAGCGCCCCCGCGCCCGGAGAGCGCGTGCGCAACCCGGCGCTCGCGGGCACCTACCGGCGGCTCGTCTCGGCGGCGGCCGGGGCCGGACCCGCGGCGGGCGCCGACGCCGCGCTGCGCGCCTTCCACGAGGGGTTCGTCGCCGAGGCCGTCGACGCCTACACCGAGCGCGCCGAGATGGTCGACGCCACCGGACGGCGCCACCGGGGCCTGCTGCGCGGCGCGGACCTGGCCGACTGGCGGCCCGGTGTCGAGGACCCGGTGTCCCTGGAGTACCGGGGGCACCTGGTGCACAAGCCGGGCCCCTGGTCGCAGGGGCCGGTCTTCCTCCAGCAACTGGCCCTGCTGGAAGGGTTCGACCTCGCGGGCGCGGGATTCGGCAGCGCCGACCACCTGCACACCGTGACGGAGGCCGCCAAGCTCGCCTTCGCCGACCGCGAGGCCTGGTACGGCGACCCCCGTCGCACGGAGGTCCCCCTCGACGGGCTGCTCTCCCCCGAGTACGCGGCGCGGCGCCGGGCCCTGATCGGCCCCCGCGCCTCGGACACCCTGCGGCCCGGCTCGCCGGAGGGGCGGACGCCGCGCCTGCCGGACCTCGCCGCGGACCCCGAGGTGCGACGCGAGCACGGCTGGCAGGAGCAGTTGGCCGACGGCATCCCCGCCGTCCCGCTGCTCAGCCAGTCCAAGGGCGACACCTGCTGCGTGACGGCCGTGGACGACGAGGGCAACCTGGTCGCGGCCACCCCCAGCGGCGGGTGGCTGAAGAGCTCGCCGGTCGTCCCGGGCCTCGGTTTCCCCCTGGGCACGCGGGGCCAGATGGCCTGGCTGGACGCGGACCACCCCAACGCCCTGGCCCCGGGCAAGCGCCCCCGCACGACCCTCAGCCCCTCGCTCGTCCTGCGCGACGGACGCCCCCACCTGGCCTTCGGCACCCCGGGAGGCGACCAGCAGGACCAGTGGACGCTGCACGCCTTCCTCGCCCACGTCGACTTCGGCATGGGCCCGCAGGAGGCGGTGGAGGCCCGGGCGTTCCACACCGACCACGCGCCGTCCTCGTTCACGCCCCGCGTCTCCCGGGCGCGGGGGCTGACCGTGGAACGCGGCTTCGACGCGGCGGTCCTGGCCGACCTGCGCGCCCGGGGCCACGAGGTGCGCGAGGTCGACGCCTACTCGCTGGGCAAGGTGTGCATGGCCGGACCCCGGGCGGACGGCGGCGTGCTCGCGGCCGCCAGCCCGCGCGGCGGCCAGGCGTACGCCGTGGCCCGCTGACCCGCCCCCGGCAGCCCGGCTCCCGCCCCGGGGCCGGAGGGCCAGGGCCCCGCCCGGACGCCCAGGACCGCTCGCGGTGACCCGGGCCACGCCCGGGACGGCCCGGTCGGCGCCACGGCCCCCGGTCCCGCTCGGGGAGCCGCCGCGCCGACCACGACGGGCCCAACCCTCACGGGCCGTGGCCGCCACGGGGCGACGCCGCCGCGCTCGCGGCGGCTCGTCGCCGTCCCCCCACCGGCGCGCCGTGCCGCGCGCCGGACCAGCACCCGAGGTCAGTACCCCTGACCGGAAGGAGTTCTCCGCATGCCCGCGATACGCGCGACAGGAGTACACGAGGGCGAGGGCCAGGCAGGCCCGTACGCCACCGGCCACCGCGGCCACGGTCCGGCCGGTGCGGCTCTCCGGGAGGCGGCATGATCGGCCGCCGCGGATTCCTCGGCGCGGCCGGGGCGGCCGCCGCGGTGGTGGGTTTCGACCCGCTCGGCGGCGGATGGGTCACCCGGGCCGAGGCCGCGCACCGGCCCGGGTTCGACCGCGCCCCCGCGCTGGACGGCGAACTCGTGCTCGACCGGCCGTCCCGGGAGGCGGTCTCCACCGACCTGGGCAACATCGTCCACCACACGCCCCGGGCCGTCCTGCGACCGCGCTCGACGCGCGACATCGCCGCGATGGTGCGCTTCTGCCGGGCCCGCCGCATCCCCGTCTCGCCCCGGGGCCAGGCGCACACCACCTACGGGCAGGGCCTGAGCGGCGGGCTGCTCGTCGAGAACCGGCACCTGGACCGGGTCCACTCCCTCGGCCCGCACGTCGCCGAGGTGGACGCCGGGGTCCGGTGGATGGACCTGGCGAAAGCCGCCTACGCGGAGACGCCCCGCAGGACGCCGCCGGTGCTCACCGGCTACACCGGGCTGACCGTGGGCGGGACGCTGTCCGTGGGCGGCATCGGCGGCCTGGTCGGCGGCCTGGACACCGGGTTGCAGGTGGACCACGTGCGCGAGCTGGAGGTGGTCACCGGCGACGGGGCCGTCCAGCGGTGCTCACCGCGCCGCGCGCCCGACCTGTTCCACGCGGTGCTCGGCGGACTCGGCCAGTGCGGTATCATCACCAAGGCGGTCGTCGAGCTCGTGCCGGCGCCGGAGCGGGCGCGCACGTACACGCTGGACTACGCGGACACCGCCCCGTTCTTCCGCGACCTGCGCACCCTCCTCGACCGCACCGGCGTCGACCACGTCTACGGCGAGTTCCGCCCCGCCGGCTCCGGCATGGGCTACACCCTGCACGCGACGGCCTTCCACGCTGCGGACGCGCCGCCGGACGACGCGCGCATCCTGCGCGGCCTGGCCGCCGAGCCGCAGGTCACCGACACCGGCTACCTGGACCACGCGTTCTCGATCGACCGGGCCATCGACGCGCTGCGCGAGACGGTGGGCTGGGACCGGCTCGTCAAGCCGTGGTTCGACGTGTGGCTCCCGGGCTCGTCCGTCGAGCCGTTCTTCGGCGACGTCGTGGACGCGCTGACGCCGCGCGACATCGGCGCCTACGGGGCGGGGCTGATCTACCCGCAGCGGCGTGCGCGCACCACGCGGCCCTTCCCCCGGCTGCCCGCGCCGGACGACTCGCCCTGGGTGTTCGTCGTCGACGTCAACACCGTGTCCGAGACCCCGGAGCCGGGCGCGGCCTACACCGAGGCCATGCTCGCCCGCAACGAGCGGCTCTACGCCCGCACCCGCGACGGTTACGGCGGCACGCTGTACCCGATCGGCTCGGTGCCGTTCACCCGGCGGGACTGGCGCGCCCACTACGGCGAGGCGTGGCCGGCCTTCCAGGCGGCGAAGCGGCGCTACGACCCCGCCGGCGTCCTCACCCCCGGCCCCGGGATCTTCGGACGCCGGTGACCAGCACCGCGGCCGGGCCGACGCCGTCAGGCTCCCGGAGCCGGACCCCCGGGGCCGGGGTGGTCCCGGGGGACGCCCGGCGTGCCGGGACCACCGGGCCGGAGCCGCCCAGCCGCGCCGGGGCGGCCCCGGCCCCGGGCGCCCGCCCCGGGGCGGGCGCCCGGGGTCAGCCGCCGGTGGCCGCGAGGGCGCTGCGCACGTCCTCGGCCGCGTAGTAGGTGCGCCCGGCGCTGCGGCGGCGCGCCCATCGGTGCTCGCTGGCCAGCCGGTACACGCTCCCGCGCGGAATGCCCCACAGGGCGGTGACGTCCGCGGGGCTCAGCCAGCGCGGGCCGCGCGTCGGCGGCCCCGGGGCCGGGGCGGCGGACCGCGCGGCGGGTTCGCCGCCGGTCCGGCGCGGCGCGGGCGCGGTGCCTTCCCGGCGGCCCGGGGACAGCCACTCCGGGCCGCTCCAACTGTGCGCGGGGTCGGCGTCGCACGAGACGCGCGCCGGGTCGCGCCGCCGCCGCGGGGGACGGGCGGTCAGGCGCCCGCCGCAGCCGTCCGCCACGCACGGCCCGACGACCACGCGCCCCGCCTCTTCGGGACGGGCCACGCCCTCGACCCGGGCGAGCACGTCGGCCGTCTCGGCGGCGAACTCCCCCGCGGCCGCGTGCCGGACGAGCACGGCGAGGTGGTCGCGCAGAAAGCCGCACAGCTCGGCGGCGGTCCGGCGGGGCGGGCGGGCCCCGGTCAGCTCGGCCGTCAGCCCGGCCCAGGAGGCCAGCACGCCGAGCGCGGCGTGGCGCACGTCCGCCGCCGAGGCGTGCAGCGTGCTCACCGGGCGCCGCGAGGGGCCGGGCGGCCGGGCCCACGAGGGCGCGGGGGTGCGGAAGTGGCGCTCCCCGCACTCGCGGTAGAGGGCGGGCAGGCGCACCAGCGCCTCGTGGAGCCGGGCGCGGCAGGAGGGGCACAGGCTCGTCCCGGCCACCGCGCGCGCGGCCCGCTCCGGTGCCGCCGCGCACCCCGGGCCCGCGCACCTCGTCCCCGCTCCGCCGGTTCCCGCCCCGCGCGTCCGTACCGCTCGCGTCCCCTCGCACCCCGTTGCCATCTCCATGCCTTTCGCTCGTTCCCGACAACCGCTGTTCGACGCGCTCCCGGCACGCCGCCCACCCGTATTCCCGGAATCACTTCCGCCGACCCCGCCCAGGCCCGCTCTGACCCTTTTATGAGAACACCTGCAACACGCTTGAAGATTCTCTGACAGTCCATTGACGGAGCCACTGTTGACCGGCCCCGAGGGGCGAAGATAGAAATTTCTACAGTGCGCTTCGACTGTGTCCGCCGGCTGCCCCGAGCAGCGTCCGCTACGGAACACCGAAGGAGCACGACCAGTGGATTCCACTCGTGAGTGGGCCGAGAAAGAAGATCTCGCGGACCCGCTCTCCACTTTCCGTGAGGAATTCCTCCTGCCAGACGGCGTGATCCAACTGAACGGCAACTCCCTGGGGCCGCTGCCCCGCGCCGTTCCGGGGGCCCTGGACGACGCGGTGCGGCGCCAGTGGGGCGCCCACCTGATCCGGGGCTGGAGCGAGGACGGGTGGTGGGACGCCCCCGTGCGGGTCGGCGACCGGATCGGCCGGCTGATCGGCGCCGGGCCCGGCCAGACGGTCGTGGGCGACACCACCTCCTCGCAGCTCTTCAACGCGCTCACCGCCGCCGCGCGGCTGGTGCCGGGCCGCCGCGTGCTCGTCTGCGACGCCGGGAACTTCCCCACGGACCGCTACGTGGCCGCGTCGGTGGCCCGCGTGCTGGACCTGCGGCTGGTCGAGGCGCCGATGAGCGATCTCGCCGGGGTGCTGGCACGGCACCGCGGCGAGGTCGGCGCGGTGCTGTGCGGCGCGGTGGACTTCCGCACCGGCGAACTGTGGGACGTCGCCCGGACGACGGCCGACGTGCACGCGGCGGGCGGCGTCGCGGTGTGGGACCTCAGCCACGCGACGGGCGCGGTGCCGGTGGCGGTGGACGACGCGGGGGTGGACCTCGCGGTGGGCTGCGGCTACAAGTACCTCTGCGGCGGCCCCGGCGCCCCCGCCCACCTCTACGCCGCCGCGCGCCACCACGGCGCGCTGGACCTGCCGCTCACCGGCTGGCACGGCCACGCCCGGCCGTTCGACATGGCCGACGCCTTCGTTCCCGCGCCCGGCGTCGACCGGGCCCGCACGGGCACGCCGCACGTCCTGTCGCTGCTGGCCCTGGAGGCGGCGCTGGCGCCCCTGGAGGCCGCCGGGGTGGCCGCGGTGCGGCGCAGGAGCCTGCGGCTGGGCGACTACCTGGTCCGCCTGCTGGCCGACCTGCGCGACGCGGACGACGCCCCGGCGGCCGCCCGGGAGCTGGCGGTGGTGACGCCGTCCGCCCCCGGCCGGCGCGGCAACCACCTCACCCTGCGGCACCCCGAGGCGCCCGCGGTCGCCGCCGCGCTGGGGGAACGGGGCGTGGTGAGCGACGCGCGCCCGCCCGACCTGCTGCGCTGGTGCCTCAACGGCCTGTACGTCTCCCACACCGACGTCTTCGACGCGGTGGCGGCCCTGCGGGACGTCCTGGCCGAGCGCCCCGCGGCCGCCGGGCCCACCGCGCCCGGGACCGCCGCGCCCCGGACCGGCTCCGCCGACGGCGGGCGGGAGGTGGCCGCGTGAGCCGGACCAACCCCTACGTCGACTACGCCCGCATGGACGCCCTGCACGCCCTCCAGGAGCCGCGCACCGGGTCGCCGTTCGAGATGTCGTTCATCCTGCTCAGCCAGGTCAAGGAGCTGCTGTTCCGGATGGTGCACCTGGAGGTGGACCAGGCCAGGGCCCGGCTACGCGAGGACCGCGGCGAGGCCGCCTGCCGGGCGCTGTCGCGCGCCGTGCGCAGCCAGCGGGTGCTGATCGGCTGCTGGGAGAGCATGAACGCCATGCCGGCGGACGAGTTCCTGGTCTTCCGCGACGCGCTGGGCGAGGCGTCGGGCACCCAGTCCTTCATGTACCGGCTGCTGGAGTTCACGCTCGGCAACCGGGACACCGCGATGGTGCGCTCGGCCGACCTCACCGCCTTCCCCGAGCTGCGGGCGGAGCTGGCGCGGCCGAGCCTGTACGACGAGGCGCTGCGGCACCTGGCCCGCTCCGGGCTCCCCGTCCCCGAGCGCCTGACCGACCGGGACCCGTCGGCCCCGTACACCGCCGACGAGGACGTGGAGCGGGTCTGGCTGACCGTCTACCGCGACCCGCGGGGGCACCGCTCCGCCTACGACCTGGCCGAGCGCCTGCTGGAAGTGGCCTACCAGTTCTCGCACTGGCGCGCCGCCCACCTGCTCGTGGTCGAGCGGATGCTCGGCGGCAAGCGGGGCAGCGGCGGCAGCGACGGGGCCGCCTGGCTCCGGACGATCAACGAGCACCGCTTCTTCCCCGAGCTGTGGACCATGCGCTCGCTGCTGTGACAGCCCGCCCCCGACCGGAGGGAACCCGTCATGAACGAACTCGGCCTCACCATGGGGCGGGAAGCCTACGCCCACGCGGTCGCGGAGCAGGACGTCGAGCGGGAGTTCACGCTGCTGGACAGGGAGTGGGTCCAGCTCGGCGGCGTGCTGGGCGGGGAGTACAACCACGCGACCGGGCTGTTCGCCTCCTGGCTGCCGTACGAGGGCACCGGCCACCTGCTGGAGATGGGCTGCGGCTGCGGCGTCGCCTCGGTCGTCGCGGCGCTCTCGGGCGTGCCCCGGGTGACGGCGCTGGACATCAACCCCGCGGCCGTGCGCACCACCGAGCTCAACGCCCGGCGGCACGGGGTGGCCGACCGGGTCAGGGCCCGCACCAGCGACCTGTTCGACGCGCTGGAGCCCGCGGAGACCTTCGACCTGATCTTCTGGAACTCGCCGTTCATCGAGACCCCGCCCGAGCAGGGGCACGGCTCCGCCCTCGCCTACCACTTCTTCGACCCCGGCTACGCGATGCACCGGCGGTTTCTCCACCAGGCCGCCGGGCGGCTCGCCCCCGGCGGCCGCCTGTTCCTCGGCTTCAGCTTCGCGATGGGCAGCGCCGAGCGGCTCGGCCGGGTGGCCGGCGATGCCGGTTTCGGCGTCCGCGTCCACCGGCAGGAGTCCTTCTCCGTCCCGGCCGCGGAGCTGGGCGGCTCCCCGGTCTACCGCGCGCACGCCGACGACCGGGCCCACGTCCACCTCGACTTCACCCTTCTGGAGTTGCCCCGATGAGCGTCGCTCCCCCCGCCACCCGGACGGTCCCCTTCCACGTCCCGCACACCGCCGAGCGGCAGGACGCCTACCTGCGCCGGGTGCTGGACTCCGGGGACCTGGACGGCGACGGCCCCTTCACCGCCCGGGCCGGCGAACTGCTGACCGGGCTGACCGGTGCGCGGCACGTCCTGCTGACGCCCTCGTGCACCCACGCGCTGGAGATCGCCGCGCTGCTGCTGGACCTGGCCCCGGGCGACGAGGTGGTGATGCCGTCGTTCACCTTCGCGCCGACGGCCAGCGCCTTCGCCCTGCGCGGCGCCGTGCCGGTGTTCGTCGACTGCCGCCCGGACACCCTGACCCTGGACGAGTCCGCCCTGGAAGCGGCGATCACCGAGCGCACCCGGGCCGTCGTCGCCGTGCACTACGCGGGCGTCGCCGGTGACCTGGACGCGATCCGGCGCGTGGCCGACGCGCACGGCGTCCCCGTCGTCGAGGACAACGCGCACGGCCTGGGCGCGTCCTACCGCGGCGCTCCGCTGGGCGGCGTGGGCGCGCTGGCGGCGCTGAGCTTCCACGCGACGAAGAACGTGCACTGCGGCAAGGGCGGCGCCCTCCTGGTCAACGACGACGCCCTGGTGGACCGGGCGACGATCATCCGCGACCGGGGCACCAACCGGCACCAGTACTTCCGCGGCCAGGTCGACAAGTACCGGTGGGTGGAGCTGGGTTCGAGCTACCTCCTGCCCGAGCCGCTCGCCGCCCTGCTCGCGGCGCAACTGGAGGAGTTCGACGCCGTCCAGGCGCGCCGCCACGCGGTGTGGGACACCTACCACCGCGCGCTGCCCGAGTGGGCGGCGGACCAGGGCGTCGCGCTGCCGGCCGTGCCCGAGGACAACGCGCACTCGGCGCACCTCTACCACCTGGTGCTGCCCTCGGCGGCCGACCGCGCGGCGCTCCTGCGCCACCTCGCCGACCGGGGCGTCCAGGCCACCTTCCACTTCCAACCGCTGCACACCTCCCCCGCGGGCGTCCGGCACGGCCGCGCCGCCCCCGGGGGCTGCCCCGTCACCGAGCGCGTCGCCGACCGCCTGGTGCGCCTGCCGCTGCACACCGCCCTCAGCGACGCGCAGGCCGAGCAGGTCGTGGACGCCCTGCGCTCCTTCCGCACCGGCGCGGTCCGCGCCGCCGACCGAGAGGACCCGCGATGAGCACCGACGCCGTCCGGTTCGTCACCGCGTGCCGCGTGTGCGGCAGCCGCCGGTGGCAGGAGGTGGTCTCCTTCGGCAGCGTGCCGCTGGCCAACGGCTTCGTGGACGCCGCCGAGGCGGACGCGCCCGAGGAGGCGTACCCGCTGGAGGTGGTCTCCTGCCGCGAGTGCCGGCTGCTGAGCCTGACCGCCGTCGTCGACCCGCACCTGCTCTACCGCACCTACTCCTACGTCACCTCCGACTCCGAGACGATGGCCCGGCACATGCGCACGGTCGTGGAGCGGTGCGGGGAGCGCGCCGACCTGGCCGGGGGCGGGCTCGTGGTGGAGCTGGGCAGCAACACCGGCGACCAGCTCCTGCACTTCCGCGAGGCGGGCGCCCGGGTGCTCGGGGTGGACCCGGCGCGCAACCTGGCCCGCGTCGCCGAGGACCGCGGCGTGCCCACCCTGCCCGACTACTTCGACTCCGCGACCGCCCGGGAGATCGCCGCCACCCACGGGAAGGCGTCGCTGATCCTGGGCCGCCACGTGTTCGCCCACATCGACGACGTGGCCGACGTGCTCGCCGGGGCGCGCGAGCTGCTCGCCGACGACGGGCTGTTCACCATCGAGGTGCCCTACGCCGTCGACCTGGTGGAGCGCCTGGCGTTCGACACCATCTACCACGAGCACCTGTCGTACTTCCTGATCAGCACCCTGGACCGGCTGTTCGCCCGCCACGGGCTGCGCACCGTCGACGTGGAGCGGCTGGCGGTGCACGGCGGGTCGGTCCTGGTCTCGGCCGGGCGGGCGGACGGCCCGTGGCGCACCCACGACCGGGTGCGCGACCTCATCGCCGGCGAACGCGCCGCCGGCTACCTGTCCGACGGCGTGTACCGGGAGTTCGGCGCCCGCGTGCGCCGCACCTGCGCGGAGCTGACCCGGCTGGTGCGCGGCCTCGTCGCCGACGGCCACCGCGTCGCCGGATACGGCGCCTCCGCCAAGGGCACCACCCTGCTCAACCTGTGCGGCCTGGGCCCGGGCGAGCTGGAGTTCTGCACCGACACCACCCCGCAGAAGCAGGGCCGGCTCACCCCGGGGACCCACGTGCCGGTCCTCGCCCCCCGGGACGTGCGGCGCCCCCCGGACTACTACCTGCTGCTCGCCTGGAACTACGCCGAGGAGATCATGCGCAAGGAGACCGCCTTCCTCGAAGCCGGCGGCGGCTTCATCGTCCCCGTCCCCGAACCGACCGTGCGCACCGGGGCGGTGGCGGCCCGATGACGACGACACCGGAGCACTCCGCGCCCGAGCTGGGCGCCCTCGTCCCCGTCCTGTTCGGGCACGCCGCCTTCCAGCAGCTCAACGCCGGCTGCCAGCTCGGCCTGTTCGACCTGCTCGACGCCGAAGGGCCGCTGCCCGCCGGCCAGGTGGCCGAGGACCTCGGCCTCGACCACCGGGCCGCCGACGTCCTGCTGCTGGGCACCACGGCCCTGGGCCTGACCGCGGTCGAGGACGGCGCCTACCGCAACGGGCCGCCCGTGGCCGCCGCCTTCCGCGCGGGGCTGTGGCCGGTGCTGCGCGACATCGTCGAGTTCCAGGACCGCGTCTCCTACCGCCCGGCGGCGGACTACGCCGAGTCCCTGCGCACCGGCGAGAACGCGGGCATCCGCCACTTCCCCGGCACCACCCGCGACCTCTACACGCGGCTGTCGGGCGTGCCGGGCCTGGAGGAGCTCTTCTACCGCTGCATGCACTCCTGGTCCCGGCTGTCCAACCCGGTGCTCGTGGAGCGCACCGACTTCTCCGGCACGCGCCGCGTCCTGGACGTCGGCGGGGGCGACGCCGTCAACGCCATCGCCCTGGCCCGCGCCCACCCCGCCCTGCGGGTGACGGTCCTGGACCGGGCGGGGGCGCTGGAGGTCGCCGAGCGCAACATCGCCGAGGCGGGGCTGGCCGACCGGATCGACACCCGCGCGGCGGACCTCTTCACCGACGCCTACCCCGGCGGCCACGACTGCGTCCTCTTCGCCCACCAGCTCGTCATCTGGTCCCCCGAGCAGAACCTCGCCCTGCTGCGCAAGGCGTACGAGGCCGTGGAGCCCGGCGGGCGGGTCCTGGTGTTCAACGCGTTCAGCGACGACGACGGGGCCGGACCGCTGTACGCGGCGCTGGACAACGTCTACTTCACCACCCTCCCGTTCCGGCACTCCACCATCTACCGCTGGGAGCAGTGCGAGGGCTGGCTGCGCGAGGCCGGCTTCACCGGCGTCCGGCGCACCACCGGGCGGAGCTGGACCCCGCACGGCGTGGTCAGCGGCGTCCGGCCGGGGCCGTGAGCGGGCCGCGCGCGAGCGCGGCCGACCGCGCGGCGCTGGACCGGGAGCTCTCCCCCAGCACCCGGGCCCGGGACGCCGCGGGCACCCTCGCCCGGTACCGCGCCCGCAGCCTGGCCGCGCTGCGCACGCTGGAGCACCGGGCCGACGTCGCCTACGGGTCCGACCCGGCCGAGCGGCTGCACCACTTCCCGCCCCGCCGCCCGGGCGCGCCGCTGCTGGTCTTCGTGCACGGCGGGCACTGGCAGGAGTCCGGCAAGGAGGACGCCTGCTTCGCCGCGCCCGCGCTGGTGGCGGCCGGGGCCGGGTACGTCGCCCTGGGCTACGGACTGGCGCCCCGGCGGCGGCTGGCCGAGCTGACCGCGTCGGTGCGGCGCGGGCTGGCCTGGGTGACGGAGCACGCCGCCGCGCTGGGCGGCCAACGCGACGCGGTGCACGCGGCGGGCAGCTCGGCCGGCAGCCACCTGGTGGCCATGGCCGCCGGCGGCCCAGGCGGCGTCCCGCTGGCCGGGCTCTGCCTGCTGAGCGGCCTGTACGACCTGAGCCCCGTGGTCGGCAGCTACGTCAACGACGCGCTGGGCCTGGACGCGGCGGGCGCCCGCGAGCAGAGCCCGCTGCACCGGTCGCCACCGCGCGCCGGGCGGGTGCTGCTGGCCCGGGGGCGGCACGAGACCGACGAGTACGCCCGGCAGCAGCGCCGCTACTCCGCCGCGCTGCGCGGCGGCGGGCGGCCGGTGACGGAGCTGGTGGTAGACGACCGCGACCACTTCGACCTGCCCCTGGACCTCGGCGACCCCGCGACGCCGCTCGGCCGCACGGCACTCGACCACCTGGGCCTGCTCCCCCGGACCGAAGACGGCCGGGAGCCGGACGCGGGGGCCGAAACGGCGGACGCGGGCCGGCCCGGTGACCGCGACGGCCGGGCCCGGGGCGCCCGGTGACCGGTACGACGGAAACAGGAGGGTGCCGCATGCACGCACGGGAACTCGGCGTCGCCGGGGCCCTGGAGATCACCCCGCCGGTCCACCCGGACCGGCGGGGGACGTTCTGCCCGGTGTACCAGGAGGCGGACTACGCGGCGGTGCTGGACGGGCCGCCCTTCCGCGTCGCGCGCACCGCGCTGAGCGTCAACCACAGCGGGGTGGCGCGCGGCGTCCACTACCCGCGCCCCGGGTCGGACACCGCCAAGGTCGTCCTGTGCGCGGCGGGCACGGCGCTGGACCTGGTGGTGGACGTGCGGGTCGGCTCCCCCACGTTCGGCCGCTGGGACGCCGTCCGCCTCCGGCCGGACCGGCCGCGCGCCGTGTACTGCCCGCCGGGCGTGGGCCACGCCTTCGTCGCCGAGGCGGCGGGCACGGTCGTGGTCTACCTGCTGTCCACCCCGTACCGGCCGGAGGACGAAGGGGCCGTCTCCCTGAGCGATCCCGCGCTCGGGCTGCCCCTGCCGCGCGGCGGCGAGCCGGTCGTCTCCGACCGGGACCTGGCCGCGCCCGCGCTGGCGGAGGCGCTCGACCGCGGGCTGCTGCCGCACTACCGACCGGACGACGGCGGCGGCGCCGGGGGCCACAGTCGAAGGAGGACTGAGACGTGAAGGGCATCATCATGGCCGGCGGGTCGGGCAGCCGGCTCAAACCCCTGACCGGCGTGGTCTCCAAGCAACTGCTCCCGGTCTACAACAAGCCGATGATCTACTACCCGCTCTCGGTCCTCATGCTGGCCGGGATCCGGGACATCCTCGTCATCTCCTCGCCCGGCCACCTGCCCCTGTTCCGCTCCCTGCTGGGCGACGGCAGCCGGCTGGGCCTGCGGCTGGACTACGCCGAGCAGGAGCGTCCCGGCGGCATCGCCGAGGCCTTCCTGATCGGCGCCGACCACATCGGGGACGACTCCGTCTCGCTGGTCCTGGGCGACAACCTCTTCCACGGCCCCGGCTTCTCCGCGCTGCTGCGCGACCGGGCCCGGCGGCTGACGGGCTGCACCGTCTTCGGCTACCCGGTGCGCGACCCGCAGCGCTACGGCGTCGCCGAGGTGGACCGCTCCGGGCGGCTGCTGGGCATCGAGGAGAAGCCGCGCCGCCCGCGCTCCGAACTGGCCGTCACCGGCCTGTACATGTACGACAACGACGTGGTCCGCATCGCCCGGGGGCTGACCCCCTCGGCCCGCGGCGAGCTGGAGGTCACCGACATCAACCAGGTCTACCTGGAGCGCGGCAGCGCCGAACTGGTGCCGCTGGGCCGGGGGTTCGTCTGGCTGGACACCGGCACGCACGACGCCCTGCTGGAAGCCGGGCAGTACGTGCAGATCCTGGAGCAGCGCCAGAGCGTGCGCATCGCCTGCGTCGAGGAGATCGCCTACCGCATGGGCTTCATCGGGGCCGACGAGCTGGTGCGGCTGGGCCGGGACCACGACCACACCGACTACGGCACCTACCTGGTCGACCTCGCCCGGCGGGCGGAGGGGGAGCCCGGGCGCGTCCCCGACGTCCCGCCGCCCGAGTTCGCCGCCGACCCCGCCGGACTGCCGTCCCTGACCTCCCCCGCGCCGGGGCAGTAAGGAGCTGACCATGCGCTACCTGTTCACGTCGATGCCCGTCTCCTCCCACCTGATGCCGCTGGTCCCGCTGGCGCACGCCGCCCAGGCCGCGGGCCACGAGGTGCTGGTGGCCACCTGCGGACCCGCGCGGCGCACGGCGGTCGCGGCGGGCCTGGTGACCGCCGAGGCCGGCGCGGCCCGGCAGGCCCGGCAGCCCTACGACGACCTGCTGCGCACGCTGGAGCGGGCCGGGGCCGGGTCAGCGCCGGACGACGCCACCTCCCTGGCCGTGCACGGCCGCGCGTTCGGGGAGGTGGGCGCCCGGATGCTGGACGACCTGGTGCACATCGCCCGCACCTGGGGCGCCGACGCCGTGGTCTACCCCGGCATCCACTCCGCCGCTCTGGTGGCGGCGCGCGCCGCGGGCGTCCCGGCGGTGCTGCACGGGTACGGGACGCCGCTGCCCACCTTCGGCCCGGCACTGGACCACCTCGCGCCGCACGCCGCCCGCGCCGGAGTGGACAAGGTGACGGAGGCGGAGATCGAGATCGACGTCCTGCCCCCGTCCCTGGCCAACTTCACCGACGTGCCCACCGACATCGGCCGCCCCGCGCACCACCTGGCGATGCGCTACGGCTGCTTCAACAACGGCGGCACGCTGCCGCACTGGGCGCTGCGGCCGGGCGAGGTCCCGCGCGTGGTGGCCACCTGCGGGTCCTCGGCGGCCATGACCCGCGACGGCGCGCTCTACCGCGACATCGTCCACGCCACCGGGGAGCTGGGCGCGGAGCTGGTGCTGCTCACCGCCGACGCCGAACTGCCGAAGCTGCCCGCGGCGCTCCCCCCGCACGTGCGGCCCGAGCGCTGGGTGCCGCTGCGCGCCCTGCTGGACGGCTGCGACGCGATCGTCCACCACGGCGGGTCGGGCACCGTGCTCAGCTCGTTCGCCGCCGGGGTGCCGCAGGTCTCGCTGCCGATGCCGGGCACGGTCAACGTCAGCAACGCCCGCACGGTGGCCGACCGGGGCGCCGGGCGGACCCTGGACATCGACGCGGACGGCCCCGGCGCGGTCACCGACGCGCTGCGCGAGGTGCTGCGCGACCCCGCGCCCCGGCGGGCGAGCCGGGAGGTCGCCGCCGAGATGGCGGCGATGCCCGCGCCCGCCGAGGTCGTCGCCCGCGTCGGTGACCTGGTGGCCGGCGGACGCGGGTGAGCCGCGCACACCCCGCGACCGGCCCGGGCCGGCACCCGACGACCGAGGAGGAACAGCCGTGAGGATCGCTGTCGTGGGCGGTGGCCCGGCGGGGCTGGCCGTCGCCGCGTTCGCCCGGCTGGCCGACCCGTCGGCCGACGTCACGGTGTGGGAGCACCGCCGGGGTGAGGACACCTACGGCTTCGGCGTCATCCTGCCGCCCGCCGCGCTGGAGACGGTCCACCGCGCCGACCCGCCGCTGGCCGACGCGCTGGCCGCCCGGCTGACGGCGTGGGACGAGATCACCGTGCACCGCCACGGCGGGTCCCGCACCTCCCGGGCGCCCCGCCTGGGCGCGGTGGGCCGCCGGGACCTGCTGCGGGTGCTGCGGCACCGCTGCGCGGAGCTGGGCGTGCGGCTGCGCCAGGGCGCCGCCGCCCCGGACACCGCCGCGCTCGCCGCCGGGCACGACGTGGTGGTGGCCGCCGACGGCGCCCGTTCGGCCATCCGGACCGCGCTGGCCGACCGGCTGGGCACCACCACGGAGCCGCTGGCCCCCGACTACCTCTGGCTCGGCGCGGAACGGGCCGCCGACTCGCTCGCCTTCCTCGTCGCCGACACGCCGCGGGGCCCGGTGACCGCGCACACCTACCCCTACGGCCAAGGCCGCAGCACCTTTCTGGTGGAGGCCGCGCACCGCCCGGACACCGACGCGCTGGCCCGGCTCTTCGCCGAGCCGCTGGGCGGCGCGCGGCTGCTGGCGAACGGCTCGCGCTGGAGCCGCTTCCGCCAGGTGCGCAACACCGCCTGGTCCAGCGGCAACGTGGTGCTGGTCGGGGACGCGGCGCACACCGCGCACTACTCGATCGGGTCCGGCACCCGGCTCGCGCTCGACGACGCGGCCGCGCTGGTGGCCGCCCTGCGCACCGAGCCCTCGGTCCCGGCCGCGCTCGCGGCGTACGAGGCGGCCCGCCGCCCGGCCGTGGAACACGCCCAGCGGACCGGGCGGGCGAGCGCGGCCTGGTTCGCCGGCCTGAGCGGCGCGGACGGCGCGTCCCCCGAGCGGTTCCTGGTGGACCTGCTCACCCGGGGTGGCCGGATCTCGATGGCCGACCTGGCCGTCGACGCCGCCGACGCCGCCGACGCCGCCGGAGCGCCGTCGGCGGGCACAGTGGTAAGCGGCCGGTGACACACGCACGACGACAGGGAGACGGAAGCGCCCATGGGCGAGGACAGGCAGCACATCGTGGTGACGGGGGCGCGGGCCAACAACCTGAAGGGGGTGAACCTGCGCATCCCGCTGGGCGCGCTGACCGTGGTGACCGGGGTCTCCGGGTCGGGGAAGTCCTCGATCGTCTTCGGCACCATCGCGGTGGAGTCGCAGCGGCAGCTCAACGAGGTCTTCCCCGCGTTCATCCGCAACCGGCTGCCCCGCTACGAGCGGCCGGAGTTCGAACTGATCGAGAACCTCTCCCCGGCGATCGTGGTGGACCAGAAACCGGTGGGCGGCGGCTCCCGCTCGACGGTGGGCACCATGACCGAGGTGCACCCGGTGCTGCGCGTGCTGTTCTCCCGCTACGGGGAGCCGAGCGCGGGCCCGTCCAACTTCTACTCCTTCAACGACCCGCACGGCATGTGCCCCGAGTGCGACGGGCTGGGCAGCACGCTCCAGCTCGACCTGGACAAGCTGCTGGACCGCGGGAAGTCGCTGAACGAGGGCGCGATCCGGCACTCCTCGTTCGCCGTGGGCACCAACTACTGGAAGCGCTACGCCCAGATCAGCCGCTACGAGAAGGGCCGGGCGCGCGAACGGGACCTGGAGCCGGTCTTCGACCCCGACAAGCCGCTGGCCCGCTACACCCGCGAGGAGATGGACCTCCTGCTCTACGGGGAGGGCTTCCAGACGATCCGCCCCGACGACTTCGACAACGTGGCCATCAACGACTACGAGGGCGTCGTCCCGCGCTTCACCCGGCGCTTCATCAAGCCGGGCCTGGAGTCGCTCAAGGACAAGGAGCGCCGGTCCGCCGAGCAGGTCGTCACCGAGCGGACCTGCCCGGCGTGCCGGGGCGCCCGGCTGGCGCGGGCGGCCCTGGACTCGCGCGTCGACGGCCGCAACATCGCCGACTACTGCGCGATGGAGATCGGGGACCTGATCGCCGAGCTGGAGCGGGTCGCGGACCGCTGGGCGGGCCCGGTGGTCCCGGCCGCGCTCGCCTCGCTGCGGCGCATCGAGTCGGTGGGCCTGGGCTACCTCACCCTGGACCGGCCCACCCGCACCCTCTCCGGCGGCGAGGGGCAGCGGCTGAAGGCCGTGCGCCACCTCGGCTCGGCCCTGACCGGGATGACCTACATCTTCGACGAGCCGACCGTCGGCCTGCACGCCCACGACGTGGAGCGCCTGGGCCGGCTGCTGCTGGACCTGCGGGACAAGGGCAACACGGTGCTCATCGTCGAGCACAACCGCGACGTCATCGCCCTGGCCGACCACGTCGTCGACGTCGGTCCCGGGGCCGGTGCGGACGGCGGCGAGATCGTGTTCACCGGCACCGTCGCGGAGCTGGCCGACAGCGGGACCACGACCGGGCGGTGGTTCCGCGCGGAGCCGAACCTGAAGGCGGAGCCGCGCACGCCGACGGGCGCGCTGCCCGTGCGCGGCGCCCGCCTGCACAACCTGCGCGACGTCGACGTCGACTTCCCCACCGGCGTGCTGACCGCCGTGACCGGCGTCGCCGGGTCCGGCAAGTCCACGCTGGTGTCCCGGGTGTTCACCGCCGAGCACCCGCAGGCCATCGTGCTCGACCAGTCGGCCGTCGGCATCAACCCGCGCTCCACCCCGGCCACCTACACCGGCATCTGGGACACGGTGCGCAAGCAGTTCGCCAAGGCCCACGGGCTGGACGCGGGGCTGTTCAGCTTCAACGCCAAGGGCGCCTGCCCCGAGTGCCGGGGGCGCGGCACCGTCACCACCGACCTGGCCTTCATGGACCCGGTCACCACCGTCTGCGAGGTCTGCGACGGCCGCCGGTACCGGCAGGACGTCCTCGAACACCGGCTGAACGGCCGCAACATCGCCGAGGTGCTGGACCTGACCGTGGCGGAGGCCACCGACTTCTTCGACGACCCGGGCATCCTGCGGCGGCTGGCGCCGCTGCGCGAGGTGGGCCTGGGGTACCTGACCCTGGGCCGTCCCCTGTCCATGCTCTCCGGCGGCGAACGGCAGCGCATCAAGCTCGCCGACCGGCTGCACGAGAGCGGCAGCGTCTACGTCTTCGACGAGCCGACGTCGGGCCTGCACATGGCGGACGTCGGCAACCTGCTGGCGCTGCTGGACCGGCTGGTGGACGCGGGCAACACGGTCATCGCGATCGAACACGACCTGGACGTCGTCAAACACGCCGACTGGATCATCGACATCGGCCCCGGGGCCGGGGAGCAGGGCGGGCGCGTCGTGTTCACCGGCACCCCGGCCGAGATGGCCGACCACGCCGAGACGACGACCGCCCGGCACCTGCGTGCGGCGGCACCGCAGCAAAAGCGCTCCGGCGGCTGACCCCCGACCACTCCGCCCGGCGGCCCGGCACACCCCGCGGTGTGCCGGGCCGCCGCGTGCCCGGACCGCCGTCCTGCGCCGACCGACCCCGGGCCGCCGCCGCGCGCGCCGTCCGGACCCCCGGGCCACCGCCCCCCCCGTCCCGCGCCACCCGTCTCCCGCCGCCCCTCACCCGCCATCCGTCATCCGTCATCCGTCATCCGCCACCGTCCCTCCGATTTCCCCGCCGCGGGCGGCCACCGCCGCCGCGGCACGTCGTCGCTGCTGGAGGAAACGTGCACGCCAACCAGGAGTTGCCGGACGTACCCGCTCTTCCCGAGGCCTTCGCGGCCGCCGCCCGGGCCGCCGCCGACCGGACCGCGCTGGAGTACGGCACGTCCTCGCTCACCTACCGCGAGCTGAACGCCTCGGCCAACCGCCTCGCCCGCCGCCTGCGGCACGCGGGCGTGGCGGCCGGGAGCCGGGTGGGCGTCCACATGTCCCGCTCCCTGGAGCTCTACACGGCCTTGCTGGCCGTGCTGAAGGCCGGGGCCGTGGTCGTCCCGCTCAACCCGGCGCACCCCGTCTCCGTGCGGCGCGCGATCGCCGAGGAGGCCGCGCTGCCGCTGACGCTGCGGGACGTGCCGGCGGGCCTGGGCTCGGTCACCGTCGAGCACGACGTCCACGAGCTGATCGCCGAGAGCGCCGGGCTGGACGACGGCGACCCGGCGGAGCCGGTGGACCCCGAGAGCACCGCGTTCATCCTGTTCACCTCCGGCTCCACCGGGCGCCCCAAGGGCGTGCGCATCGCCCACCGGGGCATCGCCCGCGTGGCCCGGTACACCGGGGAGGTGGAGGTCCGCGCCGACGACTGCTTCCTGCAGACCGCCCCGTACTCCTTCGCCGCCTCCACCACGGAGATCTGGCTCAGCCTGCTGCACGGGGCCCGGGTGGTCGTCCCGCCCTCCCGGCTGCCCTCGCTGCCCGAGCTGGCGCGGACCGTCACCGAGCGCCGCGTCACCTTCCTCAACCTGCCGTGCGGCCTGTTCAACCTCCTGGTCGACCACCACCCCGAGGCGCTGCGCGGGGTGCGCACGGTGATCGTCAGCGGGGACTTCCCCTCCCCGGCCCACCTGGCCCGTGCGCTGGACGCGGTGGGCGGGACCGTCTACAACGCCTACGGCTGCACCGAGAACTCGGCGCTGACCGCCGTCCACGCCGTGACGGAGCAGGACCTGCGCGGCGGGGTGCTCCCGGTGGGCCGCCCGCTGCCGGGCGTGGGGCTGCACGTCCTGCGCGACGACCTCACCCCGTGCGCGCCCGGCGAGGTGGGCGAGCTGTGCCTCAGCGGCGCCGGGCTCGCCCAGGGCTACCTGGACCGGCCCGAGCTGACGCGGGAGAAGTTCCCGGTGCGATCCGGCACGCGGCTGCTGCGCACCGGCGACATGGCCCGCGCGACGCCCGAGGGCGAGGTCGTGCTCGCCGGGCGCGCCGACCAGATGGTCAAGATCCGCGGCTACCGGGTCGAGCTGCGCGAGGTCGAACTCGCGGCCGAGGAGACCGGGTTGGTGGAGCGTGCCGTGGTCCGCGCGGTGGAGGCGGGCGACCACCTCAAGGAGCTGGTCCTGTTCTGCACCACCGCGCACGGCGAGCCCCCCGGCACCGAGGCCCTGCTGGCCGAGCTGCGCGGCCGGCTGCCCGACTACATGCTGCCCGCCCGCGTCCACCACCTGGCCGAACTCCCGCTGAACCACAACGGGAAGCTGGACCGCATGGCCCTCCGGGAGCCCCGGGCCGTCCTGGTGGAGCCGCGCGCCGAGCAGCCCGCCCCCGCGGCCGGGGACCCGGTGGCCTCCGCCATCGTCGGCCTCCTGGTCGGGGCGACCGGCGGCGAGCGGATCGGCCCCGGCGACTCCTTCGTCCTGTCCGGGGCCAACTCCCTCCAGCTCATCCAGCTCGCGGCGAACCTCCAGGACGTGATGGGGGTCGACGTGCGGGCCGAGGACGTCTTCCGGTACGACAACGCCCGGGAGCTGGCCGACCACATCCGGTCGGTGCGCGAGGGCGGCTCGGAGGTGGCCGCACGTGACTGACGCCCTGCTCACCGTGGTCCTCGACCGGTGGCGGCACCTCACCGGCCGGCCCGCGGCGGCGGCCGACGACCCCTTCGACGCGGCGCACGGCGACGCCCTCGCCGCCGACCTGGGGGGCGTGCTGGGCCAGGAGCTCAGCGCGGCGGACGTCGCCGGGAGCGGCACCCCGCGCGCCCTGGCCGACCTCCTGCGCGCACGACGCCGCGCGGCCTCCCCCGGCCCGGCCGGGGGCGACGCGGGCCGGGGGCCGGCGGACGGCGGCCACACCGTGCTGGAGGCGACCGCCGGTCAGGCCGGCATCTGGTACGCCTGCGAGTACGGCGACCCGGCGGCGTACAACTCCCCCGTCCTGCTGCGCTTCCCCGAGCGTCTGGACCCCACGGCGCTGCGCCGCGCCCTGCGGCACGTGGTGACCCGGCACGAGAGCCTGCGGACCACCTTCGCGACGGCGTCCGACGGCCGGCTGGCGCAACACGTGTCGGCCGAGCCCCGCTTCGGGTTCGCGACGGCCACCGCGCGCGGCGAGGAGGAGGTGCGGCGCCAGGCCGCCCGCTTCGCCACGGTCCGCCTCGACCTGCGCACCGGTCCGCTCCTGCACGCGCTGTGCCTGGACGCCGGGCAGGACGGCACGGCCCTGCTGGTGAACGTGCACCACGCCGTGTTCGACGGCTTCTCCTGGTCCGTGCTGCTGACCGAGTGGCTGACCGCCTACCGGTCCTTGGCCGGCGGCGAGCGGCTGCCGCAGGCGCCGCCGCCCCGGCAGTTCCGGGAGGTCGTCGCCGCCCGGGAGCACGCGGAACCCCGGGCCGGTACGCCGTCGTCGGACTACTGGCGCGAGCACCTCGCCGGCGCCCCGGCCCAGCTCGACCTGCCCCTGGACGGCCCGCACGCCCGGGACGCCGACGCCCCGGGCGCGGAGGGCGTGCGGACGGTCCTGCCGGCCGCCGAGGCCCGCGCGCTGCGGGAGCGGGCCGCGGCCGAGGGCGTGACCCCGCTGATGGTCCTGCTCACCGCCTACGCGGTGCTGCTGCACCGGCACACCGGTCAGGAGGACCTCACCGTCGGCCTCCCGGTGTCGCTGCGCGACCGCGCGGCCGACCAGGAGGCGATCGGCCACCTGGTCAACACCGTGGTGCTGCGGCACCGGATCGCGCCGGGCGACACCGTGCGGGAGCTGCTGGCGCGCACGCGGCGGGAGGTGCTCGCCGCGATGCGCCACAAGGACGTGCCCTTCGAGGACGTGGTGCGGGCGCTCGCCCCGGAGGGCCGGGACGGGGGCCGCTCGCCGCTGTTCCGGACGATGGTCACGCTGATGCCCAGGGACCGCCGCGACCTGGGCCACCTGGGCCTGGGCGCGGACGCGTGGCAGCACGTCAGCGGCGTCCCCAAGTACGACCTGTCGCTGATCGTCGAGGAGGGCGAGCGGGAGCTGGGCCTGACCTTCGAGTACGACCCGGCCCGCTTCGGGGCCGAGGCGGTCGAGCGCTTCGTGCGGCGCTTGCGGACCCTGCTGGCGGACCTGCTGGACCGCCCCGGCGGCACGGTGCGCGAGCTGCGCTGGGTGCCCGGGGAGGAGCTGCGGGAGCTGGCGGCCGTCTGGCACGGGCCCGAGGACGACCGGCCCGCGCGGCGGTCGGTGCCCGCCCTGTTCGCGGAGCGCGTCCGGCACGCCCCGGACGCCGTGGCGGTCGAGGCGGTGGACGGCGCCACCCTCACCTACCGGGAGCTGGACGCCGCGGCCGGCCGGCTGGCCGGGGCCCTGCGCGCCCGGGGCGCCCGGCGGGGCACGCGGGTGGCGATCCGCCTGGAACGCGGCCCGGACGCGATCACCGCCCTGCTCGCGGTGGTGCGGGCGGGCGCCTCGTTCGTCCCGCTGGACCCGGCGTACCCGCGCGAGCGGATCGCGCTGATGCTCGACGACGCCCGCCCCGGGCTCCTGCTCACCCGGGGCGGCGCGGGGGTGCCGTGCCCGGCGGGCACCGACGTGTTCGACCTGGACGCGTGGGACCCCGCGGAACCGGACCGGGCGGGCGGCGCGGAGCCGCCCCCGCGCGCCCCGGGTGACGAGGCGTACGTCGTCTACACCTCCGGTTCGACGGGGCGGCCCAAGGGCGTCGTCGTCGAGGACTTCACCCTCACCAACCTGGTGTACCGGCAGGCGGACCTGTCCGGGCCGCACGCCGGTGCGCGCACCCTGCAGTACATGTCCCTCTCCTTCGACGTGTCGTTCGAGGAGATCTTCGCGACGCTGTGCGCGGGCGGCACGCTGGTCCTCACGGACGAGGAGACGCGCGCCGACCTGCACCGGCTGGCCGGGTACCTGCGGGAGCGCCGCGTGGGCCGGGTCTTCCTGCCCTACGTCGCGCTGCGGGAGCTGGCGTCCGTCGTCGTGCGCGACGGCGTCCGGCTGCCGGAGCTGGCCGAGGTCCACACCACCGGCGAGCAGCTCGTCGTCACCCCGGACCTGCGGGAGATGTTCGGCCGCCGCACCCCGGCGGCGCTGGTCAACGTGTACGGCCCGTCGGAGGCGCACCTGTGCACCGGGTACCGGCTGCCCCCGGACCCGGCCGACTGGCCGGAGCGGCCGCCGATCGGCCGGGCGGTGGGCGGGGTGCGGCTGCACGTCCTGGACGCCGACCGCCGTCCGGTGCCCTTCGGGGTGCCGGGCGAGCTGTACGTCGGCGGGCGCGTGCTCTCCCCCGGGTACCTGAACCTCCCCGAGCAGACCGCCGCGCGCTTCCTGCCCGACCCCGACGCGCCGCACCCGGGCGCGCGCCTGTACCGCACCGGCGACCTGGTGCGGTGCACGCCCGAGGAGGGCTTCGTGCACCTGGGCCGGGCGGACGAGCAGATCAAGATCCGCGGCTACCGGATCGAACCGGCCGAGGTGGAGGCGGCGCTGTGCGACCTGCCCTCGGTCACCGCCGCGGCCGTGGTCGCCGCCGAGAGGGGCCCCGGGGACCGGCGGCTCGTCGCGTTCCTGCGCACCGACGCCCCCGTCGACGAGGCCGCGCTGCGGCGCACGCTCGGCCGCACGCTGCCGGGGCACCTGGTGCCCGCCCGGTTCGCGCGGATCGACCGGCTGCCCACCGGGCCCAGCGGCAAGACCGACCGGGCCGCCCTGGCCGCGCGCGCGGCCGAGCTGCCCGCCCCCCGGCGCGAACCGGCCGCCGGGCGCCCGCTGACCGCCACCGAGCGGCGCGTCGCCGCCGTGTGGGCCGACCTGCTGGACGGCGCCGCCGTCGGCCCGGACGACGACTTCTTCGCCGAGGGCGGCCACTCCCTGCTGGCGGTGCGGCTGCGGCAGGCGCTCCAGGAGGCCTACGGCACCGACCTGCCGCTGAGCACCCTGCTGGCCGAGCCCACCGTGTCGGGCATGGCCGCGGGCGTGGAGCGGGCGCTGGCCGGGGAGACCACGGCGCGCGGGCCCGACCTGTGGGCCGACACCCGGCTCCCGGACGGCGTGGACCCGGCCGCCACCGTGCGGCGCGCCGACCCGGCGACCGCCCGGACCGTCCTGCTGACCGGGGCCACCGGCTTCCTCGGCGTCTACCTGCTGCGGTCGCTGCTCGCGGCCGGGTGCGTCGTCCACTGCGTCGTGCGGGCCGGCTCGGCGGAGGAGGGGCTGCGCCGCCTCCTGGACACCGCCCGCCGCTACCGGACCGGGGACGGGCTGGACCTGTCCCGGGTGCGGGTGGTGGCCGGGGACCTGTCCCGGGAGCGGTTCGGACTCGCCCCCGCGGAGTACCGGGAGCTGGCCGGGCGGGTGGAGTGCGTCTACCACGCGGCGGCGCACATCAACTTCGCCGCGCCCTACGTCTCGGTCAGGCCGACGAACGTGGACGGCTTCGCGCGGGTGGCCGAGTTCTGCGCCGACACCGTGCTCAAGCCGCTGCACCACATGTCCACGCTCGCGGTCTTCGCGCCCGGCGGGGCCGCCCGGGACATCGACGAGGACGCCGTGCCCGACACCCCCGAGGGGCTCGGCATCGGGTACGCGCAGAGCAAGTGGGTCGCCGAGCGGCTGGCGCTGGCGGCGCGCGAGCGCGGGGTGCCGGTCACCGTGCACCGGATCGGGCGGATCGGCCCGGACACCGCCAGCGGGGCCTGCCGCACGGACGACTTCTTCTGGCTCCAGGTCAAGAGCTTCCTGCGCCTGGGACTGGCCCCCGAGAAGCCCGGGCCGCCGGTGGACCTGCTGCCGGTGGACATCGTGGCCGACGCGGTCGTGCGGCTGTCGCGCGCGCCCGCCGCGCAGGGCCGGAACCTGCACGTCTTCCACCCGGTCGGCATGGACTGGGAGACGGTCTTCGCCGCCCTGGGCTCCCTGGGCAGCCCGCCCCGGCCGGTGTCCACCGAGGAGTGGCTCGGCGCGCTGGAGTCCGGCCCGGCCGAGGCCGGCGACCGCTCCCTGGCGAGCCTGGTGCCGCTGTTCCGGGAGGGGGCGATGGAGCTGGCCGACCACGCTTACGGCAACGACGGCACCGTGGCGCTGCTGCGCGAACTCGGACTCGCGCTGCCCGCCCCCGACCCGTCCTGGATCACCTCGATGGTCCGCTACTTCACCGAGACGGGCCAGCTCGCGGACGACCCCGTGCCCTGAGCGCGCGGGCGGCGCGCGCCACGCGCCGACCGCGCGCCCCGAGCCACCGCACTCCCGCGGGCCCGCCCGCGCCCGGCGGAACCGCCGAGGACGCCCGGCCGCCGAAGGCCACGTCAGGGAAGGACCCTCATGTCAGAAGCCAGGCGACACGTCAGGGCAGTCATCGTGGGAGCCGGCCCGGTGGGCTGCCTCCTCGCCATCGAGCTGCGCCGACGCGACTTCGAGGTGGAGGTGCACGAGAAGCAGTCCGCCGACGGGATGGCGGCCGTCGGCACCGGGCGGTCGTTCAACCTGACGCTCACCCTGCGCGGGTCGAGCGCCCTGCGCCCCACCCTGCGCGACCGCGTCTACGCGACCGGCTCGGTGCTCCAGCAGCGGATCGTGCACCACCGCGACCGCTCGCTGACCCACCAGCCCTACGGCGTCGGCCCCGACCACCACCTGCTGTCCGTGCCCCGCGCCGCGCTCCAGCGCGTCCTGCTCGACCAGGCGCGCGCGGCCGGGGCCCGGGTGTACTTCGGCCACTCCTGCGTCGCCGCCGACGCGCACCGCGCCGAGGCGGTGTTCGTCACCGCCGACGGCGGCGTCAGCCGGGCGCGGGGCGACATCCTGATCGGCTGCGACGGCGCGAACAGCACGCTGCGCCACGAGCTGTCCAAGTCCGGCGCCCGCATGCGCATCCACCAGGAGTACATCCCGCACGGCCACGTCGAGCTGAGCATGGTGCCCGAGGCGGCGCGGGGCCTGAGCGGGGACGGCATGCACCTGTGGCCGCGCGGGGACCACTTCCTGCAGGCCCAGCCCAACCGGGGCGGCACCCCGACGACCACCCTGTTCATGCCGGTGGAGAGCCGGGGCGGCGACCCGCGCTTCCGCTCCTTCCCCGACCGGGGCTCCGTGCGCGAGCACTTCGCCCGCGAGTACCCCGACATCGCCCCCGCCCTGCCCCGGGTGGCCGAGGAGGTGTGGGACGTGCCCCCGGCGCTGCTGAAGGTGGTGCGCTGCGCCCCCTACCACTACGCGCGGGCCGTGCTCGTCGGCGACGCCGCGCACACGGTCGTCCCCTTCTACGGGCAGGGCATCAACTGCAGCTTCGAGGACACCGAGGTGCTGTGCGGCCTGCTCGACCGCCACCTGGGCGGCACCGCCGACCGCCACGCCGCGATCCGGGCGGCCGTGGCGCGCTTCAGCGAGCTGCGGGTGGCGCCGGGGCAGGCGATAGCCGACCTGTCCATGGCCAACCTCGAAGAGCTGAGCGCCCGCATCGACGACGAGCGGTTCCATCTGCGCAAGGCGGTCGAACGCCGGCTGCACCAGCGCTACCCCCGCGACTTCACCCAGCTCTACCAGCTCGTCGCCTTCACCCGCGTCCCCTACGACGAGATCGTCCGGCGCAACGAGCGCGACGAGCGCCTGCTCGACCTGCTGTGCGAGCGCTTCGACCTGCGCACGCAGGCCGACGAACTCATCGCCTCCTACCCGCACTTCGCCCGCCGCCTGGACGCGGCGGGACCGCCCGCGCCGGCGCTGACGCCCGGCTCCGCCGCACTGTCGCACCCGGGAGACCCGTGATGGCCGACCAGCCCTACGACGTGGAACCGGACCCCCGCTACAGCGCCGAGGGCGCGCGCCCGGCGTCCCGGGCCGAGACGCGGCGCCTGCCGGCCGACGCGGAGCTGTACTAGGTCGCGACCGTGCGCCCGGACCCCAGGCCGCACGTGGCGCCCGTGGCCGGCGCCTGGCACGCCGGAGCGCTGTGGTTCTGCTCGCTGCCCCGGGAGCGCAAGGTGGAGAACCTGTCGGCCGACGCGGAGTGTTCGCTGCTGACGGGGACCAACGAGCCGGCCGGCGGGGTGGACGCCGTCCTGGAGGGCCGGGCGGTGCGGGTCACCGGAACCGGGGAGCTGGAGGAGGCCGCCGAGGCGTTCCGCCGCACGTAGGGCGCGCTGTGGGACTACGTCGTCGACGGTGCCGTGCTCAGCGGCTCCACCGGCCGCGCCCGGGCCTTCTCCGTCGCCCCCGTACGGTGTTCGCGTTCACCAAGAACCCTGTCGCGCAGACCCGTTGGCGGTTCGCAGACTGACGAGCCGGGGCCGTAACACGAGCGGCTCCTCGGCCTCCCCCAGCTCCGGGCGGTCGGCCCCCGCGCCGGGGACGGCCGCGTCCGGGCCCGGCGCCGACACCCCGAAGCGGAAGCCGACGCCGCGGACGGTGGTGACCCACTCGCTGTGGCCCAGCTTGCCCCGCAGGCTGCTGACGTGGGTGTCTATGGTCCGGCTCGCCTGGGCGCTGATCCGGTTGCCGGCCGGGTAGTCCCAGACGAGGAACATCAGCTCCCGCCGGCGGAAGACCCGCTCGGGCTCCGTCGCCAGCGTGTGCAGCAGGTCGAACTCCTTGCGGGTGAGGGGCAGGCCCCGCCCGTGCAGGCACGCCTCCCGCCGGGCGGGGTCGATGACGAGCGGGCCGAACTCCAGCCGCTCGCCCTCCCCCGGATCGGCCGCGCGCGGCCCGCGCGCGGCCTCGGTCCGGCGGAGGATCGCCTTGATCCGCGCCACCAGCTCGCGGGCCCGGTAGGGGATGTCGACGCAGTCGTCGCACCCCGCCTCCAGCAGCAGCACGCGGTCCACCTCGGACTCGTTCGAGGTGAAGCCGATGATGGGGACGTCGCTGTCCTGGCGCAGCGCCCGGCACAGCGAGACGCCGTCGAGGTCGGGCAGGTCGGTGTCGAGCAGGATGAAGTCGTAGTCGTGGTGGGTCTCCAGGACGGCCCGGCCGCTGGCGACGGCCTCGGCGTCGTAGCCGTGCCGGGCTAAGTCCCGTTTCATCACGTCCACCGAGGCGCAGGCGGAGGCCACCAGGATGCGGGGCGTGGGGTGCTCATGGCCGTTCCACACAAATCCTCCTGTCAGTGCTGTTCCGCTCGCGCGGCCGGACGGAGCCCGTGTCTGCATGCGCCTTCACCGCGTCGTCCGCGATATACCCGAAAAGTATGTGAGGTGCGTCACTTCCAGGTTTACATGCACCGTGCACCGAATGCGGGGAAATCGGTGGCCGACGCGTTCCGCTTCTCCCCCGGCCCATTCGCCCCCGACGTAAGGAGCAAGCCGTGCCCACCCGCATCCTCGTGACCGGCGGCGCCGGATTCATCGGATCGCACTACGTCAAAGCCCTGCTCGCCCCGGGCAGCCAGGTCCGGGTGACCGTGCTCGACCGCCTCACCTACGCGGGCAACCCGGCCAACCTCGACTCCGTGCGCACCCATCCGGGATTCCGCTTCGTCACCGGGGACGTGTGCGATCCACGGACGGTCGACGCCGTCGTGGCGGAGGCCGACGAGGTGGTGCACCTCGCCGCCGAGACCCACGTGGACCGCTCGATCACCGGCGGCCAGGAGTTCGCGCGCACCAACGTGCTCGGCACCCAGGTGCTGCTGGACGCCGCGGTGCGGCACGGCGTCCGGCGCTTCGTGCACGTCTCCACCGACGAGGTGTACGGCACCCTCGCGCACGGCTCGTGGCCCGAGGACCACCCGTTGCGCCCCAGCTCGCCCTACTCGGCCTCGAAGGCCTCCGGCGACCTGCTCGCCCTCGGCTACCACACGACCCACGGCCTGGACGTCCGCGTCACCCGCTGCTGCAACAACTACGGCCCGCGGCAGTACCCCGAGAAGATCATCCCCCTGTTCGTCACCCGCCTGCTGAGCGGGCGGACGGTGCCGCTCTACGGCAGCGGCGACCACCGCCGCGAGTGGCTGCACGTCGAGGACCACGTCACCGCGCTGGAACGGGTGCGCACGGACGGACGGGCGGGCGAGATCTACAACGTCGGCAGCGGCACCGAACTGAGCAACACCGAGCTGACCGGACTGCTGCTGGAGCACTGCGGCGCCGGCTGGGACCGCGTCGAACGCGTGCCGGACCGGCCGGGCCACGACCGGCGCTACGCGGTCGACACCACCAAGATCACCCGGGAGCTGGGCTGGGCGCCGCGCCACCGGCTGACCACCGCGCTGGCCGAGACCGTCGCCTGGTACCGCGCCCACCCCGACTGGTGGCCCCGCCCGGACGCGCACGCCCCGCTCCACCACTCCCCGGCCACCTGACCGGGCCGCCCCCGCGCCCGCCCGTCCCGCAAGGAGTACCGATGACCTCCGCCCGCCCCGACCAGTCAGCGGAGACGGCCCCACCACCGCCCCGTGCGGGCACCAGGCAGTGGGTGGGACTGGCCGTCCTCGCGCTGCCCGCGATGCTGATCGTGATGGACATGACGGTGCTGCACCTGGCCGTCCCGCACCTCAGCGCGGACCTCGCGCCCACCGGCTCCGAACTGCTGTGGATCACCGACATCTACGGCTTCATGGTGGCGGGCTTCCTGATCACCATGGGCAACCTCGGCGACCGGATCGGCCGCCGCCGCCTGCTGCTGACCGGTGCCGCCGCCTTCGCCGCCGCCTCCGTGCTGGCCGCCTACGCCACCGGCCCCGCCACCCTCATCGCGGCCCGCGCCCTGCTGGGTCTGGCCGGGGCGACCCTGATGCCGTCCACCCTCTCGCTGCTGCGCGTGATGTTCCACGACGGGCGCCAGCGCACCATCGCCATCTCGGCGTGGATGATGAGCTTCACCGTGGGCGCCTCGATCGGCCCCCTGGTCGGCGGCCTGACGCTGGAGCACTTCTGGTGGGGCTCGGTCTTCCTCATCAGCGTCCCCGTCATGGTGCTGCTGCTGGCGCTCGGCCCCGTCCTGCTGCCCGAGTACCGGGCGCCGTCGGCCGGGCGGCTGGACCTCGTCAGCTCCCTGCTCTCCCTGGCCGCCGTGCTGCCGGCCGTCTACGGCGTCAAGGAGACCGCCCGCGACGGTCCCGGGGCGACGGCCGTGGCGGCCCTCGCGCTCGGCGCGGCGGCCGCCGTCGCCTTCCTGCGGCGGCAGCGCCGCCTGGCCGACCCCCTCATCGACCTGCGGCTCTTCGGCGAGCCCCGGTTCACCGTCTCCCTGAGCGCCCTGGCCACCCTGTCCTTCGTGATGTTCGGGATCAACCTGTTCATCGTCCAGTCGCTCCAGCTCGTGCACGGGCTGTCCCCGCTGGAGGCGGGCCTGTGGATCCTGCCCGGCAGCGTCGGCGGCGTCGTCGGCACGGTGGCGGGCATCACGGCGCTGCGCCGGGCCCGCCCGGCCTACGTGATGGCCGCCGTCCTGGCGCTCGCCGCAGTCGGCCTGCTGCTGGTCGCCCGGGCCGGCCCCACGGACTTCGCCCTGCTGGTGACGGGGCTCGCCGTGATGTCCACGGGCATCGCACCGGCGCTGAACCTGGGCACGGACATGGTGGTCAGCTCCGCCCCCGCGCAGCGGGCGGGCGCGGCGTCCGCCGTCTCGGAGACCAGCAACGAGTTCGGCGGCGCGCTCGGACTGGCGGTCCTGGGCAGCGTGGGCACCGCCGTCTACCGCGCGCGGTTGGCAGCGGACATGCCGGCCGCCGTCCCCGCCGACGCCGCCCGGTCCGCCGGGGACACCCTGGCCACCGCCCTGTCCGTGGCCGGGCGCCTGCCCGCGCAGACGGGCGACCGGCTCGCGGAGGCCGGCCGCGCGGCCTTCTCCCACGGCCTGTCGGTGATGGCCGTCGCCGGGGCGGTGCTCGTCGCCGTCTCCGCCGCGCTCGTGGCCACCACCCTGCGCCACGTCCGCCCCGCTTCCGGCGCCGGGGCGGAGCGCGGGACACCCGAGGAGCCCGGGGAGCCCGGGCACGCCGGTGGCGACCGGGACGCCGGGGACGGTGAGGCCGGCGGCGCCTCGCGACGCACCGCGCCGGACGCCGCTCTCTGACGGGGGCCCCTGACCGACGCGGCACCAGCCGGCTAGTGGAGAGCGGGGGCGGAGCCGCGCCGTGCGGTGACCTCTTCGGACGGGAAGCGGAAGGCACCGCGGTACTCCTGCGGTGAGACACCGGTCTGCCGCGCGAAGTGCACGCGCAGGCTGGCGGCCGAGCCGAACCCGGCCTCCGCGGCGACCTGCTCGACCGGGAGGGCGGTGGACTCCAGGAGAAGCCGGGCACGCTGGACTCGGGCCCGCAGGAGCCACTGGAGCGGAGTGGTCCCGGTCTGTGCGCGGAAGTGACGGTTGAGGCCCCGCACGCTCATCCTGGCGTACCGGGCGATCTCCCCCAGGGTCAGCGGCTCGTGCAGCCGAGCCTCCATCCAGCACAGCGTGGCCTGGAGCGCGCTGGGCGTGCGCTCCGGGTCGGGGTGCTCGATGAACTGACTCTGACCCCCGGCACGCTGCGGGGGCATGACGACGCGACGCGCCGTGGCGGCGGCCACCGTGGCGCCGACGTCGCGACGCACGAGGTGAAGGCAGAGGTCCAGGCCCGCGGCCACCCCGGCCGAGGTGATCAGGGCACCGTTGTCGATGTAGAGGTTGTCGCCGTCGACCCGGACGGCCGGGTGACGGCGGGCGAGCTCTCCCGTGTACTGCCAGTGCGTGGTGGCCGGGTACCCGTCCAGCAGGCCGGTGGCGGCCAGGGTGAAGGCACCGACGCAGACGGACGCGAGCCGGGCGCCGGCGTCCGCCGCAGACCGCAGCGCCGCGACCACCACCGGGTCGGGCCGGTCCAGGAAGCCGGCGTGGCCGGGGACGACGACGGTGTCGGCGTCCGCGAGGGCGTCCACGTCGAAGTCGGTCGCGATGCGCAGGCCTCCGTAGGCCCCGGCCGTCGTCACCCTCCCCCCTCGGGCACAGGTCCGCAGGTCGTAGTAGGGGCCACCGACGACGTCGTTGGCCGTACCGAACACTTGTCCGGGGATCGACAGCTCGAACGGCAGGGCGCCGTCGAGGGCGAGAATGGCGACGACAGGCATGGCCAGAACCTAGCGGACAGTGGCATTCATGCCGCTGGTGAGGGTGGCAGCGGCGATTGCAGGATGCATGTCGCAGCGACCTCTCCCACGATCCAGGAGCGAGAAACCCATGCACACCGCGGCGTCACCCCACCCTTCCGACCTCGCCCTCCCGGACACCGAACTGGCCCGCTCCGCACTGGACTTCAGCGCACGGCACACCGAGCCCTTCATCGTCCGACACGCCGTACGCGGCTATCTCTACGGCCGGAAGCTCGGCGAGCACCGCGGCCTCGAACCGAACGTCGACTACGACGACGAGCTGCTGTTCTCGGCCTGCGTCCTGCACGACATCGGGCTGGCGGACGAGGCCAACGGGTCGCAGCGGTTCGAGGTCGACGGCGCCGACTTCGCCGCACGGTTCCTGCGCGAGCACGGCCTGCCCGATGACGACGTCGAGATCGTCTGGGACGCCATAGCCCTGCACACCACCGACACCATCCCGCAACGCAAGCGGCCGGAGATCGCTCTCTGCCAGGCCGGAGTCGCCGTCGACATCCTCGGCCACGGCCGCGAATTGCTACCCGAGGGCTTCGCGGCCCGCGTCCACGCGGCCTATCCGCGGGACAACCTCGCGTTCGCCCTGACCGACGCGATCGTCGCCCAGGCCGTACCCGACCCGGCCAAGGCGAACCCGTTGAGCTTCCCCGGGGCACTGGTGCGCCACCACCTGCCGCCGGGGTCCGTCCCCGAGTGGCACGACCTCATCGCGAACAACGGCTGGGGCGACGCCGCCCCGGATCAAGGCCCGCCCGGCCCCTGAAACCCTCCCGCCGGGGGCGCGCCCCCGTCCATGCCGGGCCGGAGGCCTCCCGCCCTGTCGCGGGCGAGCGCGACGGCTCCCGTGTCCGCCCCACACCGACACCCGTACGCCGGAGCAGGCACGCCCTTCGCCCCGGGTAGGCGGAGGCCGCCCCTTGCCAGAGGTCGGGTTGCGGATACTCTCGGTCGGGGAGTTCCGGCAGCCGGAGTTCCGCTTCCCGGGCGGGACGCACGAGCCGACCACATGGTTGTACGGCGGGCGGTAACGGTCCCGGAACACTCCCCCGGCGCGCATCTGTGAGATACGGCACAGGAAAAAGCGTACCGCGTGGGCAACTGCGGAGCCTTGCCCGATTTGCCGCCCATGGCCCGCTCACGAGCGGACGCGAAGGGCGGGAACCGCTGCTGACACGTCGTTTATTCCGCGCTTACTGTCAGGCCGTGCCGTGCAGCGCGGACCGTCATCCCGTGCTCCGGCGACACCAGCGCTTTTTTCATGCGACGACGCCCATGAAGAGGTCACACATGCGTATTCGCCGTGCAGTTGCGGCTGCTGCCGCCACGGCTGTCATCGCCCCCGCCGCGGTCCTGGCGGCCCCGGCTGCCTACGCGACCGAGAACACCACCGGTGGCGGCTCTTCCCAGGGCGCCACCGAGGGCGCCACCGGCGGCTCCACCGAGGGCGGCACCGAGGGCACCACCGGCGGCTCCACCGAGGGCGGCACCGAGGGCGGCACCGAAGGCACCACCGACGGCGGCTCCACCGACGGCGCCACCGACGGCACTACCGGCGGCTCCGCCGAGGGCGGCACCGAAGGCGCCACCGAGGGCACCACCGGCGGCGGTTCCACCGAAGGCGCCACCGAGGGCACCACCGGCGGCGGTTCCACCGAAGGCGCCACCGAGGGCACCACCGGCGGCGGTTCCACCGAAGGCGCCACCGAGGGTTCCACCGGTGGCGAGGACACCGAGAAGCCCGGTGAGGGCGACGAGGACGAGGACGGGAAGGACGAGGAGCCCGACGGCGAGGAGCCGGGCGAGTGGCCCGTCGGCGAGTGCGAGATCGTCGACACCGACGACGACCTGACGGCCACGCTGGTCAACCTTCCCGAGCAGGTCGCCGCGGGCAGCGGCTGGAAGAACTTCAGCCTCCAGCTCAAGAACAACTCCGCCGAGGCGCACGACTTCGCGCAGGCCCACGTGTACGTGGACGCCTACACCGAGGGCGGCGAGGACGCCACGCAGCACTTCACCCTCCAGGTGCGGGGCGCCGACGGCAACTGGTTCGACGTGAGCCTGGACCCCACGGACGAGCAGTGGGGCTTCATCGGCCAGGGTTCGCTCAAGCCCGACGAGATGGTCACGCTGGACCTGCGCCTGAAGGTGGACAAGAACGCCCCGTCCGCGTTCGGCTTCGGCTTCGGCTACGCGTTCTACCTGAACGAGGACCAGGAGACCTGCTCGGAGAGCCTGAGCGACTTCTACCTCTTCGACGTCATCCCGGCGAGCTCCAAGCCGAGCGGCAACGACGCCAAGCCGCAGGGCGGCAAGAAGAAGCTGCCCGCCAAGCCCGACAGCAAGGCCGACGAGGACCTGGAGTTCACCGGCGAGCTGGCCGAGACCGGCTCGGACTCCAACCTGCCGATGTTCGCGCTGGCCGGTGCGGCCGCCGTGGCCCTCGGCGGGGGCGCCATGTTCGTCGTGCGCCGCCGCAAGGGTGCCGACTCGGCCGCCTGAGCCGCCGCACGGCGTCGACGCCGCACAGCGCTGGCACCGCACGGCGCGGGCACTGACGCCTGACGCCTGACGCGGAAGGGCCCCCGGTCTCCCTCCACGGAGACCGGGGGCCCTTCCGCACGCGCGGGCGGCGGCGTCAGGACGCCTTCGGCGGCACCGTCGGCACGGGCAGCACCGGCAGCCGCAGGGCGGCGAACGCGGACTCCGGTACGGCCGGGTGCTTCGGCGGCACCGCCCGCAGCCGCACGTACCCCGCGCCCTGCTCCGGCCGCGGGTCGGCCTCGCCCTTGTTCGGCCACAGCGACATCGCCCGCTCCGCCTGCGCCGTTATCGTCAGCGAGGGGTTGACGCCCAGGTTGGCCGAGACCGCGGAGCCGTCGACCACGCTGATGCCCGGGTGGCCGTAGAGCCGGTGGTAGGGGTCGATGACGCCCTGCTCCGCGTCCGCGCCGATCGGGCACCCGCCCAGGAAGTGCGCGGTCAGCGGCGTCCCCATGACCTCGCCGATGTTGGTGCCGGCGAAGCCGTGGATCTCTTCGGCCAGGTGCCTGGCCGCCTCCGCGCCCTCGGGGATGTGCAGCGGGTTCGGCGACCCGTGGCCCTGCCGTGCGGTCAGCAGCCCCTTGCCCAGACCCTTCGGCTTGCGGTACGTGGTCAGCGAGTTGTCCAGCGTCTGCATGACGAGGCCGATGATGATGCGCTCGGACCACCGGTAGTTCGACAGCGACCGCGTGAACAGCAGCGGGTGCCGCAGGCAGGTCAGCACGTGGGAGAGGACGCGCGGCAGCTTCGTGCCGTGGCGGACCTGGAGCGTCGTCATCAGGCCCATCGCGTTGGAGCCCTTCCCGTACCGGACGGGTTCGATGTGGGTGGTGTCGTTCGGGTGGATGGACGAGGTGATGGCGACGCCGCGGGTGAAGTCCAGCTCCGCGTCCTCGCCCCACTTGCGCCGGTAGCGCCGGTGCGCGGTCTGCGCGCCCACCAGCGCCTCGGAGTTGGTGCGGGTCAGCTCGCCCAGGCGGCCGGACAGGCGCGGCAGCAGCCCTTCGTCCCGCATGCGGTGCAGCAGCGTCTGGGTGCCGTAGGTGCCGGCCGCGATCACCACGCGGCGGGCGCGCAGCACGCGCGGCGCGGCCCGGCGCTTGCCGGTCGGCACGGTGACCACGGCGAACCCGTCGCCGTCCTCCCGCACCGCGCGCACCGTCGTCAGCGGGTGGACGGCGGCCCCGGCCCGCTCGGCCAGGTAGAGGTAGTTCTCGTTCAGGGTGTTCTTCGCGCCGTGGCGGCAGCCGGTCATGCACGAGCCGCACTCGGTGCAGGCCCTGCGCTCGGGGCCGGCGCCGCCGAAGTAGGGGTCGGGCACGCGTTCCCCGGGGGCCGCCGTCACGGAGCCGTCGGCGTCCTTGCCGTCGCCGAAGAAGACGCCGACGGGGGCGAGGTGGAAGGTGTCGCCGACGCCCATCTTCTCGGCCGCGGCCTTGAGGTGGACGTCGGCGGGCGTCGTCGTCGGGTTGAGCCGGACGCCGAGCATGCGCTGGGCCTGGTCGTAGTACGGCCTCAGCTCGTCCTGCCAGTCGGTTATGTGGCCCCACTGGCGGTCCCGGAAGAAGGCGGGCGGCGGCACGTAGAGCGTGTTGGCGTAGTTCAGCGAGCCGCCGCCCACGCCCGCCCCCGCCAGGATCATGACGTTGTTCAGCAGGTGGATGCGCTGGATGCCGTAGAGGCCGAACGCCGGTGCCCACAGGTAGTTCTTCACGTCCCAGGACGTCTTCGGCAGCGTCTGCGGGTCGAAGCGGCGGCCCGCCTCCAGGACACCGACGCGGTAGCCCTTCTCGGTCAGCCGCAACGCCGAGACGGCGCCGCCGAACCCGGAGCCGACGACGATGACGTCGTAGTCGTACGCGTCGGCGGGGTCGTGGGCGTCGGCGGACGCGGCGGCGGCCTGGGCCGGCACGGTGGGCTGGGACTCGTCCTGTGACACAGGAACCTCCGGAGGGAAAGCGGTGGAGAGGACGGCCTGGCGGCGGCACGGTGAACAGCCCGGCACATGCACGGCCCGGCGGGCGGGGCGCCCGGCTGGCGCACGGCCCACGGCGCGCGCCCGGCGGCGGGTGCGCGGTGGCGCGCGCCCGGCGGGCGGCGCGGAGCGGACGCCGGGGGTCGCGTCGCCGCCCGCCGGGCGGCTCAGCGGATGCGCAGGGCCTTGAGCGCGCGCAGCGAGCGCGACATGAACGCGGTGAACTGCTCGTCGGACATCCCGAGCGAGGGGGCCATCGGCAGCAGCCGCTGCTCCGCGACCGTCTGTGCCTCGGTGAACTTCACGATGCCCTCCGAGCCGTGCCGGCGTCCGATGCCGGAGACGCCCATGCCCCCCATCGGCGCCTGGACGCTGCCGTACGCCGGGGCGTAGCCCTCGTTGATGTTGACGGTGCCGGTGCGCAGCCGGGCGGCGACGGCCCGGGCGGCGCGCGCGTCGCCGGACCAGACGCTGGAGTTCAGGCCGTACGGTGTGCCGTTGGCCTTCCGGACCGCCTCCTCGGTGTCGGAGAAGCGGTAGACGGAGACGACCGGTCCGAACGTCTCCTCGGTGCAGACGGTCATCGGTTCCTCGACGCCGTCCAGGATCGTGGGCTCGTAGAACAGCGGTCCGACGTCGGGCCGGTGCCGTCCGCCGGCCAGCACCCGCGCGCCCTTCTCGACGGCCTCCTCCACGTGCCGCCTGACCACCCGGAGCTGGCTTTCGGAGACCAGGGAGCCCATGTCGGCCCCGTAGGCGAGCGCGGCGCCGAGCTTCATGGCCCGGGTGCGGGCGACGAAGCGCTCCAGGAAGGCGTCGGCCACGGACTCGTGCACGTACAGCCGCTCGATCGAGACGCAGAGCTGGCCCGCGGAGGAGAAGCAGGCGCGCACCGCACCCTCGGCGGTCTTGTCCAGGTCGGCGTCGGGCAGCACGATCATGGCGTTCTTGCCGCCGAGCTCCAGCGAGCAGCCCACCAGCCGCGCCCCCGCACGCTCGGCGACGTCGCGGCCGGTGCGGGTGGAGCCGGTGAAGGAGACGTAGTCACCGCGGTCGACCACGGCGCGCCCGACGATCGGGCCGTCCCCGAGCACCACCTGCCACACCTCGCGCGGCAGCCCCGCCTCGATCAGCACCTCACGCGCCCACAGCGCGGTGAGCGCCGTCTCGGTGTCCGGCTTCATGACGACGGCGTTGCCGGAGACGAAGGCGGGCAGCGCGTCCCCCACGCTCAGCTCGAACGGGTAGTTCCACGGCGAGATCATGCCGATCACACCGCGCGGGTGCCGCAGCTCCCGGGTGCGGGTGAGCACCGGGACGGCGCCCAGATGCCGCCGGGGCGCGAGGTAGGCCGGAGCCTTGCGGCCGTAGTGCCGTGCGGCGACGCAGACGGCCATGACCTCCTCGTAGGCATGCAGCCGCGCCTTGCCCGTCTCCAGTTGGACGAGGTCGAGCACCTCCGCCTGGCGGCGCATGACCAGGTCGTGGAAGCGCAGCAGGACGGCCGCCCGCTCCCGCACGGGCCGCGCGGCCCACGCCGCCTGGGCGGCGCGGGCGCGCTCGAAGGCGGTGGTGACGTCCTCCGGGGTGGACGCGGGCAGGTCCGCGAGCTTCTCGCCGGTCAGCGGGCAGTGGCACCGGGTCTGCCCCTCCCCGACGACGTCACGGGTGAGACGGGCGACGCGCGCGGGGGTGACGACGTCGGCGGCACGGCGAGCGCCTGCGGGCGCGGCGACCACCGCGTTCGTGGGCTGGGAGTCCGGCTGGGAGTCCGTCATAGGGGGCATAGGGGGGAGGGTAAGCCCGCGACCACGGGCGGCGGTACCCGTGGGTAACCCCTTTTCCAAAAACTTGCCAGTGATTACTGGCACGGACTGGCGCACCCACCGCCGGGACACCAACTCCAGCACCCGACCGGCGCACACCGGCCCCGCAGGACGCGACGGGGGCGAGGCGGGGCGCGGGGGCCTCAGCCCGTGGCGCGGTAGGTGTCCACGACCTCGGAGAAGTGGGCGTCGATGTCCGCGCGCCGCTGCTCGGGTCCGCGCACCAGGACCACGTGGTACGTGGAGCCGAGCAGCATCGCCCGGTTGCGCGCCAGCCGCCGCTCGCCGCCGGTCTCCCAGACGAACTCGCCCTCGGCCATCGCCGTGTCCCCCACGGTGATCGTCCGCACCCCGCTGACCGTCTTCCAGCCCGTCGACTCGCGGTAGTCCGCCAGCTCCGGCTCGTCGCCGAGCTGGTACGCGCGGGGGTCCGCACCGTAGCGGTCGGCCCCGTCCCGGCCGGGTACGACGATCAGCTCCAGGCCGTCGCCGCTGTAGCGGACCTGCTCCGCGCTCGTCTGACCGCGCGCCCAGCCCTTCGGCACGACGATCTGGAAGCCCGCCGGATCGCGGCGCAGCTCGTAGCCCTCGGGGACGGCGGGCTCCTCCGCGCCGGGCGCACCGGCCTGCGGCGTCCGGGCGTCCCGGGGCTCCTCCGCCTCGTCCGGCGCGGCGTCCTCCGGGTCCGCGGACTGCTCCGGCGGCGCGGCGTCATCCCCCTCCGGGGGCGGCGCCGGATCGGCCGGGGCCTCCCCGACGGAGCCGCGGCGGTTGGGGTTCGACGGGTCGGCCGGCGGCATCACCAGCACCGCGACGCCCACCGCCGCCACCAGCCCCGCCAGCACCAGGCCGACCAGCAGCGCGCCCAGCCGGCGCGGGCTGCCCGCACGCTGCCGCCCGGACCGGCCCGCACCGGCCCGGCGCCGCCGGTCGCCCCGGTGGCGCGGCGGGGCGGCCGCGGCCGGCGGCCGCTCCGGACGCCGACGCCGCCGCACCCGCACCAGCTCACCGCGCAGCCGCAGGATCGGCAGCCGGCGCGGGTCGGAGCGGCGCCCCGCGGCGAGCGCGTGCGCCGTCACGACGTTGTGGCCCACGTCCGGCTCCGGAGCCGAGCGGATGAGCGAGCGCAGCCAACCGCTCAGCTCCTCGAAGTCCGGGCGCTCGGTCGGGTCCTGGCGCAGCAGCGACTCGATCACCGGGCGCAGCGGCCCGCACTCCTCCGCGAACGCGGGCGGCTCCGCGCACACGAGCTGCACCAGGTCGGCCGTGTTCTCCTCGGGGTAGGGCGCGTGGCCCTGGACGGCGCGGAACAGCAGCGCGCCGATGGCCCAGAGGTCGGCGGCCGCGCCCACCGGCGGGGCGAGCCGCCAGTTCTGGTACACCGGCCCCGCCTGCTCCGGCGCCCAGCGCTCGGTGACCGGGCCGACCATCGTCATCCGGGCCTGCCGGGCGCGCTCGGCGGCCAGCGTGGAGGCCGGGCCCCGGTAGCGGGCCGCCGCGCCGCCCCCGCCCGCCTCCGGGGCCGTCCAGGCCGCGCGGGCCGGGGCGGCGGACTCGCCGTGGCCCTGCCCGTCGTCGCCCGGGTGACCCCCGTGGCCGGTGTGGCTACCGGTGCTTTCGGTGCCGTAGCCGTCGTCCTCGACGCCCCGGGGGCGGGCCTCCTCAGGGAAGCCCAGGTGCGCGTACGGATGCGGCTCCAGGTCCCGCGGGCCCGGGTCGTCACCGTCGTAGGGCGTCGCCGGGACGACGTCGGGGTCGTCGGCGTAGGCGTACTCCGGCGGGGGCGGCGGCAGGTGCGGCCCGGAGGCGGCCGGGCCGGGCTTGTCCCCGCCCCACGGCCCGTACCGCACGCGGCCCTCGTCGGCGTGCGCACCGGTGTCCGGCGCGTCCTCGACGTAGGACTCCGGGTGCGCGGCGGCACGCACGGGGGCCACCTCGTCGGCGTACACCGGGCCCCGGCGGCCGCCGTGCGCGGAGTCGTCGCCGTAGCCGGAGTCGCCCTCGTACACGGAGTCGCCGCCGTAGCCGGAGTCGCCGCCGTAGCCGGGCTCGCCCTGGTACGCGGGCTCGCGGAAGGGGTCGTCCGGGCGCGGTGCTCCGGGCTCGCCGGCGCCGCCGGGCGCGGGGGCGTCCGCGAGCGCGGGGGCCGCGGCCTCGGGCGGCCCGTGGCGGCCCGGATCGGCCGGGGCCATCGGACCCTCGGACGGCAACGGGTCGTAGCCGCACAGGGCTTCCTCGGCGGCGCCGGACGCCAGGCCGGTGAGCAGCGCCCGGCCGTCGTCGCACACGAGGACCGAGCGGGCGGTGATGTTGCGGTGCGTCCAGCCGTAGGTGTGCACGGCGCTGAGCGCGGCCAGCAGGTCGGCGGCGATCTCGGCGGCCCGGTGCGGCGTCAGCGGGGACTCGGCGAGCAGCGCCGTCAGCGGCCGCCCGGCCACGTACTCGCTGACGACCCACAGGCCGTCGTCCTCGACGAACACGTCGAAGACCTGGTCCAACCGTGGGTGGTCCGGTATCCGGGCGGCGGCCAGCGCGGCCTCCACGGCACGGCGCACCGCCGGGTCGTCCGGCTCCCGCGTCGCACCGGGCGGCCAGCGTGCGGCGTCCGGCTCGCCCAGCACCTCCGCGTCGACCACCTCCGGCAACGGCACCTGCCGGACCACGACGTCCTGGCCGCTGGCGGTGTCGTAGGCCACGCACTCGCGCGGCTCGTCCTCCTCCGAGGGCGACTGGGGCAGGCGGTACCGGTCGGCCAGCAGCCGACCCGCGAACTCGTCCACGAGGCCTCCCCACACGAGCGCATCCGTCAGGGCCGCCCCACCCGCCGGTCTGCGGATGCGCACGGTCCACGACCCTTCACGATACGGGCCAACTGGGCGTCGCGGGGCCCCTCGTGACACTCGCCTCAGCGTGCGCGGGCGCACAGACCGGCGCACGGCGCACGTCGTTCATGTGCCGTACACCCGCGCGCCAGGCAGTCGTCACCCCGTCAGGGCCGCCTCCGGCGCGGTCAGTCGACCGGCTGGAACGTCTCGTACGCCGTCTCGCGCAGCGTCGTGCACTCCTCGTCGTCCCACGCGTCGGCGGCGCAGGTGACGAGGATGGCGTGCCCGCGCCCGGCGTCCACCTGGAAGCCGCGGTTGACCGAGCGCAGCCGCTGGCCGTCGCGGGTGTGCTCGTACGTCCAGTCCGCGACGGTGGGGTAACCGCGCCACCGCACGGGCTCCATCCCCACCAGCTCGTAGCCGTTGAAGGTTCCCCTGACGGCGCTCTCCAGCGCCTCCCAGGCGTTCAGCGCGCTGTCCTTCGGACTGCTGGTGTAGTCGACCTGGACGCTGGGAACAGCGCCCAGGTCGGCGGCGTAGACCCCGCCGGACTCCCGGCCCGCCGTCCGCACCCGGGTCCAGTCGTCGGGCAGGGCCATGGAGAACTTGAACCGCTCGTCCGTCACCGTCTCGTAGCCCTCGGGCAGACCGTCGCCGGACGGCTCGGCGCCGTCCTCCCCGCCGGCGCCCCCGCCGTCCCCGGCCCCGGGCTCGTCCTCGCCGCCGTCGCCACCGTTGCCGCCGTCGCCACCGTTGCCGCCGTCGCCGCCCCGGGCGCCGCCCTGTTCGCCCTGGCCGCCGTTCTTCCCCGCGGTGCCCTGCTCGCCGCCCTGCGCGTCGTCCCGGCCGCCGCCGTCCGCGCCACCGTCCTGCTCGCCGGTGCCCCCGGCCGCCGTCGCGCCGTCGCCCTGGCCGCCGGATTTCCCGCCGTCCCCGCTGTTCAGCGCGAAGGCCAGCACCGCGCCGAGCACCCCGACGAGCACCACGACGACCGCCGCGATCACCAGCGTCCGCGGGCGCCGGGCGCCGTCACCGCCCTCACCGCCCTCACCGTCACCGTTCCCGCCGCCGCCCGAGGCGAACGCGGCCGACGCCGGGCGCTTCCCCGACGTGGCCGACCGGACGCGCGGAGCCGAGGCCGAGGACGACGCCGTCCGCGCCACGCCGCCGGACGCCGCCGAGGAGGCCGCGCCGGACGACCCCGGCGCGGCACCGGGCATCGCGACCGTCGCCGTGGCGCCCGGAACCGGGTCCTCCGGGGCGTCGAGCACGGCCTGGAGCAGCACCCGCGCCCCGGCGTCGTCCAGCCGCTCACCCGGGTCCTTGTGCAGCAGGCCGTAGATGACCTCCGCCAGCTCGCCCGCGTTGCGCGGCGGCTCCAGCACGTCCGTCATGACGGCGGTGAGCGTGGCGATCGCCGACCCCTTGTCGTAGGGCGGATGGCCCTCGACGGCGGCGTACAGCAACCCGCCGAGCGACCACATGTCGGCGGGCGGGCCCGGGAGCTGACCGCGCGCCCGCTCCGGCGAGATGTAGGACGGCGCGCCGACCAGCATCCCGGTGGAGGTGACCGACGGGTCCCCCTCCACCTTCGCGATGCCGAAGTCGGTGAGGACGACGCGGCCGGTGTCCTCCTCGATCAGCACGTTCGACGGCTTCACGTCCCGGTGCACGATGCCCTCGCGGTGCGCGGCGCGCAGCACGCCGAGCACCGCGAGCCCGATCTCGGCCGCGCGCCGCGGCGTCACGGGGCCGTCCTCCCGGATGACGTCGGCCAGCGAGCGGCCCTCGACCAGCTCCATCACGATCCAGGGCCGGTCGTCCTCCTCGACGACGTCGAAGACGGTGACGGCGCTGCCGCTGCGGATGCGCGCGATCGCCTTCGCCTCGCGCAGCGTGCGGGTGATCAGGCGGCGCTTCTCGTCCTCGTCGATGTCGGAGGGAAAGCGCAGCTCCTTGACGGCGACCGTGCGGCCCAGCACCTCGTCGCGCGCCCGCCACACGGTGCCCATCCCGCCGCGCCCCTGCACGCCGCCCAGCCGGTAGCGCCCCGCCAGCAGACGCCCCGTCTCCCGCCCGGCGGCAGCCCCCTTGCGCCCGGCCTCCCGCGCACCCGCCGCGGCGTCCCCCGTCTTCCCGTCGGCCTTCCCCGCGTCACCCCGCGCGTCCCTCGCCCCGCCGGCCTTCACCTCGTCAGCCGGAGCATTCTTCGCCCCGTCAGCCTTGACCGCGTCAATCCGCGCGTCCTTCGCCCCGTCAGATTCCCCGGCCCCGTCCCGCGCGGTGTCCGCGCTGCCCGTCTTGCCCGCGTCAGCCCGGGCGGCGTCGGACGCCTTCGACCGCTCCGCGCCGGCGCTCGCGGGGCCGGCGCTCCCCGGGCTTTTCGCGTCGGTCTTCGCGGAGTCGTTCTTCGCGGCGTCAGCCGTCTCGCGGGGGTCGCTCGGAGCCGGCGCCGCTCCGGAGCGGGCCGAGGGCGCACCCGGGCCGTCGGCGCGGCCCCCGGGCGCGTCCGCCGCCGCGTCGGCCGGCTTCACGTCGTGCGTCCGCGCCTCCTTGGCGGCGGCATCGGCACTGGCCTTCGTGTCGCCGTTCTCGCCCATGCTTCCCCTCGCGCTCAGCCGCCCAGCAGTCGCCCCATTCTCACTCATGGCCGAGTCCCTCCCGGCACACCCCCGTCAGAAGGGCCAAGGCCTCGGTCGCGCGGCGTGGTTGGGCGCTGCGGACGCCCGCCGGGCCTACCCGGGAGCCACCTCCGGTGCCCCCAACCGGGCCGCGTCCGCCGTCTGGTCGTCCGGCTGGAGCTGCGACTCCCGCTCGGCCTGCACCCGTTTGTGGTAGTGCTCCACCTCGCGCTCGACCCGCTCGGTGTCCCACCCGAGCACCGGGGCCATCAGCTCGGCGCACTCGCGCGCGCTGCGCGTGCCGCGGTCGAACGTCTCGATGGAGATCCGGGTGCGCCGCGTCAGCACGTCGTCCAGGTGCTGGGCGCCCTCGTGCGAACAGGCGTAGACGATCTCGGCCTTGAGGTAGTCGTCGGCGTACGGCAGCGGCTCGCCCAGCGCGGAGTCCCCGGCGACCAGGTCGAGCACCTCCTGCGTCAGCGTGCCGTAGCGGTTGAGCAGGTGCTCGACGCGGGCGACGTGCAGCCCGGTGCGGGCGGCCAGGCGGGCGCGCGCGTTCCACAGCGCCGGGTAGCCCTCCGCTCCGGCGAGCGGCACGTTCTCCGTGCAGCACTCGGCCACCCGGTGGTCCATCGCGCGTGCGGCCTCGTCCACGGCGTCCTTCGCCATGACCCGGTACGTCGTGTACTTGCCGCCCGCCACGACGACGAGCCCGGGCACCGGGTGCGCGACGGTGTGCTCGCGCGACAGCTTGCTCGTCGCGTCCGACTCCCCGGCGAGCAGCGGCCGCAGACCCGCGTACACCCCCTCCACGTCGTCCCGGGTCAGCGGCGTGGAGAGCACCGTGTTGACGTGCTCCAGCAGGTAGTCGATGTCGGCGCTGGAGGCGGCCGGGTGCGCCTTGTCCAGATCCCACTTGGTGTCCGTGGTGCCGATGATCCAGTGGCGGCCCCACGGGATGACGAACAGCACGCTCGTCTCGGTGCGCAGGATCAGCCCCGTGGAGGAGTTCACCCGATCGCGCGGCACGACCAGGTGGATCCCCTTGGACGCGCGCACGTGGAACTGCCCGCGCTCGGCGATGAGCGCCTGCGTGTCGTCCGTCCACACGCCGGTGGAGTTGATGACCTGCTTGGCCCGCACCTCGAACGTGCCACCCTGCTCGACGTCCTGCACCCGCGCGCCCACCACGCGCTCGCCTTCGCGCAGGAAGCCGACGACGCGGGCCCGGTTGGCGGCCAGGGCGCCGTAGGAGGCCGCCGTGCGCACCAGCGTGGCCGTGTGCCGGGCGTCGTCCACCTGGGCGTCGTAGTACTGGAGCGCGCCCACCAGGGCGTCTTTGCGCAGGCAGGGCGAGACGCGCAGCGCCTTGCGCCGGCTCAGGTGCCGGTGCACCGGCAGGCCGCGCCCGTGCCCGGAGGAGACCGACATCGCGTCGTACAGTGCCACCCCGCTGCCCGCGTACCAGCGCTCCCACCCCTTGTGCTGCAAGGGGTAGAGGAACGGCACCGGCTTCACCAGGTGCGGCGCCAGCCGCCCCAGCAGCAGCCCGCGCTCCTTGAGCGCCTCCCGGACGAGCGCGAAGTCCAGCATCTCCAGGTACCGCAGCCCGCCGTGGATGAGCTTGCTGGAGCGGCTGGAGGTGCCCGAGGCCCAGTCGCGCGCCTCGACGATCCCGGTGGCCAGCCCGCGCGTGGCCGCGTCCAGCGCCGTCCCGGCGCCGACCACCCCGCCGCCGACCACGAGGACGTCCAGCTCGCGTTCGGCCATGCGGGCGAGTGCCTCGGCCCGCTCGTCCGGTCCCAGAGTCGCTGTCCTCACCGCTGCCTCCCGTGGTGTCGCACCGCCGCTCGAACCCAGGCCGGGCTCTGCCCTCGATGGTTCCCATGATGACGACGCTGACCCGCGCACCGTCCACAGACTCCGCAATCCACCATATCTGTCATATATGCGATTAACCTGACCTGGCGGCTCTTAGTGTTAACCGCTCGGGGAAGGGAATCCGCGCCCATGCCAGCAGACCTCGCCGTGCTCGGACTCGGTCACCTCGGCCTCCCCGCCGTCCAGGCCGCCACGGCGGCGGGCATCGCCACCGTCGGCTTCGACACCGACGAACGGGTGGTCGCCGACCTCGCCGCGGGCCGCCCGCCGCGCGCCAGCACCCTCACCGCGGCCGACCTGCGCCGCATGACCGCCGCCGGCTTCCGCGCCACCTGCGACCCGGCCCGGCTCAGCCGCGTGCGCACCGCCCTGATCTGCGCCCCCACCCCGCTCGGCGAGGACGGCACGCTGGACCTGACCGCCGTGCGCGCCGCCGTCCGCACGCTCGCCCCGCACCTGCGGCCGCGCACGACCGTCATCATCGAGTCCGCCGTCTACCCGGGGACGACGGAGGAGACGATCCGCGCCCTGCTCGAAGCGGGCTCCGGCTTCCGCGCGGGCCGCGACTTCCACCTCGCGTGCAGCCCCGCCCGCCTCGACCCGGGCAACCGCGACTTCCGCTACGCCGCCGTGCCCCGCGTCATCGGCGGCCTCACCCCCGCCTGCACCGAGGCGGCGGCGGCCGTCTACGGGCGGCTGACGGACAAGGTCGTGCGCGCCCGCGGGCTGCGCGAGGCGGAGACGACCCACCTGCTGGAGACCAACTACCGCCACGTCAACATCGCCCTGGCCAACGAGATGGCCATCCTCTGCCACGACCTGGGCGTCGACTACTGGGACGTCATCCGGTGCGCGGAGACCAAGCCGTTCGGCTTCCAGCCCTTCCGCCCCGGACCCGGCGTCGGCGGCCACGCCGTCCCCGTGGACCCCAACTACCTCGCCTACCGCAACCGCACCCTCGGCCACCCGCTGCGCATGGTGGAGCTGGCGCGCGAGGTGAACGACCGCATGCCGCGCTACGTCACCCAGCGCGCCACGGCACTGCTCAACGAGTACGGCAAGTCCGCGCGCGGCTCCCGCGTCCTCCTGCTCGGCGTCACCTACAAGCCCGACCTCCCCGACCAGGAGGGCTCCCCCGCCCGCGAGATCGCCACCCGCCTGCTCGAACTCGGCGCCCAGCTCAGCTACCACGACCCCCACGTCCCCGTCTGGCACGTCGCCGGCCGCCCCGTCCCCCGCGCCGACTCCCTCTACGACACCGCCTCCGCCGCCGACCTCACCGTGCTCCTCCAGCCCCACCGCACCTACGACCTCGCCGGCCTCTCCGCGAAGGCCCAACTCCTCCTCGACACCCGCGGCACCACCCCCACCGGCACCGCCTACCGCCTGTGACCCCCGCCACCCCACCCCGGAGACGACCGCCCCCAGCCACCGACCACGCCCCGCCCTGCCCCGCCCCCGGAGCCGTCCGCTCCCGACGCTCCCCGCACCGCCCGGCTACACACGCGTGCACACTCGCCCGGCCCACCAAGACCCGTCCGCCAGCACGCCGCACCGCCCTACCGACCGCGGGGGACCTGTCACCGAAAGGCGACCGGGAACGCCAGGAGGCAGAGCGCAAGACGGCCGGGATCGACTGGCAGGTCAGCGGCACGTCCCCGTCACGCCGACCGGCGGGCCGACCCACGGCCACACAACCCGCCACTTCGACCGACTCCCCGACCGGCGAGGGCTCCACCACGTCCGCCCTCCTCCACCTCCGCCACCCGACGGCCACCCCGCTCCCGGAGCGAGACGCCGCCCTCGTCAAATCAAGGACCATCTCAGCCACGTCCCCACCGGCGTCCCCGCAACCGTCTACACCCACGCCCGGCTCCGGCTCAAAGACCAGGCCATCGCCCCCTCGACCACGGCGACGAGGAGCCTGACGACCCACCCACCTCGGCAGTTGCCCCCTGACGTCGGCGTCACCATCGCCGCCAAACACCTGCAGGCCCGGTCAGACCTTCCTCTGTCCGGCCCTCCAGGCTATGCGCGAGCAGAGTGCTACCCATGTTCCATTCGACTGACCCATCGCCGACATACATCAACGGTGATCGGCTCGAACAGTTCAGGAGTCGACACCTCGAAGATGAATTGAGTCACCATCTCAACATCTACTTCGCCGATCTCGATACGATCCAGCATGTGAATCGCATCAGCCCATTTCGGCAAATCGAAAAAGTCTAGTTCCCCAGAGATGCACCGCTGTAGAACCTCCACTACGGCATCACGGCCCAAGCGTACAGGCGGCCCCTCCTGTCGATCGCACTGGTTGGCAGCCTCGATCAGCCCATCCAGCGACGATTCCCAGCGCATCAGACCGGTCAGAGCCTGGCATGAATCTGGCTCCATGGGCCTACCCTCGCTTGCACTTGATGCACGCAAATCCGTCAGCAGAAAGACGCTCGCAAGGCAACTCCGCGACTCCGCACAGCCTTCGGGAATTCCACTCCACCCGCCACCCTGCCCCTGGAACACGGCGGCGAACTCGTCGTGATCACGGAACTCCTCGGCCACGCCCACATCAGCGTCACCGCCACCGTCTACCACGTAAGGCTCCGTTTCCAGCGAGACGCCATCGACACCCTCAGCACCGCGCTTGACGGTCCTGCCCACGACGAGTCGACCCACGACGACGGCGACGACCCACCGCTGTGCGGATCCACCGTCCACCGCCGTTGCCGTCAACTACTGCCGTCAGACAGTGCTGGAGCCCCGACGGGCGTCACCCGTCGGGACTCCAGATTTGCCAGCAGAAATAGGCGCCACCTATTGCAGTATCGCCACCGCAAGGCGGTGCGCGTAGAGCCTCACGGCACCGCACCAAATCACGTTCGCCGCCGACCTGAAATCGAGATCAGCAGCTCTACCTATTCAGACCCCGCCATCAGGGCATTTTTGCCGAGCTCATAGACTTCGATCGCACGCGGGAAATGGTCTATGAATTCCTCCCAGAAACCCGGAACTTGCCAGACAGCAGGTGCCATTGTGAGCGACCCGTCCCACTCAGTGGATACCGTCCACGATGAATGCATCCTCGGATCGACCAATTCGAAGAGCCGCGAGTCAAAGAGGGGCGGGAGTTCGCCTCTACGGTACTCGATCCTGAAGTAGTTCGGTCCGTCCACCTGACAATACGCCTCAAGGATCACGTACACCTGCCCTTGACGCAGGACATCCGCCCCCTGGCGAACACTCTGCTCATGACCTTCGACGCCGGTGAACCTTACTTTCACGGGGCGCCCCCTCTGCGGTTCATGACGACCTTGTAGTCGTAGTCGCACATGACCTCGCCAGATACTCGGTTCATGTAGTAGTGCACTTGATAATCACCCTACGGGCTTTGATTCGTCTTGGTGCTGTACTTGCCCCACTGTGAAGCACCTCCGCGTTCTGCGAATCGATATCGAAGTTCCTTGTTCCCCATTTTCGTTCCAGGCATCGCCAATCTGGAACCGGAGATCGCATCAGGCGTTAGCTGGCCACTCTCGGTGAAGGGCGAGTTCGCCGACTCCAGCCGCAACTTTTGCGCGAGCTTTTCCCTTGGAGAGAGCCGGATGGGACATCATAGTTGCTGTTATGAACGAGGACCGGAGTCTGCCCAGCCAGCACATAGTACGTGTGGAGGGAAAGGGCTTATCACCTGCGTTTCTGCAGGTCAGTGCCAATCCGTATGTCCGTGGAAGTCCGCTGGTGTATGCCGTTGGCGGGCCCGGTTGCCGTCGGCGTTGCCGTCGAACCGCATCTACTGCCGGGAGAGCGCGGCAGGGTCGATTGCGATGGGGAACGGGGCGTCCAGGCGTGTGGTCACGCCCGCGAGGACGGTCGTCCGCTCCACGTACCGGCCGGCTTCCCACTCGTAGATGGCGAGCATCGGAGCCGGGTCGAACTCGAGGCGCCAGAAATGCGGGATGGCGGCATCGGCGTAGAGC
>NZ_JAPKFL010000040.1 GCF_026262575.1 Streptomyces marinisediminis
CGACACTAGCCGCTCTCCTAGAGCGGTGCCCTCGACCGCTGCCGCAAGCCAAGCTGGAGCGGTCAGCCGGATGCCGCCGTCCATGGTTACGGTGACGTGATCGTCGTGGGCTCGCACTTCGGTGGCGTGCCGACCAAGTTCAAGGCGGCACCGTTCCGTGCTCATCAGCTCGGCAGCGATGGCGTCGGCCAGCTCCGGGCCGCTGGTGTAGCCCCCAAGGACGTTTCCCAGCGCCGGGACGCGGTAGAGGTTGCGGCACAGGGCTTCCCGCTCGATCAGGACAGAGCCCATGCCCACGCTCGCGGCCATGCGGGCGGCGGCGCAACCGGCTGGACCTCCACCGATGATGATCAGGTCGGCGTCCAGGGGGCCGACCGAACTGGTGCGGGGCGGTGTCACAGCCATGGGGCTATTCCAGCATCGCCGTCCCCTCGGGCGCGGGGAGTTGCCGCATCACGTCCTTGCTCGTGACGAGCTGCCCTTCACCGATCAGGCGACGCGCCACGACGAGTCCGGCGTCGTGGACGCCCGGACCGGCGTCGCTCGCACAGGCGTCGGTGACGATCCAGGGTGCGTAGCCGTGCTCGAAGGCGTCGGCTGCGGACTTGAGTACGCAGCTCTCGGTGGCGATCCCGCAGAAGACGAGGTCAGTCCACCCGGCCTGACGGATCAGGTCAGCGGCCTGTGAGGTCAACAGTGTGTAGCCGGTCTTGTCGATGACCGCGTGAGCCCGGGCGGCGTGGTCATCGAGTTCCGGGACGATGTCGGTCTCGGGTGGTGCCTGGAGGCGGTGCCACTGGAAGAACCGCTCGTATGGGCTGCCGGGGTGGTTGAAGTAACGGGTGAAGATCACCGGTCGGTCGGCGGCGGCCCATCGGGTCACCACGTCCGAGACCGCGGGAACGGCATGGCGGCTGTGGTGATTCACGAAGCCGTTCTGCATGTCGACCACGACCAAGGCCGCGCTGTCGATATCCATCCTTCGTCTCCCCTGCCCGGTGCTCCTCGCGCCTGCGGGGGTGGTCCCCTTGGAGGGTAGATCGTAGACGCCCTCAGTCCGTGCTCCCCGTGCCTGCGGGGTGGTTGCGGTGAGCAGTGGGTGCGGTCGGTGGCACACCGGCTTCGTCGACGCCCTCGGCACCGGTGGCCTGCTCGGGCAGCCGAGGGCCGGACCCTCGCGGACGAGCTCGCCTGGCCGGCCGCCACCCCGCCGACCTGGCGCCACGACATCCAGCACGGGGCCGTCGGCATGTCCGCCACCCGCCGTGGCCGTCCGCGCCGGGCTTTCGTACGACGGCGTCGTGGTCGGCCGTTTCCACGTCGTGCAGGTCGCCGGGAAGGGGCTGCCCGTGGCCCGGCGCCGCGCCGCCGCCGAGGGCAGGGGCCGGCGGCCGCGTCACGCCCCGAGCCCGCGTTCACCTCCGCGCCGCTCAGCGTCGAAGTCCCCCATAGGGTGGGGCTCATGACGCCAGCAGAGGAGGAACCTCCGCGCGCGCTGTTCGCGGGGGCTTCGCGTCGGTGGGTGCGGCTGCTGCCGTGGGGCGTGGCGTTCGTGCTGTGTGTCGCCCTGCTGCCCACCACCATCCAGGTGCTCAGCGCCGACTACGGCCTGCACGTGGGCGTCGCGAGCGCGCTGGCCGTCGCGCAGACGGCACCGCTGTTGCTCGCCGTCGTCAGGCCGCTGCGGGCCTGGTACGTGATCTTCGTCGCGGACGTGGCCGGGGCGCTCGCCCTGCTCACCCTCGACTTGGACGAGCGGCACCTGTGGCCGTTCCCGCCCATGGAGATCGTCGGGTACATCGGCCTCAGTCTCGCCCTCGGCCTGCGCGAGTCGCGCCGGACGCTGCTGCTGGTGTGGCTGGCGACGGCGGGGGCCAACGTCGGCCTGTTGTTCGTCGTGCCGGGCGGCGCGAGCGCCCAAAGCACCCTGCTCACCATCCTCAGCGGCGTCACGCTCCTGCTCGCCGGTGCGCTCCGCGAGCGGTACGAGGCGCAGCGCAGGCTGGCCGAGCAGGAGACGATCAGCGAGGCCGAGCGTGACCGGCGGACGCTGCTGGAGGAACGCGCCCGCATCGCGCGCGAGCTGCACGACGTGGTGGCGCACCACATGTCCGTCATCACGGTGCAGGCGGACAGCGCGGCGTACCGCCTCGACGGGCTGCCGCCGGACGTCGGGGAGGAGTTCACGTCCATCGCGGCGACCGCGCGCGAGTCGCTCGGCGAGATGCGGCGGATCCTCGGCGTGCTGCGGAACGAGGACGGGCACGGCGAGCTCGCGCCCCAGCCGGGCCTGAGCCGGATCGGGCAACTGGTGGAGGCGACGGGGCGGTCGGGCGTACCGGTGGAGTTCACCCCCTGCGACGCCGACGTGACCGACGCCGTGGGCCTCGCCGCGTACCGCATCGTCCAGGAGGCCCTCGCGAACGTGGTGCGGCACGCGCCGGGTGCTCCGACGCAGGTGTCGGTGTCACGGTCCGGTGCGGAGGGCAGCGCGCGGCTCACCGTCCTCGTCGTGAACGGGCCGCCGCCCAGGCCGCCCGCCGCGCCGCTGGAGAAGGGCGGCACCGGGCAGGGTCTCGTCGGCATGCGCGAGCGGGTGCGGCTCGCCGGCGGCACCCTCGACACGGGGCCGCTGCCGGGCGGCGGCTTCCGGGTCGCCGCACAGTTACCGCTGACCGGAGGGGACCTCACGTGACGACGCGCGTCATCATCGTCGACGACCAGGCCATGGTGCGGGCCGGCTTCGCCGCGCTGCTGGCCGCCCAGAGCGACATCGACGTGGTGGGCGAGGCCCCCGACGGTGCGCAGGGCGTCGAGCTGAGCCGGCGTACCCGTCCCGACGTCGTGCTGATGGACGTGCGCATGCCGGAGATGGACGGCCTCGAGGCCGCGCGACGCCTCCTGGAGCCCGGGCCGGGCGTGACGCACCGGCCGCGCGTCCTGATGCTCACCACGTTCGACGTCGACGACTACGTCTACGAGGCGCTGCGGGCGGGCGCGAGCGGTTTTCTGCTGAAAGACGCGCCGCCGGCCGACCTCATCGCGGCGGTCCGCGTCGTGGCCTCGGGCGACGCGCTGCTCGCCCCCTCCGTGACGCGCCGCCTCATCGCGGACTTCGCCCGGCAGCGTCCCGCCGCCCGGCGCAAGCCCGCGCTGCGGCTCAAGGCCCTGACGGAGCGCGAGACCGAGGTCCTCACCCTGGTGGCCCGCGGCCGGTCCAACAGGGAGATCGCGGAGATCCTGGTACTGGCCGAGCAGACGGTGAAGACGCACGTGAGCCGCGTCCTCACCAAGCTCGGCCTGCGCGACCGCGCCCAGGCGGTGGTCCTCGCGTACGAATCGGGGCTGGTGGCCCCGGGCGAGTAGGGACGGGCCCCTCCCCGGCCCCCCGCGTCCCGGGAGGGGGCCGGGCACGCCGCCGGCGGGGCGGGACAGGGCCGGGGCCCTCCGCCGCCCCGTACCGGGGTAGCACCTCCACATTGGCTCCCGGGTATGACGCCCGGCGCGCAGCCGCCCCCGCACACTCCACCCGATCGCACGAGAAGAGCGCGAAAGGGCGGAACATGAGGCTACGCAGCGGCAGGCGGCAGAAGGCGGACGACCGGTCGGAGGTCCCGGCCGCCACACCCGGTCTCGCGGTCGAACTGCGCGGTGTCCGGCGGCGGTACGGCCGCGGCGAGGGCTCCGTGCACGCCCTCGCGGGCGTCGACCTCGTGCTGCCCCGCGGCACGTTCACCGGGGTCATGGGCCCGTCCGGGTCCGGCAAGTCCACCTTCCTGCAGTGCGCGGCCGGACTCGACCGGCCGTCGGCGGGGTCCGTGCGCCTGGGCGGTACGGAGATCACGGGGATGAGCGAGAACGAGCTCACCGAGCTTCGCCGCAGTCGCCTCGGCTTCGTCTTCCAGGCGTTCAACCTGCTGCCGTCGCTCACCGTGGAGCAGAACGTGCTGCTGCCCCTGCGCCTGGCCGGGCAGCGCCAGGACCGGGGCCGGGCGTCCGCGGTGCTGGACCGGGTCGGGCTCGCCGGCATGGCGCGGCGCCGACCCGGCGAGCTCTCCGGCGGCCAGCAGCAGCGCGTGGCCGTCGCCCGCGCCCTGGTCACCAGCCCGGACGTGGTCTTCGCCGACGAACCCACCGGCGCCCTCGACACCGGCACCGCCACCGAGGCCCTCGGCCTGCTCCGGCACGCCGTCGACCACCTCGGCGCCACCGTCGTGATGGTCACGCACGACCCGGCCGCCGCCGCGTGGGCGGACCGCGTGCTCTTCCTCGCCGACGGCGCCTTCGCCGACGGCATCGGCGGCGGTACGGCGGACCAGATCGCGGCGCGGATGTCGGCGCTCACCGCCCGAACCGCCCGTACCGCCCGTACCGCCCGTACCGCCCAGACGGCCGACGCCGACGCCGACGCAGGCGCCGACGCGGGCGCGATGGCGGGGGCCGCGGCGTGAGGGTGCTGCCAGGCGGTCTGGCCCGCGCGGCCGTCCGCTTCAGGCCCGCGTCCTTCGCGGGGACCTTCGTCGCGCTGCTGATGTCCGCGCTGATCGTCTCGGCCTGCGGCATCCTGCTGGAGACCGGCCTGCGGGCGTCCGTGCCGCCGCAGCGGTACGCGGAGGCGCCGGTCGTCGCGGCGGCGGACCAGCACGAGTACGTCGTCACGGGCAGCGGCGAGGACCGCGAGAAGGAGGCGGTCCCGCTGCCGGACACGGCGCGGGTGGACGCCGGGTTGGCGAGGAAGGCCGCCGAGGCGCCGGGCGCGGCCACCGCCGGCCCGGACTTCACCTTCCCGGTCCGCACGGCGGACGACGCGGCGGACCGCCGGGCCGACTCCCGCGGACTGCCCGTCCCCGGCGGGGCGCTCACCGCGCACGGATGGGGCTCGCACGCCTTCACCGGCACCGCGCTGACCACCGGTTCCGCGCCCCGCGGGGGCGAAGTCGTGCTCGACGCGGGGACGGCGCACGCCGCGAGGGTCGCCGTGGGCGACACCGTCGCGCTGGTGACCGCCGCCGGGCAGCGGGACTTCCGCGTCGCGGGCGTCGCCGAGGCCGGGCCCGCGGACACCGCCCGGAACACCGGTGCCGCAGGCCCCACCGCCTAATTCGCCGACGCCCAAGCCCCGACCCTCGCGGGTCACCCCGGCAAGGCGGACGCCATCGCCGTGCTGGCGGAACACGGCACCGACGCCGACGCCCTCGCCGACTCCGTGCGGAAGGCCCTGGCCGGCTCCGGCGCCGAGGTGCACACCGGCGACGACCGCGGTGCCGTCGAGGCCCCGGGCCTCGCCTATGCCAAGGTGACGCTCTTCGGACTCGGCGGCTCCTTCGGCGGCGTCGCCGCCCTCGTCGCCGTCTTCACCGCGGCCGGGACCGTGGCCCTGTCGGTCGCCCAGCGGGCCCGCGAGTTCGCGCTGCTGCGCGCCGTCGGCGCCACCCCGCGGCAGATCCGCCGCACGGTCGCCGCCGAGGCGCTGCTCGTCGCGCCGCTCGCCGGGCTCGTCGGCTGTCTGCCCGGCGTCGGGCTCGCGCACTGGTGGTTCGGGCAACTGCAGGGCCGGGGCGCGGTCCCGGCGGCGGTGGACCTGCACGTCTCCGGGTTCCCCTCCTCATCGCCGTCGGCACCGGCGTGCTCACTGCGCTCGGCGCCGGCTGGACGGCCGGGCGCCGGCCCGCGAAGACCAAGCCGGGGCAGGCGCTCGCCGAGGCGTCCGTGGAGCGGCTGCGGCCAAGTGTGGTCCGTACCGCGCTGGGCCTGGGCGCCCTCGTCGGCGGCGCGGTCCTCACCGGTGTCTCCGCCGGCTCCTCGGGGAATGACGCGGCCGGCGCCGCCCTCGGCGTCGTCATGCTCTTCATGCTCGCCGTCGCGCTGCTCGGCCCGCCGGTGGCGCGGCTGTGCGCGGGCCTCTTCGGGCTCCCGCTGCGCGGCGCGGGCCCGGCCGCCTCGCTCGCGGCCGCCAACTCCCGTGCCAACGCCCGCCGCCTCGCCGCCGCGATCACCCCGATCGCGCTCGCCATGGCGTTCTCCTCGACCCTCGTCTTCACCCCTACGAGCGAGAGCCACGTCGCCGACCAGCAGCTCCGCGCGGGCATCACCGCGGACCACGTGGTCACGGACCCGGCCGGGCTGCCGGTGGACGCGGCAGAGCGCGCCGCCCGGGCACCGGGCGTGGCGGCGGCCGTCGGCCTGCTGCACACCCGGGTGCTGGTACCGGTCGGCTCCGGCGAGTTCGCGTCGTTGCAGGCCGCGGCGGCCCAGGGCGTCACCGGCTCCGGCGCCCAGCTCGCGAAGGTGCAGGACCTGGACGTACGCGAGGGCAGCCTGGACGGCCTCGGCGAAGGCCGTATCGCCGTCGACAAGACCCTGGCGGCCTCGGCGGACGTCGGCGTGGGCGACCGGCTCGCGCTCCACCTCCCCGACGGCACCGAGGCGCGTCCCGAGGTCGTGGCCGTCTACGGCCGGGGGCTCGGCCTCGCGGCGGTGACCATGGACCGGGCCTCCCTGGCCGGGCACGTCACGTCGGGCTTCGACGGCACGCTGCTGGTGCGCGGTGGCTCGGGCGAGTCGCTGACCGCCCTGGGCGATGTCACCGACGCCTCCGGCCACGCCACCGAGCGGGGTCTCGACGCGGAGGTGGGCGCCTGGGCCAACCACACCATGGCCGCGGTTCTCGGCGGCTTCGCCGCCGTCGCCGCCGTCAACACGCTGGTGATGACGGTCCTCGACCGCCGCCGCGAGCTGGGCACGCTGCGCCTGGTCGGCTCCACGCGGCGGCAGGTGCTGCGGATGCTCCGCTGGGAGGGCCTGCTGGTGGCCGCCGTCGGCGTGGTTCTCGGCTCCGCGATCGCCGCGGCCACGCTGATCCCGATGATGCGCGGCCTGACCGGCGAAGCCCCGTACGTGCCCCCGCTCGTGTACGGCGCCTTCGCGGCCGGTGCCGTCGGCCTGGCGCTGCTCGCGGTCACGCTGCCCGCGCGGGCGGCCCTGCGCCGCTGGTCGTAGCGCGTGCGTGCGACCGATCTCCCACTCGTCCGGCAAGCATGGAAAGGACGTCCATGTCCGTGACCACGGCACCCACGGCACCCCCGGTCCGCATCGGGAAAGCCGCTCTCGGGGCCCTCGGCATGCTGGCAGTCGCCACGGGTGCCCTGGAGTCGGTGGTGGCGCCGACGCTCCCGCTCCTGCAACGCGAGCTGGGCATGAGTCCGGCCGAAGGCGCGCTGCTCGGCATCGTGCTCCTCATCACCGGCGCGCTCATCACACCGGTCGCGGGCAGGCTCGGCGACCGCTACGGCGGGAAACGCGTCCTGATCCGGCTGATGGCGGTGGTCTCGGTCGGCGGCCTGGTGTCCGCCCTGGCGCCGAACCTGCCCGTGCTGCTGCTCGGTCAGGTCCTGCAGGGAGCGATGGTGGGCGCGCTGCCCCTGTCGTTCATCCTGGTGCGCAAACACCTCCCCGCTGGAGAGGCGAAGGTGGCCATCGGGGTGGTCAGCGGGTTGTTCGTCGGGGGCACGCTGTCGGCCGGGCCCGTGGCGGAAGGGCTGTCCCGGCACTGGATGTTCGCGCTGCCCACGTTCGCGGTCATCGCGTCCACCGTCGTGCTGAACCGGCTGATGCCGCCTGATCCGCCGGGCCGGTCGGAGGCCGTCGGGCTCGACTGGCCCGGCCTTCTGCTCCTGAGCGGCACGCTGATGACGCTCATGCTCGTGCTCTCCCTGGCGCCCGACCTCGGCTCGCGGCCACTCATGCTCGGCGCCCTCGTCGTGCTGCTGGCCGCCTTCGTCACCGGGTGGATCGCCGCCGAGCGCCGTGCGGCCTCGCCGATGATCGATCTGCGGCTGCTGGCACGGCCCGCGATGTGCAAGTCGTCCGTGCTGACGTTCGTGGTCTGCGTCGGCACCTCGCTGGCCGTCTACCTGGTCCCGCAACTGTTCGCGGTGCCCGCCGACGCGTACGGCTTCGGGGCCAGCGCCACCGAGATCGGCTTGTTCCTCCTCCCGGCCACCGTGGCCGCGACGCTGGCGGGGCCGCTCAGCGGCATCGGGGCACGGCGTTTCGGCTCGCGTGCCGTGGTCACCGCCGGGATCGTCCTCATGGCCGCCGCCCTGTTCGCCGTGGCGACGGTGCACACCGAGAGCTGGCACCTCGTCATCGCCAAGGCGGCGATCTCGCTCGCCAACGGCCTGTGCGTGACGGCGATGGTGACCAGCACCGCCATCTCCGTCGATCCCGGGGACACCGGCATCGCCACCAGCCTGGTGCTGGTCACCCGCGTCGTCGGTTACGCCGTGGGCGCGCAGCTCGGTGGCGCGATCCTCACCGCCGGGACCCCTCCCGGGTCGGGCGTCCCGGCCGAATCGGCCTTCGTCACCGGCTTCGTCATCGCGGGCGCCGTCACGGCACTGGCCCTGCTCGTTTCCCGCACGATGGACAAGGGAGTCAAGGAATGACCCACACCGGCCTGTGGCGAAACGTCCGTACGACGCCGAGGCGCACGGTGCTGATCTCCGGTGCCGGCGTCGCGGGGCCGGCACTCGCGTTCTGGCTGAACCGCTGCGGATTCGCCGTCACGGTGGTCGAGAAGGCGCCCACTCCGCGCAGCGGTGGCTACCCCGTGGACGTGCGCGGCACCGCGCTCGACGTCGTCCAGCGGATGGGAATCCTGCCGGAACTCCGCGACGCGCACATCGACCTGCGTCGGCTGACCTTCCTCGACGGAGACGGCGGCGAAGTGGCCTAGCTCCACCCGCACGCCGTCACCGGCGGCGTCGCGGGACGGGACCTGGAGGTGCGGCGCGGAGACCTGACCGGCGCTCTCCACGCGGCGGTCCGTGACGACGTGGAGTTCCTGTTCGACGACTCCGTCGACACCCTCGACCAGACCGGCCACGGGGTCGACGTCACCTTCCGCGGAGGCGGCGGGCGCAGGTTCGACATGGTGTTCGGTGCGGACGGCCTGCACTCGCGTACCCGGCACCTCCTGTTCGGCCCCGAGGAGCGCTTCCACCGGTACCTCGGCTACTCCTTCGCCGGATTCACCATGCGCAACACCCTCGGGCTCTCCCACAAGACCGTGATGTGGAACACCCCGGGCAGGGCCGCGGCGCTCTACGCCGCGGGGGAGGACGACGAGGTGCACGCCCTTCTGACCTTCGCCCACCGGGAGCCGCCCTTCGACGCGATCCGGGACCCGGAAGCCCGACGGGACCTGGTCGCCACGGTGTTCGCCGACGCGGGGTGGGAGGTCCCGGGCATGCTCGCCGCCCTGCGCGACGCGGACGACCTGTTCTTCGACGGTGTCAGCCAGATCCGCATGCCCCGCTGGTCCCGCGGCAGGGCCGCGCTGGTGGGCGACGCCGCGTACGCGCCCTCGTTCCTCACCGGACAGGGCTCCAGCCTCGCGCTCGTCGGCGCGTACATGCTCGCCGGTTCGCTGGCCGACCGGGACCACGCCGCCGGCTTCGCCGCGTACGAACGCCACACCCGTGGGTTCGTGACCGTGAACCAGGACCAGGTCGGCGAGGGCGACGCCGCCCTCTTCCCGACCACACCCCGGGCCCTGGCGCGGCGCAACGACATGCTGCGCGACCTCAGCGCCCTGCCCGCCACGACGGGGCGCCCGGCCCATTCGGCCCTCACCCTGCCCGCATTCTCGCGCCCCTGACGCGAGGGCGAGCGGCCTGGTGCAACCGGCCGGCGGTTCGGCCTCCACCGCCGGCACCGGCCGTGGGGCGCGCCCCGGGCTCGGCTGCCGGGGGAAGGGCTCGGGGTGCCGTGATCGCGGCCCGGGCTGGTCGTTCGTCTGCTCACGCTTCCCCGTGCCGGGCCCGGGTTACGGCGTGCCCGTCGCGGGGGCGGGGCGGCGTGGGGTGCGGGGGTCAGGTCGGGGGGAGGGGTTCGAGGTATCCGTCCGTTCCGTTCACGCGGATCCGCTGGCCGTCCTGGATGAGCTGGGTGGCGCGGTCCACCCCGACGACGGCCGGCAGGCCGTACTCCCGTGCGACGACCGCCCCGTGGGTCATCAGGCCGCCGACCTCCGTCACCAGGCCCGCGGCCGCGACGAACAGGGGCGACCAGCTCGGGTCCGTGTGGGCCGTGACCAGGATGTCGCCCGGTTCGAGAGCGGCCTGCGTCATGTCCAGGACGACTCGGGCTCGCCCTTCCACGGTCCCGGCGGAGACGGGGAGGCCGGCCAGCGCGCCGGTTGGCAGGTCGCGGCGTCGGTACGCCCCGGTGAGGGCTTCGCCGTCCGACGTGAGCACCCTCGGCGGCGTGAGTGCCTGGTGGGACCTGAACGCCTCCTTGCGCCGGCGGATCAGCTCCTGGTCGACCCGGTGCGTGCGCACGGCGTCGTGGAGCTCCTGGAACCGCAGGTAGAAGACGTCCTCCCGCTCCCGGAGTACACCGGCGCGCACGAGGCGCCCGGCCTCGTCCAGCAGGGCCCGCTTGTACACGAAGTAGCGGCTGACCATGCCGTACTTCGGGTACTCGCGGTAGCCGGTGAACGTCCGGAGGCGGTCGATCATCCGCTGGGTCTCCTGGGCCTTCCGCTCTCCGTCCGGCAGGGCCCGCAGCCGCTCCAGCAGTTCCTCCTCCTTCCGCCGCGCCTCCTGCCGCCCGCGCGCGAAGCGGCGCTCGGCGGCGCCCGGGTCGAGGTTCTCGACGTGGGAGAGGAGCATGGGCAGCAGCATGGTGGGGCGTTCGCTCCAGCGCGGCCTGGTGATGTCGATCTCTCCGACGCAGCGCATGCCGTACGTGTCGAGGTAGGCCGTGATGGCGTCGCGCGCTTCCCGTCCGCCGTCGACCCCGGTCAGTTGGTCGAGGAAGCCGTCGTCCTCGGCGTCGCGCAGGAAGGCGACGACGTCCGGGTGCGGCCGGATCGCGTCCGCGACGTCGAGGAGCGCCAGCCCCATCTCCGAGGTGACGTTGTGGGGGACGGACTGCGCGAGCGTGTCGGCCGCGTTCCTCTCGCCCAGCCACTCCCGCAGCCGCTCGTTGAGCCACCACGTCGCCTCCATCCCCGCCGTGACCACCCGCAGGCTCTCCGGGTCGAACAGAAGGCGCTTCAGCTCCCGGACGTCGGCCCGGATGAAGTCGAGCAGGGCACTCCCGGACTTCGTCCGGACGGCGCGCCGCAACGCGGCGACGGAGGCCTGGCCGCGCGCGATCAGCGCGGTGACGAGGGCCGGATCGGTCTCGACCGGGGCCGGCGCGGCGGCGGGGTCGGGCTCGCCGGGGCCCTCGTCCGGGCGGGTCCGGACGAAGTCGCCGCGTGCGAGCACGGTCTCCAGCGCGTCCCGGATCAGGGGGTCGGAGCTCCCGAGGGCCTGGAGGACGTCGGCGCGGCTCGTCGGCGACGCCAGCCGCTCGGTGACGTCGACGAACAGCCTCCCGCCGGCCTCGCACATCGGGCGGGGCGTCGTCATCTGCCACAGGGAGAGCCCCAGCGGCCGCATGGCGTCGGTCATCATCTGCTGGTGACCGACGGAGACGTAGACGTGGTTGGCCCGGTCACCGACCTCCGGGACGGGGAACAGCGTGGTGATCGGCCGGCTCTGCACGATCCGGAAGTCGTCGTCGACCAGGCACCACTCGACGTCCTGCGGGCGGCCGAAGTGCGCCTCGATCCGTCGGCCCAGCCGCGCGAGCCGCACCACCTGCGCGTCCGTCAGCGCGGGCCGGTCCTGCCACGCCGCGTCGATCGGCCGCGGCCGCGTTCCGCCTGCGGGCGAGGCGTGGACGGCGCGCTGCTTGGTGACGACCGTCCTGGCGACGACCTCGCCGTCGCGCACCCGGTAGACGTCGGGGTTCACCAGGCCGGAGACCAGGGCCTCACCGAGCCCGAAACCGGCCTCCACACACGTGACCTTCCGGTCGGAGGTGACGGGGTCGGCCGTGAAGAGGACGCCGGACGCCCGCGGGAAGACCATCCGCTGCACGACCACGGCCATGTGGACCTGCCGCTGGTCGAAGCCGTTCCGCAGGCGGTAGGCCACGGCCCGTTCGGTGAACAGCGAGGCCCAGCACAGGACGACATGCCGCAGGACCGCCGCCGGACCCACGACGTTCAGGTACGTGTCCTGCTGACCCGCGAAGGAGGCCCCCGGCGAGTCCTCCGCCGTCGCGCTCGACCGGACGGCGTAGGCGGCCCGCTCACCGCACCGCAGGAGCGCGCCGCCGATCGCCGCCGCCACCTCGTCGGGGACGGCGATCCCCTCGACGGTCCGCCGGATCTCCGCGCTGCGCGTGCGGATCGCCTCCCGGTCGTCCGGGTCCAGGCGCGACAGCTCGTCCAGGCGGCTCCCGATCGACGGCGCGTCCTCCAAGATCCGCCGGAAGGCGTCCGTCGTCACGCAGAAGCCGGCCGGCACGCGCACGCCGTTCATGCGCGACAGCTCCCCCAGGTGCGCGCCCTTGCCGCCGGCGACCGCGACCTGCGTCCGGTCGATCTCCCGGAGGTCCAGCACGTAACGGCCCGTCCGCCCACCACTGTGCATCCGTCCACCACTGTGCATTCGCGCATCCTTTTCTTCGGCCCGATCCGGGCCTCTCGCTTTTCGTTCGCCCCCGCGGGCCCCGCTCCACGCGTGCGGCCCGCCGTGAATTCCGGGCGTGGCTTTCCGCGTCGGGACGGTCGACCACCGGCTCGTGGCGCGTCGCCCCCGTGGTCGGCGCGTCGTGCGAGCTCACGGAGTCGCCGGTCCACGGCCGACCCAGGCCGCGGCCACGCCGGTCCTGGAACTCTCCGTGCGGCGACCCGTACGTCGACGACGACGCGCGCATGGCGCGGTTTCGTCATTCCGCGGCTTCCCGCTCTGGCCGGTCATTCTGCGCCACAATCCGGGCCTTGCCGCAAGCCCCCCGGTGCGCTATAAGTTAAGAGTGGCAAGGAGCGGTTTCTCTCTCCTTGCCCTTTGTCATTACCGGAGGCGTTCGCCCGAATGGGGTTCGGCCCCCGGCTTCAGGAGGGGAATTCCGGCGAGCGGCCCCGGCGGCGCTGCGCTCGCTCCGCGTCCCGGGAGGGCGTGCCGCGCCGGGGCGTCGGCGAGGCCACCTCCGTGCTCGCGCCGCCGGGCGGCGCTCAGTCCGCCGCGGGCCCGCGGGGTTCGGTGCTGGAGGCGCGGGCGACGAGTTCGGGGGCGAGCCGCTGGGATTCCGCCGGGCCGCCGGAGAGCCGGCGCAGCAACTGCTGGACGGCGGCCCTCCCGAGCCCTGCCATCGGTGAGCGGACGCTGGTCAGCGGTACCGGTAGTTCCGCCGAGACCGGGATGTCGTTGAAGCCGGCCAGCGCGACGTCCGCGCCGACGCGCAGCCCGAGGTCGCGCGCCGCGCCCATCGCGCCGATGGCCGCGAGGTCGTTGACGGCGAACAGCGCGGTGGGGCGTTCGGCGGCGCCGAGCAGCGCGGTGGCCGCCGCGCGGCCGCCACGGGTGTCGAAGGCGCAGTGCCGCACGGCGTGGTCCGGCAGCGGGAGGCCGGCCTGCCGGTAGCGCGCGACGAACCCGGCGGTGCGGTCGGCACCGGTGCTGGCGAACGGCTCGCCCGCGATCACCGCCACCCGCCGGTGCCCCAGCGCGAGGAAGTGCTCGGCCACCAGCCGCCCGCCCAGGTGGTCGTCGCAGGTCACCGCGGGGTACTCCGCCGAGCTGCGGCGGTTGACCAGGACGAACGGCGTGCCCCGCAGCGCCGGGTCGGTCAGGGCGGCGCCGTCCAGGTGCGCGTCACCGACGATCAGCCCGTCCACGCGGCGGCCGAGCACCATGGCGATCCGCTCGCGCTGCGTGTCCGGGTCGTCGTGCGTGTTCGTGACGAACGTGGAGTAGCCACGCGCTGTGGCCTCCTCCTCGATGCCCTCGTAGATCGTGGCGACCACGACCTCGGACATGCGCGGGAAGAGCACCCCGATCAGGTTGCTCCGACGGGTCCGCAGGCTCGCCGCGTGGGGGTTGGGCCGGTAGCCCAGCTCCGCGGCCAACTCCCGGATACGCCCCGCGGTCTCCGCCGACGCCGCCCGCTCGCGCGCGGCCGGGGGGCCGTGCAGCACCCGCGACACCGTGGAGACGTGCAGCCCCAGCCGGTCCGCGATCCCCCGCAGCGTCACCGAACCGCCCATACGGACCCCCTTCCCACCACCGGAGCGGACGTACCGGCGGGCTGCCGCCTCCTCGCGCCGTTCCGCCGGGCCCCATTGTCGCGCAGCCCCTGCGCCCGGCGCCCACGCCGCCGGGGCCGGGCTCGCCGTGGCGCGCCCTGGGGCCCCTGGTTCCGGCCGGTGGGCGGGTCAGCGGCCGGTCAGCGCGTCGAGGAGCTCCCCGCCGACCACGACCCGGCCGTTCACCATACGGCCGACGCGCTGTGCCTGGAGGCCGCGGGTGACCAGGTACACGTCGGGCGAGACGGCTCGGGCGGGGTTGCCCGCTCCCGCGTGGAGATCGGCCGCGACCCGGGTGAGGGTGCCGGCGAGGTCGGTGACCGTGGCCGACCGGGCGGGGGCGGCCAGGAGGTCGCCCATCCGCGGCACGCACAACAGGATCGCCTCCGGCGCCGGGTCGCCGAACAGGGCGGTCGGCAGCCAGTCGAGGACTGCCGCGCGCGAGGCGACGAAGACGTCGTCCGGGTGCCACAGCTCCACGATCACGTCCCCGTCGCCGGTTTCGGTACGCGTCGAACGCACCCCTTCGAGCTGGGACACGTTCCGGATCGCGGCACCCCACAGCCGCTCCAGCTCGTCGAGGGAGAACTGGTCGGGCTCGGGAAAGGAGACGTCGTCTCCGCGCCGTATCGCCAGGGCCGACTTCAGCCCGGGCAGGAGCTGCCGGTTGACGCGCTCCAACCGGCGCGGGAAGCGGTCGGGCGGCAGGAAGACCGGGTGCACCGTCTCCAGGACGTCGCCGATCGTCGCCGCCGGTGGCCGTGGTGCGGGCGCCGTGGCCCGCGCGCGGCGGGTCGCCGGCCCCTTCCCGCGTCGGCCGAACCTCCACCTCATGCTGCTTCTCCTCGTGTCGGGTGCGGTCGTCCGTGGGCCGCGGTCCGTCGCCGGGGACGGGCCGCCGGTGTGGTGGGGGCCGGGCGCACCGGTTCCGGGCCGTCCGGCCGCCGTCCGGCTCCGCGGTGGTTCCGGGTCTCCCGCCCGCGCTCGCGGGCCGGGCAGCGGAGAACCTCCCGTGCCGGGCCGGCCGGCCTGCTCGGCCGCACGCCTGCGCCAGACCTTCGCCTGCCTGCTCCACGGCGCGAGCCGTGGGTGCGCCTCTCCCCAGCGGGCGACCGCGGACTCGACGACCTCGGCGTACAGCTCGGCCGCCCCGGCCGCGTCACCGGCGTCGCCCGTCAGACCGGCCAGGCTCGCCCGGGCCTGTAGCGCCTCCAGGCCGTCCGCCCCGTAGCGCGCGCACGCGCGGGGCAGCAGCTCCGCGTAGACGCGCAGCGCCGCCCGCGGGTCCCCCGCCGCGTCGAGCGCGTACCCCTGCCCCTCCAGCGCCGCCAGGGTGAGGCCGTGCCCCGGGCCCAGCCGCCGCCCGCAGTCCCGGTACAGGGACCGGAACCGCTCGACGGCGCGCGGGGCGTCGAAGTGGTGCGTCCAGTACGCCTGCTGGTGCCGCCACTCCCCCACGCGTTCGTGCTCGTCCCGCGTCGCGGGCGGGGAGACCGCCGCGAGCAGCCGGGCGTACTCGTCCGCAGCGGACCTCACCCGCCCTGCCCGCCCGTACAGCTCCGCCAGTTCCGCGCGTGCGGCGGCGAGCTCCCACCCGTCGGGCGGCCACGCGGCGGGCGCCCCGGCCATGCGCCGCAGCACGTCGAGCTGCTGGAGGAGCGCTTCTTCCCGGCTGCCCGCGCGGGCCAGCCACGCCGCGCGCAGCCGCCGCAGCTCCAGCGCCTCGGGGCTGTCGGGGCCGACCGCCACGGCCGCGGACTCCACGAGCTGGGCCAGTACGAAGGCGGCACGCGCCGGGTCGCCCGCTTCCCCGTCCCAGCGGGCGGCCTGGCCGCGCAGCGCGAACACCTCCGGGTGTTCGGCCCCGTAGAACTCCTCGGCCTCTTCCGCCAGTTCCGTGAACGCCCGGTGCAGCGCCACCGCATCGCCCCGCGCGGGGCCGCCCGTCCCCGGCGTCGGACCGGCTCCGGCCACCGCCGCGGCACGCTCCCGCAGCCGCGCGACACGCTCCCGCAGCCGCTGGTCGGCGGCCCGGTCCAGCACGGCGCCGAGGGCGCGGGCGTCCGGCACCGCACGCAGCACCGCCTGCCCATAGGACGCGACGGCCGCGCGCGACCGGCCGTCCAGCGCGAAGGAACCGGCGGCCACCCCCAGCCGCGCGGCGAGTTCGCCGGGGGCCGGACGGTCGGCGGGCACCGGGGCGAGGCACGCGGCGACCGTCTCCCGCACGCCGGGCGCCAACGCGGACAGGTCCGGGCGGCACTCCAGCGTGAGCCGCCGCAGCTCGGCCGCTCCCCGCCCGCGCCACGGCAACCGTCCGGTCGCCACGTAACACAGCAGCACCCCCAGCGAGAACACGTCGGCGGCGCCCGTCACTCGGCCCGCGCCGGTGAGCTGCTCGGGGGACATGAAGCCAGGCGTCCCCCACACCTCCCCCGCGGTGAGCGTGTTGCCCTCGGTGCGGGCGATACCGAAGTCGATCACCCGGGGTCCGTCCGCGGTGAGCAGCACGTTGCCCGGCTTGAGGTCGCGGTGGATCACCCCCGCCGCGTGGATGCCGGCCAACGCCTCCCCGAGCGCCGCGCCGAGCCCCCGCACGGCGCTCTCGGGCAGCGGACCGAGCCCGTCGACGACGCGCCGCAGATCCGGGGCGGGCACGAAGGCCTGGGCCAGCCAGGGCGCCGCCGACTCGACGTCGGCGGCTGTCACCGGCACCACGAACGGGCTGCGCACGCGGCGCGCGGCCTGCACCTCGCGGGCGAACCGACGGCGCATCCGCTCGTCGCCGAGCAGCTCGCTCCGGAGCGACTTGACGGCCGCCAGCACCCCGTCGGGCGCGACGCACAGGTACACCTCGCCCATCCCGCCCGCGCCCAGCCGGTGCGCGATCCGGAACGGCCCGAACCCCGTGCGCACCGTCGGCGCTTCGGCGTCCACCGCCGCCGCCCGCGTCCACGCCGGCGGCGTCAGGCCCGCGTCCTCGGCCCCGAGGTAAGCCTGCCACCGCGTCGGCTCCGGTTCCCGTCCCACACCCACCCCCGACCCGGCGGCTCCAACAGCGGTGCGCCCGCGCGCACTTGAGCCACGCCGGTAACGAGGTTGGCACGCCCAAACGTCTGGCGCAATCGATTGGGCACGGCAACCGCGCCCGCCGCGTGTGCGCGAGGCAGTGCGCGGGCGGACAAGGGCCACGCCGTTGGGAGCCGACCGGAGGCGTGGCGGGAGAGTCGGCCGTCGCCACCCACCGGGGGCGACGCGCCCGACCGGGCGCGGGCCCGGGGCCCAGGCTGCCGCACGGGCTACCGGGGGAAGGCGTCCGACGCCCGGACGAAACGTGCCCGGGGGCGTTCCCGAGCTACCTGGTGGGCGCACCACTGGCGGTCGCACTCGGCGGGGATCTCCACGCCGGCCCGGCACACCGCATGCCGAGCCGGCACTGCCCGGTCAGGTAGCCCAGGTACCACGAGAACCCGTGCCGATCGGGGCTAAGGGCCGCCCTGTTCGGGTATACCCACCCTCGAATCCTCGGGCCTTGGTGCTGGACGTTGGCCGCGGAGCCAGGGCCCCTCCTCCACTTCCCCAGGGGGCGCTTCCCATGTCCACCGACAGGCCGGGCTCAGTCATTCCCCACCTCGACTCCCTCAGCACCCAAGGAACCTCCCCCGTTCGAGTGGAGCTGATCAGCGGGCCCGCCTGGCTGGTGCGCTCCCACGAGCACGCCCGCACCGTCCTCGGCGACGCCCGCTTCTCGGCGGACGACTCACTGCCCGGCTTCCCGCGCGCGTCCGCGGTTCCTCCGGGCGGCCTGTCGTTCCTGCGAGAAGATCCTCCACGCCACTCAGTGTTACGTCGCGTGCTCACCTCGATGTTCACCGTGCACAACATCGAGAAGATGCGCCCCGGCATCACCGCCGCCGCCGAAGATCTCATCAGCGGGATGAAGGCCCAGGGGCCGCCGCTCGACCTGGTCGAGCACTTCGCGCTGCCACTCCCCTCACTGGTGATATGCCAACTGCTGGGCGTGCCCTACCAGGACCACGAAGTCTTCCAGCAGCAGTCGAAGACCGTTGTCTCCACTTCGGCCACCGAGGAGGAGGCGGGCGCCGCGCTCCTCGCGCTGGGCGACTACCTCCGCGGTCTGGCCGAAGGCAAGCGGCGCAGCCCCGGGGACGATGCCCTCTCCCGCATCGTCACCCAGCAGGACGCCGCCGACATGGGCGACGAAGAGGTGGTCGCCATGGCGCGCCTGCTGCTGATCGCCGGACACGAGACCACCGCCAACATGATCAGCATGATCGTGTTGAGCCTCTTCCAGAGCCCCGCGCACATGCAGCAACTCCGCGACGACCCCGCCCTGCTGAAGGGCGCCGTAGAGGAGAGCCTGCGACACGTCTCCCTGGTCAGGTCCAGCCTGGTCCGTCTCGCCACAGCCGACGTTCCCCTGGGCGGCATCGTCATCCGCGAAGGGGAAGGCGTCCTCATCGGCACCAGAGGCGCCAACCACGACCCCGCCGTCTACCCCGACCCCCACACCATCGACTACACCCGCGACTCCCGCGGTCACATCGCGTTCGGCTACGGCGTCCACCAGTGTCTGGGCCAGGCCCTGGCCCGCCTGGAACTCACCGTCGCCGTCCGCATGCTCCTCGACGCGTTTCCCCACCTGGCCCCCACTGACCTGCACGACGTCGTGATGAAGGAGGACTCCGCCGTCTACGGAGTCTCCCGCATGCCGGTCACCTGGTAGGGGGAACAGTGCGTATCCACATCGACAGGGAACGCTGCTGTTCGGCAGGTATGTGCGTCGCCACAGCACCCGCCCTCTTCGGCCAGGACGACATCGACGGCCGCGTCATTCTGCTGGTCACCCCCGTCCCCGAGGGGGAAGAGACCTCGGCCCGCGAAGCCGTGTCGCTCTGCCCCAGCCACGCCATCAGCGTCGCGGAAGACTGGTCGTGACCGAACGGGGCCGCGGGGTCCTTGCGGGCGCGACGGGTCGAACGAGCGTCTCCTCCCGCGGGGTTGCCCTCAGATACGGATCGCCGCACTGATCGGCCAACGGCCCCGGGGGCCGCGCCCCGCCCGCCGGGTGTGGGGGCGGGCGCGGCGGGCGGGCGGGGGTTCAGTGGCTGGTGAGTTCGCCGGCGAGCTTGTCGTGCATCTCGGCGCTGGGCTTGTTGAGGCCGATGATGGTGACCTTCTTGCCGCGGGCCGCGTACTTGGTCTCGATGGCGTCGAGCGCGGCGACGGAGGAGGCGTCCCAGATGTGGGCGTCGGAGAGGTCGATGACGACGTCGTCGGGGTCGTTCGCGTAGTCGAACTGGTAGACGAGGTCGTTGGAGGAGGCGAAGAACAGCTCGCCGGTGACGGCGTAGACGGCCTGCTTGCCGTCGGGGTCGGTGACGCCGGAGACCTCGGCGAGGTGGGCGACGCGGCGGGCGAAGGCGACCATCGCGGTGATGACGCCGACGACCACGCCGATGGCCAGGTTGTGGGTGGCCACGACGACGGCGACGGTGACGGCCATGACGACGGTCTCGCTGACCGGCATCCGCTTCAGCGTCCCCGGCTGGATGGAGTGCCAGTCGAAGGTCGCGACGGAGACCAGGATCATCACGGCGACCAGGGCGGCCATCGGGATGTCGGAGACGACGGGGCCGAGCACCACGACGAGGACGAGGAGGAAGGTTCCGGCGAGGAAGGTGGACAGGCGGGTGCGGGCGCCGGAGGCCTTCACGTTGATCATGGTCTGGCCGATCATGGCGCAGCCGCCCATGCCGCCGAAGAAGCCGGTCACGATGTTGGCGATGCCCTGGCCGATGGACTCGCGGGTCTTGCCCGAGTGGGTGTCGGTGATGTCGTCCACCAGCTTGGCGGTCATCAGCGACTCCATCAGGCCGACGAGGGCGAAGGCGAAGGCGTAGGGGGCGATGACGCCCAGGGCCTCCAGGGTCAGCGGCATGTCCGGCAGGCCGGGCACGGGCAGGGTGGAGGGGAGGTCGCCCTTGTCACCGACCGTCGGGACGGCGATGCCGGCGCCGATGGTGATGAGGGTGAGGATGACGATGGACACCAGCGGTGCGGGGACGGCCTTGGTGAGCCGGGGGAAGAGCACCATCAGGGCCAGGCCGCCGACGACCAGCGGGTAGACGGCGAAGGGGACGTTCTCCAGCTCCGGCACCTGGGCGAGAAAGATCAGGATGGCCAGGGCGTTGACGAAGCCGACCATCACCGAGCGCGGCACGAAGCGCATCAGCTTCGCGACGCCGACCGCGCCGAGCACCACCTGCATGACGCCGCCGAGGATGACGGCGCCGACGAGGTAGCCCAGCCCGTACTCGTGGTTGAGCGGGGCGATGACCAGCGCTATGGCGCCGGTGGCGGCGGAGATCATCGCCTTGCGTCCGCCGACGACGGAGATGACCACGGCCATGGTGAAGGAGGCGAACAGGCCCACCGCCGGGTCGACGCCCGCGATGATGGAGAAGGAGATCGCCTCGGGGATCAGGGCGAGGGCGACGACGAGCCCGGCCAGCACCTCGGTGCGGAACACCTTCGGGGAGGCCAGGAAGTCCGGGCGGGACAGGCGCGGCCTTCGGGCCACGGGCAGCGTCGAGGACATGCAACCGTTTCTGTTTCGGGCGCGCAGGAACGACTGCGCGCGCATCGTGCGCCGGTGGTCGGCCCCTCGGCCGGGGCCGCGCCGGACAGCCCGTCGGGCCGGACGGGCTGGTCGGGCATCGTTGCCCGGAAGTTCGTGGGCGCCGCGGTTCCCCGGACGGTGCCCGCGCGGCGGTGGCGGCCGGGTGGCCGCCGGTCGACAGCGGTCGCGGCCTCCCCAGGACTCTACCCTGACGTAAGGGCAGAGAGCCTCCTGTGGGCTGTGAATCCCAGGTGAACAAGGACTCACGCCTCGTGATTCATGTCACCTACGCGACGAGGGCCGCCCGCCGGACCCGGTGGGCGGCGCGCGCGGGGCACCGCCCGCCCCGCGCGCGCCGTCCGTGGCCCCGCCCCACCCGCCCGGCCGGGGCGGCGCCCGGCCGGTGGGCCCCGGGGCGTGCGCGGTCAGTCGTGTGCGGCGACCAGGGGTTCGAGGCGGGCGTCGGGGAACTCCCGGGCGAAGGAGTTGGCCTGCCACAGATTGGGGAACAGCGCGAGCACGTCCTTGTCCCGCAGGCGGGTCATGGCCTCGCCCTGCACCAGCCGGGAGCGGTTGAGCCGCTCGGCGCCCGCGGCGTCGGTGGCCCGCGCCAGCCGGTAGGGCAGCGGCTCCAGCCGTACGGGGGCGGCGAACTCCCCGGCCATGCGGTGGGTGACGACGTCGAACTGCATCGGTCCGACGGCGGCCAGGACCGGCGCCTGCTCACCGCGCACGTCGGAGACGAGCACCTGGACCACCCCCTCCTCGTCCAACTGCGCGATGCCGCGCCGGAACTGCTTGGAGCGGCTGATGTCCGCGGGCCGGACGACGGCGAAGTGCTCGGGGGCGAAGGTGGGCATGCCGGGGAAGACGGCGGGCCGGTCGACGTAGAGGGTGTCGCCGACGCGCAGCGCGGCGGCGTTGACCAGCCCGACGACGTCACCGGGGTAGGCGGTCTCCACCGCGGAGCGGTCCTGGCCGAAGACGCTGTGCGCGTACTTGGTGGCGAACGGCCTGCCGCTCGCCGCCCGCGTCACCGTCATGCCGCGTTCGAAGACGCCGGAGCACACGCGCACGAAGGCGATGCGGTCCCGGTGGGCGCGGTCCATGTTGGCCTGCACCTTGAAGACCAGCCCGGAGAACGGCTCCGTCACCGGACGGGTGCCGCCGCCCTCCAGGGGGCGGTCACCGGGCGGGGGCGCGAGGTCCACGATCGCGTCCAGCAGCAGGCGCACCCCGATGTTGGAGAGCGCGGCGCCGAAGAACACCGGGGTGCTGCGCCCGGCCAGGAACGCCTGGTGGTCGTGGACGGCGCCGTCGGCCTGGAGCAGCTCCAGCTCCTCGGCGGCCTGCTCCCAGTCGCCGCCCCCTTCCCGCGCGACGCGGTCGGCCGGGACCGTCTCCTCCACGGCCGCCTTCGCGCCGCCCGGCGCGCGGGTGTAGCGGAGCATGGTGTCCGGCTCGCGGGCGTCGATCAGGCCGCGCAGGTGTCCGGCGATGCCGACGGGCCAGGTCACCGGCGTCGGCTTCAGCACGAACTCGCGCTCGATCTCGTCCAGCAGCTCCAGCGCCTCGCGCCCGGGGCGGTCCCACTTGTTGACGAACGTGATGACGGGGATGCCGCGGTGGCGGCAGACGTCGAAGAGCTTGCGGGTCTGCTCCTCCAGGCCCTTGGCGGCGTCGACGAGCATCACCGCGCAGTCCACCGCCGCAAGCACCCGGTAGGTGTCCTCGGAGAAGTCGGCGTGGCCCGGGGTGTCCAGCAGGTTCAGCACCTGCCCGCGGTGCGCGAACTGGAGCACCGCCGAGGTCACCGAGATGCCGCGGGCCTGCTCCATCTCCATCCAGTCCGAGGACACCCCGCGCCGGCTGCCCTTGCCGTGGACCGCGCCCGCGGAGGTGATCGCCCGCGCGTGCAGGGCCAGGGCCTCCGTCAGCGTCGACTTGCCCGCGTCCGGGTGGCTGATCACCGCGAACGTCCGCCGCCGCGCCGCCTCGGCTCCGAGCTGGGTCCCGGCACTCATCGCGCTCCCTCCGGGCCCGTGCCCGCCGCCCGGGCCGGCGTCGTGTGCGGCGCCGGGGCGCAGGGCCCCGCGGCCGCCGGTTCGCTGCGCGGGCCCGCGCGGCGCGCGTCGGCTTCCGTCCAGTGTGTGCGCAATATCGCCATCCGTTCGTCGTGCGTGTGTCCACCGCTCCGCGGCGGTGGGTTGCCGGGCCCGGGGTGCGGCGGCAAGGCGCCGAGCGGCGGCCGGACGGCGTCGAGCCGGAGCCCCGGCGGACGCGTCCGCCGCACCGGCGTGAGCCGGCGCGCCTCGGCCCCGGGGGTGTTCCGGGAGCCGCCCGCGGTGCGCTCGGCGGGGCCGGGCACGCCGACCCCTCTCGTAGTGTCGCACCGTGCGCGGCGGCGGACCCGCGAGCGGGGCCGCCCCGCCGTCCCCCGGAAGCCCCCGCGCCCCCGCCTCGCGTCCGCGACCCTGCGATGGGCAAACCTACCCTCCCGTGAGGGTAGGTTTGCCCATCACAGGGTCGCGGACGGCCAACCGCCGCCGCTGTCGCCGCCGCCCGGTGGCGCCGCCCCCTCCGACGCGGGGGTACCGTGCCTTCCTCCGGCCCCGTCCTCGCGCGGGCCCGCCTCACGCGCGGCTCGCTGGGCGCGCGGGCCCCGACGGCCCGGGGCGGGGGCGGCGTCACCGGAGCAACTCGGTGCTCCGGTCGGCCGTGATCACCGCGCGCAGGGGCAACGCGACGAGCAGCGCGGCGGCGACCAGGAGCCCGCTGACCCACAGCGGCCCGAGGCGCCCGGCCCCGGTGCCGAGGGTGGCCGCGGCGAGGACGGGACCGGCGGCGGCGCCGACGTTGAGTGCGGCGGTCGCGTACGACCCGGCCAGGGTGGGAGCCCCCGCGGCCGCGTAGACGACCCGGGTGATCAGCGTGCCGCCCAGCGCGAACGACAGCGCGCCCTGCACGAACACGAGGACGAGCAGCGCCGCCGGCGCCGCGGCCAGCACCGCCAGGGCCGGCCAGCCGACGAGCAGCAGCGGGCCGCCCACGGTGACGACCAGGCCGGGACGCCGGTCGGACAGCCGGCCGGCGACGGTCACCCCGGCGAAGGACCCGGCACCGAAGAGCACCAGCACGACGGAGACCCACCACTCGCCCAACCCGGCGGTGCCGGTGACCACGGGGGCGAGGAAGGTGAAGCTCCCGAACGTCGCCGCGTTCACCAGCGCGCACACCAGCATCACCAGGACCAGTGGCGGCCGGGCGAGCTGGGCGATCTCCGCCCGCAAGGTCGGCCCGCCGCTCGCCCCGTCCCGCGCCCGCCCCGCCGGGACGCCCTTCAGGATGCCGAGCGCCGCGGGCAGACACAGGGCGGCGACGGCCCAGAACGTGGCCCGCCAGCCGAACACCGTGCCGAGCACCGACCCACCGGGCACACCGGCGACCGTGGCCACCGTCGTCCCGGCCAGCAGCACCGCCAGCGCGCGGCCCTTCGCGTCGGACGGGACGAGCGCGGCGGCGGCCGTGAGAGCGACCGCGAGGAACCCGGCGTTCGCGAGCGCGGCGACGACCCGCGTGGCGAACAGGACCGGAAAGCTCGCGGTGAGGGCGCCCACGGCGTGCGCCGCCGCGAACGTGACCACGAACGCGAGCAGGCTGGGACGCCTGGGCCAGTCGCGGGCGAGCACGGCCACTCCGGGGGCGCCGACGACCATGCCGATCGCGTAGGCCGAGGTGAGCGTCCCCGCCGTCCCGACCGCGACGTCGAGATCCGAGGCGATGTCCGGCAGGAGGCCGGCGAGCATGAACTCCGAGGTGCCCATGGCGAAGACCGCCAGGGCGAGCAGGTACAGCGGCAGAGGCATCGAGTGCTCCGGGGTGAGGAGAAGCGCGAGAGGGTCATCTCGTCACCGCGGCCAACCCCGAGGCGCGCACGCCGCACCGCAGGAACGGGTGCGACGGCGGGGCTACCAGCTCAGTGGTCCAGGGGGCTGACGGCGTGACCGAAAGCCCCCACCTCGTCTGACTCAGGACTCGACATGCCCCGCACGCTACCCGACCACCCTCCGCCCCCACACCCCGCTTTCCCCGGCCCCCTGGCCGCCCACTCGCCGCCGACGTAGGTTCCCGTCGCGCCGCGTGGCCATCCCACCGTCCGCGCCGCACTGACGGCGCTCGGGAGAGTGCCGGTGGATAGGCTGCACCCACCTGGGACCGACCAGCGGTCACACCCGTCCCCCCGCGCCCGAAACCAGAGGATCACCCGCTATGCCGGAATCCGCGCAAGTGCATAAAAACACGCACCACCGCCGATAAACCCGCTGCTCAGCTCGTCTGCTCCCCGCGCACGCGGGGATGACCCCCGCACTGGGCGCCCTGGCGGCCGGTGAAGGCGATGCTCCCCGCGCACGCGGGGATGACCCCGGCATCCCGCTGCGTCCGATCAGTCCGGCGAGCCATGCTCCCCGCGCACGCGGGGATGACCCCGCGGCGGGCCGCTGCCGAAACGGAGCGCAAGACTGCTCCCCGCGCACGCGGGGATGACCCCGGCCGCACCATCCCCGAGGCCGCCGCGATGGACTGCTCCCCGCGCACGCGGGGATGACCCCTTGAGCCCGTACCGGGCCACCGAGGCGGCCTTCTGCTCCCCGCGCACGCGGGGATGACCCCGACAGGCCGAGCGACGAGGCGTTGCCGGTGGGCTGCTCCCCGCGCACGCGGGGATGACCCCGGCGTGACGCTGCGGCGTCCCCTGCCGGTCTTCTGCTCCCCGCGCACGCGGGGATGACCCCATCAGCTTCGAGCTCCGGGACTCCACGGGCTCCTGCTCCCCGCGTACGCGGGGATGACCCCAGCGCGAAGTACGGCCGCGGCATCCCCGGCGTCTGCTCCCCGCGCACGCGGGGATGACCCCACCACGCCCCACACGGTGTGGTCCTCGGCATGATGCTCCCCGCGCACGCGGGGATGACCCCCGCCCCCGGCTCCACGTCGTGCGAGTGCGCGGAATGCTCCCCGCGCACGCGGGGATGACCCCAAGACGGTCTCGCGCTGGGACATGCCAGGCCGATGCTCCCCGCGCATGCGGGGGTGGTTGCCGTGGGGGTGGCGGGCGCGAGGGTTGCCTGGGCGTGTGCCCGGTTGGTTGGCAGGGGCGGTAGGCGGGTGGGAGTTGCGTGGGGCCGTGCCCGGGCGGCCGTTTCGGGCACGGCCGTGCGCGGGAGTTCGGTCAGGTGGCGCAGCAGGTCGCGCCCGGGGTTTTCGCGGGCACCGGTGCGGCCGGGGGTGCGGAGCCGAGTTCGACCAGCCCGGGAGTGGGGGCGCAGCAGCCGCCCGCGGCGGCGGCGTCGGCGGAGGCGGCCTCGTCGAAGAGGCCCGCGCCGCCGCACACGCCGGTTTCCGGGAGGGTGAGTTCGACGCGGTCGGCCGCCGCCAGGTCACCGGCGAGGGCGGCGGCGACGGAGCGCACCTGCTCGTAGCCGGTCATCGCCAGGAACGTGGGCGCGCGGCCGTAGGACTTCGTGCCGACCACGTAGAAGCCCTGCTCGGGGTGGGACAGCTCCCGGTGGCCGTGCGGGTAGACGGTGCCGCAGGAGTGCTGGTTCGGGTCGATCAGCGGGGCCAGTTGGACGGGGGCCTGGAGGCGCGCGTCGAGACCGAGGCGGATCTCGGAGAGGAAGGAGAGGTCCGGGCGGAAGCCGGTGAGCACGACGACCTCGTCCACCGGCGCCAGGCGGCGGCCGTCCTCGCCGACGAGGACCAGCCGCCCGTCCCCGTCCCGCTCGACGGCCTCGGTGCGGAAGCCGGTGACGGCCTCGGCGTGGCCCGCCTCGACGGCGGCCTTGGCCGCGAGGCCGAGCGCCCCGCGGGCGGGGAGCTGGTCGGCCTCGCCGCCGCCGAACGTGGCGCCGGAGAGGCTCCGGCGCAGCACCCACACGGCGCGCGTGCCGGCGCCGTCGTCGGACGTGGCGAGGTCGGCCAGGGCGGCGAGCGCGGTGAAGGCGGAGGCGCCCGAGCCGAGCACGGCGGTCCGCTTGCCCGCGTGGCGGGCGCGGGTGGCGCCGTCGGCGAGGTCGGGCACGCGGTAGGTGACGCGGTCGGCCGCCGCGCGCTCCCCCAGGGCGGGCAGCCCGCTGCCGCCCGCGGGGGACGGGGTGCCCCAGGTGCCGGACGCGTCGATCACCGCGCGGGCCGCGAGCCGCTCCTCCCGGCCGTCGGCCGTCGCGAGCTGCACGGTGAACGCGGTGGCGTCGCGCCCGGCGTCGACGACGCGGTCGCGTCCGGCGCGGGAGACCCCGGTCACCCGGGCGCCGTAGCGGACCGCGTCGCCGAGCGCGTCGGCGAGGGGCTGGAGGTACCGCTCGGCCCAGTCGGCGCCGGTGGGGTAGCGGGCGGCGTCGGGCCTGACCCAGCCGGTGGGGGCGAGGAGCTTCTCGGCGGCGGGGTCGGTCAGTTCGGCCCAGGGTGAGAACAGCCGCACGTGCGACCACTCGCGCACCGCGGCCCCGGCGGTCCGACCGGCCTCCAGGACCAGGGGCCGCAGACCCCGGTCGAGCAGGTGGGCCGCGGCGGCCAGGCCCGTCGGGCCCGCTCCGATGACGATGACGGGAAGCTGCTGCGTACTCATGGTGATCGGGCTCCTCGGTGCGCGGGGGCGGGTGCGTCGGTGCGGCGCTCTCCCTCCGGAGCGCGGGGCGCATCCGGGCCGTGACGAGCGCGGCGCTGGAGAGGCGTCCCCGCTGACCCGCTTGTTTCGAATTCCGTCGATGGCTTACGGCGTCAGCATGGCACTTGCTTCGACTAGCGTCAACATAGACAGGCATCGAATCAGAGGGCCGGGGAGGAGGACGGCACGGAGCGCCCCCGGGTCACCGCCACGGGCGTCAGCGCCGCCTCGCGCCGCCGGGCGACCGGGCGTGCGCGGGCCGGCGTCGAAGCGAGCGGCCTGGCGGCCTCCGCGCGGGCCGGCGGGGGCCGGTCCGCGGCGCGCGGGCACCGGCGACCCCGGTCGGTGACGCCTCGACCACCACTTCGACGCGTGTGAAACTAGACGCATGTCGAAGCTGACGACGCCGCCGGTGCCGGCCCCGGACGCCGTGCCGTGCTGCCCGCCGCTGGACGAGCGACCGCTGACCGCCGCAGAGGCCGAGCGGACGGCCGTGATGTTCAAGGCGCTGGGCGACCCGGTACGGCTCCGGCTGTTCTCCGCCGTCGCCTCGCACCCGGGCGGTGAGGCGTGCGTGTGCGACATCTCCGACGTCGGCGTCTCCCAGCCCACGGTCAGCCACCACCTGCGGAAGCTGCGGGAGGCCGGGCTGCTCGCCTCCGAGCGGCGGGGCACCTGGGTGTACTACCGCGTCGAGCCCTCGGTGCTGGCCGCGATGGGCAGGCTCCTCACCACGTCGGCCCCCTGACCCGCGCGACGCCGCCCCGTGACCGTGCCGCCGACCCCGGCGCGGGGCGGGCACCCCGGCGCAACCCGGCGGCGCGGACGGGCGCCCCGGGGCGGCGTATCCGTCCGCGGGCGTCAGTGCGGGCGGGCCGGTGCGGGGATGGCGGTCCGTCGCTCCATGGCCTTCTCCGCGTCCGCGAGGATCTCGCGCACGCGCAGCGCGCGGGTCGCCTCGGGGACGCCGGAGAGTTCGGTGCCCGTCACCAGGTGCACCACCGCGTCGGGGATGCCGCAGAACTGCGAGACGCCGACGCGCAGTTGGAGGTCCATCGCGGCGTCGAAGCCGGGCTCGCGGAGCTCGGCCTCGGAGGCGCCCGCCAGGCCCAGCCACAGCATCCGCTTGCCGGCGAGGCGCGGCGTGCTCCGGCCGTAGGCGAAGCCGTAGTTCCACACCCGGTCGATCCAGCCCTTCAGCATCGCGGGCGGCCCGTACCACCACACCGGGAAGACGACGACGATCTCGTCGGCCGCCGAGACGCGCTCCATGTGGGCGTGGACCTCGGGCGAGTACCGCTTGTCCCGGTCACCCCAGTCCGGCTCGTCCACCGGGGTCAGGCACGGGTCGAACTCCTCGGCGTACAGGTCGAGTACGTCGGCGGTGTCCCCGCGGTCCTTGATGCGGGTGTGCAGGTGGGCGGCCACCTGGGCGGTCAGCGAGTCGGCGCGGGGGTGTGCCACGACCAGCAGCGTGTGGGGCACGACGGGGATCTCCTTACCGAAGGGCGGGGTCGGACGCCGAGGCCGGAGCCGCCACTGGCGTCGGTGCTCGGGTCGGTGGTCCAGCGGCCGCCGCGGGGAGGCGACAACGCGACGATAGCCGCGCCGGCGCGGAGTTGGCCGCCCAGGCCCCCGGCGCGGGAGGCGACCGCGCGCCACGGCGCGGCCCAGCCGAGCGCGAGGCGGCCGAACCGGGCCACGCCCGCCCCCGCCGGCAGGCCGCCCGGTGGCCACCGGCCCGGCCCGCGGCGTCACTTCGCCGCCGTCACCAGGCTCCGCTCGCCGAACCTGCGGCGCCAGGCGAGGGACACGTAGACGAGGGCGACGAGCACCGGGACCTCGATGAGCGGGCCGACGACGCCGGAGAGCGCCTCGCCCGAGGTGACGCCGAAGGCGCCGATGGCCACCGCGATGGCCAGCTCGAAGTTGTTGCCCGCGGCGGTGAACGCCAGCGTCGCCGTGCGGTCGTACGCGATGCCGATGGCCTTCCCGAGCGCGAAGGTGCCGAACCACATCACCGCGAAGTAGACCAGCAGCGGCAGCGCGATCCGGGCCACGTCGGCGGGCTGGTTGGTGATCGTCTCGCCCTGGAGCGCGAAGAGGACGACGATCGTGAACAGCAGGCCGTACAGGGCCCACGGGCCGATCCGGGGGAGGAGGCGGTTCTCGTAGCCCGCGCGGCCCATCCTGCGCTCGCCCAGGCGGCGGGTGAGGAACCCGGCCAGCAGGGGGACGCCGAGGAAGACGACGACGTTGACCGCGATCGTCCACATCGAGACGCCGAGCTCCTCGCCCGCGCCCAGGCCGAGCCAGCCGGGGAGCAGGTCGAGGTAGAACCAGCCGAGCAGGCCGAACGCGAGGACCTGGAAGACGGAGTTGAGCGCGACGAGCACGGCCGCCGCCTCGCGGTCGCCGCAGGCGAGGTCGTTCCAGATGATGACCATGGCGATGCAGCGCGCCAGGCCGACGATGATCAGACCGGTGCGGTACTCCGGGAGGTCCGGCAGGAAGAGCCACGCCAGGGCGAACATCACGGCCGGGCCGACGAGCCAGTTGACGACGAGCGAGGAGACCATCAGCCGCTTGTCGCCCGTGACGGCGTCCAGCTTGTCGTAGCGGACCTTCGCCAGCACCGGGTACATCATGACCAGCAGGCCGAGCGCGATCGGCAGCGAGATCCCGCCGACCTCCAGCGCCGCCAGGGCGTCGCCCATCCCCGGGACCAGCCGGCCCAGGCCCAGCCCGAGGGCCATGGCGAGCAGGATCCACACGGCGAGGAAGCGGTCGAGGGTGGAAAGCCTGGCGACGACGGCCGCGCCCTGCCCGCCGGGTGGCGCGCCGGGCGCGGGGGTGTCCGTGGTGGTCACTAGCAGGACCTCTTCCGTGCGGTGTCGTGGGTGGAGTGGGCCAGGGCCGCCAACTCGGCGAAGAAGCCGGCCAGGGCGTCGACGACGTCGGGGCGCAGCCGGTAGTACGTGAAGCGGCCGCAGGGCTCGGTCTCGACCACGCCCGCCTCGCGCAGCACCCGCAGGTGGTTGGAGAGGTTGGTCTGCCGCGCCCCGGTCTCCGCGACCAGGTGCGTGGTGCAGAGCGTCTCCCCGGCGAGGAGGGTGACGATCTTGAGCCTGAGCGGGTCCGCGATCACCCGCATCAGTTCAGTGTCGACTGACGTCATCATGGGCTGATACTTTCACATCAGCCGGTGCTGACACCAGCCCGGTTCCGCGTGCGACGAGAGAGACCCTGATGCCCGAGAAGCCCTCCGTCCTGTTCGTGTGCGTCCACAACGCCGGACGCTCCCAGATGGCCGCCGCCTGGCTCACGCACCTGGCGGGCGACCGCGTGGAGGTCCGCTCCGCCGGTTCCGCGCCCGCCGACGAGGTCAACCCCGCCGCCGTCGAGGCCATGCGCGAGGTGGGCATCGACCTGTCCGCCGAGGTGCCCAAGGTCCTCACCGTCGACGCGGTCCGGGCCTCCGACGTGGTCATCACCATGGGCTGCGGCGACACCTGCCCCGTCTTCCCGGGCAAGCGCTACCTCGACTGGAAGCTCGACGACCCGGCCGGCCAGGGCGTCGACGCCGTCCGCCCGATCCGCGACGCGATCAGGACCCGCGTCGAAGCCCTCATCACCGACAT
>NZ_JAPKFL010000041.1 GCF_026262575.1 Streptomyces marinisediminis
GTCGAGCGCTACACGCTGGCATGGTCGAACCTCGGGATACCCGCAAAGCCGTTGTCCGGCTCCGAGCTGGGCGAGTACGGGACCCAGGCGTTCCTCGACTCCGCGAGGGCCTTCGCTCTGCCCGACATCTCCGTGGACGTGGCCGCCTTGCACTCCAAGACCGTCGCGCACGCGGCCGCCCACGGAGTCGGCTTCGCTCAACCAGAGTCGTGCGCACCGGTCTTCTCCGGCGCCGAGGTGCTGCTGTGGAGTGCTGACGCCGGGTACCACCGGCCCCGCACTCTCGTCCTGGCCGCAGGCCACCGCACAGTCCAGCTGCTCAATCTGCTCGGCATTCAGCACCCGCTCACCATCGGGAACCTGCCGTACGGCGTACTGGAAGGCCCACTCCCACGACTCCCGCTCACCTACTGGCTCGATGGGGACATGCTCGCCGTCAGCCCACAAGGCGACGGCATCAAGGCAGCCCTGCCCGGCCGGCCCAGCAGCCCCACAGATGTCGCGAAGGAGCGCTACCGGCTCACGGTGGCCCTCTCACGTCGCTGGCCGAAAATCCCCGCTGAGAGGCTTCAGCTCAGTTGGGGCCACGCCGCCGAACCGTCGGGTCCCCAGCCCGACCCGTCGGCGGTCGTGGTTGATCTCGGCAGCCCACCTCCTGGCTGGGGGCGAGTGGCGAATCTGATCGTCTGCCTCCCGGGCAAGTGGACGACCGCCTGGCACGCAGCCGACCAGGTCGCTCAAGCGGTTGCCGCCAGGGGCTGACAAGCCCCGGGATCAGCCGATTCCGATCGCCTTACGTACCTGCTCCAGCACCGGCTGAGCTCGCCGCCGCGCCTTGGCAGCACCGAGGGCCAGCAGCTCTTCCAGCTCACTGCCCGGCTGCATCAGCGCGTCGTAACGCTCGCGCATCGGGCTCAACTGCTCGCTCAGGACGACCTGCAGGGTGTTCTTCAGCTCGCCCCACCCCATGCCGCCAGCTTCCAGTCGAGTGCGGACCTCGGCCAGCTTCTTGTGGTCCGCGAAGTGGCTGAGCAACTGGAAAACGGCGGAGCTGTCAGGGTCCTTCGGCGCCTCCACCGGGGTGCTGTCCGTAGGGATCCGCCGAACGGTCTTCCGCAGCTGCGCCTCGGGCGCGAACAGGGGAATCGTGTTGTTGTACGACTTGCTCATCTTCCGCCCGTCGGTTCCGGGCAGTGTTCGGCCAGTGTCCTCGGTCGGTACAACCGCCTTCGGGACCTTCAGCTTGAAGCTGTCACCGTAGACGGCGTTGAACGCCCCTGCGATGTCCGCCGCGTACTCGACGTGCTGCAGCTGGTCCTTCCCGACCGGCACGAGATCGGCTTCCATGATCAGGATGTCCACCGCCATCAGCACGGGGTAGTTGAACAGGCCCATGTTGATCCCGGCGTCGAGCTCTTCCACACCTGCTTCGCGGTTCCGGTCCCGTGCCGCTTTGTAAGCGTGGGCGCGGTTCATCAGCCCCTTGGCACTGAAGCACGACAGGACCCAGTGGAGCTCGAAGATCTCGGGCACGTCGGACTGGCGGTAGAAGATCGTGCGCTCTGGATCGAGCCCCGCCGCCAGCCAGGTGGCCGCCACAGAACGAGTCCATCGCCCAAGCAACTCCGGGTCACGCACCGACGTCAGCGCGTGGTAGTCAGCGATGAAATAGATCGACTCGGCCCCGCCAGCCAGCTCCAACGCGGGCTTGATCGCACCGATGAAGTTGCCGAGATGCGGTTCCCCGGTCGGCTTGATGCCGGTGAGCGACACCTTCGAAACAGCAGTCACCATGAAGAAAGACTATCGGTGCGAGCAGCCGGGGACCGCGTTACGCCCGCTTGGCCACCGTCGTCCGCGTCGTTCCCCCATCAGCCCGTCGCCACGGGGTGCGAGACCGCCTGCGCGGCTACCTGCGGTTTCTCGGCTCGCGTGATCCGTGGCTAATCGTCTCCGTCAACGCGTTGCTCGGAGTTGCGGGTACCGCGGTCGAGCCGACATCCAAGTAGAGCCTGCAGATGCCTTGCATTGGCCTCGGAGGCCCGGACTCACCTTCGGTAACGGCGCTATGACACGGCTCGCGCTGTTGCCGTACAGGGAGGCGTGGCTGGGTGCGGACGCTCGCACGCGGCGCTTCGAATGACGGAGGGATTGTAGGGTTTCGCTGCTCGTGGCACTGGCCGTGATCGTTGACCAGCGGTTCTTCTGCTGTCTCAGGTCGATGGCACAGCCGGCCAGTCTCACGCAAGTGGCATTTCCTCAGGGGGCCAGCCGACCGACCGGGGGCAAATGAGCCGCCGATGTCCGTTCTCGTCGACCTGGACGGTTCTCACTGCAGCTTGACGGGTGCAAACCGGCCGTCGCCTCGCTGTATCGCGCACTCGCCCGCTGTCCGGTACGCAGCCCCGTGCCGGACAGCGGCCCGCTCTTCGTGACATCGGTCGCCGGGGCTGGGTGTCAGTGCCGGCCGGTGGCCTCGTGGTGCTGGAACAGCCGGGGAAGAAAAGCCTCCAGGAGGGTACGGGCCGTGGTCTCGTCCCGGAGCTCGTCGTGGCCGAAGCGGTAGACTTCGTAGCCGCTGAGCCTGAGGTCGCGGTCGGCGGCGACCATGGCCGCGTACATGGCGGTGTCGGGGGTGTGGCCGCGGTCGCGGGTGTAGTGCTGGGATCCGTCGACTTCCAGGACGATGCGCTGGCCGTGGGGCAGTAGCAGGAGGAAATCCATTCGGAACCGCAGCAGGGCCTGGGGGCCGCGTTCGCGGACGGTTCTGGGGTCCCAGTGCAGCCAGACCTCCGGCAGGAGGGCAGGCATGTCGTAGACCTCGGATCCGAGGATGCGGTGGTAGCTGTCGAAGAGGTTGCGCTGTCCGGGTGAGTTGTCGGGCATGCTGGCGCGGAGCCGTGCGTAGAGGCTCTTCTTGGCCTCGCCGGGGTCGGTGATGTGCTCTCTGTCCTGCCACCAGGACTGCAGGTCGCGCCAGCGGATGCCGTCGTCGGTGACGGTGCGGTCGTAGATCAGGGCGTCGCCGTAGACGACCTCGATGTAGTTGTCGACCGCGGACAGGAACCGGATGTTGGCCTTGCGGGCGTGGCGGAGATGACGTTCTTCGGGTGTCCGGGTGTGAGCGAGCTGGAGCGGCACCGAAACTGCAACCACGGAACGACGAAGGTCCCGGCCGCTGGGCGGTCGGGACCTTCGTTCAGCCCGGTGAGAGCTGGGCGGAGGATACGAGATTCGAACTCGTGAGGGGTTGCCCCCAACACGCTTTCCAAATGTTCGTACGGGGGTCCGGCGAGGACCGTAGGTGTCCTGACCTGCGGCGGAACGTTCGGGGCGGGCCCGTCTGGACGGGCCCGGACGGGGGCGAATGAGACCAGAACTGAGACCACGAAGCGCTGCGCCGAGCCCTCCACGCCCCCTGGAGCATTCGTGCGCCGCCGACCTGGTGAGTGCATTGCCATGAAGTCTTCATTGCAGTTCTATGGGAGGCATGCCGTTGCCCGTACGCGTGATAGCCCCCGGTCGCCTTGTGGCGCTGCGGGAGCAGGCTGGGCTGTCGAAGGCGGAGCTTGCGCGGCGGATCGGGGTGTCTACGCGCATGGTGTTCTTCTATGAGAGCGGGCGGCACACGCCGACCCCGCAGCGGTTGCAGAAGATGGCTGCGGCGCTCCGCTGCGATGTGGAGGAGCTCACCGGGGTCCGTCGTGGAGACGAACGGCTCGTCGACCTGCGGTTTGGTGCTGGCCTGACGCTCGAACAGGTGGTGTTGAGGCTGCGCCGGACCGCCGTCGGGCGTGACCTCTGCCTGTCGGCTCCGAGGCTCTCTGCCTTGGAACAGGGGCGCCCCGTGTCCGGCCGGAACTGGCGCAACGGTGATGTGGTGAGACGGCTCCCTGCCACGTTGGCCAAGATCTATGGTGTGCCGGTACGCATGGTCGTGGATGCCTGGATGCGTACCCGCCCTGACGAGCCGGCTCCGGTGCGCCCGAGGGCGGGGGCTCAGGAGAGGGCGAGCGGCTCCGCCGGCGCTGCCTGGGACTCGTTGAACGAGCGACAACGGGTCTATCTCGGCGAGGTCCTAAGGGACGAGCGCATGACGGAGACAGAGATGTGGATGCGCCGGACGCATCACCTGCCTGTGCCACGCCCTTCGGAGTGGCGCAAACTACCTCTGGCTCTTCGTGCACCAGCGAGTGTCGTAGGCTACACACGGCTCCAGGAGCGGTTGCGGCGTAATGGAGTTCACGATCCCGGCGTCGGCGCGACAGTGCACGCCTTGGAACGCCGAGGACTGCTGGTGACCATTACGGATGTCGTGCACCATCCGGCAGCTGGCGACGTGACCCGAGTTCGGGTGGAGATGACGAGACGAGGTAGGGCCGCCGCCCGTGCAGGGCTCGGCGAAGCCGCGGAGCAGCCGGACACGCCGCTGCTATCCGAATGGTTGTGGGGCGTCATGGCCCGGGTGGCTGGTGCAGGCCCGGACGGACTGGAACGTGACGCGCTGTCTGGGCGGGCTCCATTCTACCTGGGCGTCGGCTACAAGAACAGGTCCGCAGGCAGACCGAGCCGGGGATTCATCGACGAGGTTCCCGTACTCGCGGCTGACGGCAGTCATGTCGTCGGGTACCGGTGGAAGCTGACCCCGATCGGCCTACGGCACACGGCTGAGTACCTGGAGGAGTACCGGCGTCGGTACCCGCGAGTTGATACCACAGGTATCACCCCTCGCGGTGGAAAACCCTCTTAATTCATCCCTTCCATGCGAGGTCGGGTCAATTGTCAGTGGCGGCTCTTACCCTCTGGGCTTGTGACCAACGCGATGGACAATGATGTTCGGCCGGTCGATGAGCTGTGGGTTAAGTCTCTGGTTGCCCGCTCGGTGCTGCGTGCGGCTAACGCGATGACGGCCCCTGGTGTGACGCCTTCCGCCCGGCTCGGGGTCTTGATGGAGTGCCACGGCGCGTTGCTAGCGGCGCGTGGTCCGGGCAGTGAGCTGTCCTTTGCGGACTTTCGGCGCCAGGTGCGTGGTGATCCCTCCCGGCTGCTGCCCGAAGGTGTCCCCGGGTGGGATGTCGATGAACTGCGCGCCGTCGATGCAGACGGGCATGTCACGGAGGACGCCTTCGATATCGCCTCAGAGCAGCGCCTGGTGGTCCGCATCCTGCAGAAACGTGGCCGGGGCGCGGGCCTGCTCAGTGGGAAGGACTTGGACGATGAGGTTGCGCAGGAAACGGCCTTTGCTCAGCTGTGCAAGTCGGGTAGCCAGAAAGTCTACGAGAGCGGACGTACCGATCTGATTCGCCACCCGGCGGGCCCGGTGACCGAGCTGAGTGAGCTTAGGCTGCCGCCGCTGGTCGCGGATCTGTACGAGGACATCTCCTACGCCTCCAGATATCGGGGATGGTGGTTCGCGTGCCCTGTATGCAGGTGGCCGATGCGCGTCGCACAGCGTCGCGAGGCGGGGCAGCAGGTTGGTGTGGTCGCCTGCTGGCACACGCCGCACCAGGAGATGGGCGCCACATACCGGTTCCGTCCAGTCGAGGGGATCGTGCCGCCCGAACTGTTGCCGGAGCCATCCCCGCCACCGCCGGACGCGCGGGAAGCAGTCCTCTGGCCCGACCTGGAGCACATCCCGGAGGCAAAACCCGTTGAGGGGCACAAGGCCCTGGTCCGGGGTGTGTGGCGGTACACCTGCGTCCCCGGACTGGCCGAGCTGGCACTGCGGGACCGGCTGGTCGAACGCGGCCTCAAGGTGGAGCTGTGGCCCGCCCTGGACGCCTACGACCTGTGTGTACATGTCGGGCGTAAGCGGGCGCGGAAGAAGGAGCGACTGCGCGTTGACGTGAAGGACTACACCTCGGGCACCGCGCTCGCGCAGCTTATCCACGCGCAGGAAGGAGACAGCGGGGGAGCGGAGTGGCTGGTGATTCCAGACCACCGTGCCAGCCAGGTGCACTTGCTGTCCGGAGTGGGGAAGAAGTACGGGCTGCAGGTAGCCACGGCGTCTGAGTTCGGCGAGATGGTCTGCGAACGCTCGGGGGTGGCCTGGTTGTGAGCGAGTCTTCCGTGGAGCAGACGGCCCTGTGCGCCTCGCTCGCACTGGCCGCCTACTACTTCCCTGACACGTCCGTGGAGGACGATGCGCCCGCAGCTCCCTTTCGGAAGGCGGCCTTCCTGCTGTCCGGACAGTTCCGGGCGTGGGACCGATGGTCGGGTCTGACTAGCGAGGAACGCCGACGCATCGTCGACGTGTACCGCATTGCCCCCGGCAGGTTGGGCGACGTACGGAACTTCGATGCCGCCGCCCGTGCACTGCTCGCAGCCCTCGGTGACGAGGTCCCCGGTGAGCCCCAGAAGCTGCTTACTTTCGAACCCGCAGGTGGAGACCCACTCACCGCCGAGGCGGCTATCCCCCGGGTCGGCGGTGACCTGCTGGCCTACGTCGACCGGCAGATCGCCCGGTATCGGCGGCCCAGCGCGCGGCCGAAGCCCCCCGAGTTCGCCGGCCCCGGATTCTGGAAGACAGGGGAGATCAGCGTTCAGGGCGTCGGCCAAGTGCATGGTCAACTGACGATCCCCACCTACCCCGGCTTCACCGAGGCATTCGGCCACGATCGCCTGCCGCACATTGCCACCGCGCCCCCGCTGGACGACCTTCGCATCCCTACCGAGGGCCTGCTCGAACTGGCTGCGCAGATCGAGAGCGGTGAGCCGGAGGAGAAGCGCTACCTTCATGCGGTCCTCAAGGGCCTGTTCTCGGTCCTGCAGACGTCCGACTCCATCAGCCCACAGGAAGCGTTGCGGATGACGGCCGGCGGTCTGGAGATCTTCCACGCACCGACCGGGACGGGCAAGAGCGTCTTGGTGCGGGTCCTGGCCGCATGGTTCGCCCAGCAGGGCCACCGGGTGGCCATCGTGCTGCCCGACATTAAGGCGTGCCTGGCCATCACCCGCAAGATCCGGTCCGACCTGCACGTCCTGCAGGGCCTCGGCGTCATCAAGCACGAGACCGGCTGCGCGCACCTGATGTCGTCATCAGGCATGCACGACCGCGCGCACAAGCTGGCCCGCCTCATCGACGAGGACCCGCAGGCACCCGGAGAGTGGGGCGAGAGCGGCGAACGGGACGTGGACCCGCTCTCCTATGGGTGCGCCCAGCGACCACTGCTGGAGTCCAACGCCGAATATCCCCCCGGCCGTGAGCCTTGCTTGTCCCTGTACCGGCAGGACTTGGGTGCGTCCGCCTGCCCCTGGGTTCCCACCTGCGGCAAGTTCGCCCCCGTATACGATGCCTGCTCGGCGCACGTGGTTGTGACAAATCACTTCGCCTTCCTCCAGGGCAACCTGCGCATCGGCGTGAACCTTGACGGGCGCCCCGTCCAGGGGGTGAGCGTTGCAGAATTCGCGTTGCGCACCTGCCACGCCGTCCTCGTCGACGAGGTCGACCAGTTCCAGTCGAGGGCGGTGGACCGATGCGCCGGCGAGGTCGTCCTGCACTCGCGCAGGCACTGGACGGCGGCCCCGCAGGAGATGGACACGGACGCGAAGCGGCTGCCGATCTCGGCAGAGGCCAGCCTGCTGCCGTCAGTCGGACAGGTACGGCTGATGGCGGAGTTCCTTCTGCTCGCCGTATGCAACAACGCGCTGCGTCTGGATGTCAGAGACGACGAGCGCGCGGGGAACCGTGTGCCGGACCGCACGGGGCTGCGCTGGCACCTGGCCCGCGGCCGTGACCGGCAGCTGATCCGGCTGCTCTGGCCGGACCTGGCCACCTCCGGGGAGGAAGATCTTCCAGCCGACCTTGCTCGGCGTCTCCAGGATCTCATGCCTGCCCGCTACCTGCAGTCACGCGCCATGGAGAGCGATCCGACGGAGGTGGGGTGGGACGAGGTGCGCCGCGCTCTGGAGGCGCTGGTGGCCCCGCGCGGCCAACAACTGCTCGACGCCGTGAAGCTCGATCTGCACCAACTGCTGGAGTCACGGGTGAAGGACCCACACCAGCGTGCCCAGGCAGTCAACTTGCTCGTCACTCGGGCGACCATGACCGAGCTGGATGAAGCGCTCTCCGAACTGCGTACCGGCGTGCAGCACTACCGCTCCTCCGGGCTTCGCTCCGCGCAGCGGATTGCCGAGACGCTCAGCCCGAGCGCTGTCTCGACCGTCCTCCCACTTGGCCTTTTGGGGCGCTCGATCACGGGCTACCGGGTAACCGGTCTGGACAAGCGGGAGAGCGACGCCGAGCTTGTTGCGCAAAGCGTCGCGGGCGACCCGCACACCTTCACCGCCGAGTTGGGCGGGCTTGTCTCACTCTGCCTGGCCGGGGTTGAGCGTCCCGTCATGGGTCTGTCCGCCACGGCGTACTTCCCCCAAGCGGTACGCGAGCACGTCCACGCCCCCGTGCGCTGGTGGATGACCGATGCCCAAGCCCGCTCGATCCGCGCTCGACGCCACCGTATCGAGTACGGCGAGGGACACCCCATGTACGGCGAGCCGATCAAGATCTCGGGCCAGCACCCCAGCCGCAAGAAGGGCGCTTTGATCGAGCTCGGTACGGAGCTGTACGACCAGTACATCCACCGGGAGCTGGAGCGGCAGCGTGCCAAGGACAAGGACCGCGCGCACGTCCTGGTCGTGGCCAACTCCTACCAGCAGTGCGCCTGGTTGGCCCGAGGCATCGCTCAGGCCGGCACCTACCGCGAAGGGCTCTGCGTGGCCGTGCGGGACGCCGACCGGCACAGCCCCGACCCCGACCTACCTCGGGAGAACATCGCCACTCGCCTCACGGCCGAGCAGTTCGAGGACTTCCCGCAATACGGCAACGTCCTGGTCGTTCCCTTGGCGCTGATCGCCCGCGGTCTGAACATCGTCGTCGGGATCCGCTCCGCCGTGCGCTCGGTCTACCTCTGTGTCCGACCCTTGGCGCTGTTCGCCGAACCTGCGGAGATGTACGCCAGCGTCAACGCCGCCGGGCTGCACGCACTGCCAGAGGGCGGCAGCGCCAACCCAGACGACGCGTTGGAGAAGGCACGCACCGCCGCATGGCAGAGGCTCGAACTGATCTTGCGCGCGACGCCTCAGTTCACCTCCATGCCCAAGTCGCTCCAGGAGGAGGTCGTCGCAGGTGTCGTCGTCGACCTGATCCAGCTGGCCGGACGGGCCCGCCGGGGCGGTACCGAGGCCGTCCTGCACCTGGTCGACTATGCCTTCCACGAGGACACCTGGAGCTCCGATCTGGAAACCGTCCTGCGCCGCATTCACGAGCAGTGGCCTCCGGTGGTGAAGCGACAGATGAACGACCTGTACGGGGAAGCCCTCAACGCCTTCCTCTCCTACGCGGGCATCGACCCGACCCTCACCCCCTGAAAAGAGGAGAGACGAGTGAACGACCAAGACCTCGAGCCGGGCAAGTACCTGCACACACTGGCCTACCGCGGCACTCCCGCTCTGGTGGGGGATGCGACGGTTCATGTGCGCCGGCTGGACGCGGAGACGGCCAAGCTGTGGGGCAGCTTCACCAATCAGTGCAGGAAGCGTTTCGGTAAGGAGGAGGCCCAGGCGCCGTACACCATCGCCACGACCGTGCTCCAGGTGATCACCGGCGGGTATGTGTACTTCGAGCCCAAGGGCGCAGCACCCTTCCTGGTGTCCCGGCAGCCGATCAACAGCGATCTGCTGTGCAAAGCCTTCACCCTGACCTACGGCCTCGCCCTCGGTGAGCAGGTCGAGATGATCGACTTGAGGAAGCCGCCCGAGCTCGCAGTGCGGATCGCGAGGGCTCCTGAGCGGGAATTCGCTCTGAAGGAGCACCTGGCAGGGACTAAGGAAACACAACCGGATGCCCCGAACTGGCTCTACAAAAGCGTGGGTTGGGGGATCGCGGAGCGGCTCGCAGCCGTTCCCTTCCAGCTCTCCAACGGTCGAGAGATCGCACTGCGTCCCGATATCACCGGCGGCCTAGTCGCGTTGGACGACCCCTGGGAGAACGAGAGCGGCGGTCGCTACGCCGTGTGCCGCACGGCGGTGCGCCTTAAGACCCTCCCGAATGTGCAACACCCTGTGCTGCTCTTGGACGCGCGCGTCTCCCGCATCTCGTCCTCGCTGATCTTCAGCTCCACTGCACTTGCCGTCCAGCCCGGTGAGGGCCGCCCGATCCTGGAGGTAAAGCTCAACGGGCGGGGCGGAATGAAGACGATCCCCCGGCAGACCCTGCAAGCACTCGGCCGACTGGAGATGGATTACTCGATTCTGCAGTCCATCGCCAAGCGTTCCGAGCGCGAGCAGAAACTGCGCGAGCGAGCCAGGGCCTTCAAGGAGAAGCTCCAGTTCCCCCGCGAACACCCTGGCCAGGTCTGGCCCATCCCCGTAAAGAACTACCAGCATCCGATCGGAACTGGCGTCGGCATGCACCACCTACGGCTCCTGCGCGCCCACGCAGACGCCGTCTTCGGCGATGACGCACAGCGCCTGTCCATGCGCCAGACCGCGATGACCCTGCCGCGACGCCCTACCGACCCTGAGAAAGTCTCGGCCCAGGAATACAAGCGTCGTAAGGAGGAACGCGAGCGGACCGGCAGCAAGGAACCACTGCGCCCGCGGGGCAGTCTCTTCCCGTCAGCGGAGTCGCTTTCTGTCTCCGTCGACGAGGCCGGCTTCAAGAAGCTCCGCATCGCCTGCCTCTGGTACCGCGACGAGACCCGGCAGCGCATGCTGCAGACGTTTTGCAACGCGTTCGGACTCAGCCCCGTCGGCCTTGACACCCAGGAAGGCGTCGAGATCGACTTCTACCAGGGGCGCATCACAGCCGTCTTCCATTACGTGCCGGACTTCCTGCGGCCAGGTCGCGGGCGGGACCGGTCGGAAGCCTTGGGAGCTGTGAGCGCCTCACTCAGGTCCCGCGACGGAGTCCTGGTCGGCGCTTGGTGCGAGACCGAACTTCCGCACGCCGACGATTTCCCTGGCGTCGACGCTCGCGACCTGGACGACCTGGACGCCAAGCCGCAGACGAAGTCTGTGCTGGCTCGGCTCGACATCCCGTCGCAGTACCTGAAAGGCCGCGGGAACGAAGGTGTCATTGAGCCCAGCGGCGACGACCACCCTGCACAGATGGCTCTGCTCGACCTGTACCGCTCGCTCGGTGTCACCGACGAGCGGATCTCCAATGCCCTTCAGAGCACAAACGGATTCCCCGTCGACCGGCTGGCCCATGTCGGCGTGCACGTGCGACAGCAGAATCGCCGCTATGGAGAGAAGGGCGAGCCCAAGGTCGTCATTACGGCCACCGCGCTGGTTCCGCCGCAGTCCTCGCAGGGAGCATGGTCTCTGCTCGGCTGGAGCTCTACCGCCCCGGTGTGGCGGCCGTACCGTTCGGCGCAGAACGCCTTCCACGCCCGTTCCTATCCCGAAACCTCCGCGGAGACGACGAGCTATCGGCAGAAGTGGGACGGTGCCGCCGACATGGTGGAACGCGCCCTCGGCGACCTCGCCGACGAGCTGGACGGCATGCAGTACACGGTCACCGTGGACGCGCAGTCCGCGCGGCGGATGTGGGACGGTCTTCAGAACATGCGCCTCGGGGAGCAGCCCGGACAGACAGGAGGTGACGGCGTCCGGAGCCGGTACCAGCTTCCTGGGTCGACGCTCGGCGAGGACGCTCCGTTGGCCGTAATCCGCCTCAACACGGAAGATGAGGAGGTCCCCCAGCCTGTAAGTGTCACCCACCTGGGCAAGAAGGACGGCGCCGAACCCGTTGAGAAGGACACCTCGACGCTGCTCTTCGAAGTCGACACGGACTTCGGAACGCCGGTGTGGCTGCTGTGCAACGTGCCGCGCGCCTATGACGGCAGCGGCGCCGGCCGACTGGGCTCCAAGCGAACCCGATGGGAAGCGGAGAAGTCCGTGCAGTCAGAGGACCGGTCGAAGCGCCGTAAAGGTGAGATGCCGCAGAACTTCTACGCCATGACCGCCACCGAGATTCTCCCCATCGGAGGACCGTCCGACGAGGCACGTGAGGCGCTGGCGGCCATGATTGCACGCCTGTGCCACCAGACCCTCTTCTGGTCCGACCGCTCCCGTTACCCGGTGCCGCTGCATGCGGCACGGCAAATGGACCTCGACCACCCGCAGTACCGGCGGGAGGTGGCTGATGCGGAGCCGGGAAGCGGAAACGGAGGCGAAGAAGCAGAAACAACCGAGTAGAGGAGCGACGCAGCTGGTTTCGCAATCACGGGGCGACGGGATCAGCAGACCTGGCTCAATGGACCCATGGAGATGGGTGAGCACTGGGCCTACCGAGCGAGGCCGAAGGAGCTGGGCGGCCCGGTTCGTCGGGTCGAGGTCGTACGGGTAGGTGGTCGTGGCCGGGCTGACTGGCTCCACGTGCGGTTCCTCGACGGTGACGACGCCGGGCTGCAGGAGTGGGTCGACGCGACGTCCCTTGTGGCGCGCTGGGAAGACGTTGAGGCGTTCTGCGCGGATGACGCGAGCGAGCTCGCTTTGGCCGAGGCGTCGCGTCACGTGCGGGGGAGTGCCGACTTCGAGGCCGCGCGGTTGGTCCTGGGGTTCGTCCGTCCGAAGAGCAGGTTGCGGCTGCGGCGTAGTGTCGCGGACGCAGGGATCCTGGAGATGGGCAGTATGGACGGCAGCGCTGCCCTTGTGGGTATGGACCCAGCAGAGTTGCGAGGCGATCCGATGGTCTTCGAGAACCGCTACGGCAGGTGCCTGGCGGGGTGGCCGGTCACTGAGCGCATCGCGCGCCTCGTGGCCGGGCGTCTTGCCGAGGACATCCTTCCGGAGGTGGACCGCAGGCAGCAGGCCATCGATCAGGAGCGCACCCTCCCGGTACTCCTACAGCCGCCGGGACGACCGCAAGCTGGACGCGGAAGCGGCCGTCCTGCGGACCGTCCGTGAGTGGTGTGGTCAGGACAAGGCCGAGCGTTACGACGAGCTGGTCGCCCTGCGCGAGGAGGTCGTCCGGCTCGGGAAGCTCGTGGAGAAGTCGGTGAAGGCCCTACGTGACCGCGGGCACGGCGTCATCGCCTCCACCATTGAGCGCGACCTTGGGGTCCATATCTCCAGCCTTGGTCCAGACGTTCGTCGGTGAAGCCGCGCCACCGCTCGGGTTCCGACTTGGGCGGTTCGGCTTCCGCCTTAGGTTTTTCCTTCTTCGGTGACTTCTCCTTCTCCGGCCGCTCTGCGGATGCCATCCGTCGAGGAAGGGCCGTAGCTGGTCGCCCGTGGGTTCCGCGTGGAGGCTGTGGGCGGTCAGGCTCCTGCCAGCCACGGTCGGGTCGATCTGGTCGGCCTCCGCGTTGCCCCACGCTGACCACTCGCGCAGTCGTCCGGCTTCGCGGGCGTCGTCCGAGGCGGAGGCGGCCTCATCGAGCGCGGCGCAGAAAGCCCGCATTTCCCCTGCGGCCCGCCACTGCGCCAAGGCGGTGCCGAACCGGTCAACCCGTACGGCGTCCACCGCCTTGATCGTCGCGACGCTGACCGCAGCTTCCCACTCCCGCCGCGTACGCTCCTTCTTCTCAGCCTCCCGCCGGCGGTGCTCCTCTTCTTCCTGGGCCTCTCGGAGGCGGCGTTCCTCCTCCTGCCGTTCCCGCCCCTCCCGCTGACGCCGCTGTTCCGCCTCCCACGCCAGCCGGGCCTGCTCCACTTGCTCCGCGTGGGCCTTCAGGGCTCGGAGGACGGCGTCGATCTGGTCCTCCAACGGCTTCTTTGCGCTGTCGGCCCATTTCTTCTTCCAGCCGTACCCCGAGCCTTGGCTCACGTGCAGTTCCAGCTCGCCGGATGGCTCGGACCGGTGCGCAAGGGTGACCCGCTGCCAGTCGTACGTCCGCCGGCCCGGCTGCGTGGGCACGTACCGGACCTGCTTCTGCCGTTCCTTGAAGCTGATCTCGTATGTCCTGCCGTGGACCTTGAGCACCGGCCTCGGCTGCCTGCGCTTCTTCGACACCGCGATGTCGCCGTGCAGTGCCCGGGCCTGCTCGGCGAGGAGCCGAACGAGGGAGAGCACTCGTGGGAGTACTTCGTCTGAGATCTCGAAGGCGCTGTGGTCTGCGGTGACCGCCGCGATCACGTCCTCGATGTCGGTGATCACTCGGCTGCGGGCCAGGCGGATCCGGTTCCACTCGGTGTCATCCTCGCCCGTCACCCGGAGCAGGCCGAGGAAGAAGTCTCCCTTCGCCCGCCCGCTGTACTTCAGATGGAAGCCATCCGGAGCACACTGCCGCGCGGCATCGAACGCCCGTCGATAGCGGGCCCGCTCCTCGGCGCTCGGGTCCGGGATCCGAAGGAACCGGCCGGCCTTTTGCACCTCCGCGATCAAGGCCGCGCCGATTTCCGCCGGCGACTGCCGTGGCAGCTTCGCAGGGCGCGCTGGTGCCGGCTTTCCTCGGATGGGGACGTCGCCCGCTGACGGGGAGGTGCCGCAGCCTCCGGTGTCAGTTCGGCGGCTGCCGGTCGTTGCTTGCGCGGGATCGGTGCAGGCCGGTCCGGGTGGTGGCCGTGTTCCAGGTAGAAGCGACCGTCATCGGTGATCTCCGCCTGCCACTTCCCACCGTGCTTGGGCATGGTGATGAGGCCCCGGCCCTTGAGGGCGCGAGCGGTGATGGCGAGTTCCGGGCTGGCAGAGGTGACGGGATCCGTTCCCTCTCCGATGCGAGTGAGCAAGGCCAGCTGTCGATCGTTGAGCGGCGACCATCGGTACATGGTGACCGTCGTACCGGTCCTGCCGTGTGCCTACAACCAGAATGGTGATGTTCCCGCATTCTGCTGCCCGAGCGTCTTTACGGCCGGACAGGAAGGTCGCCGCTCTCCGTGCTCGCCACCATGTTGGAGGGGCGTGCCCTGCGCCTCCCCGGTCAGCTCAGTCGGCAGAGCACATCGAGGTGACGACCTTGCCGACTGCGCGGCCGATGCGTTCACGGATTTCGTTTGCGGGCACGTACGAGAGGGCCTGCTCTAAGCATTCAGTAATGGCAGCGAACTTGACCGCCTGCTGGCGCAGGTGGGTGTCGAGGAAGGGTACGGCGGCGCCCGTGGCGCTGCGCCGCGCCTCCCGTACGTAGAGCACGGTGAGGGAGAAGGCCCAGCACGCGTGGAGGAAGCCGAAGACGGAACGCCGCGTGCCTCGCCAGGGGGAGAAGAAGGTGACGTCGGCGGGAAGGCTCACGTTGTGCGCGGCCAGGGCGCCGTTGAGCCAGTTGTGGGCGGCCTCGTGGATCAGGTCGCGGGCCAGTACCTCGGGGTGGGCGGTGTAGTCGGTGAAGACGGTGCCCGGGAGGCGGGTGAGGGCCCAGCTGTGGAGGGTCTCGTCGAGCTGGCGGCGGTTGAGCAAGCAGATGACGGGGGCGTGCTGGGTGAGCAGGGTCCCGAAGCCGTGCTCGGTCGCGGAGGCGGTGGCGGCACGAACGAGGCCATGGGCCTCGGGTGGGGCAGGGCTGCTGTCGGGGCCGACGAGGTAGTACGCGGTTTCGGAGATCTCCGAGCGGAGCATCTCCGCGCTGCGCGGGTTGAGCACGATGTGCGGGTCGGCCGACAGGTGGGTCAGGTCTCCCACCGTCGTACGGCGGTACCAGTCGAGGCGGTCCGCGTCCCGGGCGCGCGCGGCGTGTTCGGCGCCTTCGAGCAGGTGGTGGGCGACGGCGTAGTCGAGGACGGACGAGCCGAGGCGGTTGCCGAGTACGGAGGCGATACGGCTGGTCCGTAGGCGCTGGTGGCCAGCGATGCCGTCGAGGGTGACCAAGGCTTCCGGGGAGAGAGCGCTCATCTGGGGCTCCGGGGTGGAACGGGGCCGGACCGGGACGGGCCCGGCCCCGTGGCGGGTCAGGACTCGGTGGTGGGCTCAGCGGCGTCGGGCTGCACCGTGGTGGCCAGCCAGGTCTCGGTGGCCGCGTTGGAGGTGTGCGCGGTGGTGCGCACGGGGTCGCTGTCGCGCAGGGACGCGACTGCCTCCAGGAACTCGTCGAACGTCTTGTCTTCTGCCACTGCTCTCTCCTCTGGTCGGGGCTGTGGGGTGGGGGAGGGATGGTTGCGGGGCGGGCCGCGGGGGCCGGTCATGGCGGCGAAGCCTCCTACTCGGAGACGAAGAGCGTGAGGAACTTGCGAACGCGGCCGGCGCGGACAGGTTCGGTGCCGTGGACGAGCTGGCTGCCGAAGACCACGAGCGTGCCGGGAGCGGATGCGACGCTCCATCGGGTGCGGGGCATGGTGCGGAACCAGGGGGAGGACATGTCCGTCCCGTCGTGTGCGAAGCGCATCCCCTCGGCGTAACCCGACCCGGTCGGTGCCTCGTCGGCGGTCCAGACGGCGTCGCTGCCCGTGGTCTCCACGTAGAACGCGCCGCCGGTGTCGTGGATGTCTGTGAGCGTGACCGTCGCGGCGGCGACCTGGCGGGGACCGGTGAGGGGATCGGGGGCGATGCCGTCGGCATGCGGGGTGATGTATTGGCCGGAGCCGTATTCCAGGTAGATCCACGGCCGGTGGCCAGTGACCGACGGCAGGGTGCGCGTGATGGCGGCCATGTGCAGCTTCAGGGCCTGATCGAGGAGGGCGGTCGCCTCGTACGGGATTTCGGTTACCTCGATCCGGCCGGCCGGCTCGTAGACGTCCTGCGCCTCGGCGGGGGAGTGACCGGGGATCTCGTGGATGGTGGTGCGACGGGCCGTGCCGTACCGGTCGCGTCCGAGGGAGCCGAGCGTGTCGTCCATGACGAGGTTGAGCCGCTCGATCTCGTCCGGCTTGAGGAAGCCCTCCACGGTACGGATGGACAGAGTCTCGGCGATGTGGATCACTGCTCGCCTCCGCAGGCGCAGGGGGTGGACGGCGGAGCAGAGGCGGCTTGGGCCAGGGCCTCCGTGAGTACGTGCACGGCCTGGGCGAGGTCCTCGAAGTACTCGGCAGGTGCGGTGCCGGCAGCGGGTACGAGATGGAGGTCGAGCGTCGGGTACGCCCGGCCGGTGGTGCGGCAGGTGAGCTCGCTGCGGCCGAGGACCAGGGAACAGGTCCCGGGCAGAGAGGGCTCGGCTCGGCCAGCGGCCCGGCACAGGCGCGCTGCCGTACGCGCGTACTCGTCGCGGTCGCGCGGCAGGATGCCGACCGAGAGGAAGCGGGGCTCGGTTTCGGGGAGGCCGGCGTAGGTGTGGCCCTGGCAGCTGTCATAGGTGACTGCGTTCCAGCCCGCGGTGAGCGCGTCGACGACCGGGCGGACGCCGGGCTCGATGCCCTCGTACCACTGGGGGTGTTGCGGGTCGAGATCGTCTGCCTCGTGCACGCCGGGGAGGCCGACCGTGTTGATGTTGCCGTGGGCGCTGACCTGAAGGCGCGCGGGCGGGCGGGGCGCCGCCGGGTCGTCCCACCGGGCCAGGAACGCCGCGACGTGGTGCATGTCGTTGGGGCGGACGGGACGCCAGCGAAGCCGGGAACAGGAGACGCCGGGCCGGAGACTCGGCTGGGCGAGGAGGGCGGCGACGCCGTCGATCAGGCGCATGCGGTGGTCGCAGTACGCGTCTTCGTCGCCGACGGCGGCGAAGCGGAGGCGGACCGCCGGGCATCCCGCGCCGCAGGTGTCGCGGTAGTCGCAGGCCGTGCACTTCGTGACCAGGGAGCGTGCCTGCTGAAGCAGGGAAGAGCTGCCCTGGGCGCCAGCTATGTCCGCCTCGGCGTGTACATCGCCGAGTGCGGCGAGGCCGGCCTGTGGCCAGGGCAGCTCGTCACAGCTTCCCAGGCGGTCATCGGGATAAAGGGTGAGGACGTGGTCGCACTTCAAGTCGGAGAAGTGGCAGGAACGAGTTTGCAGACCCTTCTGACGGCGGATGACGGAGACGACGGGCTCCAGCTTGACGCGACGGAACAGGCCGTCGGCGACCCAGTGGTGGGCGGCCTCCAGCACGAAGTCGGCGTACTGACGAGGCGTGACGGCCCAGGCCGGGCCGGTGGGGCCGATGGCCCGCCGCTGCAGTGCCCGACTGGTCGGCGCACGGGATCCGACCACCCTGGTCGACCGGGTGATCGCCGCGTCGAAACACGGCACCAGGCTGACCGTCGTCACGGCGGGAAAGGAGGCGAGGCGCTCCATGACCTCGGAGGCCCGGCCGAGGACGTACGGGGTGACGGCGCAGATGACGCCGACACGGCGTTCCCGACGGCCAAGGAGTTCCAGGGCTTCGACCACTCGGGGGTACGTAGGGCGGCCGTCGTACCCGACACGCCACGAGTTCCCAAGTGCATCCCCGTCGAGGGAAATGCCGATCTCCAGCTCCGGGCAGTGCCGCTCGAACAGATCCAGCCACGCGTCGTCGAGCTGGAGGCCGTTGGTCTGGAGGCTCACGCGGATGACGTTCGGTTGTGCGGCGAGCGCGTCCAGGATCTCCGCGATCCGTTCCGGGCCGGCGGTCAGGGGCTCCCCGCCGTGGAGTTCGATGCTGAGCGGGCGCCCGGAGAAGATCGAACCGAGGCGGTGGACCTGTGCCGCGTTGATCCGGGCGCCGCCCGGTGACTCCTTGCGCTTCTCGAAGCAGTACAGGCAGTCGATGTCGCAGGTCTCTCCCCGGAGCTTGAGGATGACGGAGACCGCCGTGTCCGGCCCGGTGCTCGACAACGGGGCGTAGAGGCTCTCCAGGTCCGTGGGGGCGGTGGGGGTGACGGGCATCAGAAGCCTCCCGAGGGGGAAAGGCGCGGCCTACGCGCCATCGGTGGAGACCGCGGACAGCCACCCGAGAAGCTGTCCGCCGGTGATGGGGATGTGGACGTCGCCACGGCGAAGGAACCACCCGTCGGCGTACCGCTGGGGCAGCCAGCCGGCGTCTGGGGTGCCCAGACTGGGAGGCTTCCGCAGCGGGTCGTCGACGGGCCAGCAGCCCAGGAGCGCTCTGGCCACGCGTCGCTGAACCGGACGGAACCACTCCCACGTCTCCGCGCGAGCCGGGTTGATCGACGGGCGGGGCGGCGCGCCGGCGAGCAGCGGCAGCCACTTGTCGCCCAGGACGGGATGGCCGGCCGCCGCGCAGTCGAGCGCAGCGAGACAGGTCTCCAGCTTCCGGCATACGACGACGACCGATTCGGCCAGGCCGTCCTCGACGAGGCCGGTCAGGTCCTCGGTGAGACTCGCCGCCACCTCGGCCTGGTCGGCAACCGCCCACCATCGGTAGCCCTGGCGCTCCCTGGGAGTGAGCACCGGATTCCAGCGTCCGGAGCCGTAGGAGAGAGCGGTACGCAGACACATGAGGTTGTGCATCGAAGCGCGTACCCGGCGGAACGAGCCGAGGTCGTCGCGGCGGACGTCGAAGGAGCGGAGCAGGTGACGGAGTTCTTCCGCACGCTGCGGCGCCGTCGCCTGGAGGTCGACACGGACGCCGTCCACGATGCGGGACTCCCACGCCGGAAGGGCGCCGTCCACGATGCCACGCAGGTCGATGTCGCTCGCCGCGTGGGCGAAGCCGCAGGCGAGGGCTCCCTCCAGCCAGACCTCGCGGGCCTCGCCGGACGCGAGCAGAGCCTGGGCGACTCTGTCGGCGATCTCCCGGCGCAGTCGTGCCGATGGGTTCACCGGTGCCCTCCTTCGATCAAGATCTTGTCGTCGGCGGTGATCTCCCTGAGGAGATCGATGGCCCATCGGTCGAGCGCGCCGCGCACGTCGGAGCGCTGGGCGCCAATGTGGGGCGAGGCCAGGAGGTTGAGCGGCGTCGTGCAGCCGGTGAGGAGCGGCAGGTGCTCCCGCTCGACCGGGTCGAGTGCGAGGCCCGAGAGCCTCCCGTCCGCCAGCGCCCGCAGACAGGCGGCGACGTCGAGGGTCTCCAGTCGGCCGACGCAGATCAGCAGAGGTCGCTGCGGAGCGACGCGTGCGAGGAAGTCCTCGCCGATGAGCTGTTCGGTCGTGGGGCGCAGCGGCAGAGCGATCACGTGCACCTGCGACTGCTCCATGAGCGCTGTCTGCGACAGCTCCCGCAGACCGGGAGGGTTCGACGGCCAGGCGGCGAAGGCTGTGCGGCCCAGATAGGGAGCGAGGGCCCAGCCAGCGGCCAGCCCCACTGGGCCCGCGCCCCAGACACCTGCGGCCAGGGTGCCGAGTGACGCCCCCATGCACGCCTGCTTCTCGTGTTGGCCGAGCAGCAGCGCGTGCTGCCCCAAGGGGATTCGCCGGGCCAGGGCGAGGGCAGCGGCGAGGACCCACTCGCCCACGGCCCCCGCGCCGGCCTCGGCGTTGCGGTGCAGCGTGATCCCACGGTGCCGGAGGGCGCTCACGTCGATGTGGTCGATGCCGGAGCCGGCCCGTACGACGTGCCGCAGGCGAGGGAGCGCGCCGAGCTCCCTCTCGCCGAGACGGACGCCGGAACGCAGGACGAGCACGGCCGTGTCGGTGGGCGGAGGCGAGTCCAGGTCCGGCAACTCGTGTACGGCGACATCGGGCAGGGCGCAGCGGATCGCGTTCGTGTCCGCCGCACCGCGGAGCACCAGGACAGCGCTCATCCGAGGAACTCCGGCTTCTCGTACCGGCCGAAGGCGAGATCACCCTCGCCGACGACGACGGTCACGGGCGAAGGCGCGCCGAAGTACACGTCGCAGGCGCGCTTCACTCCCGGGAGCCCGTTCCAGGCTCGCGGATTGACCGCCGTGTCCGCGTAGTCGTCGACGAGCAGCACACCCGTCGGCACCAGGCGGGTGACGCAGTGCGTGAGTCCCGTGAGGGTCGAGTCGTAGAAGTCGCCGTCCAGGTAGGCGAACGCGATCTCGTCGGGCAGCTCCTTGGGAAGAGTCTCGTCGAACCATCCCGGATGGATGATCGGCGCCGGCCTGTCCCAGGCCGCATGCGTGGCGCGCACGTCGTCGGGGGACGACCGGAGCTCGCCCGCCGCAAGATGGTCCGAGTCCTCGGCGCCGGGCGCGGGCATGCCCTCGAAGGAGTCGTAGACGTGGATCTCGCGGTCGCGGTCGCCCAGCGAGTCGAGCACGCTACGGATCCAGAGGGCCATTGCGCCCCTGTAGCAGCCGACTTCCACCACGGGTCCCGGCAGACCGCGAGCGGCCAGGTCGGCGAGCTCGTCGGCGATCACGCGGAGCCGGTCGGCACAGACCGTCCCGGAGTGCTTCCGCAGCAGCCACTCCCGCAGATCCTTCAGCTTCGGATCCATGAAGGTCACCACCTGTCCACGAAGGGGTCGGCGAGCTCCCCGTTCAATGCCGCCGACAGCGGGCGGTTGATCCGGGGCAGCAGGTAGACGTCGCCAAGACGTTCCAGCGGAACCCACTCGAAGCCCACCTGGATGGGGTCCGGCGGTTCCGGCATGCGCGGCTCGGCGTCGTCCACCTGCTCGGCGAGGAAGTTGAACTGAACCTTCTGCACGTCCCCGAACTCGCCCTGCCACGACTCGGGCACGTACTCGACGACGCACAGCAGACGCCGGGCCACGACCTGGAGGCCGGTCTCCTGTGCGACCTTGCGGTTCACGGCCTGGCGCAGGTCCTCGCCGACCTGGGCCTTGCCGCCGGGGAGGTTGTAGTGGAACCCGGCCTCGTCGTCGTACGACAGCAGCAGGACGGCGCCGTCGCGCACGATCGCCGCCTTCACGGAGACACTGATCCGAGGCAGTTCGGGCGTCAGAGGCACGACAGTGCCTCCGGTTCGCCGACGCGCATCAGGTCGCCGACCTCCGCGAGGGATCCCGCGACGGTGGAGCGGAAACTCCCTCCGCGCCGGAACTGACGGGCGGCGGTGCGCATGCCCGCGAGCGCGGCACGGCTCAGCTGGTTCGCGTAGATGCAGAGGCTGAAGCCGGCCTCGCCGAGTTCGGCGGCGCTCAGGTCGGGGAACGCCGTGGGCACGCTGACCAGCGGCACGCCGTGGTTCCACGCACGTCCGATGGCCCGCGCCTGATCACCGGTCGCGTCCTTGGAGTGGATGAGTACCGCATCCGCTCCGGCCTCGGCGTACGCCTCGGCGCGGGCGATCGCCGTGGCCATGTCCTCACCGGCGATCAGGGCCTCGGTGCGGGCCACGGCCACGAGGTCATCACCGGCGACCTTCCGTATGCGCCCCACCTGCTCGCACAGCAGATCCCGGTCTGCGAGGGTCTGGGCACGGTGGGCCGCGAAGCTGTTGCACTTCGGGTACGCGCTGTCCTCGACACACACTGCCGCGGCTCCGGCGCGCATCAGGTCGTACGCGAACCGCTCCGCCGTGCGCCCCGAGCCGCCCGCGTTGTCGATGTCCACGATGACAGGCAGTTCAGTGACACGGCCGAGCGAGGCGACCACGTCGGACAGGTCCCGGGGGCCCAGGACGTTGGCGTCCGGTAGCCCGGAGGCCGCGGACACCTCCAGACCGCTCACCCACAGGGCGTCGAAGCCCGCCTCCGCTGCGACGTGCGCGGCGAGCGCGTTCACCGCACCGATCGCCAGGAGAGGGTGCTTCCGATCGCTGTCGTCGAGGGCCTCGCGCAGACGCCTCGCATTCGTGCCGTCAACCATGGATCTCTCCTCCTTCCGTGTGGGCGGCGATGGGCGGTACCAGCTGTCGTTCGCGCAGTACGTCCCAGGCGGCGAGCAGCACCTCGGACCGGGGCCGGCGGGCGTCCAGGCGGACCACGTCGCCCAGGAGCGGGAACTCGTCGGGCTTCGTGACCACGGCCTCGTAGGTATCGCGAACCCGGATCTGGACGTCGCGCACGTCCCAGTCGGCCCGCACGGCGTCACCCTGCCGGGCCTGCGCCCGGCTCATCGAGGCGTCGGTCTCCAGGTCCAGGACGAGCGTGATGTCCGGGGCCACGGTGAGCTGCGCGGCTAGCGCCTCGTACGTCTCCGATGCCCTCATGCCGTGCTTCACGGCGAAGAAGGCCAGCTCGCTGAGGAGCCAGCGATCCGCGATCACGGGCCGGGCCGCTCGCTGGGGGAGCACGAGGCGATCCAGCGTGGCCCGCTTGTCCGCCGCGATCGCGGATAGGTAGGCGTCGCGGTTCCCGGCGTTCGGCTGGTACTTGCCGGTGACGATGGCGGCGGCCTGGTCGGCGGCGAGGAAGTTGGTGGTGAGCACGCACAGCGGGGTGACGTCGTAGAGGCCCTCCCAGAGCCGGAACAGGCCCTTGCGCAACGTCGTCTTGCCAGTGCCGTCGAGCCCCTCGATGACGATGAACGGATAGCGGTGGTTCATTCGACCTGCCCCGCCCCCGTGCCGCCGTTGTACTTGGTGAAGCGACCCCGCCAGCGGGCCGTGGTGGACACCAGGTCCACGAGGCGCAGCTCCGCCAACTCGTCGACCAGTCGGGGCAGCCCGGGCTCGGCGCAGATGCCGGCCTCGACGGCCCGGCAGTACGCGGCGCGGAGGGCCGGGGCGTCGTCGGAGTTACGCAGCGCCGCCTCCAGCACCCGCGTGGCCATGCCGTGGGCCACGACGCTTACTGCGGTGCCCAGGGCCTGCTCATGGAGCGGGCCTGGGTGCGGCTCCAGCGTGTTGTGGTGCACCCCGCGGTGGCGGATGACCGCGAAGAAACCTACCCACCACGCGGCGGCGGAGCTGACGGCGGTCACGGCATCGGACCAGGCCGCCCCGGGCTGCTCCGCGAGGAGTTTCTGAGCAGCGGTGTCGGCGGCGCGGCGAAGTGCCCCGCGCCGGTTCCGCGACTCCGCTCCGTGCCGCTGGGGCAGCTCCCACCAGAAGCCGAGCTCGGCGTCCTCCAGCAGCGCCGTCGCGGACTCGTGGCCTGCCGGCAGCGGAGCCGGGCGCTGGGCCAGCACGGAGACATCGGCGCCCGGCACGTCGGGCAGCGCCTGCTCCTCGGCGACGGCAGCCCGCCATTCGTCGAGATGGAGATGGAGCCGCTGGGTCAGCAGCCCGTCCGCCAGCGTCTGCCAGGCATGGGCCAGCGGCGGCGAACCGGGTGGCCGGGGCGGCAGGGTCAAGGAGGTCACAGGTCGGATCCTCACGTCCGGGGAGTCGCGGCACGCGGCTCCGGTCGGTGGTGCTCTACCACGATGGCCGCCACGAAGGCCCACGCTTATGAGCGTTTATGAGCCCCACGAGCGCACCGTGTCCGGGTGGTCGCAGAGCGGGGCAGAATGCCGACCATGGTCGACAGCGGACAGCGGCGGTGTACGCGCTGCGGTGCCCTTCTCAGTCGCTTCAACGCCGGTACACGATGCGCCTCGTGCCAGGACGGGCCGGCCGCCCGACGGGCCGACCCGGCCTTCTGGCGTGATCCGACGGTCCGGCGTGCCGTGGCCGCATGGGAACTCGGCACCGTCGTGAAGCTGTTCAGGAAGCACACGGGCCTCTCCCAGGCCGGCGTGGCGCGGATGGTCAGCATCGACCAAGCCGAGGTCAGCAGACTGGAACGCGGGCTAAAACGGATCCGCGACCGACGACAGTTCGTCCAGTGGACCGATGCGCTGGGAGTTCCGGAGGAGCTGCTCGGGCTCCTGCCCACGGTCGATCCGCACATCACGAACTCCACGGGCCGACGGGGGGCGGCGGACACCGGAGCCCGTGGGTACACTGCGCTGCCCGAAGGGCCGGGCCAGCTTCTGTTACCCGCCGGCCGGTCCGTCTCTACGACGGCGCTCCCCGTGCTGACCCTTCCCGCGGCCTCCTTCCTCGGGGACAGCCTGAGACTCGACTCCCGCCCGGAGCTGGATGCCTGGCGCACCATGCCGATGCGCGCGCTCGTCGTCGCGAACCGCACGGTGGACGGGGCGGTCCGGCAGTTCGTCACCGACGCCCGACCGAGCGGCGTACGTGCCACCGCCTCCGACCCGGTCGACATCCCCGCCGCGTACGAACTGGACGACCTGACTTACGGCATCCTGTGGGCCGTGTCGGGATTCGAGGCGGCACTGCTCGGCGACGACCAGCCCCTGCACAAGTCGCTGGCTTCGCTCACCGCTTCCCCAGGCTCGCCGCTCGCCTCCGACCTCGGCCTGACCGAAGCCTCCCGGATGCTGATCGGCTCGGAGACCGCAGCCCGGTACATCCTGGGCCACCGGGACGACCTTGGCGACGCACCCGTCTTCTGGACCAGGGAACAGCGCGGTGAGGAGGCCGCCACCTGGCTGTTCTTCCGGCACAAGTACCAGTACCTGGAACGAATGGCGCCCAGGCGTCCGGGCGGTACCAGCGGCCGGGGGTTCTGCGTCCCCGAGGCTGCGGTCGCCTCCTCGCTGGCGTACGAGCGCGTTCTGCTCTTCCTCGCTATCGCGCTCATGGAGTCCTTCGGCATCCGCACCTGGGTGACGGACGACGGAGGCTTCGCCCACACCGACGGCTTCGCGCTCTCCCACGGGCGCCGCGCCGTCATCGCCACATGGGTAAGGACCGAGGGGGCGTCCCACCTCGCGGTCACCGCGCGGCCGGGGGCCCTGCGGACGTTCGCCGATGTGACGGGCCACGTCAGCCAGCACTCGACCACAGCGGCTGAGCAAGCCGGACAGCGCCTTGCGGCAACGGCTGAGTACCTCGGCCTCGACGCCTCCTGGCTCGGTCGCCGGTGCGCACAGTTGTCGGCCGTCGGCACGGAGCGGCTCGCCCGGCCGCGCAGCCGGTTGCTCGGTCTCGAAGGGCTGGAGGTCGCCTGCCGGTTCGTGGCCGAGCAGATGGTGATCATTCCGCGTACCAGGACGGCGCCGACCCGATAGCCTGCGTGAACCACTCGTGAGGTCGCGCTCGGCGGCGTCCGGACAGGGGAGCAGGGGAATGACGGAGTCGGTCAGGAACGTGGCGGTCTTCTCCCTCGGCGGCACGATCGCCATGACCACCGACCCCACCACCGGAGGCGTCGTACCGGCGCTTTCGGCCCACGAACTCCTCGCCGCGGTACCCGCGCTGGCCACGAGCGGCATCGGCCTCAAAGTGCGGGACTTCCGTCGTCTGCCCGGCGCCTCCCTGACCTTCGAGGACCTCACCGCACTGTCGGCCGCGATCGCGGCGGAGTTGCGGACCGGAGAGGTCGACGGCGTCGTCATCACCCAGGGCACCGACACCATCGAGGAGACCGCCTTCCTCCTCGACCTCTACCACGGCCACGAGCAGCCTCTCGTCGTCACCGGCGCCATGCGCAACCCCACCCTGCCCGGCGCCGACGGCCCGGCCAACCTCCACTCCGCCGTCCTGGCCGCCGCGGACCCCGGACTCAGCGGCGCCGGCTGTCTCGTCGTACTCGGCGACGAGATCCACTCGGCCCGGACCGTCCGTAAGTCCCACACCACCAGCCCCGCCGCCTTCACCTCACCGGCGTGCGGCCCGATCGCGCGGATCGCGGAGAACCGGGTCTGGATGATGGGCGGGCTGCCGCGCCGCGGACCGCTGGTCGGCGCCCCCGACCGTGAGGCGCGGGTCGGGCTGTACACCGTCACCCTCGGCGACGACGGCGCCCTGCTCGACGTGTGGGACGGCAACTGCGACGGGCTCGTGGTCGCGGCCTTCGGCGTGGGCCACGTCCCGGAGCGTCTCGTCGAAGGGCTCACCAAGCTCGCGTCCCGCATCCCTGTGGTCCTCGCCTCCCGCATCGGCAACGGCCCCGTTCTGTCGGACACGTACGGCTTCCCCGGCTCCGAGAAGGACCTCCTCGGACGAGGACTCATCGGCGCCGGAGACCTCGGCCCGTACCAGGCGCGGCTCCTGCTGCAAGCCCTGCTCGCCCAGGGCGCCGACGGGGCGACGGTCCGCGAGACCTTCACCACCGCCTCCGCCCGCTGATCCCACCTCATCAGGAGACACCCGCGCATGCGTGCTCACGAGCTGACCGTCGGCCGTACCTTCGGCGTCACCTTCGACCACGGGGAGGACTTCTTCGAGGCGCTGTCCGCCTTCTGCCGAGACAACGGCGTACGGCAGGGCTACATCCCCTCCTTCATCGGAGCCTTCGCGGAGGCCGAGATCGTGGGCGCCTGCGAGAAGCTCGCGGACCCGGACGCACCGGTCTGGGCGAAGACGTACGTCACCAACGTCGAGGCGTTCGGCGCCGGCACCCTCGCCCATGACCCCGCCACCGGCGGGATACTCCCGCACATCCACGTCTCCGCCGGCCTGAAGACCCAGTCGGCCGACGGCAGGACGAGCCACCTCCTCAGCGCCAAGGTGCAGTTCCTCAGCGAGCTGCTGATCGTGGAGGTCACGTCGCCCACGATGACCCGGCCCCGGAACCCCGACCTCTACGACGTTCCGCTGCTCACGTTCGGCTGACCGGCAGGAGCCGACGGAGCCAGGGGTGGCCGGGCGCGATCACCTTGATCGCGTTCGCCAGCCAGGCGCGTGCCGGAGTGTCGAGCAGCGGCAGTACCGCTTCGAAGTCGGTCTCGTCCTTGTCTCGGGTCGCCTTCGCCTTGTAGAAGAGCTGCACCTCGGGCGCGAGATACGGGATGCCCGTCTCGTTCGTCCGCCCGAGTCGGTCGATCGGGAGTCGGATCTCCGGGGTGCGCCGCGAGACCCACTGAGTGCCTTCGGCCTCGTCCAGCATGAGCTGCACGGACCAGGGCGCCTTGGGCGTGCGGCGGCACCAGATGTCGTGGAGCGGCGGCTGAAGGACCTCTCCCGGTCGCCACGGTCGAAGCTCCCCCTGGCCGGGCGGATCTGCCACGTGCAGGTCCCAGTCGACCAGCAGTTCACGTACTCGGACTTGGTCGCGCCGAAGGACGAGAACGTCGAGATCACCGTGTGCGCGCAGCTCGCGGCCGACCGCGAGTTCGATCGCGTAGCCACCGGCGATCCACCACGGGAAGTCCGCCTCGGCGAAGACCGCGGCCACATTCTCGGGACGATCCGGCACCCAGCGTCCCAGCACGTCAGCACTCACTCGCTCATACTCTCAGTGACCAGACGGGCGGAGGCGAAGGCCGACGGTGGGTCGGCGGTCTCCCTGGAGCGCCTGTGGTCCGCTCGCACCCTGTGCTCATAAACGCCCATGAGCATCAAGGCCACCGGCAGCCACCCTTGAGCGAGTGACTCGCGACCGGCCTCGTGGCCGGGGGCTTGAGCTACGACTCTCCCAGGGGCCGGACACACTCAATGCCATGGTGGTTTCTGATGTTTCGTACGCCTTTCGGGGGCGTACGCAGTGCCTGACCACTCCGGAGCCCTGGGAGGAGGCAACCGACGTCACTCACAGGAGGTCCGCCGCCCGATGATCAGTGCGCCGTCCGCCGCCCTCGTGTACCGCTGGACCGACCACACCATCAACCCGACGGGCGAAGTCCGCTCGGTTCTGCGCCGTGTTCTCGAAGATCGGGGCATGTCCGACGACGTCATCAGTGACGGAGTCCTGGCAGTCTCGGAGCTCGTGGCAAACGCGCACGAGCACGCGTGCGGCCCGTACGAGGTACACCTTCGCTCTGCTGCCGGGAGATACATCTGCGAGATCCACGACGGGAATCCTCTGCTTCCTACGGACCTCTACCTGGCTGCCGTGCCCTTGCCGGAAGCCACCGCGTCGGGGGCAGTGAGCGGGCTACTCACTGAGCGCGGACGGGGCCTGCACATCGTGCACGAGCTGACTCGGGGACAGTGGGGATTCCAGGTCACGGACTGCGGAACCAAGGCTGCTTGGGTGGGCT
>NZ_JAPKFL010000042.1 GCF_026262575.1 Streptomyces marinisediminis
CTTAGGGTGGCCCTCCGGGGGCTAGCCTGAGTACGGCCTCGTCCCTGATCGTGCAGCGGCTCCATGATGGTCACCATGGAGAACAATGCGACGCGGCGCTCCGGTCAGGCGCTGCTGGTGTGGGGGCTGCTCGTGGTGGCGGCCAACCTGCGGGCGAGTCTGACCGGCGTCGGGCCGTTGCTCGATCGCGTACAGGCCGACCTGGGTTTGTCCCCGGCCGTGGCCGGCCTGCTGAACACCCTGCCGTTGCTGGCGTTCGCGGCGCTGTCCCCGATGGTGCCTCGCCTGGCTGCACGGTGGGGAGCCGAGCGGCTGCTCGGTGTCGCACTCGTGGTGCTGTCGCTGGGGATCGCGGTTCGGTGGGTGCCGTCGGCGGTCGGCCTGTTCTCGGGCACCGTGCTGATCGGTTCGGGCATCGCCGTGGGAAACGTACTGCTACCGAGCCTCATCAAGCGTGACTTTCCCACCAGGGTGGGGTTGTTGACCAGCGCTTACGCCACGGTGATGGGCGGCGTCGCGGCGGTGGCGTCCGGGGTGGCGGTGCCGATCAGCGATGTCGCTCCCGGCGGCTGGAACACCGCTTTGGGTGGTTGGGTGGTGATCGCCCTGGTGGCCGTGCTGTTGTGGCTTCCTCAGATGCGGACTCCCCATTCCGCCCCTTCCCCGCGACCGGCTGTTCGCGAACACCGGCTGCCCTGGGGGTCCGGGTTGGCGTGGGCGGTCACGGCCTTCATGGGCTTGCAGTCGCTGGGCTTCTACGTCGTTGTGACGTGGTTGCCCCAGATCGTCCAGGACAGCGGCATCAGTGCGGCCACGGCGGGATGGCTGCTGTTCCTGTTCCAAGCGGTCGCGGTGCTGACCAGCCTGGCGGTGCCCGGCGCACTGCGGTGGGCGCGTGACCAGCGTGCGGTGGCGACGATGTGCTCGACGGTCCTGTTCCTCGGCTACCTGGGGCTCTTCGTGGCGCCGGAATGGGCGCTGCTGTGGAGTGTCGTCCTCGGGTTGGGCGGCGGAGCCTGCCTCGTGCTCGCGCTGGCGTTCCTCAGCCTGCGCGCCCAGGACGCGGCCGGAGCGGGCGCCTTGTCGGCGATGGCGCAGTCGATCGGATATCTGCTGGCCGCCGTTGGCCCGGTGATCTTCGGGTTGCTCCACACCGTGAGTTCGGGCTGGCGGGTCCCGCTTCTGCTGATGTGCGTCGCTGCGGTCGGCCAGGCGATCGTCGCCCTTGTGGCCGGCCGGGGCACGGTGTGCCCGGCGGAGGACCGGGCGCCCGGCCGCGCCTCCCCGGCGCCGGAAGACGCGGCCTCGCCCGGGCGCTGACCGCCCGGGTGCCGAGGGAGGGGGTGGGGGTGGGGCGAGCACCGGGGAGGGCACCGTCGGACAAGTGCCACCGATGCCTGGCAGCAGTCCGTCGACACCGACGTCGGCCCCGGGTGCGTCCATGGGGCGGACCAGGCGGTCGAGCGCCGCGACAGCCTCTCCTTCGCACCGCGGGCCGACCAGCGGGCCGCCCGGCCTGGCATTGCCGGCCGTACGGCCCGTCAGCTCGCCCAGGGCCCACTCGTTCACAGCTTCGGCGAGGTCGTGGCCGTCCGTGAGGATCGGAGGAAAACCGGCCCATTGTTTACCAGTTGCGGCGAGTGTGGCTTCCTGGCCGGTCATTGCCGCTCCCTCGCTGCTGTTTCGCCCCGGACGTGTCAGCCGGCGAGTGACTCGGCCCCGTCCATTCCACGACCCTGCGAGCGGGCCATTCCTCCGCTGAAGGGAGCGTCATCGCCGACCGGGGAGGTCGGCGGCCGGAAGTCGCGCCTGGGGGAGCCTGGCGTCAAGGGGAAGTTCTTGCGCTGGCCGACAGTGCAGCGCCGAGGGGGAAGAATGCTGCCGATCGCCATAGACAGGAATGCGCGGCTGTCCATGACTCTGCAGATCCAGTTGGCCATCCGCGAACGCATACAGGATGGCACGCTGCACGCAGGGGTGCGATTACCGTCGAGCCGCAGACTCGCGGAGGACCTTGGTGTCTCCCGGGGGGTCGTAGTCCAGGCGTACGAGCAGCTGACCGCCGAAGGCCATCTCCAAGCCGCTCAGGGGTCGGGCACCAGAGTGGCGACGCACCTGCCGCGTCTGAGCGGAGGCGCGACTGAACCCGCCGGCAACCCGGACGTCCGATACGACCTCCGTGTCGACGCGGCGAGCTCGGCGCTGTTCCCCTCGCGCGAATGGCTGCGGGCCTACGAGCACGTGGGCCAGTCGATCAGTGGAGCAGGCTCACGGCGGCATCCCCTCGGTGCTCCGGAGCTCCGGGAGGAACTCGCGGCCTACCTTGGTCGTTCGCGGGGAGTGCTGGCGAGCGCGGCCGAGGTCGCCGTCAGCGTACGCCGGGTCGAGCGGGTCCGTGCCGGCACGGGGGGTTCGTTACGCTGCGTGAAAAATGAGAGGGGAACGGTGGGGATGCCGTGCCCTCGGGGGCCGTCGGTCGTTGGGCCGGGCACGCCTCCCTCACCGGAGCCGGGGAGGGGGAGTGGGGCGGGTGGGACTCGAACCCACGGCCGACGGATTATGAGTCCGCTGCTCTAACCGGCTGAGCTACCGCCCCGTTCGGCGCGTCGCGCACATCGCGCGCGCCTGTCTGCCGCAGCATAGCTCCTTATACGATCTCCCGCCCGGACGGGGCCGCGGCCCTCGGGAGCTGAGACAACGATCACCGCCGGACGGTTCCGCCCGCGGTCGGGGACAGCGAAAAGGGCCCCGTGGAGGGGCCCCTTCGAGTGGATGTGCTCCCCCGACTGGACTCGAACCAGTAACCTGCCGGTTAACAGCCGGCTGCTCTGCCAATTGAGCTACAGGGGACTGCCCTGCGCGGGTCACCCGCCGGTCCCCCGGGGGCGCTCCCTCGCTGCGGGCAATACATTAGCGCATGCCGGGGCGTGGATCGAAATCGGTAACCGCGCGGGATCGGGGCACCCTGGACAGTGGACGTAGGAAGACGACGGAAGGGCTGTCGAGCATGCGGTACCGATTGACGTTCCTCACCGGCCTCGCGGTCGGCTACGTGGCCGGTGCGAGGGCCGGGCGTGAGCGGTACGAGCGGCTGCGCCAGAGCGCGCAGCGGTTCACCGAGAACCCGGCGGTCCGCAACACCGTCGAGGCCGCGGCGGTCAGCGGACGGGACGCGGCGGGCAAGGCCTGCGGCGCGGTGGCGGACCGGGTCGGGGACCGCCTGCCGCCCACGGTCACCGAGAAGATGCGCTCGGTCTCCGGGCGGGGCGCGCGTACCGAGGACGACTGGGGCACGTCCGGCACCTGACGGGACGGCGCGGGGCGCCGGGCGGGACGCGGCACGCGCGCTCCGCCCGGCGCCCCGCGTGCTGTCCGCCCGGCGCCCGTGCACCCGGCACCCGTGTGCGCGGGCGCGGGCGCGGGTGCTCGGCGCCGGGTCACGGCTCCGGGAGCGCGGTGAGGTCCGTGCCGGGGTCGGCGAGGTGGTCGGGGCTGACGGGGCGGCCGGAGCGGATCAGCTCCTGGATCGGCGCGACCACGTCCCAGACGTTGACGTTCAGCCCGGCCAGCACGCGGTTGTCGCGCAGCCAGAAGGCGATGAACTCGCGCTTGCCCACGTCGCCGCGGCACACCACCTGGTCGTAGGTGCCGGGGGGCGCCCAGCCGCTGTACTCCAGGCCGACGTCGAACTGGTCGGAGAAGAAGTAGGGCACGCGCTCGTAGGCGACGGCCTGGCCCAGCATGGCGCGGGCGGCGGCGGGGCCGCTGTGCAGGGCGTTCGCCCAGTGCTCCACGCGCACCCGGTGGCCGAGGCCGGGGTGCGGGAGCGCGGCGGCGTCCCCGGCCGCGTGGATCGCGGGGTCGCTGGTGCGCAGGGCGGCGTCGACCGCGATGCCGCCGCTGACCGGGTCCGTCTCCAGGCCGGCGCTCTCGGCCAGCGCGGTGCGCGGCGCGGCGCCGATCGCGGCGAGCACGCCGTGGGCCGGGTACTCCTCGCCGTCGTCGGTGCGCACCGCCAGCACCTGGCCGTCGGCGCCGACGATCTCGGTGAGCGAGGCGCCGAAGGCCATGCGCACGCCGTGCTCACGGTGCAGGTCGGCGAAGAGCGCGCCCAGCTCGGGACCGAGGACGCGGTGCAGCGGCGTCGGATCGCGCTCGATGACGGTGACCTCGGCGCCGTAGCCGCGGGCGGCCGCGGCCACCTCCAGGCCGATCCAGCCCGCGCCGGCGATCACCAGGTGCCCGTTCTCGCGGCCGAGGCGGCCCAGCATGCCGCGGAGCTGGTCGGCGTGGGCGAGGCGGCGCAGGTGGTGGACGCCGGCGAGGTCGGTGCCGGGGACGTCCAGGCGGCGCGGTTCGGCGCCGGTGGCCAGCAGCAGCGCGTCGTAGCGCAGCACCGTGCCGTCCCCCAGGCGCACCGAGCGGGTGCCGCGGTCGAGGTGCACGGCCGGCTGGCCCAGGTGCAGCTCGATCTCGGCGCGCGCGTACCAGGCGGCGTCGTGCACGAACACCTTCCCGCGCTCCTCGGTGCCCGCCAGGTAGCCCTTGGAGAGCGGTGGCCGCTCGTAGGGGTGGTCGCGTTCGTCGCCGATCAGTATCACGCGGCCGGTGAAGCCCTCCGACCGCAGTGTCTCGGCGGCCTTCGCCCCGGCCAGTCCGCCGCCGATGATGACGAACGTCTTGTGTGCGTCGACCACGTGGGTGCCTCCTCGCTGCCGTTCCGGTCGCCGTCCGGAAGGTTCACCTGGGAGCCTCCCGCATCACCGCGATCACGGGAAGAGCGCACGCGCGTTGTGCGGACCTGCGGGTCCGCCGGAAGGGCACCTTCACCCGCGTGGGCGTACCCGGCGCGACTCAGGGCAGCGGCTGGACCAGCGCCGCGGAACGGGTGAGGCGGGCGTGCAGCGAGCGGGCGGAGAGGTCGGTGAGGCAGGCGATCTGGTCGACGACGGCGCGCACCCGGCCCGCGTCGTCCTCCGCCTGGGCGTACAGGGCGCGGAACTGCGGGTCCAGCCCGTCGGGGGCGCGCAGGATCAGCAGCTCGGCCAGTTCGGCCAGCACGATGCGCTGCTCGGCGCGCAGCCGTTCCTGGTCGGGGTGCTGCATGACGTAGCGGTCGGCGACGGCCTTCAGCACGGCGCACTCCAGCCGGGCGTCGCGCGGTACGACGAGGTCGGCGGCGTAGCGGGTGAGCGGGCCCGGCCCGCGGGCGGCGCGGGTGGCGTGCTCGGCGGCGAGGCAGAAGCGGCCGATCAGCTCGCTGGTGGCGTCCTTCAGGCGGGCCTGCGCGGTGGCGGTGCCGTCGTAGCCGTGCGGCCACCACTCCTGGTCCAGCAGCCGGTCCAGCGCCTCGGCGAGTTCGGCCTCCTCGCTGCCGGGCGGGGCGTAGCGCTCCAGGGCGACGGCGAAGACCTCCCCGCGCTCGGGCTCGGCGAGCAGCACGTTGGGGTCGAGGTGGCCGGCGTGCAGGCCGTCCTCGACGTCGTGCACGGAGTAGGCCACGTCGTCGGCCCAGTCCATGACCTGGGCCTCGAAGCACCGGCGGTGCTCCGGGGCGCCCGAGCGGTACCAGGCGAACACGGGGGCGTCGTCGGTGTAGACGCCGAACTTGGGCGAGTCGGGGTCGGTGGGGTGCTCGCCCTGCGGCCACGGGTACTTGGTGGCGGCGTCGAGGGCGGCGCGGGTGAGGTTGAGACCGACCGGGCGGCCGTCGGTGGTGAACCGTTTCGGCTCCAGCCGGGCCAGCAGGCGCAGCGACTGGGCGTTGCCCTCGAAGCCGCCGCACGGCTCGGCGATCTCGGCGAGGAGCTGCTCGCCGTTGTGGCCGAAGGGCGGGTGGCCGAGGTCGTGGGCGAGGCAGGCGACCTCGGTGAGATCCGGGTCGCAGCCCAGCGCGGCGCCCAGCTCGCGGCCGACCTGGGCGCACTCCAGGGAGTGGGTGAGCCGGGTGCGGGGTGTGGCGTCCCAGGCGTGCGGGCTGGAGCCGGGCGTGACGACCTGCGTCTTGCCCGACAGCCGGCGCAGCGCGGCCGAGTGCAGCACCCGTGCCCGGTCGCGCTGGAAGGCGGTGCGGCCGGGCCGCTTGTCGGGCTCGGGCTCCCAGCGCTCGGAGTCGGCGGGGTCGTAGTGCGGCGTCCCGTGCATACCCCCGACGGTAACCGGCCCCGGCCCCCGGGGCGCGGCCCGCACCCGCGCCCCGGAGCACCCCGGGCACGGCCCGTGCCCGCGCAGCCGAGGACGTGTGAACGTGTGGACGTGTGGACGTGGGCGTGGGGACGTGTGCGGACGCGGACGAGCGTCCCGGGCGACGCCCGGGGGGAAGCGTGCGGGCCGCGGACGCGCCTGCCGGACCACGCCGGCGCCGGTCTCGGCGACGTGACCGTGCGCTGGGACGGCGAGCTGGTGCCCCGCCACCCGTCCGCGCTCCGCCCGGCCTGCTCCGGGCGACTCCGCGCGGGCGGGGCCGTCCGTGATCGTGGCGCGCGTCCGGGCCGCCCGCCGTGCGCCGCCGTCCGCCAGGGGGTCAGCCCACTCCGACGGCTCCCCGGGGCAGGATGCCCACGACGCGCGGCCGGCGGCCGGTCCCCGCCTGGACGACGCGGTTCGGTCGGCACACCAACACGTTTGCCGGCAGACGACGTCGAGGCTGCCCGTAACCGTTCGTTCGGCGTGTCGTTAGTGAACGGGGGCTTCTCCCCCGCGGTCGGTGAGGAAGCGCTGTTGCCCGCAGCGCTGCCCGGGGACGCGGGGGTGCTGCCGAGGGTGTGGTCGAAGGGGAGGTCTGTGCACGATGAGTGATGAGGCTCTGACCGGTTCGTCCGAGCTGCGTGAGTCCTACGAACTGTGCGAGGCACAGACCAGGCGGTCCCATCCACCGATGTGGCGGGCGACCGAACTGCTGCCCACCGCTGTGCGCCCCCACCTGCACGCCATTCACGGCTTTCTGCTGTGGACCGACTCCATCGCGGACCGGAACGGTACCGTCGCAGAGCGTGAGATACGGCTCGCCTCCTGGTGGTCCGCCACCCGGGAGGGGCTGCGTTCGGGGCGGAGCGGGCATCCGATGCTGCGGGCGTTCGTGGACACGGTGTGGCGGTGGGATCTCGACCGTACGGTGATCGAGGAGATCGTGGGCACCCTGGCGGCCGACTGCGCCAGTCCGCCCGTCTTCGAGACGTTCCAGGACCAGCGACGGTATCTGAGGGGATCGGGAGGTGCGACCGCCGAGCTGTGGTTCCCGCTGCTGGGCACGAGGGACCCGGAAGCGCTGGCGCTGGCCTCCCTGCTGGGCGAGGCGGGGCAAGCGGTGGACATCTTCGAGGACATGCCGGAGGACCTCGCCGCCGACCGGTGTTACCTGCCGCGCGCGGATCTGCGGGCCCTGGGCCTGGAGGTGGGCGACCTCGGGCGGGGTGCACGTCCCGAGGCGCTGGCGGAACTCGTGCGCACCCAGCTCAGCCGCTGGAACGTCCTGATGGAGCGGGCGGCGCCGGTGACGGAGATGGTGGGCCCCGAGTACCAGCCGTTCCTGCACGCGCTGGTGCTGGGGCTCCACCTTCAGTTCGACGAGACGGCGCTGCGGCAGGCACAGGTCTTCACTCAGGGCCTTGAGCCGCTGGTGACCACCGAAGGGGCCCCTCACCCGAGGCGGCCGCACGTGGGCGTGGACACGGTGCCGGAGCACGTCGCGGTCATCATGGACGGTAACCGACGGTGGGCCTCGGGGCAGGGGCAGCCGGCCTTCCGAGGGCATCAGGCGGGCAAGTGGTCCGCGCTGCGCCTGGTCAACGCCGCGCTGCGGCTGGGAGTACGGCACCTGACGCTCTACGCGTTCTCCACTGAGAACTGGGCCCGTTCCCAGGACGAGCTGGACGCGCTGTTCGAGTCCATGGGGCACGCGATCACCCGGGCCACGGAGTGGCTGCACGACCTGGGGGTACGGGTGCGCTGGTGCGGGCGGCGGGACCGCATCGACCCGTCGCTGGCCTCCGCGCTGACCCTGGTGGAGAGCATGACGTCGAACAACGAGGGGCTGTCGCTGACTGTCTGCGTCGACTACGGCGGGCGCGAGGAACTCGTCGGCGCCGCCCGCGCGCTGGCCGCCGAAGCGCTCACCGGAGCGATCCGGCCCGAGGACATCGGCCCCGCCGACCTGGAGCGGCACCTGTACGTACCCGGCCTCCCGGACGTCGACCTCCTGATCCGCACCTCCGGTGAACAGCGGACCAGCAACTTCCTCCCCTGGCACCTGGTCTACGCCGAGATGGTCTTCGACCCGACTCCCTGGCCAGCCTTCGGCCTGGATCAGCTACGGGAAGCGGTCACGGTCTACGCCGGCCGCCAGCGCCGCTTCGGCGGCACTCTCCCCGGCCCCGCCCGGCCGGCAGAGCCGACCCGTTCGACGGAGTCGGCCTGACCTCCTGGGCCGGGCCCGGGCCGGCCGAGCCCGGGCCGGCCCCTGCCTCACGGCTTCGGCGGTGTGTACGTGCCGGTGACGGTCACGTACCCCAGCACCGTGTCGGCGCTGAACGTGGACGCGCCGTACGTCGCGGTGTACGCCTCGAGCATCTCGGGGGTGGCGTACAGCGGCACCTCACTGAGCCGGACCTGCAGGGGCTCGCCCACCGGGACCTTGTCGGTGAACAGCTTCCCCTTCTCCACGCCGCACCGCAGGACCGAGGGGTGCTCCACAGTGAAACCGTTGACCTCCCCCTTCCCGGACAGCAGCTCGTCCTTCAGAGCGCTCTCCAGACCAGTGAGCCGGACGTTGCCCAACGAGGTGCGCACCGATACTCCCCCGTCGAGAGCGCCGCCGCCCTTGGCCTTCGGCAGCTTCGCCAGCGAGGGGTCACCCTTGCCGGAACGCACGGGGAACCGCACCGCCGGGCCATCGGCGGACGTGACCAGCTCGGCCGGGGCCACGGCCTCGACCACCGCTCCCAGCCGATTTAGCTCGGCCTGGACCGTCTCGGACCACCGGACCTCGACCCAGCCGTCCGAGACCGTGCCGTACTTCTCGTCCGCCGCGGACGCCGTTTCGGCGAACTGCGCCAGCAGGGGCGCGGCCAGAGCGGCACCCAGGACACTTCGTCGTGTCGCACTCATCGATACGCACCATCCTTCCCCGGGCCGTAGGGCACGGCCCCCAAGGAAATCCTTCAGGCACCTTGCCGCGTAGTCCGTGGCGAGCCCGTAAACCACCCGAAAGGATGCTGGGATTCGACAGAACGTACGAAGAGGCGCTCACGCGGCGGGCTTCTCCTCACCGAGGACCAAGCGGGGTGGTGAGCCCAGGACGGTTCCGCCGCCGTGACCACACCGGCCGCAGAAAGGCCATCCCACCCGCGGCCCCACGGTCACGAAACCGCCCTGAGGCGTGGGCCCGGAAGCACGGGACCCCGGGAGCGTGGGGCCGCGTAGGCGTGCACTATCGCCGCTCGGCATTTGGGCAGGGGGCGTCGGGGCTGGCACGCTCGGGCCGACAGGCTCGCGTCCCCACCGCGGAGGAGACCTCCATGCCCCTCTTGGCACGCAGACGTTCGGCCGCCGTCGTGGCGGCGGCCCTGGCCGGGCTCGCGGCGGGCGTGGTGCCCGCCGCGGCGCTGGACGGCCCACCGGAGTCCGGTTACGTCGTGGTCATGGACGACGACGCCGTGCACACCGCGGCCGCGGTGGAGGGCACGGGCGCCGACGTCACCGACGTCTACCGCACCGTGCTGGAGGGCTACGCCGTGCGGGCGACGCCCGCGCAGGCCGCCGAGCTGCGGACCCGGCCCGGGGTGGAGCGCGTCGTGCCCGACACCCCCGTGCACGCGCTGGGCCTGCGCGCGGCGCCCGCGCCCCGGGCGGTGCAGCAGGACGCGCCCTGGCACCTGGACCGGCTCGACCAGCGGGCGCTGCCGCTGGACGGGCGCTACGCCTACCCCCAGAAGGCGGGCGCGGGCGTGACCGCCTACGTGCTGGACACCGGAGTGCGCGTCACGCACGCGGAGTTCGGCGGCCGGGCCGCGCACGGCTGGGACGTCGTGGACGGCGACGGCTCGGCCGACGACGGCAACGGGCACGGCACGCACCTGGCGAGCCTGGTCGCCGGGAAGCGGTACGGCGTCGCGAAGGCGGCCGAGGTCGTGGCGGTGCGGGTGCTCAACGACCACGGCAGCGGCTCGGTGTCCGGGGTCATCGCCGGGATCGACTGGGCGGCGGCCCACGCCGAGGGCCCCTCGGTGCTCAACCTGAGCCTGGGCGGCGCCGCGAACGGGGCGCTGGACGCGGCGGTGCGGGGCGCCGTCGAGCAGGGGCTCACCGTGGCCGTGGCGGCCGGGGGCTCGAACACGGACGCGTCGGCGTTCTCCCCGGCGCGGGTGGCCGAGGCGCTGACGGCCAGCGCCACGGACGAGCGGGACGTCCGCGCCGGATCGGCCAACTACGGCCCGGTGGTGGACCTGTTCGCCCCCGGCCGGAACATGACGGCGGCCTGGCACACCTCCGACGCGGCGACGGCGACCCTGTCCGGCACGTCGACGTCGGCGGCCCTGGTGGCGGGCGTGGCGGCGCTGGAGCTGGGCGAGCGGCCCCACCGGACGCCGGCGGAGGTGGCGCGCGCGCTGAAGCGGGCGGCCACGCCCGGCGTCGTCGTCGACCCGGGCCCGAACACCACGGACCGGCTGCTCAACGTCCAGGCGCTGGCGTGGCCCTGGTGGTGACGCGCGCCGGTGCCTACCCCGCACCGCGCGGCCAGTCGCCCCCCGGGACGACGGTGCCCGAGGCGCGCAGGCGGGCGGCCAGTGGCGGCGCGGCGGTGTAGAGCCAGGCCGTGCGCGTGGCCCCGTCGGCGAGGTGGACGGTGGCGGGTCCGCGCTCGTAGAGGTTGGCGGCGCCGCCCGGGGTGTACCGCTCCAGCTCGTCCAGGAGCCGCAACACGTCGGCGTAGGCGGCCGGTTCGGGCTCGATCAGCGCTCCGGTGACCGTGCCGCGGCCCGCGACGGCGTACGGGTAGCCGGGGCCTTCGTAGAGCACCAGGCCGTGGACCCGCGCGGACTCCTCGCGCACGGTGCGCCCGGCGAGCGTCCACGCGTGGTGGCGTTCGCCGGGCCGCAGCGTGCCGTAGACGAAGAACGGCAGGCGCGCGCCGGGCCCGGCCGCGGGGTTCACCGGCCCCCCGCCTCCCCCGGCGCGTCCGCCTCCCCCGCCCCTTCCGTCTCCTCCGCGACCCAGCGGGCGTAGTCCGCGTCGGCCTCGGCCACGGGCGTGGCGATGATCTCGGGCACGTCGTAGGCGTGGGCCTCGCGCAGATACGCCGCCAGGGCCGGGTACCGCTCGCGGGTGGTCGCGAGCAGGAGCTGCCACTCGGGGTCCTCGCGCACCCGCCCCTGCCAGCGGTAGACGGAGGTGATCGGCCCGGCGACCTGGGCGCAGGCCGCCACGCGACGCTCCACCGCGCCGGCGGCCAGGGCGCGGGCCGCCTCCGCGCTGTCGGTGGTGGTGAGGACGGTCAGGAGCTGTGTCATACGCCCACGGTAGCCAGCCGGGCGCCGTCCGCGGTACGCCGCCCGGGCCCCGCCGCACGCGCGGGCCGTCCTGCCCGCGTCGCCCCCGCCCGCGTCGCCCCCACCCGCGCGCCGCGTCCGGCCTCACCCCGGGAGCAGGGCCTGCTCCGCCCAGATGACCTTGCCGTCGGCGGTGTAGCGGGTGCCCCAGCGCTGGGTGGTCTGGGAGACCAGGAACAGGCCGCGGCCGCCCTCGTCGTCGCTGGAGGCGTGCCGCACGTGCGGGGAGGTGTGGCTGGTGTCGAAGACCTCGCAGATGAGCGTGCGGTCGCGGATGAGCCGCAGGTGGATGCGGCCGCCGGCGTGCCGCAGGGCGTTGGCGAGCAGCTCGCTGGCGACGAGCTCGGTGGTGAAGGTGTGGGCTTCCAGGTCCCAGGCGCGCAGTTGTTCGCGCACGCGGCGGCGCAGCTCGGAGACGCCCGCGCTGTGGTCGGCCAGCTCCCAGGCGGCGACGTGGTCGGGGCCGAGCGCACGGGTGCGGACCAGGAGCAGGGCGGCGTCGTCGGCGGCCGAGCGGGAGGGCAGGGTGGTGAGGATGGCGTCGCAGAGCTCCTCCAGCGGCCTCCCGGGCGCGGCCAGGGCGCCGGTGAGCCGCCGCAGCCCGTCGTCCACGTCGAGGTCGCGGGCCTCCACGAGTCCGTCGGTGAACAGGGCCAGCAGGCTGCCCTCGGGGAGGGTGATCCGGGCGCTCTCGAACGGCACGCCGCCGGTGCCCAGCGGCGGCCCGGACGGCAGGTCGGGGAGGCTGACGGCGCCGTCGGGCGCGACGATGACGGGGCGCAGGTGCCCGGCCCGGGCGAGTACGCAGCTCCGGGTGACGGGGTCGTACACGCCGTACAGGCAGGTGCCGCCCGGCGTCTCGGCGGGTGCCGGGGCCGCGTCCTCCTGGGCGGCCCGCTCGTCGAAGGTCTGGGCGACCAGGTCGTCCAGCCGGGTCAGCAGCTCCTCCGGGGACAGGTCGAGCTGGGCGAGCGCGCGCACGGTCGTGCGCAGCCGCCCCATGGTGGCCGCGGCGTGCAGGCCGTGCCCGACCACGTCGCCGACGACCAGGCCGACGCGGGCCCCGGAGAGCGGGATGACGTCGAACCAGTCGCCGCCGACGCCCACCCGGCTGTCGGCCGGCAGGTAGCGGTAGGCGGTCTCCACGGCCGAGCGCGGCGGGAGCCGCCCCGGCAGCAGGTCGCGCTGGAGGGCGAGGGCGGCGCGGTGCTCGCCGACGAAGCGGCGGGCGTTGTCGACGCACACCGCGGTGCGCCGGACCAGCTCGTCCGCGAGCACGACGTCCTCCCGGGCGAACGGGTCGGCGTCCGGACCGCGGGCGAGGGTGACGACGCCGAGGGTGGCGTCGCGGGTGCGCAGCGGGACGGTCAGCGTGCGAGGGTCGGCCGGGCCCGGGGGCGCCGCGGTGGCGGGGGGCTCCGGGCCGCGCGCCACGACCCGGGTGAGGGCGTCGCCCCGGCGCGGCGGGCGCCGGGGTTCGCGCCCGTCGAGCACCTCGGTCAGCAGGTCGACGGCGAGGAAGTCGGCGACCTGGGGCACGGCGACCTCGGCGAGCCCGGCGGCGATCGCGTGCAGGTCCAGCGTGGTGCCCAGGCGTTCGCCCGCCTTCACCAGCAGGTGCAGGCGCTGCTCGGCGCGGTAGCGCTCGGTGATGTCGAAGGACTCCTCACACACACCAAGCGGTCGCTCGCGGGCGTCCAGGAGGCGGTAGTAGGAGTAGGACCAGACGCGGTCGTGGGTGGGGTCCTCGGGGGGACGGCCGCGGTAGTGCAGGTCGATGACCGGGGTCCCGGTGTCGAGCACCCGCCGGACCAGGGTGCGCAGGTCCGCGGAGTGCTCCGGGGAGATGACCTCGCCGCCGGGGACCAGCTCGTCGGGGTACCGGCCGGCGTAGAGCTCCGGGGGGCCGACCATCTCGCGCGAGCAGGTGGCGTTCGCCCACACCACCCGGGGTGCGGTGTCGTAGATCGTCAGGCCGATGGGCGACTGGGTGAGGAGGGCCCGCAGCACCGCCTGCCGGGTCTCCCACTGCCGCAGCGCGTCCGCCCGGGCCAGCACCAGCACGCTGGCCGGGCCGCCGGGGGCCGCCCCGGGCAGCGGGCAGTGGACGGCCACGGCCCGCACCACGTGCCCGTCGCGGTGGCGGACGCCGATCTCCCGGCCGGGGCCGGGGCCGTCCGGCCCGGTCGGCGGCAGCTCGTCCCCGTCGGCGAGCAGGCGGGTGGCGGGGCCGCCGAGCAGGTCACCGGGCGGGTGGCCGAACAGCTCCCGTGCGGCGGGGCTCCAGCCGAGCACGGTGCCGCGCCCGTCCAGCACGACCGTCGCGGCCCGCGCGAGGTCCAGTGGGCCGCCGAGGCCCACGCCCGCCGTCGCGTCGGCGTGCGGCGCGGTGGCGAAGCCGTCCGCCGCGTCGAGGCTCCCGGCGAGATCGACGCCGTCCACGTCCCAGGCACCACCCACTGCGCACCACCCCGTCCGCCTCAAGCCTCCGCCGGTGCCGCGGCCCCCGCAAGCCGCCGCCCGGCGCGCGCGGGCCGAACGTGTGAGGCGGGCCGCAGGGCGCGGGGCGCGGCGTCCGATTCGTTCAAGACCGGCGGCGGGCGGGCGCCTAGCGTGCGGGCATGGCACCTCGATTCGATCTCATCGGCATGGTGGCGGCCGACATGGCCGCCACGCTCGCGTTCTACCGCCGCCTGGGGCTTCACTTCCCGGCCGGGGCGGACACCGCACCGCACGTGGAGGCCACCGGTCCCGGCGGGACGCGGCTGGCCTGGGACACCGTGGAGGTGATCCGCTCGATGCACCCGGGGTGGGAGATGCCGGCGGACGGGGGCCGGGTCTCGCTGGCGTTCCGGTGCGCGGACCCGGCGGAGGTCGACCGGGTGTACGCGGAGCTCACCGGGGCGGGGCATCCGGCGGTGAAGGAGCCGTGGGACGCGCCCTGGGGGCAGCGCTACGCCATCGTCGCCGACCCGGACGGCACACCGGTCGACCTGTTCGCCCCGCTCAGCGCGCCGGACGCAGCAGCGGGGTGAGCGGGCCGCCGGTCAGCGCGCGCACCTCGCGGGACAGGTGCGCCTGGTCGGCGTACCCGGCCTCGGCGGCGACGGCGGACGGCGGGAGCCCGGAGCGGGCCAGGGCCAGCGAGCGCTGGAGGCGCAGCACGCGGGCGAGGGTCTTGGGGCCGTAGCCGAAGGCGTCCAGCGAGCGCCGGTGGAGCTGGCGGGTGCTGAGCCCGGCGCTCCGGGCGACGTCGGCCACCGGGCGCCCGGCGGCCAGGGCGGCGGCGACCGCGCGGTGCAGCGGGTCAGGGCCCCGGGCGGCGCGCGCGGCCACCGACTCCAGCGCGGCGCCCCGGTCGGCGGCACCGGCGACGTACTCCGTCAGCCGCCGCACCCGGGCGGCGGGCCACAGCGCGTCGAGCGGCACCCGCTGGTCGCGCAGCGCATGGGCGGGCACGCCCAGCACGGCCGGGGCGGTGCCGGGGGCGAAGCGCAGGCCGGTCCACGTGTCCCCGGGCCGCTCGACGCCCGTCTGGGCGCGGGTGTCGGGCCCGGCCACCAGGAGGCCGTCGTGCCAGATGAGGTCCATGCACCCGTCGGGCAGCACCAGCCCGGTACCGGGCGTCTCCGCCGCCGCCTTGGACCACACCACGGCGCCCCCGCCCAGGACGGAGGGGCGCTCCGCGTACGTACCGGCCACCGGCGTCACCGGGCCGCGGCCGGAGCGGGAGCCGGGGCCGCGGCCGGTCCCAGGCCCGGGGGCCGGGCGGCGGGGTGCGGGGGCCGGGCGGCGGGGTGCGGGGCGCGGGCCGCGGCGCGGTGGGCGCTGGGGCTGACCCCGCGCACCCGCTTGAACGCGGCGCTGAGCGCGAAGGCGTTGGCGTACCCCACGCGCCGCGCGACGGCGGCGACGGTGGTCCCGGGCTCGCGCAGCAGGTCGGCGGCGAGGTCGATGCGCCAGCCGGTGAGGTAGGTCATGGGCGGCTCCCCGACGAGCCGCCCGAAGCGGCGGGCGAGCGCGGCGCGGGAGACGCCCACGGCGGCGGCGAGGGCGCCGACCGTCCACGGCCGCGCCGGGTCGGCGTGCAGCAGGCGCAGCGCGGGGCCGACGACCGGGTCGGCCTGGGCCCGGTACCAGGCGGGCGGGGCGGCGTCCGGCCGGTCGAACCAGGCGCGCAGGGTGGAGATGAGCAGCAAATCCAGCAGGCGGTCCAGGACGGCCTGCTGGCCGGGGGCGTCGCGCACGATCTCCTCGGCGAGCAGCGGCAGCAGCGCGCCGGGCCGCCGCTGGCCCCGCTCGCCGCCGCGCAGGACGAGCACCGGGGGCAGGGCCGCCAGGAGGCGCCCGCTGACCTCGCCGCCGAGCTGGTAGGTGCCGCCCGCCACCAGCGTCTCCCCGGCCGGGTCGCGGCCCCAGGTGCGCACGCCCAGCGCCAGCGCGTCGCACACCGGGACGCCGTCGGCGGTGGTGCAGGTGTCGTCCGGCTGGATGAACAGCGTCGGCGGGCGGTCGGGTGCGTCGGCCAGGACGTAGGGCGCGGGCCCGCGGACGACGGCGATGTCCCCGGGTGCCAGCCGCACCGGTTCGGCCCCGCCGGCCGGCGCCAGCCAGGCGGTGCCGCGCAGGAGGGTGTACAGGGCGAGCGGCGCCCGGTCCTGCACGCGCAGGGACCAGGGCGCGGAGACCACCGTCTGGTGGAAGAGGCCGCCCCTGGCCCGCGTTCCGTCCAGGAGCTCCGCGAGGACGTCCACGCCGCCAGGGTAGACGCCCGCGTATGCGCGCGCTCCGGACGCCCATGGTCGCGCCGGCCGCCCGCCGGTTGACTCGGGGTCATGGACGACGAACGGACACAGCAAAGCCCGCGCGGACTGACCCTCGTGGCGGGCGGCACGGGCAAGACGGGCAGCCGGGTGGCGCGGCGGCTGGCCGAGGCCGGGGTACCGGTGCGGATCGGCTCGCGCTCGGGCAGCCCGCGCTTCGACTGGGAGGACCCGGCCACCTGGCGCCCCGCCCTGGCCGGGGTGGACGCCGCCTACCTGGCCTACGCGCCCGACATCGGCGCGCCGCGGGCGGCCGAGGCGCTGGACGGCGTGGTGCGGGCGGCCGAGGAGGCCGGGGTGCGGCGGGTGGTGCTGCTCTCCGCCCGGGGCCGCGACGAGCGCCGCCCCACCCAGCGCGCGACGCGGGCGGCCGAGGAGGCCGTCCGCCGGGGCGGCGTGGGCTGGACGATCCTGCGCGCGAGCTGGTTCATGCAGAACTTCGGCGAGGGCGGGCTGCTCCTGCCGCCGCTGCGCGCCGGCGAGCTGGCGCTGCCCGCGGGCGACGGCGGCGAGGCGTTCGTGGACGCGGAGGACGTCGCCGACGCGGCGGTGGCCGCCCTGGGCGACGACCGCCACCTGGGCCGCGTCTACGACCTGAGCGGCCCCGAGGTGCTGAGCTTCGGCGAGGCGACGGCGCGCGTCGCGGCGGCGGCCGGCCGCGAGCTGCGCTACGTCCCGGTGCCCGCCGGGTCCTACACCGCCGCGCTCTCGGCGCACGGGGTGCCGGAGGCGCTGGCGCGGACCGTCACCGAGCTGCTCGAACGCGTCGCCGCGCACGAGGTGGCCTATCTCTCCGAGGGCGTGCGCGAGGTGCTCGGCCGCGCGCCGCGCACCTTCGACGCCTACGTGGCGGACGTCGCCGCGGAGGGCAGGTGGCGCGCGGAACCGGCGCGCTGAGGAGCGTTCACCCGCCGTCGCCGCACGGGCGCGGGGGCGCCGCCCCGGGTCGCACCGGGGCGGCGCCCCCGCGCCCGCACGCGTGCTCGCGGGACCCCGCTCTGCCGGAACTCCGACACGCTTGTGGCAAGTTACTCGTAGGATCGGACCGAATTCGATCATTGCCGGGTGCCGACACGCGTCCGACGGAGGGGCAGTGGGTTTGTGGTCTCCATGCTGAAGCGGCCAGGAGAACAACGGGGGAGCCGCCGCAGGCGGCGGCAGCGCCGGGACGCGTGGTGGGCCGTCACGGCGGCCGTGGTGCTGGGCTGTGCCGCGGCGGCGGCGTTCGTGCCCGCGCCGGTGTGGGTCAGGGGCGCGGCGGCGGCGCTGGCGGTGACGGCGGTGTGCGGGGTGGCGGCCGCGCTGCGGCTGCGCGCGACGCTCGCGGGGACGCGGGCGGCGCTGCGCCGGGCCGAGGAGACGGCCGGGGCGCGCGGCGCGGAGCTGGCGCACCTGGCCCGGGTGCGGATGCCGGCCATCGCCGAGCGCGTGCGCAACGGCGAGCGGCTGGACGGCGTGCCGGGCCCGGTGGCCCCGCCCGCCGTCACCGGCGAGGAGTTCGCCCGCGCGCTGGCCGCCGTGGTCACCGGGCTCGGCTCGGACGAGGCGGTCCGTCGCGAGCGCACGCTCCGCGACTCGGTGCAGGCGGCCTTCGAGTCCGTGGCCCGCACGATGCACGCGATGGCCACCGTCCAGCAGCAGGTGCTCGACCACGTCGAGCAGCTCGTCAGCGACCCGCGGCTGATGTCGGAGGTGATGAAGGCCGACCACGCCGCGGCGCAGATGACCCGCAAGGCCCAGACCCTGCTGGTGATGTGCGGCATCTGGCCCGCCCGCCGGGAGACCCGGCCCGTGACGCTGTACGACTGCGTGCGCGGCGCCCAGTCACGGATCGTGGAGTTCGCGCGCGTGGAGGTGCACGGCGGGCAGAGCCTGTACGTGGTGCCGCCCGCCGTGGAGGGCCTGATGCACGCCGTGGCCGAACTGCTGGAGAACGCCACGGTGTTCTCGCCCTCGCGCACGCAGGTCGTGGTGACGGTACGCGAGGTGGGCGCGGGCGCGGTGCTGGAGATCGACGACGCGGGCCTGGGCATGCCGCCGGACGTGCTCCAGCAGGCGGTGGGCCAGCTCCGCGACGACCTCGACCTCGCCCGGCTCGGGGCCGTCCCCCGGCTGGGGCTGGCCTGTGTGGGGCGCTGGGCGCGGGAGCTGGGCTTCAACGTCGACCTCACCGGCGCGTCCGCCTACGGCGGCACCCGCGCGGTGGTGTTCGTCCCGCACCGCCTGCTGACCGAGCCGCTCCCGGAGACCGCCGGGCGCCCGGCCGCCGCCCACGCCTACCCCGCGCCGCCGCCCGAGGCGGCCCCGGCCACGCCGCCCGCCGCGCGGCCGCCCCTCGCGCGGCCGCCCGCCGAGCCCGCGCCGGTGCGGCCCGCCGCGCCCGCGCAGGCCGCGGAGCCGTCCGCCGCGGGCGCGCTTCCGCCGCCCCTCCCCCGGCGCCGCAACCGCCGCCGCGCCGTCGACCCGCTGCTGGGCTACGGCGACGCGCCGGCGCCGCCGGGGGGCGCGCCCGTCCCCGCACGGCCGTCCGCCCCCGAGCGCGTGCTCCCCCCGGGGCAGCCGTCCGCGCCGGGCCGGGCGACGCCGCCGCCCGCCACCGGCCACCCGTGGCACGACGCACCGGCTCCGCCAGGCCCGGCCGCCCGGCCGCTGCCGGACGCCGCGCCGCCCCGGCCCGCCTGGTCCCCGGAGGCCGCCCGGGCCTCGGTGGCCAGCGTCGTCACCGGCTCCCGGCGCGGACGGGCCGAGGCCACCGGGGACGGCGGTTTCGACACTTCCCCCACGGCGGACGCCCCGGCGCCGGAGCCGCTCCCCTCGCGGCCCGCGTCCCCGGCACCGCCCCAGCGACCCGACGACCACGAAGGAGGCCGGGCGTGACCGGCACGATAGCCAGACTCCCCGACCTGGGCTGGATGCTGCGCCCGCTGACGGAGATCCCCGGAGTACGGCACGCCGTCGTCGTCTCCGAGGACGGGCTGCACCTGGGCCACGCGTCCGCCGAGCACCTCAGCGGCACCGGCGAGCAACTGAACCGGGACGAGGCCGAGTCGCTGGCCGCCGCCTGCGCGGCGATGACGATGACCGGCCGGTCGACCGCGGCCCTGCTGTTCGGCGGCGGGGCGGGCGTGCGGCAGCTCATGCTGGAGTCCGAGCACGGGTTCGTGCTGTTCACCGCGGCGGGCGTCGGCGCGCACCTGGGCGTGGCCACCGACCTGGAGGCCGACGTGGGCCTCGTCGCGCAGCAGATGCAGTTGCTCGTCGCCAAGATCGGCGCGCACCTGAGCAGTCCGGCCAGGGACGCGGTGAGCCCGTCGCCATGACGGGCGACTGGGAGGAGCGGACGACGCCGGCCGTCCGCCCCTACGTCATCACCGGCGGCCGGTCGGGCGGCCCCGCCGCGACGCTCCCCTGGGAGACGCTGGTGCGCGCGGCGGACGCCGCCGCGACCGCCGGATCGGCGGGCCTCCAGCCCGAGCACCGGCGCATCCTGGAGCTGTGCCAGGGCCTGCTGTCGGTCGCCGAGATCGCCGCGCACCTGGGCCAGCCGCCGTCCGTGGTGCAGGTGCTGCTCGCCGACCTCATCGAACGGGGCCTCCTCGTGGCCCGTCCGCCCGTCCCGGCCGCCGAACGCGCCGATGTGACCATGCTCAGAAAGGTCCTCCATGGCCTCGAAAGCCGCCTGTGACCCGTCGCCGCCCCCACCGCAGTACGTGCGTCCCACCGTCTCGGGGGCGGCCAAGCTCCTGGTCGTCGGGCCGCTCGGGGTGGGCAAGACGACACTGATCAAGACGGTCTCGGAGATCAGGCCGCTGTCCACCGAGGCGGTGATGAGCCAGGCCGGCGCCCGGGTGGACCACGGCGGCGAGCGCACGAAGACCACCACGACGGTGGCCCTGGACTTCGGCCGCATGACGCTGGACGGCGAGCTGGTGCTGTACCTGTTCGGCACGCCGGGCCAGCAGCGCTTCCTGCCGGCCTGGCGGGAGCTGGCGCGCGGCGCGCTGGGCGCCCTCGCCCTGGTCGACACCCGCGACCTGGCCGCCTCCTTCGACGCCATCGGGCAACTGGAGGACATGGACCTGCCGTTCGCCGTCGCCGTCAACGCCTTCCCGGACAGCCCCGGCTACGGCGAGGCCCGTCTGCGCGAGGCGCTCGACCTGTTGCCGCGGACGCCCCTCGTGGTGTGCGATGCCCGGGAGTACCGCTCCTCCGTCACGGCCCTCATCGCCCTCGTCACCCACCTCATCGACACCGCGGAGCCGTCATGACGCGTTCCCACGCCGACGCCGCACCGGGACCGGGCGCGCCCCGCTGCCCGGCGACCCCGCTGTACGGACCCCAGCTCGACGGCGACGCCCTGCCCGGCCTGTACGAAGACCTGCGCCTGCGGCACGGCCCGGTGGCCCCGGTGTCCGTCGCGCCGGGGATCGACGCCTGGCTGGTGCTCGGCCACCACGAACTGCTGCGGCTGACGCGCGAGGAGCAGGACTTCTCCCACGACCCACGGCGCTGGACGCTGCTGCGCGAGGGCCGCGTCCCGCCGGACTCCCCGATCCTGCCCATGGTCGGCTGGCGCCCGGCCCTGCTGTTCGCCGACGGCCAGCAGCACCGCCGGATGCGCGCGGCCGTCTCCGACGCGCTGGCCCGCATCAACGGGCACGAGCTGCGCCGCACCGTGCGGGCGGCGGCCGAGCGGCTGATCGCCTCCTTCGCGGCCGGCGGCACGGCCGACCTCGTACCGCACTACGCCCGCAAGCTGCCGATGGAGGTCATCATGCGGCTGCTGGGCCTGGACGAGCGCGCCGGGCAGCAGCTCGTGCAGGCCATCGCCGGGACGGTCGTCGCCAACGCCGACTCGGCCAACGCCAGCCGCCGCATGGCCGAGATCCTCGGGCGGCTGATCGAGGACAAGCGCCGCGCGCCGGGCAACGACGTGACCTCCGCGCTGCTGCACCACCCCGCGCGGCTGAGCGACGAGGAGGTGCTGCACAACCTCGTCGTCATGTTCGTGGCCGGCAACCAGACGACCGTGAACTGGATCGCCACCACGCTGCGCATCCTGCTCACCGACCCGGCCTTCCGCTCCTCGCTGGCCGGCGGCCACCTGACCGTGGACGACGCCCTCGACCTGGTGCTGTGGCGCTTCCCGCCCACCCAGAACTTCCCCGCCCGCTACGCCACCCGCGACCTGCGCTTCGGCGGCCAGGACATCCGCGCGGGCGACATGCTCATCCTGGGCCTGGCGGCGGCGAACCAGGACCCGCGGGTCCTGCCGGCCACCGGGCGCCCGGTGGTGGGCAACCGCTCCCACCTCGCCTTCGGCGCCGGGCCGCACGCGTGCCCCGCGCAGGACCCGGCCCGCCTCATCGCCCGCACCGCCGTGGACACCATCAGCCACCGGCTGCCGGACATGGAGCTGGCCGTGCGGGAGGAGGAGCTGGCGTGGGTGAAGTCGCCCTGGTCCAAGGGGCTGGCCGCCCTGCCCGTCCGCTTCGCCGACCCCCAGCTCCCCTCCGCCCCGGCCCCGCAGGCACCCGCCCCCCAGGCGCCCGCCCCGCACGCTTCGGCCCCGCACCCCCCGCCCGCACCGCGCCCCGCCCCACCGGGCGCCCTGCCCACCCAGCGGACACTCCCCCAGCAAGGAGAGCGAAGATGACCCAGGCCCAGCAGCCCGCCCCGCACCGCATGGACGCCCTGGGCGGCTGCCCGCACGCCGCCAACGCGCGCATGCTCGCCCGCGGCGCCGTCGCCTCCGTGGTGCTGCCCGGCGACGTCGAGGGCATGGTGGTGCTCGGCCACGAGGAGCTGAAGGAGTTCCTCTCCCATCCGGACGTGGCCAAGAACGCCACCCACTTCGCGGCGCTCCAGCGCGGCGAGATACCCGAGGGCTGGCCGCTGCGCACCTTCGCCACCGTGCGGTCGATGACGACCGCCGACGGCGCCGACCACCGCCGCCTGCGCTCCCTGGTCAGCCGGGCGTTCACCAGCCGCCGGGTGGAGGCGCTGCGCCCGCGCGTGCACGAGCTGGCCGCCGCCTTCCTGGACGACCTGGAGCGGGCCGCGCGGGAGAGCGCGGACGGCACCGCCGACCTGCGCCGCCACTTCGCGATGCCGCTGCCCATGGGGGTGATCTGCGAGCTGCTGGGCGTGGACGCCGAACGCGGCGGGCGGCTGCACGCGCTGTCCAACCGCGTGGTCTCCACCAGCCTGGAACCGGCCGAGGTGGTGGCCGCCAACCAGGAGATGATCCAGCTTCTGACCGAGGTGGCGCAGGTCCGCACGGCCGACCCCGGGGACGACCTGACCAGCGCGCTGATCGCGGCGCAGGAGGAGGACGGCGACCGGCTCAGCCCGCCCGAGCTCATCGGCACCCTGCTGCTCATGGTGATCGCCGGGCACGAGACGACGCTGAACCTCATCACCAACGCGGTCCGCGCCCTGTGCGCGCACCCCGAGCAGCTCGCGCTGGTGCGACAGGGGCGGGCGAGCTGGGCGGACGTGGTCGAGGAGACCCTGCGCTGGGACAGCCCCGTCAGCTACTTCCCCTTCCGCTACCCCACCCGCGACCTCACCGTCGACGGCACGGTCATCCCGCGCGGCACCCCGGTGCTGGCCGGGTACTCCGGTGCCGGGCGGGACCCGCGCACCCACGGCCCCGACGCCGACCGCTTCGACGTCACCCGCTCCGGCGCCCGGCACCTGGGCTTCGGGCACGGCGCCCACTTCTGCATCGGCGCGCCGCTGGCCCGGATGGAGGCCGGGATCGCGCTGGAGGCCCTGTTCACGCGCTTCCCCGGGCTGCGCGTCGCGGTGGACGAGGCGGACCTGCCCCGGCGCGGCAGCTTCGTCGGCAACAGCGTGCCCGTCCTCCCGGTGCGGCTCACGGCCGCCCCCGGGCGAGCCGGGGCCGACGTCGCCCGGGGGCGGTGAGGGCTCCGTCGCCGGGCCGGAGCAACACGGAGGAATTCACCTCGGATACCTCCGAAACGGACAACTACCCCTAAGCCCAACACACCTCTACATTGGGCGGCTGAATTCCCGTCAGGGAACACCCTCGTGACAGGGCTCACAGCAACCCCCTGCGGTGCAATTGCACCGCAGGGGTGTTTTGTCACCGCAGTGTCAATTTCCCTGCTCAAACGTGGTTTTCGGACATACCGCAAGATCCGGCTCCTTACGCTCGGAATCGACCCCGGTGCACACCGTGGCCGGAGCGCGGGCCCCGCCGGGCGGCTTCCGGCCCGGCCTCGTTCCCGCTCCTTGTTTCGTGCAAACGCTTGTGCCTACGGTTCCTCCGCCACCGCATCGGATGCGGAGGCCCCACCACCGGGACGCCGAATCCTGCCGCCCGGCTGGGGGACGAGACCAGCAGTCCAGTGCGGCAGGAGCGGGGGAACCAGGTAAGTGCCGTGCCGTGTATCCGTACCGGTACGGCTAGGGGTGAAGCCACGCCCCGGCACGCGCGGCGTGCCAGGACGTGGCCGGGCTTCTCCGGTCCGAATCCGACAGCTCACCTCGCAGGCGTAGGAGAGGACACACCTATGTCTCGTGGTCGCCACCGCCGCCCGCGCAAACTGATCACCCGTCACGTCGCCCGCGTGTCCATCGTCGCCGCGGCCGGCGGCGTCGCCGTCCCGCTCGCCGCGGGCACCGCCAACGCCGCCGACGTCTCGGTGTGGGACAAGGTCGCCGAGTGCGAGAGCAGCGGCGACTGGGCCATCAACACCGGCAACGGCTTCTTCGGCGGGCTGCAGTTCCAGCAGTCCTCCTGGGAGGCCGCGGGCGGCACCGCCTACGCCGCGCGCGCCGACCTGGCCACCAAGGACCAGCAGATAGCCGCCGCCGAGCGCCTGCTGGAGCTCCAGGGCCCCGGTGCCTGGCCCGTGTGCGGTCCCCGCGCCGGACTGAGCAAGGGCGGCCCCGCCCCGCAGATCGACGTGAACGGCGGCGCGGAGGAGAGCACGGCCGGCACCGAGCGGAAGGCCCCCGCCAAGCAGGCCGAGCCGAAGGCCGACAAGGCCGCGGAGAAGCCCGCCGAGAAGAAGGCGGAGCCCAAGCCGGAGCCCAAGGCCGGCAAGTCCGCCGACAAGCCCGCCGAGAAGACCTCCCGGGCCGCCCAGGAGGACTACACCGTCGTCAGCGGTGACACCCTCTACGGCATCGCCACCGTCAAGCACGTCGACGGCGGCTGGCAGGCCGTCTACGAGGCCAACCGCGGCGTCGTCGGCGGCGACCCGGACCTGATCTTCCCCGGCCAGCGTCTGAGCCTGGACGTGCGCCAGGCCGCCGAGCGCTCCGAGGCCGACCGGTCCGCGGAGCGGAAGGCGGAGCCGAAGGCCGACAAGCCCGCCGAGAAGAAGGCGGAGCCCAAGGCCGACAAGCCCGCCGAGAAGAAGGCGGAGCCCAAGGCCGACAAGCCCGCCGAGAAGCCCGCCGAGAAGAAGGCGGAGCCCAAGCCGGAGCCCAAGGCGGAGAAGCCCGCCGAGAAGCCCGCTCCGGCGAAGGAGCGCAACGCGCCCGAGCCCAAGAGCGAGCAGCCCGCTAAGGCGCCCGCGGCCTCCGGCTGGGTCAGCCCGGTCCAGGCGGCCACCAGCACCCCGTACCGCGCCACCGGGTCCTCCTGGTCCAGCGGCTACCACACCGGCGTCGACTTCGCCGCGCCGTCCGGCACCACCGTGCGTTCGGTCGGCTCCGGCACCGTCGTCTCCGCCGGCTGGGGCGGCTCGTACGGCAACCAGGTCGTCATCAAGCACGCCGACGGCCGCTACAGCCAGTACGCCCACCTGTCCTCGATCTCCGTCTCCGCGGGCCAGTCCGTGAGCGGCGGGACGCAGATCGGCCTCGTCGGCTCGACCGGCAACAGCACCGGGCCGCACCTGCACTTCGAGATCCGCACGGGTGCCGGCTACGGCTCGGACGTCGACCCGCTGGCCTACCTCCGCGCCAAGGGCGTCTCCCTCTGAGGCGACGAGCCCCAGTTTCCGGAACCGGTCGTGCCGTTCGTTGGCACGGCCGGTTCCTGGCGTTGGCCCGGCCGTGCCGCCCGTGTCACCCGGCGTCGTTAGCGTCCGCCGCGCTGCACCCGGCACCGCCCCGGCGCCGGGGCTTCGACGACTCCCGTGAGGTGACCGTGGAACGTCGCTCCTTCCTGCGCGGAACCGTGGTGGGCGGTTCAGCCGCCGCCTTCGGCTTCACCCTCATGCCCGGCGCCGCGTACGCGGCCCCGGCCCAGCCCGGACCCAGCCCGTACGGGGCGCTCGGCTCCGCCGACGCCAACGGCATCCGCCTGCCCTCCGGCTTCCGCAGCCGGGTCGTCGCCCGCTCCGGCCAGCGGGTCGCGGGCACGTCCTACACCTGGCACCCCGCGCCCGACGGGGGTGCCTGCTTCCCCTCGGGCAGCGGCTGGATCTACGTCTCCAACTCCGAGGTCAACCCCGGCGGGGGGGCGGGCGCGGTGCGCTTCAACTCCTCGGGCGCCGTCACCGGCGCGTACCGCATCCTCTCCGGGACGCGGCAGAACTGCGCGGGCGGCGCGACGCCGTGGAACACCTGGCTCTCCTGCGAGGAGGTCGACCGCGGCTACGTCTACGAGACGGACCCCTACGGCGTGGACGGCGCCTCGCGCCGCTCGGCCATGGGGCGCTTCAAGCACGAGGCCGCCGCCGCCGACCCGCAGCGCGAGGTGGTCTATCTGACCGAGGACGTCAGCGACGGCTGCTTCTACCGCTTCGTGCCCGACACCTGGGGCGACCTGTCCTCCGGGACCCTCCAGGTGCTCGTCGCCGGCTCCGGCACCTCCGGGTCGTTCCGCTGGCAGAACGTGCCCGACCCCGGCGCCGGTTCGACGGCCACCCGGCACCAGGTCTCCGGCGCCAAGCACTTCAACGGCGGCGAGGGCTGCCACTACGCGGCCGGTGTCGTGTGGTTCACCACGAAGGGCGACAACCGGGTCTGGCGGCTCAACCTGGCCGCGAGCACCTACGAACTCGCCTACGACGACTCGCTGGTCAGCGGCACGGCACCGCTGCGGGGCGTGGACAACATCACCGGCGCCTCCTCCGGGGACCTCTTCGTCGCCGAGGACGGCGGCAACATGGAGATCTGCGTGATCACCCCGGACGAGATCGTCGCCCCGTTCCTGCGGGTCGACGGCCAGTCGCGCTCGGAGATCTGCGGCCCCGCCTTCTCCCCCGACGGCACCCGCCTGTACTTCTCCAGCCAGCGCGGCACCTCCGGCAGCTCCTCGGGCGGCATCACCTACGAGGTGACGGGGCCCTTCCGCCGCTAGCGCCCACGGCTCCGGCCGGTCCGGGCCGGGCGCGGTGCCGGGCGCGGGCCGGCGCCCGGCACCGCGCCCGGCTCCCGACGGAAAAGGGGGCGGGGCGGCCCCCCCCCCCCCGGGCCCCCCCCCCCCCCTCCCCCCCCCCCGCCCCCCCCCCCCCCGGG
>NZ_JAPKFL010000043.1 GCF_026262575.1 Streptomyces marinisediminis
CGCCCGAGGAGGCGCTCACCCCCCCCCCCCCCCCCCCCCCCCCCCGCCCCCCCCGCCGCCCCCCCCCCCCCCCCCCCCCCCCCCCCCCCCCCCCCCCCCCCCCCCCCCCCCCCCCCCCCCCCCCCCCCCCGCCGTACCAGCCGTCGAGGCCGGAGCCGCTCCCCGTCCCGCCGCGGGACGCGCCGGTGCCGGTCACGCCCCGGGCGGCGACCAGGAGCATGCCGATGAGCGCCAGCAGTACGAGCAGAATGAGCATCCCCGTCATGTCCACCCCCGTGGATGTCCTGCCCCGCCCCCCGTCGGGGCAGGACGTCGTGGGGTGGGCATGCCCACCGCGCTCCGGCGGCAAAGCGCACTTGAGCAAGCTCAGAGCTTCACGCAGGATGCCGCCATGGGACGACCGCTGCTCAACCGCCGCCTCGCCGAGTTCACGACCACGATCTTCGCCGAGATGTCGGCGCTCGCCCAGCGCACCGGGGCCATCAACCTCGGTCAGGGCTTTCCGGACGCCGACGGCCCCGCGGAGGTGCGCGAGGCCGCCGTCCGCGCGCTGCGGGAGGGCCGGGGCAACCAGTACCCGCCGGGGCCCGGCGTCCCGGAGCTGCGGCAGGCCGTGGCCGCCCACCAGCGGCGCCGGTACGGGCTGGAGTGGAACCCCGACACCGAGGTGCTGGTCACCGCCGGGGCCACCGAGGCCATCGCGGCCGCGCTGCTGGCGCTCGTGGAACCGGGGGACGAGGTGATCGCGCTGGAGCCGTACTACGACTCCTACGCCGCCTCCATCGCCATGGCGGGCGGCACCCGGGTCCCGGTCACCCTGCGCCCGGACGCCTCCGGGGGCGCCCCCGCCTACCGGCTGGACCCGGACGAGCTGCGCGCCGCCGTCACCGACCGCACCCGGCTGATCCTGCTGAACTCCCCGCACAACCCCACCGGCACCGTGCTGGACCGGGCCGAGCTGGCGGCCGTCGCGGAGCTGGCCCGCGAGCGCGACCTGCTGGTCGTCACCGACGAGGTGTACGAGCACCTGGTCTTCGACGGCGAACACGTCCCGATCGCCACGCTGCCCGGCATGCGCGACCGCACGGTGACGATCTCCAGCGGCGGCAAGACGTTCGCCTTCACCGGCTGGAAGGTCGGCTGGGTGACGGCGGCCCCGGAGCTGCTGGGCGCCGTCCGCTCCGCCAAGCAGTACCTCACCTTCGTGTCCGCCGGGCCCTTCCAGTACGCGATCGCCGAGGCGCTGGCGCTGCCCGACGCGTACTTCGCCGACCTGCGGGCGGACCTGCGGGCCAAGCGGGACCTGCTGGCCGACGGCCTCGCCGGAGCGGGGTTCACCGTCTACCGGCCGGCCGGCACGTACTTCGTCACCACCGACATCCGACCGCTGGGAGAGTCGGACGGCTTCGCCTTCTGCCGCACCCTCCCCGAGCGCTGCGGCGTGGTCGCCGTGCCCAACGCCGTCCTCTACGACCACCGCGCCGAAGGCGCCCCCTTCGTCCGCTTCGCCTTCTGCAAGCGCACCGCGACGCTGCACGAGGCGATCGAGCGCCTGTCCGGCCTGCGGGAGCGGCTCTGACCTCGTCCCGGCGGGCCCCACCGCTTCGGGGCCGACGGCCCGCCCCGGCCGTCCCGGGGTCCCGCCGCGCGCTGCGGGCGGCCCGCCGGGGGCGGGGCGCGGGCCGGGGTCAGCCGTGGGCGATGTCGAGGGTCAGGGTGGTGGCGTCGGTGGTGACGCGGAAGCCGGCCGGGTCCTCGCCCGCGGAGTCGACGCCGATGCCCACGCCGAGCTCGCCCTCGAAGACGCCCATGCCGCGCACCCCGCGCACCGTGTCGGAGCTGTCCTCGAAGGTGACCTCGGTGCCGTTGTCCATGCCGACCAGGACGAGCTTCAGCCCGTGCTCGCCGGGGACCTCGGTGACCTCGCCGCGCCCGCCGTGGGCGAGCGGGTCCATGTAGTGGGCGATGTAGCCGGGCGTGCCGCCGGAGAAGGTGAAGGTCAGGCGGTCGTAGTCGGCGTGCTCGGTGAGGCGCACGTCGCGCAGGTCCGGGCGGAGCGCGAAGCCGTCGCCTCCGCCGCGGACCTCGTGGGTGCCGAAATCGCCGGACGCCGGGTCCGGCGACGCGTCGTCCTCCGGTGCCGCGGGCTCCTCCGGCGTCGCGGGCTCCTCGGGCGCGGCGGACCGTTCGGCGGTCTCGGCCGTGCCCGCGGCCCCGGTGTCACCGGCGCCCTCGGTGCCGCACGCGGTGAGCGTGAGCGCCGCGGTCGCGGTCAGGGCTGCCAGGGACAGGGCGGTGGTGCGGCGACGTGCCATGGGGGTTTCCTCTCCGGGTGTGGCGAACGGCCCCGGGCGGAGTCGCCCGGGGCCGTCTTCGCGGTGCGCGGAAGCTGCGCGGTGGTCAGCTCTGGGCGCCATCGGGGCCGTCGGGGCCGTCCTGGCCGCCGTCGGGACCGCCGTCGGCCCCGGACTCGGCGTCCTTCTCCAGACCGAGCGTGTCCACGAGCCACTTGTCGAACTCCATCGACGCACGCACCCAGCTCACCGTGCTGGACACGAAGTGCTCCAGCGACACGCCGGCGCCGATCAGCATCTGCGCCTCGCCGATGAGGCGGACCGTGCCGTCGTCATGGGTGTGGGTGTAGACCTTGGGCCACAGCGTGCGCCGGTTCCACTCGTCGATCGACTCCAGGATCTTTACCTTGTCGTCGATCGCGTGCGGCCGGTCGTAGAACGTCCGCACCGAGAAGACCTGCTGCTCCTTCTCGCCGCGGAACATGAAGTACGTGCGGAAGTTCTCCCACGGCGCGGCGAGGTCGCCCTCGTTGTCGACGACGTACTTGAGCTCCATCTGGTCGAGCAACTGCTTGACCAGGTTCTGGTCCGGGACGATCGGCCCCGAAGGCGGACCCTCCTGCGGCTGTTCCGGCTGCTGGCCCCCGAAATTCGGAATCGAGGACGGGTCGATGCTCACGTAGGTGTTCCCTTCGTACGGCTTCGGCCATCCTCCCCCACGACGGCCCGGTCACCGCAACCCCGGCCGGGCGCCCGGCGCGCGCGGCGCCCCGCCCTGCCGGCGGCGCTGCGGTCAGCCCGTGGCGGCCGGTCCGACGATCAGACCGTCACCGGTGACGTCGACCCGGACGGTGTCGCCGTCGCGCACCTCGCCGCTCAGGATCTCCCGGGCGAGCTGGTCGCCGATGGCGGTCTGCACCAGGCGGCGCAGCGGGCGCGCGCCGTACGCCGGGTCGTTGCCCTCGACCGCCAGCCAGTGCCGGGCGGCCTCGGACACCTCCAGGGTAAGCCGCCGGTCGGCCAGCCGCCGCTGGAGGCCGTCGATCTGGAGCTGCGCGACGCGCTCCAGCTCATCGCCGCTGAGCGACTGGAAGACGACGATGTCGTCCAGCCGGTTCAGGAACTCCGGGCGGAAGGCGGAACGCACCGCGGCGAGCACCTTCTCGCGCTGGTCCTCCGGCTTGGCCAGCGGGTCCATCAGGTGCTGGCCGCCGAGGTTGGAGGTGAGGACGAGGATGGTGTTGCGGAAGTCGACGGTGCGGCCCTGGCCGTCGGTGAGGCGGCCGTCGTCGAGCACCTGGAGCAGAACGTCGAAGACCTCCGGGTGGGCCTTCTCCACCTCGTCCAGCAGCACGACGGTGTACGGGCGCCGCCGCACGGCCTCGGTGAGCTGGCCGCCCTCCTCGTAGCCGACGTACCCGGGCGGCGCCCCGACGAGGCGGGCCACCGAGTGCTTCTCGCCGTACTCGCTCATGTCGATGCGGACCATCGCCCGCTCGTCGTCGAAGAGGAAGTCGGCGAGCGCCTTGGCCAGCTCCGTCTTGCCGACGCCGGTCGGGCCGAGGAAGAGGAACGAGCCGGTGGGCCGGTCCGGGTCGGAGATGCCCGCCCGGGTGCGGCGGACGGCGTCGGAGACCGCGCGCACGGCCTCGCCCTGGCCGATCAGGCGGCGGCCCAGCTCGTCCTCCATGCGCAGCAGCTTCTGCGTCTCGCCCTCCAGCAGCCGGCCGGCCGGGATGCCGGTCCAGGAGGCGACGACGTCGGCGATGTCGTCCGGGCCGACCTCCTCCTTGACCATGGCGTCGGGCGTCCGCGCCGCGGCCTCCTGCTCCGCCTCCACGCGCGCGGCCTCCTCCAGCTGCCGCTCGACGGCCGGGATCTCCCCGTAGAGCAGCTTGGACGCGGTGTCGAAGTCCCCGTCGCGCTCGGCCCGCTCGGCCTGGCCGCGCAGCTCGTCCAGCCGCTCCTTGAGCTCGCCCAGCGCGTTGAGCGCCTTCTTCTCCTTCTCCCACCGGGCGGTCAGGCGGCGCAGCTCCTCCTCCCGGTCCGCCAGGTCGCGGCGCAGCTTCTCCAGGCGGGCGACGGAGGCCGGGTCGGACTCGCTGCCCAGCGCCAGCTCCTCCATGCGCATCCGGTCCACCGAGCGCTGGAGCTCGTCGATCTCCACGGGCGAGGAGTCGATCTCCATGCGCAGCCGGGACGCGGCCTCGTCCACCAGGTCGATGGCCTTGTCCGGCAGGAAGCGCGAGGTGATGTAGCGGTCGGAGAGCGTGGCGGCGGCGACCAGCGCGCTGTCGGCGATCTGCACCTTGTGGTGCGCCTCGTAGCGGCCCTTGAGCCCGCGCAGGATCGCGATCGAGTCCTCCACGGTGGGCTCGGCGACCAGCACCTGCTGGAAGCGCCGCTCCAGCGCCGGGTCCTTCTCGATCCGCTCGCGGTACTCGTCCAGCGTCGTCGCGCCGACCATGCGCAGCTCACCGCGGGCCAGCATGGGCTTGAGCATGTTGCCCGCGTCCATCGCCGAGTCACCGCCCGCGCCCGCGCCGACGACGGTGTGCAGCTCGTCGATGAACGTGACGATCCGGCCCTCGCTGTCGCGGATCTCGGCGAGCACCGTCTTCAGGCGCTCCTCGAACTCGCCGCGGTACTTGGCCCCCGCCACCATCGCGCCCAGGTCCAGCGAGACGAGCCGCTTGTCGCGCAGCGACTCGGGCACGTCGCCCTTCACGATGCGCTGCGCCAGCCCCTCCACGACCGCCGTCTTGCCGACCCCGGGCTCGCCGATGAGCACGGGGTTGTTCTTGGTGCGGCGCGAGAGCACCTGCACGACGCGGCGGATCTCCTGGTCCCGCCCGATGACCGGGTCGAGCTTGCCCTCGCGCGCCGCGGCGGTGAGGTCCGTGCCGAACTTCTCCAGGGCCTTGTAGGTGCCCTCGGGGTCGGCGGTGGTCACCCGGCGGCCGCCGCGCGCCTCCTGGAACGCGGCCAGCAGCCGCTTCGCGCCCGCACCCTGCCCGTCGAGCAGCTCCCCGGCCTGCCCGCCCTGGGCGGCGACGCCGATGAGCAGGTGCTCGGTGGAGACGTAGGCGTCCCCCAGCTCCTTGGCGCGCCGGGCGGCGTCCGCGATGACGGCGAGCAGCTCGCGGTTGGGCTGCGGCTTGGCGACGGTGGCGCCCTGCACCACCGGCAGCGCGCCCAGCAGCCGCTCGGCGCCGGACCGCAGCGCGGCCTGGTCCGCGTCCACGGACGCCAGCAGGTCCTGGATGTTCTCGTTGTCCTCGCCCGCCAGCAGGGCGAGGAGCAGATGGGTCGGGGTGATGTCGGAGTGCCCGTCCGTCAGGGCACGGCTTCCGGCCGCGCTGATCGCGTCCCGGCTCCTGTTCGTCAGCTCGGCATCCACGTGCGGCGCTCCTCCTTCATACCCGGTGGCATCGGCCCGACGGGGCACCCGAACACCCCGTTGACCCCTCTAGCGTACACAAACTTGAGCCTACACCGCTCAGGTCTGTGCGGGGCCCCGGACGCGGTCCCGCGACGCGGGCGCAGGCGCCGCGCGGCGGCGTGTCCCGGGTCCCGGGCGCGAGCCGGCCGGGAGCCCGCGCGCCGGTCCGGAGTACCCCGCGCCGGGCGAGGCCACCACCGGGCCGCCCGCCCGGTGGCCGACGCCGCGCCGGAGCGCCACCGGGCCGGCCCACGGGCGCTCCGGGGACGCCGACGGCCCCGCGGTCGGGGACCGCGGGGCCGTCGGGCCGGGCGGGCCGGGCGGGCCGCCTGGCGGGGTCAGGACGTCGGGGTGGGCATGGGCGTCGTCTGGTCGGTGGGCGGCGCCTCGACGGAGACGTCCGTGCCGTAGTCGTCGAACTCCATCACCATGCTGACCTTCGCCTTCTCGGGCGCCTGCTCCGCCGACGCGGAGGCGCCCTGCGGCGGCCGCACCGTGAGGTCCACCTGCTGGCGCCGGATGAGGCCGTCGTCGTCGAGCCACAGCTCCATCGGCAGGGTGTCGCCGACCTGCTGCTCAAGGCGCCCCGCGGCCTGCTCGTTGGCCCGCGCCAGCTCGGAGACGTCGACGGACACCCGGTAGTGCGTGGTGTCCACGCCACCCACCCACTCCGTGCCGACCTCCTCGACGTCCTCGTCCGACACCGCCTTGGCGTACTCCGCCGAGGCGGCCGGGTCGTGGGGCCGGGCGCCGCCGGAGGCGCCCTGGCTCCGGGCCAGCGTGGCCAGGTCGGCCTTCAGCCACCGCGCGTCCGCCGACCCGTCCTGCCCCTGCCGCTGGTAGAACACGCCGTCGACCACGCGCTGCTCCAGCTCGGTGCCCTGGGCCGAGGCCGTCATCCGGCTCTCGCCGCTGGCGAAGTCGAGCACGCCCTCGCCGTTCACCGTGGCCTTCTCCGACCCGGCCTCCGTCGTCACCTCCAGGGTGAACGCGGCCGTCCCCTCGCGCGTGCTCGTCTCGTACGCGGAGCGCACGGTCTCCACGCCCGGGCTCGGCTCCCCGCCGGCCCGGTCGCCGCCGCCCTGGTCGCCGTCGTCGCCGGAGCCGCCGTCCCCGCACGCCGCCAACGGCGCACAGACCAGCAGACCCGCCACGGTCACCGACACCGACTTCGCCCTCCTACCGACTGCCACCGCGCTGCTCACCCCTGTGCTCGGTCTCACCGCTCCCGCCGGGAGCATCTGACGCGAACGCTGGTGCCCGGGGGCGTGGGCGCCATGCGGCAACCGGCGCCCTTGGCCGAAAAGCGCGGTTCCGGCGGCGTCCGGGGGCCGACGCACCACGGGTGCGGGATCGCCGCGGGGGCTGCCCCGCCGGTGGCACCCGGACGGGCGTCAGCCGGTGCGGCGGTAGGTGCGGGGCGTGTCGTCCGCGTCGGCGAGCGAGTCCACCGTGATCTCGTCCGTGCCCACCACCGTGACCAGCAGCGAGGACGCCTCGTAGGCGCAGGCGCTCGCGGGCTCGGCCTGGGTCACCCGGGCCGGGCCGAACGTGGCGCGGCCCTCCCCCACGACGACGAGCACGTTCTCCGACTCGCAGTGGTAGCTGGGCCCGTCGGCGACGACGGACAGGCCCACGGAGCCGATCGGCCCCTGGGTCAGCGTCAGCACCCGCCGGTCCCCGGCGGAGCCGCCGGCGTTCCCCTCCCACGTGCCGACGAGCTCGGCGGGCAGTGCGTCCCGCACGGCCTCGGTGCGGTGCAGGGTGGCCGTCAGGTCCTCGGCCGGGTACGCCCACAGCAGCGCGCCGTCGTCCTGCACGCGGAGCGTCTGCTCGCCGTAGGGGCCGCACTTCCGCTCGGGGAAGCTGGCGGTGATCTCGCTCTCGACGACCATCAGGTTCTCGAAGGAGACGAGCGTGGCCTCGCCCGCGCACAGCAGGTCGTCGTGGAGGTTGAGCGTCGTGGCCACGACGTCGCCCTCCTCGCCCTGGCCGATCTCCAGGCGCCGGGTGATCGACTTGCCCGCGTCGTTCGCGTCCTCGATGGTGCCCTGCCAGGCGCCGAGGTACTCCTCCGGGATGACGCCCGTGGCGCTGGGCGCCCGGTAGGAGTCGTCCGCCTGGGTCGGCGACGGTGCGGGGTCGCCGCCCGTCCCGTCCGGACGCTCCTTGGCGTCGTCCCCGCCCGTGCGCTCGCCGGCGGACGTCTGCTGCGCGCCGGACTCCAGGACGCGCAGGACCGCGAACGTGCCCGCCCCGGCGACGAGGGCCAGGACGACGGCGAGCGCGGCGAACAGCGCACCCCGGGAACGCCGCCGCGGAGGCGGGGCGGGCGGCTGGGCGTACGCCGGGTAGCCGTAGCCGCCCGCGGGGGCGAGGGTGTAGGGCTCGGTGCGCGGCGGCGGTGCGACGGGCCCGGACGCGGGCGGACCGTACCCGTACCAGGGCCCGGGCGCGGGCGGCTGCTCGCCGGTGCCGGCCGGCGGGGGCGGCGGGGTGTGCGGTGCCGGGCCCCGCGGCACCGGAGCGGCCGGTGACGCGTCGGCCACACCGGGCACACCGGCGCCAGGCACCGCACCGGCGTCAGGCACCGCACCGGCGTCACGGGAGGCACCGGGCGCTCCGGACGCGCTGGAGGCACCAGGGTCACCGACGGCGCCGGAGGCACCCGGCGCACCGGAGATACCGGAGGCCCCTACGGCACCGGGCGTACCAGGCACGCTCGCAGGGCCGTCGGCATCCGCCGGCCCTGCGGTGCCGGGAGCACCACCGGCCCCCACCGCGCCGCCAGCCGCCGACGCGCCGGCTTCCGACGCCCGAGGAGCCGCGCCGGGCGCAGGGAACGCGACGGGCCGGGGCGGCGTGCCCGGAGCGGGCGGAGTGGCGGGCGCGGGCGGAGTGGCGGGCGCGGGCGGCGGGGTGGCGGGCGCGGGCGGCGTCGTGGGCGGCGGCGGAGTCGCGGGCGCGGGCGGCGTCGCCGGAGCGGGCGCGGGCGTGTCCGGAGCGGGTGGCGCCACCGCACGCGGCGGCGCGGACGGCCGGGCGGGGACGGGCGGGGCGGCGGCGCGGACGACCGCCTCGGCCTCCGGGACCTCGGCGTCCAGCAGCCGGGCCGCGTGCCGGCCGAGCCGGGCCACCAGGTCCCCGGGCAGCCACGGCTCACCGCCACCGTCCGTCGCGCCGCCGCCGTGGGTCGCGTCCGCCGCACCGGGCGCCCCGCCCGGCGCCGCGTCCCCGGTGCGCGCCAGCAGCGCGTCGAGCGGGGGCCGGGCGGACGGCGTCTTGGCCAGGCAGTCCGCGACCAGGGGACGGAGCCCCTCGGGGACGCCGGTGAGGTCGGCCTCCTCCTCCGCGATGCGGTACATCAGCGCGTGCCCGGCGGTGTCCGAGGCGCCGAAGGGCGAGCGCCCGGTCGCGGCGAAGGCCAGCACGGAGCCGAGGCAGAAGACGTCGCTGGCCGGGGTGACCCGGTCGCCGCGCACCTGCTCGGGCGACATGAACCCCGGCGAGCCGACGACGGCGCCGGTGCGCGTCAGCCCGCCCTCCGCGACGGTGTCCAGGGCGCGGGCGATGCCGAAGTCGATGACGCGGGGCCCGTCGATGGTGACGAGGATGTTGGACGGCTTCAGGTCGCGGTGGACCAGCCCGGCGTCGTGCACGGTGCGCAGGGCCAGCACCAGCCGGTGGGCCAGGATGCGCACGGTGCGTTCCGGCAGCGCCCCGCGGCGCGCGGCGACGACCTCGTGCAGCGAGAGGCCGGGGAGGTAGCCGGTGGCCACCCAGGGCCGGGCGGCCGAGGTGTCCGCGTCGAGCACCGGCGCCGTCCACGCGCCGCCGACCCGCCGGGCGGCCCGCACCTCCTGCTCGAAGCGGCGCCGGAAGTCGGCGTGTTCGGCCAGTTCGGAGCGGACGAGCTTGACCGCCACCGTCCGTCCGCGCGGTGACTGGGCGAGGTAGACGCACCCCATCCCGCCCTCGCCGAGCCGACCGAGCAACCGGTACGGTCCGACGCTCTTCGGGTCACCGGCCCGCAGGCTCTTCATCCTCGCCCCCCGTGCTCCAGCGGCCGTCACTGTCGCCTGACGCCGCGTGAGACCCGATCCTAGGCGCTCCGGTTCCACCCCGGCGACGGGGCGGCGGACGGCCGCCCGGGGTCTTGCCGGTACGGCGGCGCATCGCCTACGTTCGCGTGTCCAAGGAGGTGGCCGCCGGTGAGCGCTGCGGAACGCGGTACCGGGACGCGCGCGCCCGCCCCGCCCGGCGTCCCGCCGCCCGCCCCGCCCGTCACCCCGCCGGAAGCCCGCGCGGCAGGCCGCACGAAGGGCGCCGCGGTGGTGCGCCGCGGCCGCCCCCGCGCCGAGCCGGTCCGCGGGCGCGCCCGTCCCGCCCGGGGCGCCCGCCGCACCGGCCCCACGGCCCTGGAGGACCCCCGATGAGCCCGGTGCGCGCGGAAGCGGACGTCATCGTCGTCGGAGCGGGCCTGGCCGGGCTCGTGACGGCGTACGAACTCACCCGCGCCGGGCGGCGCGTGGTGCTGGTGGACCAGGAGAGCGAGGCCAACCTCGGCGGCCAGGCGTTCTGGTCGCTGGGCGGGCTGTTCCTGGTGAACAGCCCGGAGCAGCGCCGCATGGGGATCAGGGACTCCGCCGAGCTGGCCCTGGCCGACTGGCTGGGCTCGGCCGCCTTCGACCGCGAGCGCGAGGACCACTGGCCGCGCCGGTGGGCGCACGCCTACGTGGACTTCGCCACCGGCGAGAAGCGGGCCTACCTGCACGCGCTCGGGCTGCGCGTCATGCCGACGGTGGGGTGGGCCGAGCGCGGCGCGGGCACGGCCACCGGGCACGGCAACTCGGTGCCGCGCTTCCACCTCGCCTGGGGCACCGGGCCCGAGGTGGTGCGGGTCTTCCGCGAACCGGTGCTCGCGGCGGCCGGCCGGGGGCTGGTCACCTTCCGCCACCGGCACCGCGTCGAGGAGCTGCTGATCGAGGACGGGGCCGCGGTGGGCGTGCGCGGCAGCGTGCTCGCCCCCTGCGCGCAGCCGCGCGGCGCGGCCTCCTTCCGCGAGCGGACCGGCGACTTCGAGCTGCGCGCGCAGGCCGTCGTCGTCACCTCCGGCGGCATCGGCGGCGACCAGGAACTGGTGCGGCGCAACTGGCCCACGCGGCGGCTGGGCCCGGCGCCCGCGTCGATGATCACCGGCGTGCCCGCCTACGTCGACGGGCGGATGCTGGGCGTCACCGAGGACGCCGGCGCCTCGGTCGTCAACCGCGACCGCATGTGGCACTACACCGAGGGCGTCCGCAACTGGGACCCCGTCTGGCCCGACCACGCCATCCGCATCATCCCCGGCCCGTCCTCGCTGTGGCTGGACGCCACCGGACGGCGGCTGCCCGTGCCGCTGTTCCCCGGCCACGACACCCTGGGCACGCTGCGGCACATCCTCGGCACCGGGCACGACCACTCCTGGTTCGTCCTCACCCGCTCCATCGTGGAGAAGGAGTTCGCGCTCTCCGGCTCCGAGCAGAACCCGGACATCACGGGCAAGGACGTGCGCCAGGTCCTCGGCCGGACCCGGCACGGCGCCCCCGGCCCCGTGCAGGCGTTCCTCGACCACGGCGCGGACTTCGTCGTCCGCCCCACGCTGCGCGAGCTGGTGGCGGGCATGGCCGAGCTCGCGCCCGGGGCGGCGCTGGACCCGGCGCGGGTGGAGTGGGAGGTCCGCGCGCGCGACCGCGAGGTGGCCAACCCCTACTCCAAGGACCTCCAGCTCATGTCCGTGCGCAACGCGCGCGCCTACTGGCCGGACCGGCTCACCCGCGTCGCCCGGCCGCACCGGCTGCTGGACCCGGCGCACGGCCCGCTCATCGCCGTCCGCCTGCACGTGCTGACCCGCAAGACGCTCGGCGGGCTGGAGACGACGCTGGACTCCCAGGTCGTCCGGCCCGACGGCACGCCGTTCGACGGGCTGTACGCGGCCGGGGAGGTCGCCGGGTTCGGCGGCGGCGGCGTGCACGGCTACAACGCGCTGGAGGGCACCTTCCTCGGCGGCTGCGTCTTCTCCGGGCGCGCGGCGGGGCGCGCGCTGGCCCGGAGCCTGGTGTGAGCGCGGCGCACGGCGCCGGACAGGCTGACGCCGGGCACGCCGCCGGACACGGCACAGCCGGCGGCGGGCCGGGCGCCCCAGCCCCGGCCGGACCCCGCACGGCGCTGGTGACGGGCGCCTCCTCGGGCATCGGCGCGGCGGTTGCCGCGGCCCTCGTCCGCCGTGGCTACCGGGTCCACGGCACCAGCCGCGACCCGGCGGGGCTCGCCGACCCCGTGCCCGGCGTCGCCTACCTGCCGCTCGACCTCGCCGACCCGGCCTCGATCGAGCGCTGCGCGGCGTCCGCCGGAGCCGTGGACGTACTGGTCAACAACGCGGGCGAGAGCCAGAGCGGACCGCTCGAAGAGCTGCCGATGGACGCCGTGCGGCGCCTGTTCGAGCTCAACGTCTTCGGCGCCGTCCACCTGACGCGGCTCCTGCTGCCCGGCATGCGCCGGCGTGGTTACGGGCGCGTGGTGATGATCGGCTCGATGCTGGCCAGCTTCCCGCTCGCCTACCGCTCCTCGTACGTCGCGTCCAAGGCCGCGCTCAAGGGGTTCGCCACCGCCGCCCGCCGCGAGGTGGCCCCGTACGGGGTCGGCGTCACCACGGTCGAGCCGGGGGCGATCAACACCGGCATCAGCGAGCGCCGCACCCACTACCTCGCGGAGCACTCCCCGCACACGGACGCCTACCACACGATGCTGACGGCCCTGAACGCCAACGAGGCGTCCGGGGCGCGCCCCGAAGCGGTCGCCGCGACCGTCCTGCGGGCCGTCCAGGCCCGGCGCCCCCGGCCCCTGTACGCCGTCGGCAGCAACGCGCGCCTGGTGTTCCCGCTGCGCCGCCTGGTCCCCCGCACCACGACCGAACGCCTCACCGCCCGCCGCCACGGCCTGCGCTGACCCCGCGTCCCGGGGCCGCCTGCCGCCACGGCCGCGCGCGCCGCCCCGCCCCCGGCCGCGCCGACCGGGACCCCGGCGCGGGCCCGCGCACGCCCCGTCCTACGCTGATCTCCGCCTTCCGAGGGGGGAACCATGCGTGCCGGGGTCCATCCCGCCCATCCGCTGGGCGGTCTCCACCACGCGCTCCGCGCGGCCGTCGTCGACGCACCGCGGAACGCCCGGACGCGGACGGCCGCCCTGGCCGCCCCGCCCCGCCCGGGGCAGGCCCCCGGCACGGGCGGCAACCGCAGCGCGCGGAGCGGCCCCGGCACACACGGCGGCCCCGGCACAGGCAGCCGCCGCGGCGCGGGCAGCAACCCCGGCCCGGGCAGCGCCCCCAGCGCGAACAGCAACCCCGGCGCGGGCAGCACCCACACCACAGGCGGCCACCCCGGCGCGCGCAGCCGCCCGAGCCCGCGCGGGCGCTCCCGCGCCGCCCGGCGGGGCGGGTCGGCGGCGTGACCGACATAGCGATCAGCACCCTGGTCCTGCTGTGCGTGGCCGCCGCCCTGGCCGGGTGGGTGGACGCCGTGGTGGGCGGCGGCGGGCTGCTCCAGGTGCCCGCGCTCCTCATCGCGTTCCCCCAGCTCGCGCCCGTGTACGCGCTCGGCACGAACAAGGCCGTCAGCGTCGTCGGCACCTCCGCCGCCGCCGTGACGTACCTGCGCCGGGCCCCGGTGGACGTGCGGCTGGCGTGGCGGCTCGGGGCGGTCGCGGCGCTGTCGTCGGTGGGCGGCGCCCTCTTCGCGGCGGGCGTGGACAGCGCGGTGCTCCGCCCCCTGATCATGGTGCTGCTGGTGGGCGTCGCCGCGTTCGTCGTCCTGCGGCCCCAGTTCGGGCGGGTGGCCGGCGGCGGCGTCCCGACCCGGCGGCGGGTGCTCACCGCGATCGCCGTCGCGGGCGTCGGGATCGGCTTCTACGACGGCCTGCTCGGCCCCGGCACCGGCACGTTCCTGGTCATCGCCCTGGTGGCCCTGCTCAGCCTGGACATGGTCACCGCGTCGGCCACGGCGAAGGTGGTCAACGTCTGCACCAACCTGGGCGCCCTGGCGATGTTCACCTGGCAGGGCGCGGTGCTGTGGTGGCTCGCGCCCGCCATGGCCCTGTTCAACCTCGCCGGCGGCCTCGTCGGCGCCCGCATGGCCCTCCGGCACGGCAGCGGCTTCGTGCGCGTGGTGCTGCTCACGGTCGTCGTCGCCCTCGTCGGCAAGCTGGCCTACGACCAGTGGTGGGCGAGCTGACGCCGTCCCGGCGGGCGCGGGACGGACGACGCGCACCCTGACGCGCGCTCCTGCGGCGCCCCCGTTTCCGGGCTTCCGCACCGTCCCGGGGGCGGGTGTTCCCTGCCCAGTCGGCGCGCGCCACCCCTCCCGCGGCGCTTGCCCGCACGGCGGCGACGCCCTACCGTGGAGGCAGTTGGTCAGTCGCCCAATACACTCGACCAAGAGCTGGGTCACGCCCCTGAGGACGAGGCCCCCACCACGGCGTGCGGCCACGGCGCCGCCCGCCACGCGACCGAGCACGGGAGGCCGCATGCGAGCCGGCAAGGTGTCACCCTCCGCCCAGCGCGGGCGGGACGTGCGGCGGCGGCTGCTGGCGGCGGCCGCGGAGCTGATCGGCGAGCGCGGCTGGTCCGCGGTGAGCACGCGCGCGGTGGCCGAGCGCGCGGGCGTGGGAGCGGGGCTCGTCCACTACCACTTCCCCGGCCTCCAGGCGCTGCTGGCCGACGCCGCCCTGGCCCGCGTCGAGGAGCTGCTCGCGCGGTTCGCGGCCCCCCTGCGCGCGGCGCCGACCCCGGAGGCGGGCCTGGACCACCTGCTGGGCGCACTCGACGCCTACTCGGGCCACGACGCGGCGTCCCTGCTGTTCAACGAGACCTACCTCGCCGCCGCCCGCGACCCGGCGCTCGCCCGACGCCTCGCCGACGCGCTGGCCGACACCCGGCGCCACCTGGCCGACTGGCTGCGCGCCCACGGCGCCGCCGACCCGGAGCCGACGGCCGCCGTGCTGGCCGCCGCGCTCGACGGCGTCATGCTGCACCGCCCGCTCGACCCGGGTCTGACGGCCGCCGCCGTCGCCCCGGTCCTGCGGCGCACCCTCGTCCGTCCCGCCCACGACAAGGGAGGCGACCCCCGGTGAAGGCCGTCGTCTGCGGCGCCGGCATCGCCGGACTCGCCCTCGCCCAGCGGCTCGACGCCCTCGGCTGGGAGGTCGTCGTGCTGGAGAAGGCGCCCGGCCCGCGCACCCAGGGCTACATGATCGACTTCTTCGGTCCCGGCTACGCCGCCGCCGAGGCGATGGGCCTGCTCCCGCGCCTGCGCGAGCAGGGCTACGCCGTGCGGGAGGCCGCGTACCTCGACACGCGCGGCCGCCGCCGAGCGGGCCTGGACTACGAGCAGTTCGCGCGCGCCGTCGGCGGGCGGCTGTTCAGCATCATGCGCCCCGACCTCGAACGCGTGCTGCGCGAAAGCCTCTCCCCCGCCGTCGACCTGCGCTTCGGCACCTCGCCCACCGCCGTCGACCACGCCCCCGGCGCCGTGCACGTCACCCTCGACGACGGCGACACCCTGGCCGCCGACCTCCTCGTCGGCGCCGACGGCATCCACTCCACCGTCCGCCGCCTGACCTTCGGCCCCGAACCGCGCTACCTGCGACAGCTCGGCTTCCACACGGCCGCGTTCGTCCTGGACGACCCCGCCCTGCACGCCGAGGTCGGGGACCGCTTCGCCCTCACCGACACCGTCGACCGCCAGATGGGCTTCTACGGCCTGCGCGACGGCCGCCTCGCCGCCTTCGCCGTCCACCGCACCGACGACCCCGCCCTGCCCGACGACCCCCGGGCCGCCGTCCAGCACGCCTACGGCACCCTCGGCTGGGCCGTCCCCCGCGCCCTGGCCCAGCTCCCGCCCGCGTCGGAGATCTACTACGACCAGGTGGCCCAGAGCGTCGTGCCCGGCTGGACGCGCGGCCGCGTCACCCTGCTCGGCGACGCCTGCCACGCGGTGTCCCTCCTCGCGGGCCAGGGCGCCTCCCTCGCCGTCGCCGGCGCCCACCTCCTCGCCCACCAGCTCGCCGAGGCCGACACCGTCCCCGACGCCCTCGCCCGCTACGAGAGCCGGTGGCACCCGACCACCGCCCACCGGCAGCACGTCGCCCGCCGGACCGCCCGCTGGTTCCTGCCCGCCGGACGGCCCCAGCTCCTGCTGCGCCGCCTGGCCCTCAAGGCCGCCGCCCTCCCCGGCGCCACCCGCCACCTGGCCACCACCCTCACCGGCGACCCCACCACCGTCGTCACCCCCGACCCCCCACCCCGCTGACCACACGTGCGGGGCGCCCGTCCGCGGGGGATCATCGGGGCATGAACACCGAGCTCCACCTCGCCCAGCAGCCGGACGCCGACGCCCTCCTCAGCCGCAGCCCGCTGGCCGCCCTCATCGGCATGCTGCTGGACCAGCAGGTCCCGATGGAGTGGGCCTTCATCGGCCCGCACACCATCGCGCAGCGCCTGGGCACCGACGACCTGGACGCCCACCGGATCGCCGCCCACGACCCGGAGGCCTTCGCCGACCTCCTCGCCGCCAAACCGGCCGTCCACCGCTACCCCGGCTCCATGGCGGGCCGCGTCCAGCAGTTGTGCCGGTACCTCGTCGACCACTACGACGGCGACGCCGAGGCCGTGTGGCGCGACGCCACCACCGGCAAGGAGCTGCTCAAGCGCCTCAACGACCTCCCCGGCTACGGCAAGCAGAAGGCGCAGATCTTCCTGGCCCTCCTCGGCAAGCAGCTCGGCGTCACGCCCGAGGGCTGGCGCGAGGCCGCGGGCCCGTACGGCGAGGAGGGCTCCCACCGCTCCGTCGCCGACATCCACGACCCGGAGTCCTTGGCCAAGGTCCGCGCCTACAAACAACAGGCCAAGGCCACCGCCAAGTCCGCGAAAACCCCACCCCCCTCCTGACCCACCTCCGGCGTGCACCCAGCCGGCGTCCTCGTCGCGGACCAGATCACCCACCCAGGGGCTTCGCTGCTCGTTCACTTCCCGCCCTCCAGGTCCGCCCAGACGACCTTGCCCCAGCGCCGCACATCCGTGCCCCAGTCGGCGGCCAGCGCCGCCACCAGGAACAGGCCGCGCCCGTCCTCGTCACCCTCGTCCGCCTCGCGCTCCACCGGCCGCTCCCGGGAGAGGTCCGCGACGGCCACCCGCACAACGTCCTGAGCCGCGCGCTCCACCACCACGCGGATGCTCTCGTGCCGGGCGTGCCGCACGGCGTTCGCCACCAGCTCCGTTACGACCAGGGCGCTGTCCTCCGCCAGCCCTCCCAGCTCCCACGCGCTGCACGCGGCACGCACCAGGCGCCGGGCGACGGCGGCGCTCTCGGGTTCCCGGGGCAAGGTCTCGCTGTAGCCGGGATGCCCGGTCGGTCGGGATGTGGTGGTCACGGTCATCAGGGCCCCTCGTCGGTGAACGGAGGTGTGTCCCGCCCCCGACGGGGACGCGGGGGCGGACCACTCCAACCGCCGCCGCTGTCCGGTCCGGTAGCGGCCTGTCACTCAGTGAACGACGGGCCGTGATGGCTCGTGAGGAAAACTCGCGCCAGCGTGCAACGACAGCAACCGGAAATTTCGGGGTCACTCCAACGCCGAAACACCGCCACCTCGCTACCTTTGAAACCGTGCAGGCGAACAGGCACCTGGCAGTAGCGCTCACTGAAGCCGAGCTGACACAGGCCGAGTTGGCAGAGGCCGTGAACGACTACCTCCGGTCGCTCGGTAGGGAAGGCACCGTCAGTGACAGGACAGTGCGGCACTGGCTGACCGGGAAGACCCGATGGCCTCACCCTCGGCAGCGCGAAGCGCTGGAGGCAGTATTCGGCTGTACCGCCGAGGAGCTGGGCTTCACGCCCCCGGCGGGCAGACGCAGCCCTACAAGGACGGAGGACCCTGTGCACCGCAGGAACTTCCTCGTCGCCGCCACCGGCACGGCCGCCGCCGTCGTGCCCCTGGTCGCTGCCCGGCCGTACTCGGTCGGCACCACCGACGTAATCCGGCTGCGCAGCGGCCTGGACGCCCTGACAGCCCTGGACGCCTCCAGAGGCGGCCATGAGGCCCTGGAACGGACCGCCCTGGCGGGCGCTACCGAGGCCCTGGACCTCCAGAAGCGGGCCGCCTCCCAGCGCATCCGACAGCGCCTCTTCAGCGTGGCCGCGAACTACACTGCGTCGGCCGCCTGGTCGGCGGTGGACGCTCGCCAGAGTGACCGCGCGCTGGGGCACTTGAACCGCGCGCTGTACCTGGCAGGCATGGCGAAGGACCCGGTGGCGGAGCTGCAAGTGTGGAACTTGCACGCCATGCTCGCGCTGCATCGTGGGGGGTTCTGGCAAGCCGTGGACGCGGGCCAGGCCGCCCAGGCGACCGCCGTCACCCGCCGCGACCCCCTGTACGCCTCCCTCGCCCACGCCCGTACGGCCATCGGCCACTCCAGCGCCGGGGACCGGCGGGGCGCCCTGCGGTCGCTGGGGCACGCGGAAGACGCACTGGCGAAGGCGGGCACGGACGAGCCCCGGCCGTCCTGGGTGACCTTCTATGGGCCTGCGGAGCTGCTGGCCATCACCGCCGTCGTGCGGGGCAAGATCGGGGACGCAGAGGGCGCGGAGGCGGCTTCTCACCGTGCCCTGGCCGCCATCCCGGAGCAGTACCGCCGCAACCGCGCGCTGGCCACGCTGCAACTCGCCCTGGCCCAGCTTCACCAGCGCGACGTGGACCAGGCGTGCGGCACGGCGGACCGGGTGTTCGCGCTCATGGCCGGTGATCCCCTGCCCGGCCGGATGCGGTCCTACCTCGGGGACTTCCTCCGCGACTTGATCACTCTGGCGCCGGACTCCGCTACGGCGCGAGAGTGGGAAGACCGTTACCGATCTGAATGGAGCCAGGTTCGATGACCCCCGCCCTGGAGCTGCGCCACTACGGCCATGACGATCTACCGAGCATTCGGCAGACGTTGATCGACGTACACGCGGATGTGCACGCCGACCGGATAAGGGAAGACGAGTTCCGGCAGAAGTTCCCCTGGTTCGTGGACCACTGGGGCGGGCATCCCGGCTTTTCCTGCGTGATCGCGTACGACGGGGACGAGGTGGTGGGTTTCGCCTACGGCGCCCCGGGAGCGGAGGGCCGCGAGTGGTGGCGGGACCACCTGGCCCCGGCGCCGGAGAAGTCGAGCACCTTCCACTTCTCCGAGTTGATGGTGCGCGAGCCGTGGCGGAAGACGGGCGCGGCGGACCGGCTGCACCGTGCGCTTATGGACGCCCGGCACGACGACCTGGCGGCGCTGCTGGTGGACGTGACGCACCCGAAGGTACAAGCCCTGTACGAGTCGTGGGGGTACCGCAAGATCGGCGAGGACCAGCCGTTCCCGGACTCCCCGGTGTACGCGGTGATGATCGCGAGCCTGCCGATTTCCTGATCCCCTTCCTTCAATATTTTCTCCCTCCATCTCGAACAAATATGACGACATGTGGACGAGATGTGGCTGCTCCTGGTCTCCACAGGGCTCCGGCGTGACGAAGTCCTTGCACTCACCCGGGACGGCGTCGACTTCGAGCGGAAGCAGAGGCGGGTAGGGCGGAACGTTCAGCGCATCCGTCGCGAGCCGACCTTGGGCACACCGAAGACGAAGCGCTCGCTGCGCACGGTTTCACGGCCCGAGCAGTGCCCCAAGGCCCTGCTGGAGCGGAAAGAGGCCCGGCGGAAGGAGCGGTCCGACGCCGCGCTCAAGCGGGCCCCGCTCCCCCACCACCCGAGCGGGCTGGCCCTTCCCACCGTCACCGGCCGCGTCACCGATCCACGCAGCCTGAACCGACCCGCTCACCGTGCTGTGCAGGGACGCCAAAGCTCCCCGGGCGAGAGTTCACGACCTGCGGCACACCTGCGCCTCGCTGCTGCTCGCGCAGGGGGCGGGCGCGCGCACGATCATGGAGACGCTGGACCACAACAGCACGATCACCATGACGCTCGACACCTACGCGCCCGTGATGGACACGACCCTCAAAGCCGCTGCCGAGCGGATGGACCACGCGCTGGGGCTTGACGAGGATGACGACGGCCCGGGAGGGGCAATGGGCGCCACCGCGTGAAGTGCGTTGATGTCACCCGCTGATGTCAGAAGCCCCCTGCGGATTCCGCAGGGGGCTTCTGACCTGTACGCGCTCGGCAGGATTCGAACCTGCAACCTTCTGATCCGTAGCTCTAGCCGGATCGGTCGCGGACGGTCGTACCGGGCGCCTCAAGGCCCTGGAGAGACGCTACCGGACGGGGTCGGTTGCTGGGGTTGCGGTACTTCGCTGCTGTACGGGCAGCCCCCTGCGCCGTGGCCCGGGTCACGCGGACCGCGTCGCCTACTCTCTTCCTCATGGGTGACTCGGATGCCTTCCGCGTGGCGGTGAGAGCGTACGCAGAGGCCATTATGAAAGGTGACGCGTCTCCGTACGAACCGGCATTGGAGATCTTGGGTCTCGCCAGTGGCGGGCACCCGGTCGACGACGGCGATGAAGCCGGCAACTGGCTCGTGCTCATCTGGGGCGAGCTGACCGACTGGGTCGAGCTGCAGCCTGCGGAAGCGGATCAGGCCGAGGCCCATATGGTCACCGCTGCCCGCGAGTGGCTGACCGTCGAGGGTGATCAAGAAGCCGAGGCACACTACTTCGACCGCTGGCTGTACGACGTCCTTGGCTTCGAGCGCCGCTCAACGCACAGTGAGCGATCTTGAAAACCGTCGTGGCAGCGATGTCACCGTGGGTTCAATCCCACCGCCTCCGCACCCAGAGCAGCAGAAACGGCCCCTGACCAGGCATCCCAGTCAGGGGCCGTCCTCATTGCACGCACCCCGCAGTTTCCCGCCACTCCCCGCCCCATCGAGCACGCCAGGGGCACGCCCACCGACCGACCCCGTTCCCCTGACGCCCAGCATCCGCGACGGCCCCGCCTGAGCCCCAGCCAACGACAGCCAGCCCCAACGGCGGGCGCGCCAACCGATCACGCACGCGTGTGCCTCGCCGCACCCTCACTGGCCTCAGCCACGCTGCCCTCGTCGTCGACCGGAGTTAGGAGAGACGGCCGAATCGTCAAGATGATGCCTGAGTCACAAGTTTGGGAATCCCCGGCCGCCTGGCGCCGACTCACGCGGTGACTTGCACATACGGCCGTCTCAGCCCTTCAGAGCTGGCTGATCGACGACCGTCGTTGACCGTGGTTCCCCGTCTGTTCTGGTGCGCATCTGGTACGGGCGCTCATGGGCACGGAGAGCCGGGCGTGGTCCACGAGATGACGAAGCTGGGCTTGCGGTGGGCCAGCGGGCGAGAGCACCGCTTCAGGAGTTCGGTCCAAGCCCGGTCCGGCGGCATCAGCGCATGGTGGGGCGGATGTGCCGGGCCGTGCATGTGTGCCCGCGTTCGTTGCTGTTGATGTCACCTGTGGATGTCAGCCTGAAGCTAGTGTCCTGAGTCGTTAGTTCGTGTGCAGTATGCGGCGAGGGTTTCGAGGATTTCGTCCGCGGTCTTGGTCCACACGAACGGCTTGGGGTTCTTGTTCCACTCGTTGATCCAGCCGCGGATGTCGCGTTCCAGCTCGATGACGCTGCGGTGGGCCGAG
>NZ_JAPKFL010000044.1 GCF_026262575.1 Streptomyces marinisediminis
GCTGAGACGGCGGCCGCCGACCGAGCCGGGGTGGCGGGTGGGGTGGCGCGAACCCGCCGCCCCGGCACGGCGGTTGAACACCTGCGCACCTCCGCCCTCGCGGGTATGGATTTCGCACCGGAGTTGGGTGAAAGCGCTGTGGACCCGGCGACCACCATGGTTCGGTGATGGCGTATCAGGAGCCCACGTGGGCACACGTTGGCAGACGACGGCCATTACTTGGTTCACCCCCGAGGAGTGCCCGGCCACCTTCCGGCCCACCCTCCACACGTGCTTGCGGAGCTGACCATGCTCACCACGCTCAACACCGCCTACACCGACACCCGCGCCGGCGACCTCGCCTGGGCGCTCGGCCGCGAGCCGCTCCCCGCGCTGGCCACCCGCGATCTGGAACTCTCCGGCGCCCAGGTGCAGTTGCGTCTGCTGGGCGCGTCCCACCAGGTGCTGTTGGGCGAGGACGGGGAAAGATGCTCGGAGACCGTGGCCTGCATGCCCGGCAGCAGCAGCCCGCTGCCCATCGGCGTCTCCCGCCGGCTCGGCACCTGGGAGTACGAGTTCGCCGCGCGGGTCGAGACGCTCTCGCACACCTCGTTCACGGGCCGGGCCCGGGAGCTGCTCGCCCTGGTCGCCGACCACCCGCACGGCCTGGCCGGCACCTTCCCCGGCGACCCGTACGCGTTCACCGCGCTCCTCGTCCAGCGCGTCGGCCACCAGGTGAGCTGGCGCACCTGGCACGCCTACCCGCAGGAGCGGCGCCTGGTCGCCACGCGCAGCCGCGTCGCCGTGCGGGCCCGGGAGGAGGCGGCGGCCTGACACCCGGCCCCGGTGGCGCGGGGCCGGGTGGCGGGGCGCGAGGGCGCGGTGGGCGAGGAGCCCGACGGCTGCCTGCGGGGGGAGGTGAATCCACCCTTGGGAGTGACCCTGCGGAGGTTTGCCGTCACGTAGCGTTGCGTTCATGATCGACCAGCCCGTGTCCCGTGGGCCGGTGCGCCCCACCGCGCCGCGCCCGGCGCCGGGCGAATCGTCCCTGCACCTGCCCGTGCCGCCGGGCGTCGGCCGCTTCCTCGTCCTGTGCTCCGTCTTCGTCTGCGCCGCCTGCGGACTGGTGTACGAGCTGGCCCTCGTCGCCCTGGCCACCTACCTCACCGGGGACTCGGTCACCCAGGCCTCCATCGTGCTCTCGGTGATGGTCTTCGCCATGGGCGTCGGCTCGCTGCTCGCCAAGCGGCTGCGCTGCCGGGCCACCGTCGGCTTCGGGGTCATCGAGGCGCTGCTCGCCCTGGTCGGGGGCGGCTCCGCGATGGCGCTGTACGCCTGCTTCGCCTGGTTCGGCGTCTCGCGCCCCGTCCTGGTCGCCTTCTCGCTCGTGCTCGGCGTACTGATCGGCGCGGAGATGCCGCTGCTGATGACGCTGATCCAGCGCATCCGGGCCCAGGACGCGGGCGGCGCCGTCGCCGACCTCTTCGCCGCCGACTACGTGGGCGCGCTCATCGGCGGCCTGGCCTTCCCGTTCCTGCTGCTCCCGCTCTTCGGCCAGCTCACCGGGGCGCTCCTGGTCGGCGTGGTGAACGCGGTCGCCGGGGGCGCGGTCGTGCTGTGGCTGTTCCGGCACGACCTCACCCCCGGCGCCCGGGCCGGGATGCTGCTGGCCTTCGCCTCGGTGCTGGCCCTGCTCGGCACGGGGGCCGCCGTCGCCCGGCCGTTCGAGGAGGCCGCCCGGCACGCCGTCTACGGCGCCGACGTGCGGGTGGCGGTGCACACCGCGGCGCAGGAGATCGTGCTCACCGAGGGACGCAGCCCCCGGGACGGCGGGCCCTGCGGGTTCGAGCTGTTCCTCGACGGGCGCCTGCGGGTGTGCGGCGCGGACGAGGCCCGCTACCACCAGGCGCTGGTGCGCCCGGCGCTGGCCGCCGGGCCGCGCTCCCGCGTCCTCGTCCTCGGCGGGGGCGACGGGCTGGCCCTGCGCGAAGTGCTGCGCCACGCCGACGTGCACGCGGTCACCGTCGTCGACCACGACCCCGACCTGGTGGCGCTGGCCCGCAGCGATTCCGAGCTCTCGGCGCGCAACGGCGACGCCTTCGCCGACCCCCGGGTCCGGGTGGTGACCGCCGACGCCTTCCGCTGGCTGCGCGCCTGGCCCGGGAGCGGCGAGGCCCCCTACGACGTCGTCCTCTCCGGCCTGCCCGACCCGCGCCTGGCCGAGAGCGCGCGGCTGTACTCGCGGGAGTTCTACGGGCTGCTGCCCCGGGCGCTGAGCGAGGACGGCCGGGTCGCCGTGCACGCCGGGTCGGTGCGCGGCTCCGGGCACGCCTTCTGGACGGTGGCGGCCACCCTCCGGGCGGCGGGCCTGCACCCCGTCCCCTACGCCGTCGACGGGCGGCGCACCGGCCACCCCGCCGGCACCGACCGCGCCCCGGGGGACGGCCATCCCGCCGACTGGGGCTTCCTGCTCGCCGCGCCCGCCGCCCCGCCGCCGCTCGGCCTCGTCCCGGCCGCGCCCACCGGCGGTGCCTTCACCGCCGCCGACCTGGAGCGCGCCGCGCGGACCGCCCTGCGGCACCGGATGACCGGGCTGCCCCCGTCCACGCTGCCGCACCCCCGGTACGGGGGTTGAGCGTCGGCCGAGGGCACCGGCGGGGCGGGCGGGATCGACGTCAGATCCGGCCCGCACGGGTAGGCTCCGCACCATGGAGCATGAGCTGTACGTTCCGTTTCCGGTCGGGTCGGTCCGGGCGGCGCTCGCGGAGCCCGAGCGCGTCGCCCGCTGCGTGCCGGGGTTCCAGCCCGACGCCTCCGACGCCTCTCCGGCACCGGACGCCGACACGGCCGTCGCCGGACGCCTGCGCCTGCGCATCGCCGGCTCCACCATCACCTACCGGGGCACGCTGGCGATCGCCGCGGGCGAGGACGGCTTCCACGTCACCGGCGAGGGCAGCGAGGCCCGGGGCGAGGGCAACGCCCGCCTCACGCTGACGCTCACGCCCCGCGCCGCGTCCTCCCCGGAGTCCGGGGAGGGCACCGCGCTGGCCTGCGCCGGGAGCGTGCGCAGCACGGGGCGCCTGTCCCGGGTGGAGCCCAGGCAGCGCACGTCCACCGGGCACCGGCTGCTGGAACGGTTCGGCGAGGCGCTCGCGGAGAGCCTCGCGGCCGACCCGCCCGCCGACGACAACGCGCCCGTCATCCCCGGCATCCCGGCCCCCGAGTCGCCGGAGCCCACCGGCGCCGGGTCCGGCGCCCCGGAGCACGCCCGGACGGAACCCACGGACCCGGAGCCGACCGGGGCGGAGTCCGCCGGGCCGCAGTCCTACGGCGGCCCGGAGACCTCCGACGGCCCGGCCGGCCCCGTCTTCGACACCCCGGCCCCGCCGCCCTCCTCCGACCCGCTCGGCCCGCTCGATCCGCTCGATCCGCTCGACCCGCCGGCCGAGGAGGATGCCGCCGAGGAGGTCGGCGCCGGGGCCGCCGCGCGGTACGTCGCGGGCTCCCCGGCTCCCGCCGAGGCGGCCCACGCGCGGCGCACCATGATCGGCCGCAGCGCGGAGGAGGTCGACCACGCGCCTCCGCGGGGCCGCTACGCCCCCGAGCCCGCGCCGGAGACGGTCTCCACCGCCGCCCTGCGCTGGGCCGCTCCGGTGGCCGCCCTGGCCCTGGCCTCCGCCGTCGTGGTGTCCCGCGTGCTGCGCCGCCGCCGCTGACGCCCGCCTCCCGCCCCCGCGCGGCCCCGTGCTTGCCGCCGCGGTGAGGCGCCGGGGCGGCGAGGCGTCGCCGCGGAGGCGGCCCAGGCCGGGTCCCGTCGCCGGTGGCGCGCGGGGTCGCGGGCCGGCGGTGCGCGGGGTCGGCGCGGATACGGCCTACGCTCGCCACGTGAGTACGCAGAACACGGAGGTCCGGCTGAGCGCCGGAGGGACGCGGGTGACGTTCGAGCCGGAGCGGGGGTGCGCCATCGCCTCCATCGAGGTCGGTGGCACGGAACTGCTCGCCCGCCCGGCGTTCGTGATGGCGCCCTGGTGCGGGCGCACCGACCACGGGCGGTTCCGCGCCGGGGCCGACACCCATCAGCTTCCCGTCAACGAACCGCCGCACGCGCTGCACGGCTTCGCGCGGGACGGTCGCTGGCGCACCGTCAGCGCGGACGAGCGCGCGGCGGCGTTCCTGTGGGCACTGGGCGATCCGTGGCCGTGGTCGGGCACGGTCACCCACCTCGCCGAGCTGGCGGAGGACGGCGCTTCCCTCACCCTCACCCTCGGGGTGGAGGCGGCGTCCGACTCCTTCCCCGCCCAGGCCGGCTGGCATCCGTGGTTCCGGCGCACCCTCGCCCCGGGCGGGCCGTCGGCCCGGGTGGAGTTCGACCCCGCCTGGCAGGAGGAGCGCGGCGCCGACCACCTGCCCACCGGCCGCCGCGTCGATCCCCGGCCCGGGCCGTGGGACGACTGCTTCGGCATGCCGGACGGCGTGGACGTCACCCTCACCTGGCCCGGTGAGCTGGCGGTGCGGGTGACCAGCCGGGCCGAGTGGGTCGTCCTGTACGACGAGGAGGAGGACGCGGTGTGCGTCGAGCCGCAGTCCGGGCCGCCCAACGGCCTCAACACGCACCCGCGGCTCGTCACGCCGATCGCACCGCTGGAGATCACCACGACCTGGTCCTGGCGGCGGCCGTGAGGCGCGCGCCCACGGCTCGATAGGGTCAAGGCCATGACCGACGCGCGCGCTGCCCTGCTCGGGCAGATCAAGGACAAGGCCGTGGTGCACGGCAAGGTGATCCTCTCCTCCGGGCGGGAGGCCGACTACTACGTCGACCTGCGCCGCATCACGCTGGACGGCGCGTCGGCCCCGCTGGTCGGGCAGGTCATGCTGGATCTCACCGCCGCCCTGGAGTACGACGCCGTCGGCGGCCTCACCCTGGGCGCCGACCCGGTCGCCACGGCCATGCTGCACGCCGCCGCCGCGCGGGGGCGGCACCTGGACGCCTTCGTGGTGCGCAAGACCGGCAAGGCCCACGGGTTGCAGCGCCGTGTCGAGGGTCCGGACGTCGCCGGCCGCCGCGTGCTGGCCGTCGAGGACACCTCCACCACCGGCGGCTCGGTGCTCACGGCCGTCGAGGCGCTGAGGGAGGCCGGTGCGGAGGTCGTGGGCGTCGCCGTGATCGTCGAGCGTGGCGCGGCACCGGCGGTGGAGCGGGCCGGGCTGCCCTACTACCAGGCGTACGACCAGACCGACTTGGGCCTGGCCTGACCGAGCGTTCCCGGAGGGCGGCGGGTTTCACGGGTTTCACGTGAAACCTGCCGCCCTCCGGTGTGTCCACCGAGCGGACGGTCCCTCCGGCGCCTGGGGGGCCGTCTGGGAAGATGGGTCCGACGACGACGTCGCCCAAGGTCAGGGCCCCACGCACACCCGCACATCTCACAAGGAGCGGACAGATGCCCATCGCAACCCCCGAGATCTATAACGAGATGCTCGACCGGGCGAAGGCCGGCAAGTTCGCCTACCCGGCCATCAACGTGACCTCGACCCAGACCCTGCACGCGGCGCTGCGTGGGTTCGCGGAGGCCGAGAGCGACGGCATCGTCCAGATCTCCACCGGTGGTGCGGAGTTCCTGGGCGGCCAGTACAGCAAGGACATGGTCACCGGCGCGGTGGCGCTGGCCGAGTTCGCGCACGTCGTCGCCGCGAAGTACCCCGTCAACATCGCCCTGCACACCGACCACTGCCCCAAGGAGAAGCTGGACGGCTACGTGCGTCCGCTGCTGGAGATCTCCCGCCAGCGTGTGGCCGCCGGGCAGAACCCGCTGTTCCAGTCGCACATGTGGGACGGCTCCGCCGAGACGCTCGCCGACAACCTGCGGATCGGCCAGGAGCTGCTGGCCCAGGCCGCCGCCGCGAAGATCATCCTTGAGGTCGAGATCACCCCGACCGGCGGTGAGGAGGACGGCGTCACCCACGAGATCAACGACGAGCTCTACACCACGGTGGACGACGCCCTGCGCACCGCCGAGGCGCTGGGGCTGGGCGAGAAGGGCCGCTACCTGCTGGCCGCCTCGTTCGGCAACGTGCACGGCGTCTACAAGCCGGGCAACGTCGTCCTGCGCCCCGAGCTGCTGAAGGATCTCCAGGAGGGCGTCGCCGCGCGGTACGACCGGCAGAACCCCTTCGACTTCGTCTTCCACGGCGGCTCCGGCTCCACCGAGGAGGAGATCGCGACGGCGCTGGAGAACGGTGTCGTGAAGATGAACCTGGACACCGACACCCAGTACGCCTTCACCCGGCCCGTCGCGGACCACATGTTCCGCAACTACGACGGCGTGCTGAAGGTGGACGGCGAGGTCGGCAACAAGAAGGTCTACGACCCGCGGAGCTGGGGCAAGCTGGCCGAGGCCTCCATGGCCGAGCGGGTCCGCCTCGCCTGCGCGAACCTGCGCTCGACGGGCACCAAGCTCAAGTGACGACGCCGCACGACGGCACCGCGTAGGGGCGCGCCCGCCCCCACGCACGCTCCCTCGGGGCCCGGCCGGTGGCCGGGCCCCGAGCCGTCTGCGCGGTTTCCGGGCTGTTCTGTGTGGCCGGGCTGTTCTGCCGTCCTCCGGGCCGTTCGGCGGGGGCCTCCGAATCTTTTTGCACGGCCGCCGGGGCGTCCGCGCGGCGCCTGGGCCGTTCCGCGCGGCCTCGGGGTCGTTCTGCCCGGCCTCCGGGGCATGCCGCGCGGGCCGTGGGTCGCCTCGTATGGCGCTCGGGGCTGTGGTGCGCGGGGCCGTGGGCTGTCCCGTATGGCTTCCGGGCCGCCGCGCACGGCCCCGCGCCGTCCTGCGCTGCCCGCCCGGTGCGGCCCCGCCCGACGTGTGCCCGGGCCGTGCGGAGTGGGCCCGGACGGTCTGTCGCTCCACGGCCTCGCCCGGGGCCGTCCGTGCCGCGTCCCGGGTCGGCTGCGGGGGTCCGCCCGTGGGCGCGCGGGTCCGTCCGCCCGTGGGCGCGCGGGTCCGTCCGCCGACGGGTCGGAACCGTGGGGGAGCCGCCCGCCGCCCGGTGCGCGCCCGGCCCTGTCCGGCCGCTGTCCCGCCGGTGTCCGGCGTCGCTCGGGGTCGCGTGTTGCCGCACGGGCCCCGGCGTCGTCCGGCCGGTGCGTCGCCGGTCGCGCGTGCCGTCGTCCGCGTTGTGCGGGATCGGGCGTCCCGGGTGGGGGGTGACAAGGCACACTGGGGGTATGGCCATTCACGAGAACCTGCTCGGGGGACCGCCTCCGACGCACCTGCCCGACGACCCGGAGCCGCGAGAGGCGCTCGCGGCGGGTACCGCGCCGGCCGACGTCGCCGCGAAGTATCCCGCGTCCTCGCTCGCCTGGGCGCAACTGGCCGACGAGGCGTTCGAGGCGGGCAACGCCGTCGAGTCCTACGCCTACGCCCGCACCGGTTACCACCGCGGCCTGGACGCCCTGCGGCGCAGCGGCTGGAAGGGCCACGGCCCCGTGCCGTTCGAGCACGAGCCGAACCGCGGCTTCCTGCGCGCCCTCCACGCCCTCGCCCGCGCCGCCGAGGCGATCGGTGAGCAGGAGGAGTACGAGCGCTGCACCACCTTCCTGAAGGAGAGCTCGCCCACCGCGGCGGCCACCCTCGGCTGACCCGCGCCCGCACGGTCGGCCCTTGCCGTCACCGGGCCCGCCGGAGATGATCGCGGCAGGCCCGGTGACCCCGGGCGGACGTGCGAGGAGACCTTCGATGCAGGACAGCCCATCCGCTCCCAACCTGGATTTCGCGGGAACGACGCCGTACGAGGACTACGTGCAGGCGGACGTCCTGACCCACCTCCAGCACCCGCTCACGGACGACCCCGGTGAGCTGGTGTTCCTGGTCACCACCCAGGTCATGGAGCTGTGGTTCACCGTCATCGTGCACGAGTGGCAGACCGCCGCGGAGGCGCTGCGGCGGGACGAGCTGCGCACGGCGCTGGAGGCGCTGAAGCGCTCCACCTACGAGCTGCAGGCGCTGAACGGCTCCTGGGAGCCGCTGGCGCACCTGACCCCGGCGCAGTTCAACTCCTACCGGGCCGCTCTCGGCGAGGGCTCCGGCTTCCAGTCCGCGATGTACCGGCGCCTGGAGTTCCTGCTGGGCGAGAAGTCGGCGTCGATGCTCGTGCCGCACCGCGGCGCCCCGCGGGTGCACGACGAGCTGGAGAAGGCCCTGCACCAGCCCGGCCTGTACGACGAGGCGCTGCACTTCCTGGCCCGGCACGGCGCGAAGATCCCGCGCGCGGTGCTCGACCGGGACGTCAGCCAGCGGTACGAGCCCAGCGAGGCGGTCGAGGCCGCGTGGGTGGACGTGTACTCCGGCGACCCGGAGGCCCCGGCCGCCCGGCTCGGCGAGGCGCTCACGGAGGTCGCGGAGCTGGTGTGGCGCTGGCGCAACGACCACCTGGTCGCCACCCGGCGGGCCATGGGCGCCAAGGCGGGCACCGGCGGCTCGGCGGGCGTGGCCTGGCTGGAGAAGCGCGCCCGCAAGAACGTCTTCCCCGAGCTGTGGACGGCGCGTGGCCATGTCTGAGCGCGACGCACTGACGCGGGAGGCGGCCCGGCTGGACGCGGCGGACCCGCTGGCCGGGCGGCGCGAACTGTTCGTGCTGGAGGACCCGGAGCACCCCGAGGGCGCCGTCTACCTGGACGGCAACTCGCTCGGCGCGCTGCCGCGCGCGGTGCCCGACCGGATCGCCGACGTGATCGCCCGCGAGTGGGGGCAGTTGCGCATCCGCTCCTGGACGGAGTCCGGCTGGTGGGAGGCGCCCGAGCGCATCGGTGACCGGATCGCGCCGCTGGTGGGCGCAGCCCCCGGCCAGATCGTGGTCGGGGACTCGACGTCCGTCAACGTCTTCAAGGCGCTCGTGGGCGCCGTGCGCCTGGCCGACGCGGACGGCCCCCGGGGCGCGGCCCGCGACGAGATCCTGGTGGACGCCGCCACCTTCCCCACCGACGGCTACATCGCCCACTCCGCGGCCCGGATGACCGGCCGTACCGTGCGGGCGGTGCCGCCCGGGGAGCTGGCGGACGCGGTCGGCGGGCGCACCGCCGCCGTGCTGCTCAACCACGTGGACTACCGCACCGGGGAGCTGCACGACCTGCCCGGCGTCACGGCCGCCGCGCACGCCGCGGGCGCCCGCCTGGTCGCGGACCTGTGCCACAGCGCGGGGGCGCTGCCGGTGGGTCTGGACGAGCACGGCGTCGACTTCGCCGTCGGCTGCACCTACAAGTACCTCAACGGCGGCCCCGGCGCGCCCGCGTACCTCTACCTGCGTGCCGAGCACCAGGCCCGGTTCGACTCGCCGCTGCCGGGCTGGCACTCCCACCGCGACCCGTTCGGGATGACGCCGGACTTCGCGCCCGCCGCCGACGCGCGCCGGGGCCGGGTGGGCACCCCCGACCTGCTGTCGATGCTGGCGCTGGAGGCCGCGCTGACCGTCTGGGACGGGGTGGACGTCGCGGAGGTGCGCGCGAAGTCGCTGGCGCTGAGCGACTTCTTCCTGCGCTGCGTGGCCGACCTCGCCCCCGCCGGCCGGGTGGTCTCGCTGACGCCCGAGGACCACGCGCGGCGCGGCAGCCAGATCGCGCTGGAGTGCCCGCAGGCCGAGGAGGTGATGGCCGAGCTCGTCAAGCGCGGTGTGGTCGGTGACCACCGCCGCCCCGGGGTGCTGCGCTTCGGGTTCACACCGCTGTACACGTCCTTCGCGGACGTCGAGCGCGCGGCGCGCACCCTGGCCGGGGTGCTGCGGGACGTGGAGGGCCGACCGTGAGCGACGCCGAGGAGCGCGAGCTGCTGAGGCTGGACCCCGTCGCGCCGGAGGAGACCGAGCGCTACGGGGAGCATCCCGCGCAGGTCGTGGACTTCTTCGGGCGCCGCGGCGGGCCCCGGGTCACCGTGCTGCACGGCGGCTTCTGGCGCGAGGCCTTCGACCGCTCCCACCTGACGCCGTTCGCGGCCGCGCTGGCCGGGCACGGGTTCGCCGTGGAACTCGTGGAGTACCGCAGGGTCGGCGGGGGCGGCGGCTGGCCGGTCACCGCCGAGGACGTGGCCGCCGCGCTGGACCACCTCGGCGGCCCGCCCAAGGTGCTGCTCGGGCACTCGGCCGGCGGCCAGCTCGCGCTGTGGGCGGCGGCGCGCCGGGACCGCGCCGCCGACCGGGTCGTGGCGCTGGCCCCGGTGGCGGACCTGGGGCGGGCGGCCGACCTCGGGCTGAGCGCCGGCGCGGTGGGCGAGTTCCTCGGCGCCCACCCGCCGGACGAGGCCGACCCGATGCGCCTGCTGCCCCGGGTGCCGGTGGAGCTGCTGCACGGCACCGCGGACCTCGACGTGCCCGTCGAGCTGTCGCGGCGGTACGCGGCGAACTGGGGCGCCCGGTTGCACCTGCTGCCGGGCACCGGGCACTACGCGCCCCTCCTCCCGGGGCGCCCGGCGTTCGGCGTGCTCGTCGACGTCCTCCGCCGCGGCTGAGCCAACCGCCCCCGGCCCCACGGCCCGGCCCACGGCTCCGGCCTCGCGGGCCCGCCCCACACGGCTCCGTGTGGGGCGGTGGCGTCCGGGCGGTGCCACGGCCCCGCGCGTGGCCCCGTGGGCCCGGACCCCGGCGTCCCGCGTGGGCGGGGTGCGAGGCGCGCTCCGGCCCCGGGCGGGCGCGGGGGTGCGCGGCCGGCCGGGGCCGGGCGGGGCGGCTCAGTCCAGGAACGAGCGGAGCTGGATCGTCTCGTCGCGGCCGGGGCCGACGCCGATCGCGGAGACGGGCGCGCCGGACATCTCCTCCAGGGCCCGCACGTACCCCTGCGCGTTCTTCGGCAGGTCGGCGAAGGAGGTGGCCTTGGTGATGTCCTCGGACCAGCCCGGCAGGTACTCGTAGACCGGCTTCGCGTGGTGGAAGTCGCTCTGGTTGTACGGCAGCTCGGTGACGCGCCGCCCCTCGACCTCGTAGGCCACGCACACCGGGATGCGCTCCCAGCCGGTGAGGACGTCGAGCTTGGTGAGGAAGAAGTCCGTCAGCCCGTTGACGCGGGTGGCGTAGCGGGCGATGACGGCGTCGAACCAGCCGCAGCGCCGGTCGCGTCCCGTGGTGACGCCCTTCTCGCCGCCGATCGTGCGCAGCTTCTCGCCGTCCTCGTCGAGCAGCTCGGTCGGGAAGGGGCCCGCGCCCACGCGTGTGGTGTACGCCTTGAGGATGCCGATGACGCGGCTGATCCGGGTCGGGCCCACGCCCGCGCCGGTGCAGGCGCCGCCGGCCGTCGGGTTGGAGGAGGTGACGAACGGGTACGTGCCGTGGTCCACGTCCAGCAGGGTGCCCTGGCCGCCTTCGAAGAGGACGACCTTGCCGTCGTCGATGGCGTCGTTGAGCACCAGCGTCGTGTCGCACACGTAGCCGGCGAGCTGGTCGGCGTAGCCCAGCAGCTCCTCGACGACCTGCTCGGCGCTGACCGAGCGGCGGTTGTAGAGCTTGGCCAGCACCTGGTTCTTGAAGTCCAGCGCGGCGTCGACCTTCTGCCGCAGGATGGACTCGTCGAACAGGTCCTGCACCCGGATGCCCACGCGGTTGATCTTGTCCGCGTAGGTGGGCCCGATGCCCCGCCCGGTCGTGCCGATCCTCCGCTTCCCGAGGAAGCGCTCCGTCACCTTGTCGATCTCCGTGTGGTACGGCGTGATCAGGTGCGCGTTGCCGCTGAGCAGCAGCTTGGAGGTGTCGACCCCGCGCTCGTTCAGACCGCGCAGCTCACTCAGCAGCACCGCCGGGTCGACGACGACACCGTTGCCGATCACCGGGGTGCAGCCGGGGGAGAGGATGCCGGAGGGCAGCAGGTGCAGGGCGTATTTCTGGTCACCGACGACGACGGTGTGGCCGGCGTTGTTGCCGCCCTGGAAGCGGACGACGTAGTCGACGGAGCCACCGAGCAGGTCGGTGGCCTTCCCCTTCCCCTCATCTCCCCACTGGGCACCGAGCAGCACAAGCGCGGGCACAGGCGTACACCCCTTCCGGGCGGGGCATGTCCAACGTGCGAGTGGCGGAGGCACGCGTGCGCGCGGCCACGTCGCGTGGCGTGACGCGACGTGGTGGCGCAGGCGCCGCCACGAGAGCCGTGAACCGGTGCCCCGGATAGACCGAAGCCCCTGGCGCAACAGCGGCAGGGGCTCTTGCACCGAGAGATTACCTGAGAAGGGACCAACGTGTCGGCTCCAGACCTGCTCGTGGTCGTCGATCCGGTGGCCCGCCACGTCGACGCGGAGTCCGTGCGCATCGCCCGGGACGTGCTGGGCGCGGGGCCGGTCAGCGTCAAGGTGTGCCTGCCGCGGGGCCGGGAGGAGGTCGCGCGGGCGGTGGCCCGGCGCGGGCGGCGCCGCCCGGTGGTCGTCGGCGACGACCGGGCGCTGCTGGGCGTGGTCGAGCAGTTGCACCGGGAGCGCGCGGGCACGGGGTGCCGGGACGCGGCCCCGGCGCTGTTGGGCGTGGTGCCGGTGGGGCCGGAGTGGACGGTGAGCCTGGCGCGGGGCCTCGGGCTGCCCGCGGACGCGGTGGCGGCCGCCCGCGCGGTGCTGGCGGGTGCCGAGGAGCCGCTGGACCTGCTGGTGGAGGACGGCGGCCCGGTGCTGCTGGGCGGCGTGCGCATCCCGTCCGTGGCCCGCCCCGCCCGTGGCCCCGCGCGCCCTCCGGAGGGGACGGCGCCGGGGGTGCTGGGCTCGCTCGGGCGGTGCGCGGCGCGGGTGTGGCCCGGTCGGCGCCCGGCCGTGCCGCTGCCCCGGCTGCGCGTGGAGGCGGACGGCGTGCTGCTCGCGGACCCGGGGCGGCCGGTGGCGGAGGTGTCGGTGTCCACGGGGTCCGGGGCCACGGGCGGCGGTCTGGCCGAGGTGGTGGTGCGTCCGGCGCCCGGTTCGGCCCGCGGCCCGGGCCCTGGGCGCGGCTGCGGCCCGGCCGTGCCGCCGGGGGCGGAAGCCGCGCTCGTCAGGGCGAGGGCGCGGGCCGTCACGGTCTCCGGCCCGGAGTTCGACACGCGGAGATGGACGGTGTCCCCGTCCGCCCTGCGCCTGACCCTGCCGCCCCGCTGAGCCCGCCGCCCGCAGCACCCGTGGCCCTCCGGGCCCTGGTCCCGCGTGCCCCGGCCTCCGGGCCCCGGCCAGGTGTCTCCGTCCCGCGTGCCGCCGACCGCTTGGCTCCCGCGGCGCCCGGCTCCGTCCGCCCGCTCCCGCGCCGCCCGCTCCCGCGCCGCCCGGCCCGCGTGCGTCCTGGCCGCGTGCCGGTGCGGCCCGCGGGCTCAGTCCTCCGCGTCCCGGCCCCGGACGTCCCCGGCGCGGGGTCCCTCGTCCGGTGCGGCGGCGCGGGGGGTGGCGTCCGCTTCGGCGCGCAGTTTGCGCCACCGGGCCATCATCTGCTCCAGCTCGTCGTGCAGGAAGGCGAGGAAATCCTGCGTCCGGGCCAGCCGGCGCCCACCGGGGGTGTCCGCGCCGAGCGCGGCGACGCCCTCGTCGAACGTCCTGAGCCAGCGGACGATCAGCGAGCCCCGGTTGAGGATGGACTCGTACCACACGTCGGCGTGCACCCGGTACTGCTCGCGGCGGGAGCCGGGGACGCGTTCGCGCGTGACCAGGTGCATCTGGTTCAGGTAGCGGACGGCGCCGGAGACGGCGGCCGGGCTGATGTGGAGCCGCTCGCTCAGTTCGGCGGAGCCGAGGGCCCCGCTGCGGGAGGCGAGCAGACAGGCGAAGACGCGGGCGGCCATGCGCTGCATGCCGGCCTCGGTGAGATCGGCGGCGAGCCGCTCCACGAAGGCGGCGATCGGCTCGGGGTAGTCGACGCCGCGGGCGTCGGCCCCGTCGGCACCGTCGCCGTCGTGCGGGGGCTGGGCGGGGTCGGATGCGGGCTTGGACACGTCACCATCCTCCCAGGTGGGACCCCGCCGGGTGGTCGGGGGTTTTGACGTTCTCCTAACTTCACAAACTTATGAAACAAGCGTAGCTTCGAAACCATGACAACGTCACGCACTGCCGCGATCTCCGTCGAAGGGCTGGTCAAGACCTTCGGCCGCACCCGCGCGCTCGACGGGCTCGACCTGACCGTCGGGGAGGGCGAGGTGCACGGCTTCCTCGGGCCCAACGGAGCCGGGAAGTCCACCACCATCCGGGTGCTGCTCGGCCTGCTGCGCGCCGACTCCGGCACCGCCCGGCTGCTGGGCCGCGACCCCTGGCACGACGCCGTCACGCTGCACCGGCGCCTCGCGTACGTGCCCGGCGACGTCGAGCTGTGGCCGAACCTCACCGGCGGCGAGGCCATCGACCTGCTCGCCACGCTGCGCGGCGGCCTCGACCGGCGCCGCCGCGACGAGCTCACCGAGCGCTTCGACCTGGACCCCACCAAGAAGGGCCGCAGCTACTCCAAGGGCAACCGGCAGAAGGTCGCCATCGTCGCCGCGCTCGCCTCCGACGCCGAGCTGCTGCTCCTGGACGAACCCACCGCGGGGCTCGACCCGCTCATGGAGGTCGTCTTCCAGGACGTCATCGGCGAGGCGAAGGCCACCGGCCGCACCGTGCTGCTCTCCAGCCACATCCTGGCCCAAGTGGAGAAGCTGTGCGACCGCGTCAGCATCGTGCGGCTCGGCCAGGTCGTGCAGGCCGGGACGCTCAGCGAGCTGCGCCACCTCACCCGCACCACCGTGGAGGCCGAGACCGAGCGCCCCGTCGACGGGCTCGACACGCTGCCCGGGGTGCACGACCTGCGCACCGAGGACGGCAGGCTGCGCTGCGCCGTCGACGGTGCCGAGCTGGACGCCGTCATCCGGCGCCTCAGCGCCGCCGGGGTGCGCAGCCTCACCAGCCACCCGCCGACCCTGGAGGAGCTGATGCTGCGTCACTACGGCGACGCGTACGGCGCGGCCCCCGCCGACGGCGGCCCGGACGCGGAGGCGGCGCGATGAGCACGCTCGCCACCACCGCCCCCGCCGCCCGGCGCGGGGGGAGCACCCTCACCGGCACCGGCACGCTGCTGCGCTTCGCGCTGCGCCGGGACCGGGTGCGGCTGCCGGTGTGGGTCGCCGCCCTCACCCTGGGCACGGCCGCCACCGCCAACAGCTTCCACGGCCTCTACCCGGACGCGAAGGCCCGCGCGACCGCCGCCGAGTCCGTCAGCAGCCCCGCCGGGCTCGCCATGACCGGCCCCGAGCGCTACCTCGCCGACTACACCTACGGCGCCATGCTCGGCCACCAGATGCTCGGCTTCACCGCCGTCATGGTGGCCCTGCTCAGCGTGCTCACCCTCACCCGGCACACCCGCACCGAGGAGGAGACCGGGCGAGCGGAGCTGGTGCGCTCCGCCGCCGTCGGGCGGCACGCCCCGCTGGCCTCCGCGCTCGGCGTCGCCGTCGTCGCCAACCTCGCCGTGGCCGCCGCGTTCACCCTGGTCCTGGGCGGCCAGGGGCTGGCGGGCGTCGGCTGGGGCGGGTCGGTGCTCTACGGCGCCGCGCACGCCGCCGTGGGCCTGTTCCTCGCCGCCGTCGCCGCGGTGACGGCGCAGGTCACCGCGCACTCCCGGGGCGCCTCCGGGCTGGCCTTCGCCGTGCTCGGGCTCGCCTACCTGCTGCGCGCGGTCGGCGACGTGGGCAGCGGCGCCCTGTCCTGGCTGTCGCCGATCGGCTGGGCCCAGCGCACCTACGTCTACGCCGAGGACCGCTGGTGGCCGCTGCTGCTGTCGCTGGCCGTGACCGCCGCCGTGCTGGCGCTCGCCGTGCTGCTCAGCACGCGCCGCGACGTCGGCGCCGGGCTGCGCCAGAGCCGGGGCGGCCCCGCGCGGGCCGCCACCGCCCTCACCCGGCCGCTCGGGCTGGCCTGGCGGCTGCACCGCGGGCTGCTCCTCGGGTTCGCCGTCGCCCTGTTCGTGCTCGGCGCCGCCTACGGGGGCGTGCTCGGCGACGCGGAGGAGATGGTCGGTGACGTGGCGGCCTTGGAGGAGGCGCTCGCCCGGCTGGGCGGGGCGAGCGTGGCCGAGTCCTTCGCGTCCATGGTGATGATCATCCTGGCGGTGATCGCCGCCATCTACGTCGTGCTCGCCGCGCTGCGGCCCCGGGCCGAGGAGAGCGGGCGGCGCGCCGAACCGCTGCTGTCCACCGCCCTGTCCCGCTCCCGCTGGGTCGGCGGACACCTCACGGTCGCGCTGGCCGGCGGCACGCTCGTCCTGCTGGCGGCCGGGCTGGGCTTCGGCCTGACGGGTGCGTCCGCCACCGGCGACGGCGCCCTGGTGGGCGAGCTGGTCGGCGCCGCGCTGGCCTACGCCCCGGCCCTGTGGGTCACCGCCGGGGTGGCGGTGCTGCTGTACGGCTGGCTGCCGCAGGCGGTGACGCTGGCGTGGACGGTGCCGCTGCTGGCCTTCGTCGTCGGCTACCTCGGCCAGCTCCTCCAGTTCCCCGACTGGCTGACGCGCCTGTCGCCGTTCAGCCACGTCCCCCGGCTGCCCGCCGAGTCGCTGACCTGGACGCCGCTGCTCGTGCTGACGCTGCTGGCCGCGGTGCTCGTCGCCCTCGGCCTGGCGGGCTTCCGCCGCCGGGACCTGCTGACGAACTGACACCCCGAGGCGCCGTCGGCTGACGGCGGGCCAGTTCGCCGCCGACGCCCGGCCCCACACCCGGCGCCCCGTGCGGCCGTCGGCCGCACGGGGCGCGTCGCGCCCGGTTGGCGCAACGGGGTACCCGGGGGGCGGTACCCGGGGTGCGACGCGCCCGGGGCGCTGGTCGCATGGTCGACGAAGGCGCGCGGAACCGGCGGGGGACAAGCCCCCGCACGCGCGCCCGCTGACCGGAGGTCACAGCACCCCATGAAGATGCGCTCTCTCGCCACCGCCGCGGCATCCACCGCGCTCGTCCTCGGCATGGCCGCCCCCGCGTTCGCCGGTGGTGACACCGGCCACGGCGGCCTGACCCTCTACCCCTCGTCGGGCGGCCCCGGCACCCACGTCGAGGTCAAGGCCAACTGCAAGGACGGCGGGCACGGCACCGTCGCCTCGGACGCGTTCGCGCGCAGCCGCGCCCACCACGGCCGCCACCACCACGGCGACCGCCACCACCGCAAGGACACCTTCGCCTCGGCCACCGTCATGGGCGAGGGCCTCACCCCGGGCAAGAAGTACCAGGTGACCGGCTACTGCCGGAACCACCAGCCGCTCACCGGCACCTTCACCTACACCGGCGGCGTCGGCGGTGCCGCCAACGCCGGTCTGGGCGGCCTCGCGGCCGAGGCGGAGTCCGGCATGCCGGCCGCCGCGGGTGTCGCGGGCGGGCTGGCCGCCGCCGGTGCCGCCGGGTACTTCCTGGTCTGGCGCCGCCGGTCCGCCGGGGACCGGGCGTGAGCCGCCCCCGGATATCCCGGATACCGATGACGACGCGTCAGCAACGGGTCGCGGCGCGCGGTCGCCGTCTGGAAGGGGTGGCCGCGGCCGTGACCGTCCTCGTGGCCGGAGCGCTGTGCGCGGCGGCCCTGCCGGACGACGGCACGGCCGCGCAGCGCCCGCGACCCGGGCTCACCACGGTGGCCGACGGCGTGTCCCGTCCCCAGGCTGTGGACGCCGGACTCTCCCGGGCCGAGGGCCGGGAGAGTCCGGGGGCGGAGGCCGCCTCCCCGGCCCTGCCCCGCTCGGTGCCCACCCACGTGCGCATTCCGCAGCTCAAGGCGGACCTGGAGGTCTTCCCCGCCCCCGCCGAGAAGGACGGCACCCCGCCGGTCCCCGCCGAGGACGACGCCCACCGGGTGGCCTGGTACGAGCACGGACCCTCGCCCGGCGAGCAGGGGCCCGCGCTCCTCGTCGGCCACCTCGACACCCACAAGGGCCCGGCCGCGTTCGCCGGGGTCGGCTCGCTCGAACCCGGCGCCGAGGTCCGCGTCGCGCGGGCGGACGGCTCCACCGTGGTCTTCACCGTCGACTCCGTCGAGCAGTACGCCAAGGACCGCTTCCCCAACGACCGCGTCTACGGGCCCACCGAGCGGCCCCAGCTCCGGCTGATCACCTGCGGCGGGAGCTGGACGAAGGAGGAGGGCTATGACGCGAATATCGTCGCCTTCGCCAGCCTCGCCTCCTGACGCCCCCGCGTCCGCGACCGCGCACGGGCCGCCACCGCCACGGTGGCGGCCCGTGCGCGTCGCCCCTCCGACGCCCCCAAGGGCTTGACGGCCGTGTACGCCGCGGTGGCCCCGCGCCCCGGCCGTCGTGGCGGCCGGGGCGTCGCGGGCGCCGCGGCGGGGCCCGCGCCGTCCGGTGGCGGTGACGGCGGGACCCGCCGGGGGTGGAGGCATTACCCTTCGGGGAGACCCCGACGGCGAGCGTGAGGTACCCACGGCATGAGCAACAGGCCCGCTGACAAGGCGAGCGTCAAGGCCGCTGACCGGGCGCACGTCTTCCACTCCTGGTCCGCGCAGGGCGCGCTCGACCCGCTGCCCGTCCACCACGCCGCGGGCTCCTACTTCTGGGACTACGACGGCAACCGCTACCTGGACTTCGCCTCCCAGCTCGTCAACGCCAACATCGGCCACCAGCACCCCAAGGTGGTCGCCGCGATCCAGGAGCAGGCGGGGCGGATGTGCACCGTCGCGCCCGGCTTCGCCGTGGACGTGCGCTCCGAGGCCGCCCGCCTGGTCGCCGAGCGCACCCCCGGCGACCTGGACAAGATCTTCTTCACGAACGGCGGCGCCGAGGCGGTGGAGAACGCCGTGCGCATGGCGCGGCTGCACACCGGCCGCCCCAAGCTGCTGAGCGCCTACCGCTCCTACCACGGCGCCACCTCCACCGCGATCAACCTCACCGGCGACCCGCGCCGCTGGGCCAGCGACACCGGCACCGCCGGCGTCGTCCACTTCTGGGGCCCCTACCTCTACCGCTCGGCGTTCCACGCCACCAGCGAGGCCCAGGAGTGCGAGCGCGCGCTCGCGCACCTGGAGGAGACGATCGTCTTCGAGGGCGCGCACACCGTCGCCGCCGTCATCCTGGAGACCATCCCCGGCGGCTCGGGCATCCTCGTCCCGCCGCCCGGCTACCTTCCCGGCGTCCGGGAGATCTGCGACCGGTACGGCATCGTCCTCATCCTCGACGAGGTCATGGCCGGCTTCGGCCGCGCCGGGCGCTGGCTCGCGCTCGACCACTACCTGGAGAACGGCGCCGCCCCCGACCTCGTCACCTTCGCCAAGGGCGTCAACTCCGGCTACGTGCCGCTCGGCGGCGTCGCCATCTCCGCGGAGATCGCCGCCGACTTCGACGAGCGGCCCTACCCCGGCGGGCTCACCTACTCCGGGCACCCGCTCGCCTGCGCCGCCGCCGTCGCCACGCTGAACGCCATGGCCGAGGAGGGCATCGTCGACCACGCCGCGCACCTGGGCGAGCACGTGCTCGGCCCCGGGCTGCGCGCGCTGGCCGACCGGCACCCCGCCGTCGGCGAGGTGCGCGGCACCGGCGTCTTCTGGGCCCTCGAACTCGTCAGCGACCGCGAGCGCCGCACACCGCTCGTCCCCTACCAGGCCACCGGCGACGCCAACCGCCCGATGACCGAGCTCGCCGCCGCCTGCAAGCAGCGCGGGCTGTGGCCGCTGGTCTCCGGCAACCGGCTGCACGTCGTGCCGCCGTGCACGCTCAGCGAGGCCGAGGCGCGGGAGGGGCTGGCCATCCTGGACGCGGCCCTGGCCACCGCCGACGCCCACGCCGCGGGCTGAGGGCGACGGTGCCGGCCAGGTCACCGGGGGCCGCTCGGCCGTCCGGCACGTCCGGGCGCATCACCCGCAGCACCCTGCGGCAGCAGCTCGCGGAGGCGCTGCGCGACGAGGTGCTGGCCGGGCGCCTCCCGGCGGGGCACCCCTTCACCGTCAAGGAGATCGCCGAGCAGTACGGGGTCTCCGCGACGCCGGTGCGCGAGGCGCTGGTCGACCTGTGCGCGCAGGGCCTGCTGGACGTCGACCACCACCGCGGCTACCGCGTCCACGCGTTCACGTTCGCCGACTTCCTGGCCATCGTCCAGGCCCGCGCCCTGGTCATCGAGGGCGTCTTCCGCACCGCGGCGTTCACCGCGCTGCCCGCCTGCCGGCAGCCCCCGGGGGTGACCACGGCGGCCCTCGCCTCCATCCGGCGCCGCGCCGAGGCCGCCCGCCGCGCCGCGCTCAGCGGCGACCTGGACGTGCTGATCGGCTACGACCTGCGGTTCTGGCGGGAGCTCGGCGAGTTCGTCGGCAACCCCTACGTCACCGACTTCCTCGACCGGCTGCGCGTGCACGCCTGGGTGTTCGCCGTGCCCCACCTGCGCGTCCAGCGCGATTTGCGCGGCCTGCTGTGGACGGGGCACCTGGAGCTCGTGGCCGCCGTGGAGCGGGGCGAGGCGGCCGAGGTCGAGCGCATCGTCACCGCGTACAACGACCACGCGCGCGCCCTCGTCCACGCCCTCGCCGACCCCGCCACCGGTGCCGCGGCGGCCAGGGTCCGCCCCGTCGCGACGCCCGGCCCGGCGCCCCGCGGCGTCGCCGAATCGACCGAGTAGGCCGCCTGCGCCCACCACGCCGCCGATCCGGCGCCCTGCGACGCACCGCACCGAACGCCGCTCCCTGACGGGCGGACCCCGACGGACGCGGCAC
>NZ_JAPKFL010000045.1 GCF_026262575.1 Streptomyces marinisediminis
GGCGGGGGGGGTGGTGTTGGGGGGGGGGGGGGGGGGGGGGGGGGGGGGGGGGGGGGGGGGGGGGGGGGGGGTGGGGGGGGGGGGGGGGGGCTGTGCGTGGTAGACGGCAGCGACAGCAGGCGGTGCCGGCGCGCGGGGTCGGGCGCGGGGAGAGGGAGAGGTAAGTGGGCGACGTTCTGTTCGGCCCGTGGTCGCTCGGCTGGAGCGTCGCGCTGTTCGCCCTGTCCGGGGTGGTCACCGTCCTCGGGAGCGTGCGGCTGGCCGGGGTCGGTGACGTGCTCGCCGACCGCACCGGGCAGGGCGAGGCCTTCTTCGGCGCGGTGTTCTTCGGGCTGGTGACGTCGCTCTCGGGCATCGTCATGACGGCGGTGAGCGCCTCCGGCGGGCACCCCGGGCTCGCGTACAGCAACGCCGTCGGCGGCATCGCGGCGCAGACGCTAGCGGTGGTCGTGGCCGACGCCGCGTACCGCAGGGTCAACCTGGAGCACGCCGCCGCCTCGCTGTCCAACATCCTCTTCGGCTGTCTGCTCATGAGCCTGCTGGGCATCGTGCTGATGGCCGCGTTCAGCCCGGAGGCCACGGTGCTCGGGGTGCACCCGGCGGCGCCGGTCATGGTGGCGGTGTACTGGGGCGGGGTGCGGTTCATCAGCGACCGGCGGCGGCCCATGTGGGAGGCCGTGCACACCGAGCAGACCGTGCCGGACGAGCCCGACGACCAGGGCGAGGAGGGCGACCGGCGGCGGCTGGGGGTGCTGTGGGGCGAGTTCGCGGCCGTCGCCGGGACGGTGGTGGTCAGCGGCTGGGTGGTGGCCCGGTCGGCGGAGGTGCTGGTGGACGAGACCGGCCTGTCCGCCGGGTTCGTCGGCGCGGTGCTGATGGGCGTGGTGAACGCCCTGCCGGAGACGGTCGCCGCGGTGGCCGCCGTCCGCCGGGGCGCCCTGACGCTGGCCATCGCGGCGATCATCGGCGGCAACTGCCTGGACGCGCTCAACCTCGTCGTCGGCGACATCGCCTTCCGGGGCGGCTCGCTGTTCCACGCGGCCGACCGGGACCAGCTCTTCCTGACCGCCGGCTCGCTGGTGATGACGACCGCGCTGCTGGCCGGGCTGCTGATCCGGCAGAAGCGCGGCTGGCTGCGCCTGGGGTTCGACGGCGCGCTGCTCCTGGCGACCTACGTCGCCATCGTCGCCGTCCTGGCCACCTGATCCGGGCCGGGCCCGCCCGGAACGCTTCAGTCCGCTTCGTTGAGGTGGCGGCGCAGGGTGTCGGCGAAGTCCTCCGCGGCGACGAGCTGTGCGCGGAGGGCGGCGCACCGGGACTCGGCCAGCTCCCGGTAGGCGGCGACGCGGGCGCGCAGGCGGTCCCGGTCGGGCGGCGGCACGGTGTCGGGGTGCGCGAGGGCGTCGGTGGCTTCCAGCAGGTCGCGCATCTCTTCCAGGGAGAAGCCCAGCGGCTTCATGCGCCGCACGACCAGGAGCCGCTCGACGTCGGCCTCGGTGTAGAGGCGGAACCCGCCCTTGCTGCGGGCGGACGGCGGGACGAGGCCGACCTCCTCGTAGTGGCGGATGGTGCGCAGCGACAGGCCCGTCCGCTCGGCGACCTGGCCGATCTGCATGTGCTCCGCCGCCATCTCCGGTCGCTCTCCTCGTGTGTGGTCCGGCGGCCCGTGGTGCGGTGGCCTCGCGGTCCGATCGTGTGCTGGTCCGGTCGTGTGCTGGTCCGGTGGTCCGGCGGTCGGCGCCGTCCTGTGCGGCGCCGCGGACGCGGCGCACCCGCGGTGTATGCCCGCGGTGCGCGGCCCACCGGGGTACGGCCGCGCGGCACCCTCCGGTCCGCGCCCGGCCCCACGGACCTCCCGGCCATGATGCCTGATCCGGCGCCCGGGCCACCCGCCGCCCTCCCGGCCGGGCGGCGCGCGACGGCCGTCCCGGGCTTCCCCGGGCCTTCGCGGGCGGGACGGTCGGTGATCGCCGACCGTCCCGCCCGCGTGCTCCCGGGCGCTTCCGGGCACATGTCAGGGAGCCACACTACGAAAGAAACGCTCATGGAGATCTCCGGCCTGCTCACGGCCATCCTCATCGGCATCGTGATCGGCGTGCTGGGGCGGCTCGCGCTGCCCGGACGGCAGCGCATCGGCGTCATCTGGACCATCCTCGTCGGCGTCCTCGCCGCGCTCCTGGGCACGGCGATCGCCGCGGCCGTGGGCGTCGCCGACACCGACGGCGTCGACTGGATCGAACTGGCCCTCCAGGTCGCGCTCGCGGCCGGTGGTGTGGCCGCCGTGGAGCGGTTCAAGGGCGGCCGGTGACGCCGCGCTTCCCGCGCCCTGCCGCCCGGCAGCGGGACGGCGCCCGCGCGACGGCGCCGGGCGGCCGCGCGGAGCGGCACGGCGGACGGGCGGCGGGCGCCGGGTGACGCGTGTTTCCGGGGGCGGTGGGTGAACTCCGGTGCCCGCGGGGTCGGGCGCGACGCCGACGACGCGCACCGGGGCGGCGGCGCGGCCCTCGGTGGCCCGCACCCGGCCCAGCGACCCGGGGGCGGGTTGAGCATCTCGCGGTGACGGCGCACCGGGCGCGCGACGCGCCCCCCACCGAGTAGGGCCACCACCGTGCACAGCCACCACCGGCCAGCACCGCCACCGAGCACCGCCACCGAGCGCGGCCACCGCCGAGCAGCGCCACCGCCGGACGGCGTCCGCACTCCGCGCGCCGTGCGCACCGCCCCGGCCCCCCATCGCCTCGCACCGCGCCCGGCGTGGCCCGAAAGGTGGGGTTCTCGTCGTTGCGGACGCCGCGCGCGGCGCCGAAAAATGAGCGCGTGACACAGGACGTGGAGAAGCGCGCCGAGCGGTGCCGGGACGTGCTCGTCGTCGTGTTCGACGGCGTGCAGAGCCTGGACCTGGCCGGCCCGGTGGAGGTGTTCACCGGGGCCGGGTACGCGTCCGGGCGCCCGGGGGCCTACCGGGTGCGGACGGCGTCGCCGGACGGCGAGCCGGTGCGCTGTTCGAGCGGGCTCACGCTCGTGCCGGACGCCGCTCTTCCCGACGTCACCGTGACGCACACCCTGCTGGTGCCCGGCGGCCACGGCACCCGGGTGCCGGACGCCCGGGTGGTGGAGTGGCTGCGCGTCCACGGCCGGTCGGCGCGCCGCCTGCTGTCGGTGTGCACCGGGGCGTCGCTGCTCGCCGAGGCGGGGCTGCTGCGGGGCCGCAGGGTGGCCACGCACTGGGCGCACAGCGACGCGCTGGCCCGTGCGCACCCGGACGTGGCGGTGGACGCGGACCCCATCTACGTCCGCGACGGGCACGTGGCCACCTCCGCCGGGGTGACCTCGGGCATCGACCTGGCGCTCGCCCTCGTCGAAGAGGACCTGGGCCGGGAGGTCGCCCTCACCGTCGCCCGGCACCTGGTGGTCTTCCTGCGCCGGCCCGGCAACCAGGCGCAGTTCAGCGCCCAGCTCGCCGCCCAGACGGCGCGTCGGCAGCCGCTGCGCGAGGTGCAGCAGTGGATCACCGAGCACCCGGAGGCCGACCTGTCGGTGACCGCGCTGGCCGAGCGGGCCCGGCTCTCGCCCCGGCACTTCACCCGCGCCTTCCACGCGGAGACGGGTCTGCCGCCGGGCCGCTACGTGGACCGGGTGCGGCTGGAGCACGCCCGGCGGCTGCTGGAGGACGGCCCGGCCGGGGTGGAGGAGGTCGCCCGGGCCAGCGGTTACGGCACTCCGGAGGCGATGCGCCGGGCGTTCCTCAAGGCGCTGGGCACGGCCCCGGCGGAGTACCGCCGCCGCTTCCGTCCGGCCCCCGTCCCCTGACCCGCCGCCCGCCACCTCCGCACCCTCACCCCGGTCCGCCCGGCCCCGGTCCGGCGCGCCGTCCCGTGCGCCCGGGCGCCCCGGCCCGGGCACCCCTGGCCCGGCCCGTCACGCCCGCGTCGTCCGGCCCCGAGACCGCCGCACCCACCCCACCCTGGAGGAGAGACGCATGCAGATCGCCGTCCTGCTGTACGAGAACTTCACCCTGCTGGACGCCGCCGGGCCCTACCAGACGCTGAGCCCGCTCCCGGGCGCCGAGACGGTGTTCGTCGCCGAACGGCCGGGCGCGGTCGTGGACGACCAACGCGGCCTGGGAGTGGTGGCGACCGCGGCGCTGACCGAGGTGACGCGTCCGGACATCGTGGTCGTCCCCGGCGGCCCGGCGCCCGACCTGGAGAACGCGGCGGTGCTCGACTGGCTGCGCGCGGTGGACGCCACCACCACCTGGACCGTCTCGGTGTGCACCGGGGCCCTGCTGCTCGGGGCGGCCGGGCTGCTGCGCGGTCGCCGGGCGACGACGCACTGGCTGTCCCTGGACCGGCTGCGCGCGTTCGGCGCCGAGCCGGTGGAGGAGCGCGTCGTCTTCGACGGCAAGTACGTCACCGGCGCCGGCGTCTCCGCCGGGATCGACCTGGGGCTGACGCTCGCCGGGCGGATCGGCGGCGACGCGCACGCGCAGGCGGTGCAGCTGATGACCGAGTACGACCCCCGGCCGCCCTACGACGCCGGCAGCCCGCACACGGCCCCCACCGACCTGGTCGAGCGCCTCCGCGCCCGGACCGCGGCCCGGTGACCGCACGCCGGCGCGGAGACGTGCGGCGGGGCGCGCGGGCCGGGGGCGTCAGGCCGTGGACGCCTCGGTGAGCAGCGCCCGGCCCGGGTCCTCGGGGATCGGGCGGCCCAGCACCCGGCCGTCGCCGCTGCCCACGGACATCACGCCCACCACCGTGCCCGACTCGGTGGCGGCGTCGTAGTCCTGGAGCCACGGCCCGCCGCTCGCGCCCCGGGTGAGCGGGCACGGCCGCAGCAGCAGCCCGCCGACGTTGGAGGAGTGCGCGGTGTGCCGGGTCAGCAGCTCGGCGCGGCCCGAGCAGTGGGCGAGCGTCTCGCCGTCGTAGGGGGGTGCGGCCGGGTACCCCATCGGCAGCACCGGCGCGCCGTCGTCCACGGGGGCGAAGTCCAGCCGGTTGGCTCCGTGGGTCTGCTGGAGGGTGCGCCCGCCGCGCTTCTCCACCGTCACGAAGGCGTAGTCGTGCGGGAGTATGGCGTCCAGGTGCCGGTTGACGTCCCAGCCCGGGGGCGTGTGGTAGGAGACGACCTTCCAGCCCCGCTCCATCACCGCGCCCGGCCCGGCGGCGCCCCCGGGGTAGTCCGGGGCGAACCAGGCGCGGCGCGGCAGGTTCGGGTGCTCGGGGGAGCGCAGGCAGTGCGCGGCGGTCGCGACGACGCTGCCGCCGGGCGCGTCCACTATGGCGCCGGAGCAGACGCCCAGGCGCCCGTCGTCCAGCTCGGTGACGAGCTTGCCGACCGTGGCGACGCTGCGGGACGCCCACGGCTCGCCCTGTGCGCCGACCGCCGCGGTGTCCGGGCGCGCCGGGCCGGTGGCGCCGGCGAGGGCGAGCGCGCCGAAGAGGGTGGCCAGTCCCGCCGTGGCCGTCCGTATGTGCTCCATCACCCCACCGTCCGGGGTGCGCGGGCGGGCGGCCACCGGTCACGGCCGACCGGGTTACCCGGGGACGCGGCGGCCCGCACCCGGAGTTACCGCGAGCAACACACTCACTCCGGCACATTGACACCGGGCGGCGGCACGCGCATTCTCCTTGCCAACTTACTGGTCCGTAAGGTCAGTTCAGGTCGCGCTTTCCCCCAGGAGTGCCCGTGCAGCCACGCCGCCGCGGTCGAACCGCCGCAGCCGCCCTCGCCCTCGTCTCCGCGCTCGCCCTCGGCCTCGCCGCCGCGCCGGGGGCCCGGGCGGACGACCGGCCCCCCTTCTACGAGCCGCCCGCCGCCCTGCCCGCGGCGAACGGCGACGTCATCCGCACCGAGCCCGCCGCCTTCCACCTCGACCCGCTGCGGCTGACCGAGGCCGACGCGCACGTGGACCGGATCATGTACCGCAGCACCGACGGCGCGGGCGACCCCGTCGCCGTCACCGGCACCCTCCTCACGCCCGAGCGGCCCTGGTCGGGCGCCGGGGAACGGCCGCTGGTCGGCTACGCCGTCGGCACGCAGGGGCTGGGCGACTCCTGCGCGCCCTCCCGGCAGCTCGCGGCCGGCTCCGAGTACGAGGGCCTGTTCGTGAACGGCCTGCTCGCCCGGGGCTACGCCGTCGTCCTCACCGACTACGAGGGCCTGGGCACCCCCGGCACCCACACCTACGTCAACCGCGCCGTCTCCGGCCACGCGGTGCTCGACGCGCTGCGCGCGGCGCAGCGGCTGCCCGGCGGGCGCGTGCCCGCCGACGGCCCGGTGGCGGTCACCGGCTACTCCCAGGGCGGCGCCGCCGCCGCGGCCGCCGCCGAGCTGGCCCCGGCCTACGCGCCCGAACTCCGCCTCGTGGGCGTCGCGCTCGGCGCCCCGCCCACCGACCTCCACGCCGTCGCCGAGAACCTCGACGGCTCCCTCTACGCCGGCTTCCTCGGCTACGCGGTCGCCGGCCTCGCCGCGGGCTACGACGTCGACACCGATCCCTACCTCAACGCCGAGGGGCGCGCGCTGCTGGAGGAGTCCGCCGAGCTGTGCACCGCCGAGGTCGTCGCCGCGCACGCGTTCACCCGCACCGAGACCCTCACCGCGAACGGCAAGCCCCTGACGGAGTACCTGAAGGAGCCGCGCTGGCGGGCGATCGTCGACGAGCAGTTCATCGGCGCCGGCACCCCGCGGGTGCCCACGCTCGTCACGCACAGCCTGCTGGACGACGTCATACCGTACGTGCTGGGCCGCGACCTGGCCGCCGACTGGTGCGCGAACGGCGCCACCGTCCAGTTCGCCCCGATGCTCGCGCCCACCCACGTCGGCGGCGCCGTGGCCTCCTACCCGCGCGTCTTCGCCTGGCTGGACGACCGCTTCACCGACCGCCCCGCCCGCTCCACCTGCTGACCGCGCCCGCGGTCCCCGGCGCGCCCCGGCCGGTGCGCGCCGGGGACCGCGGCGGACACTGGGACGATGGATACCGTCTACCGCGACGCGTCCGCCCGGCGCCGCGTCACCCAGTGGTGCCGGGACCGGCTCGACGGCTGGGACGTGCCGCACCACCGCGAGCGGGTGGCCACGGCGCTGGGCGACACGCACGTCCTGACGGCCGGGTCGGGCCCGGGCACCGTCCTCGTGGTGCCCGGGACCAACTTCAACGCGGCGACCAGCCTGCCGCTGGCCGCCGCGCTCGCCCGCCGGTGGCGCACCCACGTCGTCGACGTGCCCGGGCAGCCCGGGCTCAGCGCCCCCACCCGGCCGCCGGGCCGGTCCCCGGGCGGGTACGGGACCTGGCTGGGCGAGGTGCTGGACCAGCTCGCGCGGGGCCCGGTGGTCGTGGTGGGCCACTCGCTCGGCGGCGGCATCGCGCTGGCCTGCGCCTCGCCGCACCTGGCCGGACGGGTGCTGCTCGCCCCCGCCGGACTGGCGCGGCTGCGGGTGACGCCGCGGGTGCTCGCGGTGTCGCTGCCCTGGCTGCTGCGGCCCGACGAGCGCCGCGGCGCACGCCTGCTGGACGTGCTCACCGGCCCCGGCACCGCCCCGCGGACGGAGCTGGCGACGTGGCTGACCCTGGTGGCGCGCTCCTGCCGCAGCAGCCTCGCGCCCGCCCCGCTGCCCGGCCCCGTGCTGGAGCGCGCCCGGGCGGTGCCGAACGCGGTGGCCACCGGCGAGCACGACGTCTTCCTTCCGCCCCGCCGCCTCACCCGCCCGGCCCGCGCCCGGCTGGGCGTGCCGGTGCGGACGCTGCCCGGCGCCGGGCACCTGGCGCCGGACACGGATCCGGCGCTGGTGGCCGACCTGGTCGCGGCGCTGCCCGACCCCCCGCCGGCGCGGTGACGCGCCCCCGCGCCGCCCCGGCGCCCCACCCGGCCGCCGGAAAGCGGGACGAGGAACATGCCCTGATCGCGGGTGCGGAGGATGATGGGTAAGGCCACGGCCGACGCCCCACGTGCGGACGGGAAGGAGGGCTGGGATGAGTCCTGACAGCGGCTGGCACCCCGGCTCTCCGCGGCGCTTCGGACAGCGGGGCCGCACGGGCCGGGTGGACGCGGGCCCGGCCTCCCCCGGCGGGCTGCTCGACGTGCTCACCGTCGCCACGTTCGTGCTCGACGAGCGCGGCCGCATCGTCTTCTGGAGCCCGCAGGCCGAGGTGCTGCTGGGCTACACCGCGCAGGAGGCGCTGGGCCGGTACGCCGCGCGCCTGCTGGTGCCCGAGGAGCACTTCGACCTCGTGCTGCGCCTGTTCCGCGACGTCATGCGGGACGAGCGGGGGAGCTGGAAGGGCAGCTTCCCCGTCCGGCAGCGTGACGGCGGCACCCGCGTGCTGGAGTTCCGCAACATGCGGCTGCTGGACGACCTCGGCGACGTCTACGCGCTCGCCCTGGCCACGGACCAGTCCACGCTGCGCCGCGTCGAGCGGGACCTCGCGCTCTCGGTCCGCCTGGTCGAGCAGTCCCCGATCGGCCTGGCCGTCCTCGACACCGAGCTGCGCTACGTCACCGTCAACCCCGCCCTGGAGCGGATCAGCGGCGTGCCCGCCGAGCAGCACATCGGCCGCCGGGTGCGCGAGACGCTGCCCTTCCTGGACGCGGCGACCGCCGAGTCGGCCATGCGCCGGGTGCTGGCCACCGGCGTCCCGCTGCTGGACCACTACACGACCGGACGCCGGCCGGCCGACCCCCGGCAGGAGCACGCGTGGTCGGTGTCCCTGCACCGGCTGGAGGACGCCGGGGGCCGCGTGCTGGGCCTGGCCACCTCCGTCGTGGACGTCACCGACCGGCACCTGGCCGCGAAGGAGGCCGACCGCGCCCGGCACCGCCTGGCCGTCGTCGCCGACGCCTCGGTGCGCATCGGCACCACCCTGGACCTGGAGCAGACGGCCCGCGAGCTGGCCGACGTCGCCGTGCCCGAGCTGGCCGACGTGGCCGCCGTCGACGTGCTGGACGCCGCGCTGGCCGAACGCCGCAGCCCACCGGCGCCAAGCGGCGCCGCGGTCTTCCGCGCCCTGGCCGTCAACGCCGCCTACCCCACGGAGGCCGTGGGCGCCGCCGACCCGCCCGGCGAGGTGGCCCGCTACGACGCCGACCGCCTGGTCACCCGGTGCGTGCGCACCGGCCGACCGGTGCTCGTCACCCATGTGGAGGAGGCGGACCTGCGCTCCGTCGCCCGCGACCCGGACGCCGCCGCGCTGCTCGCCCGCGCCGGCGTCCACTCCTACCTCGCGGTGCCGCTCATCGCCCGCGGCGAGGTGCTGGGCGCGCTCGACCTCAAGCGCGCCCGCAACCCGCTGCCCTTCGACGCCGACGACGTCGCCCTCGCCGCCGAGCTCGCCGCCCGGGCCGCCGTGTGCATCGACAACGCCCGCTGGTACGAGCGCCAGCGCAACGCCGCGATCACCCTCCAGCGCAGCCTGCTGCCGCAGCACCCGCCGCACCTGGCCGGCCTGGAGGTCGCCTCCCGCTACCAGCCGGCCGGGGCGGCCAGCGAGGTCGGCGGCGACTGGTTCGACACGCTCCCGCTCAGCGACGACAAGACGGCGCTGATCGTCGGGGACGTCATGGGCAGCGGCATGACCGCCGCCACCACCATGGGCCGCCTGCGCACCGCCACCCAGACCCTGGCCGAGCTGGACCTCGACCCGGCGGAGCTGCTGCGCCACCTGGACAAGATCACCGCGGGCATCGACAACTACATCGCCACGTGCCTGTACGCGCTGTACGACCCGCGCACCGCGGCCTGCTGCGTGGCCAACGCCGGGCACCTGCCGCCGGTGCTGCTGCGCCCCGGCCGCCCGCCGACGCTGGTGGACCTGCCCAGCGGGGCGCCGCTGGGCGTCGCCGGCACCGGCGGCGTCGGCTTCCGCAGCACCACCGTCCCGCTGCGCCCCGGCGACCGGCTCGTCCTCTACACCGACGGCCTGGTGGAGCGGCGGGACGTGGACATCGACATGCGGCTGGAGACGCTGCTGCGCCTCCTGGACGGCCCGGACCGCCCGCTGGAGGAGACCTGCGACCTGCTGCTGGAGCACCTGCGCGGCGACGACGCGCACGACCACGACGACGCGGCGCTGCTCGTCGCCCGCGTCCGGGAGTGACGCGGGGGCGAACAGCGCCGCGGGCGGCGGCCCGGGGCCTACTCGCCGCGGCGCGGAGCCGGGCGCCAGACCACGAGCGCGCTGGACTGCTGCACGTCCTCGTAGCGCACCAGGTCGCGGCGGTAGGAGGCGTGCACCTGGGCCTCGCGCTGGCGCATGGCCAGCGCCGCGCCCTCCACCGCCTGCTGGAGCTCGGCGACGCGCGACTGGAGCGCCGCCACCTGGTTCTCCAGCTCGATGATGCGCTTGATGCCGGCGAGGTTGATCCCCTCGTCCTGGCTGAGCCGCTGCACCTCGCGCAGCAGCTCGATGTCGCGCGCCGAGTAGCGCCGCCCGCGACCGGCCGTGCGGTCGGGGCAGACGAGGCCGAGGCGGTCGTACTGGCGCAGCGTCTGCGGGTGCAGCCCGGAGAGCTGCGCGGCGACCGAGATGACGTAGACGGGCGTCTCCTCCGTCAGCTCGTACGGGTTGTTCCTGCGTCCACCTCGGCCGTCCACCTCAGTCTCCCTTCGCGGCCTGGAACAGCGCCGCCCGTGGGTCCTCACCCGCCATCGCCTCGCGGTAGGACTCCAGGGCCTGACGCGCCTGGTCGTTCAGCTCCCCGGGGACGGCCACCTCGACGGTGACCAGCAGGTCGCCCCGGGTGCCGTCCTTGCGCACCGCGCCCTTGCCCCGGGCCCGCAGCGTGCGCCCGCCCGGAGTGCCCGCGGGCAGCTTGAGCTTGACCGGTGGGCCGCCGAGCGTGGGCACGCTGATCTCCCCGCCGAGCGCCGCCTCGGTGAACGAGACGGGCACCGTCACCGTCAGGTTGTCGCCGCGCCGCCCGAACACCGGGTGGGCGTCCACGTGGACGACGACGTACAGGTCCCCGTGGGGCCCGCCGCGCTCGCCCGGCGCGCCCTTGCCGCGCAGCCGGATGCGCTGTCCGTCGGAGACGCCGGCCGGGATGCGCACCTGCATGGTGCGCGAGCTGGTGGCCCGCCCGCTGCCCCGGCAGACCTCGCACGGGTTCTCCGCGATCAGACCACGGCCCCGGCAGTCCAGGCACGGGTCGGTGAGCGAGAAGCCCCCGCCGCCGCCCCGGCTGACCTGGCCGGTGCCCACGCACGTCGGGCACACCCGGGGCGTGCCGTTCTTGTCCCCGGTGCCCGAACAGGCCTTGCACGCGGCGCTGCTGGACATGCGCAGCGGCACCGTCGCGCCGTCCACGGCCTCGGTGAAGCTGAGCGTCACCTCGGACTCGACGTCCTGGCCGCGCCGCGGCTGGGTCCGGGTGCCGGTGCCACCGCGGTTGAACAGCCCGCCGAAGACGTCGCCCAGGCCGCCGCCGAAGCCGCCGCCCGGTCCGCCCTGGCCCGCGCCGCCGAAGAGGTCGCCCAGGTCGAAGCCGCCGGTGCCCGCGGTGCCGCCCGGGCCGGGCCGGAAGCCGCCGGAGCCGAGCAGGGCGCGCGCCTCGTCGTACTCCTTGCGGTTCTTGGCGTCGGAGAGGACCTCGTTGGCCTCGCCGACCTCCTTGAAGCGCTCCTCCGCCTTGGCGTCGCCCTTGTTGGCGTCCGGGTGGTACTCGCGGGCGAGCTTGCGGTACGCCTTCTTGATCTCCGCCTCGGTGGCGTCCTTGGGGACACCGAGCACCCGGTACAGGTCTTTCTCCAGGACTTCCCTGCTGAGGTTCATCCGCGGCGTCCCTCCTTCCGCCTGCCTGCCGCCCCCCGGGCGGGCCGCGTGGTGCGGCCCGCCCGGGAGCGCGTGCCCGCGTCAGCCCTCGTCCGGGCCACCGCTGTCCTTGTCCGTCGCCGAGGCGTCGTCCGCCTGCTCCGCCGGGGCCGACTCCGCGCCGGGCTGGCTGCCCGGCTGGGGCTCGGCCACGCCGACCCGCGCGGGGCGGATCGTGCGCTCGCCGATGCGATACCCCGGCTGGAGGATCTGCACGCACGTCGTCTCGGTGACGTCCGGCGAGTACGAGTGCATCAGCGCCTCGTGCACCGTCGGGTCGAAGGGCTCGCCCTCCTTGCCGAACTGGTGCAGGCCCATCTTGGCCGCCACCGTCTCCAGCGACTCGGCCACCGACTTGAAGCCGCCGACCAGTTCGCCGTGCTCCCGGGCCCGGCCGATGTCGTCGAGCACCGGCAGCAGCTCGGTCAGCAGGTTGGCGACCGCCATCTCCTTGACGGCGACGCGGTCCCGCTCCACCCGGCGGCGGTAGTTGGCGAACTCCGCCTGGAGCCGCTGCAGATCCTGCGTGCGCTCGTTGAGCGCCGTCTGGGCCTGGTCGAGCTGCGCGGTGAGCCCGACCTCCTGAAGCTCCTTCGAGTCCCCGGCCCCGGCCGCCGGGCCCGCCTCGTCGGCGGGACCGGCGCCGGTGGCGGCAGCCTCATCGGACTGGGCGGCGGTGCCGTCGGCGGGGACTTCGGGCTTCTCCTCGAAGCCCGGCGTCTCCTCCGTCACGCGGCACCTCCACGGCCCTTGTCGGTCTTCTCGTCGTCCACGATCTCGGCGTCGACGACGTCGTCGTCGGCCTGCGCGCCGCCCTGCTGGGCGCCCGCGTCCCCGGCCTCGCCGCCGGCCGCGGCCTGCTGGGCCTGCGCGTCGGCGTACAGGGCCTGGCCCAGCTTCTGGCTGGTGGCGGCGACCTTCTCGGTGGCCTCGCGGATCGCGGCGGTGTCCTCGCCCTTCAGCTTCTCCTTGAGGTCGCCGACGGCCTCCTCGACCTCCGACTTGGTGTCGGCCGGGACCTTCTCCTCGTTCTCCTGGAGGAACTTCTCGGTGGTGTAGACGAGCTGTTCCGCCTGGTTGCGCGTCTCGGCGGCCTCGCGGCGCTTGGAGTCCTCCTCCGCGTACTGCTCGGCGTCGCGCATCATGCGCTCGATGTCCTCCTTGGGGAGAGCCGAGCCGCCGGTGACGGTCATGCGCTGCTCCTTGCCGGTACCGAGGTCCTTGGCGGAGACGTGCATGATGCCGTTGGCGTCGATGTCGAAGGTGACCTCGACCTGCGGGACGCCGCGCGGGGCGGGCGGCAGGCCGGTCAGCTCGAACATCCCGAGCTTCTTGTTGTACGCCGCGATCTCGCGCTCGCCCTGGTAGACCTGGATCTGCACCGACGGCTGGTTGTCCTCGGCCGTGGTGAAGATCTCCGAGCGCTTCGTCGGGATCGTGGTGTTGCGCTCGATGAGCTTGGTCATGATGCCGCCCTTGGTCTCGATGCCGAGGGACAGCGGGGTGACGTCCAGCAGCAGGACGTCCTTGACCTCGCCCTTGAGCACACCGGCCTGGAGGCTGGCGCCGATGGCGACGACCTCGTCCGGGTTGACGCCCTTGTTGGCCTCCTTGCCGCCGGTCAGCTCCTTGACGAGCTCGGCGACGGCGGGCATGCGGGTGGAGCCGCCGACGAGGACCACGTGGTCGATCTGGTCCAGGCGGATGCCCGCGTCCTTGATGACGTTGTGGAACGGCGTCTTGCAGCGGTCCAGCAGGTCCTGCGTGAGCTGCTGGAACTGCGCGCGCGTCAGCTTCTCGTCGAGGTGCAGGGGGCCCTCGGCGGAGGCGGTGATGTAAGGCAGGTTGATCGTGGTCTCGGACGACGAGGACAGCTCGATCTTCGCCTTCTCGGCGGCTTCGCGCAGGCGCTGCAGCGCCATCTTGTCCTTGCTCAGATCCACGCCGTGCCCGGACTGGAACTGCTTGACCAGGTAGTCGACGACGCGCTGGTCCCAGTCGTCACCACCGAGGTGGTTGTCGCCGTTGGTGGCCTTCACCTCGACCACGCCGTCGCCGATCTCCAGCAGCGAGACGTCGAAGGTGCCGCCGCCGAGGTCGAAGACCAGGATCGTCTGGTCTTCCTTCTCCATGCCGTACGCGAGCGCGGCGGCCGTCGGCTCGTTGACGATGCGCAGGACGTTCAGGCCCGCGATCTCGCCGGCCTCCTTGGTGGCCTGCCGCTCGTGGTCGTTGAAGTACGCCGGGACGGTGATGACGGCGTCGGTGACCTTCTCGCCCAGGTAGGCCTCGGCGTCCCGCTTCAGCTTCTGCAGCACGAACGCGCTGATCTGCTGCGGGTTGAAGTCCTTGCCGTCCAGGTCGATCTTCCAGTCGGTGCCCATGTGGCGCTTGACCGACCGGATCGTCCGGTCCACGTTGGTGACGGCCTGGCGCTTGGCGACCTCGCCGACCAGCACCTCACCGTTCTTCGCGAAGGCGACGACGGACGGCGTGGTCCTGGCGCCCTCCGCGTTGGTGATGACGGTGGGCTCACCGCCTTCGAGCACACTGACGACGGAGTTCGTCGTACCCAGGTCGATGCCGACCGCACGTGCCATGTGAGGATCTCCTCCAGCTAAGTCTTGAGTGGAACTGGCTCAAGAGTGCCTGAGGCCCGCGCCCGCGTCAAGCAAGGTGAGTGCGAGCGGCTCAACTTGCCTGTCACTCGCTCGCGCACGGCGGACGTCTTCCCAGCTCAGCGCGTTCCAGGTGGACGCCGACCGGGATGCGGCCCCCGTCGAGTGCCCGGAAGGGCGCCCCTCCATGGCCGTCCACCGCGGCGCGGGCACGGCGGCCGCCGCCGGCCGGACGCGCCCCGACCGAGGGCGGCTCCCGGCGGCGCGGCGCAGCGGCGACCGCCGCGCGCCGGTCCGCACGGGAGGGCGACCGAAAACGCGGCGGAGGGAAAACGGCGAGGGCGCGGGAAAGGCGAGGGAAGGACCAGGGAAAGGCGAGCGGACACGGTTGCGAAGGCCATTCAGTTCGTACTACTACTGCGGCGCCGGGCTGAATTATGTCGCTATTCTCCCGCTTGGAGATTTAAGAAGCACTTTCTCCGGACATGGCAGGCATTGACCAGAGGAATCCCTGCCCGACGGAGATGATGCCGGTGTTCGCGGTGAGGTCCTGGCACGTTCCGTGCCGTCCGCGCGCGCTGTCGGCCCGCGCGGCGGCGGCCGCACTGGCGACGGTACTCGGCGCCGCACCCGTCGGCGCCACCCCCGCGGGCGCCGCGGCGGCGGGTGGCGCGCCGTCCGCCGTCCGCGCCCACGCCGCACCCGCGCCCGGCCACCCGGCGGCGCCCGCGGGATCGTGGACGGCCGCCCCGGCCGGCCGGAGCGGCGACCGCGTCCAGCCGCTGCGCTCGCCCGGGCAGGCGGTCGCCGAGGCGGCGCGGATCTACCGGGAGGCCACCCGCGTCGGCCGCGGCTACGAGCGGGCGAAGGCCGCCGCCGACCGGCAGCGCGCGACCCTGGACCGGCTCACCGAGCGGCTGGAGCGCCAGGAGGCGCGCTACCGGGAGCTGCGCGACGCGGTGGGCGCCGTGGCCGCGGACCAGTACCGCACGGGCGGCCTGCTCGCGGGGGCCCGCGCCGTCCTGGCCGACTCCCCGGAGGCGTTCTTGGCCAGCAGCGCGCACATGGCCCGCAACAACCGCGCCGCCGCCCGGCTGGCCGAGACGGCGGACGAGACCCGGGCCGAGCTCGCCGGGCAGCGGGCGGCGGCCGAGCGGGCGCTGGAGCGGCTGCGCGCGAAGGAGGAGCGGCAGCGCGAGCTCAAGGCCCGCATCGACGTGGAGCTGAAGCGGGCCAGGGAACGGGCGGCACGCCTGGGCGACCGGCCGGAGCGTCCGGCCCCGGCGGCCGGGGGCCGGGGCGGCCCGCGGTCGGCCGGCTGGGTGACGCCGGTGGCCGCCTACCGGCTCACCGCCGGGTACGCGGCGACGGGGGCGCTGTGGAGCAGCGGGCACACCGGGCAGGACTTCGCCGTGCGCACCGGGACGCCGGTGCGCTCCGTCGGCGCGGGCACCGTCGTCCGGGCCGGGTACGCGGGGCCGTACGGCTACCAGGTGGTGATCCGGCACGGGGACGGCTTCCACACCGTCTACGCGCACCTGTCGGTCCTCCAGACCGGGGTGGGGCAGCGGGTGGCGGCGGGCGAGCGGATCGCGCTGTCCGGGTCCACGGGGAACTCCAGCGGGCCGCACCTGCACTTCGAGGTGCGCCGGGGCGGGGCGGGCGGGGCGGCCGTCGAACCGGTGTCCTGGCTGCGCTCGCGGGGGGTGCGGGTGTGAGGGCGGGTTAGCCCACCCTCAGCGACGCAGATCACCGCATGCCGCGCTACTGCCACGGGCCGATAGTGGATAGTCTCGTACGGACTGACTAAGTTACTAACTAGTACGCAGGCTTCGCCGGACCGCGACGGCCCGGCACCGCTACCCCTTCGCAGGCCCGAGGAGCCGTCATGCAACTCGCCGCGATCATCGTCACGCTGAGCCTCACCGTGGTCGCCGTGCCGCTCTTCGTGCGCGCCATCGCACAGATCGTCCGCTTCGTCCGCATCGGCCAACCCGTGCCCGCGGGCACCCGCACGGACGACTGGACGGCGCGTACGGCCACGCTGATCAGGGAGTTCCTCGGGCACACCCGGATGAACCGCTGGGCGGTCGTCGGCGTCGCGCACTGGTTCGTGGCGATCGGCTTCCTCACCCTGCCGCCCACCCTGGCGACCGCCTACGGCCAGCTCTTCCAGGCCGACTGGGTGCTGCCGCTGCTCGGCGGGTTCCTCCCGTACGAGATCTACGTCGAGTTCATCGGCCTCGCCACGACGCTGGGCATCGCCACGCTGATCGTGATCCGGCTGCTGAACCTGCCCTCGCGGGCCGGGCGCAAGTCGCGCTTCACGGGCTCGAAGTCCTGGCAGGCGTACTTCGTCGAGTACGTCATCTTCACCATCGGCCTGGCGATCCTGGTGCTCCGCGGCCTGGAGGGCGCCCTGCACGGCGTCGACCACTACGAGGCCGGCTACTTCGCCTCCTACCCGCTGGTGGCCGCCTTCAGCGGGCTGGAGGCCAGCACGTTGCAGAACCTGGTGTACTTCTGGGCGATGGTGAAGATCGGCGTCTCGCTGATCTGGATGATCACCGTCAGCCTCAACACCAACATGGGCATCGCCTGGCACCGCTTCCTCGCCTTCCCCAACATCTGGTTCAAGCGCGAGGCCAAGGGCGGCACGGCCCTCGGCGAGCTGCAGCCGATGACCTCCGGCGGCAAGCCGATCGACTTCGAGACCGTCTTCGACGAGGAGGGCGGCGAGGAGACCCAGTTCGGCGTCTCGCAGGTCGAGCACTTCTCCTGGAAGGGCATCCTCGACTTCTCCACCTGCACCGAGTGCGGCCGCTGCCAGTCGCAGTGCCCGGCCTGGAACACCGGCAAGCCGCTGTCGCCCAAGCTGCTGATCATGTCGCTGCGCGACCACGCCTACGCCAAGGCGCCGTACCTGCTCGCCGGCGGCGGCAAGAACGCCGAGGGCGAGGAGCGGGCCGGCGCCGAGCAGCTCGCGGACGTGCCCGCCGGCGCGCTCGCCGAGGCCGAGCGGCCGCTGGTGGGCACGCTGGAGGAGAACGGCGTCATCGACCCGGACGTGCTGTGGTCCTGCACCACCTGCGGCGCCTGCGTCGAGCAGTGCCCGGTGGACATCGAGCACGTCGACCACATCGTCGACATGCGCCGCTACCAGGTGATGATCGAGAGCGCGTTCCCCTCCGAGGCCGGGACGATGCTGAAGAACCTGGAGAAGAAGGGCAACCCCTGGGGCCTGGCGAAGAAGCAGCGCCTGGAGTGGACGAAGGAGGTCGACTTCGAGGTGCCGATCGTCGGCAAGACGGTCGAGGACCTCACCGACGTCGACTACCTGTACTGGGTCGGCTGCGCCGGTGCCCTGGAGGACCGGGCCAAGAAGACCACCAAGGCGTTCGCCGAACTGCTGCACATCGCGGGCGTGAAGTTCGCGATCATGGGCGGCGACGAGAAGTGCACCGGCGACTCCGCCCGCCGCCTGGGCAACGAGTTCCTCTTCCAGCAGCTCGGCGAGGAGAACGTCGCCACGCTGAACGCCGCGTTCGGCGAGGAGGACGGGGACGACACCGCGGACGGCGCGGGCGCCCGGCGGCTGCCCACCTCGAAGAAGAAGATCGTCGCGACCTGCCCGCACTGCTTCAACACGATCGCCAACGAGTACCCGCAGCTCGGCGGCCACTACGAGGTCATCCACCACACCCAGCTCCTGCAGCACCTCATCGACGAGGGCCGGCTCGTCCCGGTCACGCCGGTCGAGGGGCTGATCACCTACCACGACCCGTGCTACCTGGGCCGCCACAACACGGTCTACACGCCGCCGCGCGAGATCATCGGCAGGGTTCCGGGACTGCGCAACGAGGAGATGCACCGGCACAAGGAGCGCGGCTTCTGCTGCGGCGCCGGCGGCGCCCGCATGTGGATGGAGGAGCGCATCGGCAAGCGCATCAACAACGAGCGCGTGGACGAGGCGCTGTCCCTGGACCCGGACATCGTCTCCACCGCGTGCCCGTTCTGCCTGGTGATGCTGACCGACTCCGTCAACGGCAAGAAGAACGAGGGCCAGGCCAAGGAGTCCGTGCAGGTCGTGGACGTGGCCCAGCTCCTGCTGGAGTCCGTCAGGACCCCCGCGGGCCCGGACGACGACGGCGGGACCACCGCGGGGACGGACGCCCCCGAACCCGACCCGGAGCCGGCCCCGACCCGCTGAGGACGCCCGGGACCCCGCGCCCACCCGCCCGCGCCCACCCGGCCGCGAGCGCCGGACGAGCTGCCCCCAGCCGTCCAGCGCTCGCGCGTTCCCGCGGCGGCGGCACCGGGCCGGGGGCTGCGCGGGGCGCGGCCGGGGCGGGGCGGGAGCGGGGCGCGGCCGGGCCCGTGGCCCT
>NZ_JAPKFL010000046.1 GCF_026262575.1 Streptomyces marinisediminis
ACCGGGTCCACGGGCGCCGCGGAGGCGATCTGCTCGGCGGAGACGGGGCGCAGCGCCAGGGAGCCGACGCGGCCCACGGGCGCACCGGTGCCGTCGGCCAGGTCCAGCGTCACCGCACCGGGTGACGCGCCCGCCGTGACGCGCACGCGGAGCATCGGGGTGCCCGCCACCGCCAGTTCCACGCCGGACCAGGCGAACGGCAGCCCGGGGCCGTCCAGCCCGGTGAGGCCGCTGACGCCGACGGCGTGCAGCGCGGCGTCCAGCAGCGCCGGGTGCAGGTCGAACCGGGTGGCCTCCTCCCACAGCTCCGGGGGCAGGGCGACGTCGGCGAACACCTCGTCGCCGCGCCGCCACACCCCGCGCAGGCCCTGGAAGGCGGGGCCGTAGCCGAAACCGTGGTCGCGCAGGGTGGGGTAGAGGTCGTCGAGGTCGACACCGGTGGCCTCGTTCGGCGGCCACTGGGTGCGCAGGTCGGCGCCGGACGTGCCGGGCGTGCCGGACGCGGGGCGGGGGGCGACGGTGCCGGTGGCGTGCGCGGTCCACACCGGGTCCGTACCGGCGTCGCCCTGGGTGGGGCTGGAGTGCACGGTGACCGTGCGCCGCCCCGCCTCGTCCGGCGCGCCCACCATGACCTGGAGGAGCACCGCGCCCCGCTCCGACAGCGTCAGCGGCGTCTGGAGCGTGAGCTCGTCGAGCACCGGGCAGCCGACGCGTTCCCCGGCGTGCAGGGCGAGTTCGACGAACGCCGTGCCCGGCAGCAGGACGGTGCCGAAGACGGCGTGGTCGGCCAGCCAGGGGTGGCCGGAGAGGGAGAGCCGGCTGGTGAAGAGGGAGAGGTCCGCACCGGCCAGGGAGACGGAACCGGCGAGCAGCGGGTGCTCGGACGAGGTGAGGCCGAGCACGGCGGGGTCGCCGGCGTCCTCGGTGGGCGTGGGCCAGAAGCGCTCGTGCTGGAAGGCGTAGGTGGGCAGGTCGACGCGGCGGGCCCCCGTCCCCGCGAAGTAGGCGCCCCAGTCCACGTCGGCGCCGTGCGCGTGGAGCGCTCCGACGCCGGTCACCAGTGCCTCTGCCTCGGGGCGGTCCTTGCGCAGCGCGGGGACGCAGGCGGTGCCGGCGGCGTCGGACAGGCAGTCCTCGGCCATCGCGGTCAGGACACCGCCGGGCCCCAGCTCCAGACAGGCGGTGACGCCGTGGGCCGTCAGGCTCCGCACCCCGTCGTGGAAGCGGACGGCCTCCCGGACGTGCCGCACCCAGTACTCGGCGGTGGCCAGCTCGTCTTCGGCGAGGTCGCCGGTCAGGTTGGAGACGACCGGGACGCGCGGAGCCGAGTAGCTCAGGCTCTCCGCGACCGCGCGGAACTCCTCCAGCATCGGGTCCATGTGCGGGGAGTGGAAGGCGTGGCTGACGTTGAGCCGCTTGGGCTTCCCGAACCGCGCGGCGATCTCCGCCACGGCTTCCTCGTCGCCCGATATGACGACGGAAGCCGGCCCGTTGACGGCGGCGATCGACACCCCGTCGACCAGCAGCGGAGCGACCTCCTCCTCGGTGGCCCGCACCGCCACCATCGCCCCGCCGGACGGCAGGGCCTGCATCAGCCGCCCCCGCGCCGCCACCAACCGCGCCGCGTCCGCCAGCGACCACACCCCCGCCACATGCGCGGCGGCCACCTCACCGACCGAGTGCCCCAGCAGGAAGTCCGGCACCACACCCCAGCGCTCCAGCAACCGGAACAGCGCCACTTCCAGCGCGAACAACCCCGCCTGCGTGAACCGCGTCTGGTCCAGCAGCTCCGAGCCGCCGAAGACGACCTCGCGCACGGACGCGTCCAGGTGGCGGTCCAACTCCGCGCACACCGCGTCGAAAGCCTCAGCGAACACCGGGAAGGCGTCATACAGCTCCCGGCCCATCCCCGCCCGCTGCGCGCCTTGGCCCGGGAACAGGAACGCCGTGCGACCCCGGGTGACCGGGGGGTGGGCGGCGTCGGGGCCGGGGTCAGCGAGGGCGCGCAGCGCGGGCACGAGGTCCGCGCGCTCGCTGCCCACCAGCACGGCGCGGTGCTCGAACCGGGCGCGGGTGAGGGCGAGCGAGTAGCCGATGTCGAGCGCGCCCGGCGCACCCGGGCCGGCCGCGCCCTCCGCGACGCCGCCCGAAGCGACGCCGCCGGAGTCGGTACCGGAGTCGCCGCCGTAGCCGCCGCCGGAGTCGCCCGCGCCGCCCAGCCGGGTCAGCAGGCGCCCGGCCTGGGCGGCGAGCGCCTGCGGTGACCGGGCCGAGAGCACCCACGGCACCACGGGCGGGGCCACCCGGGGCGCGGCGTCCGGCTCCGGGGCGTCCGCCGGGGTCTCCTCGGGTGCCGCCTGCTCGATGACGACGTGCACGTTGGTGCCGCTGACGCCGAAGGAGGAGACGCCCGCCCGGCGCGGACGGTCGCCCGGTTCCGGCCAGTCGCGCGCCGCGTTCAGCAGTTCCACGGCGCCGTCGGACCAGTCCACCTTGGCCGACGGCCGGTCCGCGTGCAGGGTGCGGGGCAGCGTGCCGTGCCGCATCGCCATGACCATCTTGATGACGCCGCCGACGCCCGCGGCGGCCTGCGTGTGCCCGAGGTTGGATTTCAGCGAGCCCAGCCACAGCGGCCGGTCGGCGGACCGCTCCTGCCCGTAGGTGGCCAACAGCGCCTGCGCCTCGATCGGGTCGCCCAGCGTCGTCCCCGTGCCGTGCGCCTCCACCGCGTCCACCTCGGCGGCGGGCACGCGCGCGTTGGCCAGGGCCTGGCGGATGACGCGTTGCTGCGCGGGTCCGTTGGGCGCGGTGAGCCCGCTGCTGGCGCCGTCCTGGTTGACGGCCGAGCCGCTCACCACCGCGAGCACGCGGTGCCCGTTGCGGCGCGCGTCCGAGAGCCGTTCGACCAGCAGCATGCCCACGCCCTCGGACCAGCCGGTGCCGTCGGCGTCGTCGGAGAAGGACTTGCAGCGCCCGTCGAAGGAGAGTCCGTCCTGCCGGCTGAAGTCGACGAAGGTGCCCGGGGTGGCCATCACGGTGACGCCGCCCGCCAGCGCCATGGTGCACTCCCCCGCGCGCAGCGCGTGCACGGCCAGGTGCAGCGCGACGAGCGAGGACGAGCACGCCGTGTCCACCGTCACCGCCGGGCCCTCCAGGCCCAGCGTGTAGGCGACGCGCCCGGAGAGCACGCTGCCGGAGGTGCCGGTGCCGAGGTAGCCCTCGACGCCCTCGGGCAGCGAGCGCAGCAGGGTCAGGTAGTCGTGGTACATCAGCCCGGCGAAGACGCCGGTGCGCGAGCCTTTGAGCGTGCCCGGGTCGATGCCCGCGCGCTCGACGACCTCCCAGGAGGTCTCCAGCAGCAGCCGCTGCTGCGGGTCCATGGCCAGCGCCTCGCGCGGGGAGATGCCGAAGAAGCCGGGGTCGAAGTCGGTGGCGCCGGGCAGGAAGCCGCCTTCGCGCGCGTTGGACGTGCCCGCCTCGTCGACGCCGAAGAGCCGCTCGACGTCCCAGCCCCGGTCCTCGGGGAACGGGGTGATGGCGTCGCCGCCGCCGGACACCAGGCGCCACAGGTCCTCGGGCGAGGCGACGCCGCCGGGGTAGCGGCAGGCCATGCCGACGATCGCGATGGGCTCGCGGTCCCGGTCCTCGTACTCGCGCAGCCGGGTGCGGGCGTCCCGCAGGTCCGCGGTGGCGCGCTTGAGGTATTCGAGGAACTTCTCCTCGTTGGACATGGCGTGGCACTCCCTTGGTGACGGGCGGGGCGGGCGCGGTGAGCGGCGCGGGTCAGGACAGTCCCAGCTCGCCGTCGAGAAGGTCGAAGAGCTCGTCCGCGGTGGCGGACTCCAGGTCGGGGGCGGCGGCGTCCGCCCGTGCGGGGCCGTCCGGCTGGCGGGCAGTGGTCCAGGCGGTGAGCAGCCCGCGCAGCCGTTCGGTGACCTGCGCCCGGTCCGCGTCCTCGGCCGGGACGCCGCTGAGCGCCGACTCCAGCCGGTCGAGCTCGCTGAGCAGCGACAGGGCGGTGACGCGGGTGCCGGAGGCCAGTTCGTCGGACAGGTGCCGGGCCAGGGCCGCGGGCGTGGGGTGGTCGAAGACCAGCGTCGCCGCGAGCTTGAGCCCGGTGAGCTGCCGCAGCCGGTTGCGGAGTTCGACGGCGGTCAGGGAGTCGAAGCCGATGTCCAGGAAGCCGCTGTCCACCTCCACGGCGGCGGCGGAGCCGTGGCCGAGCACGGTGGCGATGGCGTCCGTGAGCAGGTCGAGGACGGCGCGGTGGCGCTCGTCGTCAGACGTGCGGCCCAGCCGTTCGCGCAGCGCGTCCGGGGACTCGCGCACCTCGCCGCCGCGGGGCCGCGGGGCGGTGCGGAAGTACGGGCGCAGCAGGGGCGGCAGCAGGTCGGCGCGCACCTGCGCCGCGTCGGGGGTGAGCCGGGTGAGCACCAGGTGCGGCGCCCCGGCGGCGGCCCCTCCCACGGGCGCGGCGGCCCCCTCCACTGACGGGCCGCCCCCTTCGGTGGGCGGTGCGGCCGCGTCGGTGGCGGCCGCGGCGTCGAACAGGGCCAGGCCCTCCGCGGCGGTCAGGGGCACCATGCCCGCACGGCTCATCCGGCCGACGTCGGCCGGGCCGAGCGTGCCGAGCATGCCGCCGTCCGCCCACGGCCCCCAGGCGAGGGACTGCGCGGCCAGGCCCCGGGCGCGGCGCAGGTGGGCCAGGGCGTCCAGGAAGGCGTTCCCGGCGGCGTAGTTGGCCTGGCCCGGGCCGCCGAAGGTGCCGGCGGCCGAGGAGTAGAGGGCGAACAGGGCCAGGTCCCGGTCGGCGGTGAGTTCGTGCAGGTGCCAGGCGGCGTCCACCTTGGGCCGCAGCACCGCGGCCACGCGGTCGGGCGTCAGCGACTCCAGCACGCCGTCGTCGACGACGCCGGCCGCGTGCACCACCCCGGCCAGGCGGTCGCCGATGCCGGCGAGGACGGTGGCCAGCGCCTCGCGGTCGGCGGCGTCGCACGCCACCCACCGCGCCCGCGCGCCGGACTCCGCGAGGTGGGCGAGGAGTTCGCCGCCGTGCTCGCCGCCGTCCGGGCGCCGGGAGAGCAGCACCAGGTCCCGCACGCCCCAGGTCTGCGCCAGGTGCCGGGCGACGAGGCCGCCCAGGGCCCCGGCGGCGCCGGTGACGAGCACCGTCCCCTCGACCGCGGGCACCCCCGCGCCGTCCGGGGCGGGGTGCGGGGCCAGCCGGGGCGCGAACAGCTCGCCCCCGCGGACGGCGAGCTGCGGGTGGCCGCCCGCGGCCAGCGCGGCCAGCGTGCCGGTGCCGGTGCCGGTGTCGGCACCGACGTCGGCGTCGGTGTCGATCAGGACGACGCGCTCGGGGTGCTCGGTCTGCGCCGAGCGGACCAGGCCCCACACCGCCGCGGCGGCCGGGTCGGTGACGGCCGAGCCCCCGGCGGCGACGGCGCCCCGGGTCAGCACGACCAGACGCGCCCCGTCGGCCGGGTCGGCGGCGAGCAGGTCCCGCAGCCGGGCGAGGACGGCGGTGACCCGCTCGTGCACGGCGGCGGGGAACCCCGGCCCGGTGCCGACGGGCGTCGGGGGCACCTCCAGCACCTCGGGACGCGGGAGCCCCTCCGGCTCCGCCGCCCCCCGGGCGACCGGCGCCCACTCCAGGCGGAACAGCCCGTCCGGGCCGCCGCTCGCGGACGGCTCCGCCAGGCTGCCGGAACCGAGCGGGCGCAGCACCAGCGAGTCCACCCGGGCGACGGGCGCCCCGGACGCGTCGGCCAGGTCGAGGGAGACGGCGTCGTCCTCGCCGGTGGTGACGCGCACCCGCAGGGCGGCGGTGCCGACGGCGGCCAGCGTGACGCCGGTCCAGGCGAAGGGGAGCCGACCGCCCTCGGCCAGCGAGCCCCCGGCCACGCCGACGGCGTGCAGGGCGGCGTCCAGCAGCGCCGGGTGCAGCCCGAAGCCGTCGGCGTCCTCGCGCGCCCGCTCGGGCAGGGCCACCTCGGCGAACACCTCGCCCTGGCCGCGCCACACCGCCCGCAGCCCCTGGAACGTGGGGCCGTAGCCGTAGCCGATGCCGTTCATGTACTCGTAGACGCCGTCCACGGGCACCGGCTCGGCGTCCGGCGGCGGCCACGCCGTCAGGCCGCGGAGCGCCGTGCCCGCCCCGCCCGGGAGCACCCCGGGACCGTCCTGGTCGGTGCCGGCGTCGGCGTCGGCAGGTGCGAGGGTGCCGCCGGCGTGCCGGGTCCAGGCGGCACCGGCGTCCCCGGCGGGGCGGGAGTGGACCTCCAGCGTGCGGCGGCCCCGCTCGTCGGCGGCGCCGACCCAGAGCTGGAGCAAGGCCGCGTCCCGCTCGCCGTCCAGCACCAGCGGCGCCGCGATGGTCAGCTCCTCCACCCGGTCGCACCCCGCCTCGGCGGCGGCGTGGGCGGCCAGGTCGACGAAGGCGGCGCCGGGCAGCAGGACGGTGCCCTGGACGGCGTGGTCCGCGAGCCAGGGGTGGGTGTCCAGACCCACCCGGCCGCTGAGCAGCAGCCCGCCGGAGCCGACGACCGCGAGCGAGGCGTCCAGGAAGGGGTGCGCGGAGGCGCCCATGCCGACCCGGTCCAGGCCGCCGAGTGCCACAGCGGCCGAGCGCAGCCAGTAGTGCTCGTGCTGGAAGGGGTAGGTGGGCAGGTCGACGCGGCGGGCGCCGGTCCCGGCGAAGTAGGCGTGCCAGTCGACGTCCACGCCGTGCACGTGGAGTTCGGCGGTGGCGGCGGCGAGGGCGTCGGCCTCGGGGCGGTCCTTGCGCAGCGCGGGGACGCAGGCGGTGCCGGCGGCGTCGTCGGGCAGGCAGTCCTCGGCCAGCGCGGTCAGGACGCCGCCGGGGCCCAGCTCCAGACAGGCGGTGACGCCCCGCGCCAGCAACTCCCCCACCCCGTCGCGGAACCGCACCGCCTCCCGCGCGTGCCGCACCCAGTAGTCGGCCGTCGCCAGCTCCGCACCCGCCACGGCGCCGGTGAGGTTGGAGACGACCGGGATGCGCGGAGCCGAGTAGGTCAGGCTCTCCGCGACCGCGCGGAACTCCTCCAGCATCGGGTCCATGCGCGGGGAGTGGAACGCGTGGCTGACGTTGAGCCGCCTGGACTTCTCAAACCGCGCGGCCACCTCCGCCACCGCTTCTTCCGCACCCGAGATGACGACCGACGCGGGACCGTTGACGGCGGCGACCGACACCCCGTCGACCAGCAGCGGAGTGACCTCCTCCTCGGTGGCCCGCACCGCCACCATGGCGCCCCCGGCCGGAAGCGCCTGCATCAGCCGCCCCCGGGCCGCGACCAACCGCGCCGCGTCCTCCAACGACCACACCCCCGCCACATGCGCGGCGGCCACCTCACCGACCGAGTGCCCCAGCAGGTAGTCCGGCACCACACCCCAGTGCTCCAGCAGCCGGAACAGCGCCACCTCCACCGCGAAGAGCCCGGCCTGCGTGAAGACGGTCTGGTCCAGCAGCTCCGAACCCCCGAACACCACCTCACGCACGGACGCGTCCAGGTGGCGGTCCAACTCCGCGCACACCGCGTCGAAAGCCTCAGCGAACACCGGGAAGGCGTCATACAGCTCCCGGCCCATCCCGGCCCGCTGGGAGCCCTGGCCCGAGAACAGGAACGCCGTGCGACCGGCCGGGGTGGCGGCGTGCAGCAGCCCGGGGGCCGTGCCGCCCGCGGCGAGGGCCTTCAGCGCCGCGAGGAACTCCTCGCGCTCCCCGGCCACCACGGCGGCCCGGTGGCCGAGGCGGGCCCGACCGGTGGCCAGGGAGTAGGCGACGTCCAGGGGGACCAGGTCCTCGCCCGCGCCCGCCCGGGTGGCGAGGGCGTCGGCGAGGTCGCGCAGCGCCGCGTCACCGCGGGCCGACAGCACCCACGGCACCACCGCGCGGCCCGCCGGGACGCTCCGGTCACCGGCGGGGGCGGGCGGCTCCTCGGCCGCGGGCGGCTCCTCGATGACGGTGTGGGCGTTGGTGCCGCTGACGCCGAAGGAGGAGACGGCCGCACGGCGCGGGCGGCCCTCCGTGCGAGGCCACTCCCGGGCCTCGGTCAGCAGGGCGACGGCTCCGTCGCCCCACTCGATCCGGCGGGACGGCTCGTCCACGTGGAGGGTGCGCGGCAGGACGCCGTGGTGGAGCGCGAGCACCGTCTTGATGACGCTCGCGACGCCCGCGGCGGCCTGGGTGTGGCCGATGTTGGACTTCAGCGAGCCCAGCCACAGCGGCCGGCCCTCGGGCCGGTCCCGGCCGTAGGTGGCCAGCAGCGCCTGCGCCTCGATCGGGTCGCCCAGCACGGTGCCGGTGCCGTGCGCCTCGACGGCGTCGATCTCGGCCGGCGCCAACCGCGCACCGGTCAGCGCCTGCCGGATCACCCGCTGCTGCGCGGGCCCGTTGGGCGCGGTCAGGCCGTTGGAGGCGCCGTCCTGGTTGATCGCCGAACCGCGCACGACCGCGAGGACCCGGTGGCCGTGCCGGCGGGCGGCGGACAGCCGCTCCACGAGCAGCACGCCGACGCCCTCGCCCCAGCCGGTGCCGTCGGCCGCGTCCGCGAACGCCTTCACCCGGCCGTCGGCGGCCAGCCCGCCCTGCCGGGCGAACTCGGCGAACACCGTGCCGGTGGCCATGACGGCGACACCGCCGACGAGCGCGGCCGAGCACTCCCCCGAGCGCAGTGCCTGCACGGCCAGGTGCAGCGCGACGAGCGAGGACGAGCACGCCGTGTCCACCGTCACCGCCGGGCCCTCCAGCCCCAGCGTGTAGGCGACGCGCCCGGAGAGCACGGCGGTCGCGGTGCCGGTCATCAGGTAGCCCTCGGTGCCCTCGGGCGCGCGGCCGACGTCGCTGCCGTAGCCCTGGGAGGAGGCGCCGACGTAGACGCCGGTGCGGCTGCCGCGCAGTGCGGTCGGGTCGATCCCGGCGCGCTCCAGCGCCTCCCAGGAGGCCTCCAGCAGCAGTCGTTGCTGCGGGTCCATGGCGAGGGCCTCGCGCGGGGAGATGCCGAAGAACGCGGCGTCGAAGTCGCCGGCGCCGGCGAGGAAGCCACCGGCCGCGCGGGGGCCTCCGGCCGGCTCGGCGGCGTCCCAGCCGCGCCCCGGCGGCAGGGGGCCGACGGCGTCGACCCCGTCGGCGACCAGGCGCCACAGGTCTTCGGGCGAGGTGGCGCCCCCGGGGAAGCGGCAGCTCATGCCGACGATGACGACCGGGTCGGAGGCGTCCGACGCGTCGGGGCCGGCCGGGGCGTCGGAGGAGTCCGGGGCGCCCCCGGCGGCCCCCGGCGCGGCGTCGTCGGCCGTGGGCTCGTCCAGGACCAGGGTGAGCAGGTGGGCGGCCAGCTCGGCGACGGTCGGGTGGTCGAACACGAGGCTGACGGGCAGCCGCAGGCCGCTCAGCGTGTTCGCGCGGTTGCGCAGGTCGACGGCGGTCAGGGAGTCGAAGCCCAGGTCACGGAAGGGGCGCGCGGGGTCCAGCTCGCGGGGGTCGGCGTAGCCGAGCACGGCCGCGGCCTCGGCGCGGACCAGCTCCAGCAGCCGGTCGCGCTGCTCGGTGGCCGTCAGCCCGGTCAGGGCGCGCCGGAGCGCGGAGGTGACGCCCGCCTCCGCGCCGCCCGCCTCCGCCTCGGCGGCCGCGAGGACCTCGCGCACGTCGGGCAGGTCCGCCAGCAGCGGGCTGCCGCGGACGACGGTGAAGGAGGGCACGAAGCGGTCCCAGCGCACGTCGGCCACGGTGAGCGCGGTCTCGCCCTGGGCCACGGCCTGCTGGAGCGCGGTGAGGTTCAGCTCCGGGTCCATGACGGGCAGGCCGCGGCGGCTGAGGAGCTGCTCGGCCTCGCCCTTGGCCATGCCCGCGCCGCCCCAGGCGCCCCAGGACAGCGCGGTGGCCGTGCGGCCCCGGGCCCGGCGGTCGGCGGCGAACGCGTCGAGGAAGGTGTTGGCGGCGGCGTAGGCGCCCTGGCCACCGCTGCCCCAGATCCCGGAGATGGAGGAGAAGACCACGAAGGCGTCCAAATCGGTGTCACCCAGCGCGTGGTCGAGGTTGACCGCTCCGGCGGTCTTGGCGGTGACGACCTCGGCGAAGGCGGCGTCACCGGTGTCCTCGATGGCGCTGAGCTGGCTGACGCCGGCCGCGTGGAGGACCGCCGTCACCGTGTCGCCGCGCTCGCGCAGGCCGCCGACGAGGGCTTCGACGGCGGCCCGGTCGGCGACGTCGCAGGCGGCGATCGTGGTGCGGACGCCCAGCTCCGCGAGCTCGGCCGCCAGCTCGGCCGCGCCCGGGGCGTCGGGGCCCCTGCGGCTGGTGAGCACGAGGTGCTCGGCGCCCTGCGCGGCGAGGCGGCGGGCGAGGAAGGTGCCCAGCGCGCCCGTGCCGCCGGAGATGAGCACGGTGCCGCGCGGGGTCCAGCTCTCCGTCGACCGTGGCGCCGCGGCCCGGACCAGGCGGCGGGCGAACACGCCGGAGGGCCGCACCGCCACCTGGTCCTCGGCGTCGGCGGAGCCCGTCGCGGCGAGGACGGCCAGGAGGCGGTCCAGGGCCCGGTCGTCCAGCTCGGCGGGGAGGTCGACGCCGCCGCCCCACCAGCCGGGCTGCTCCAGACCCACGACGCGGCCGAAGCCGTGCACCATCTCCTGCGCGGGGCTGCGCACCGGCTCCGAGGCGCCGATCGAGACGGCACCCCGGGTGAGGCACCACAGCGGCACCTCGGCGCCGGCGCCGATGAGGTGCTTGACCAGTCCGACGGTGGCCAGGAGCCCACCGGGCACGGCCGGGTGCTCCGGGTGCGGCGCGTCGTCCAGGCCGAGCAGGGACACGACGCCGGCGACGCCGGCGAGGTCGACGCCGGCGAGCGCGGCCGGAGTGGCCCGCGCCGCGTCGGCACCGTGCCGGGCCAGGGCGTCGGCCAGGGTGTCGGCCAAGCCGCCCGCACCGGCGCCCGTCGCGCCGTCGGGGACGACGAGCAGCCAGGTGCCGTCCAGCCGCGCGTCGGCGGCGGGGGTGACCGGCTTCCAGGTGACGCGGTAGCGCCAGGAGTCCAGGGTCGAGCTCTCCCGGCGGCGGCGCCGCCAGTCGGCGAGCGCGGGCAGCGCGGCCCGCAGCGGCTCGGCGTCGGTGTCGTCCAGCGCCCGGGCGAGGGCGTCGAGGTTGTTCTGCTCGACGGCCGCCCAGAACGCCGCCTCCTCCGGGTCGGCCGCCGCGGCCGCACCCGGGGCGGTGAGCGCGGGTGTCTCGGGCCAGTAGCGGGCGCGTTGGAAGGCGTAGGTCGGCAGTCCCGTGCGGCGCGCGCCGGTCCCCTCGAACACCGCGTGCCAGTCCACCGCCGCCCCGCGCACGTGCGCCTCGGCCAGTGAGGTGAGGAACCGGGCGAGCCCGCCGTGGTCGCGGCGCAGGGTGCCCACCGCCGCCGCCTCGACACCCGCGTCCTCGATCGTGCCCTGGAGCCCGAGCGCCAGCACCGGGTGCGGGCTGACCTCGATGAACAGGGTGTGGCCCGCGGTCAGGGCGGTGCGGGTGGCCCGCTCGAACTCCACCGTCTCGCGCAGGTTGCGGTACCAGTACGCGGCGCCCATCTCCGCGCCGTCCAGCTCGGCGCCGGTCAGGGACGAGTAGACGGGGACACTGCCCGGCCGGGGCTCGATCCCGTCCAGCAGGCGGGCCAGCTCGTCCTCGATGGCCTCCACGTGCGCGGAGTGCGAGGCGTAGTCCACCTCCACCCGGCGCGCCCGGATCTCGTCACGCTCACAGGCGGCGAGGAGTTCGGCCAGCGCGCCCGGGTCGCCGGAGACCACCACCGAGGAGGGTCCATTGACGGCGGCCAGCGAGATCCGCCCGTCCCAGGCGGTGATCCGCTCACGCACCCGGTCCGCCGACTGGGCCACGGACACCATCCCGCCGTGCCCGGCCAACGCCGTGATCGCACGGCTGCGCAACGCCACCACCCTCGCCGCGTCCTCCAGCGACAGCACCCCGGCCACCGCCGCGGCGGCGATCTCACCCTGCGAATGCCCCACCACCCCAGCCGGCACCACACCAAAGGAACGCCACACCTCGGCCAGCGACACCATCACCGCCCACAACACCGGCTGCACCACATCCACCCGGTCCAGCCCGGGCGCGCCCGGCTCACCGCGCACCACATCCAGCAACGACCACTCCACATGGGGCGCCAGCGCGGCGGCGCACTCCGCCATCCGCGCCGCGAACACCGGCGAAGACCCCAGCAGCTCGACGGCCATCCCCGCCCACTGCGCACCCTGACCGGGGAAGACGAACACCGGCCGGGCGGCGCTCCCGGCCACACCGGACACCACATCGCCACACGGCGCACCCGCCGCCAACGCCTCCAGCGCCGCCACGAACCCCGCACGGTCACCGGCCACCACCGCCGCCCGGTGCTCGAACGCCGACCGCGTCAACGCCAACGACCAGCCCACGTCCACAAGCCCGGCGTCCGGGCGCTCCCGGACCCACTCCGCAAGCCGCGCCGCCTGACCCGCCACAGCCCCCGCGGACTTGCCCGACAGCACCCACGGCACCACGGGCAGCTCGCGGCGGTCGCGCCCGTCGCCCGTGGCGTCCGCGTCCGCGCCCTCGTCCGCGTCCGCCTCCGCGTCCTGGGGCTCCGGAGCCTGCTCGACCAGGACGTGGGCGTTGGTGCCGCTCATGCCGAAGGAGGAGACCCCGGCGCGGCGCGGCCTGTCGCCCGTGTCCGGCCACGCCCGCTGCTCCCGCAGCAGCTCGACGGCACCGGTCGACCAGTCGACGTGCGGGGTCGGCTCGTCGGCGTGCAGGGTCCCGGGCAGCACGCCGTGCCGGATGGCCTGCACCATCTTGATGACGCCGCCGACGCCCGCGGCGCCCTGGGTGTGGCCGATGTTGGACTTGAGCGAGCCCAGCCACAGCGGCCGGTCGGCGGGCCGGTCCTGGCCGTAGGTGGCGAGCAGGGCCTCGGCCTCGATCGGGTCGCCGAGCCGGGTGCCGGTGCCGTGCGCCTCGACGGCGTCCACGTCGGCGGGGGTGAGGCGGGCTCCGGCCAGGGCGTCGAGCACGACGCGCTGCTGGGCCGGGCCGTTGGGCGCGGTGAGTCCGTTGGAGGCGCCGTCCTGGTTGACGGCCGAACCCCGGATGACGGCCAGCACGTCGTGCCCGTTGCACCGCGCGTCCGACAACCGCTCCAGCAGCAGCACGCCGACGCCCTCGCTCCAGGCCGTGCCGTCGGCCTCGGCGGCGAACGCCTTGCAGCGGGCGTCGGCGGCGAGCCCGCCCTGCTCGCTGAACCCGCCGAACGCGCTGGGCGTGGACATGATGGTGGCGCCGCCGGCAAGCGCGAGGGAGCACTCGCCGTTGCGCAGGGCCTGCACGGCGAGGTGCAGGGTGACCAGGGAGGTGGAGCAGGCCGTGTCGACGGAGACGGCCGGGCCCTCCAGGCCGAGGGTGTAGGCGATGCGTCCGGAGACGACGCTCGCCGCGGTGCCGGTCAGGACGTACCCCTCGGTGCCGGGCGGCGGTGGGGCGAGCAGCGCGGCGTAGTCCTGGCCGGTGGTGCCGGTGAAGACGCCGGTGCGGGTGCCGCGCAGCGAGCCGGGCGCGATGCCGGCGCGTTCGACGGTCTCCCAGGCCACCTCCAGCAGCAGCCGCTGCTGGGGGTCCATGGCCAGGGCCTCGCGCGGGGAGATGCCGAAGAAGGCGGGGTCGAAGTCGGTGGCGCCGTCGACGAAGCCGCCCTCCTCGCGGAAGGCGGGCGCGTCGGCGGCGTCCCGGTGCCAGCCCCGGTCGTGGGGGAAGTCGGTCATGGCGTCGGTGCCCGCGGTGACCAGCCGCCACAGCTCCTCGGGGGTGCGGACGCCGCCGGGGTAGCGGCAGCCCATGGAGACGACGGCGACCGGCTCGCTGTCGCGCGCCTCCACGTCGCGCAGGCGCTGGCGCGTCTGGTGCAGGTCCGCCGCGACCAGCTTCAGGTAGTCCCGAAGCGTCTCTTCGTTCGCCATTCATCCCACCCTGTGCAGCAGCCGGCGCGTCACGTCTTTGCGGAGTTGTGGAACCGCGGACCGCCGGGGCGCGGAAAAGGCGCCCGGGCGTCCGCGGGAACGACTCCGAGGGGTGGTAACGCCGTTTTCCGCGGTTTCCCGGCGGCGTGTGCCGGGTGCGCGTCCCCCTCGGTGTGACTCTCGCCGTGAAGCTATTCCAGCCGTTCCGGCCCCAACAACCCCTGAAGGGCCGCCGACGGCCCCTATGGTGCGGGCCGTTACCGGCTCCCTAGCGGGCCTTGAGCGGTTCTCCTTTTCCGCGGGCGGATTCCCGGCGAGCGCGGGCAGGACCTGGGCGGCGGGGCGGCGAGACCCGGGCCGACGGGGCGGCGGGGCGGCGGGGCGGCGGGGTCAGCTCCCGGCCGTGGCGATGGCCGCGACGCGGTGGGCGACGTCGAGGGACTGGGCCCGGTTCAGGCGCGGGTCGCAGGCGGTGGTGTAGCGCAGGCCCAGGTCGTCGTAGCCGGGACCGGCCGGGCCGCCGACGCACTCGGTGACGTCCTCGCCGCTCATCTCCAGGTGGACGCCGCCGGGGTGGGTGCCCAGCGAGCGGTGCACCTCGTAGAAGCCGCTGATCTCGTCCAGCACGGCGCTCACCGCCCGCGTCTTGTGGCCGGAGGGCGCCGTGTGGGTGTTGCCGTGCATGGGGTCGCAGACCCAGCCGACGCGCGCGCCGGAGGCCGTCACCTTGTCCACGAGCAGCGGCAGGGCGTCGCGGACGGCGGCGGCGCCCATGCGCGCGACGAAGGTGAGCCGGCCCGGCATCCGGCCCGGGTCCAGCCGGTCGACGAGGGCGAGCAGCTCGTCGGGCCCGGCGGTGGGCCCGATCTTCACGGCGACCGGGTTGTGGACGCCGGCGAGGAACGCCACGTGCGCCCCGTCGGGGTCCCGGGTGCGCTCCCCGGCCCACAGCAGGTGCCCGGAGGCGGCGTACCGGCGTCCGGTGCGCGGGTCGACGCGGGTGAGGGGCTCCTCGTAGTCGAGCAGCAGCGCCTCGTGGGAGACGAAGAGTTCCGGCGGCACGCGGCCCCCGGAGCCGGTGCGGCCGGCCGCCACCAGGGCGCGGGTGAGGTTGAGCGTGGCGGCGGCCGCGGCGTGCGCGCGCAGCATGCGGTGCGGGTCGGCGGCGCGGGCGTGGGCGTCGAAGGCGCGGCCGTTGACCGCGTCGCCCCGGTAGGAGGGCAGCGTCGCGCCGTCGCGCGTCTCGGTGTCGCGGGAGCGGGGCTTGGCGTACTGGCCGGCCATGCGGCCGACCACCACCGGGGGCAGGCCGGTGGCCGCGGCGAGGACCTCGGCCATCCGCCCGAGCGTCTCGACGCGGGCCTCGACGGCGGCCGGTGAGGTGTCCAGGGTCTCGGCGCAGTCGCCGCCCTGGAGCAGCACCGCCCGGCCGTCGGCGACGGCGGCCAGGCGGTGGCGGAGCAGGTCGCTCTCCCGGGGCAGGACGAGCGGCAGGCGGTCGGCGAGTCGGCGGCGGACCTCGGCCAGCGCCGCCGGGTCCGGCCAGGCGGGTTGCTGGAGCGCGGGGCCGCGGGGGTCCGGTCGCCGGGCGGTGACCGGCGGCTCGCTGTCCGCGGCGGCACCGGTGGGCGGGGCGGCGCCGGTGGGCGGCGGGCCGGCCGGGGAGGGCAGGAGGGAGGAATGCATGAGGCGGCCTTGGGGTCTCGGTGATCCGGGCGATCTCGGTGTTCCGGCGTTCTCGGGGCTCCGGTTCCGGGGTTCTCCGGGCTCCGGAGTTCTCCGGGTTCCGGGGTTCTCCGGGTTTCGGGGCTCTCGGTGATCCGGCGTTCTCGGTGTTCTCGGTGTCCTCGCGGGGAATGTCGCGTGCACCGGGCTCCGGTCAGTGGACTCGTCGCTCCGACCCGCCACCCGCATGACCTGTGGTCCATATTCGAGCCAGAGGTCCTCGAGTTCTCCTAGAAATCCGGCGGAAGGCCGGAAAGCACGGCTGAACACGGCCGTTTAGGGGCTTCGCCCCGGCACCGGATAGGGGTTGTCGCCTTTGCTCGCGGGCGCCTAGTTTCGGCCCCCGAGGCGATCATGGGGGCGCTTTCCGACGAACCCGCGGCGACGGCTCGCGCCGACCCGGGCGACGTCACACGCGCGGTGCCCGGCGGACGGAGCCGGAACGTGCTTCGGGTGCCGGCCCCCGGAAGGGCCCGCGCGGGCGGACGCACACGATCGCCGTGCGGTCCACAGGGCGACGGTCATTCACGAGGGCGGGATTTCCATGGCGAGCGAAGAGAAGCTGCTTGAGCACCTGAAGTGGATGACCGCCGAGTTGCGCCGCACGAAGCAGCGTCTGCACGAGGCGGAGTCGGGCGAGCGGGAGCCGGTGGCGATCGTCGGCATGAGCTGCCGCTACCCCGGCGGCGTCGACTCGCCCGAGGACCTGTGGGAGCTGGTGGCCGCGGGCACCGACGCCGTCGGCCCGTTCCCCGCCGACCGGGGCTGGGACCTGGCCGCGCTCGCCGGCGCCCCCGGCGAGGACGGCGCCTCCCTCAGCGACCAGGGCGGCTTCCTGCACGACGCGACCGCGTTCGACGCGGAGTTCTTCGGCATCAGCCCGCGCGAGGCGATGGCCATGGACCCGCAGCAGCGGCTGGTCCTGGAGACCGCCTGGGAGGTGTTCGAGCGGGCCGGGATCGCCCCCGAGACGCTGCGCGGCAGCCGCACCGGCGTGTTCGTCGGCACCAACGGGCAGGACTACCCGACGCTGCTGCCGAACAGCCCGGAGAACGTCGACGGCTACCTCATCGTCGGCGGGTCGGCGAGCGTGCTCTCCGGCCGCGTCTCCTACACCCTCGGCCTGGAGGGCCCGGCCGCCACCGTCGACACCGCGTGCTCGTCCTCGCTCGTCGCCCTGCACTGGGCGTGCGAGGCGCTGCGCCGCCGGGAGTGCTCGCTGGCCGTCGCCGGCGGTGTCGCGCTGATGTCGACGCCGGTCACCTTCGAGGAGTTCAGCCGCCAGCGGGCCATGGCCGCCGACGGCCGCTGCAAGGCGTTCGCCGACGACGCCGACGGCACCGGCTGGGGCGAGGGCGCCGGCATGCTGCTCCTGGAGCGGCTCTCGGACGCGCGCCGCAACGGACACCGCGTGCTGGCGGTGGTGCGCGGCTCGGCCGTCAACCAGGACGGCGCCAGCAGCGGGCTCACGGTGCCCAACGGCCCGTCCCAGCAGCGCGTCATCCGGCAGGCGCTGGCCGCCGCCGGGGTGGCCGCCGCCGAGGTGGACGCGGTGGAGGCGCACGGCACGGGGACGACGCTGGGCGACCCGATCGAGGCGCAGGCGCTGCTGGCCACCTACGGGCAGGAGCGGCCCGAGGACCGGCCGCTGTGGCTGGGCTCGTTGAAGTCCAACCTCGGGCACACCCAGGCCGCCGCGGGCGTCGGCGGCGTCATCAAGATGGTCATGGCGATGCGGCACGGCACGCTGCCCCGCACCCTGCACGCGGAGGTCCCCTCCTCGCACGTCGACTGGTCCGACGGGGCGGTGGAGCTGCTGACCACCGCCCGCGACTGGCCCGCCCCCGACGACCGCCCGCGCCGCGCCGGGGTCTCCTCCTTCGGCATGAGCGGCACCAACGCCCACGCGATCCTCGAAGCCGCCCCCGAGGAGGCCCCGGAGGGGTCCCGCGAGGCCCCGGCCGCCCCGGGCTCCGGCGAGCCGTCCGCGTCGGCCCCGGCCCGCGGCCCCGTGCCGTGGCTGCTCTCCGGCCGCACCCCGCAGGCGCTGCGGGCCCAGGCCGAGCGCCTGCACGACCACGTGCGCGCCCTGGGCGACGCCGCGCCCGCCCTGGCCGACACCGGGCACGCCCTGGCCGCCGGACGCACCCACTTCGACCACCGCGCGGTGGCCGTGGCCGACACCCGGGCCGACCTGGTGCGCCACCTGCGCGCGCTCGCCGACGGCACCGCTCCCCAGGGCACGGCCACCGGCAGCGCCCCGGGCGACGCCAGCCCGGTGTTCGTGTTCCCGGGTCAGGGTGCGCAGTGGGCGGGGATGGCGGTCGAACTCCTCGACTCTTCACCGGTGTTCGCGGCGCGGATGGCGGAGTGCGCCGCCGCGCTGGAACCCCACGTGGACTGGTCGCTGCTGGATGTGGTGCGCGGTGAGCCGGGCGCGCCCGGACTGGACCGCGTGGACGTCGTGCAGCCGGTGC
>NZ_JAPKFL010000047.1 GCF_026262575.1 Streptomyces marinisediminis
CCCACCTGGCCCACCGCTCACGCATCGCTCAGGCAAGCGACCTCACGGCGCCCCTGCCGTGGGGCGCGTCATGCCCCGGCAGCAGAAAACTCCAGGTCACGCGCTATGTGACCTGGGGCTTATCGGAGCCGCCTAAGGGAATCGAACCCCTTGACCTACGCATTACGAGAGCCTGCAAGATCCTCCCGGCTGGTGCCGGACGATGCCACGGAATCCTGTTCCCCCAGGTCAGAGACGTCTTCCCGTGATCAGCATGACGCTGGGTCCACCCTAGTGCCGTCCAGTCCGCTCACGCAGCGCTCACGCAGGCCAGCCGCTTCGAGCCACGCCAAACCGCTGTAGTGTGGCAGCAACTGAACCGCCCCGGTTCGGATAGAGGCTCGATTTCATGAAAGGATCGAGTCATGGCACGACCTTCCCGTTACCCGCTTGAGCTCCGCCGTCGTGCGGTGCGCATGGTCGCCGAGGTGCGCGACGACCACCCGAACGAGACGGCCGCCCTGCAGGCGGTCACCGACAAGCTCGGCATCGGCTCCCGCGAGACACTGCGGAACTGGCTGAAGCAGCACGAGATCGACGCGGGGACACGGCCGGGGACGACGACGGAGGAATCGGTTCAGCTCAAGGCGTTGAAGAAGGAGATCGCCGAGCTGAAGCGGGCGAACGAGATCCTCAAGGCGGCGGCGAGTTTCTTCGCGGCCGAGCTCGACCGGCCACACACGCGCTCGTAGCGTTCATCGACGAGCACCGGGACCGCTTCGGCGGGGTCGAGCCGATCTGCAGGACGCTCACCGAGCACGACTGCAAGATCGCCCCTTCCAGCTACTACGCGCACAAGAAACGACAGGTCGCTCCGTCGGCCCGTACCGTGCGGGACACCGAACTCAAGGAGCTGATCCGCCAGGTCCACACCGACAACTACCGTGTCTACGGGGCCCGGAAGATCTGGCGGGAGCTGAACCGGCGGGGTCACGCGGTGGCCCGCTGCACCGTCGAACGGCTGATGCGTGAGCTGGGCATCGCCGGCGCCGTCCGCGGAAGGAAGGTCATCACCACGATCCCGGACCAGCAGGCCGAGCGGGCACCGGACCGGGTGGACCGCGACTTCGTCGCCGGCGCGCCGAACCGCTGCTGGGTCGCGGAATTCACGCACGTGGCCACCTGGGCCGGAGTGGTCTACGTGGCCTTCGTCGTGGACACCTTTTCCCGCCGGATCGTCGGCTGGTCCGCCGCGACGTCGAAGGAGACCCGGCTCGTCCTGGACGCTCTGGAGATGGCACTGTGGCAGCGTGACCGCGATGAACATCCCCACGCTCGTGGCGAGTTGATACATCACAGCGGTGCGGGCAGCCAGTACACCAGCTTCCGGCTGGCCGAGCACTTGGATACGGCCGGCCTCGCGGCCTCGATCGGATCTGTCGGCGATGCGTACGACAACGCCCTGATGGAGAGCACGATCGGCCTGTTCAAAACCGAGTTGATCAAGCCGCAGCGGCCGTGGAAGACCCTCTCCCATGTCGAGCTGGCCACCGCCGAGTGGGTGGACTGGTACTGCCACCGACGCCTGCACGGTGAGATAGGCCACGTCCCACCCGTCGAGTACGAGACCAACTACTACACGGAACCCACGAAACTCCAGGTCACAACCACAATCTGAGGTCTCTACCGAACCCGGGGCGGTTCAATCCACTGCACCTGGTGCGAGCCCGGCACTCCCCAGCGCTTTGTGATGTTGGTGGCGGTGATCGAGTACTTCCAGCCGGTCTTCTTCTCGAAGGCGGTTTCGTGACAACGGTGGTTCACCGCGACATCCTTGCGGATGTTGTGATGCAGCGGTGTGAGCTGGCCGTCTTCGATTCGGTCGCCTCCGCCCCGGCGGTATCCCGCCTGATCGACAGAGGCGTATACCGAAGCGGATGGGTGCCGCTTCGGAGTTTGGGGCCAAGGCAGACACGGCCCTTACCAGGGCAATCTGTTGGACTGTTCACAGCGCTGCTCGGGCATGAATGCGCCATGGAAGCTTCGACGGCGGACTGGGCGATGAGAGTGGGAGAGGCGGAACTCGCTGCCGTGCTTCCGCGGCGGTGGGTGCACTCCCAGGGGGTTGGGGATCGTGCGGCCGAGCTGGCGCGGATCCTGGGGAAGGAGGCCGAGCTCCTGGTGGCCGCTGCCACGCTGCACGACGTCGGGTACGCGCCGCGGCTGGCCGTGACGGGGTTCCATCCGTTGGACGGGGCTCGGTTCCTGCGTGACGAGCACGGTGCGGACGAGCGGTTGGTGCGGTTGGTGGCGAACCACTCGTTCGCGCCGCTGGAGGCCGAGGAGCGCGGACTGCGGGAGGTGCTGGAGGCGGAGTTCCCGTTGCTGGAGAACCAGTTGCTGGTGGACGCGCTGGTCTACTGCGACATGACGACGACGCCCGACGGCGAGCGGACCACCGCCGAGGAGCGGGTGGCCGAGATCCGGGGCCGCTACGGGGACGCCAGTGTGGTGGGGCGGTTCATCCGCCGGGCGGCGCCGGAGATCTTCGCCGCGGTGGGTCGGGTGGAGGATGCGCTGGCTGCTCAGTCCAGGCGGGGGTAGGTGCCGGCGAGGTAGTCGCCGATCTGCTGGCGCATGCTGGGGTGGATGTCGTACCGGTCGAGGTCGGCCGGGGGAACGAAGCGGACGCCGTCGGCCTCGTCGTTGATCGTGGGTTCGCCGCCGACGGGGCGGCCGATGTAGGTGGTCTCGTACTGCTGGCGGATCTCGCCGTCGGTGTAGGCGACGATGTGGTGGGGGTTGGTGTAGACGCCGAGGAAGCCGGTGATCTCGGCGACGATGCCGGTCTCCTCCAGGCACTCGCGCACCGCGCACTGGGCTGCCGTCTCGCCGATGTCCTGGGCGCCGCCGGGCAGGGCCCACTGGCCGGTGTCGCGGCGGCGCTGGAGCAGGATGGCGCCGTCCTCGTCAACGACGAGCAGGTTGCTGGCGGGGATGAGGGTGTTCGCCTTGGGGGCGTCGGGGTCGTGGTAGTACTCAGTCCTGCCCATGGGCGGCCATCCCCTCCTGGTCGGGTGTCCAGGGCCGGGCACCGGCCCAGACGGCGTCGAAGCTCTGAGCGTAGTTGTCGAACCACCCGGAGGCGTCGACTCTTTGGAGGTGGAGCAGGGGGTTGGCGCTGGCCGGCTGTCCCCAGATGTGCGGGTTGACCAGCAGGTGGTCGTCGTAGCGGAACATCGACGTGTAGAGCGTGGTGTCGTGCAGCCGCACCTCGCATCCCTCCTCGGAGAGCAGGGAGCGGTAGTAGGTCAGGGAGGCGCGGATCTTGGCGGCGAGGGTGTCGCCGATGCCTTCCTCCCGGCCCCGGACGGCAACCGCCCGGCCCGTCGGGTCGCCGAAGCACAGGCGGACCCGAACGCCGTCGGCCGCGCGCTCGGCGAGCATCTTGGCGACGTGCGGGTTGGACTGGGCGAAGAACGTGCCGGAGAAGACGAGTACGCCGATCTCCTTCCGGGCCTCCCGCAGCAGTGAGAGCCACATCTCGCGGGGAACGCTGGCGCGGTTGGCGTAGGTGCCGACGAGTTCGGCGCCTGATCCTGCGGCGGGGCGGCCGGTCCGGGGTTGCGGGGCGGGCCAGAGGAACGTCTCCTCCACCCGCAGGTGCTGCGCGACACGGAAGCGGTGCCGCGGATGGGGTACGCGCCCGCCCAGCCAGCGGCTGACGGTCTTGGGGTCCACCCCGCAGGCTTCGGCAAGCGACTCGGGCGGGACGCCGCGCTGGGCGAGTACGGAGTGAAGTCGCTCGTTCACAGGGCCCATGGAAGCCGAGGCGGGCGTGATCGGGCAAGGACGTTATGGGACGTTCCTGTGAGGCCGGTGCCGCGCCCGGGTGCTTACCCTGGCGGAATGCAGCTCATCGTCCTGTGGGACATCGACCACACGCTCATCGACAACGCAGGGGTGAGCAAGGAGATCTACGCGGCCGCGTTCTCGGCGCTGGCGGGTCGTCCGCCGACCGGACCGGCACGGACCGAGGGCCGCACGGACCGCCTGATCATGCGGGAGATGTTCCTGCGTGAGGGTCCGCCCGAGCCGGACTGGGCCGCCGTCGAGGCCGCCCTCGCCCTCGCCGGCCAGGAGCGGCTTGAGGAGCTGCGCAGGCGTGGGACGGCTCTGCCGGGCGTACGGGACGCGCTCAAGGCCGTCTCGGTACAGGACGGTTGGGTGTCATCGATCCTGACCGGAAACATCGCGGCCAACGCCCGGGTGAAGCTGTCGGCCTTCGACCTCGACCCTCTGCTCGACCTGTCGGTCGGAGCCTACGGTGCCGACGCGCTCCAGCGCCCCGACCTCGTGGCCGTCGCCCGGGAGCGCGCCCGCCTTCTTCGCGGTGTGCGTTCCGACGTGCCCGTGGTGCTGGTGGGTGACACGCCACGGGACGTGGAGTCCGCGCTCACCACGGGCTCCGGGATCGTCGCGGTCGCCTCGGGCATCCACAGCGCCGAGGAGCTGGCCGCCGCCGGCGCGCCCGCCGTACTGCCCGACCTGTCGGACACCGCGGACCTCCTGAGGATCCTGGAGTCCTTCGCGGCGCGCTGAAAACGTCCCGGGACGTCCTCGGAGCGTCCGGATACGCGGTGACGCGGTCCCCGTACGCTCCGCCACCATCGGGTCTCCAACCAGGCGACTGGCCGGAGGAGGCCCACGTGATCGCGGAAGTCACCGGTATCCGCAGGATCCGGATGCTGTACCTGCAGCTGCTGTACTGCTGCAACTTCGAGTGCCTGCACTGCTTCCACGGCACCCGGCTCCAGCACGCCGACGCCTTCACCGCCGAGCAGGCCGCCAACCTCCTCACGCTCATGCGGAACCGGTACGGCACCGAGGCCGTCACCCTCCTCGGCGGCGAGCCGTTCGTCTACAAGGACCTCGCCCGGGTGGTCCGGCACGCCCGGCGGGAGCTGGGCCTGCGGGTCGAGATCTGTACCAACGGCTACCGGATCGAGCGCCGGCTGGCCGAGATCGCCCCGCACCTGGACCTGCTGCGGGTCTCGTTGGAGGGTGTCGGCTCGACCAACGACCACATCCGCAGGTCCGGGAGCTACCAGAGCGCGCTGAACGCGCTCGACCTCGCCCGGGAACTCGGCGTCCCCACGGGCGCGACCATGACGGTCACCTCCCGCAACATCGACGAGGTACTGCCGCTGGCCCGCGTCCTGGAACACTTCGGGGTACGGCAGTTGAAGCTGCACTGCCTGCGTCCGGTCGGTAACGCCGCCGCCCACCCGGAGCTCCTGGTCACCGACCCCGCCGCGTACGCCCGCCTGCGCGAGCGGCTCCGGGAGGCCAAGCCGGCCATCGAGGTGGTCGTCGACGAGGACCTGTCCGAGCACGGCGCCCCGGAGGTCTGCGCACCCGCCGGCGGCCCGACCGAGATCGAGCGGATCGAGGCCGACCCGCGCGGTGCGCTCACCATGTCCTGCAAGGCCGTCGGCAGGGACGCGCACGCCTTCTGGTACGACAAGCGCGCCAATCGCATCGCCCACCGGCCCACCGCCACCGACGAACTGGCCCTCGCGGTGCCGGACGTGGTGTACGGCCGTGTCTGAACGCCCGCTGTTCGAGAGCCTCGAAGGACTCCGCGGCACCGGCAAGTCGACCATCGCGCCGATGCTGGCGGCGGCCCGTGGCGCGGTGCTGGTCCCGACCGTACCGCCCGCCTACCAGCGCCTGCGGCGCGACGTGGACACGCGGGGGAACGTCGAGGCACGGACGTGCTTCTACCTCTCCGCACTGTTCACCGCGGCCGACGAAATACGGCGCCATCTCGCCCTCGGCATCCCGGTCGTCGTGGAGAGCTACTTCGCCCGCTGCCTGGCCACCCACCACGCTTTCGGCACCCGCCTCGGGATCACGCTGCCGCCCGACCTGCCGCAGCCCGTCACCTACCACCTGGTCTGCGACGAGGACGAGCGCCGGCGGCGCCTGGCCGGGCGGGACAAGCCGGTGACCCACTGGGACGCTCTCGCCGAGGCCACCGTCGACCGGCTCACCGCCGCCTACGCCCGGTTCCCGATGCACCGTGTGGACACCACCGGCCTCGACCCCGACGAAGTCCTCCGGGCGATCCTCACCATCGACACGCAAGGAGCCCACCACCGTGCGGACACAGAGCCTGTGGGAGCACACCCTCACCTTCTTCCCCCAGTTCCTCGCCGCGCTGAGGGAGCACGCCACCGCTGACGCCACCGTCGCGGTCGTCGGCGCGAGCGACGGCAAGTTCGTCCTGCCGCTGGCAGCCGCCGGTTACCGCGTCATCGCCATCGAACGCGACCCGCTGGCCCTGCACGGCGGCGAGGTCCGCCTTCCGGGTGAGGAGCACACCCACGCGATGGGCCTGACCGACCGGCTCGAACTTGAAGAGCTCCACGACCGCGTGCAGGTCGTCGAGGTCGACTTCCTCCAGAACGAACCGCCGGGCACGCCCTGCGACGCGGTCTGGACGAGCTGTTCCTGGCATTACAGTGCCAACCACCACCGCCCGCTCGCCGAGTTCGTCCACCACATGCAGCGCCTGGTCGGTCCGGGCGGCCTCTTCGGCGCGGAGTTCATGATGCCCGTCGAGCACCGCCACCACCTGGTCGAGCACTACACGTCCCCGGAAAGGCTCCGGCGCCACTTCATCGGCGACTGGAACGTGCTGCTCACGCTGCGCACGAACGAGTTCACCGAGCGGGCCCACGTCGGCCGGCTCCAGGACCACACCCATCGCATGGGTCTGATCCTCGCGGCCCGTACGCCCGGCCCCTCCCACTGTCACGGGAAGAAGGACTCATGAAGCACGAGTACGAAGCGAAGTTCCTCGCCGTCGACGTCACCGACCTGCAGACCAGGCTGACCGGGCTCGGTGCCGTCCGGGTGCTCCCGCGCACCCTCCTCACCCGCAAGATCTTCGAGAACGACGCCCTCGACGTCGGCGCCTGGATCCGCCTGCGGAACGAGGGCACCCGGTCCACGCTCACGCTCAAGCAGGTCACCGACGCCACCACCATCGACGGCACTACCGAGGTCGAGACCGATGTGGCCGACCTGCACGCCATGGCCGAGATCCTTCGCCGCATCGGGCTGCGCGAGGTCCGCTACCAGGAGAACTACCGGGAGGAGTGGCGCCTGGGCGAGGTCGTCTTCGACTTCGACACCTGGCCGGACCTCCCCACCTTCGTCGAGATCGAGGGCCCGGACGAGGCATCGGTCCGCCAGGCCGCCGCCCTCCTCGAACTCGACTACTCCGAGGCCCGGTTCGGCAGCGTCGACGAGATCTACAAGAGCGAGGCGGGCCGCGACATCCTCTCCGAGCCCACCCTCCTCTTCGCCGACTCCGAGAAAGACGAGTCCCGCCCCGTGCCCACCCAGGGCACCTGACCCCCCGGGGGGAGCACCGTGCTTCCGGAACCGGCCGGGCCACACAGGGCGGCACCGGGCATCCCCGACTTCGCCCGGGGCGGGCTTCCCGCCCCGGCGGCCACCGACGACGGAAACCGGTGGGTCGACGGCTCCTGCTGGCTCTACTGCGGCCGGCGGTGGACCCGCGTCCTGTGGATCGGTCCCGTGAACGTGGCCGGTGTCCAGGCACCGATGTACGCCTGCGGCCCCTGCATCCGGAAGCTACAGGAGCAGGTCTGGCAAGCCGTCCTCCTCAACGACGCACCGACGCGCTCCGCGCACCCTGGCGCTCCCGCCGGAGCCGAGTCGCCCGGCAGGCGGCGTGGAGGAAGGCACCGAGCACGAGGCGGCTTCCCGCGTCGCGGCTGAACACCGCCCGGGCCGGCGAGCCGCCCCCTCCTACCCCGTCCCCGTGGACGACTCCCCTACAGCCACGGGGCGGCCCCGGCAACACCAGCACCTCCGCACACCACAGCTTCCCGCCGAACCCGGCGGGAGAACCGGTAGAGGAAGGAGCACCAAGTGGGAGACACCACCCCCTCCGTGGAGGAGGGTCTTCTGGTCGCCGTGGAAGTCCTCGCGAGCGTCCACGACCGGCACGACAGCAGCGCCTCCGACCCGGGGCAGGGCAGCTCCGGTGACGGCCCCTGGCCCGGTGGCGACGGCCTGAACCACGCGGCGTAACCGCCGGCTCTCCGGTGGAGGGGCCGCGCACGCGGCTCCTCCACCTTCCACCTCCCATCTGACGCAAGGAAGGGAACAGCCCATGGAGCACCGTCTGGTCCGCGCCGTCGAAGAGGCGCTGGGGTGGGACGGCCCGGCCCCGCTCGGAAAGGACTTCGCCCGGGGAAGCGTCGGCGACCCCCAGCTCGTCACCCGACTGCTCACGCCCGCGCGCCTGCTCGACATGGTCATGCGCCGGAGCCTGGCCAACCCGCAGTTCCGCTTCTTCAAGGGCGGCGAGGAGCTGCACCCCGACGCGTACCTGGACCGGCAGGTCACACCCCGGGGCCAGGCGATACCGATGGCCGACATGCGCCGCGTGGGCAGCCTGCTGCGCGAGGGTGCGACGCTGGTCCTGGACCAGTCGAACGTCTTCGGCCCCACGATGGAAGTGACGTGCCGAGCCCTGCAGTGGTGGTCCCGGGAGCACGTCCAGGCGAACATGTACCTGACCACCAACGACGCCTCCGGCTTCGACCTGCACTGGGACGACCACGACGTCCTCATCGTGCAACTCGCCGGAGAGAAGCAGTGGGAGGTGCGTGGCACGTCACGGCCCGTGCCCATGTTCCGGGACGCCGAGCGGAACAACACCCCCAGCGAGGAGATCGTGTGGACCGGCACCATGAAGGCCGGCGACGTCATGCACATTCCCCGCGGCTACTGGCACGCCGCCACCCGGGCGGGCCGGGGCGGCGGCCACAGCACCCACGTGACCTTCGGGTTCGCCAAGCGCACCGCCGTGAGCTGGCTGACCTGGCTCGCCGACTGGTCCCGCCAGGAGGAGGTGTTCCGCCATGACCTCGACCGCTGGGGCAGCCCGGAGGAGCAGCAGGTCCAGGAACGGCGGCTGACCGACGCGGCCTCCCGGCTGCTCGACGCACGCGGCCCGGCGGAGTTCCTCCGGCTCCGCGAGCGCGAGGCTCCCTCCGGTCGGCACGTTCCCTTCCTGGAGATCTTCGGGCCGCTTGAGGCCGTGGTGTGTGTCAGCGAGTTCCCGCCGCTGATCCAGGAGGAGCAGGAGACAGTCACCGTGGTGGCCGCAGGCAAGAAACTCACCTTCGCCTCCAAGGCCCTGCCCGGACTCCGCCTGCTCCTGAGCGGCCACCCGGTGCGGCTGGACGAGGCCGCCCAGGTCGTGGGCGCCGAGGTGGGAGCCCTGGCGAAGATCCTGGTGGAGGAGGAACTGTGCGCGAGCCTGACCCCCGAGTTGTCCTCGGGCTACACCGATCTCGTCATGAGCGCCTGATCCTCACCAGCGCACTGGAACTCGGCGTCGAGGCGATCGACACCAGCTTCAACTACCACGGCTTCTCGGCCCACACCGCCCTGGCGAAGGTGGGGGGCGACCTCCTGCCCCGCTTCACGGTCTCCACCAAGGTCGGATTCTTCCCGGCCGCCGGCGGGGCCGAGCACTCACTCGACCCCGGCAGGCTCCGGGCAGCGGTGGAACAGACCAACCGTGATCTCGGACGCGTCCCCGATCTGGTGTTCCTGCACAATCCGGAACGCTCCCTGCCCGAACGCTCCTCCGCTTGTCAGGAAGCGCTGGGTACGGCGTGCGCCGCCCTGGAGAAAGCCGCGGCGGACGGGCTGTGCGGGGTCTGGGGCGTCTCCTCATGGGACCCCCGCCCACTGCCCGGCCTCGTGGACGACACCATGCCCAGGCCCGACGTGCTCATGGTCCGAGCGGGGCTCCTGGTTCCGATCGACGTCCTGGAAGCGTCGGAAGCCCTGGCAGCACGATGGGGCCTCGGCCTCGATCAGCTGTGGGGCATGAGCCCCTTCGGAGGCGGGACCGGAGACCCGCTGTGGAAGACCTTCGACCCGTGGGTCTTCGTCCAAGACCCTGACGACGGTCTCTCCGCCGTACAGGCCGCGTTCCGCATCGCCTACCGGCTGCCGCAGGTGGGGAGGGTCGCCGTCGGCACGGACGACCCGTCCCACCTGGCGGAGCTGGTCACTGCCCTGCGGTACGAGGCGGATGTCGGCAGCCTGCGCACGTACCGGCGGCTTCTCCGCGAGCGGACGGGCCGTCAGCGGGCCTGAAGTTCCTCCGCGATCCGCGCCGCCGTCCGGTGTGCCGGCTCCAGGCGGGGGTCCTCGGGGTGGGCATCCGGGGCCAGGATCTTCGCGCAGACGAACAGGGTCATCAGCTTGCCGTCCCGGCTCTCCAAGTCGCGGCTCCGCTCCTGGCGGATGCGTTCGGCCAGAGCCGGGACGGCGAGGGAATTGCCCCACAGGGACGCGGCATCCAGCCCTCGGGGTGCCATGCCCCAGTCCTCCCAGTCGAACAGGCAGAACTCCGGGCCGGTCATGTTCGCCCAGTTCAGGTCCGCGTGCGCGGGCCGCCACTGGCTCACCGTCGTATCGATGCCGTCGGGCAGGAAGCGGCGGACCGCCTCGGTGACACCCCGCTGGGTGATCGTGACGGTGTCCGGGGTGGCGACGCGGCTCGTGCGGTGGGCGGCCAGCGCGTCCAGCGAGGCTTTCAGCGCCTGCCACCACGCATCCGGCAGCCCAGGGTCGGAGGCCAGGACGCTGGTGCCGATCGGCGCGCCGGGCAGCAGATCGGTCTCGTCCGCCCGCCACATCGCGGCACCGTCCGGCTGGCGCCACACCACCGCCCGGTGCCACCGGGGCTGCGCGACTCCTCCCAGGACGGCCGCGCACTCGGTGCCGTTCCAGCCCTGGCCTCCGATCTTCTCCATCCGGCGCCGCTCAATGCGCACCCATGTGCCCCGGTCCGTCCGCGCGCCTAGCGAGCGCCGCTTGCGCACCAGCGTGTCCCGGTCCAGCCGGGTCCGGAGGGAACGCTCGACATCGTCGAGCACAGCGTCGACCGGCTCGATTCTCAGGTCGGCCTGTGCGGCGGCAGGCGCGGAAGATGACATGGAACCTCCTTGCCGGCCGTCCGACGCTAGCAAGGAACCGGCCTCCCATGTCTCCGGAAGGGAAGACGCGGCACAGCGGTCCGCTCGGTGTGGTCAGCGGTGCCGCGTCCGGGACGGCTGCGGGTCTGGAGCGGCGGGGTGCTGCGCGGTGGTGCGTGCTCTGGCTGCTTGGGCTTGTGGGCTGGGGGCGTGGCGTTTGGCCGAGGCGGTGGATGCGCCAGGTCAGGGTGCGGGCAGGGTGGCGGGCGTCGTTCAGGGTGCGCTGGCCCAGGGCCTGGTTCGAGGAGGGTGGCGGCTTTGTGGCCTGTGGTCTCGGCGTCGGCGAGCACGGCGGCGAGGGCGTCCCAGGCGGGGTCGTTCAGGATGCGCTCGGCGTGCTCGGGGGCCGCCCGTTGGAGATGGAGGGCGAGGCGTTGCTTGGTCTGGAGGCTGGGGGTGCGGTGGGCGAAGTGGTCCAGGACCGGCCCGGCGATTCGTGTGTAGGCGGTCTGGAGGTGGAGCAGGGTCTGCTCGGCGGCTGCTTCCTGCTGGGCGTGCCGGTGGGTGCGGTGCCAGTGCCTGGCGTAGGCCACGGCGAGGAGCGCGGCGTCCAGCAGCATGGCCAGCCCGGCGCCGTCCGCCGGGGCGGGGTCGCGCACGATCATCTGAACACTGCGGCGCAGGGCGCGGGCGCTGTCGAGGTCCGCGGTGATGCGGGAGCGGATGGCGCGTTCGAAGGCGACGGCGGCCTGCTCCAGCTCGTCCCGCAGGCCGGCCGGTGCGGCAACCGGCAGGAGGTCCAAGGCTCCGCCGAGGGCGACCAGCTGCCCCTGCGCCACCCTGTCGTCGCTGCCGGTGAGGTGTGCAGGGATGCGCTCGGTGGCCGCGGTGGCCCGGTGCCAGGGATCGGCCGGGCGGGCGGGTACCGGCTCGGGGGTGAGGGTGCCCAGGCGTTGGCGGACCTGGGGCAGGGAGAGGTCGCCGGCCAGGGTGGAGCCGGAGTACCACACGGGCTCGCCCTGGCCGTTGGTGTCGCCGGGCAGGGCGACGCTGTAGCCCAGCAGGTCGCCGGACGGCCCGGCCTTCAGGCGCACCTCCACGCCGGAGGCGGCCAGCAGCGCGAAGAACCCGGCCTCGTCGGTGGCGGCGGCCACCGCGCGACGGACCCGCAGGCGCAGGACCTCCCGCGCGGTGGCGTCCCGGCCCTGCCGTTTGGCCTTGAAGTATTCCTTGCTGGTGGGGCGCTTGGCCGCGGTGCCGTCCCCGGGCTTCAAGCGCCGAAGCCCGTAGTCGGCTTCGATTCTTCGTGCCTCCCTCTGGACGGCGCGGTAGTCGTGGCCCCGGTCGGGGCGGCGGCCGTCCTGGCGGACGAGTGTGGCGGCGATGTGGATGTGGTCCTCGGCATGCCGTACCGCCACCCAGCGGCACGCCTGGCCGTCCCCGTCGGAGGCGAGACCGGCGGCGGCCACCATTCGGCGGGCGATGTCCGCCCACTGGGCATCGGTGAGGATCGGGCCCTCCGGTGCGGCACGGACCGGGCAGTGCCAGATGGTGTTCTTCGGCGCCCGGTCGCCCAGCAGGGCCACCGGCTGGTCGAGCTGGGCCGCGAGCTGCCTTTCCACCGCCTTCAGGTCGCGGTGCGGGCTGCGGCCGGGGTCGGGGGCGAAGTCGTTCCGGCATCTGAGTGCGAGCAGCACCACATCGGCATATGTCGTGATCAGCACAGCTGGACGGTGCCCTTGGCATCGACGACGCACGTAGGCCGTAAGCGGACAAGTATTACCTCCACGCCGACCCGCCACCGCACCTGACCTGACCTGACCTGACCAGCGGGTAGCGCCGGTCGCCCTGTGCTGGAGTTACTCAGGTCAACCTCCTCGCCGCCCCTCCGCTCACGCATCGCTCACGCAAGCAAACCCGCAGCGCCCCAGCCGCACGCCCGCCCACGCCCCGGCAACAGAAAAGGCCAGGTCAGACAGTGTCTGACCTGGCCTTTCTCTGAGCCGCCTAAGGGAATCGAACCCTTGACCTACGCATTACGAGTGCGTCGCTCTGGCCGACTGAGCTAAGGCGGCTTGCTGGGGTGCAGCGCGGAACAGTTTACACGGGTTGGCGGGGTGCTCGTGCCGGGGTCTAGCAGCGCTTGCCGTCGGCGGGGACGGTGCCTTCCAGGAGGTAGGCGTTGACGGTGCTGTCGACGCAGGCCACGCCGCGGGCGTAGGCGGTGTGGCCGTCGCCGTCGTAGGTGAGCAGGGCGGCGGAGTCGAGCTGGGCGGCCAGGCCCTCGGCCCACACGTACGGGGTGGCCGGGTCGCGGGTGGTGCCGACGACGAGGATCGGGTCGGCGCCGGCGGCCTCGATGCGGTGGGCCTCACCGGTGGGCTCGGCCGGCCAGTCGGTGCAGATGAGCGTCGCGTAGGCGAAGTTGCGGCCGAAGACGGGGGAGGCCTCGCGGAAGGTGGGGACGGCGTCCTCGGCGGCGGCGGGGCCGTCGAAGGGGGCGGGCTGGTCGACGCAGTTGACGGCGGCGTTGGCGTACATCAGGTTGCCGTAGGAGCCGTCGGGGGAGCGCTCGTAGTAGGCGTCGGCCAGGGAGAGCAGGCCCGCGCCGTTGCCGTCCAGGGCGGTGGCGAGGGCCTCGCGCAGCCGGGGCCAGTACTGCTCGGTGTACATGGCGCTGATCACGCCGGTGGTGGCCAGCGACTCGGTGAGCTCGCGCTCCTCGCCGGTGGGCAGCGGCTGGGCGTCGAGGTCGGCGAAGAACGCGTCGAGCCGGTCGGCCGCGTCCTGGGTGCCCTCCTGGCCGAGCGGGCAGTCGGCGCGCTGCACGCAGTCCTTGGCGAACGCGGTGAAGGCGGTGTCGAAGCCCGCCGTCTGGTCGCGGTTGAGCTGTTGCGCGGGCAGCGAGGGGTCCATGGCGCCGTCCAGCACCAGGCGCCCGGAGCGGGAGGGGAACAGGCCCGCGTAGGTGGCGCCGAGCAGGGTGCCGTAGGAGTAGCCGACGTAGGTGAGCTTCTCGTCGCCGAGCACCTCGCGCAGCACGTCCATGTCGCGGGCGGCCTCGACGGTGGAGACGTGGCCGAGGAGGTCCCCCGCGTCCTGGGCGCAGCCGCGGGCGAACGCGTCGTTCGAGCGCTGGAGCGCGTCGGTCTCGGCGGCGCTGTCCGGGGTGACGTCGACCTGGGTGTGCTCGTCCATCGCCGCGTCCGACAGGCATTCGATGGGTTCACTGCCGGCGACGCCGCGCGGGTCCATGCCGACGATGTCGTACCGCTCGCGCACCTCGGCCGGGAAGCCGACGCCGGCGAAGGAGCGCACCAGGTCCACCGCCGACGCGCCGGGCCCGCCGGGGTTGACCATCAGGGAGCCGGCCGGTTCGCCGGAGCCGGTGGCGCGGGAGCGGATGACGGCCAGCTCCACGTCGTCGGCGGCGTCCGGGGCGGCGTAGTCGAGCGGGGCGCGCAGGGTGGCGCACTGGAAGCCGCTGGGGCCGCAGTCCTTCCAGGCGAGGTCCTGGTCGTAGTACGGGCGCAGCTCGTCGGGGATCTCGGCGGGGAGCGGTTCGAGCACCCGGCTGACTCCGCGCTCCCCGGCGGCCGTGTTCGACCGGTCGGCGGAGGGTTCGTCGTCCTGCCCGGTGCAGGAGCTCAGCAGCAGGGTTGCCGCGAGCGCCGCGCCGAAGACGCGGTAGAGCCGCCGGTGTGCCATCGTCCACCCTCGCCCGTCGGGGACAGATTCGTACCGACCGGGCGGTTCCGGTGCCGATCGGTACCTGGGAGCGTATAACGCCGGATCAACCCGCGCGGAGCGCGAGCGCCATCGACTCGACGGCCAGGAGCGGGGCGACGTTGCGGTCCAGGGCCTCCCGGCACTCCAGGATCGCCTCCATGCGCCGGAGTGTCTCCTCCGGCCGGGAGGCGGCGGCGACGCGGGCGACGCCCTCGGCGGCCGTCAGCTCGTGGTCCGCCCCGGCGGGCGGACGGGCGGACGCGGCGCCGATCTGGCGGGCGAGCACGTCGCGGTAGAAGGCGGCCAGGTCGGTGAGGGCGAGGTCGAGCGAGTCGCGCTGGGTGCGGGTGGCGCGGCGCTTCTGCTTGTCCTCCAGCTCCTTCATGACGCCGGCCGTGCCGCGCGGCAGGCGTTTGCCCTCGGCCGCGCCGAGCGCGGCACGCAGGTCCTCCGTCTCCCGCGCGTCCAGTTCCTCGGCGACCTGCTTGGCGTCCTCCTCGGCCGCCTCGATCAGCTCCTGGGCGGCGCCCAGGCAGCCGCCGACGGTCTCCACGCGCAACGGCAGGCGCAGGACGGCGGCGCGGCGCGCGCGGGCCCGCTCGTCGGTGGCCAGCCGGCGGGCCCGGCCGATGTGGCCGCCGGTGGCGTGGGCGCAGGCGGCGGCGAGGGCGGGCTCGATCCCGTCGCGCCGCACGAGCAGGTCGGCCACGGCGTCGACCGGGGGCGTGCGCAGGCCCAGGTGGCGGCAGCGGGAGCGGATGGTGGGCAGCACGTCCTCGGTGGAGGGCGCGCACAGCAGCCACACGGTGCGCGGCGCGGGCTCCTCCACCGCCTTCAGCAGCACGTTGCCCGCGCCCTCGGTGAGCCGGTCGGCGTCCTCCAGCACGATGACCTGCCACCGGCCGCCGGCCGGGGAGAGCTGGGCCCGGCGCACCAGCTCGCGCGTCTCCTTCACACCGATCGACAGCATCTCGGTGCGGACGACGTCGACGTCCGCGTGGGTGCCGACGAGCGCGGTGTGGCACCCCTCGCAGAAGCCGCAGCCCGGCGCTCCGCCCAGCGCGCGGTCGGGGCTGACGCACTGCAGGGCGGCGGCGAAGGCGCGGGCGGCGGTCGAGCGCCCGGAGCCGGGCGGGCCGGTGAACAGCCAGGCGTGCGTCATCGCGGAACCGGCGAAGACGGCGGCCTCCGCGGCGGCGTCCCCCGCGGCGTGGGCGGTGACGAGGGCGTCCGCGTCCCGGGCGGCGGCGGTGAGCTGCTCGGCCACCCGGGCCTGGCCCACCAGGTCGTCCCACACCGCCATGTGCTGTCCCTTCCGTTCCCGTGCCGTGCCGGGCCGCCTCGCCGGGCCGCTCGCTCGCCGTGCCGTCCGTCCCCGCCGCGCCGGCACGCGCCGACGCCGGGCCGTCCTCCTCCGCCCCGGCCGGCGTCCGCGGGCTCCGGGCGGCGTGGCCCATTGTCCGGCATGGGTCGGACAGCGGGCGTCGCGGTGGGTGGGTTGCGCCGGGCGGGGGAATTCCGGCGGGACGCCGGTGGCGGAGCCCCGGAAGCGCACTAGTCATATGGCATGGTCGCCGTGCAGCCGTCGGCCCCGCCGGGTGCGCGACGAGTCGGCCGTCCGGTCCCTCCCCTGCCGGACTTCCAGAAGGGACGCCCATGCACCGCACCGCCCGTCGGACCGTGCGCAGGGCAGCGGTCGCCGTCGCCGCCGTGGTCGGGGTGCTCGTCGTCTGGGCCGCGGGGGCGGCCCAGGCGGCGGACGGCTCCGCCACCGCCTCCGCGCTCTCCGCCGAACTGACCCGGCCGGGCGGACGCGTCGACGTGGGCGCGGGGCAGGCTCGCTTCCCCGGCCTCGCCTCCACCGCCTCGACCGACAGCGTCCTGCTCAGCGGGGTCGGCTCCGCGCGGGGAGCGCGGGCGAGCGCGAGCGGGGACCGGGCGGCGGGCACCGTGCAGGCCGCGGCCCGCCTCGCCGCACTCGACCTGCACGTGGGGGCGGGCCGCCTGCGCACGGGGCCGGTCACCGCCTCCTGCGCCGCGGCGCCCGACCTCGCGCCCGCGGGCGGCTCCGGGGTGCGCGACGCCACGTTCACCCCGGCGCCCGGGAAGCCCGCGGTGGCACTGCCCGCGGACGCGGCGCCCGGCACGGTCGTGGAGCTGCCCGACGGGGTGGGCCGCGTCGTGCTCAACGAGCGCTCGCTCGGCGCGGACGGTGCCCTGACCGTCACGGCGCTGCGGCTTGAGCTGACCGAGGGCGCCGGCCGGTACGGCGGCCGGCTCACGGCAGCCACGGTGCGGTGCGCGGCCGGCACGGCGGACCCGGCGCGCGTGGCCGTCACCGCCCTGGACGCGGCTGGCGCCCCGGTGCCCGGCGTCACCTTCGAGGCGGTGCGCGCGGCCGACGGCCTCCTGGTCACCGACTGCGTGACCGGGGACACCGGGCGGTGCGACCTCTACGAACTCGGCCCCGACCGGCACCGGGTGTGCGTCACCGCCGTACCCGACGGCAGCAGCGCGCCGGAGCGCCCCTGCCGCACGGTCACCGTCGCGGCGGGCGAGCGGGCCGCCCCGGAGCCCTTCATCCTGCGC
>NZ_JAPKFL010000048.1 GCF_026262575.1 Streptomyces marinisediminis
ACCAACTCCGGCGTCATCGCGGGCGTCGACTGGGTGACCGACAACGCCAGCGGTCCCTCGGTGGCCAACATGAGCCTGGGCGGCGGCGCGAACTCCGCGCTCGACCAGGCCGTGCGCAACTCCATAGCCTCCGGCATCACCTACGCCGTCGCCGCGGGCAACTCGAACGCCAACGCGTCCAACTACTCGCCGGCGCGCGTGGCGGAGGCGCTGACGGTGGCGTCGAGCACGCGGACCGACGCGCGCTCCTCGTTCTCCAACTACGGCAGCGTGGTGGACATCTTCGCGCCGGGCTCGGACATCACCTCGGCGTGGATCGGCAGCAGCTCGGCCACCCGGACCATCTCCGGCACGTCGATGGCCTCGCCGCACGTCGCGGGCGCCGCGGCGCTGGTGCTCGGGGAGAACCCGTCCGCCTCGCCGACGCAGGTGGGCTCCGCGCTCGACTCGGCCGCCGTCACCGGCAAGATCAGCAACCCGGGCCCCGGCTCGCCGAACAAGCTGCTCCAGGTCGGCGAGGGCGACCCGGGCAACCCGCCCGACCCGGGTGAGGGCTACTTCGAGAACACCAACGACGTCACGATCTACGACAACCGCACCGTCGAGTCGCCGATCGCCGTCACCGGCATGTCCGGCAACGCCCCCTCCGACCTGAAGGTCGGGGTCGACATCAAGCACACCTACATCGGTGACTTGAAGGTCGAACTGGTCGCGCCCAACGGCAGCGCCGCCGTCCTGAAGGACTTCGGCACCGGTGGCAGCTCCGACAACATCGACCAGACCTACACGGTCGACGCCTCCTCCTCGGCCGCCAACGGCACCTGGAAGCTCCGCGTCACCGACAACTACTGGTACGACACCGGCAAGATCGACGCCTGGTCGCTCCAGTTCTGATCCCTCCCACCCGCCCCACGCGCTGACACCGGCCCCCACGGCATCCCCTGCCGTGGGGGCCACCCGCGTGCCGGGGCCCGGGCGCCGCGTCTTCGGACGTGCCCCGCCGGGGCGCGCGCCAGGCGCGGGCCGGGGTGTGGCACCCGGGCGGGCGACGGCCCGGGCGGTCAGCGCACCGGCAGGTGGTACGTGGGGCGGTAGCGGTCGGCCGGGATGACGATGTCGGCCGTCTCCACCGGGAGGCCGCCCGCGCAGAAGGTGCGGGAGATGACCAGCACGCAGTGGCCGGCCATCCCGCCCAGCTCGGCCATCTCGTCGGCCAGCCCGGGACGCGCGCCGACCTCCTCGATCACGTTGTCCACCACGAGGTCGATCGCCGCCATCCGCGCCACCACGCCGTGGCCGCCCAGCGGGCCCTCCTCCGGCAGCATGACCGGGGTGCGGCCGGTCAGCGCGAGCGGCTCCCAGGAGGTGGAGAGCATCGTCGGCTCGCCGTCGGTGCGGAAGACGTAGCGCGTCCGCATCACCCGCTCGCCCGCGGCGATGCGCAGCCGGGCCGCCACCGCCGCACCGGCCTCCCGCTGCTCGCTGCACGACTCCCAGGAGCCCTTCGCCTGGTCGTCCGCCTGCTCCTGCCGGAAGGCGCCGTCGGGGCCGCAGGCCCGGTAGCCCGCGCGGACGATGCGCCGCGGCTCGGGCAATTCGCGCACGTAGGTACCGGACCCGGAGCGGCCCTCCACCAGCCCCTCGGCCATGAGGACCTTGCGCGCCTCCAGGGCCACGGTGTCCGAGACCCCGTACTCGGCCCGGATCCTGGCCTGGGACGGCAGGCGCGAGTGCGGCGGCAGCACACCGTCGAAGATCTTCTGACGCAGGTCGCCCGCCACACGCAGGTACGCGGGCTGCTCGCCGAAAGCCACCTTGTCCTCCCACCGCTTGACGGTGGGCAACAGCGTGGCAACTCTCCGTATCCGTCCGCAATGCCCGTGCGGTGATTCACCCGAAGTGATGACGCGGTCGACGGTCCGTCCCCGCGCCGCCGGACGCCGTGCCCGCCGCCGTGGGCGGACGACGACGCGCCCGGGGTGCCGCGTCCCACCGGGACCGCCCCACCGGGCGCGGCCCCCGCGCCGTCGACGGCCGCGCCTCCCGGTCCGCGTGCGCTCCGCGCTGCCCGCGCGGCCCTCCGCCGGAGGAGCGCGCGCCCGTCGCGCGCCGCGTGCGCGGGCGCGCATCGCCCCGCCGGCGCACGCCCCCGGCGCCGGCCCCGACGACGGGGCGCTGGCCGAAAGCGTGCCGGAAAGTGCCTAGGCGAGTGCGCTCGGTGAAACCCAGGCGTACGCTCGGGCATATGCAGATCCCAGCGCACACCGCACCGCGCCTTCGCGGGAGGCGTCGATGAACGAGGCCGCCACGTTGCCGTGGCTGGTGATCCGGCAGGAGGCGGACGGCAGCCGGTACCGCGTGGGCCGCTGCGCGACCCGGGTGGAGGCCCAGCGCCTCGCCGACCGGCTCGGCAGCCCGCGCTCCGGCGCACGCCCCGCGGGCCCCGACCCGAAGGCGGGGGACGGCGGGGCCGGGGACACGGCGCGGGCGGCCACGGGCGCCCAGCGCTACCTGGTGGAGCGTCTGGACCAGCCGGGCGAGACCCCGAGCGGTGCGCACGGCTGAGGCCGGGCACAATCGAGGGGTGCGGGCGGCCGCCCGCCTTCGCCGGGGGCGCGCCCCAGACGTGCCGGTGAGGCCAGCCGAACGGGGACGTGGGCGCAGTGAGCGAGGCACCGGGTGCGGCGGAGACGCTCCTCCACACGCTGCGCTTCGGCGTCGTCGTCCTGGACACCCGCGGCCGCGTGCTGCTGTGGAGCCCCGCCGCCGAGGAGCTGCTCGGCTGGCGCGGCGAGGAGACCACCGGGCGGTCCTTCACCGACTTCCTCGCCGAAGGCGGCGGCTTCGCCCTCGGACCGGACGCGGCCGCGCGCGTCCACGCGGAGCTGCGGCGCGGCCGCCCGTGGCGCGGCGTGGTGCGCGCGCTGCACCGGGACGGGCACGGCGTGGAGGTCGAGGGCCACGCCTCGCTGCTGTCCGACGCCGACGGCGAGCCGTTCATTCTGGCCAATGTCGTGGAGACCGGCCGACTGCGCGCCGTCGAGCACGACCTGGCCGCCCTGGACGCGCTGTTCGACTCCTCGCCGCTGGGCATCGCCCTCTTCGACGAGCAGAAGCGCTTCGTCCGGGTCAACAGGGCGATGGAGCGGCTGAACGACATCCCGCTGGAGCGGATGCTCGGCCGCACCGTGGAGGACGTGCTGCCCGCCGCGGTGGCGCGGGAGGTCTCACGGGTGCAGGACACCGTGCTCGCCACCGGCCGCACGCTGGTGGACATGGTGATGCCCGCCCCCGACGGCCGCGGCGCCCGCTCGGTGTCGTACTCGCGGCTCACCGACCGCTCCGGGCAGGTGATCGGCACGAGCTGCACCGTCCTGGACATCACCGAGCGGCGGGAGGCGCTGGAGAAGGTCGAGCGCGCCCGGCAACGCCTGGCCCTGCTGGACGACGTCGGGGTGGCGCTCGGTGACCTGCTCGACGTCCGCCGCATCTCGCGGGCGCTGGCCGGGGCCCTGGTGCCCCGGTTCTGCGACTACGCGGGCGTCATGCTGCACGGCGCGATCGTCTACGGCGAGGAACTGCCCGACCACGCCCAGGCGTCCGGGGTGCCGCTGCTCCAGCTCGGCGTCGCGGGCAAGCGCGGGGGGCCCGAGGTGGAGCGCATGCAGCGGGCCGGCCAGGACATCGCCTTCGCGCCCGAGTCGTTCTTCGCCGCCGTCCTGGCCTCCGGCCGCCCCCACCTGGCCCGCTCGCAGGAGGAACTGGCCGCCGCCACCTACCCCGGCGACCCCAAGGTGCGCGCCGCCGTCGACCTGGGCGTCCACTCCCTGCTCGCCGTGCCGCTGCGCGCCCGCGGCATCGTGCTGGGCCTGCTCGTCCTCAGCCGGGCCGACCAGCGCGAGCCGTTCGACTCCGACGACGTCACCCTGGCCACGGAGCTGGCCGACCGCGCCGGGGCCTCGCTGGACAACGCGCGCCTGTACGTCCGCGAACGCGAGGGCGCGCTCATGCTCCAGCGCAGCCTGCTGCCGCAGCACGTCCCCTCGCCGCCCGGCCTGCGCGTCGGCTACCGCTACGTGCCCGGCAGCAGCGGCACCGAGGTGGGCGGCGACTGGTTCGACGTCATCCCGCTCGCCGGTGGCCGGGTCGCCCTCGTGGTGGGCGACGTCATGGGCCACGGACTGCGGGCGGCGGCCACGATGGGCCGGCTGCGCACCGCCGTGCGCACCCTGGCCGGGCTCGACCTCGCCCCCGACGACCTGCTGCGCCGCGTCAACGACCTCGCCGACGACCTCGCGCACGGCCCCGACGAACCCCTCATGGCCACCTGCGTCTACGCCGTGTACGACCCCGCCACCCGGCGGTGCCACATCGCCAAGGCCGGCCACGTGCCGCCGCTGCTGCTCACCGCCGACCCCGACACCGGCCGGTGGGGCGCCACCCCGCTCGACCTGCCCTCGGGCGCGCCGCTGGGGGTGGGCGAAGTGGCGTTCCGCTCGGAGGAGTTCACCGTCGAGGAGGGCTCGGTGCTCGTCCTCTACACCGACGGGCTCGTCGAGACGCGGCACGAGGACATCAGCGTGGGCCTGGACCGGCTGTGCGACCGCCTGGCCCGCCGCCGGGGCGAGTTGGACATCGAGCGCCTGTGCGACGACGTCATCGCGCTGCTCCCCGAGGGCTCCGGCGGCCGGCCGCCCGCGTCCGCCGACGACGTGGCCCTGCTGCTCGCCCAGCTCGGCGGGCTGCCCGAGGACAGCGCCGCGTCCTGGTCGTTCCCCGCCGAGAAGCTCGCCGTGCGCCGGGCCCGCCGGGTGGTGCGCGAGACGCTGCGCGCCTGGGGGCTGGACGCCCTGGGTGACGCGGCGGAGCTGCTGGTCAGCGAGTTGGTCACCAACGCCCTGCGGTACGCGCACGGGCCCATCGGCGTGCGGGTGGTGCGCGGTCCCTCGCTGCTGGTGGAGGTCTCCGACCCGCTGCCCGACCCGCCCCGGGCCCGCACGCCGGCGCACGACGACGAGGGCGGCCGGGGCATGCAGCTCGTCGCCCAGTCCGCGCGGCGCTGGGGCACCCGCCACGGGCCCGTCGGCAAAACCGTGTGGTTCGAGCTGGCCCCGCCCGGTTAGGAGAACGGGCAGGCAGGCAGCGGGTGGGCAGGGGGCGCGCGCGGTCGGCACGGCGCCACCGCGGTGCCGGACCGACGCTTCGGTCGGGTGGCGCGGGGGCAGGCTCCGTCCGGTGGACACCGTGTCCGTGGCGGCGCCCGGGTGCCACACTGCTCTCGGCGTCCGGGCCCCGGCCCGGGCGCCGTGCGAACGACGGGACGGCGGATGACGGAACAACGGGGCGGCCGGATGCGGCCCGAGGGCCGGATACGGCAGGAGCCCGCGGCGCGCGCGCGGGGCGGTGTGCCGCGACAGGAAGGGGCGACGGTGAGCGAGACGCCAGTCGAGGCGGGCAAGCCGGACGACGTACGCCGGGCGCTGGCGCTGCTGAACGCCGCCGGCGCCCGCATCGGCAACTCGCTCGACCTGGAGAAGACGGCCCGCGAACTCCTGGACGTGGCCGTCCCGCAGTTCTGCGACCTCGCCTCGGTCGACCTGTACGAGACCGTGCTCACCGGGGAGGAGCCGAGCCCGGTCGGCGGCGGCGAGGCCGGCGGGCGGCTGCGCCGGGTGGCGTCGGCCAGCTCGGTCGGCGGCGTCGGCGGCGTCGGCGGCGTCGGCGAGGGGCCGTACCCGGACACCGTGCCGCTGGGCGCGGTGCACCGGTTCGCCTTCGAGTCCGCGCACGCCGCGGCGCTGCGCACCGCGCGGGTCCAGCGCGTCGACCCGCCGCCCGCCGGGCCCCCCGGCGCCGGGCTGCCGTTCGGGCTCGTCGTGCACTCCACGCTCGCGGTGCCCATGGTGGCCCGCGACCGGGTGCTCGGGCTCGCGCAGTTCTCCCGCGCCCAGGGCAGCGAGCCGTTCGGCGAGCGGGACGCCGCGCTCGCCGCCGAGCTGGCCGCCCGCGCCGCCGTGTGCATCGACAACGCCCGCCTGTACCGGCGCGAACACGAGCGCGCGCTGATCCTCCAGCGCAGCCTGCTCCCGCCCGGTGACCCGGAGGCGGCGGGCCTGGACATCGCCTGCCGCTACCGGCCCGGCACGGCCGCCACCGAGGTCGGCGGGGACTGGTTCGACGTCATCGAACTCCCCGGGCACCGCACCGCGCTCGTCGTCGGCGACGTCATGGGGCGCGGCCTGCGGGCCGCCGTCACCATGGGCGAACTGCGCACCGCGGTACGGACCCTGGCCCTGCTGGACCTGGAACCCGCCGAGGTGCTCGAACGGCTGGACGAGATCGCCCGCGGGCTGGGCGGCTCCCCCTACCGGCGGCGCGGCGCCTCCCCGGAGCGCTCCGCCGAGCTGGCCGAGGTCTACCTCGCCACCTGCGTCTACGCCGTCTACGACCCGGTCTCGCGGCGCTGCACCTTCGCCAACGCCGGACACGTGCCGCCCGTGCTCGTCGAGCCGCCCGGCGGACCGGGCGGCGGGGGCGAGCAGCCGCTGCTGCTGGACGTGCGCGGGGGCGTGCCGCTGGGCGTCGGCGGCGAGCCGTTCGAGCAGACCGACGTCGAACTGCCCGACGGCGCGCTCCTCGCCCTCTACACCGACGGCCTGGTGGAGTCGCGCGGCCAGTCGCTCGACGAGGGCCTGCGGCGGCTGCGCGGCGCGCTGCGGGACGCCGACCGGCCGCTGGAGGACGTGTGCGACCGGGTGTTCGCCAGCGTCGAGCCCCGGCACGGCGACGACGACATCGCGCTGCTGCTCGCCCGCGTCCAGGGCCTGCCGCGCTCGGCGGTGGGGGACTGGCGGCTGGCGCCCGAGGCCCGGTCGGTCGCCCGCGCCCGGGACCTGGCCTGCGACCAGCTCGCCGACTGGCACCTGGACGCGCTGGTGGACACCACCGAGCTCCTCGTCAGCGAGCTGGTCACCAACGCCCTGCGGCACGGCGACGGGGAGATCCGGCTGCGGCTGCTGCTGGACCGCACGCTGGTGTGCGAGGTGTGGGACGCCGGCCTCGTCCAGCCCCGGCGCCGCCGGGCGCGGGAGACCGACGAGGGCGGCCGCGGGCTGCAACTCGTGGACCTGCTGTCCACCGCCTGGGGCAGCCGCCGCACCCCGCGCGGCAAGGCCGTCTGGTTCGAGCTGCCCCTCCCGCACGACGGCGGGCCCAAGCCGCCCGACACCGTGGACGCGCTGCTGGACGCCTACCCGGCCCTGTGAACCCGGGCCGCCGGGCGCGGCCCGGGTCCACAGGGCGGCGACCGGCGGGCGCGGCCGGTCGGCCGCGCCGCGGGGCGGCCGGAACGTGCGAGGGGGCCCGGCGGGCGGGCGCCGCCAACCGGGTGGCCTTGCGCCTCCGGACGGCCGCGCCTGCGCCGCCCGCCGGTCCCCCCACCCTTCGATGGCGGAAAGTGTGATGAGCCGCCTATCCCCCTGACCGGGGGGTGGGCGAGAAGCTCCCGGAGGTGTGCCGCCATGCCAGCCGTCCCCGCCACCCGTGCCGTGCCCCGGCGCCGCGCGGCCGTCCTGGCCGCGTGCCTGCTGCTGCCGCTCGCCGTGGCCGGCTGCGGCGGTGACGAGGAGACCGGCGAGGGCAAGAGCGGCTCCGCGCGGGACCTGGCCGTCGTCAGCCGCGAGCAGGTGCGCGCCGGAGGCACCGTGCGCTGGGCGGTGGACGCCGTCCCCGCGACGCTCAACACCTTCCACGCCGACGCCGGGCCCGCCACGGAGCGCGTGGCCGAGGCCACCCTGCCCACCCTGTTCACGCTCGACAGCCGGGCCCGCCCGCGCCCCCACCCGGCCTACCTGGTCTCCGCCGAGGTCACCGACACCGAGCCGCAGCAGACGGTCGTCTACACGCTCAACCCCGAGGCCCGCTGGAGCGACGGCACCCCGATCGCCCTGGCCGACTTCCAGGCCCAGTGGAAGGCGCTCAGCGGCTCGGACGCGTCCTTCTGGACGGCGCGCACCGCCGGTTACGAGCGCATCCACAAGGTGGTCGCGGGCCCGGAGCGGCACCAGGTCAAGGTGGTCTTCGCCCGGCCCCACGGGGACTGGCGCTCGCTGTTCACCCCGCTCTACCCGCGCACGGTCATGGGCGACCCGGGGGCGTTCAACGACACCTCGCGCACGCGCCTGGATCTCGCGGCGGGCCCGTTCCGCGTGCGCGGCGGCACGCTGGACCCCGAGGCCGACACCCTCGCCCTGGAGCGCAACCCGAAGTGGTGGGGCGACCGGGCGAAGCTGGACGCCCTCGTGCTCACCGAGGTCCCGCACGCCGAGCGCGGCGCCGCCCTGGCTGCCGGGGAGCTGGAGGTCGCCGAGGTGCGCGAGTCCGTGGCGGAGCGCATCGCCGCCGCCCGGCCCCGGGGCACGGCCGACCCCTCCCGCACCCCGGGCGTCGCCTCGCCCCCCGCGTCCTCCCCGCAGGCCGGGCCCACCAGCGCGCCGGGCACCGGCGGGCCGGACCCGGACAGCGTCGACGACGGAAGCGCGGACGGGGACGGGGACGCGGACGGGAAGCCGGGGGAGGGCGCCGAGGAACGGAAGGACGCCGAGGAGCGGGACGCCCGGGAGGCCGCGCAGCGGAACCTGCGCACCTACACCGTGCGCCGCGCCTACCGCCCCGCCTACACCCAGCTCGCGCTCAACGGCACGTCGGGCCCGCTGGCGGACGAGCGCGTGCGGCGTGCCGTCGCCCGGGCGCTCGACCGCCAGGAGCTGGCCGCCGCGGCGCAGGAGTCGGCGGGCCTGCCCGTCCAGCCGCTCGGCAACCACCTGACCATGTACGACCAGGTCGGGTACCGGGACAACAGCGGTGTGCTCGGCGAGCCCGGCGTGGAGTCCGCGGCCGCCCTGCTCACCGAGGCGGGCTGGCGGGGCGGCCCCGCCGTGCCGCGCTCCGCGCGGCCGGAGCGCGCCGACGCCGCCCCGGCCGACGCCGCCCCGGCCGACGCCGCCCCGGCCGACGCCGCCCCGACCGGGGACGACGCGGACGCCGACGCCAAGCCCCGCGAGGCCGCGACCACCGGCGCCGACTCCGCGCACGCCCTCACCGCCCCCGCCTTCTCGGGGGTGGCCGGCAGCACGGCGACCGGCCGCGCGGGCGTGCTGCGCCAGGCCGCCCACGCCCTGGCCCGCGCGGCCGAGGACGCCGAGGACGCCGCGAGCGACGAGGACGGCAAGAGCGCCGAAGACGCCGGAAACGCCGAAGACGCCGAAGACGCCGAGGAGGCCCGGGACGCCGACGCGAAGGCGGACGGCGGCCGTGACGCCGACGCGCTGCGGGCGGCCGCCGAGGCGGCCGCGGCCCGGGCCGAGCGGGCGGCCGCGTCGCTGGACCGGCTGCTCAGCGCCCACGAGCGCCTGGTGCGGGTGAAGGAGGGCGACGAGCTGGAGCTGCGGATGGTGCTGCCCGCGAGCGAGGGCTCCGAGCAGCTCCGCGAGACCGGTCGGCAGATCGTCCGGATGCTGCGCCGCGTGGGCGTCCACGTCGAGCTCACCCAGGTCCCGGACGCCGACTTCTTCCAGGACCACATCGCCTCCGGCGACTTCGACCTGGCCCTGTACGCGTGGCCCGCGACCGCCTACCCGGTCACCGACGCGCGGCCCGTCTTCGCCAAGCCCGTCCCCGCCCCCGACGGCTCCCTGCTCATCGAGCAGAACTACACCCGCGTCGGCACCGACGAGATCGACCAGCTCTTCGAGCAGGCCGGGGCCGAGCTGGACGAGGAGGCCCGGCGCGACCTCGTCCAGCGGATCGACGCCCGCATCTGGGCGGCGGCGGCCTCCATCCCGCTCTACCAGGGCCCGGAACGCGTGGCGGTGGACCGCGCGCTCGCGGGCGTCGGCGCCTTCGGTCTGCAGACCCCGCGCTACGAGGACATCGGCTACCTCCGCACCGCCTGAGCGCGCGCGCCCGGCCCCGGGAGCCCCCGCGCGGCGGACCCGGCCGACGGCGCACCCCTTACGATGGGGAGGCAAGAAGGCCGCGGCGTCACGAGGAATGAGCCCGGCGGGCGCACGGACGGGCCGTTCGTGCCGCCATCCACGACTCCGGGAGAAGCGCCGCCAGCATGCCCACGCGCCACGACATCCGCAACGTCGCCATCGTCGCCCACGTCGACCACGGCAAGACCACCCTGGTCGACGCCATGCTCCGGCAGGCCGGTGCCTTCGCCGCCCACCAGCAGGTCGACGAGCGGGTGATGGACTCCGGCGACCTGGAGCGCGAGAAGGGCATCACCATTCTCGCCAAGAACACCGCGGTCAAGTACCACCCCAAGGGTGGCGGCGACCCGGTCACGATCAACATCATCGACACCCCCGGCCACGCCGACTTCGGCGGCGAGGTCGAGCGCGGCCTGTCGATGGTGGACGCCGTCGTGCTGCTGGTCGACGCCTCGGAGGGCCCGCTGCCGCAGACGCGCTTCGTGCTGCGCAAGGCGCTCCAGGCCAAGCTGCCGGTCATCCTGTGCATCAACAAGACCGACCGCGCCGACGCCCGCATCGCCGCCGTCGTCGACGAGGCCTACGACCTCTTCCTCGACCTGGACGCCACCGAGGAACAGATCGAGTTCCCCATCGTCTACGCCTGCGCCCGCGACGGCATCGCCTCGCTGACCCAGCCCGAGGACGGCACCGTCCCGGCCGACAGCGACAGCCTGGAGCCGTTCTTCACCACGCTGCTGGAGACGGTCCCCGCGCCCACCTTTGAGGAGAGCGCACCCCTCCAGGCCCACGTGACGAACCTGGACGCCGACAACTTCCTCGGCCGCATCGCGCTGTGCCGGGTCAAGAACGGCACGCTGAAGAAGGGCCAGACCGTCGCCTGGATGCGCCGCGACGGCTCGGTGCAGAACGTCCGCGTCACCGAGCTGCTGATGACGGACGCGCTCACCCGCCGCCCCGCCGAGCAGGCCGGCCCCGGTGACATCTGCGCCGTCGCGGGCATCGCGGACATCATGATCGGCGAGACGCTCGCGGACCCGGAGAACCCGGTCGCCCTGCCGCTGATCCAGGTGGACGAGCCCGCCATCGCCATGACGATCGGCACCAACAACTCGCCGCTGGTCGGCAAGGGCGGCAAGGGCCACAAGGTCACCGCGCGGCTGGTGAAGGACCGGCTCGAGCGCGAGCTGGTCGGCAACGTCTCGCTGCGCGTGCTGCCCACCGACCGGCCGGACGCCTGGGAGGTGCAGGGCCGCGGTGAACTCGCCCTGGCCATCCTGGTGGAGACCATGCGCCGCGAGGGCTTCGAACTCACCGTCGGCAAGCCGCAGGTGGTCACCAAGGAGGTCGACGGCAAGGTCCACGAGCCCGTCGAGCGCATGACCATCGACGCGCCCGAGGAGCACCTGGGCGCCATCACCCAGCTCATGGCCTCGCGCAAGGGCCGCATGGAGACGATGACCAACCACGGCTCGGGCTGGGTGCGCATGGAGTTCATCGTGCCCTCGCGCGGCCTGATCGGCTTCCGCACCGAGTTCCTGACCGAGACGCGCGGCACCGGCATCGCGCACTCCATCTCCGAGGGCCACGAGCCGTGGTGCGGTGAGCTGCGCACCCGCAGCAGCGGCTCGCTCGTCGCCGACCGCGCGGGCGCGGCCACGGCCTACGCCATGCTGAACCTCCAGGAGCGCGGCACGATCTTCGTCGAGCCGGGCACCGAGGTGTACGAGGGCATGATCGTCGGGGAGAACTCCCGCGCCGACGACATGGACGTCAACATCACCAAGGAGAAGAAGCTCACCAACATGCGCGCGGCGTCCTCGGACACCACGGAGAACCTGGTGCCGCCGCGCCGGCTGTCGCTGGAGCAGTCGCTGGAGTTCTGCCGCGAGGACGAGTGCATCGAGGTCACGCCCGACACCGTGCGCATCCGCAAGGTCGTCCTCGACCAGCGCGAGCGCGCCCGCGCCGCGTCCCGCGCGAAGCGCTGACGCCACCGCACGGAGGCGGCGCGCCCGAGGGTGCGCCGCCTCCTGCCGTGTCACGCCCTCTCGCCGTGTCCCGCCGTGTCGCGCCGCCCACCGGGCGGCAGCCGCCCCGGCCCGCCGCGGTCGCCCCGGTTCGGCGCCGCCCCGGTGCCGCGCTCGTCGGGCGGCTCGGGCGTGACGGCCGGTGTGGCCGGTCCCCGTCGCCGCGCCCGCCGTGGCGCGCGTGGCCGGGGCGATTCCGCTCACCGTGCTGGGGACCGGCCCGCTCCCGACCGGTTCGGGCCCCGGCGCGCGGCGGCCGGTGAACGGCGGGGAGACGCCGGGACGCCCCCTCCCGTGCGCGGAGCACGGTCGTACCCCCGGGTAGGCACACGGACCCCACGGGGTGTAGGAAAGGGGCGGTGGAGCGCCGGGGCCTCTATAGCGTCGATCTTGATGGGTCAACCGGTTTGCCTACGCCACGTGACCGGAGGGCGTCCGGAAAGCGGAATCCGAGCCCCGAATGTCGTGTTAACAGTCCGTTTCGCGGCTGTCTGTAACGGATTGCTTTGTCCGGATTTCGGGCTTCCAGGCCCGGTTGATGTGACCAAACCGAGATCCCTCATCTGTGGTTTACGCGCTCCGCGTGCCCAATAGTGGTCGTCATCGAGCTCGGGTCTGTGGGTCACGTGCTGTTCATGTTCGTGACCCGCAAGTACATCGGGCGTCGCTTGAGTCGACGAAGGTTGGCGGGGGAGCGGCGGCCTGGCCCGTAATGACAGAGGACTCCTGAGGAGGCAAACCCATGCGCGGTGCCAAGAGCGCCAAGTGGGTCGCAAGCGCGATAGTCGTGGCCATGGCCGCGACCGCGTGTGGTGGCGGAAGCGAAGGCGACGACAGCGGGTCGGCCAGCGGCAAGGTCAGCATGGACATCGCCGAGCCCAAGCGCCTGATCCCGGCCACCACGACCGAGAGCTCCGGCAACCAGGTGCTGTCGGCCCTGTTCACGCCGCTCGTCAACTTCGACGACGAGAACAAGCCGGTCATGGCCGCGGCCGAGTCGATCGAGTCCGAGGACAACAAGACCTGGACGATCAAGCTCAAGGACGCCACGTGGCACAACGGTGACCCGGTCACCGCCCAGAACTACGTGGACGCGTGGAACTGGGGCGCCTACGGCCCGAACGCCGCCGACGGCAACTACTTCTTCGGGACGTTCGAGGGCTACGAGGCCATGAACCCGACCGACCCGGACGGCGAGGAGGGCCCGAAGGAGGCCCCCGAGCCGGAGGCCGACAAGCTGTCGGGTCTGAAGGCCGTCGACGACAAGACGATCGAGGTCACCCTCTCCGCGCCGTTCTCCGGCTTCGCCTCCCTGCTGGGCTACACCGTCTTCTACCCGATGCCCGAGGTCGCCTTCGACGACGTCGAGGCGTACGAGGAAGCCCCCATCGGCCAGGGCCCGTTCAAGATGGACGGCGAGTGGCAGCACGACCAGCTCGTGTCCGTCACGGCCTACGAGGACTACAAGCTGGGCGACAAGCCGAAGATCGACGCCATCGACTTCAAGATCTACCAGGACCAGAACACGGCGTACAACGACCTGCTCGCCGGCAACCTGGACATCCTGCGCACCATCCCGACCGAGGTCATGGGCACCGCCCAGAGCGACCTGGGCGACCGGTACAAGACCTCGCCGGCCTCCACCTTCCAGTTCCTGGCCTACCCGACGTACGAGGACGCCTACGAGGACGTCCGCGTGCGCAAGGCCATCTCCATGGCCATCGACCGCGACCAGATCGTCGACGTGGTCTTCCAGGGTTCGCAGGAGGCCGCCCGCTCCTTCGTCTCCCCGGTGGTCGGCGGCTACCGCGAGAACACCTGCGGTGAGGCCTGCAAGTTCGACCCCGAGGCCGCGAAGGCGCTGCTGGACGAGGCCGGCGGCTTCAAGGGCGACAAGATCGAGTTCGGCTACAACGCCGACGGCGGTCACAAGCAGTGGGTGGACGCCACCTGCGACCAGATCCGCAAGAACCTCGACCTCGAGTGCGTCGGCACCCCGATCCCGAAGTTTGCGGAGCTGCTGACCCAGGTCGAGAACGAGCAGTTCGGCGGCCCGTTCCGGATGGGCTGGATCATGGACTACCCGTCCATGGAGAACTACCTCGGCCCGCTGTTCTCCACCGGTGGTTCGTCGAACTACTACGGCTACAGCAACGAGGAGTTCGACAAGCTCGTCGCCGACGGCCGCGCCGCGAAGACCGAGGAAGAGGCCATCGAGATCTGGCAGAAGGCCGAGGACATCCTCGCCGAGGACATGCCGGTGATCCCGCTGCGCTTCGGCAAGAACGTCTTCGGTCACTCGGAGTCGGTCAACGGCGTGGAGATCGACCTCTACAACAACGTCGTCCTGGACAAGATCGAGACGGCCTGAGGCCCGGCATCTCGCATCACCTGAGGAACGATTAGGGCCTGACGGTGGGGACAGGAAACCTGTCCCCACCGTCACCATGAGGAGGACCCATGGGCCGGTACGTCGCCCGGCGACTACTGCAGATGATCCCGGTGTTCATCGGGACCACAGTCATCATCTTCGTGCTCACCCTCGCCATCGGCGGAGACCCCGTCCAGAACCTGTACGGTGAGCGCCCCGTCCCGGACAGCGTGCGCATCGCGCTGACCGAGCAGTACCACCTGGACGAGCCGTGGTACGTCCGCTACTGGTACTACCTGTCCGGACTGGTGCAGGGAGACTTCGGCAACAGCCTGAACGGCCGGCCGATTCTCGACATGATCGCCGAGGCATGGCCGCACACCCTGAGACTCGCGTTCATCGCCTTGATCGTCGAGTCCATCATCGGCATCGGAGCCGGCCTGATGGCGGGCCTGAAGCGCGGCAGCTTCGTGGACAACCTCGTCCTGCTGTCCACGCTGACGGTCATCTCCGTGCCGATCTTCGTCATCGGTAACGTGGCGCAGATCTTCATCGGCGCCAAGTGGCAGCTCCTGCCGCCGTCGGGCACGCTGGAGGGCTGGCAGAGCTACCTGATGCCCGGCATCGTCCTGGGCTCCGTCTCCCTCGCCTACATCGCGCGGCTCACCCGCGCGTCGGTGTCGGAGAACCTCAGCACCGACTACGTGCGCACGGCGCGGGCCAAGGGCCTGCCGTCGCGGCGGATCTTCAGCGTGCACGTGCTGCGCAACTCGCTGATCCCGGTCGTCACCTACCTGGGCGTCGACATCGGCACGCTCATGGGCGGCGCCATGGTGACCGAGCGGATCTTCAACATCCCCGGCGTGGGCTTCAACGTCTTCAAGGCGACCCAGATCGAGGACGGGCCGGTGCTCGTGGGCTTCGTCTCGATGCTGGTGATCATCTACCTGCTCGCGAGCCTGCTGGTGGACCTCCTCTACGCCGTGCTCGACCCGAGGATTCGCTATGTCTGACACCCGCACGTCGAACGCCCCCGAGGTCATCGAGGTCGCGCCCGTGAAGTCGGGCGACGGCGAGGGCCGGGGCACCAAGCCCCGCAGTCTGCTGCAGGACGCGGTCAACGACCTGGTGCGCCGGCCGATCTTCATCATCTCGGCCGCGGTCATCCTGTTCCTGTGCTTCATGGCCGCCTTCCCCGGCGTCTTCACCAGCGTCGACCCGCGCGCCTGCGACCTGTCGCGCTCGCTCCAGCCGCCGAGCGCGGACGCCTGGTTCGGGTACGACGCCCGCGGCTGCGACGTCTACGCCCGCACCATCTACGGCACCCAGACCTCCATCGTGGTGGGCGTGCTGTCCACCCTGGGGTCCGCCGTCCTCGGCGGCATCTTCGGCACCTTCGCCGGCTACCTGGGCGGCTGGATGGACTCGCTCATCTCGCGCGGTATCGACATCTTCCTGGGGCTGCCGTTCCTGGTCGGCGCCATCGTCATCCTCAACGCCTTCCGCGACCCGGAGACCGGCGCGCGCGTCGGCGGCATCTGGGGCGTGCTCGCGGCGCTGACGATCCTGGGCTGGATGAGCATGGCGAGGATCATGCGCTCCTCGGTCATCCAGGCCAAGCAGGCCGACTACGTGACGGCCGCCCGCTCGCTGGGCGCCTCGACCGGGCGCATGGTGCTGCGGCACATCCTGCCGAACGCCATCACCCCGCTCATCGTCGTCGCGACGATCAGCCTGGGCGTCATCATCTCCGCGGAGGCCACCCTGAGCTTCCTCGGCGTCGGCGTCCAGCCGCCCACCATCTCCTGGGGCGTCATGGTCAGCGAGTCGCTGAGCCGGGTACGGGAGGCGCTGCATCCGCTGCTCTTCCCGGCCGCGTTCGTCAGCGTCACCGTCCTGGCGTTCATCATGCTCGGCGACGCGGTACGCGAAGCCCTCGACCCCAAGCTGCGCTGAGGGAGGCGTACGTGACCACCATGGAAAAGACCGCGGACGTGCCCGCTCCGCACGGCGCCGGCGACGACGGCGGCCCCCTGCTGGAAGTCAAGGACCTCCACGTGGAGTTCCAGACCCGCGACGGCGTGGTCAACGCCGTCAACGGCGTCAACTACTCCGTCCGCTCCGGCGAGACGCTGGCGGTGCTGGGGGAGTCCGGTTCGGGCAAGTCGGTGACCGCGCAGGCGATCATGGGCATCCTGGACATGCCCCCCGGCCGCATCGCGAACGGCCAGATACTCTTCCGCGGCCAGGACATGCTGCTGATGTCCCCGGACGAGCAGCGCAAGCTGCGCGGGCGCCGCATCGCGATGATCTTCCAGGACGCGCTCTCGGCCCTGAACCCGGTGCTCAGCGTCGGCTACCAGCTCGGCGAGATGTTCCGCGTCCACCAGGGCCTGTCCAAGAAGGAGGCCAAGGCCCGGTCC
>NZ_JAPKFL010000049.1 GCF_026262575.1 Streptomyces marinisediminis
GGGCGCCCCACCTACGGGATGTACCGAACCGGCCACAAGGCCGCCGCGGCCGCCGCCCGTGGCCCCACCCGCCGCCGGGACGCGGTACGTTCGACGGCGTGGCTGGATTCAGGATCGGACGCGGCCGGCACCCGCAGAACGCACAGCAGGGACAGCAGGGGCAGCAGGGGCAGTACCCGCCCGCCTCCCCGGGCTCCCCGGGGCCGGGCGCGGTCCCCGGCGCGGGGCCGGGACAGCCGCCGTACGGCCGGCCCGTGCAGTCACCGTACGGCCAGGACCCCTACGGCCGGCCGCCGCACGGTGGGCCCGGGCAGGCGCCGTACGGGCAGCCGGGCGTGACCTGGGGCCGGGGCGGCGCCCCCGGTGCCCCCGCCCCGGACGGCCGCGACCACGGGTACGGCCACGGGTACGGCCCCGGCGAGCCCGAGTACCTGGGCGGGCCCGCCGCCGACCCGTACGCCGACGCTCCGGGCCACACCCGCCAGTTCACCTTCGGCGACCCCGACGGCGTACCGCCGGGCCACCCCGGCGAGGGCGACGACTACGGCAGCGGCTCGACGTACGCGGCCGGGCGCCAGGGCGGACCGCCCGCGGGCCCCCGGCTGCCGTGGAAGCAGTTGCTGAGCGGCCTGGTGCTCCGCCCCAACGCCACGTTCTGGCAGATGCGCGACCACACCGTGTGGGGCCCCGCCGTCACCGTCACCTTCCTCTACGGGCTGCTGGCCGTCTTCGGGCTCGACGAGCCGCGCGAGGAGGTGCTCAGCTCCACGCTGTCCACCGCCGTGCCGTTCGTGCTGATGACCGGCGTCGCCGTCGTGCTGTCCGCGCTCGTCCTCGGCTCCGTGACCCACGCGCTGGCCCGCCAGTTCGGCGGGACGGGCGCCTGGGCGCCCACCGTGGGCCTGGCGATGCTGATCGCCTCCCTCACCGACGCGCCCCGGCTGCTGTTCGCCTTCTTCCTCGGTGGCGACGCGCCGTTCGTCCAGGTGCTGGGATGGCTCACCTGGGTCGCGGCGGGCGCGCTGTTCACCGCGATGGTCAGCCGCTCCCACGACCTGCCCTGGCCGCGCGCGCTGGGCGCCTCCTCGATCCAGCTCCTGGCCCTGCTGTTCCTGATCAAGCTCGGCACGCTGTAGCGGGCGCGGGACGGGGGCGCGCCGCCGCCGTCCCACGCCCGGTCGCGGGTCCGTCCCACGCCCGGTCGCGGGTCCGCCCCGCGCCCGCCGCGGGTCAGGCGAAGCGCTGGGCCGGTGAGCCGTCGCACGGCTGGAGGCGGGCCGGGGCCGTCGCCGAGCCGAGGGTGACGCACAGGTCCGGGGCGGCGGTCGGGCGCAGCGTGCCGCCCTCCCGCACGAAGCGCTGGTTCTCCCCCGCGTGGCAGTTCCACAGCGTCAGGCCGGTGCCGGCCGCGTACCGGCCGCCGGGCACGTCCAGGCAGCGGTCGTGCGTCAGCTCCGTGTGGACGCGCTGCCCGGCCGGATCGTGCCACCAGCCCTGGTTGCGCCCGCCGTGGCACGTCCAGCCGCGCACCGCCGTGCCGTTGGCGCTGGCCGCCCCGTCGGCGTCCAGGCAGGCGCCGGTCGCGGCGTGGCGCAGCGGGGCGAACGCGTCGTCCCACGCGCCCGGGTACAGCCGCGGCTCGCCACCGCCGTCCGGGTCGGCGCAGGACGCCTCGCGCAGCCCGGAGGCCGCCAGTTGCGTCAGGCACGAGGCGAAGGCGCCGTGCCCGCGGTGGTTGGGGTGGAAGGACTGCCGCACGGAGTTGGCGTCCGGCGGGAAGGGGTTCGTCAGGTCGACGGTGAGGCCGCGCGCGAACGGGTTCTCCATGCACACCTCGTGGCCGTGGAAGAGCCGGGACGCGTCCAGGTAGGTCGCGCCGGACTGGCGGGCGGCGGAGCGCAGACCATCCTGGAAGGGCGGCACGGCGCCGTCCCGGGCCCACCGGGAGTCGGGGGTGTACCCCGTGCAGCCGCCGGGGATCTTGCCCGGGAAGCGGGGGTTGTCGCGGATGTCGGGCCCGATGGGGCTCGGGTAGCTCATGACGACGAGGTCGTAGTCACCGTCGGCGTAGCCCGCCTCCCGCATGACGGTGCGCAGGTCGCCGACGGTGGCCGTCACCTTGGGCACCAGGCCGTCCACGCGCTCCTGCCAGCCGGGCGCGTACTTCGGCTCGCACGGGCCCTGGAAGGTGAACCAGCGGGTGACGCAGTCGGTGATCACCGGCCCGAAGCGCAGGTCGTCGTTGGCGCCGACGACCAGGAGGACGAGTTCCAGCCGCGTGTTGCGCGCCGCGATGGCCAGGCTGTCGCTCTGCACCAGCTCGTCCGCGTACTGCGGGGTGCCGCCGATGCGGACGTTGACCGTCGAGGCCCCGGAGCAGGCGGCGTTGTAGGTCACGTCCGCGTCGATCCCGGTGCGGTGGATGGCGGCGTCCGGCGAGCGGTGGCACCAGTTGTCCGGGCCGTCGGTGCCCGGTTCGTAGGTGCCCACGCCCTCGCCGCTGATCTCGCTGTCCCCCAGGGAGATCAGCGAGGTCTTGCGCTCCGCCACCGGGCGGACGGCCGGGTCGCCGTACAGCTCCACCGCCTCGGCCGCCCGGAGGGTCTCCAGCTCGGGCCGCAGCGGCGCGGGCCGCCCCGCGCCACCGGGCGCGGCGGCGGCCGACGCGGCGGCCGGGGCGGTGGGGCCGGCGGGATCGGCGGCCGTCGCGGCGGGGGCCGAGGTGGCCAGCAGCGCGAGCGCGGCGGCCGCCACCGCCCACACCCGTCCTGGTCTTCCACGTGCCATGGGGACTCCCTCGCGCAGACGTCACGGTCAGGGAGGTTGTACTCGCAGGTAACCGTGCTGGGAACCCTCCGCGCAGCGGGAGTTGACCGCTGACCGAAAACGACGGGGCGAACCCCGGGCCACGGCACCCGGCTGCCAGGATGGCGCCCATGACTCCCCTGGCCCCCGCCGCGCGCCTGGCGTGCCTCGCCGGCATCGCCGCCGCCCTCGTGCTGACCGGCTGCCGGACGACCGAAGCCGTCCCCGACGCCCAGGCGTCCTCCCTCCCCGGCCCCACCACCACCAGCACCAGCACCGCCGCGCCCGACGCGGCCGCCCGGCTGGCCGAGCGCTACCAGCAGGACGGCGGCCTCCGCGACGTTCACGGACTCCAGCACACCGCGGGCCCGGGCGGCGTCCCCCTGATCACGGTGTGGACGCGCGAGGACGAGGCCCGGGGCGCCGAGGAGTTCCAGGACCTGCGCGACTCCGTCACCGCGTTCCTCCGGGACGAGGAGCGACTGGAGCTGGGGCAGGGGTACCTCCTCGACGTCTTCGGCCCCGACGGCGGCCTCCGCCACCGGCTCGACGCCCGGCCCTGACCCGGAGGCGGGCGGCGGGGCGGGCGTCGGGGGGCGCGCTGCGGGCGGGGGGCGGGGCGCGGGTGCGCTACCCCGGTGGCGGGAGCTCGAACCACGCCACCACGGCGTCGGCGTCACCCCCGGTCGCGTCCGTCACGTCCGTCACGTCCGTCGCGTCCCTCGCGTCCCCGGGCGCCCGCCCCGTCGTCAGCGCGCCGCCCAGCCGGTTCAGCGCCCGGCACGCGGCCGCGTTGCCGGACGTGGTGCGCGCCAGCACCCACCGCCCGCCCAGTGCCCGGGTGCGGTCGAGCAGGCGGTGCAGGGCGGCGCCGCCGACGCCCGCGCCGCGCGCGGTGCGGCCCAGCCACAGCCCCGCCTCCAGCACACCGTCCCCCTCCTCCGGGACCGGGCACAGCCGCGCGGCCCCCACCACCCGGCCGGCGCACAGCACCGCGTACGTCCACTCCACCGGGTCGGGTGCCAGCCCGTGGCACCGGCCCCGGTGGAACCGGGTGAACGCGGCGCGGCGTGCGTCCGTCCACCCCGGCGGACCGGGCACCGGGGGCATGACCTCCGCGGGCTCGGCGTCGGCGACGGCGGCGTCCAGCAGGGCGGGGAGCAGCTCCGCGTCGAGCGGGCGCAGCGTGACGTGGGCGCGCATGCCCGCATCCTCACCGCCGCGCCCGCCCGGCGCGAGCGGATTACCCGGCCCCGCCCGCCGGGCCCGGCCCGCCGACGGTGCCCACCGCCACCGGCGGCGGCCCGGGCACCCCGGCCGCCGGGCCCGCACCGGCCGCCGGGCCCGCACCGGCCGGCGCATCGGCGTCCGGCACGGGGCGCGGTGGCATCGACGGCACGGCGAGCGGGGGGAGCGAGGGGGCCAGCCGGACCGCCGACGTCCCCAGACCGGTGGGCACGGGCGGCCGGAAGGGGCTGTGCAGGTCCTCCTCCTTGTACCGCACGCAGTCGCGGTGCCAGACGTGGATGCCGGAGATCCAGTTCTCCAGGTCCCGCACGTACCCGGCGAGGGCGGCGCGCTCGCCCGCGTCCAGCCCCAGGTCGTCGCAGAGCACCGGGATCTCGCTGGCGGAAACGTGCTGGAACTGGCTCATGCGCGACCGCATCAGGTCGTCCACGATGCGCAGCCCCGTGGGGTAGTCGACGTCGAAGAAGCGCTGCACCACCAGCACGCCGTTGTGCATCTCGCCCTCGACCTCGATCTCCTTCTGGTACGAGAAGACGTCGTTGAGCAGGCAGGCGTAGTCGGCGGCGGCGTTCTCCAGCGAGCGCACGGTGCCGCTGCGGTAGACGGCGTCGGAGACCGTCAGCCCGCGGCGCAGGCGGCACAGGCTCATCGTCATGTCGGAGCCGAACGTCAGGCGGCGCATCTCCAGGTAGTCCACCGGGTCGGGGACGCGGTTCTGCGCCTGGTTGGCCAGCTCCCACAGCCAGCTCTCCGTCATCCGCTCCACCGAGGCCCGGAACTGGCGGCGGTCGGGCTCCGGCAGCGGCCCGGCCGTGCGCGCCCACAGGTCGGCCAGCCCCCGCTCCAGCGCGTTGCCGGGCACGGCCGCGGGCACGGCGCCGTCCTCGACCGGCATGAACAGCTTGAAGCGCTCCGTCTGCGCCTTGGCCGTCAGCAGGTCGCGCGGGGCGCCGAAGACGACGGGGTAGTAGTCGTCCCCGTAGGTGCCCCAGGTGAGCCAGCAGGAGGCCAGGTTGAGCTCGTCCGCGCTGGAGTCGGGGGCGATTCCGGCGGCGCAGAGCGGGAAGTCGAAGCCCGCCAGGCGCTCGGCCGTCCACACGTCGGACGCGGGCACGCCCGGCTGCGGCTGGAGCATGCCCATGCGGCCCGCCCACTGAACGCAGTGCGTGCGCGCCTCGTCGACGTGCGGGCTGAGCCGGGCCGGGAAGGGGATGTCGAAGTCCGGCAGCCGCGACGGGCCCACCCGCTGGAACGGGACGTGGGTGTAGGTGCGGGCGCGCGCGGCCTCCGCTCGCGCGGTCGTCAGCCGGAGGTTCGCGGCCGCCGTGCCCAGCCCCGTCGGCACCAGCGACAGCCCGGAGGGCACGGTGGAACCGGAGGCGGCGGCGCCCTCGTTCATGTACCGGCTGGAGCGCAGGTGCCACTCGTGACCGCCGGACTGCCAGTCCTGCAACCCCTTGACGTACGCCGCCACCCGCGCCGTCTCCGCCGGGGCCAGCCCGTGCTCGGCGCACAGCGGGGCCACCTCGGTGAGCGCGGTGTTCTCGAACTGCTGGATGCGCGAGGTGAGCAGGTCGCCCACGGCGTCGGCGGCCTCCTGGGTGGAGCAGCCGAGGAAGTGCTCCAGCACCAGCACGCCGTTGCTCAGCTCCCCCTCGTCCCGCGTCTCGCGCTCGTAGGAGAACAGGTCGTTGCGCAGGTGGACGCCGTCCGAGAAGGTGTCGCGCAGCACGCGCAGCGGCCGCGAGCCGGCGACGGCCGCCGGGACCTCGGCCCGGGCCGCGTACTCCACCAGCCCCGCCGACCACGGGGCGCCGCCGACCTTGCGGCGCATCTCGATGTACTCGACCGGGTTCGGCACCCGCCCGATGTTGATGTTGGACAGCTCCCACAGCGACTCGTTGAGCAGGTTCTCGGTGCTCTCCGCGAAGCGGGCGCGCCACTGCGGCGACATCGCGGGGACGGTGCGCGCCCACAGGTCCGCCAACCCGGCCTCGACCGGGTTCTCCGGCTCGGGCACGCCGACGGAGAGGTCCATCGGCATGAACGCGGGCAGCCGGTCCAGGTACGCCTTGCCGCCCGCGCGGTCCTGCGACCGCTTGAAGCACTCCAGGAAGTGGTCGTCGAAGAAGAACACCCACACGTACCAGTCGGTGACCAGGGCGAGCGCCTCCTCGGAGGCGTCGGGATGGGTGTAGCCGCACAGCAGGGCGTAGTCGTGCGCGTCGAGATCCGACTGGTTCCAGATGCCCGAACCCTCCAGCATCCCCATGCGCCGGGCCCACTCGGTGGAGTGGGCCCGCGCGGCGTCGACGTGCGGACTCAGCCGTGCGGGGTACGGCGTGTAGAACTCGGGCAGGACGAAGGGCTGTGACACGGAACCTCTCCCGGCAGGTGCGCGACCCGGACGGCCCAGCCCTACCCCTGGGCCCCGGCCCCATCCGGCCCCCCGCCCAAACCACCGTTCCGAGTGAACCCCACCCCAACGCTCACCCTCCCGCCCCCGCCCCACCCGCACGCCACACGACGAGGCGACACACGTCCCGGGCCACGCAGCCCGGCACCACTCGGCGGGATACCACACGGGTCGGCGCCACACGGCCGGATACCACGCGGGCCCGCACGCCCGGGCCCCACACGACCCGGCACCACACACCGGGGCCCACCCAGCCCGTCACCGCACGCCCGAGGCCCACCCAGCCCGGGACTGCACGCCGGGGCCCACCCGGACACCACACACCGGGGCGCCACACGCCGGACACCACACGCCGGGACGCCACCCGGGCCGCGCGCCCGGGCACCGTACGACCGGACACCACACGGCCCGGCGCCACAAACTTCGGGGCGCCACACATCGGGGCGTCACTCAACCCGGCGCCACACGGCAGAGGGCACCAGTGCAGCCCGGCGCCACACGGTGCGGCACCGCACGACGGAGCGCCACGCGCCCCGGCACCGCGCGCCCCGGCGCCACGCGGCCCGGCGCCGCACGGCGCGCAGGGTCAGGAGTCCAGCACCTGCCCGGGGCGCCGCACCACGGGCGGGTCGACGCTCCACGGGAAGTTGATCCACTCTTCCGTGTGCTTCCACACGTACTCACACTTGACCAGCGACTGCGGCTTCTCGTAGACCACCGCGCTGCGCACGTCCGCGACGTGGCCCGCGCAGAAGTCGTGGATGAGCTTCAGCGTCTTCCCGCTGTCGGCGACGTCGTCCGCGATCAGCACCTTCTTCTGCGAGAAGTCGACGACGTTCGGCACCGGCGCCAGCATCACCGGCATCGGGAGTGTCGTGCCCACGCCGGTGTAGAACTCGACGTTGACCAGGTGCAGGTTCTTGCAGTCCAGCGCGTACGCCAGGCCGCCGGCGACGAACACGCCACCGCGGGCGACCGACAGGATCAGGTCCGGTGCGAACCCGTCGTCCGCGACCATCCGGGCCAGCTCGCGCACCGCGCGGCCGAAGCCCTCGTACGTCAGGTTCTCGCGCGTGTCACTCATGCCGTGCGTCCTCACACCTGGGACCGGTGGAAGTTCAGGAAGGAGCGCGAGGGCGTGGGCCCGCGCTGGTTCTGGTAGCGCGACCCGTACTGCGGCGAGCCGTACGGGAACTCGGCGGGCGACGTCAGCCGGAACATGCACAGTTGGCCGATCTTCATCCCGGGCCACAGCTTGATCGGCAGCGTCGCGACGTTGCTGAGCTCCAGCGTCACGTGGCCGGAGAACCCCGGGTCGATGAACCCGGCCGTGGAGTGCGTCAGCAGCCCGAGGCGGCCGAGCGAGCTCTTCCCCTCCAGCCGCGAGGCGATGTCCTCGGGCAGCGTCACCACCTCGAACGTCGAGGCGAGCACGAACTCCCCGGGGTGCAGGATGAACGGCTCGTCGCCCTCCGGCTCGATGAGCCGCGTGAGGTCCGGCTGCTCGACGGCCGGGTCGATGTGCGGGTAGCGGTGGTTCTCGAACACCCGGAAGAACCGGTCCATCCGGACGTCGATGCTCGACGGTTGCACGAGCGCCGCGTCGTACGGCTCGATCCGTACCCGGCCCGCGTCGATTTCGGCCCGGATGTCCTTGTCTGAGAGAAGCACGGTGCCGAGGTTACGCGCACGGGCGGGACCCGACCCAATCGGGCCCGGCCCCGCCCGCGCGTCACGTCACGCACACGGCGCACGGCACACGCGGCCGTCCGGCCCGCTCAGTGCCGGACCGCACCCTTCACCGGAACCGCCTGCCGCAGCCGCGCGCACCGCGGACACCGCAGCAACCGCCCCGGCCCGATGCGCTCGCTGCCGAGCTGCTGCATCGGAAACGTGCTGGTGCTGAACTCGTGCCCCTCGGCACAGCGCACGACGGTGGACTCCATCGCTCACTCTCCCCAATTGCGTGGACGACGCGAGGACGAAGGCCACCCTAGGGGACGTATCGGGCCCCACCGGCCCCACGACACCCCACCCACCGTACGCCCGCCCGGCACCCCCCACGGCACCCCCGCCGCACACGACGACGGACCCCGCGGCCTGTGCGCCGGAGGTCCGTGATGAGGTACAGTAACCCGCGACGAGCAAGCCGCCCACCAGGGCACTTGACTCACGCGGGCGTAGTTTAATGGTAGAACATGAGCTTCCCAAGCTTATAGCGCGGGTTCGATTCCCGTCGCCCGCTCCACCACGAAGGCCCAGGTCACCGACCTGGGCCTTACTCGTTGTCTAGACCGCCCTAAGCGTCCTGCACCAGATCCGCACCAGAAGCCCCCGCACCGTCCTTGCTCCGCTCCCCGCGCACCAGCCTGTCGAGCCCACCGGCCACCTCCTGCTGACGACCGTCGTCCGAGTGCTGGTAGATCAGCGCCGCCCGCTCCGTCGACTGCCCGGCCCGCACCATCGTGTCCTTCAGCGTCGCCCCGGCCCGCACCATCGTGTCCTTCAGCGTCGCCCCGGCCCGCGTCGCCAACGTGTGCCCGGTATGCCGGAGGTCGTAGAACCGGAAGGACTCCGGAAGGCCCGCCAGGACGCGTGCCCTGCGCCACTTCCGCCCGAAGGTGGTGCACCGGAACGGCTTGCCCTTCTCCCCCACGAACAGCAGGCCGTCCGGCCCCTTCTCGGCATACCAGTCGAGATGCCGCCGCAAATCCGTCCGCAGAAAGGCGGGCAGGGCCACCGTGCGACGCCCCGCCCACGACTTCGTGTCCCCGGGCGCCCGCCGGCCCGTGTTCAGTTCCGGGGCCGCCTTCCGGACCCGGACCGTCATCGTGTCCAGGTCGACGTCCTTCCGCCGCAGCTCCGCCAGCTCCTCGGGCCGCAGCTGTCCGTACGCCCCGAGATAGACCATCAACCGCCAACGCGGCCCCAGCGCGTCCGCCAAGGCGTCGACCTGACCCACGGTGGCGATCTGCCGCTCAGCCGCCGACTCCTTGCCCGCGCCCTTGATGCGGCACGGGTTCCGGCGGATCAGTTCGTCGTCAACGGCCGTCTCCATGATGGCTTTCAGCAGTCGGTACGCCTTGGCAACCGTCGTCGCCCCCGTAGCCGCCAGCCGTTCCGTCCGCCATGTGCGCACCCGAGGCGCCGTGATCTCGTCCAGGTCCAGCGCCTCGAACGTCGGCAGGAGGTGCAGCCGCAGGAGGCGCCGGTACAGCTCATCCGTCGTCGGCGCGAGGCCCCGCTCATCGATCCACTGCCAGGCGTACTCCTTGAACGCCACCGCTCCCGCGTTCGGGTCCTGCCAGTCCCCGCGTGTGAGGTCGGCCTCGGCCTGGGAGAGCCAGATCTCTGCGTCGGTCTTCGTGGCGAACGTCTCGGGCAACCGGCGTTCCAGCCCGTCGGGCCCCGGATAGCTGGCGGTCCAGCGGCCGGAGCGGTACTGCCGGACGGAGCCGAAGCGGCGACGGGTGCCCTTCTTGTTGCCCATCAGGCGGCCCTCCGGTAGCGACCGGGCCGTCGACGCACCGGCATCACCGTGTGGGCCGTCACGAAGCCGGTCAGCGCGTCCTCCGGGATACGGACATGCCGACCGACCTTGACGAAGGTGATGCGCCGCTCAGCGATCAGCCGCCGGGGGAAGCGGACCGACGTGCCCAGTCGCTCGGCCACTTCCTCCACGGTGAGCAGTCGGTCCATCAGGTGTCTCCTTCCGTGCGTTCCGCATGTAGGACGTCGGTGAGCCAGCGTTCGCCGTCGGTGAGCCCGGAACCGGCGTAGGACCAGTGGGCGAGGACGAGCGTCGGGGCTGTCTGCTCCTGGCCGTCGTCGCCGTGCGCGAGGGCGGCTTGGAGGCGTCGCCACTCGGCCCGTGCCTCACGGAGGGTCGTGAGCGTGGTCGAGTAGCGGCGGGTCTTGGTGGAGAAGTGCCCGCGAAAGCCGAGCATGTGGGCCCAGGCACGGAGCCGGAGGTGTTCGAGGTCCTGACGGGCGCCCAGCTCCCAGCACGTGCGGATCATGCGGCGTGCGTGATCGGTGACGTCAGCGTGCGCCAGCTCGGCCAGGAGCCGGATGCGGCGGTCGAGCGTGCCGGTGGCCGTCTCGGCTCCTTTGGTGGCGTACTTGGCGATGTAGCCCGCCACGGCCCGGTCGGTCAGCTCGGTACCGCCCTCGAAGTCGGCGGAGCGGATGACCCGCACGTCGAGCTGGCGCCCGAAGACGAACGAGTGCTCCCGCCCGTCCACCGTCGGGCCTGCCACCACGGCAGCGCGGGCGGCCGCCCGAATGGCGTCGGTCAGCAGCTCGGCGGAGGCCCAGTGCGGCGGCGGGGTCGAGCCACCGTCCGGCCCGTCGAGGCGAATCACGGCATGGAAGTGGACGGCTCCGCGCCGCTGGTACTCGGCGACCTTGGCGAAGGACACCCGGGCGAAGCGGCGGAACGCGCGCTGTGTCAGTCCGGCTCGCTTGGCGATCTCCCGACGGAGGTAGATGGAGAACCGCCGCCACAGCGCCCCGGCGTGCGCGTTCCACAGCACCGCGGCTTCGTAGTCGTAGCGCTCCGGGGCCAGCGGCGTCCCGAGGACCGGGTCGTCCGGCGCGTGGACGACGCCGCAGCGGCAGGCCGGACGGTTGCTCGGTCGATTGTGCACCGGGCCGAAGCCGGGGGCGGTGAAGGTGGCGAAGACGCGCGGATGTGCGGAGACGTCTTCCGGAACGCCCTTGCCGCCCCGGAGTCCGGCAGTGATGAGGTGGTAGGTGTCACGCCGGTACGTCTCGGCGCAGGTCCGGCAGCGGGTGGCCCGGCGGTTGTTGCAGCGGACGAGGAGCTGACCGGCGGGCATCGTGGCCGAGTCCAGGCGGTGCACCACGGAGCCGATCTCACCCGTGGTGGTGTCGAGGTGATGTTCCGTGCGGTGTCCGGCCAGGCGAACGGGACGGATGCAGCCGCCGAGGCTGCCGAGCTGTCGCACAAGGCCGGGCAGCTGCCCGTACGCGGCGAGTCGGCCCAGCTCGGCAGGCGGCGGGGTGGTGTCGCGGGGGAAGATGGTGACTCTCCTTGTCTTGCTTCGGCGGGACGAGGGGCCGGGCCTGCCGGGGCGGTGGATGCTTGGCGGTATCGAGACCGCCCCGGTGGGCCGCTCAGCGGCGACGCTGTGAGGCCAGCAGCGAGCGCAGGACGACGGTGGCGACCGCGACGGACAGGGCGGTCACGGCGACGGCCGCCAGGAGCGCGGTCAGCACGACGCCGCCCAGGAGCACGGCGGCCACGGCGCCCGTGCGCGGGGACGCCAGCAGCGAGCCGGTCGACGGGCGAACGGGCGTCGGGGCGTGCTGACATCCGCAGGGGGACGCCGCTTCGGCGTGGCGGACCAGCGTGGGACGCGGAGCGCTGGGGAGCTGGGGGCGGAACAGCATGGTCTGGTGTCCTCTCACTCGTTGGTCGTGCCGTTGAAGACGTCGACTCCCGTGCGGGTGCCGGTGTCGATGGCGGGGGCCAGGAACGTCTGGCTGAGGTAGAAGCCGAAGAGGGCGATCACGACGACGACCCACATGCGGACGCCGAGGAACTTGACGCCCGCCCAGGCGATGACACCCAGGACCAGGACGAGCGGCAGGGAGATGGTCACGTCGGAGCTCCTGTCAGGCGACGCGGCAGCGGTGGGTTCGGGCGGCCAGTTCGGCGGCGGCCCGGGAGTCGTAGTCGGCGGAGAAGCCGCAGCGGGGAGCGGTGCACGCGGCGGTGTGCGTCTCACGGCCCCGACCGTCGTAGGCGGTGCCGACCTGTACGGGACCTATGCGGATCACGCGGCGAAAGCGACGGTTGGCGGGCATGACGAGCGTCCTTTCAAGCGAGTTGGGTGACGATCTGCTGAGCGAGCACCGGCGGGACGCCGAGGCGGGTGCGGAGGGTGTCCGCGTCGATGGGCTGCCCGGTGCGTTCCTGGTGAGCGGCGGCGACCTTGCGCGCGTGCTCGACGAGGGCGGCGGGCACGGTCGGCGTTGCCGGTTGCGGCGGCGCGACGTCCAGCTCGGCCGGGTGTTCCGTCGGTTCGGCCGTCCGGGCGGGTGCGATGCCGGCCGGTTCCTCGGTCGTCGTCGCCGGGCTGTGAGCCAGCAGCGTGCCGTCGAGGAAGGCGACGGCCGGCCATCCGGCCACGAGGACGCGGAGCCACGCCGGAACGTCGTCCAGGTCGAGCAGCCCGGCGGTGGCGACGTTGGCACCGAGCGAGGCCACCAGGGCGATCAGGAACCAGGCCCAGGCGGAAGCCGTCGCCCGGCCCGAGCGGAGCCGTCGCCAGGCCGCCACGAGGAGCAGGTCGACGGAAATGGGATAGGCCCATGCCATCCAGCCGTGCTGTCCGGCGGCTTCGGCCAGGTCGTGAAGGTGGGCGAAGGACAGGGCACCGGCGATCACCGCTTGGATCAGTACGGCGTCCACCCGTGCCAGGTAACGGCGCATCGCGGGACCTCCTCTCGGTTTCGGGCATGACGGGGTGGGGACGGGGCGCGGGAACGGTCGCGCCGACCGGTTCGTGGTGGTGCGGTCAGCCCGTGACAGGCCGGGGCTTGGTCAGCGGCACAGGCGGAGCGTCTGCCGGACGGACAGGCACCGGGGGCCTGAACGGCATCAGGGCTGGAACGTACGGCGTCAGCTCCGCCGACTCCTGGCAGACGGCGGCGGCGTCGCCCAGCGACAGGTAGGGGGTGCGGATGCGGGACCAGCCGCCGGACGTGTCACCCGCCACAGCGAGGCCCGGCAGCTCCGGGGCGATGGCGCAGGCCGCGCCTACGGCTTCGGGGGCGATGTCGCCGAGGGCCATCTTGGCGGAGGCTTCGTCATTGACCGGGTGGCAGACGCGGCCGGTGAGCTGAGCGCGGAGCATGGTCGCGCCCTTGCCCAGCTCGGCCCCGAATCGCTGGCCGCACACCTCCAGGTAGACCCCCGCAGCCCGCCCGAGCTGGGCGAGCCGAATCAGGTGCGTGACCATCTCGTCCCGGCGTTCCTCGTCCTTCTTCGTCGCGGTCATGAACAGCTCGGCCACTTCGTCGACGAACAGCACCACCGGCACCGGGCGTTCCTTCTCCGGCAGCCCCCAGACGTCCGAGGTGATCTCTTCGTACGGGGTACCGGGAGCGATGCCCTGCCGGGCCTTGATGAGGTCGTAGCGGTCCTCCATCTCCTTGACGAGCACGGGTAGCAGTTCAGCGGCTTCGGTCGGGTCGGTGGCCAGCGCCGACAGTCGGGGCGCGAACGGCGCCAGCTCCACGCCGCGCTTGCAGTCGATCCCGGCAAGTGCGACCGGCTGCCGGGCCAGTCCGCTGATCAGGGTGCGCAGATACATGGACTTGCCCGACAGCGTCGCGCCCAGGGCGAGCTGATGCGGAACGGTCAGGTAGTTGCGGACGAACGGCAGAGCGTCCTCCCGCAGCGCGACCGGCACTTTCAGCAACTCGGCGGGATGGGCAGACTTCGGCATCCGGACCCGCCGGAGCACGTCGTAGCCGACGAGCCGAAGCTCGACCACTCCCGGCTTGACCGGTGTCACGTACACCGCGTGGACTCCCCATGCGTGCCGGAGCCGTTCGGCGGACGCGGCGACGTCGGCGGGCTCCTGCCCCGGTGCCAGCCGAAGCCGTACCCGGAGCCCTGTCGACGTCGGTCGGATCAGGCCCCGTCGAGGCGCGACCGGCCGCACCTCACGGCGACTCGTCGCCTGTAGGGCGAGGGTGCGAAGACGGGACGGGGCAACCGTCAGTCCGCACGCGTCCATCACCGAGCCGTACGAGGTCAGAAGTCGTCCCACCGACAACGGCAGACCCACGGTGTTCCAGTAGACGGCGGGGTGCCGAGTGCGGGCCCAGGCGGCCCCGCCGCCGAGTGCGACGAGGGGGCCACCCAGTTCCAGCAGGTTCACCAGTTCGGACACCTCAGGCCCCCGCACCGACCATGGCGCCTGCGGTGACGGCGGCGGCCCGGTAGGCGATGCCGTGCCGCTGCTGACCGTTGAACACCGACTCCCACGGCCGGGCCACCAGGCCGGGCAGCGAGACCGGCGAGCCGAGCGCCAGCCCCTCGGACACGCCGCTCTCGGGCACGGTCACGTGGATGAGCGAGGATTCGCCTTCGTCGATGTAGACGACGCCGACCTTCATCAGCGCCTCACCGGTGACGGCGTCCTTGGCGATCTCGCCCGTCTGACGGTCCCGCACCTTGGGCTCAGGGGCTTCGGTCAGGAGGATCGTGGCGGTGGAGGTCTCCACTCGGATAGAACGCACGGGTCTCTTCTCCTTGGGTCAGTCCCCGCCAGGGCATCTAGTTGTCTATACAAGATGCCCTGGCGGGACGGATTCGACTGGGGAACGCGAACCACTGTGCCACACATCTTGCGCACTCGTCTATACGAGTATGCCTCTCGGTGTGTACAAGCTCTGCGGAGGCTGAGCCCCAGAGGCATCGCCAGCCCCGCGCTATGTCGCGGGGAGTTGGTAGTGGAGGACGTAGGCGTCGGCCGCCATGACGGTGTCGCAGACCTCCAGGGCTCGGCCCTTGGTGTCGTAGGCCGTCCGCACGAGATGGATGACCGGCACACCGGACGCCAGCCGCAGCGTCCTCACCTCCTGCGGAGAAGGCATCCGAGCCCGCACCTCCTCCTCGAACCGGTCGAGGGTGTGACCCAGTTCCCCCAACCGTGCGTAGATTCCGCCGGGACCAGGATTGGGCTGCGCGATCGGGGTATCGCGGGCCAGATCCAACGGGAGGTAGGAGGTGGCGAACTCCACCGGCCGCCCATCCAGCAGATACCGCCGACGCCGCGCCAGGACCTGAACCGCCCCGGGTCGGTAGAGATTTCAGATGATGGTTTTGACCTGGGGTTTCATGGTTGTCAGGTAGTAGTTGGTCTCGTACTCAACGGGTGGCACGTGGCCTATCTCACCGTGGAGTCGTCGGTGGCAGTACCAGTCGATCCACTCGGCGGTGGCCAGCTCGACCTGGGAGAGGGTCTTCCAGGGTCTTTGTGGCTTGATCAACTCGGTTTTGTACAGGCCGATCGTGCTCTCCATCAGGGCGTTGTCGTACGCGTCGCCGACGGAGCCGATCGATGCGGCGATGTCGGCAGCGTCCAGGTGCTCGGCCAGCTTGAAGCTGGTGTACTGGGCGAGTTCAATCGGTCGTTGCAACACCGGACTGTTGCAGCGAGCGTAGCTGTTCTTCGAAG
>NZ_JAPKFL010000005.1 GCF_026262575.1 Streptomyces marinisediminis
TACGGCGGGCGCCCGCCGGTCACTGCGGGATGTTGCCGACGTAGACGCTCATGCCGGGGTACACCTGGGTGACCTCCCTGCCGCTGGCGAAGGCGGTCCTGGAGCCGGCACAGTTCTCCTGGTAGTGCAGGAAGACGTACTGACCGGTCATGTTCCGCAGCGTCGTCGCGGTGCCCATGTCCCCGGGCACGTTGTAGCAGCCGATGGGGGAGGGGATCCGCTCACCGTCCAGTTCGATGTGACCGGCGGCGGCACTGGCGTCGGAGGCCGACCCGGCGAGCAGCAGGAAGCTGGCCAGCAGGCCGAGCGCTGCCGTGGACTTCTTCTTCGACATGTTCTCCCTTGCCGCGGTGGATACCGTGCGTGTGGCATCGCTCCGACGGTTCGGACACCCGGCGCGTTTTCGCTGAAGAGGGGCCGAAATCGATACGACCGGCCGTGTCTTTTCGATGCGGTCGTCGTCGGAGGCGCTCGCCATGGTTCTTCCACCGGAGGCGGTGCGATAAAGATTCGCCCGCGGTGTTCCGGTCGTGCGGAGAGGTGAACAATAAGATACGACTAAGAGCTTTCCGCCCCTGGGTGTACGCCCCGCGCATCACCGCCTACAGGTGTGCGGAATGCACCTCGCGTGGCTCGCGATATGGTCGCGTATTACGGAACGCGAGCCCGAGGGGAAACATACCAAAAGCTTCGCCTCAGAGTGATTTCCTTCCCAGTGCTCTACGGAAATGCCGGGCCGGGGCCCGGCGACAGGTCCGCGGCGGGGAGCGGAAAGCGGGCCCGCCCGCCGGACGCGCGGGAGGGCCCCGGGTGCGCGTGACGGCTTCGGGTGGGCGTGACGGCCCGAACGTGCGGGGCGGCCCCGGGCGCGCGTGACGGCACCGGCGGGCGCGGGGGCGCCGTCGGGGTGCGAGCCGCCGCGGGCACCGTTCAGTGCCGCCGCGGCCCCTCCCGCCCCGGGCCGCGGCGGCGTGTGCGGCGGACGGCGTCAGCCGCCGCGGACGGTCAGGTCGTCCAGGAGGCGCCGGGTGGCCGCGGTGACCTCGGCCACCGCGCGCTCGAAGGCCACCGCGTTGTGCGCCGCCGGTGCGCGGAAGCCCGACACCTTGCGGACGTACTGCAGCGCCGCGGCGCGCACGTCGTCGTCGGTGACCTCTTCGGTGTACGGCGGGCGCAGCGTCCTGATGCTTCGGCACATGGCCTTGACGGTACGCCGTTCAGCGCCCGGGGGGCGCGTCGAAGCAGCAGTCCCCGCACACACCGCCACCGGGCACGCGGTAGTACAGGCAGCAGGTGAACCGGCGGAACCCCGCGCTGTCCAGCGCGCCCGTCCCGGCCAGCGGCGGCGCGGACAGCAGGGTGCGCACCCACGCCTCGGCCGGGGCCGGCCGGCCGAGCTGGGCCAGCGCGCCGCCGAGTGCGGAGGCGGCGTTCCCCCACAGCAGGCGCGGCGCGACGCGGACCACCTCCCGCGTCGCCGCGACGAGCGGCACGAGGTGGTCCTCCAGCACCGCCGCCCGCAGGTGTCCGGCGGCGTCCGCGCGCGGCGGCAGCGGCGGCGCGGGGGTGAGCCGCAGGTCGTCCGGTGTGCTGCGGTCCGGCCGCCAGCGCAGCAGCGCGGGGGAGAGGTCGGGCAGCGGTCCGCCGCGCACGCAGGCCGCCAGGGCGATCGACCACAGCCGCGCCGCGAGCCCGAGGAAGGCGATGGACGCCGCCACCCGGGGCTCGTCCGTGCCCAGGCGGGTGCGCACCAGGTCGACGCGTGCGCGCAGCGGCTCCGTCCGCCCCGCGTACAGCGCGGCGAGCGCGGGCGCGTCCCCCTCGGCCGGGGTCGAGGTGCGCAGCGCGAAGAAACCGTCCACGCCCGGCACCCTACGCACCGCCCGCGCGGCCGGGGGCGCGGGGCCCGCCGGCCGCCCGGTCAGCGCACGAGGTGCGCCGGTTCGTGCGTCGCCGACTCGATCTCGTGCCCGGCCTTGGCCAGCAGTTGGTGCGAGAGGTCGCGCAGCGCGCGGGCCGCGGCGATCTCCTCGCCGACCCGCTGCTGGGCCGGGTCGCCCGGGTAGCGGTCGGCCCGGCCGTGCGCCCGGAGTTCGGTGCCGTCCTGCAGGCGCAGCAGGCAGGAGGAGCGCGTCTTGTCGCCGTCCTCCCAGAACTCCATCTCGACGTTCATCCCGACGATCGTTTCCATCGACATCACCTCCACCGCGTCGGTCCTTCCAGGGTGGGGCATCGCCGGGCGGCGGGCTACTCGGGACGCCCTCCGCCGGGGCGGCCGGTGAGCCCGTGCCGGGAGGCGTCCGCCGGCACCAGGTGGTCGCCGGTGACCATCCGCGCTCGCCGGCGCGGCCCGTCGGCCAGCGCCCGGGAGGCGCGCGGTGGCCACGGAGACCTCCGGGGCGCGGTGGGGGCGTGCTCCGGTGGCCCGGGCGCGCGGCAGCGCACGTCACCGTCGACGGGGCCGCTCCCCCACGGCCGGCCCCGTTTCCCCGCGCCCGTCACGGCTCGCGGTGAGCCCGCGGAGCACGTCGCCGCGGCCCGTTTCAGGCGGCGGGGTGCCCCGGCTGGCGGCGCAGCCGCAGCGCGCGCAGGACCACCTCGGTGGCGAACCGGTCGTCCAGGTCGCCCAGCCGGTCCCCGAAGGCCCGGTCGAGGTTGCGCAGCCGGTAGCGGACGGTCTGCGGGTGCAGGTGCAGCAGTTCGGCCATCTGCACCGCGTTGCCCCGGGTGTCCAGCCACGCCTGGAGCGTCTCCACCAGTCGCTCGCGCTGGTTGCGGGTGAGCTGGGAGAGCGGGGCGAGCTGGCGGCGGGCGAGCTGGTCGATGAGGGCGGAGTCGGCGCACAGCCACAGCGTCAGCAGGTGCTCCTCGCAGTGGACGACGGGCGTGGCCGGGATGACCTGGGCGTCCACCAGCGTGAGCGCCTGCCGGGCCCAGCGCAGCGACTCCGCCGCCTGCCCGAGCGGCACGGTCAGGCCCACCGCCGCCCGCAGCCCGGACGGCGCCCTGGCCAGCGCGGCGCGCCGGGGCTCGTCCAGGCCGCCGGGGACGAGCAGGTGCGGCTGCGGATCGCCGAAGCCCAGCAGCGCGTCGTCGCCGAACACCTCGCGGGCGGCCGCCCGGCCCTCCGGGCGCAGGGCGACGAGCGTCACCTGCTCCGGCAGCGGCCAGTCGGCCCGCTCGGCGTGCCCGGCCAGGGAGGAGCGCGGCACGGAGCCGCCGGCCAGGATGAGCTCCAGCAGCAGCCTGCGCTGCTCGTCCTGGCCGCCGCGCAGTTCGGCCTGTGCGGCCAGGTAGCCCTCGCGGGCCAGCTCGATCAGCTCGTCGACGTAGCCGAAGAGCGCGTCGGCGAAGGTGAGCATGACGGCGGGGGAGAGGTTGTAGCGCCGCCCGAGCGTCTTGCCGTACCGCAGGGCCACCCGCACCCCGATCCGGAAGGCGGTCTGGAGGTTGTCCATGCTCCGGCCGCGGTAGGCCTCGTAACGGCCGAGCTTGCGGCACATCCGGTCCCGGCGTGCGGTGGACGCGGCGGGCGAGGCGACCTTGTCGACGAAGGTCACCAGGTTCTGCTCCACGCTGCCCTGGATCAGCGGGCCGTACGGGCCGTCTAACAGCGGCGCGTACTCGGGGATGGCCCGGCGCAGTTCGGTGCCGATCTCGTGCATCAGGCCGGGCAGTTCGGGCCGCATGACGGCGGCGAGCTCCCTGGGCAGCGGCACCGGTCCCGCGGCCCCCGCGGTCCTCCCCGCCCCCGGCCCCCGGGGGCCCGGCTGGGGCGTCGCGCTCGTCATAGGTACTCCTCACTCGGCCGGACGGCCGTCCGCTCCGCCGGAGCCGGAGCCCGTCGGTGGAGGCGGGACACGCGGCGCCGGTCGCGGCGTGACGGGAGGGTGGTCGCGGTGTGCACGGTAGGGCACGCGCCGTGACGGTGGTACCCGGTGCGCGTGATGCGCTCCGGGGGCCTGGACAGCAGTGGGGCCGTCCGGCCGGGCGCCGGTCAAGCCGCGTGCGCTTCCGTGCTCACCGGCGGATGAAAAGCGCGTGCGAAGTTGTACGGGGGTCACAAAGAAGCCGCTTTCGCCGCCGGTGCGCGCCGCGCCGCCCGCCGCGTCAAGACGGGGTGGGGGAAATACTCACCTGACGATGAGGACGGGCGCGCGAGTGATGCTCACCCGACAACGAAAAGCGCGTTTCCGCGCAGGTCCGCGGAATTTCGCCGAGCGCCGTTGCCCCGCCGGGTTACCCGTACGTAACGTGCCATCCGCGTCGCCGACCAAGACCGGTCAGGGTCGGCACCGGGGAACGGGAAAAAGCGAAGTCCCCCGCTTTCCGCGACGCGTTCGCGTGCACCGCCGGTGGCGGCGGTGACGCTCTCCGGTTCGTTTTCCGACAAGGGAGTAGGCGGCATGGTCACACGGCGCACGGCGGGGGTGGCGGCCCTGGGCGCGGCCGCACTCCTGGTCGGCCTGCCCGCCGCGCAGGGCCTGGTGCCGGGCGGTCCGCCCGCGCCGTCCCCCGGGCCGCCGTCGCCGGTCAGCGCGACCCTCGCCTACCGGTGCGTGCTGCCCTCGGGGACCCACGACGCCGAGGTGACCCTCACCGGCACCTTCCCGCGGAGCGTCGCACCGGGTGAGGCCGTCCGGGTGCGCGGTCTGACCCTGCGCACGGTGCTCCCGGCCGAGGCGGCGGCCGGCCTCCCCGGGGAGGGGGAGGCCGGCCGCCCGGCGACGCTGGCGGGCAGTGCGGGGCCGCCGGAGGCCACGCCGGTGCCGTGGGAGGCGGAGTTCACCGCGGCCGGCGCGCCGACCCGGCGTGGCGCCTCCGTCGAGCTGACCCACACCGGCGAGGCCGCCCCCGTCACGCCGGCCCGCTCCGGTGCGGCGGTGTTCACCGCCGGACCGCTCACCTTCGGCACGGGCGCGGACGAGGGCGCGGACCCGGACCCGGGCGCGGACCCGGGCCCGGGCGTGGAGGGGGACGCGAGTGAGGGCGGGAGCGGCGGCGCGGGCGCGGCCCGGACGGCCGTCCGGTGCGCGCCGGCCGACGGTGCCGACCCCACGCTCGCCACCGTGGCGGTCGAGCCGGAACCGGCGCCCTCCGCCCGGCCGGACGGGTCGCCCGGCCCCGCGGCCACGCCCGCGCCGAGCGCGCGGGACACACCCGGCGGGAGCGAGTCGCCGACGGCGCGCGCCGAGGGCGAGGCGGCGCCCGGGCCGCGTCGGGAACCGGGCGGGCGGCCCCTGGAGGGCTGCCCCGAGCCGCCCACGAAGGACGCGCTGGACCGGAGCCTGCTGCCCGAGCCGCCCCCGGACGCCCAGGTCTTCGAGGCCGAGGGCGGGATCGGCTGCACCGTCCCGGTCGGCTACGCGAACGTCGACAAGCAGCGGGCCGCGATGGTCCTCAACGACCCGTCGGGCGAGGTGGAGGTCTCCGGGCTGCGCGTGTTCGTGCGGTCGGCGCAGACCCCCGACGGCCGCTACCTCCAGGCCGCCCACGTCGGCGACATCGCGATGCCGCCCGCGACGAGCACCTTCGTGAACTTCGACTTCATGCCCGTGACCGCCCGCGTGGAGCTGGTCTCGCTCACGCCCGCCACCATCGTGATGGTCCAGCGCACGGGCGAGCCCACGCGCACCACCGTCGGCTACGACCTCCAGGTGCGCATCGCGGAGGCCCGGGTCAACGGCGTCCCGCTCCCGGTCGGCCCGGACTGCCGCACCGGCGAGCCGATCCCGGTGCGGCTGAGCGGACAGGCCCCGCACTACGACGTGCTCGGCGGCGGCCTGCTCACCGGGGAGATCGACCTGCCCGCCTTCACCGGCTGCGGCGTCGGGGAGGACCTGGACCCGCTGTTCACCGCGTCCGTCTCCGGCCCCGGCAACCACCTGAGGCTCAACCAGGGACCCGTCTGCAACGAGCCCTGCACCGAGATCACCGTCCCCGCGCTGCCGAAGCGGTGATCTCCGTCAGAAACGACGCGGTCCACCGTCACGCACGCGCAATCCGCCGGGAGGTGCCATGGGAGTCGAAGTCGCCATCGAGGGGCTGAGCAAACACTTCGGCCGTCAGGAGATCTGGCAGGACGTGAGTTTCGTCCTGCCGCCCGGCGAGGTCAGCGTGCTGCTCGGGCCTTCGGGGACCGGGAAGACGGTGTTCTTGAAATCCGTCATCGGGTTGCTGAAGCCCGAGCGGGGGCGGGTGCTCATCAACGGCGTCGACATGGTGAACAGCCCGGCCAAGGACATCTACGAAACGCGCAAGCTCTTCGGCCTGATGTTCCAGGACGGCGCGCTGTTCGGTTCGATGACGCTGTTCGACAACATCGCCTTTCCGCTGCGCGAGCACACCAGGAAAAAGGAGTCCGAGATCCGGCGCATCGTGCTGGACCGGATGGAGATGGTCGGGCTCACCGGAGCGCAGGACAAGCTGCCCGGCGAGATATCCGGCGGCATGCGCAAGCGCGCCGGGCTCGCCCGCGCGCTCGTGCTGGACCCGCAGATCATCCTGTGCGACGAACCGGACTCCGGCCTCGACCCGGTGCGCACCTCCTACCTCTCCCAGCTCCTGATCGACCTCAACGCCCAGCTCGACACGACGATGCTGATCGTCACCCACAACCTCGACATCGCCCGCACCGTACCGGACAACATGGGCATGCTCTTCCGGCGCCGACTGGTCACCTTCGGGCCCCGTGAGGCGCTGCTGACCAGCGAGGAGCCCGTCGTGCGGCAGTTCCTCGGCGGGCACATGGCCGGGCCCATCGGCATGTCGGAGGAGAAGGACCAGGCCACGGTCGAGCGCGAGCAGCTCCTCGGCGCCCACGACTACCGCGCCGTGCCGCAGACGGTCCGGCCGCAGCTCCAGCCCTCGCCCGGGCTGCCGCCGCGCAGCGCCGTGCAGCGGCGCCGGCGGCGCGTGCTCGGCATGCTCGACCAGCTCACCCCGGCCGCGCAGGCCGCCATCCGCGCCGCCCACGCCGCCCACCCGGAGCCGGACGCGGCCCCGCCCGCCGGGCCGGGGCCCGCCGGACCGGCGTCCGCGGGCCAGGGGCCCACCGGCCACGGGCCCACCGGCACCGCGCCGTTGCCGCCGCTGGGGAACCACCGGTGAGCGCCCCGGCCGGGCCCAGGAGCCGCCCGCTGCCCGGGGCCGGCGCCCTGCGCGAGATCGGGGCGCTGTTCGCCCTCGCCCTGACCGTGCTGCGCGAGACGTTCCGGCGCCCCTTCCAGGCTCGCGAGTTCGTCGAGCAGTTCTGGTTCATCGCCAGCGTGACGATCCTGCCCGCCATGCTCGTGACGATCCCGTTCGGCGCGGTCATCGCGCTCCAGGTGGGCTCGCTCATCGAGCAGTTCGGGGCCCAGTCCTTCACCGGCGGCGCCAGCGTCCTGGTGCTCATCCAGCAGGCCAGTCCGCTCATCGTCTCCCTGCTCGTCTCCGGTGTCGCCTGTTCCGCCCTCTGCGCCGACCTCGGCTCGCGCACCATCCGCGAGGAGCTGGACGCGATGGAGGTCATGGGCGTCTCCCCGGTGCACCGCCTGGTCGTGCCCCGGGTGCTGGCCGTGACCCTGGTGGCGGTGCTGCTCAACGGCCTGGTCTCCGTCGTCGGCACCCTGGGCGGCTACTTCTTCAACGTGATCCTCCAGGACGGCACCCCGGGCGCCTACCTGTCCAGCTTCGCCGCCCTCGCCCAGCTACCCGACCTCTACGTCAGCCAGTTCAAGGCGCTGCTCTTCGGGTTCATCGCGGGCATCGTCGCCGCCCACCGGGGCCTGCGGCCCAAGGGCGGCCCCAAGGGCGTGGGCGACGCGGTCAACCAGTCGGTCGTCTTCACCTTCCTCATCCTCTTCTTCGTCAACATGGTCATCACGGCCATCTACCTCCAGCTCGTTCCGGCGAAGGGGATCTGACGATGGCCCCGACCAGCGCGCCCGCGCCCGCCGACACCCGGCCGCCGCGCCGCGGCCCCGCGCCGCCCCGCGCCCCGCGCGGCCGGTGGCTGGCCTGGCTGGACCGGCCGGGCGACGAGCTCCTGTTCTACCTGCGCGCCCTGCTCGGCATCCCCAAGGCGCTGCGCAGCTACTACCGCGAGTGCCTGCGGCTGTTCGCCGAGGTGACCTTCGGCAGCGGCGGCCTCGGCGTCGTCGGCGGCACCGTCGGCGTGATGATCGGCATCACCGTCTTCACCGGCACCGTCGTGGGCCTCCAGGGCTACGCCGCGCTCAGCCAGATCGGCACCGACGCCTTCACCGGCTTCGTCTCCGCCTACTTCAACACCCGCGAGATCGCCCCGCTGGTGGCCGCGCTGGCGCTGTCCACCACCGTCGGCGCGGGCTTCACCGCCCAACTCGGGGCGATGCGCATCAACGAGGAGGTCGACGCGCTGGAGGCCATGGGCATCCGCGGCATGCCCTACCTCGTCAGCACCCGCGTCATCGCCGGCGCCGTCGCGATCATCCCGCTGTACGCGATCGGGCTGCTCGGCTCCTACACCGCCTCCCGCCTGGTGACGGTCGTCTTCAACGACCAGTCCACCGGCACCTACGACCACTACTTCGAACTGTTCCTCTCCCCGGACGACGTGCTGCTGTCCTTCGTGAAGGTGTCCGTCTTCAGCGTGCTGGTCATCCTCGCGCACTGCTACTACGGCTTCCGGGCCGCCGGCGGCCCGGCCGGCGTCGGCGTCGCCGTCGGCCGCTCGGTGCGCACCGCGATCGTGCTGATCAGCGTGAGCGACTTCTTCCTCAGCCTCGCCTTCTGGGGTGCCACGACGACCGTGAAGGTGGCCGGATGACCACGCACGCCACCCGCCCCAGGCCCCCCGCACCCGCCCCGCCGCCCCCGGGCGCCCGCCGCCGCGAACGGCGCCGCACCGCGGGCCGCCGCCTGGCGGGCGTGGTCTTCCTCCTGGTCCCCGTCCTGCTGGCCGGGCTGTCGCTGGCCGTCTACCAGCAGGCGTTCACCGACTCGGCCACGCTCACGGTGCGCACGGACAACGCCGGGCGCGAGATGCACCCCCAGGCGGACGTCAAGCTGCGCGGCGTCGTCGTCGGCCGGGTCGAGGAGATCACCACCCACGGCGACGGGGCCCGGCTCACCCTGGCCATGCGGCCCGGGACGCTGGCGGCGATCCCCGCCGACGTGCGCGCCCAACTGCTGCCCACCACCCTGTTCGGACTGCGCTACGTGGCCCTGGTGCCGCCCCCCGAGCCCACGTCGCGCACCCTGGCGCCCGGCGACGTCATCCCGCAGGACCGCAGCGAGAACGCCGTCGAGCTCGCCCACGCCCTGGACAACCTGCAGTCGCTGCTGACCGCCGTGCAGCCGGCCGACCTGTCCGCCACCCTCACCGCCGTCGCCCAGGCGCTGTCCGGGCGCGGCGAGCAACTGGGCGAGACGCTCGTGCGGCTCGACTCCTACCTCGCCGAGCTCAACCCGCACCTGCCCGCGCTCAACCGCGACCTGCGCCACCTGGTGGAAGTCGGCCGCGTCTACCAGGACGCCGCCCCCGACCTGCTCGACGCCCTGGCCGACCTCACCACCACGACGGCCACCCTGGCCGAACACCGCGCCGAGCTGAACACCGTGTACGCCTCGGTCACCACCGGCTCGCGCGACCTGCACACCTTCCTCCGGCAGAACCAGGACAACCTCATCCGCCTCGCGCGGACCAGCCGGCCCACCCTGGAGACCCTCGCCCGGCACGCCCCCGCCTTCCCCTGCACCCTGCGCACCCTCGCGGACTTCGTGCCCGCCATGGACCGCGCGCTGGGCCAGGGCACCGACCAGCCCGGCCTGCACGTGGAGGTCGAGGTCGTCCCCTCGCGCGGCGCCTACCGGCCGGGCACCGACACCCCGCGCTACGACGCCTCCGGCGGCCCGCAGTGCTACCCCGTCCCCCTCACCGGCGGGGCCCGCGACGCCGACCGCGCCTCCCAGGCGGGGCACGCCGGGCACGCCGACCAGGCCGGCGCACGGCCGGGCCCCACCGTCCCCACCGGCGTCCCCGGCGGGCTCGGCGTGCCCAACTCACCGCAGGAGAACGCCCTTGTCAACGAGATCCTGGCCGCGCCGAGCGCCCAGCACCCCGCGGCGCTGCCCGACTGGTCCAGCCTGCTGGCCGGCCCCACCCTGCGCGGAGCGGAGGTGCGGCTGAAGTGACCGGGTCAAGCATCACCGCGCCCCTGGTCAAGTCGGTGCTCTTCGTCCTCCTCACCGCGCTGACCACGGCCATGCTCGCCGTCAGCATCTCCGGACGCGGCACCGGCGACGCCGACACCTACCGCGCCCGGTTCACCGACGCCACCGGGCTCATCGAGGGCGACAGCGTGCGCGTCGCGGGCGTCACCGTCGGCAAGGTCACCGGCATCCGCGTCGTCGACCGCCGCCACGCGGAGGTGGCGTTCACCGTGGAGGCCGACCGGGACCTGCCCGCCTCGGTCACCGCGTCGATCAAGTACCTGAACCTGGTCGGCCAACGCTACCTGGACCTGCGGCGCGGCGGCGACGCCGTCGGCGCGACGCTGCCCCCGGGCGGCACGATCCCGCTGGAGCGCACCGTGCCCGCGCTCGACCTCACCCAGCTCTTCAACGGCTTCCGCCCGCTGTTCGCGGGGCTCTCGCCCGAGGACACCAACGCGCTCGCCGCCTCGCTGGTCCAGGTGCTCCAGGGCGAGGGCGGCACCGTCGGCGAACTCGTCCGCACCATCGGCTCCCTGACCAGCACGCTCGCCGACAAGGACGAGGTGATCGGCGCGGTGATCGACAACCTGGGCGACGTCATCGCCACCGTCAACGAGCACGAGGAGGACTTCACCGAACTCGTCGCCACGATGGAGTCGCTGGTGAGCGGGCTCGCCGAGGACCGCGAACCGATCGGCGAGGCCGTCGAGGGCCTGTCCGAGCTCGCCACCTCCACCGCCGGACTGCTGGAGGACGGCCGCGCCCCGCTCAAGGAGGACATCCGCCACCTCGGTCGGCTCAGCGAGCACCTGGCCGACAACACGCCGCTGGTGGAGAACTTCCTCGCCCGCACGCCGGTGAAGATGCGCACCCTGGGCCGCCTGGCGTCCTACGGGTCCTGGCTCAACCTGTACTTGTGCCAGGCGCGGCTGACCGGTGCCGAGTCCGCGGACGGCCCGCCGCCCACCGGGCTGCCCGTCACCGAGGCGAGGTGCCGCCCGTGACGCGCCCCCGCCTGCCCCGGCTGCGCCTGCCCCGTCCGCGCCTGTCCCGCACGCTCCCGTTCCGCCGCGCCCGGTCCCGGGGCGCCGCCCGGCCCGCCGTCGCCCGCCGCCCGCTGCGGGAGCGCCGTCCCGCACTCGTCGGCGCCGTCGGCCTGCTGCTGCTCGCGCTCGTCGGCGTGCTCGCCTACCACGCCGGGGCGTTCGCCTCCGGCACCCGCTACACCGCCGAGTTCACCGAGTCCGCCGGGCTCGGCTCCGGCGACGAGGTCCGGGTGGCCGGGGTCCGGGTGGGCGAGGTCGAGGAGGTGGCCCTGGACGGCGACCGGGTGGCGGTCACCTTCACCGTCTCGGACGTGTGGGTCGGTGACGCCAGCACCGTCGGCATCGCCATCAAGACGCTGCTGGGCGCCAAGTACCTCGCCCTGCGGCCCCTGGGCACCGCCGAGCAGGACCCCGGCGAGCGCATCCCCGCCGCGCGCACGACCTCGCCCTACGACGTCGTGGAGGCGTTCCAGGGCCTCGGCGAGACCGCCGGGGCGATCGACACCGACCAGCTCGCGGAGAGCTTCACCACGCTCGCCGACACCTTCCGGGACACCCCGCCCGACGTGCGCGAGGCCGTCACCGGGCTCGCCGACCTCTCGCGGGTCATCGCCGACCGCGACGCCGAACTGGCCGAACTCCTCTCCGGCAGCAGCACCCTCAGCGAGACCCTGAGCGACCAGGGCGAGCGGTTCGAGAACCTGCTGGCCGACGGCAACCAGCTCCTGGCGGAAGTGCGCGCACGCCGGGACGCCATCGGGGCCCTGCTGGAAGGCAGCCGCGACCTGGGCACCGAACTGCGCGGCCTGGTCGCGGACAACGAGGACCGCATCAAGCCCACCCTGGACGCCCTGACGCGGGTCACCACCGTCCTGGAGGACAACAAGGAGCACCTGGACGCCACGCTCGCCGCCGCCGGGCCCTACTACCGGCTGATCGGCAACGCCACCGGCAGCGGCCACTGGCTGGACGCCTACCTCTGCGGCGTGGTTCCCGACCGCTACCTGCCCGCCGGGACACCGCCGGAGCGCGGCTGCGTGCCTCCGCGGCCCGCCGGGTCCGAACCGCAAGGAGGCCGCCGATGAAACGTCCGGTGATCCGCCGCCGCCTGACCCGCGCCCGGCACCGCCTGACCCCCGCGCGCCGCGCGCCGGACGACCGCCGGACGCCGCGCGCCCGCCGCCCGGTCGCGCTGGTGGCCGCCGCCGCGGTGCTGGCGGCCGTCGTCCTGGCCGCCGGCGCCTGGCTGGGCGGCGACACCCTGCGCGTGACCGCCTACTTCACCCGCGCCATCGGGCTGCACGAGGGCTCCGACCTGCGCGTGCTGGGCGTGACGGTGGGCAGGGTGGCCGACGTGCACCCCGAGGGCACCCGGGTGCGGGTCACCCTGGAGGTGGACGAGGGCGTGGCGGTGCCCGCGTCCGCCCAGGCCGTGGTCGTCGCCCCCAGCGTCGTCTCCGGCCGGTTCCTCCAGCTCACCCCCGCCTACACCGGCGGCCCGCGGCTGGCCGACGGCGACGTCATCCCGGCCGAGCGCACCCTGACCCCGCTGGAGATCGACGAGCTCGCCGCCAGCCTCACCGAGCTGAGCGACACGCTCGGCCCCGAGGGCGCGGGCCGGGACGGTGCGCTCGGGGACCTCCTCGACGTCGGCGCCGAGAACCTGAAGGGCAACGGCGCGCCCCTCGGCGAGACCCTCAGCAGCCTCGGCGCCGCCTCGCAGGTCCTCAGCGACAGCAGCGGCGACTTCGTCAGCACCGTGAAGAACCTCCAGACGTTCACCGGCATGCTCAAGGACAACGACGACACCGTCCGCACCGCCGCCCGGCAACTCGGGGACGTGGCCGACTTCCTCGCCGACGACAAGGAAGACCTCGGCGACGCGCTGCGCGAACTGAGCACCGCGCTCGGGGACGTGGGCGACTTCCTGGCCGACCACCGACTCGCCGTCGCCGGCAACGTGGACCGGCTCACCACCCTCACCCAGTCCCTGGTCGACCAGCGCCACTCGCTGGCCGAGGCGCTGGAGACCGCGCCGCTGGCCGCGGGCAACGCCGTGCGCGCCTACAACCCGCGCACCGGCACCATCGACGGGCGCGTCAACCTCAACGAGCTGAGCCTGGGCGCCGGGCCGCGGCTGGAGCGGCTGCCGCCCGGCGAGGCCGAGCGGACCACCTTCGGGCTGCCCGTCGTCGGTGACGTCCACCGCGAGGCGGAGGTGCGGCCGTGAAGCGCGCCACCGCCCTGCGCACCGGCCTGGCCGGCGCCCTCGCCCTCACCGCCGTCCTCGGCCTCGGCGCGGCGGGCTGCACCCCGCCCCGGCTGACCGGCCTGGCCGACCTGCCACTGCCCGGCGGCGCCGGCCTGGGCGACCACCCCTACCGGGTGCACGCCGAGTTCGCCGACGTGCTCAGCCTGTTCCCGCACTCCTCGGTGAAGGTCAACGACGTCGCGGTCGGCCGCGTCACCGGCGTCTCGCTGGCCGACGACGGCTGGACGGCCACCGTCACCATGGAGGTCAACGGGGACGTCGACCTGCCCGCCAACGCCTACGCCTACCTGGAGCAGTCCAGCCTGCTGGGGGAGAAGTACGTCCAGCTCGCGGCGCCCCCCGCGGGCGAGGAGAGCGGCGCCCTGGGCGACGGGGCGACGATCCCGCTGGCGCGCACGGGCCGCAACCCGGAGGTCGAGGAGGTCTTCGGCGCCCTGTCGATGCTGCTCAACGGCGGCGGGGTGCAGCAGATCCGCACCATCAGCCGCGAGCTGAACGCGGCGCTGGAGGGCAACGAGCCCGAGGCCCGCTCGGCCCTGCGCCGCGTCGCGGAGCTCACCGGCAACCTCGACGAGCACAAGGGCGACATCACCGCGGCCCTGGACAGCGTCGACCGCCTCTCCGCACGGCTCAGCGCGCGGCAGCCCGAGATCGAGCAGGCGCTCAGCGGCCTGAGCCCGGGGCTGGCCGTGCTGGAGGAGCAGCGCGGCTCCCTGGTGGGCATGCTCCGCGCGCTGGACGGCCTCTCCGACGTGGCCGTGGAGACCCTGGACGCGGGAGCCGAGGACATCGTCGCCGACCTGAAGGCGCTCGCGCCCACGCTGGAGCACCTCGCCGACGCCGGTCAGGACCTGCCCGACTCCCTGGAGGCGCTGGCCACCTTCCCGTTCACCGACGAGGTGCTGCGCGGCGTCAAGGGCGACTACCTGAACGTCTACCTCGACGTCACCGCCCGGCCGGGCACGACGATCATCCCGCCGCTCGGCCCGGCCGCGGCCCCCGGCGCCGACGGGGCGGGCGCCGACGCGGCAGGCGGCGCGGAGAACGCCGAGCCCGCCGCCGCGGCCCTGCCGCTGCCCGCCGTCACCGTCACCACCGGCACCACCGGCACCACCGGCACCACCGCCACCACCGGCGAAGGGGAGTGAGCAGCCGATGCTGACCACCGCAACGAAGCTCAAGAACCTCGCCTTCCTGGTGATCGGCACCCTGGCCGTCGCCTACCTGGGCGCCGTCTACGCCGACCTCGGCCGCTTCGTCGGACTGCCCGACCACTACCGGGTGCAGGTCGAACTCGCCGAGACCGGCGGGCTGTTCACCGGCGCCAAGGTCACCTACCGGGGCGTGTCCGTCGGCCGGGTCGCCGCCATCGACCTCACCGACACCGCGGTCGTCGCCGAACTCCACATCGACGACGACGCGCCCCGCGTCCCCGCCGACCTGACCGCCGAGGTCGCCGCGCTCTCCGCCGTCGGCGAGCAGTACCTCGACCTCGTCCCGGCGACCGACGTCGGCCCCTACCTCGCCGACGGCGCCGTCATCGACCGCCAGGACACCACCACCCCCGCCCACGTCACCGAGATGCTGACCAGCCTGGACGCCCTCGTCGCCTCGGTGGACACCGCGTCACTGCGCACCGTCGTCGACGAACTCGGGCAGGCCTTCGACGGCCGCGGCGACGACGTGGCCACCCTCCTGGACACCTCCGGCGAGTTCCTGGCCGCCGCCGACGAGGCCCTGCCCGCCACCACGGCCCTCATCACCGACGCGGAGACCGTCCTGCGCACCCAGAGCGAGGAGGGCGAGGCGCTGCGCTCCTTCGCCGCCGGCACCAAGGAGCTCGCCGCCGAACTGCGGGACCACGACTCCGACCTGCGCCGCCTCATCAGCGCCACCCCCGGCGCCGTCAACCAGGTCACCGCCCTGCTGCGCGACGTCGACCCCGGCCTCAGCGTCGTGCTGGCCAACCTCACCACCACCTCCGAGCTGCTGGTCACCCGGCAGCGCGGGGTCGAGGAACTGCTGATCCAGGCGCCCCGGGCCGTCGCCGCGGCCGCCACCGCCGTCACCCAGGAGGGAGACCTGCGGCTGGGCATGGCGCTCACCTTCTTCGCACCGCTGCCCTGCACGGCCGGCTACGAGGACACGGTCCTGCGCAACGGACTGGACACCTCGCCCGCGCCGCCGCTCAACACCGACGCCCGCTGCACCGCGCCGCCCGGCAGCGGCCAGAACGTGCGCGGCTCGGCCAACGCGCCCGACGGCGGCCCGGTGCCCGACCCCGTGCGCCCCGGGGCGGCCGGCGCCCCGGACCCGTCCGGCGAGGGGCCGCGGGACCTCGGCGGCCTCCTGGGGCTGGAGGAGGACCGGTGAGGGCCGCCGCCGGCCCGCCGCGCCGCACCGTGCTGCTGCGTACCGCGCTCGCGGCCGCCCTCGTCTTCTGCGCCGTCGCCGGCTGGCTGGACTGGCGCGCCCGCGCGGACGAGGACCTGGCCCACGCGCGCGCCCGCGACACGGCGCTGGCCGACGGCCGCCGCCACATCGCCCGGCTGCACACGCTGGAGAGCCGGAGCGTGCGGGACGGGCTCGACGGCTGGCTGGACGCGACCGCCGGGCCGCTGCGCGCGGAGCTGGAGCGCACCCGGGGGGAGAGCGGCGCGGTGCTGGAACAGGAGGGCACCACCGCCCGGGGCACGGTCACCGACGCGGCCCTCACCGCGCTCGACACCCGGGCGGGCACGGCGCGGGTGCTGGCGACCGTCCGCGTCCGGCTCACCCCGCGCGACGGCGAGCCCACCACCGACCGCAAGCGCTGCGAGGCGACGCTGACCCGCACCGCCGACGGCTGGAAGCTCACCCAGGTGACCACGGTCCCGGTCGGTGCGGCATGAGCGGGCGGGAGACGCGGGCGTCCGGCGCGGTGGCGTCCGAAGTGGTGGCGCCGGAAGGGGTGGCGTCCGAGGTGGTGGCGTCCGGGGCGGCGTCGTCCGGAGCGGCTGGTTCCGGCCCGGCCGCGCCACCGACGCGCCGCCTGCCGCGCCGCCTGCCGCGCCGCCTGCGGGCGGCCGCCGCGGTCGCGCTGACGGTGGCGCTGCTGGCCGCCGGGGGCCTGCTGCTCGCCCACGCCCGCCACCTGACGGCCGGGGACGCCGCGGGCAACCGCGCCCTCACCGACACCGCCGCGACCGACCGCGTCACGGTCGAGGTCAGCGACGCCCTGCACCGCGTCTTCTCCTACGGCCCCGACACCCTGGAGCGCACCGAGCGGGACGCCGAAACGCTCTTGACGGGCCCGGCCGCGGCCGACTACGCGGAACTGTTCCCCCGCGTCGAACAGGAGGTCGGCGCCCAGGAACTCACGCTGACCACCCACACCGTCCGCGCCGGGGTCACCGAGCTGACCGCCGACCGCGCCCGGCTGCTGGTCTTCCTCGACCAGACCGCGCGGCGGGCCGGACACGAGCCGACCACCACGGCCGCCCAGCTCACCGTCGAGGCCGAACTGCGGGACGGCCGGTGGCGGATCACCGACCTCACCCCGCGCTAGGAGGAACCCATGCGTCCGCTCACGAGCAGGTCCGCACGCCGCCGCCCGCTGGCCGCCGCTGCCGGGGCCGCCGCCGCGCTGGCCCTCGGCGCCGCCGCCTGGACGGGGGCCGGTTGGTACGGCGCCGCCCACGACGACGCGCTCGCCTTCGCCCGGGCCCGCGACGCCGTCGCCACCGCCGCCGGGCAGGGCGTGCGCGACCTCAACACGCTCGACCACCGGGACGTGGCCGACGGCTACGACACCTGGGAGGACTCCACCACCGGTGAGCTGCACACCCAGCTCACCGAGGGGCGGGAGGCGTTCACCGCCCAGGTGCGCGAGGCACGGACCGTCACCACGGCCGAGGTGCTCGCCACGGCGGTGACCGAGCTGGACGAACGCGCGGGCAAGGCGGGCGTCATGGTCGCGGTGCGCATCACCGTCGACGCCCCCGAGGAGGACCCGGCGGTCAAGGACAGCCGCCTGCTGGCCGAGCTCACCCGCACCGAGTCGGGCTGGAAGCTCAGCGCCCTGAGCCCGGCACCCCTGGGCGAGAGCGCCCCCGCCCCCGCCGAGTGACACCACGCGAAGAGGACGACCGCCCATGGCCACCACGCGCCACACGCTCAACCGCCGCCGCCGGGTCACCGCAGCGCCGGCGCCCCCGGCCGCGCCGGCCCCCGCCTCCGGCCCCCGCGCCAGGGGCGCGGGGCCCCGCGAACGCCGCCCCGGCCGCACCGCGCCCGCGCCCCGGCCCGGCGCCGACGACCGCGGTGGGGGGAGCGGGCGGAACCCGGGCCGGGTCCGGCACTCCCCGGGCGTCCGACGGCTCCGCCCGCGCCTGCCGCTGCCCGTCCTGCTGGCCGCGCTCGCCCTCCTGCTCGGCGCGCTCGCCACCCACGCCGCCACCCAGAGCGCCGCCCTGCGCGACGCGCCGGCCGCCCGCAACACCGCGCTCACCGACACCGCGCTGACCAGCGAGGTCCAGGGCACGGTGAGCCAGGCCGTGGCCGACGTCTTCTCCTACGACTACACCGCGCCCGACGAGACGGCCGCCGCCGCCCGCGCCGTGCTGACCGGCCGGGCGGTCGAGCAGCACCACGCCCTGCTCGCGCCGGTCACCGAGCGCGGACCCGAGCAGCAGCTCGTGCTGACCACCACCGTCACCCACAGCGGCGTGGAGCTGATCGACGGCGACCGCGCCCGCGTCCTGCTCTTCGCCGACCAGCGCAGCACCCGCACCGGCGAGGACGGCGACACCACCTACGCCGCCGCCATGTTCGCCGTGGACGCGGCGCGCGAGGGCGGCACCTGGCGGATCGCCGCCCTGGACACCTTCCCGCGGTGACGCGGCCCCCGGCCGCGCTCGCCTCCGTTCCCAGCGTCAGGAGCCTTCCATGACCCGACCCACGCACCGGCGCGCCCGCGCCGCCGCCACCGTCGCCCTCGTCACCGCCCTCGCCACCGCGGGCTGCTCGTCCGGCGGAGACGGCGGGAGCGGCGGCAACGGCGCAAGCGGCGGGAACGGCGGCGACGGCGGTTCGCCGGCCACCGAGTCCGCCCTGGTCACCTGGGCGGGCGACGTCTGCGGCCACCTCCAGGCGGGCGGCCGGCAGCTCAGCATGCCCAGCTCCGGCGCGGACGACCCGCAGAGCGCCCGGGAGAACGCCGTCACCTTCCTCGACGGGCTCTCCCAGCAGCTCGGCACGCTGGCGGAGAACCTGGAGCGGGAGGGCCCGCCGCCCGCCGAGGGGGGCGAGGACGCCTACGCGGACGCCCTGCGGACCCTGGAGGAGACCCGCGAGTCGGTCCGGACGGCGCTCACCACGCTGGAGGGCGCCGAGGTCGACGACGCGGCGACGCTCCAGCGCGCCTTCACCCAGGCCGGCGAGGACATGAGCGCGGCCGCGGCCTACGAGGGGCCGGCCGAGGAGCTGAAGCAGAGCCCGGAGCTGAACGCCGCGTTCGAGGAGTCGCCCGCCTGCCGGAACCTGGACGGCGGCCCGGCCTCGGCGCCCCCGGCTCCGTGAGGGCGCGGCATGAACGACGCCGCTGACCCGGCCGCCGCGGGCCCGTCCGCCGACCCGGTGGGGTCGGCGGACGGCGCCGCCCTCTCCCGCCCCGCCCGCCTCGTCGTCGCCGGGGCCGTCGTGCTCGTGGGCGTACTGACCGCCGGGCACCTGGGCGCGGTCTTCTTCCACCTCGCCCCGGACAACGCCGTCACCGAGGCGCACGGCGAGGCCATCGACGACTGGATCTATCCCGAACTCGACCAGAACTGGAAGCTCTTCGCCCCCGAACCGCTCTACCGGACCGAACGCGTCCACGCCCGCGCCCGCGTCCGCGACGACGACGGCACGCTCACCACCACCGACTGGCACGACCTCTCCGCGCCGGACATCGCCGCCACCCGGGGCCACCTCCTGCCCAGCCACACCCGCAACCACTTGCGCAAGGGCTGGGACGCCTTCACCGGCTCGCACGACGACGCCTACCGCCCGGTCGGCCCGCGCGGCCACCTCATGCGCGCCTACCTGGAGCGCGTCGCCGTGCGCCGTCTCGCCGAGATGACGGGGACCGACGCCGGTGCCGTCGAGCAGCTCCAGCTCCGCGAGGCCGTCACGCCCGTGCCCGACCCGCCCTGGCGCCCCGGCGCCCGCGCGCCCGGCACCCGCTACACGGAACTGCCGTGGTGGCAGGTGCGCTCGCAGGAGCCGGAGGGCGGCCGACCATGACCACGAGCCCCCCGCCTCCCCCCACCGGTCCGTCACCGACGCCCGACCGGGAGCCCGGCGCGGCGCCCGAAGCGGCGACCGGATCGACGCCCGGACCGGCGCGCGGACCGACGCGCGGACCGGCGCCCGGATCGACGACCGGCCACGACCGCGCCGTCGGGCCGCGGGAGCCGTTCGTCCAGCGCGTGTCGCGCCACACGTTCGGCGCGCACCAGAGCGCCGCCGTGCGCATCGGCATCGCCGGGACCTGGCTGCTGTTCCTGCTGCGTGAATGGCCCCACCGGCACGCGCTCTACGGCCCCGACGGCCCGTGGAGCCTCGCCCTCGCCGACCGCATGACCACCGGCACGGGGGCGTTCTCCGCCCTGCTGTGGTCGGGCAGCACCTGGTGGTTCGAGTTCTGCTACGCCTTCGCCCTCGTCGCGAGTGCCCTGCTCGCGCTGGGCTGGCGCACCCGGACGGCCTCCGTGCTGTTCATGCTCGGCGTGCTGTCGCTGCAGAACCGCAGCGTCTTCGTCGGCGACGGCGGCGACAACGTCATCCACATCATGGCGATCTACCTGGTCTTCACGCGCTGCGGCCGGGTGTGGTCGCTCGACGCCCGCCGCGCGCGCCGCGACCGCGGTTCCGGGCCGGACACCGTCGGCGTGGTGCTGTGGGTGGGCATGGGGGCCGCGCTGGCCGCGCTGACCGCCGGGCCGCTCACCCCGGGCTGGGCGCTGCTGCTGTGGGGGCTGTGGCTCGCCCAGGGGGCCTGGTGGGCCGTGCACCGGTACGCGCCGGGGGAGCCCAGGGCCGTCGCGGAGGCGCTGGCCTCCCTGGTGCACAACGCCGCGCTGCTCGTCATCATGGTCGAGGTCTGCCTCATATACGCCACGGCCGGCTGGTACAAGATCCAGGGCAGCCGCTGGCAGGACGGCACCGCGGCGTACTTCCCGCTCATGGTCGACCACTTCCGGCCCTGGCCCGTCCTCTCCGACGCCATCGCCGACAACGGCCTGCTGATCCTCGCGATGACCTACGCGACGGTCGCCGTCCAGGTGGCCTTCCCGTTCACCGTCTTCCACCGGCCGCTGAAGAACGCACTGCTGGTCGTCATGATCGCCGAGCACCTCAGCATCGCCGTCCTGCTCGGCCTGCCGTTCTTCTCCCTGGCGATGATCGCCGTCGACGCCGTCTTCCTGCCGCGCGCGTTCTTCCGCTGGTGCGAGGAGAAGCTGGCCGCACGCGGGAGCCCCTGACCGCTCGCCGGCGCCGGCGCGTCCCGGCCGCCCCGCCGCCCGCGTTCCGTCCCGCGACCGCCCGGGCCGCCGGGTGCCGCGCGACTCCACCGAGGTACCGGGGGCGCGGACCGAGCACGGCCACCGAGCGCCCCACCCGGAGTGGCGCCGCGTCCCCGGGCGGGGCGCCGACCGTCGGAAGCGCCGCCGCCGAGACGCCCCGGTCCATCCCGACCGGGCGCCCCCGTCGGCGCGCCGGCGACCGAGTTACGCTCGCTGGGAGCCGGCGGTGACTCCTGGCGTCGGGCCCCGCGCGCGGGCCGCGTGCCGGACGCCCGGAGGACGCGGGGGAGCGGGGCCCTCGGTCGGCGCCCCCTCCGTGGCCGAGCGCCGTCGACGGCGGGCCGGTGGAAACTGCGCGCGCCGGGGTGGGGGTTCGGGTGCGGCGAAGCGTCCTGGAGGCGGGCCCGAGGCGTGCGACGTGCGGTGCGCGTCCTCGCGGTTGCGCGCGTCGGCGGCGGGTGGGTGGGTGCTGTGCGCGCCGGGGTGGCGCTCGGGTGCGGCGAAGCGCTCGGGAAGGCTTCCCGGGGCGGCGCGCGGTCCTGGCTCGCCTTCGGGGCCCGGGTGCCGATGGCTTCGGGGGCTGGTGGCCGGGGCTCGGCGACGGCCTCGTGCGCGCGGCCCGGTGGCCCGGGGCCTGCTGCCGGGCGCTCGGGGGAGGGTCGGGGCGGGAGGGGCCGCCCTTCCGCCCGCCCCGTTGCGGACGCCCGCGACGGGACGGGGGAGAGGGGCGCGCGACCGGGAACAGCGCTGGGGGCCCCACCGCGCACGCGCACGGTGGGGCCCCCAGCGTCCGGGCGTCAGCTCTCGCGCGAGGCGAGGTTCAGCTCGATGGTGTTACCGGGACCGGCCGTCACCGCGCTGATGATGCCGTTCAGCATGCCGCAGCCGGAGAGCTGGGGCAGGGTGTACGTGCCGGTCAGCGTGCCGCCGTCGAAGGGGTCGAAGCGGCCCTCGGACTCCAGCGGGATCTCCGCCGCGTCCACCGTCCGGCAGCTCTCGCCGCCGCCCACGGGGAGGCCGAAGACCTTCACCGAGGGCAGGATGACCTCGGTGGTGGCGTTGGCCGTCAGCTTCCCGTCGTTCGACAGGGTGCCGGTGACCTTCTCGGTCGGGTTGAACCGGATGTCCGCGGTGGCCGGCAGGAAGCCGAAGACCGTGAACTCCCCGGAGGTGTCGGCCAGGGTCATGTCGGCCTCGTACGAACCGGAGGCCAGGTCGAAGTCGGCGTCGATCGTGCCGTCCAGCGCCACGTCCCCGTTGGCGGCCTTGATGTGGCTGGAGCCGCTCAGGCCGAACCCGATCTCGATCGGGTCGCTCCCGCCGCCGACGTCGCTGCCGCCCTCGTCGGTGCCGCCTTCGTCGCCGCCGACGTCCGTGCCGCCTTCGTCGGTGCCGCCTTCGTCGCCGCCGACATCGGTGCCGCCTTCGTCGGTGCCGCCTTCGTCGCCGCCGACGTCGGTGCCGCCCTCGTCACCGCCGCTCGCGGGCGTGATCTCGAAGGAGTGCAGGACGTTGTCCTGGCCCGGGACGAGGGTGCACGCGGACTCGAAGGTGCCCAGACCGGTCTCCTCGCCCGCCGCGTTGCGCGGCGTGAGGGTGAGCAGCAGGTCGTTGACCGTGATGGTCGCCGTGCCCGGCTGGGAGAACGTCAGCGACGGGGTCTCGCCGCCGGCGTTGATGGTGAAGGAGCCGGACGCCGGAACGTCCGTCTTCTCCAGTTCCACCGGCACGGAGACCGGGAGGGTGGCCTCGGGGGTGTCGACCTCGGAGGAGGCCACTCCGGAGCCTTCCAGGGTCGTCGCGCCGACGAGGTTCAACCCCTGCGTCGCCGTCTCCGGCACTGTGGAGACGGTGTCGATGACGAACGCCCCGGTCGGCTCCCCGACCGCGATGGCGGACGGCATGTCGGTGTTGATCTCCACCGACAGGGTCTGCTGGCCGATGAGCGGGAAGGGGCACTGGTACTGGAGCGTGAGGGAGACGGGGTCGGCCGAGGCGGACCCCGTGGTGGCGACGCCGATGAGGCCGCCGGCCGCTACCGCGGCCGCGACGGCGGCGGCCTTGAACCGACGCGTGTTGCTCTTTGCTGGCATGAGCTGCCTTTCGCGTTGAACGGAAAACGTGCGGGAATCGCATCCCGCCGTGTGGTGGCGGGTACGGCACCTCCTCGCCACGGAGGGGACGGGTGGCTGGAACGCGAATGCCAACGGGCACCGAGTGGTGCGGGCGGCTGGAGCCGTGGCGCCCGTGGGGGGTCACCTGGACCTCGGCGTGTCCGGCCGATTTCCGTTGTGTTTCGGCCGGGAACTTACTCACGGGTACTCGGGCGGGGCAAGGGGATTCACCACCCGGAAGCGATCACCGGGGTATTTTCGTCCCCGAGTGAGTACGGTCGCGGCGGCGTTCATGTGACCCGAGTAACCGTCGGCCGGTGCGGCCCGGGGCGTGGGCACGCGTCTTTTCCTGTGTCCCGGTGACGAAATTCCGGGGCGCTGTGCTCACCCGGTGAGCAAGGAAGGGAAAAGGGCGGCGGTGTGCTTGGCGCACCCGGCCGACGTGCGTAGCTTACGGCTCTCCACACCCCCAACCAGTACCGGTACGAGGGAGTCATGACAGCCACCACACACGGACGCAGGACCAAGGCGGCGCTGGCCGCCGCCGCGGTCGTGGCCGCGGCGGGCGCGATCGGCGTGGCAGGCGCCGCGCCGGCCGCCGCCGAGCCCGCGTCACTCACGCTGAATTACAGCTGCCCCTTCCCGCTCATCGGAACGCAGGAGCTGAAGGTCGAGATATCGGCCGACCTGCCCGGGACGATCGCGGTGGGCGAGGCCACGCCGGAGTTCCTCATCAACACGGTCTCGACCGTGCCACCGACCGCGACGCAGGGGCTGTCCCTCGTCGGGGCCAAGACCATCGAGGGTTCGGCCGTGGCCGACTCGCGCATCGAGGCGCCGCAGGGCGGACTGGACCTCAAGGTCCCCGTCGAGCTGGAGAAGACGGACGTGCCCACGTCCGGCTCCTTCACCATCGCCGCCACCGGCAACGCGCCCGCGATCACCTTCTCGCAGCCGGGCAGCGCCGAGATCACGGTGAACGACCTGCTGCTGACCCTGACGCCGCGCACGGCCGCTGGCGGGGAGACGGGTCTGGGGACGTTCGACTCCGCCTGCACGCTGATCGAGGGCCAGGACAACGTCCTGCACACCTTCGAGATCACCGGTGAGGGCGGCGGCGACGGCGGTGCCGACGCCGGTGGCGCGGACGCGGGCGGCGCGGACGCCGGTGGTGCCGACGCCGGCGGCGCGGACGCCGGCGGTACGGACGCCGGCGGTGCCGACGCGGGTGGTGCCGACGCCGGTGGCGCGGACGCCGGCGGCACCGACGCGGGCGGCGCTGACACCGGCGGTGCGGACGACGGCGGCACCGACGCGGGCGGCGCTGACACCGGCGGCGCGGACGCGGGCGGCACCGACGACGGCGGCAGCGACGCGGGCGGCGGCGGTGCCGACGGCGGCGGTGACGACACGGCGGGCGCCACCACCGGCGGCACGGACCCCGACCCCCAGCTCGGCGGCGACAAGAAGCCGGCCGGCGACGACCAGCTCGCGCTGACCGGCGCGACGGGCGTCGGCGGGCTGGCGGCGGCCAGCGCGCTCGTGCTGGGCGGCGGCTTCGCCGCGTACCGCTACCTGCCGCGCCTCATCCGGCGCGGTCAGAACCCCTGACGCCGCACCACCTGAGCCGGCCCCGCCGCTGAGCGGCGGGGCCGGCCGCGGTGCCGTGGCCCCGGCCGCGGCCGCACGACGACCGACGTCGCGCGGCCGCGGCCTTTCCGTGTTCCGCACACCGCGTCCGCTTTCGCCCACCGGTGCCGGTAAACCGCCGTGCCGCGCCCCTCCCGCGCGTTTGCGTCATTCCTTGTCGGCCGTACAGCAAGGCGCGCCGGGCGGTGCTCACCGAAACGAGAATTCGGTTCTCCGGCTCCGTTCTTCCGCCGTGTTCCCAGCCGTTGTATTGACCCTTTGTCGAAAATCTCAGTACGGTGCGCGAATTCTTCCAGGCGGCCGTGCGGTCGAGGAATTCCCCACTTCCCGGAGCGTGATCGTGACCGGTGCCCAGCAGACGCGTGACGCCCTCGGGGCCACTCCGTGGCCGACCCGCGCGTCCGTTCCGCCCCGGGCCGGAGGGCGGCGGGCCGACGGCCCCGCCACGGGCGCGCGCCGCACCACGGTGGAGATCTCCACCTCGGCCATGCCGTACCTGCTGCACCACTGCGTCGTCCCGCAGCGGCCGGGCTGGCCCGAGAGTGCCGACCGCCGCCCGGTCGTACCGGCGGGCACCGTGCTGCGGCACCTGCTGGACGGGGCCGAACGAGCGGCTCCCGGCGCCCGCGCGGTCGGTCTGCGGCAGGTCAGGTTCGACCGGTGGGTGGACGCCGTCCCCGCCTCCCGGGTGACCCTCGCCGCCGCGCCGCAGGGCCGCGGCCGGATGGCGGTCGCCTTCGGCGCCCACGCCCGCGCGGGCGTCGAGCTGGCCGGCGGCTACCCGGCGCCCCCGGCGCCGTGGCCGCCACCGCGCGCCGAGCGGCTGCCCCGGGAGACGGCCGAGGAACTGTACGCCGACCGCTGGCTGTGCGCGGGCCCCGGGTACCGGGGCATCGCCCGGCTGCTCGGCTCCGGCGCAGGCCAGGTGCGCGCGGGCCTGGTCGTGCCGCCCGCGCCCGGCGGGCTGCTGGACGCCGTGGGCCAGGTGCTCGTGTACGCGGTCCTGGCCGACGCCGCGAGCGCCCGGACGGTCGCGGTGCCCGTGCGGGTGCGCGGCGTGCGCTTCTTCGGGCCCGCCCCGCCGGTGGGCACCGCGCTGGAGTGCCGGCTGCGGGTGACCCACCGCACCGCGACCGCCGTCCTGGCCGACGCCCAGCTCCTGATCTCCGGGGAGGTGTGGGCCCAGGTCAGCGGTTGGCAGGCGCGGTTGCTCGCGGGGCCGGACACCCGGGCGCCGGGCGGCTACCCCGAGCACCGCGCGCTGTCGGTGCCGCAGCCCGGGGGCTGGGTGCTGGTGCGCGACGCCTGGCCCGACCCGGCCTCGCGGGACGTCGTCATGCGCACCCAACTGGGCCGGGCGGAACGGGCGGAGTACGCCCGGCGGTCGCCGCACGGGCGGCGGCAGTGGCTGCTGGGCCGGATCGCCGTCAAGGACGCCGTGCGCCACTGGCTGTGGGAGCGGGGCGCGGGCCCGGTGTTCCCGGCCGAACTCCGGGTGCGCGAGGACCCGGACGGCCGGGTGCGGGTCAGCGGCCTGCACGGGCGCGCCCTCCCCGACCTCGACGTCGACCTCGCGCACCGGGCCGACGCCGCCGTGGCCCTGGTCCGCCCGCGCCGCCCTGGCGCCCGCGATCACCGCGGACCGGGCATCGGCATCGAACTGCTCGCCCCCCGCCACGCGCCACGCGGGCCCGGCGCCGCCCGGGAGCCGGACGCCGCCCGGGAGCCCGACGCCGCGCCGGAGCCCGGCGGCGCGGCGTCCGGCGGCCCGGGCCCCGCGGACCTGCGCGCGGCGCGCCGGGCCGCCGCGGCCGCCGAGGGCGTCCGGCCGCGGGAGACGGCCGTCCTCGCCGTGGACGGCGACCGCCTCACCCTCGCCGCCGGCCACCGGCGCCGCGAGGTCCGCCGCGCGGAGGTGACCAGCCACACCCCGGGCGCGCCCGCCCGCCGCTACACCGTGGCCTGGACCACCGAGCCGCCCCCCGCTTCCGACCCCGCGACCACACCCGGCGCGGCTCCCGACCCCGTCACCGCACCCCTCACCGCCCCCGACACCGCCCCCGACACCGCCCCCGACACCGCATCCGCAGAGAACTGAGGTCCGCATGCACCGCTACCGAACACGTCTCCTGGCCGCCGCGGCCGCCCTCGCGCTGGCGGCCCCGGCGGGCAGCGCCCTGGCCGCACCGCGCGACGCCGCGCCGGCCCACCGCTCCGCCGCCGCCCCGGCGGAGGCGGCCGACGACTTCTACCTGCCGCCCGAGCCGCTGCCCCAGGGCCGCCCCGGCGACGTCATCCGGGCCCGCCCCGCGCAGGCGGGGCCGCCGACCGCGCGGCGGCTCGCGGACGCCTGGCAGGTGATGTACCACTCCACCGACGCGCTGGGCGAGCCGGCCGCGGTGACCGGGACCGTGCTCGTTCCCAAGGCGGTCGACCCCGCCGCCGCGCCGATCGTGGGCATGGGCCCGGGCACCCACGGCCCGGCGTTCCGCTGCGCGCCGTCCGGCATGATCGACGAGGGGATGTTCTACGAACAGCCCGCGCTCAACGAGATGCTGGCCGCCGGGTACGCCGTGGCGGTGACCGACTACGCGGGATACCGGCCCGAGCCGGAGACCACCTACGTGGTGGGGCACGCGATGGGCCCCGCCCTCATCGACGCCGTGCGGGCGGCCCAGCGGCTGCCGCAGGCCGGGTTGGCCGAGGACGCGCCGGTGGTCTTCCGCGGCTACTCCCAGGGCGGCGGCGCCGCGCTGTGGGCCGGACAGCTCCAGCCGGGCTACGCCCCCGAGCTGGAGGTGGCCGGGGTGGTCGGCGGCGGGGTGCCGGCCGATCTGGTGCAGGTGGCGCTCCCGCTGGAGGGCGCGGACGGCTTCGGGCTGCTGGCCTACTCGCTGATCGGCCTGGACAACGCGTACCCGGAACTGCGCCTGGACGCCTACCTCAACGACGCCGGGCGGGCGGCCTTCGCGGACATGGAGGCGGGCGACTGCACGGTGGAGCTGCTGCTGGACTACCGGGGCCGGGCGACCGGCGACTACCTGACGCGCAGCCCGTTCCTGGAGCCGGCGTGGCTGGAGCGGGTCGCGCAGAACCGGCTGGGCGGCGAGCCCGTCCCCGTCCCGGTGTTCCAGTACCACGTCACGCGGGACGAGCTGGTGCCCTACCGGCAGGCGACCACGCTGCGGGACGCCTACTGCGCGCAGGGCACCGAGGTCGTCTGGCGCGAGTACGCCGCCGACCACATCACCGGCGTCATCCGGGGCAACGCCGACGCGATGGCCTTCATCGCCGACCGCCTCGCCGGCGCTCCGGTGGAGGGCGGCTGCTGACCGGGGCCGGCGTCCGCACCCGGGCGGACGCCGGCCGCTTCGGCCGTGCGCGGACGGCGCCGGGCCGGGCCGTGGGCCGGGGGACCGCCGGCTCAGTGCTCCGGGTGCGGCCGGGGCCCGGAGCCGGGCAGCGGCAGCACCGGTTCGCCGCGCAGCTCCAGGGCGCGCAGCACGCTCTCGGTGGCGAACCGCTGGCCCAGGTCCCCCAGCCGGTCGCCGAAGGCGCGCTCCAGCAGCCGCAGCCGATAGCGCACGGTCTGCGGGTGCAGGTGCAGCACCTCGGCCATCTGCGCCGCGTTGCCGCGGGTGGCCAACCACGCCCGCAGTGTCTCCAGCAGCCGCTCGCGGCGGGTCTCGGTCAGCGCGGCGAGCGGCGCGAGCTGACGGCGGGCCAGGTGGTCGGTCAGCGCCCGGTCGGCGGTGAGCCAGAGGGTGAGCAGGTGGTCCTCGCAGAACGTGACCGGGCGGCGCGGGATCGCGCCGGTGTCCACCAGCTCCAGCGCCTGCCGGGCCCAGCGCAGCGACTCGGCCGCCTTGCCGGTGGGGACGGTCAGCCCCACGGTGGCCAGCATGTCGGCCGGCGCCGTCTCCAGCACCGCCCGGCGGTCGGCGTCGACCGGACCGGGGATCAGGGCGTGCGGCGCCGCGTGGGTGAGGTCGGCGAGCACGTCGGCGCCGAGCATGCTGCGCCGGGGCGGCGCCTGCGGGCTGAAGGCCACCAGCGTCACCTCGGCGGGCAGCGGCCAGCGGGCCTGCTCGGCGAGCGCGCTGAGCCGCGTGTGCGGCACGGCGGGCCCGGCCAGCAGGAGCCGCAGCAGTTGCCGGCGCAACCCGTCCTGGCCGCTGCCCATCTCGGCGCGCGCCTCGGCGTACCCCTCGCGGGCGACCGCGCTCAGCTCGTCGACGTAGCCGAAGAGCGCGTCGGCGAAGGACAGCAGCGCGTGCGAGGACAGCCGGTAGCGCTGGCCCAGCCCCCGGGCGCGGCGCAGGGCCACCCGCGCGCCGATGCGGAACGCCGCCTGGAGGTCGTCCAGGCTGCGGCCCTCGTAGGCCTCGAAGCGGGCGATGCGCCGCCACATGGCGTCGCGGCGCGCGGTGGACGCCGCGGGCGAGCGCACCCGCTCGGCGAAGGAGGTGATCGTCAGCTCCACGCCGAGGCGGCAGGCGCGGGAGTAGGGCCCTTCGAGGTAGTCGGCGTAGTGGGGGACACCGCGCTTGATCTCGGCGCAGATCTCCTGGATGAGCGCGGGCAGTTCGGAGCGCAGGGTGTCCGCGAGCTCCCGGGGCAGCGGGAACGGCGCCTCCTGCGGGGCGACGCGGGCGGGGCGCGTGGCGGGCCTGGGCGGGTGCGTCGGCATGGATTCTCCCCTCACCACTGCCGTGCGGGGGCACCGCCATGGGTCGGCTGGGCGGCGCCCCCGCACGGGTCAGCGGATGTTCCTGCCCGAGATGGCCCGGGCGATGACGAGTCGCTGGATCTCGCTGGTGCCTTCGAAGATGGTGTAGATCTTCGCGTCCCGGTACATCCGCTCCACCGGGTGCTCGCGGCTGTAACCGGCGCCGCCGAGGATCTGGACGGCCTTCCCGGTGGCGGCCACGGCCAGTTCGCCGGCGCGCAGCTTGGCCATCGAGCCCTGGGCGGCGGTGAACTCCTTGTCCGTGCGCGCCATCCACGCGCCCTGCCAGATCAGCAGCCGCACGGCCTCGATCTCGGTGCGCAGGTCGGCGAGGGCGAAGGCGATCGCCTGGTGGTCGACGATGGGACGGCCGAACGCCTCCCGCTCGCCGGCGTAGCCCAGGGCGTACTCGTAGGCGGCGCGGGCGATGCCCAGGGCCTGGGCGCCGACGGTGGGCCGGCTGACCTCGAAGGTGGCCATGGCGGCCTGCCCCTTGGCCCCGCGCCCCTCCCGGGCGCGGGCCAGGCGGGCCTCGAGCCGCTCACGCCCGCCCAGCAGGCAGTGCCCGGGCACCCGGACGTCGTCGAGGAAGACGTCGGCGGTGTGCGAGGCGCGCAACCCCAGCTTCTTGATCTTGCGGTTGCCCACCAGCCCCTCGGTGCCGGGCGGCACGACGAACGCCGCCTGGCCGCGGGCGCCGAGCTCGGGGTCGACCGAGGCGACGACGACGTGGACGTCGGCGATGCCCCCGTTGGTGATCCACGCCTTCTGGCCGTTGAGCACCCACGTGTCGCGCGCCTCGTCGTAGCGGGCGCGGGTGCGCATCGCCGACACGTCGGAGCCGGCCTGCGGCTCGGAGACGCAGAAGGCGGCGAGCTGGGGCCGCGCGGCGTCGCCGTAGCACTGGGGCAGCCACTCGGCCATCTGGTCCGGGGTGCCGGAGGCGAAGATCCCGGCGGCGGCGAGCGAGGTGCCGAACAGCGCCATGCCGATGCCCGCGTCGCCCCAGAACAGTTCCTCGTTGGCGATCTGCAGGGAGAGCCCGGAGGGGTCCCCGTACATCTCGGCCAGCGACTCGAAGCCGTACAGGCCGATCCGTGCGGCCTCCTTGACGACGGGCCAGGGGGTCTCCTCGCGTTCGTCCCACTCGGCCGCGGCCGGACGGACCACGTCGGCGGCGAAGCCGTGCACCCAGGCGCGCAGGTCCTGCTGCTCTTCGGTCAGGTCGAGGGAGAATCCGTTCACGCCGCTGCCTCCTCGGGTGCCGCCCGGTTCACGGTGTGGGCAGGTCGAACAGGCGGGTGAGCCCGGAGGCCAGGCCCACGTCACCGGCGACCGTGAGTTTGCGGGTCATGAACATCGTCACCGGGGAGCCGTTGCCGGAGACGAGCTTGAGGAACTCCGCGTCGCCCATGATCAGGCTCACGCGGGGCTCGGTCTCGCCGCGGCCCTCGCGGACGGTGCAGGTGCCCGCGTCGATGAGCGTCTCGTACACCGCCTCGGACTCGCCGGTGATCTTCCACCGGATGAGCGCGGTGAGCGTGCCGGCGCGCTCGGGGCGGAACTGCCGCTCCATGCGGGAGAAGATCTCCGAGAGCGCACGGGCGCGGAAGTCACCCCGCATCACTTCGTTGATCTCCTTGGCGGAGAGTTTTTTCACCAGCCGGGCGAACTCCTCGGGGGAGACGCTCGCGAAGTCCAGGTCGGCCAGGTCGCCGCCGGTCGTATCGGCCATGGGGGACGTCCTTCGTTCGCTCGACAAGAGCTTACTGTGAAGTAAGTTTACTGCGTAGTAAGATTACGACAACGTAGGTAGGCTGGCAAGGGTGACGGACAAACGCAGGCGACGCGTGCCCCGGCAGGTCCGGGAGCAGCAGATGATCGACGTGGCCGTTCGGGTCTTCGCCAAGCGCGGCTACCACGCCGCCTCGGTGGACGAGATCGCCGACCTGGCGGGGGTCTCCAAGCCGATGGTGTACCTCTACATGGACTCCAAGGAGGGACTCTTCGTCGCCTGCGTGCGGCGTGAGGCGCAGCGGCTGGCGGAGGCCTTCCAGGGCGCGGCGAAGGGGAACGTCACGCCGGACATGCGGCTGCGCGCCGGCCTCGGCGCCTTCTTCGGCTTCGTCCAGGAGCACCGCGAGAGCTGGGTGGTGCTGCACCGGCAGGCCGCGGAGCTGACCGAGGCCATCACCCGGGAGGTGGCCCAGGCCCGGCGCATGGTGATGAGCGAGGTGGCCGGGCTGGTCTGGGAGGGCATCTCGCAGAGCCCCAACCCGGCCGGACTCGACGCCGAGGACGCCGACTTCGTCTCGCACGCCCTGGTGGGCGCGGCCGACTCGCTCACGGACTGGCTGGACCGCCACCCCGGGGAGTCCAGCGAGCGCGTCACCCTGCGCCTGATGAACATGGCCTGGGTCGGCATGCGCAACGTGCTGGAGGGCGAGGTGTGGGTCCCGCCCGCGGGATCCCCCGAGGAGGCGGCGGTCTTCCCGGTGTCCGCCGGCCGCACCGAGACCTGACGGCGGTGCGCGGCGCGGGGGCCGACCGGGGTCTTTCCGGGGTCAGCCCGGGTCGGCCGGGGTCAGCAGCCCGCGCAGGTGCTCGCGGTCCCCGTCCGGTGAGCGCAGCGCGAAGCGGTGCCCGCCGGCCGCGCGGACGGCGGTGAAGCGGACGTGGGCGGGCAGCGGCACCGGCGCGCGGAAGGAGACCTCGGCGCGGCAGGCCGGCGGCAGCACGTCCTCCAGCGCGGCCAGGCAGCGGGCCTTGGACCACATCCCGTGGACGATGGCCCTCGGGAAGCCGAACGGCCGCGCGGTCAGCGGGTGCAGGTGGATCGGGTTGCGGTCCCCGGTCGCGGAGGCGTACGCCCGCCCGGTGCCGGCGGGCACCCGCCAGCGTTCGTCCCGGTCCGGCGCGCCCTCGTCCGGGCCGGCGGCGGGGTCCGGCCCGGCGGCCGCGGCGTCGTGGTGCGCCGCCGGGCCGGCCGCCGCGCCGCCGCCGGACGGCGCCCCGGACGCGCCGTCGGTGGGGCGGCCGCGGTGCAGGTAGGTGCTGGCCGAGCGCCACACGACCCCGGTGGGGTCGGCCGCCTCGGCGAGCACCTCGAACGCCGTCCCCCGGCGGTGCGGCACCGTGTCGCCCAGGCGTACCCGGTAGGTCAGGGACTCGGTGGCCTCCAGCGGGCGCACGCGTTCGACGCGGTTGGCCACGTGCACCAGGCCGAGCAGCGGGTAGGGGAAGTCCCGGCGCGCCATCAGGGCCATCGACAGCGGGAACGCCACCACGTGCGGATAGGTCAGGGGCAGCCACGGCCCCTCCGCGAAGCCGCACACCCGCGCGTAGCGGCGCACGTGGCGGGCGTCGGGACGGGCGGTGACCAGGAGTTCCGCCCGGGGCGGCGGCCCGCTCGCCCGGCGCCTGGGCCGGACGGCGCGCGCGTAGAGCGGGGCCAGACGGGGTACGGAGCGCAGTTCGCGGACCGGCACGGTGCTCATCGCCCTCACGCTCCCAGCAGGGCCTGGCCGCACACGCGCAGCACCTGCCCGCTGATCCCGGAGCTGCCCGGCGAGGCGAGGAACGCCACCGCCTCGGCGACGTCCACCGGCCGGCCCCCTTGCGCGAGGCTGTTCATGCGGCGCCCGGCCTCCCGGATGAGCAGGGGCACGGCCGCCGTCATCCGGGTCTCGATGAACCCGGGTGCGATCGCGTTGACGGTGACGCCGCGGTCGGCCAGCCCGGGGGCCAGGGCCTGGACGAGCCCGATGAGCCCGGCCTTGCTCGCCGCGTAGTTGGTCTGCCCGGCGTTGCCCGCGATGCCGCTGATGGAGGAGGTGCACACCACGCGCCCGCCGTCGCGCAGCACCGGCCGCGCGCCCGTGGTCAGCTCGTGCGTGATCCGCTCCACGGCGGTGAGGTTCACGGCCAGCACCGCGTCCCAGCGCGCGGCGTCCATCCTGCCCAGCGTCTTGTCCCGGGTGATGCCCGCGTTGTGCACCACCACGTCCACGCCGCCGTGCGCCCGCCGCAGGTGGTCGGCCAGCGTCCGCGGGGCCTCGTCGGCGGTGACGTCCAGCTCCAGCGCCTCGCCGCCGCAGCGGGCGGCCACCGCGCGCAGCGCGTCGGCCTGCTGGGGCACGTCCAGGCACACCACGCGCGCCCCGTCGCGGGTCAGCGTCTCGGCCACCACGGCGCCGATGCCGCGCGAGGCCCCGGTGACCAGGGCGACCCGGTCCGCCAGCGGGCGCGCCCAGTCGGCCGGCGCCGCCCCGCCGGCCGGCTCGACGCGCAGCACCTGTCCGGAGACGTAGGCCGAGCGGGCGGACAGCGCGAAGCGCACCGGGGACTCCAGCGCGCCCTCGGCTCCGGGCGCCACCAGCAGCAGGTGGGCGGTCGCCCCGCGGCGCAGCTCCTTGCCCGCCGACCGCACGAAGCCCTCCAGCGCGCGCTGCGCCACGGCCGCCGCCGTGCTCTGCGCCCGCTCCGGCGGCGTGCCCAGCACCACCAGGCGCCCGCACGGGGCGAGGGAGCGGACGCGCGGCTGGAAGAAGGCGTGCAGGGCGCGCAGGCCGGCGCTGTCGGTGACGCCCGTGGCGTCGAAGACGAGCGCGGCGGGCTGCTCGGGCCGCTGCTCGCCCTCGGCCACCCGGGCCCCGACCCCGTCCAGCACCGTGCGCAGCGGGCCCAGCAGCCGCCCGCCCGGCGCGCCGCCGAGCATCACCGGGCCGGTGACCACGGGCCGCCCGGGCCGGTGGCGCACCAGCGGTTCCGGCCGGGGCAGCCCGAGCTTCCTGGCGAGGACGGCGCCCGGACCGCGGGCGGTCAGCCTCTGGTAGCGATCGGCCATGGATTTTCTCCTTACGCACAAGTAAGTTTACCCAAGAGTAAGAACCTGTACCGCGGACCACAAGGAGCCTTGGCCATGACTTCCCCCGGACGCCGCGTCGCCATCGTCGGAGGCAACCGCATCCCCTTCGCCCGAGCCGACGGACCCTACGCGAGCGCCGGAAACCAGGACATGCTCAGCGCCGCGCTGGCCGGGCTCGTCGACCGGTACGGGCTGCGCGGCGAGCTGCTGGGGGAGTTCGTCGCGGGCGCCGTGCTCAAGCACAGCCGCGACTTCAACCTCGCCCGCGAGGTCGTCCTCGGCAGCGCCCTGGACCACCGCACCCCCGCCTACGACGTCCAGCAGGCCTGCGGCACCGGGCTGGAGGCCGTGATCCTGGTGGCCAACAAGATCGCGCTCGGGCAGATCGACGCCGGCGTCGCGGGCGGGGTGGACACCGCCAGCGACGCCCCGCTGGGCGTCAACGACGAGCTGCGCCGGATCCTCCTGAGCGCCCGCCGCGCCAAGACCGCCGGCGGACGGCTCCGGGCGCTCACCGCCGTGCGCCCGCGCCACCTGGTGCCCGACATCCCGCGCAACGCCGAACCCCGCACCGGCCTGTCCATGGGCGACCACGCCGCCCGCACCGCCGCGCACTGGAACATCCCCCGCGCCGCCCAGGACGCCCTCGCGGCCACCAGCCACCAGCGCCTGGCCGCCGCCTACGACCGGGGCTTCTTCACCGACCTCCTGACGCCCTACCGCGGCCTGGACCGGGACCAGAACCTGCGCCCGGACAGCAGCGTGGAACGGCTCGCCCGGCTGCGCCCCGTCTTCGGCGACGGGCCGGACGCCACCATGACGGCGGGCAACTCCACCCCGCTCACCGACGGCGCCGCCACCGTGCTGCTGGCCAGCGAGGAGTGGGCCCGCGACCACGGCCTGCCCGTGCTCGCCTACTTCACTCACGCGCGCACCGCCGCCGTGGACTTCGTCGCCGGCCCCGACGGCCTGCTGACGGCCCCGGCCTACGCCGTGCCGCCGCTGCTCCGGGCCGCCGGCACCACGCTGGCGGAGCTGGACTACCTGGAGATCCACGAGGCGTTCGCCTCGCAGGTCCTGGCCACCCTGGCGGCCTGGGAAGACCCGGCGTTCTGCGCCGAGCGCCTCGGCCTGGACCAGCCGCTGGGCGCGGTGGACCGCGAGCGGCTGAACGCCGTCGGCTCCTCGCTCGCCGTCGGCCACCCCTTCGCCGCCACCGGCGGCCGGATCGTCGCCACCCTGGCCGCGCTGCTGCACGAACACGTCGCGGAGCACGACCCGCGGCCGGACGCCGCCGGCGTCCGGGCCCGGGGCCTGATCTCCGTCTGCGCCGCGGGCGGCCAGGGGGTCACCGCCCTGCTGGAGCGCTGACCGCCCGGCGCCCGCACGGCCCCCCGCGCGCCCGGCCGCAGGCCCGCTCCGGGCCCGGCGCGCGCCTTCCGTCCAGCAGCCCCGCTTACCCGCCCGCGAGCCGCGATCAGGAGACACGTCCATGGGAGTACGCAAGGATCTGAAGAAGGCACGGCGCCACGGCGACCTGGCCGCCCGGGTCACCGTCGAGGTCACCCGGGAGAACGGCGTGGTGCGCGAGGCGCGCGCCTCGTCCTTCGCGCCGACGCCGACGACCGGCAGCACCGCCGACATCCCGTTCACCAACGCGGCCGAGGCGCCCGACGCGGTGGTGCTGCGCCGCAAGGAGGACGGGGTCTGGCGGCCGGTCACCGCCGCCGCCTTCGCCCGCCAGGTCACGGACGTGGCCAAGGGCCTCCTCGCCGCGGGGCTCGAACCGGGCGGGCGGGTGGCGGTGATGGCCCGCACCAGCTACGAGTGGTGCCTGCTGGACTTCGCCGTCTGGGCCGCCGGCGGCCAGAGCGTGCCCGTCTACGCCACCTCGGCCGCCCACCAGGTCCGCTGGATCCTGCGCGACTCCGGGGCCCGGTTCGTCGCCGTGGAGACCGAGGAGAACGCGGCCACCGTGCGCGAGGCGGCCGACGGCCTCCCGGACGCGCCCACCGTGTGGCGGTTCGACGCCGGTGCGGTCGCCGAACTCACCGCGCTCGGCCGGGAGGTCGACGAGGAGGAGGTCACCAGGCGGCGCGCCGCGCTCACCCCCGCCTCCGTCGCCACCCTGTGCTACACCTCCGGCACCACCGGCAGCCCCAAGGGGTGCGTCCTCACCCACGCCAACCTGCACGCCGAGTCCGCGAACACCGTGCAACTGCTGCACCCGGTCTTCGAGGCGGTCACCGGTGAGCGCGCCGCGACCCTGCTCTTCCTGCCCCTGGCGCACATACTCGGCCGCGTCATCCAGATCGCCTGCATGAGCGCGCGCATCGAGCTGGGGCACTGGCCCAGCATCAAGCCCGATGAGCTGCGTCCCGAACTGCGCGCGTTCAAGCCGACGTTCGTGGTCGGCGTGCCGTACCTGTTCGAGAAGATCCACGACACCGGGCGGGCCACCGCCGAGCGGATGGGCCGCGGCGCGTCCTTCGACCGCGCGGACGGTGTCGCCGTCCGCTTCGCCGAGGCCGCGCTCGCCGACTTCCACGGCACCGGCAAGGGGCCCGGCCTCGGCCTCACCCTCGCCTGGCGCCTGTACGACCTGCTGGTCTACCGGCGGGTGCGCAAGGAGCTGGGCGGCCGGCTCGGCTACGCCATCAGCGGCGGCTCCCCGCTCGACCGGCGGCTCAACCTCTTCTTCCTGGCCTGCGGCATCGTCATCTACGAGGGCTACGGACTCACCGAGACCACCGCCGCGGCCACGGTCATCCCGCCGCTCGGACCGCGCCCGGGCACGGTCGGCCAGCCCGTCCCGGGCACCGCCGTGCGCATCGCCGACGACGGCGAGGTGCTCGTCAAGGGCGGCATCGTCTTCACGTCCTACTGGAACAACGAGGCCGCCACGCGCGCCGCGCTGCGCGACGACTGGTTCGCCACCGGCGACCTCGGCGCGCTGGACGACGACGGCTACCTCACCATCACCGGGCGCAAGAAGGACATCCTGGTCACCGCGGGCGGCAAGAACGTCTCCCCGGCCGTGCTGGAGGACCGGCTGCGCAGCCGCCCTCCGGTGGGCCAGTGCGTCGTCGTCGGCGACAACCGCTCCCACGTGGCCGCCCTCGTCACCCTCGAGCCCGAGGCGGTGGAGCACTGGCTCGCCGTCCGCAAGCGGCCGCGCGACACCCCCGTCGCCGAGCTGCGCGAGGACCCCGAGCTGCGCGCGGAGGTGGGCAGGGCCGTCGCGTACGCCAACGAGGCGGTCTCGCGCGCCGAGTCCATCCGCGCCTTCCGCATCGTGCCCGGCGAGTTCACCGAGGAGAACGGCATGCTGACTCCCTCGCTGAAGGTCAGGCGGCAGGCGGTGTACGAGGCCTACCGGGAGGAGATCGAGGCGCTCTACGGCGGCGGCTGAGGGGTGCGGCGCGCCGGTCGCGGCCCGGCCGGTGCGCGGCGCCCCGCCGGGCCGGGGCGGGCTCAGACGTGGTCGACGAGCTCCGCGTGCCCCTGCACCCGGGCGCAGTGCGCGCAGCAGAAGAACCGCCCGTCCGACTCGACCCCGTGGCCGAGGATGCGGCACGAGCAGTTCTCGCAGATCGGCGCCATGCGCTGGGCCATGCACTCCAGGCTGTCGAAGACGTGCACGGCGCCGCCCTGGGCCCGCACCTCGAAGGACATCTCGTAGTCGTTGCTGCAGACCTCGCACACGGCCATGGCGGCTGTCACCTTTCGGGGGAGGGGCGCGGGCCCCCTTGCCGGACCCGCGCCCGCACCAGGATGGCCGCGGCCGACCGGCGGGCACCGGCGCGACGCGGCGCCCCTCCGCCCGCACCACCCCATAGGCCTAGGCCCGTGCCCCGTCTGGCAGGGAGGGCCCGCGCCGGGGCGGCGGCGGGCCACACTGGGGAGATGAGCTGTGCCTTCTGCCGGATCGTGCGCGGGGAAGCCGCCGCGCGCCGGGTGTACGCGGACGACCACGTCGTCGCCTTCCTCGACGTCCGCCCGCTGTTCCCCGGCCACACGCTGGTCGTGCCCCGCGAGCACCGCCCGACGCTGACCGACCTCGACGCCGCGGAGGTCGGCCCGCTGTTCGCCCGGGTGCAGCGCGTCGCCGCTGCGGTGCGGGACGGCATGGCCGCGGCCGGCACGTTCGTGGCGGCCAACAACGGCGTCAGCCAGTCGGTGCCCCACTTCCACGTGCACGTCGTCCCGCGCAACCCCGGGGACGGACTGCGCGGCTTCTTCTGGCCGCGCACCGCCTACGCGGACGACGCCGAGGCCGCCGGCGTCGCCGCCCGCGTGCGCGCCGCCCTCACCCCCGAGCCCTGACCCGGGCCCCGCGGCGCGCGCCCCGCGTCCGGGGGACGCTCCGGCCGCCGCTAGCGGTCCCGGGGCGCGCCCAGGGCGTAGCCGCGCACCGTCTCGACCGTGTCCGCGTCCTCGGGCCGCTTGTCCTCGCGGTAGCGCAGCACCCGGGCGAACCGCAGGGCCAGGCCCTCCGGGTAGCGCGGCGAGCGCTGGACGCCGTCGAAGGCGATCTCCACCACCAGCTCGGGCCGCACCCGCACCCCCCACGGCTCCCGGGCCACCGCCAGCTCCCGCAGGCGGTCCGTCTGCCACGCCAGCAGGGTGTCGGTGAGCCCCTTGAACGTCTTGCCCAGCATGGCGAAGGAGCCGTCGGGGCGGCGCGCGCCCAGGTGGAGGTTGGACAGCTTGCCGGTGCGCCGCCCGTGGCCCCACTCGGCGGCCAGCACCACCAGGTCCAGGGTGTGCACCGGCTTCACCTTCAGCCACGCCGCGCCCCGGCGCCCCGCGCTGTAGGCGGAGTCCAGCGCCTTGAGCACCACGCCCTCGTGGCCGCGGGCGAGGACCTCCCCGGCGAAGGCGCGGGCGGCGGCGCGCTGGCCGTCGTCCCCGGGGTCGGTGACCGCCAGCCGGCGCACGCGCAGCGGCTCCGGCACGGCCCGGGCCAGCTCCTCGTGCCGCCGCGCCGCCGGTTCGTCCAGCAGGTCGCGTCCGGCCACGGCCAGCAGGTCGAAGAAGACCGCCGAGACGGGCAGCGCGGTGCGCGCGGTGGCCACGTCCGTGCGCGAGCCGACGCGGGCGGCGATGTCCTGGAACGCCCGGGGCCGCCGCGCCGCGTCCAGCGCGATCACCTCGCCGTCCAGCACCGCCCGGTCGGCCGCCAGCTCCCGCGCGGCGTCCACCACTTCGGGCAGCCGGTCGGTGATCTCCTCCAGCGTGCGGGTGTAGACGCCGATCCGGTCGCCGTCGCGGTGCACCTGCACCCGGATGCCGTCGAGCTTCTCCTCCACGGCGCACGGGCCGAGCCGGTCCAGCGCCTCGTCGACGTCGGCGGCGGTCTGCGCGAGCATCGGCTGGACGGGGCGGCCGACGGTGAGCCGGAAAGCGTCCAGCGCCGCGGGCCCCCGCGCGAGCAGCGCCTCGGCGACGGCACCGAGCGAGCCGCCCAGCATCACCGCGCGCCGCACCTCGGCGACCTCCGCCCCGGCCGCCGCGGCCAGGGCCTCCACCGCGAGCGCGTCCAGCGCGCCCTGGCGCAGCTCGCCGGCGATGAGCCGGACCAGGAACCGCTGCTCCTCCCCGGTCGCGGCGCGCAGCAGCGCGTGCAGGCGTGCGCGCCGTTCGCCCTGCGCGCCCTTCCCGGCCACCGCCGCGATGCCGTCCAGCGCCGCGTGCACCTCACGCACCGTCAGCCGGGGCGCTCCGGCGGGCGGGACCTGTTCGGTCAGCGTGCGCCAGCCGACGCCGATGCGCCGCTGCGGCAGGCGTCCGGCCAGGTAGGTGACGGCGACGGGGGCCTCGGCGGGCTCGGCGGCGCGGAACAGGTCCGCCAGGTGGGCCACCTTCGCGGACCGGGCGGAGGTGGCCGCCACGGCGCGGGACGTGCGGGCCAGGTCGGCGAGCAGCATGCCCCCATCCTCGCGCAGCCCCGGCGGCCGCGCCCTCCTCTCCCGGCCCCCGGGCGCGCCGCCCGGGGGACCCGGGGGCCGGGACAGCCGCGCCGCCCGGCCGCCGCTCCCGCGCTCGGCCGTGCGGCCCGCGCGCGGGCGCCCCACCCCGCCCTGCGCACGGACGCGGCGCGGCCGGCGCGGCACGGTCGGCGCGGGTGGCGCGGCCCGCACGGCGTGGTCCGTGAGGCGTGGCCCGCGGGGTGGCGCGCGTGCGCGGCGCCGTGGGCCGCGGCGCCGTGCCCGGCCCGTGGGCGGGCACCGCGGCGCGTGTATAGGCCATAAACCCCGCTGTTTATGCTATACACGCCGGTATGGAGGACCACGGCGCGGCCACGGTACCGCCCGCCGTCGAGGCGGCGTGGGGCCTGCGGGAGCGCCCCGGGAAGGGCGCCAGGCCCGGGCTCAGCGCCGAGCGCGTCGTCGCGGCCGGCATCGCGGTGGCCGCGGCCGGCGGGCTCGGCGCCGTCTCGATGGGGAAGGTCGCCGGGGAGCTGGGGGTCTCGGCGATGGCGCTCTACCGCTACGTCGGCTCCAAGGACGAACTGCTGGTGCTGATGGAGGACGCCGCCTACGGGCCGCCCCCGGCGGCGCCGGAGGGCGACGTGGGCTGGCGGGACCTGGTCACCGCCTGGGCGCGCGGGCAGCGCGAGGTACTGCACCGCAACCTGTGGCTGGTGCGCATGCCCGTCGGCACCCCGCCGCTCACCCCGAACTCCGTGGCCTGGCTGGAGCAGGGGCTGCGGGCGCTGGCCGGAACCGGGTTCGAGGAGGGCGAGAAGCTGCGCACGCTGATGCTGGTCAACGGGTTCGTGCGGATGGAGGCCGGCGCGCGGGCCGACCTGGCGGCCACCGCCCGGGCGGCCGGGCGGACGCTGGAGGAGGCCGCGGTGGGCCAGGGGCGGCTACTGGCCCGGCTCGCCGACCCCGGGCGCTTTCCCGCCGTCGGCCGGGCCCTGGCCTCGCGGGCCCTGGCGGACGCGGGGGAGCCCGAGGCCGACTTCGCCTTCGGGCTCGGCCGGGTGCTGGACGGGATCGAGGCGCTGGTGCGGGAGCGTGCGCATGGCTGACCCGACGCAGCCCCCCGGGGGCGGCCCCGCCCCCCGGAGCGGCGAGCGCGCGCGTTCCCGGGACCGCGATGCCGAGGGCCGCGCCCGCAACGCCCGCCCGCGCGACGGACTCGGCCGCCCCCTGCCCTACGGCCGCCCCGGCGTCGACCGGCAGCCGGAGGGGGTCGTGCGCACCGCCGGGCAGACGCTCACCGAGGCGCAGCGCCTGCTGGACGCCGGGCGCCCCTTCCACGCCCACGAGGTGCTGGAGGACGCCTGGAAGTCGGGCCCGCAGGAGGAGCGCGGGCTGTGGCGCGGCCTGGCCCAGCTCGCCGTCGGCGTGACGCACGCGGCGCGCGGCAACGCGCGCGGCGCCACCACCCTGCTGCGCCGGGGCGCCGGAGCCCTCGAGCCCTGTCGCGCCGCACCGCCGCACGGCGTGGACGTGGCCGGGCTCATCGCCTGGGCGGAGGCGCTCGCCGCGGAGCCGGCCACCGCCTCCGGGGCCCCGGAGGCCGCCGCCGTCGCGCCCCGGCTGCGGGGGTGAACCGTGCCCGTGTGAACCGCGCCCGTGTGAACCGCACCCGCGTGAACGCGCCCGCGTGGACCGCGCCGCGTGGACCGCGCCGCGTGGACCGCGCCGTGTGGACCGCGCCCGTGGTGACGTTCCCGAGCGCCGTCGTCACGGAAGGTGCGGACTCTTGACCTCTCGTTGTAACCACAGGTAACGAGCCGGTGAGCTGCGCCGATTCCGGTGGAGCGACCGCCTCCGCGGCCCCGGGTGGGCGGTGCGCCCAGGATGCGGTGCGGCAGGTGTGCGGCGTGCACAGGGGTGGTGCCCGGTGCCCCACTAGCGTCCGTGGCGACCGTGCACCGTACACGCGCAGCGCTGCCCACCGCCGCCGGCGGCGGGAGCTGCGCCGCACCGCTGGGGGCAGTCATGCAGAGGATGGTCGAGCAGTCACCGTACCGCCGCGCACGCCGTGACGGAACAGGCCCGCGCGCGCTCCGCCGTCCCGCCGCGCGCGCCCGGGTCCACTCCCATGCCCGCGTCCGGGTCCGTGCCGCGCGCCGTCCGCCGGGGAGCGCCTCGTGATCGCCGCGTCGCCCTTACCGTGGCTCGTCAGCTTCGGCGAGGCGCCCCCGGCCGAACTGCGCGGCTACCAGGGGAGCGTGGTGCAGGCCCCGCGCGGCAGCGCCGTGGAGTCGCTGCTGGCCATGCGCCACCACGGCGCCGACGTGGGGGCGGTGCTCATCTGCCTCGTCCACGAGCTCGCCCACATCCCCATCACCCCCGAGGACGGGCCGTGGCAGTGGCCGCCGCCCAGCGCGCTGTGCCGCCGCCGCTCCACCCGGTGCAGCACGGTCGACGGCGACGGCGTGGACTACCGCCCCTGCGCCGCCCGCTTCTGGCTCCGGCCGCCGGAGACGCCCGGGGTGCTCACCGACGGCCACACCCTCTACGACACCCTCTGCCGCGTCCGCTCGCTGCGCCGGCGCACGCCCCCGGGCCGTCCCGCCGACGCCCCCGGCTTCGACCCGTCCGTCGAGGGCGTACCCTACGGCGCCGTAGGTCCGCAAGAATCGCCCCAGGGGCCCCACGGGTCCCACGGGTTGGACCCGCGGGACCCCGCGTACCACGCGCGGGACGTGGACGGTCAGTACTACCGCTGGACGTCGTGACGCGCGCGCACCGCCGCCACGGCCCGTACGGAGGGAACGCATGCGCATCGGGGTCCGGCTGGGCGCCCGCGAGCTCCGCGCCGCGCTGCTCGACGGCGAGCGCGTCCGCGGCTCCGCCACCGCCTGCCTCGGCGCCCCGGGCGCGGCGGCGCTCCCCGCGGAGGCGGCCCGGGTGCTGCGCGCGCTGCTGCCCGCCGCGCCCGCCCAGGTCACCTCGGTGACCTGGGACGTCTCCGCCCGCCTCGCCGCCGCGCTGACCTCGCCCGCCGAGGGCGGGGCCACTCCGCCGGTGGGCGCGCTGCGGCTGGTGCCCCGGCCACCGGCCGTGCCCGCCGCCGGCGGCCACCCGGCCGCCCTCGTGCGGGCGCTGGTCGCCGGGCGCGGCACCGCCCCCGGCGGACACGACCTGTTCGGCACCGAACTGGCCCCGCTGGACGTGGCCGCCGTCCTGCGCCGCGCGGAGGCGCTCAGCGGGGCCGGGATCACCACCGTCGCCGTCACCGCCACCGGGGCCACCGCCCGCCCGGAACACGAACTGGAGGCCGCCGCCGCCATCCTGGGCCGCTTCCCGCACCTGCGGCTGTGCCTGTCCCACGAGACCGGCGGGCTGGGCCTGCTCGAACGCGAGGCCACGACCGTCTTCAACGCCGCCCTGCTCGACCCGGCCGACGCCCTGGTCACCGGGTGCGAACAGGTCACCCGGGCGCTGCCGGGGGCGCCGGCCTGCTGGTTCGCCACCGGCGACGGCGGCCGGGTCTCGGCCCGCCGCCTGAGCTGGCTGCCCGTGCTGGGGCTCGCCGCGACCGAGGCGGCCGCCCTCATCGCCGCCGCCCGGCTCGCCGGCGGCGCCGACGCCCTGGTGCTGCTCGTCACGGGCGGCACGCTCACCGTCGGCCAGGTCCGCGAGGGGCTGCCGCACGTCGAGGCGGACCTGCCGGGCATCGGCGGCGTCCGGACCGCGGCGCCCCAGCCCGTTCTGACCACCGTGCCCGCCCGCACGGGCGGCCCCGCGCTGCTGGCCGGACGCAGCCGGCACACCACCGACGTGCTCGCGGCGCTGGACGAGCCGGGCGGCCGCGTCGCGGAGGAGCTGCGGCGCACGGCGCACGGCCGCGCCGTGCTGCTGCGTCCCGAGGCCGACCTCGCCGCCACGGGGGCCGCCTGCACCGAGCCGGGCGCCTGGCTCGACCTGCTCGTCCCGGTCGGCTCCGGACAGACGCTGCCCGACGTGCAGCGGGAGGCCGAGCAGCGCGCCCTGGGCCTGGTCGCCGCGCACGGCGCGGAGCCCGGCGCCGCCCGCATCGTGCGCTCCTCCGCCACGGCCGTGGGCTACCTGCGCATCTACCGGCTCCAGATACGGGCGGGCAGCGCCCCGGCCACGGAGGCCGCCCCGTGACCGACGCCGCACCGCTGCGGCACATCGCCGCCGCCGACGTACCCCTGCTGGTCGCCGGGAACGAGCTGCTCAGCTCCGGCCGCGGCGCGGGCGGACTGGACGGGCTGGCGCTGTGCGTGGCCGCCCTCCTCGAACGCCACGGACCCGTCCCGCTCATGCCGCTGGACGGGCTCTCGCCCGACGCCCGCTGCGCCGCCGTCGGCGCCGTCGGCGGCTTCGCCCCGCTGATGGAACTGCCTTTCAGCGGCGACGAGTTCGCCGCCGCGGTGCACGCGCTCCAGGACCGCACGGGCCAGCGCCTGGACGCGGTCGTGGCGCTCAACGCCGCCGGGCCCAACGCGCTCGTCCCCCTGGCCGCGGCGGCCGCGCTGGGCCTGCCGCTGGTGGACTGCGACGGGATGGGCCGCATCCTGCCGCTCATCCACCAGACCACCTACGCGCTCGCCGGGCTGCCCATCACCCCGCTCGCCGCCGTCAGCGCCGCCGGGGACAGCGTGCTGCTGGAGACCTCCACGGCCCGCGCCGACCCGCTGCTGCGCGGTGTCGTCGACGCCGCGGGCGGCCTGATGACCTGCGCGATGTACCCGGCGACGGCCGGGCAGCTCCGCCACGCCGCCATCCGCGGCTCCACCAGCCGCATCATGCGGATGGGCGAGCTGCTCACCACCCAGACCCGCCACCCCGCCGTCCTGGCCGGGCTGGCCCGCACCGTCGGCGCCCGGCTGCTGGCCAGCGGCCGGGTGACGGCGCTCGACCTGCCCCACCCCACCGCGTCCGCCCAGCAGTACCCTTCGATGCCGACCAGCATCGTGGTCTCCGACCCGGCGGCCGACGGCCCGGTGGTGCGGCTGGAGGCGCAGAACGAGATCCTGCTGGCGCTGATCGACGGCGCCGTCGTCGCCGCCGTGCCGGACGTGGTGTGCCTGCTGGACCGTCAGGAGCTGCGCCCCGTCGGCCTGGAGGGCGTCGCCGTGGGGGACCATGTGGACGTCCTGGTGGTCCCGGCCGCGCCGATGTGGCACAGCGCCGCCGGACTCGCCCTGGCCGGGCCGCGCGCCTTCGGCTTCCCGGTGCGCCACCCGAACGAGGAAGGCAGTCGATGAGCCCCAGCCGGCCCTCGGAGGCGCTGACCGTGGCCGAGTTGGTGCGCTTCGGCCCGCTCAGCGGCGCCCGCACGTACGCCGACGCCCACCTGGACCGGCCGGTCACCGGGGTCAGCCTCGTCTCCGATCTCGACCAGGCCCGCCGCTGCACCCCGCAGACGGCGATGGTGCTGCACCCGGCCGCCGCCCAGGGGAGCTGGGCGCTGGAGGCGGCGCTGCGGTTCGCCTGGGAGCGCAACGCCTCCTGCGTGGTGGCGCCCTCGGCGATCCCGGTCACCGGCTCCACCCCGCAGCTCGCCGAACGCCTGCGCATGCCGCTGCTGTCGGTGGCCGACCCGCCGCGGCTGGCGCTGGACCTGGCCGTCGCCATCGCCGACACCGACGCGGCCCGGGCCCGGCTGATCGCCCGCTGCGCCGTGCTGTTCGGGCAGCGCTCCAGCCTGCGCGGCATCGTCGGCGTCATCAACGCCGAGGTGCCCGGCGCCGTCGCCGCGCTGCTCACCCACGACGGCTACCTGCTGGCCGGCCGGGCGGCCGCCGGCGGGCCGCAGGACGCGGCGCCCGCCGAGGGCCAGCGGGTCACCGTGCCGGTGCCCGGCCCCGAGGGGCGGCCCTGGGCGGTGCTCGTCGCCCAGCTCAACGAGTCCGCGCCGGCCTGGGCGGAGACCGTCACCACCATCCTGGAGCTGGCCCGGGCCCCGATCACGGCGGCCGGGGCCGGGGTGCGGCTGTCCCTGTCGCACCAGGCCGGCCGGGACCGGCTGCTGCTGGAGACCCTGCTGCGCGGGGAGACCTGCCCGCCCGGGGAACCGGCGGCCACGGCCGACGGGCGGCGGGGTCCCGAGGGCGGCCGGGCCGCCGACGGCGGGGGGCTGCCCGCCGAGCAGATCGCCCGGGAGGCCGGGTGGCCGGTGGACGGGCGGCACGTGGCCGTCCAGCTCCGCCCGGCCCGTCCCGGCTCCACGGACCTCGACGGCGTCGCCCCCGGCGTCATCGCCGCCTGGCAGACCGGCCGCTTCGCCGCCCCGCTGGTGCCCGGGCCGGAGGGCTGGACCACCTGGTTCACCGGGACCGACGTCGAACAGGTCGTCCGGCTGGTGCGGCGCAGGCTCGCCCAGGCCCGCATACCGCTGCCGCTGGTCGCGGGCGTCGGTGAGGGGGGCGAGGGCGTGGAGGGGCTGCGCCGCTCGGTCGGCGAGGCCAAGCTCGCCGCCGCCGCGGCCGGCCGGCTGGGCGGCGGGACGGTGGAGCGGTACGGCAGCCTCGGACCGCGCGCGGTGCTGGCCGCGCTGCCGGTCGCCGACGTCGCCGCCGCGGCGCGCACGCTGCTAGCCCCGCTGCTGACCGACGCCAAGTCCCCGGTGCTGCTGACGACGCTGGCCGCCTTCCTGGACTGCGCGGGCTCCACCGGGGCCGCCGCGGCGCGGCTGGGCGTGCACCGCAACACCGTGCTCGGCCGGCTGGAGCGCATCCGGGCCCGCGGCGTGGACCCGGACGCGCCCGACGACCGGCTAGCTTTGCACCTGGCCTGCCACGCCCTCCTCAGCACCGGCGCCGGGGACGGGGTCTGAGACCCCGTAGACGCGGGCGGCGTACCCGGGGGAGACCTGCCGGTCCAGCACGTCCGCCCGCACCGCCTCCGGTGCGCGCTCGGCGGCGTCGCCGTACCCGCCGCCCCCGCCGGTGGCGCAGCGCACCACGTCACCGGCGCGCAGCGGCAGCCCGTTGCACTTGAGCATCCGCCGCTCGTCCGGCCGCCCGGGGTTGACGACCACCTCGGGCCCGACCGCGTCCCGCCCGCCGGCCAGCCCCCAGGCGGGGGTCACCGAGCGCTCGAACCACAGCGAGACGGTGCAGTCCGCCAGCGCCGTGTACTCGCGCACCACCCCGTTGCCGCCCCGCCAGCGCCCCGGACCACCGGAGTCGGGCCGGATGCCGTAGTGGGTCACGCGCAGCGGGTACCGCGCCTCGAACACCTCCACCGGCAGGTCCTTGAGCGAGCCGTTGACGTTGTTGATCAGCGCGTCCTGCCCGTCCGACCCGCGCCAGGCGCCCCAGCCGCCCAGCGTCGCCTCCAAGCTGACGTAGTCGCGCGCCACGCGGGGGTCGGTGCCCGCGAACATCACCACCATCGAGTCGCCGTGGCTGGCCGCGGCCACCCGGTCGGGCAGCGCCGGGGCCAGCGCCTTGGCCACCAGGTCGATCAGCAGCCCCAGGTGCGAGAAGTACCACTGGCAGGCCGCGGGCGGCCGGGCGCCGAAGACCGATCCCTCCCGCACCCGCACGTGCAGCGGCCGGAACGAGCCGCCGTTGCCCGGCACGTCCGGGCTCACCAGCAGCTTGTAGCCCACCCGGCACGCCGAGACCGCCTGGGCCACCCCGCAGTTGACCGGGCCGGTGGTCTGGTCGGCGGACTCGGTGACGTCGAAGGTGAGCTCCGAGCCCGCCACGGTGACGCGCAGCCGCACCGCGACCGGGGTGTCCAGGTCGATGCCGTCGTTGTCCAGGAACCCCTCGGCGGTGTACACGCCGTCCGGGATGCGCGCGATCACCGCGCGCTCCAGCGCCTCGGTCTGCCGGAAGATCTCCTCGCGCGCCGCCCGCACCGTCGCCAGGCCGAAGCGTTCGACGATCTGGGCCAGCCGCACCTGTCCCATGCGGATGGTGGCGACCATGGCGTTCATGTCACCGGTCGTCGGGTAGGGGAAGCGGACGTTGGTGGCGATGGTGTCGACGACGCCGGGCACCTCGTGCCCGCCGGCCACCAGCTTCTGCGGGCCCATGCGCAGGCCCTCCTGGAAGATCGTCACCGAGTCCATCGACCCGCCCGGGTCCTTGGAGCCGACGTCGATCCAGTGCGCCCGGGTGGCGGTGAACCCGGCCAGCTCCCCGCCGACGAACACCGGGCCGAAGATGGTGACGTCGTTCAGGTGCGTCCCGCCCAGGTAGCTGTCGTTGAGGATCCACACGTCCCCCGGCCGCCACGCGTCCCGGCCGAACCGCTCCTCGGTCGCCCTCGTGCAGCTCTCCAGGTTGCCCAGGAAGATGGGCAGCCCGGCGGACTGGCCGAGCACCTGGTGCTCGTCGTCCAGCAGCGCCACCACGCAGTCGCCGCACTCGTAGATGACCGGCGTGTAGGCCGAGCGCATCAAGGTGGCGTTCATGTCGTCCGCCGCGGCGATGAGCGCGTTGCGCACGATCTCCACGGTGACCGGGTCCACCGCCGGCCCCGGCGCGTGCTCCGCGCCGTCCGCGGCGCCGTCCCGGCCCCGGGCGCCCGGGTGGTGCCGCGGGTCGCCCGCGCTTGCGTTCGCGCCGTTCACGCGGCCTCCTCCTGGACGACGAGCGAGCCGAAGGCGTCCACCGCGACGCGGTGGCCGGGCGGCACGACCGTGGTGGCCGTCGGTTCGGTGACGACGGCGGGCCCCGCGAAGGCGTGCCCGGCGCGCAGGTCCGCGCGCGCCACCACCGCCGTGCGCTCGGGCGCCCCGCCGAAGACGACCGGCCGGTGCCGTACGGGGAACGCGGGGTCCGAGGCGGCGGCCAGCGGCTCCGGCGCGGCGCGTCCGAGGTCGCCGAGCGCGGTGACCCGCAGGGTGGTGAACTCGATCGGCGCGCCGGGGTTGGCGTGCCCGTACCGCTCCCGGTGCTGGGCGGCGAACCGTTCGGCGACGACGCGGGGGAAGTCCGCGCCCGCGGGCTCCTCCGGGCTCGTCAGCGGCACCGTGAGGGTGTACTCCTGCGCGGCGTAGCGGATGTCGACGAAGGCCCGGGCGCGGCGGCGGTCGGCGGGGACGCCCTCGCTGTCCAGCGAGCGCAGCGCCCGCTCGGCGGCCCGGGTCAGCCGGGCCGCGAGGTCGGCGCCGTCCAGGTCGGCGTCCCGACTGAGGTAGGGCTCGGCGAAGTCGCGCCGGATCTCGGTCTGGAGCATGCCCCAGGCGGACAGCGCGCCGGGGAAGCGCGGCACGATGACCTCCCCGATGCCCAGCTCCCGGGCCAGGAAGACGCTGTGCATCGGACCCGCGCCTCCGAAGGCGACCAAAGAGAAACGATTCGGCTCGATGCCGCGCGAGACCGTGATCGTGCGGATGGCCTGCGCCATCTTGGCGTTGGCCACGTCGCACACGCCCTCGGCCATGGCCCGCGCCGAGAGGCCGAGCCGCTCGCCCAGCGCGCCGAGCGCCCCCTCGGCCCGGTCGGCGTCCAGCGGCAGCCGGCCCCCCGCGAACCCGGCGCCGTCCAGCCGGCCCAGCACCAGGTTGGCGTCGGTGACCGTCGGTTCGGTGCCGCCGCGCCCGTAGCAGACCGGCCCCGGGTCGGCGCCGGCCGAGCGCGGGCCCACCCGCAGCCCGCCCGCCTCGGTGTACGCCACCGAGCCGCCGCCCGCGCCGATCGTGTGGATGTCCACCACGCTCATCAGCACCGGCAGGCCCTCCAGCCGGGCCTCGGCGGCCACGTCCGGAGCGCCGTCGACCACCAGGGACACGTCGAAGGAGGTGCCGCCCATGTCCACGCAGACGAGGTTCGGCCGCCGCAGCGTGCGGGCCAGGGCGACCCCGCCCATCGTGCCGCCGACCGGCCCGGACAGCAGCGTCTGCAGCGGGCGCCGGCGCGCGGTCTCCGCGCTGATCACGCCGCCGGAGGACTGCATCACGTGCAGCGGCGCCCCGGCCGTCGCCTTCCGCCGCGTGAGCGTGCCGGTGAGCCCGGTCAGGTAGTGCTGCACCACCGGGCCGATGTACGCCTCCAGCACCGCCGACGAGGTCCGCTCGTACTCGCGCCACTCGTTGGCCGCCTCGTGCGAGAGCGACACGGTGAGGTCCTCGCCCAGCTCCTGGACGAGCAGCTCCCGGGTGCGCAGCTCGTGGGCGGGGTTGACGTGGCTGAACAGGTAGCCCACGGCGAGGGCGGTGAAGCCTTCGGCGCGGAACCGCGCGGCGGCCCGGCGCACCGCGTCCTCGTCCAGCGGCTCGATCTCCGCGCCCGCCGCGTCCAGCCGCCCGCCCACGGCCACGACGTCCCGCAGCGGCACCAGCGGTTCGGGCTTGCGGTAGTGCAGGTCGTACAGCCGCTCGCGCGGGCCGCGCGCGATGTGGTAGGTGTCGGCCGCGCCCGCACTGGCCAGCAGCAGGACGCGGGCCCCGGTCCGCTGGAGCAGGGCGTTGAGCCCCTGAGTGGTGCCGTGCACCAGGAAACCCACCTCGTCGCCCGGGCCCACGACGGACTCCAGGGCCGTCACCACGCCCCGCGTCAGATCCTGCGGCGTCGTGGCGGCCTTGCCCGCGCGGTAGCCCCCCGTCCCCTCGTCGTAGACCACGACATCGGTGAACGTGCCCCCGATGTCCATCGCCACCCGTAAGTCACCCATCGGCGCTCCTCCTCACCTCGCCTGGCGCCCCGCCCAGGCTACGCGTCCGGCGGTCGCCGGGGCGGGGGGCGGGCGCGCTTTCCCGGCCATGTCGCGCCCGGGCGGGCCCAGGTGGCGCAGGGGCGGCCGAGACAGGCCCCGGGAGGCACGGCAGTCCGCCGCGACCCGGGACGCACCGGCGCCGCACCGGGCCGCCGCCGCCCGGCCCGCCCGGGTGACGCGGCGAACCGATCCCACGGAGCCCGCGACCGCACTACGCTGGAGCTCCCGACGAGGCCCGCACCAGCCGACGGAGCACGCGATGAACGCCGCCTCTTCTCGCAGGCACGCACGGCACCACCGAGGGCGACACCTCAGACGGCTGCGCCAGGACTGCGCCCGGATGCTGGACGCCCTCCAGCTCGACGGCGCCGGCGTCGGCGACGTGTTCGAGCTGTGCGCGGTGGTGGGGGAGCGGCGCTCGCGCCCGGTGCGCCTTGCACCCGTGGACCTGCGCGCCACCGGCGTCTACGGCCTGTGGCTGGCCACCCACGCCGAGGACGTCGTGCTCTACGAGGCGCGCACCAGCCGCCTGCACCAAGAGCACATCGTCGCCCACGAACTCGCGCACATCCTGTGCGACCACCACCGCGACGGCGCGCTGGACGACGCCACCCTCCAGGCGCTCTTCCCCAGCCTGGAACCGGCCACCGTGCGGGGCATGCTGGGGCGCTGCGGCTACCTGGCGGCCGAGGAGCAGGAGGCGGAGCTGATGGCCTCCCTGCTGCTCACCCGCGTCCAGCGCCGCTCGGCCGAGACGACGTGGGCGCCGCCGGACGACGCCGGCCCCACCATCGCCCGGATCGAGAGCGTCATCGGGCTGGACTCCCCCCAGGAGCGCGGCTGAGCCATGGCCTACCAGATCCTGTCCTGGACCAGCGCGCTGGTCGGCCTGGTGGCCGTCCTGTACAAGCTGCCCGCCCTGCCCCGGCACCGCGGCGACGCCGCCTTCATCGCCCTGTGCGTGTACTTCCTGTGCTCCGGGCTCAGCTTCTTCGTGGAGCTGGACCAACTGCGCGGGCACATCGCCGCGTTCCTGCACTACCCGAACATCACCACGTTCTTGTGCCAGGCGTTCGTCGTCGCCCTCACCGCTGCCCAGCAGGTCGTCCTCGTGCACTGGGCGCACCCGCCGGACACGGCCCGCCGCAAGGCCCGCCGCCGCCTGCTCGGCTACGGCGCGGCGCTGCTGACCCTGGCCGTGCTGTTCTTCTTCGTCAACCCGCCGACGCGGCAGGGCACCGCCGAGGTCGCCGTCCTGCTCAACCTCCACAACCCCGCCTACGCGGGCTACTTCGCCCTCTACCTGACCGTCTGCGCCGTCGGCCAGGTGGAGGCGGTGCGGCTGTCCCTGCGCTACGCCGGGATCGCCAACCGCTCGTGGCTGCGGTTCGGCATGTGGGCGGTGGCCGTCGGGGGCACGCTCATCCTGGCCTACTGCCTGATCCGCTACCTGCAGATCGCCGCGCTCCACACCGGCCTGCCCGAGCCGTGGAGCGACCTGTACTGGATCGCCGGGAGCGTCGGCTCGATCTGCCAGGTCGTCGGCTGGACGGTGCCCTCCTGGGGCCCGCGCCTGTCCGAAGCCGCGCGCTGGCCGGCCTCCTACCGCGCCTACCGGCGGCTGCGGCCGCTGTGGCTGGCGCTGTACGAGGCGGCTCCGGGCATCGCGCTGGACGCGCCCCGCACGGGCCTGCTCGGCCGGGTGCCGCCGCGCGACCTGGAGTACCGCCTCTACCGGCGCGTCATCGAGATCCGCGACGGGCAACTGGCCCTGCGTCCCTACATGGACCCGGCGGCCGTCCGCGCCGCGGCGGCGCGCCTGGGGCTGCCCGCGGACACCGAGCCCACCGCGCGCGAGGCGCTGCTGCTGCGCTGCGCCCTGCGCGCCCGCGCCGCCGGGGTGACCGCGCCCGGCGGCGCGGCGGAGCCGGTCACCCACGCGCCGGACGGTGACATCGCCGAGGAGGTCGCGTGGTTGACACAGGTCGCGCGGCATTTCAGGCTCTTGGACGCCGGTCCCGCCCCCGCGGACCCGGCGCGCGTCCCGGCCGGCTCCCGCACCGGGTGACCGCGCACGCCGCACCGGTACGCGAAGGAGGAGCCCGCGCATGACGTCCGCCGCGCGCGAGGCCGCCTACGCCTGCCGGGTGCGCCGCGCCACCCGCCGCGTCCTCGCGCTGGAGGCGTCCGCCGGCGCGCTCGCGGCGGCCGGTGCGGCCGCCCGGCTGTCCGCCCGGGCGCTGGCCGCCGCCGACCGGCCGGCGGACGGGGGGCTGCGCCCCGGCAGCGACGCCGGGGCGGCGCTGGCCGAACTCACCCAGGTGACCGGGTGGCTGCTGTTCGACGCCGAGCGCCACCTCGGGGCGAATCGTTTCAGCCGATGCGCCCTCACCCTCGCCCGAGCCAGTGGCGACCGGGCCAGCGAGCACCTCGCCCTCGCCACCTTGAGCATGCAGGCCGCCCACCTCGGCCGCCCCGGTGCCGCGCTCCGGCTGGCCGACACCGCGCTGGCGGCGCCCCGGCTGACGCCCCGGGTCGCCGCCGTCTTCCGGCTGCGCCAGGCTCAGGCGCACGCGCGCCGGGGCCTGGCGCAGCCGGCGCTGCGGGCGGCGCGCCGGGCGCACAGCCTGGTCCTGGACGGGCCCAGTCGCCGCGATCCCGCGTGGGCCTGGTGGGTGGACGCGGAGGAGGCCGCGGGCCACCTCGGCCTCACCTACGCCGCACTGGGCGCCTGGCACCGGGCGGTGGACCAGCTCACCTCGGTGACGGGGGCGCAGGGCTTCCGGGCGCTGTTCGACGCCGAGCTCCTGGCCGCCCAGCTCCGCGGCGGGGCGTGGGACGAGGCCTGCGGACTCGCCGCGCGGCTCGCCCCGCGCGCCCGCACCCTCGGCTCGGGCCGCGCCGTCGCCGCCCTGTACCGCGCCTACCGACCCCTGCTCGCCGCGCCACACCTCGCGCCCGCCGTCCCGCCGCGGGTGCGGGAGGCGGTGCACTGGCTCGACGCACACCTGCGTCCGAGCGACGGTCCGACCGCAAGGAGCACCTGAACGTGTCCATCCTGTCCGCAGCGCCGCGCCGCCACCGAACCCGGCTCGTCCTCCTGCTCGCCGTCTGCGCGTCGGCGCTGTGCCTGGCGCTGGCCGCCGCCGGGACGAACGCCTGGGGCGGCCAGTCCGCGCCCCCGGCGCGCGCCGGGTCCGGCGCGCCGCCGAGCGCGGGCCCCGCGCCGGGCGAGCCCTACGTGGAGACCCGCCTGTTCTTCGGCACCGGTCGGCACGGCGGCGAACCGCCCGTCACCGAACAGCAGTTCCACGCCTTCCTGGACAGTGAGATCACGCCGCGCTTCCCGGCCGGGCTCACGCTGCAGGAGGGCTACGGCCAGTGGCGGGACCGGGCCGGCGACATCAACAGCGAGCGCTCCTACGAGCTGGTCCTGCTCTATCCGGCCACGAAGGCGAAGGAGAGCGACAAGCTGATCGAGGAGATCCGCGCGCGGTACACCGAGCGCTGGGGCATGGAGTCGGTGGGCCGGGTGGACGACGAGGTCCGCGTGTCCTGGTAGGGCGCCTGGCCGGCTCCGCCGGGGACGTGGCGGTCGCACGCGCCGCGGGGGCCGGACCCGTGGTCCGGCCCCCGCGAGGCCGTGTGGCGGTCGGACCGCGCGGCGGTCGGGCCGCGCGCGGTCAGGACTTGCCGCGGCCCGAGAGCGCGTCGCGCATCCGGTCGACCATGCCCGCGCCCGGCGCGAGCAGCTTGTTGCCGGGCGGCGTGTCCGGCGCGGCCGGGTGCGGCCGGGTGGGCGCCGTCTTCTTGGCGGTGCGCACCTTCTCGCCGAGCTGGTCCAGCTCGTCGGGCGTGGTCGACGCGCGCAGCGCGGGGAAGAGGTTCTCCTCCTCGTCCCTGACGTGCTCGCGCACCTCCGCCATCAGCTTGCCCACGAGCCGGTCGAACTCCGGGTCGTCCGCCTCGCAGCGCTCCAGGTCCTTCATGACCTGCTCGACCTCCGCGTGGTCGGCGATCTCCTTGTCCGCGATGGAGTCCCCGCCCGGTACGTGCTTGCGGACGGCCGGGTAGAGGTACTCCTCCTCGGCGACGGAGTGCCGCACCAGCTCGATGGTGGCCTGCTCCGCGTAGGTCTTGCGCTGGCCGTCACCGGGCGGCAGCGCCTCGATCCGGCCGAAGAGCTCCTCCACCTCGCGGTGGTCGGTGGTCAGCTCGTCGATGACGTTCCCGCCGTGTCCCATCTCGGTACTTCCTCCTAGAACGGGGGTGCAGCAGGCCCTGGCGCTTCGTCGCACCGGGCCCGGAGCCATCGAGTTCCCCGGCGGGCGGCGGCCTAACGCCCCGCGGGCGATCGTTTCGCGCTTCGGTGCCCGGGTACCCCGGCACCCGCACATCCGGACAAGAAGGAGGTGACCCGCATGGCTCACGTCGAGGGGCGAAACGCCCCGGAGTCCGGCACGGGTGCGGTGCGGAAGGCCGCAACGGTGCTGGGCATCGTCTTCCTGCTCGTGGGAGTGGCCGGGTTCATCCCCGGCATCACGACCGACTACGACACGATGCGGTTCGCCGGGCACGAGTCCGAGGCGCAGCTCTTGGGCGTCTTCAAGGTGTCGGTGCTGCACAACATCGTGCACCTGGCCTTCGGCGTCCTCGGGCTGGCGATGGCCCGGAGCGTCAAGACCGCACGGGCCTACCTCATCGGGGGCGGGATCGTCTACCTGGTGCTGTGGATCTACGGGCTGGTCATCGACAAGTCGAGCGCCGCGAACTTCGTGCCGCTCAACACCGCGGACGACTGGCTGCACTTCGGCCTGGGCGTGGGCATGGTGGCCCTGGGCCTGCTGCTGGGGCCGCGCCGGGCCAAGACGGCCTGAAACCCGCCGGAAGAGGAGAGAGGACCCCATGACGACCGAGCACGGACCGAACAAGACCGGCCCGCTGCGCGACGACGAGGCCAAGCAGGAGATGCAGGGCGAGCTGCGGGCCGCCCGCTCCGGCCGGGCGGACGAGTCGCTCCAGGCGGAACCCGCGGGGGAGGACCAGCCGGAGACGGACCGGGCTCCGGACACCACCCTCACCGGCGGCACGCCGCCCGGCATGACGGCCACCGACGTGGAGCTGCGCAACGACCTCGCCCGCCACCTGGGCATGGGTCTCTACCCGGCCGAACGCGACGGCGTGCTGCGGGCCCTGCGGGACAACAACGCCCCGGACGGACTGGTGTCGCTGGCCGCGCAGCTCCCGGGCGGCCGGACGTACGAGAACGTGCAGGACATCATGCGCGCCCTGGGCCGGGGCACGGAGGACCACCGGACCTGAGCCGCCGCGCGGGGCCGTCCCGCCCGCCCCGCGCGCGGGACGGCCCCCGGCGGACGGGGGAGGGGCGGACCGGAGCGCACTGCGCTCCGGTCCGCCCCTCCCCCGTCCTTTCCGTTTCCCACGCTGTTCGGGCGGGCGCGGCGCCCGGTGCCGTGCGGGGCTCGGCACGGCACCGGGCGGCTCACCGGCGGCGGGCCGCCAGGGCCGCCGCGCAGGCCAGGCCGCCGCCGACCAGGACCAGGCGGCGCACGGCGGTGCGCCGACGGCCGCCCCAGCCCCCGTGCACCTTCCCCGCGCCCGGCGTGGGCGTGTACAGGTTGCCGTGGCCGGGGGCGGTCGCGTGCCGGCGGGAGACGAGGCTCTTGCCGAAGCGGCGGCCGGTCAGCCGCTCGGTGCGCTCCGGCGAGCGGCGCGCGCCGCGCAGGAGCGCGCGTCCGGCGGGCCCCACCACCACCTCGTGCCGGGGCCGCCGGGCCAGGTCGACGATGGCGCGGGCCACCCGCTCCGGGCTGTAGACGGGCGGCACCGGACGCACCCGGTGCCCGGTGTAGTTGGCCGCCTGGGCGAACAGCGGCGTGTCGATCGAGGCGGGCAGGACGGTGCACACGTGCACGCCCTTCGAGCCGTGCAGCCGCAGCTCTTGCCGCAGGCTGCCGCCCAGCGAGCGGACGGCGGCCTTGGACATGCCGTAGGCGTGGGTGTAGGGCTGACCCACCGCGGCGACCACCGAGGAGACGTTGACCAGCGTGCCGTGGCCCTGCTCGCGCATCGCCCGCAGCGCCGAGCGGGCACCGTGCACGGTGCCCAGCGCGTTCACCTCGAACACCGTGCGCAGATCCCGCAGCGGCACCTCCTGGAAGGGACCGAAGACGCTGACGGCCGCCGCGTTGACCCACACGTCGATCCGCCCGAACCTCTCCAGCGCGCGGTGCGCCAGCCAGGCGACCTCCTGGTTGTCGGTGACGTCGGTGGGCACGACCAGGGTGCGCGCACCGCGGTGGCGCTCGCACTCCTTCGCCGCCGCCCGCAGCGCACGTTCCCGGCGGGCCGCCAGCACGACGGCGCAGCCCTGCTTGGCGAACGCCTCGGCCGTGGCCCGTCCGATGCCGCTGGACGCGCCGGTCACCACGACCACGGAGTTGCGGACACCCATGCTCTGACCTCCTTGAACCACACGGTGAGCGGGCCGCTGACAGCGGCCCGCACGACCCGGCCGAGTACCCGGTACGGCGCCCGTCAAGCCGGGAGCGAAGCGCGGGAAATCGGGTGTTTCGGCACCCCCGCACGGTGTGACTCCACGGGTGCGGACGAGCGGCCAGGTCCGCGTCCGAGCCCCGGTTCGAGGGCGGACGCGACGACCTCCGCACGGGGTTCGGAAGTGAGCCCCGCCGCCGTCGGCCCGGACCGGTCCGGGCCGACGGTCGCCGTCCCCCCGCGCCCGTCGCCCGTGACCGGCGCCCGCCGCCCGTCCCGCTCCTTCGCCACCCCTCCCACCCGGTCCGCGCGGCCCGTCGCGGCGTGGCCGCACAGGCGTACCCGCCCGGCTCGTTTCAGGTGCGCGCAGCCGGTCACTTGGAGGGACGTTGCCGTATCACCAAGCGGAGGAACCATGGACAAGCCGAACCCGGTGAAGGCCGCCGTGGACAAGGCCGCGGAAGCGGTGCGCCCCACGGGGGAGAAACCGGAGGTGCCGGGCGCCCCGAGCAGCCAGCCCGCGCCGCTGGAGGAGCCCACCCGGCCCCGCGAGCCGCTGCCGCCCAAGCCCGACCAGACCGGCCCCGACACCTACACGCCCACCGGCAAGGCCACCGGCGTGGACCGGGAGGCGGTGGCGCAGAACGGCGAGTGGCTCACCACGGCCCAGGGGCTGCGGCTGCCCGACACCGACCACTCGCTGAAGGCGGGCCCGCGCGGCCCCGTGCTGCTCCAGGACCACCACCTGCGGGAGAAGATCACCCACTTCGACCACGAGCGCATCCCGGAGCGGGTGGTGCACGCGCGCGGCGCCGCCGCGCACGGGGTCTTCGTCGGCTACGGCACGGCCTCGAACGTCACCAAGGCCGCCTTCTTGGCCAAGGACGTCGAGACGCCGGTGTTCACGCGGTTCTCCACGGTGCTCGGCTCGCGCGGCTCGGCGGACACCGTGCGCGACACCCGCGGCTTCGCGACGAAGTTCTACACCACCGAGGGGACCTTCGACCTCGTCGGGAACAACATCCCGGTGTTCTTCATCCAGGACGCGATCAAGTTCCCCGACGTCATCCACGCCGGCAAGCCGCACCCGGACCGGGAGATCCCGCAGGCGCAGAGCGCCCACGACACCTTCTGGGACTTCGTCTCCCTGCACACCGAGGCCACGCACCACACGCTGTGGAACATGTCCGACCGCGGCATCCCGCGCTCGTACCGGACGATGGAGGGCTTCGGCGTCCACACCTTCCGGCTGGTCAACGCCGAGGGCGCGACGACGCTGGTGAAGTTCCACTGGAAGCCCAAGGCGGGCGTGCACTCGATGGTCTGGGAGGAGGCGCAGCTCACCAGCGGCATGGACCCCGACTTCCACCGCCGCGACCTCGCCGACGCCATCGAGGCGGGCGCGTACCCGCAGTGGGAGCTGGGCATCCAGACCTTCCCCGACACCCCGGAGCAGACGTTCGAGGGCATCGACCTGCTGGACGCCACCAAGATCGTCCCCGAGGAGCTCGCACCGGTCCAGCCGATCGGGCTGCTGACGCTCAACGGCAACCCGAGCAACTTCTTCGCGGAGACCGAGCAGGTCGCCTTCCACCCGGGCCACCTGGTGCCGGGCATCGACGTCACCGACGACCCGCTGCTGGCCGGGCGCCTGTTCTCCTACATCGACACCCAGATCACCCGGCTGGGCGGCCCCAACTTCGCCCAGCTCCCGATCAACCGGACGCACGCGCCCGTCAACGACATGACGCGCGACGGCATGCACCAGACGGCCGTCCACCGCGGCGTGGCCCCCTACCACCCCAACTCGCTGGACGGCGGCTGCCCGTTCCTGGCCGGGGCGGACGTGGGCGGGTACGTCGAGGTGCCGCGCGAGGTCGCCGCGTCCGCCAAGGTGCGCGAGGCACCGGCCTCCTTCGCCGACCACTTCAGCCACCCCCGGCGCTTCTGGCTCAGCCTCACCCCGGTGGAGCAGGAGCACGTCATCGCGGCCTACACCTTCGAACTGGGCAAGTGCTACGAGCAGGCGGTCAAGGAGCGCCAGCTCCGGGTGCTGGCCAACATCGACCCCGTGCTGTGCGGCGCGGTCGCCGAGGGGCTGGGCCTGCCCGCCCCGGAGGCGTCCGAGCCGCTCGCGGACGTCGAACCGAGCCCGGCGCTCGCCCAGATCGGCGAGGAGTGGCCCACCACGGGCCGGATCATCGGCATCGTCGTCGACCCGGAGAGCGACCTGTCGGCCGTGCGGGAGGTGCGGCAGGCGGTGCTCGACGCCTCGATGGTGCCCCTGCTCATCGCGCCCACCGGCGGTACGGTCGGCACCGGCGAGGAGGCGCTCACCGTCCAGCGCACCTTCGCCACCGCCCGCTCGATCGAGTTCGACGCCCTGCTGTTCGCGGCCAACCCGGCCCCCGGCGGCGACGCCAAGGGGGCCCGCGACGCCCGGGCCGGCGTCGAGGTGCCCGGCGCGGGGACCGACCCGCGGGTGCTGCTGCTCGCCGACGAGGCGTTCCGGCACGCCAAGGCGCTGGGCGCCTGGGCGGACGGCACGCAGGCGCTGCGCGCGGCCGGCATCGACACCGGCGCCCCCGGCGTCGTCACCGGCTCCGGCGGGACGGACGTGCTGCGCGAGGTGACCACCCTGCTGTCCCGGCACCGGGTCTGGGACCGCTTCCCCGCGTCCGTCTGACGGCGCACGATCGCGGGCTCCGGACACGTCCGCCGTGTCCGGAGCCCGCGCGTCCCGGCCCGTCCCGGGCGGCCCGGGACGGGCCCCGCGCGCGGTGGCGCGCGGCGCCGCGGCGTCCGTGGGGCCGAGACCTCCCGGGTGTCCTGGGTGTTCGGCGCCACCACAGCGCCGGTCAGCCGGTCAGTCCGTCAGCCCGTCAGCCCCAGGCCGTGGGGGCCGACGGCGACGCGGGCGGCGTCGGCGAGCAGCGCCTCGTCGGTCCCGGCGTCGGGGGTCCGGCGGTCGGAGAGCACGGCGAGGGCCACCCGGGTGCCGTCCGGCGCCCAGGTGACGGCGACGTCGTTGAGCGTGCCGTAGCGGCCGGAGCCCGTCTTGTCCCCGGTGGCCCAGGACGGGGGCAGGCCCGCCCGGATGCGGCGGGTGCCCGTGGTGGTGGCCCGCAGCCACGCGGTGACCCGCTCGCGTCCGGCCGCGGGGAGCGCCGGGCCCAGCACCATGGCCCGGTAGCCCTCGGCGATCGCGGCGGGGGTGGTGGTGTCCCGCTCGTCACCGGGCTCGGCGCTGTTGAGCTCCGGCTCGCGCCGGTCCAGTCGGGTGACCTCGTCACCGATGGCGCGGGCGAAGCGGGTGACACCGGCGGGGCCGCCCAGCAGGGCGAGCAGGTGGTTGGCGGCCGCGTTGTCGCTGACCGTCACCGCCGCCTCGCACAGTTCCGCGACGGTCATCGCCTGGCCGACCCGCTCCCGGGTGACCGGGCTGTGCGGCAGGATGTCCCCGGCGCCGATGGCCACGGGCCGGGCGAAGAACGCGCCGTCGGGGGCGTGTTCGCGCAGGAGCGCGCCCGCCGCGTAGGTCTTGAACGTGGAGCACATCGCGAACCGCTCGCCCTGGCGGTGGCCGATCCGCTCCCCGGTGCGGTGGTTGACGGCGTAGACGCCGAGCCGGGCGCCGTAGCGGCGCTCCAGCTCGGCGAACGGGGCGGCCTCCGGACGCCGCCCGGCCGCCGGGTCCGCGGAGCCGGACGGCGGCGCCGGGCGCGCGGCCGGGGAGCACGCGCCGAGCAGCGGGGGCAGCAGGAGTCCGGTCAGCAGGGTGCGCCGGCTCGGCGGTGCGGTGCGGGTCACGAGGTCCTCCGGGCGGGGTCAGGAGATCGGCGTACCGCCGGTGGCGTTGACGATCTCTCCGGTGATGTAGCTCGCCTGCTGGGACGCGAGGAAGACGTAGGCCGGTGCCATCTCGGCGGGCTGGGCCGGCCGGCCCAGCGGTGCCTGCTTGCCGAACTGCACCGTGTCCGGCAGCGTCGCCGGGATCAGCGGCGTCCACACCGGGCCCGGGGCGACGGCGTTGACCCGTACGCCGCGCTCGGCGAGCATCTGGGCCAGCCCCTGGGTGAACGTGGCGATGGCCCCCTTGGTCGTCGCGTAGTCCAGCAGGTGCGGGCTGGCCTTGAACGCCTGCACGGAGGTGGTGTTGATGATGCTGCCGCCCTCGGGGATGTGCGGCACGGCCATCTTGCACAGCCAGAACATGCCGTAGACGTTGGTGCGCATCACCCGGTCGAACTGCTCGGTGGTGATGGCCTCGATGCCCTCGGGCTGCGACATCTGGAAGGCCGCGTTGTTCACCAGGACGTCGATGCGCCCGAACTCCGCCACGGCCCGGTCGACCAGCGCGCGGCAGTTGGCCTCTTCGCGGATGTCGCAGGAGACCGCGACGGCCCGGCGCCCGGCGTCCTGGACCAGACGCGTGGTCTCCCGGGCGTCCTCGGCCTCCGCCTCCAGGTAGGTGAACAGCACGTCGGCGCCCTCGCGGGCGAAGGCGAGCGCCACGGCCCGGCCGATGCCCGAGTCGCCTCCGGTGATGAGGGCCGCGCGGCCCTCCAGCTTGCCGCTGCCGCGGTAGGAGTCCTCGCCGTGGTCGGGCGGCGGGTCCATCGGCCCGGTCCAGCCCGGGTGCGCCTGGTCCTGCGCGGGCAGGTCCGGCCGCGGGTACCGCTCGGCGGGGTTCGGCTGCGCCGGGTGCTCGTCTGCCACAGGGGCCTCCTCGGTGTCCGTGTCGTCGTCCCGCGGAAATACGCGGCCCGCCGCGCGGGCGGGTCGGCAGACGCGTTCCCGCCGCCGCGGCGCTGATACCTCCCTTACGCCGAACAGCCGCCCGCCCCAGCCCGTGCCCCGCCGCCGCGCGCGGCGTGGGGCACGGCCGGGACGCCGGCGGTGGGAGGCCCAAAACGGTGCGGGCGAGCGTTTTCGGACGTGTGTCCGACCCGCCTCTCACCATCAAGGGGCTGCACCACCACAATGGTTCGGACCACCGCTTCCGTCCGCCGTTCACCGGAAGGTCCAGCCATGCACACCGACGCGACACCCGAGCAGGAGCCCGCGGCCCATCGGCCGGACGAGCACCGGAGCACACCGCGGACCAGGCTCCCCGCGGACCTGCGCGCGGCGCTCCCGGACGCGGGTGCGGCGGTGGGCGTCACCGCCGCGGTGTTCGTCCTGCTGTACGTGCGCATGCGCGAGGGGACCTCCGCGACGGTCGCGGTCATGCCGTTCATGGACGACCCCGCCACCTTCTGGATGTACCTGCTCAGCCAGGCGTTCGGCTGGTCGGCGCTGCTGTGGGCCTGGGGGACGGTCATGCTGGGCCTGCTGCTGTCCGGCCCCCGGCCGGGCCGACCGCGCGTGGGCCGCGGCACGCTGGAGCGCTGGCACCGCACGACCAGCCTGACCACCCTCGCCCTGATGTTCGCCCACGCCCTGCTCTTCGCCGCCGAACTCGTGCGGTACGAAGCCCAGTTGGCCTGGGGTGCGCGGCTGTGGTCCGCGTTCGTGGACACCTTCGTGCCCTTCGGCTACGACACCGGCACCGGCCAGATCGCCATCCCCATCGGGCAGGGCGCGCTCTACCTCGGGCTGCCGCTGGGGCTGCTGTTCTACGCCCGGCACCGCATCGGCCCGGCCACCTGGCGCCGCCTGCACCGGTTCGTCCTCGTCGTCTACGTGCTGAGCGTGTGGCACACCCTGCTGTACGGCACCAACGTCTGGTACGGAGAGTGGCCCCGCACGGTGCTGTGGCTGCTGCAACTGCCCGTGGCCGTGCTGCTCCTGCTGCGGCTGCTGCGGCCCGCCCGGCGGTCCCAGCGGCTGCGCGCGCCGGGAGGCGACGGCGGGGCGGCGCGCTCGGCCTGGGCGGTGCGCGCGCTCGGCCGGGCCGCCGCGGGTGCCGTCGTCGTCGGCCTGCTCGCGGTGGTGCTCAGCGGCCACGACGGCGGACGGACGCGCCCCGCGCCCCAGGAGCGCCCCGCCACGCCGCCGCACGACCACGACGGCGACCACGACGGCGGTCAGGGCCACGACCACGACGGCGGCTGACGCCGGGTGCGGGCGCGCCGCCGGCGCCGCCTCAGCCGGGGGGCGGCGTCTCGGCGGGCAGGAAGGTGACCTGCGGCGCGCCGGTGCGCGGGTGCACCGCGACCTCGCTCGCCACGCCGTACACCGCCGCCAGCAGGGCCGGGGTGAGCACCTCCCGCGGCGTGCCGCGTGCGGTGACCTCGCCGTCGCGCAGCACGTAGAGCCGGTCGCAGTAGTACGCGGCCAGGTTGAGGTCGTGCAGCGCCACCAGCACCGTCGCCGGCAGGCTGCGCAGGGTCCCCAGGACCTCCAACTGGTGCCGCACGTCCAGGTGGTTGGTGGGTTCGTCCAGCACCAGCAGGGTCGGCTGCTGGGCCAGGGCCCGGGCGATGAGCACGCGCTGCCGCTCCCCGCCGGACAGCCGGTCGAAGGGGCGGTCGGCCAGCTCCGTGGCGTCCACCGCGGCCAGCGCGTCGGCGATCAGGCGGCCGTCCTCCTCGGTGTCGCCGTCCAGCAGCCGCTTGTGCGGGGTGCGGCCCATGGCCACGACGTCGCGCACGCTCAGATCGAAGCCGGCGCCGGGGTCCTGGACCACGGCGGCCAGCGTCCGGGCCAGCCGTCGCACCGGCAGCGACCAGGCGTTCGCCCCGTCCACCCGGACGCGCCCGGCGTCCGGCCGCAGGACCCGGTAGACGGCGCGCAGCAGGGAGGACTTGCCGCTCCCGTTGGGGCCGACCAGACCCACCACCTCGCCGGGGCGCGCGGTCAGCGACACGTCCCGGACCAGGTGGCGCGCCCCGGCGCGCAGCGTGACGCCCTCGACGTCGAGCTCGGCGGCGCTCATCCCGCCCCCCGCCCGTCGGCGCGCCGGGCGTCGCGGCGCATCAGCAGCAGGAAGAACGGCCCGCCGCACAGCGCCGTCAGGACCCCGACCGGGATCTCCATGGGCGCGGCGACGGTGCGGGCCGCGACGTCGGCCCACACCAGGAACACCGCACCGGCCAGCGCGGCCGTCGGCAGCACCCGGCGGTGGTCGCCGCCGACGAACAGGCGCACGATGTGCGGCATCATCAGCCCGACGAAGCCGATCGGCCCCGCCGAGGCCACCAGCACCCCCGTCACCAGGGACAGCAGCACGAACATGCGGGCGCGGAACCGGGCCACGTCCAGCCCCATCGTCGTGGCCGCCTCCTCGCCGGCCAGCAGCAGGTTCAGCGCCCTGGAGCGCACCAGCAGCGCGCCGAGGCCCAGCAGCAGCGCCGCGGCGGGCAGCCACAGCGTGCCCCACCTCACGCCGCCGAGGCCGCCGAGCGTCCAGGCGAGCACCGTGCGGGCCTGGTTCCCCCGGTCGGCGGTGAGCAGGAGCAGGTCCATCACCGCGGTGAGCACGGCGGCCACCGCCACGCCGGAGAGCACCAACCGGATGGAGGTGATCCGCCCGCCCGCCCGGGCCGTGGCGTACACCACCGACAGGGCGAGCAGCGCCCCGGCGAACGCGGACACCGACAGCGACAGCGGCCCGAACAGGCTGACCCCGGAGACGATCACCACCACGGCGCCCAGCGACGCGCCCGAGGACACCCCCAGCAGGTACGGCTCGGCCAGCGGGTTGCGCACCAGCGCCTGCATGGCCGCGCCCACCACGGCGAGCCCCGCGCCGGTGACCGCGCCCAGCAGCACGCGCGGGGCCCGCACCTCCAGCACGATCGTCTCGCGCGCCGAGGACCACACCGGTGGCGACCAGTCGGCGCCCAGCCCGTGCCCCACGATGCCCCACACCTGGCCGGGCGGCACGTACACCGAGCCGATGCCCACCCCGGCGGTGAGGGTGGCCAGCAGCAGCGCGCCCAGCGCGGCCAGGGTCAGCAGGTAGGCCCGCCGCCCGCGGGGGGCCGCCGCGCGTCCCGCCGCCGGGGGCCGGGAGGGGGCCGCGGGCGCCGTGCGGGTGGGCAGCGTCACCGGAAGCGCTCGGGGTGCAGGGCGCGGGCCAGCTCCGCCACGGCGTGCGGGGGCCGGACGCCGACCAGCGTCGCGGTCAGCGGCAGCACGGCGAACCGCTCGTTGCGGATGGCCGGCACGTCCGCGAGCGCGGGCTGGGAGAGCAGGAACTCCCGCTTCTCGGCCACGCTCCCGGCGCCCGGGTAGTCGTGGAGCACGATGACCTCGGGCCGGCGGGCGACGACCTGCTCCCAGGAGGCGTCGCCGAAGACCTCGTCGAGGTCGGCGAAGACGTTGCGCCCGCCCGCCAGCTCGATGATCTCGGTGCCCATGCTCCTGCCCCCGGCGGTGTAGGCGGCCTTGTCGCCGCTGTCGTAGACGAACACCGGCACCTGTCGGGCGCCCGCCACCGCCTCGGTGGTCCGGTCGACGCGCCGCTCCAGGTCGGTGACCAGGTCCTCGGCCCGCTCCGGCACGCCGAAGATGTCGCCGATGGTGCGGATCTCGGCGTAGGCGTCGGCCATGGAGACCCGCCCCGCGCCGCAGTACTCGCGGTTGAGGTGGGTGTCGATGCCCGCGTCCGCGAACGCCTCGCGCGAGCGGCCCTCGTTCTCGGCGAACGCGCTGCCGTAGCCGCCGTAGACGAAGTCCGGCCCGGCCTCCAGCACCGTCTCGAAGGACGGCTCCTTCTCGGCGAGCCGGGGCAGGGCGGCGTAGGCCTCCCGGTGCTCGGGCAGGGTGGGGGGGTCGGGGAAGGCGGTGCCGACCATCCGGTCCTGGAGCCCGAGCGCCAGCATCAGTTCGGCGGGGTGCTGGTGGATGGTGACCGCGCGGGAGGGCGGTTCGGTGTACGTCGTGGTGACGTCGCAGTTGTCGACGGTGAGCGGGAAACCCGCCGCGGCGGGCCCCGCGGCGCGGTCGCCGGCGTCGCCGTCCGCGGCACCGCACCCGGCCAGCAGGGTGACGAGGGCGACGGCGGCGACGGCCGGTGCCGTGCCGCGACGGCGTCGGCGCCCCCCGGCGGCCGGTGGCGGCGGGGCGGTGGGCGAGGGGGAACGGTGCGTGCCGTGGTGCATGGGAAGCCTCCGGGGAGTCCGCGCTCCGCAGATCGGGCCCGCGACGGGCACGTTTCCTGACTCCCGGATCGACGTTCCCCCTGGCCTTCCCGCGTGGTGCGCAGTGGCGTGCTCGAAGGGTTCCACTCCCCGGTCACAGTGGCGGGACCGTGCCGGCATCGCACCGGCTTCCGTGTCCCGTCGCGGTGATGACCTGGTGATACTACGTTCTTGCGAACCCGTCGCAACAGGGCGCTCGCCGCAACAGCGGGCGCCCCCGGCGCTCGCCCGTCAGTCCGGCCGGACGGCGCGCAGCACCAGCCGCTCGGCGTCCTGGTCGTAGGGGCGCCCGTCGAAGCCGCCGAAGACCTCCACGCCCGCGAACCCGGCCTCCTCGACCATCGCCCGCAGCTCCACCGCGCTGTAGACGAACCACACCAGGCTCGCCCGCGTCACCCGGTCGCCGCGCACCAGCACCCAGTCGCTGCGCAGCCGGGCCCAGTCGTCCAGCACGGTGTCGCTCTGCACGAGCAGGTCGGCGCCGCGCCGGACCACCTTCGGCGGCACCACCTTGCGGGCCAGCAGCTCCTTCCCGGCCACGTCCAGCACGAGCGTGCCGCCGGGGGCCAGGCAGTCGCGCATGGCGGTCAGCACCCGCCGGTTGTCGGCCGGGTCGGCGAAGTACCCGAAGGAGGTGAACATGTTCAGCACGGCGTCGAAGGCCCCGGGCTCCGCGAACTCCCGGGCGTCGCAGCGGACGTACCGGGCCGCCACCCCCGCCTCGGCCGTCAGCTCGCGGGCCCGCTCCAGCATGGCGGGGCTGAGGTCCACGCCGGTGACGGCGAACCCGCGCCGGGCGAGCGGCACCGTGAACACCCCGGGGCCGCAGCACAGGTCCAGCACCCGGGCCCCGTCGGCGAAGGACAGCAGGGGCGAGGTGGCGAGCAACTCCTCGGCCTGGGCGAAGCGCTGTTCGGAGAAGAGGAAGTCGTAGAACCCGGTCCAGAACTCGTCGTCCTGGAATCCCGCGGTCCGCGTCTGCTGGGTCATCGGCGTTCAGCGTTCCCTTCGTGTGGTGCCGGCCCGGTCGTGGCCGGTCGTGTGGGGCCCGGGTCGAGGCCGCCCGCGGGGGCGGCGACCGGGCCGGCGCCCGGCGGGCCGTCGCGCCGCGGGCGGTCGGCTCCGCGTCCGGCCGCCGGGGCGGCCTCGCGGCTCTCGCCCCCGGCGCGCCGCCCGCGCCCGACGAGCAGCAGCAGCGGGGGTAGCAGCAGGCACTGGGCCGCGGCCCACAGCCAGAACCAGCCGGTGTCGCCGACGGCTTCGCCCAGGCCGTAGAGCTGCCCGCCCAGCACCCCGCTGGCCCCGGCGCCCAGCCCGGCGGCCAGCCGCTGCTGGCCGAAGACGACGGCGTCCGAGCGCGGGCTGCGCCGCAGCGCCTCCAGGTCGTTCTTGAGGAACAGCACGATGTCGCCCGCGGTGATCAGCGCCCCGCCCGCCAGCAGCGCGGCCCTGGTGCCCACCGAGAGCACCGCGAGCCCGGCGGCCAGCGCCGCGAACCCCGCCGCGAGCGCCACCGGGTAGGGCGTGCGCTGGATCAGCCCGGAGGCGAGCGGCTGGACGACGATGACCAGCACGAAGCAGGTGAGCAGCACCAGACTGTAGAAGGCGGCGGACGCGCGCTCGACGGCGTACACGGCCAGGTAGTGCTGGAAGTGGAAGTACAGGTAGAACACCAGCGCGTTGGCGGCGAACGGCAGGACGGCCACCCCGGCCAGCAGCCCCCGCCCGCCCGACGCGGCCCGATCGCCCGGCGCGGCCCGCCCGCCCGACGCCGCCCCCGAGCCCGCCCCGGCGTCCGGGGCACCGCTCGCCTCCGGGGCCGCGCCCGCGCCCGGCGAACCGGCCGCCGGGAGCCGGGCGTGGCCCACCGTCACCAGGGCGAACAGCACCGCGACGGCGACGAACAGCGGCCCCGGAGCCGTCAGCACGAACGGACCGGCGATCAGCGGCCCCACCGCCATGCCCGCGTTGAGCGCCGCGTTGCCCACCGACAGGAAGACCGGTCGCCGCTCCTCGTCCACCCCGTGCACCAGGTACGCCTTGTTGGCGGGCAGGTACAGCGCCGCGCCGCAGCACGTCAGCACCAGGGCCCCCACCGCCAGCGGCGGCCACCGCAGGGCCAGCGCCAGCCCCACGAACCCGGCGGTGCGGACGACCAGCGCCCACACCATCGTCCGGCGCAGCCCGATCCGCTCGGCCAGGGCCCCGCCCAGGACGCCGCCGGAGAACTGCACCAGGGAGGCGACGGCCAGCACCGCCCCGACCGCGCCGAGCCCCATCCCCAGCCGCTGGTGCAGGAACACCGACATGAAGGGCAGCACCATGAAGCTGCCCAGCGGGATCAGGAACGAACTGGCCAGCAGGAAGCGCAGCGGCCCGGTCAGCCGGGCCAGGGTGGCCGGCACCGACGGCCCGCCGCCGTGCCGTTCACGCACCGGCGGCCCGCCCGGTCCCCCGCGGGAGCGGCTCGGTCAGCACGCGCACGGCGTTGGCGGCGGCCACGGCGCAGTGGGTGGCCAGCTCGGCCGTCTCGGCCTCCGCGTAGACGATGCCGGCGTAGCCCCGGCTGTCCTCCAGGTGCTCCACCACCTCGCCCGTCCGCTTGACGGGGTACCAGGCCGGGGCGCCCGGCATGTCCGCCAGCCGCTCCAGCCCCGCGACGCCGGTGAACACCCCGGGGCGTTCGGGGTAGCCCAGCACGAAGGCGACGGCCGGGCCGCCCGGGAACGCCTCGTCCAGCAGCCGGGGCCGCCGACCCAGCGCCGCCTCCACCATCGCCTCGTACACGTTGCGTCCGAGCGCGCGGCACAGGCCCTCCCCGACCAGCGCGCCGCCGATGCGCGGGTTGACCTCCACCACCTCGGGGCCCGCGGAGGTCAGCGCGAACTCCACGTGCGCGAAGCGGTCGGTGTAGCCGATGGCGGCCAGTACCTCGCCGAGCCACCGCTCCAGCTCCGCGCGGCGCGGCTCGGGGAACGCCACGGGGAACGCGGTGATCTCCTCCCGGAAGCGCGGCTCGGGCGACATCAGCCGGCTGGAGACGCCCAGCAGCCGGGTGCGCCCGGCCCAGGTGAGCGTCTCGGCGCTGTAGACGGGGCCGGAGAAGTACGGTTCGGCGAACAGCCGGCCCTTCAACGTCCGGCCGCGCGCCGTGCGCAGGACCGCCGCCAGCTCCCGTTCGTCGCGCACCAGCCAGACGTTCTGGCTGCCGGTGCCCGCGGTGTCCTTCACGATCGCGGGGAATCCGGCCTCCTTGGGCAGCAGCTCCGCCAGGTCGGCGCCGTCGGCCTCGACGGCGCGCGCCCGGGTCAGCCCGGCGGCGTGCAGCAGGTCGCGCACGGCCGCCTTGTCCCGGGCCAGCCGCAGCACGGCCGGGTCCAGGCCGGGCAGTCCGAAGCGGGCCGTCAGCTCGGCGCCGACCAGCATCCAGGTGTCGGTGGAGCTGATCAGCCCGCGCAGCCCGGGGGCGCGCCGCAGCTCGGCCGCGACGGCCTCGGTGTCGAAGGTGTCCACCTCCACCACGTCCAGGGCGCCCTCGGGCAGCCGCTCCAGCTCGTACGCGTAGAAGCCGGCATCCCGGGTCAGCAGCCGCAGCCGCTCGCCGAGGCCGTCGGCGGCGCGCACGAGGCGCCCCAGGCCGAAGGTGAGTGCTTCCAGGCAGGCCACGGTCACGCCGCCGGCTCCTTCCAGTGCTGCGGGCAGGGGGTGCGGTTCCACGCCATCGTGGACCAGGGCATGGCCATCTCCTCGGGGGCGGCCACCTCGACGGGCTTGAGCGCGGCCGGGTCCAGCGCCTCGGCGTGCCGGGCGTACACCCGCTCGACGTAGCGGTGCCCGGTGTCGGCGCCGATCACCAGGTGCAGCGTCTCGGGCTGCCGCCGGGCCTCGTGGGCGGCGGCCAGGTACGCGGCGCCGGTGGACAGCCCGGCGAACACGGCGTGCTCCCGCAGCAGCGCCACGGTGCCGGACATCGCGTGGGCGAAGTCCATCCAGTGGATCGCGTCGTACAGGGCGTGGCGGACGTTGTCGAAGACGATCGACGAGCCGATCCCGGCGATGATCGCCTCCGGGTCGTGGTGGTCCTGGCTGCCGAAGGTGACGCTGCCGAACGGCTGCACCCCCACCAGCCGCACCGAGGGGTCCCGGCGGCGCAGGTGCTCCACGAGCCCGCCCGTCGAGGCGCCCGACCCGACGCCGCCGACGACGGCCAGCCGGTGCCCGGCGACCGCCGCGGCCACCGCGTCGGCGACCTCGCGGTAGCCGACGTAGTGCACCGCGTCGTGGTACTGGCGCATCCAGTGCACGTCCGGACGCTCGGCGAGGATGCGCCGCACCCGCCGCACCCGCAGCTCCTGGTCGAGCTTCAGGTTGGCCGACGGCCTGACCTGCTCCACCGTGGCGCCCAGCACCTCCAACTGGGCACGCGTGGTGGTGTCGACGGTGGTGGACGCCACGATGTGGCAGCGCAGGCCGTAGCGGTGGCAGGCCAGCGCCAGGGCGTAGGCGTAGATGCCGCTGGAGCTGTCGACGAGCGTCTGCCCGCGCCGGATCGTGCCGCGCTCCAGCAGGGTGCGGACGGCGGCGAGCGCGGAGTAGATCTTCATGGACTCGAACCGCAGCAGCACCATCTGGTCGGTGAGCCGGACGAGGTCGGGGGTCTTGAGCGCGTCGGTGATGTGGGGGTGTATCACCCGTAGCCTCCTTGGGCGAATGAGCACTGGTGGCCGAGCGAGTGGAAGAACGCGGACAGCTCGTCCCGCAGCGCGGGCCCGGGACGGCGGGAGAAGAGGTAGCCGATCAGCGAGCCGGTGTGGGCGACGAAGACCCCGTCCGCCCCGAACGCCTCGCGGTGCGCCAGCACGGGGCCGAACGCCCGCTTGGGCAGCGCCTCCTGGGACAGCCGGGCGCTGGTGGTCGCCGCGCGGGCCACGGCCGCCGGGTCGGTGGCCGCGAACCCCTTGAGCAGATCCGTCAGGCACCGCTCGTACTCCGCGGCGTGGGCCCGGTAGGCGCGCAGCAGCAGGGGCGTGACGGCGGCCGTGTCCACGCTCCCCGGCTCCGTGACGAACGCCGTGTGGAAACCGATCGCCGTGCCCAGGCGCCGCACCACCCGGTGCCGGCCGCTCAGGTACAGCGTGTACTCGTCGAGGAAGACGCTGTCGGACCGCTCGATGGCGGAGAGGACGCCGGTCACGGTGTCCGGGTCGTAGGGGAGGGCGAAGATCTGGAACAGGCAGCGCAGGGTGGCGACGATGTCGGCCGTGGAGCTGGCCATCCCCACGCCGACGCGCAGGTCGGAGTGGACGCCGAAGCGCCCCGGCGGCAGCGTGAGCCCGTAGCGCTCCAGGAACAGTTCGGCGGCCTTCGCCGCCTTCGCCCCCAGGGGCGGGGCGCCCGCCGCCTCGGCGCCGTGGGTGAAGTGCACGAAGGAGTACCGCTCCACGGGGAAGGACACCAGCGCGACGTCGGGTTCCGCGCCGCCGTGCCACAGCGGGCCCTGGAACAGCTCCCCGAGCGTGCCCTGGCACACGCCCGAGGACGTGCGCCGCGGGGGCGCCTGGCCGGGCGTCAGCATCGCGGGCCCCCGTCGTCCGGGCGCGCGCGGCTGGGCCGGGCGGCCGCTTGGCCGCATCCGGGGGTCACGCACAAACCCTCCCTCGCCGTCCCGTGGACCACGGGAGCAGGGCAGGCCGAGCCGCGTCGCCTGCGCGCACACCGGCCTCCCACCGTCGACCCTGTCCTCGAGGTCACCGTGCACAGCACGTGCCGCGCGGGCACGTGCGCAGTGGCAGGTCTTCGGACTCGTGGGCCTGCCGGGGCGCTCGCCCCGGCACCTACTGACCGTCGCTTCCCGGACCGGGCACCGGTCCAGTGCAGATGACGGCGGTCGTTCCCACTCACCGCTGCGGGACAGTCCCGGACTCGCACCGGGTTCCCTCTTGCGACGCCTCCGCCTGGCGGGCGGCGCGTACCGACTGCGCGGCTCAGCCTAAGGCGCAACCGCGGGCCGCGACAGAGGGCCTCGGTGCCCCGCCGGAACGGCCGCGCCCGAGCGGCCCGGCGACCGGGCCGCGGCACGCGCTCCCGGGCCGCGGCACGCGCTCCCGCGCCGCGGCACGTGCTCCCGCGCCGCGCGGCCGGGCCCGCCCCGGCGCGGCCCGTCAGGTCAGGCGCAGCAGGAGCAGGGCGACGTCGTCGGTGTGCTCGCCCGCGTACCGGCGCGCGTGCTGGAGCAGGTCGTCGGCCAGGGGGTCCAGGGAGCGGGCGGGGGTGCGGGACAGGTGCGCGGCCAGGTCCTCCAGCACGTCGTCCGGATCGGCCCCCGGGGACTCCACCAGGCCGTCGGTGTAGAACACGAGCACCGCGCCCGGCGGCAGCGCCAGCTCCACCTGCTCGTACGGCGTCTCGGCGACGATGCCCAGCAGCAGTCCCGGGGCCGGGCGCAGCACCTCGGTGCGGCCGTCCGGGTGGCGCAGCAGCGGCGGCGGATGGCCGGCCGAGGCCAGGCAGAGCTGGTGCCCGGTCACGTCCAGGCGGGCGTAGAGGCAACTGGTGAACAGCTCGGGTTCGAGGTCGTTCAGCAGCCGGTTGGTGCGCGCGAGCACCTCCCGCGGCGAGGCCCCGGAGCTGGCGTGGGCGTGCACCGCGGTGCGCACCTGGCCCATGAGCGCGGCCGCCGTCACGTTGTGCCCCTGCACGTCCCCGATCACCGCCGCCGCGCCCGCGCCCGCGCCGCGCAGCGGGATGACGTCGTAGAAGTCGCCGCCGATGTCCATGCCGTGGGTGGCCGGCAGGTAGCGTGCCGCCACCTCGAGACCGGGCACCGAGGGCAGCGTGTGCGGCAGCAGCGCCGACTGCAGGCCCCGGGCGATCCGGTACTGCCGGTCGTAGGTGCGGGCCCGGTCCAGCGCCTGCGCGACGAGGCCGCTCAGCGAGGTCAGCGCGGCACGCTCCTCGGCGCTGAACGGGTGCGGCTGGTCGTAGGCGATCAGCCAGCAGCCCACCGGGCGCCCGGAGGCGATCAGCGGCAGGAACGCCCACGCCGCCCTGCTGGCCATGCCGATCGTGGCGGGGTAGGCGTCCTCCAGCTCCTCGCGGGAGGCGAAGAAGGACGGCACCCCGGTGGTGAGCGCCTGTCCGGCCGGTGTCCGGCCGGACACCGGCATGTTGTGGAAGCGCTCGCGCGTGCGGGCGCTGTAGCCGTGGGAGCCGACGATGCGCAGCCGGCCGTCCTCGGTCACCAGCAGCGCGAGCGCCTGCGCGTCGTAGGCGGGCAGGATGTGGTCGGCCACCAGGTCCACCACGTCGCGCACGCCGACCGCCTCGGTCAGCGCGCCGGCCAGGTGCATCAGGTGGTAGAGCGTGCCCGCCCGGCCGGGACCGGCCGTCGGCGGGCGGGTGGGCGGCGCGTGGGTGTCCGTGCCCTGGAACCGCGTGACGCGCACGCTGATCCCGTCGGCGTCCGGGTGGAGCTCGAAGGCGAGCGGCCCGCCGGGCGCCCGTCCGGCGACGAAGGAGACGGCCTCGCGGCTGACCAGCGCCGCCCGGTAGCGGTCCTCGTACACCGGGTCGTCCAGCCAGGTCAGCAGCTCCCACGGCCGGGCGCCCAGCAGCCGCTCGGCCGGCGTCCCCAGCAGCTCCGCCGCCCGGGCCGTGACGAAGGTGACCCGGCCGTCCAGGTCCAGTGCGCAGGCGCCCTCCGGGAGCCGCTGGAGGTAGGCGGCGGCCCCGGCGCCCGCGCCCCGCCCCTCGTCCGGGGCCCCGGCCCACGGCCCGGGCAGGCCGCGCGGCCGGTCGCCCGTGCGGATGCGCTCCCCGGCCTCGTCGGCCACGTGGAGCAGCCGGGCCAGCCGCCCGCTCAGCGCGGCGATCCGGGCCCGCTCACCGGCCTCCAGCACCTCCGGCCTGGCTCCCGGCCACAGCAGCAGCACCGCGCCCCAGCACCCGGCCTCGGTCACCAGCGGCGCGGCGGCCAGCTTGAACGGGTAGGGCAGGACGAGCGCCGCGCGCGGATAGCGCCGGGCCATCTCGCCCTCGCCGCCCACCCACACCAGGTCGCCGGTGCGCACCGCGTCGGCCACCGGCAGCGGCACGCCGGTGTGCAGCCGCGCCCACAGCTCGGCGACCTCGGGCGGCACCCCGGAGAGGACGTCGAGGTTCAGGAGCTGCCCGCCGTGCTCCAGCAGGTACACCCCGCCCACGTGCGCCCCGGTGTCCCGCAGGAGCTGGAGGAAGACCTGGTCCATGAGCTGCCGCGCGAAGTCCGCCCCCTCGTGCCCCGCGTCCTGGGCCATCACCACGGCACCTCTCGGCCCGGCATCCGTCTGCACGGCTCCATACGCCGACGATAGGCGCGTCCGGGCCACCCGGCACGCCGACGCCCTCGCCCCCGCCCGCCCCGCCCGGCGGGCCCGCGGGGCGTCCTCGCCCGGTGCGCCTGCCTGGTGCCCTGCGCGCCCGCCGGGCGAGCCCGTCCGACCCGCTCACCCGGCGAGCCGCGCGCCGGGTGAGCGCGTCGGGCGTCCCCCTCCGGCGCGCCCGTCCGAGGCGCTCGCCCCACGGGCGTGACGGGCGCCTCCGCTCGGCGCGCCCGCCCGGCGTGTCGCCCGGGCCCGGCCCGCTCTCCCGCGTCGAGGAGACCCCGGCCGGGTGGCGCACCCGGGTCTTCGCGGCCGTCCGCCTGACTCGGCCCGGCTGCCCGGCTGCCCGGCTGCCCGGCTGCCCGGCTCGCCCGGTGGCCCGGCTCGCCCGGTGGCCCGACGGGGCCCGGCCGTTCCGGTCGGCCGGAGACCCCGCCCCCGCGCCGCAGGACGGTTCCGGCGGCTTCGGCCGTCGCGCCGGTTCGGGCCGGACGGCGGCCCCGGGCCCCCGGCGGCTCCGGCCGCCGGGGGCCGCCCCGCGGTCTCCGCCGGTCCGGTCGTCCGGCGGCTCCGCCGCGGCGGGGGCTCCGGGGCGGGTGGCGTCAGCGCTCGGTCTCCGGGATGTGGACCTCGGCGGTGTCGGGCCGGTGGTCCGGGAGCGAGGAGTGCGCCGTCGCCTCCCGGTGCAGGCGCAGGAACTCCAGGTGCCGCTCGTACTGGTCGAGGATGTCGGCGATGAGCTGCTCCTTGCTGTAGCCCATCACGTTGTAGCCCTGGCTGCCCTCGGCGAGCTGCACCTCGAACCGCACGTAGGTGTCGTGCTGGGTGACCGAGCGGGTGGCGAACGCGGGCGTGGGCGTCTCGATGGGCCACACCCGGTAGACGAACTCCTCGCGGCGTCCGATGGGCACCTGCAGGCCCACGTGCGGCAGCCCGAGGTCCTCGTCCATCTCCTCGGTGACCTGCGCCTCCACGTCCTGCTCCAGCAGCTCGTCGGCGACCTCCCGGAACGCCGGGCGGACCGCCTCGTCGACGAACCGCGCGGCGTGCCGGCGGCCGGGGAAGCTCATCGTCCGCGCCAGCCGCTGCCGCCAGTTGCGCTGGGCCGTCTCGCCGCGGTGCGTGGTACGACCGGACAGCGACGACGGCAGGGTGGCCGTCAGCGCCTCGTCGCGCATGCGTTCCAGCCTCAGCGCCTTGTAGAGCCCGGCGATGATCAGGAACATCACGAAGGAGAACGGCAGCCCCATGATGATCGTCGCGCTGGTGAGCGCGTCCACGCCGCCGACGATCAGCATGGCCAGCGTCAGCAGGCCCGTCGCGATGGCCCAGAAGATGCGGACCCAGGGCGTCGCGTCCGTCAGCGGGGTCGGCAGGTGGGAGGAGAGGTTGCCCATGACCAGCGCGCCGGAGTCGGCGGAGGTCACGTACAGCAGCAGGCCGACGAAGGTGGCCAGACCCGCGCTGAACAGCGCGCCCGGGTACTGTTCGAGCAGCCCGTAGAAGCCCTGCTCGGGGAGGTCCATGGCCGTCTGGCCGAACTCCCGGTTGCCGTCGCGGATGACGCTGAGCGCGCTGTTGCCGAAGACGGACAGGAAGACGAGCGTGAACAGGAACGGGATGATCAGCGTCGCCGCGACGAACTCGCGGATCGTGCGCCCCTTGGAGATGCGCGCGAGGAACATCCCGACGAACGGCGCCCACGCCACCCACCAGGCCCAGAAGAACAGCGTCCACGCGTTGAGCCACTCGGTGGGCTGGTCGTAGGCGAAGGTGTTGAGCGTCATCGACGGGAAGCGGCTCACGTAGTCGCCGATGTTGAGGATCAGGCTGTTCAGCAGCCGGATCGGGTTGCCGACCGCCAGGATGAAGCCCATCAGCAGCACGGCCAGCAGCACGTTGAGCTGCGACAGGCGCCGGATGCCCCGGTCGACGCCGGCCACCGCCGAGACGGTGGCCATGACCACGGCGACGACGATGAGGCCGATCTGCGCGGCGAGCCCCTCGTCCACGCCGAACAGGACGTTCAGCCCGTAGTTGAGCTGCACGACGCCGATGCCCAGCGACACCGAGATGCCGAACACCGTGCCGATGATGGCCGCGAGGTCGACGCCGTCGCCGATCTTGCCGTAGACGCGGCGGCCGATGATGGGGTACAGCGCCGAGCGGATCGCCAGGGGGAGGCGGTAGCGGAAGGCGAAGTAGCCCAGCGCCATGCCCATCAGCGCGTACATGGCCCAGCCGGTGATGCCGTAGTGGAACAGCGTCCACACCACCGCCTGCCGGGCCGCCTCGATGGTCTCCGGGTCGCCCTCGGGCGGCGCCAGGTAGTGGGTGACGGGGCCGGAGACGGAGAAGAACATCAGGTCGATGCCGATGCCCGCGGCGAAGAGCATCGCCGCCCACGCGAACAGCCCGTAGTCGGGCTTGGAGTGCTTGGGCCCGAGCTTGATCGTCCCGTACCGGGAGATCGCCACGAACAGCACGAAGACCAGGTAGAGCGTGGCGGCCAGGAAGTAGTACCAGCCGAAGCCGGTGCTGATCCAGTCCACGACCACGCCGATCGCGTTCTCGGCGCCCTGCGGTGTGATGATCGCCCAGACGGAGACGGCCAGGATCAGCACCGACGAGCCGAAGAAGACGACGCGTTTGAGCTCCGACTCACGCGCCGGTCTCGGCTCGTCGATGGCGGCGTCCTGCATGGGCGCGCCGGTTCCGGGTCCTTCGGTCGACACGAGTCACCCCTTGGTTGGCGGTGGCGGTGGACGGCGGGCACCGGCTCCCCGGCGCCCGCGTGCGGTCATACCCCTCGTGTTCGCGTGCGCAAGCACTGCAAGGCTTCACTAGCACCGCAAGGCTTCGCCACTCAACTTAGCCCGGAGCCACTCCATCGCACGGCGAGGCAGGTGCATTCGGCGCAACCGGGGGCCTGCCGCTCCGTCCGGATGGCTGCGGGGGGGAGGCGGCCACGCAGGCCGCCTCCCCCCGGAAAAACACCCTAAGGGGTGATCTCTACGAGCAGGTCACCGGCCTCCACCTGCTGGACGCCGCCGATCGCCAGCCGCCGGACCGTGCCCTTGGACTGGGCGGTGATGGAGGCCTCCATCTTCATGGCCTCGATGGTGGCCACCGTCTGGCCGGCCGCCACCTCGGCCCCCTCGGCGACCTGGAGGGTGACCACACCCGCAAACGGTGCCGCGACGTGCCGGTCGTTGCCCGGCTCGGCCTTCTCGGCCGCCTTGACCTCGCTGGCGACGGAGGTGTCGCGCACCGACACCGGGCGCAGCTGGCCGTTGAGCCGGGCCAGCAGGGTGCGGTAGCCGCGCTCGTCGGCGTCCGAGACGGCCTCCAGCTCGATGAGGAGCGTGACGCCCTGCTCCAGCGTGACCGTGTGCTCGACCTCGTGCTCCAGACCGTAGAAGAAGTCCTTCGTGGACAGCACCGAGGTGTCGCCGAAGCTCTCGCGGTGGGTCTGGAAGGACTTCGTCGGGGCGGGGAAGAGCAGCCGGTTCAGCGTGGCGCGCCGCGACCGCGCCAGGCCGCGCCGGTCCTCCTCGTCCAGCCGCGGCGGCTCGGCCTGCGGCGGGCGCGCCTGCAGGGCCCGGGTGCGGAAGGGCTCGGGCCAGCCGCCGGGCGGGTCGCCCAACTCGCCGCGCAGGAAGCCCACCACCGAGTCGGGCACGTCGAACTTGCCCGGATCGGCCTCGAAGTCGGCGGCCGTCACGCCCGCGCCGACCAGGTGCAGCGCGAGGTCCCCGACGACCTTGGAGGAGGGCGTCACCTTCACCAGCCGGCCCAGCATCCGGTCGGCGGCCGCGTAGCAGTCCTCGATCAGCTCGAACCGGTCGCCCAGGCCGAGCGCGATGGCCTGCTGCCGCAGGTTGGACAACTGGCCACCGGGGATCTCGTGGTGGTACACGCGCCCGGTCGGCGAGGCGAGGCCCGACTCGAACGGCGCGTACACCTTCCGCACGGCCTCCCAGTACGGCTCCAGGTCGCCCACGGCCTGGAGCGACAGGCCGGTCGCCCGCTCGGTGTGGTCGGTGGCCGCGACCAGCGCCGAGAGCGAGGGCTGACTGGTCGTCCCCGCCATGGAGGCGGTCGCCGCGTCCACCGCGTCGACACCGGCGTCGATGGCGGCCATCAGGGTGGCGAGCTGGCCGCCGGCCGTGTCGTGGGTGTGCAGGTGGACCGGCAGGTCGAAGCGCTCGCGCAACGCCGTCACCAGGGTGCGCGCCGCGTGCGGGCGCAGCAGGCCCGCCATGTCCTTGACCGCCAGCACGTGCGCCCCGGCCTCGACGATCTCCTCCGCGAGCCGCAGGTAGTAGTCGAGCGTGTAGAGCCGCTCCGCCGGGTCGGAGAGGTCGGCGGTGTAGCACAGCGCGACCTCGGCCACCGCGGTTCCGGTGGCCCGCACCGCGTCGATCGCGGGCCGCATCTGGGAGACGTCGTTGAGCGCGTCGAAGATGCGGAAGACGTCCATCCCCGTGGCGGCGGCCTCGGCGACGAAGGCGTCGGTGACCTCGGTGGGGTAGGGGGTGTACCCGACCGTGTTGCGCCCGCGCAGCAGCATCTGGGTGCACAGGTTCGGCACCGCCTCGCGCAGCGCGGCCAGCCGCTCCCACGGGTCTTCGGCCAGGAAGCGCAGCGCCACGTCGTAGGTGGCCCCGCCCCAGCACTCCAGGCTCAGCAGCTCCGGCGCGGTGCGGGCCACGTGCGGCGCGACGGCCAGCAGGTCCCGGGTGCGCACCCGGGTGGCCAGCAGCGACTGGTGCGCGTCCCGGAAGGTGGTGTCGGTGACGGCGACCTCGCGCCGGGCCCGCAGGTCGGCCGCGAACGCCTCGGGGCCGAGCGCCAGCAGCCGCTGCCGGGACCCTTCGGGCGGCGGCGCGCTCAGGTCCGTGGCCGGCAGCTTCTCCTGCGGCTCCACCACCCGCGGGCGCGGACCGTGCGGCTGGTTGACCGTCATGTCGGCCAGGTAGTGCAGGATGCGGCTGCCCCGGTCGGCGGGCGGGCGGGTGCGCAGCAGCTCGGGCCGCTCGTCGATGAAGGAGGTCGTGACGCGCCCCGCCTGGAAGTCGGGGTCCTCCAGCACCGCGCCGAGGAACGGCAGGTTCGTCGCCACGCCCCGGATACGGAACTCCGCGATGGCGCGCCGGGCCCGCCGCACCGCGTTGGCGTGGTCGTGCCCGTGGCAGCTCAGCTTGACCAGCAGCGAGTCGAAGTGCGCGGACACCGACGCGCCGGTGTGCACGGTGCCGCCGTCCAGCCGCACGCCCGGGCCGCCGGGGGAGCGGTAGGCGGAGATGGTGCCGGTGTCGGGGCGGAAGCCGTTGGTGGGGTCCTCGGTGGTCACGCGGCACTGCAACGCGGCCCCGGAGACGGTGATGCTCTCCTGCGTCAGACGCAGCTCCGGCAGCGTCCGCCCGGCGGCGATCCGGAGCTGGGCGATCACCAGGTCGCGGTCGGTGATCTGCTCGGTGACGGTGTGCTCGACCTGGATGCGCGGGTTCATCTCGATGAAGACGTGGTTGCCGCGCTCGTCGACGAGGAACTCCACGGTGCCCGCGTTGACGTACCCGATGTGCCGGGCGAAGGCGACGGCGTCCGCGCAGATCCGCTCCCGCAGCGCCGGGTCCAGGTTCGGCGCGGGCGCGATCTCCACCACCTTCTGGTGCCGCCGCTGCACCGAGCAGTCGCGCTCGTAGAGGTGGACGACGTCGCCCGCGGCGTCGGCGAGGACCTGCACCTCGATGTGGCGCGGGTTGACGACCGCCTGCTCCAAGAAGACCGTCGCGTCACCGAAGGCCGAGCGCGCCTCCCGCATGGCCGCCTCGATCGCGTCGCGCAGCCCGTCGCGCCGCTCGACGCGGCGCATCCCCCGGCCGCCACCGCCGGCGACCGCCTTGACGAACACCGGGAAGCCGATGTCCTCGGCCGCACCGACCAGCGCGTCCACGTCGGTGGAGGGCTCGGTGGAGCGCAGCACCGGGACCCCGGCCTCGCGCGCCGCGGCCACCGCCCGCGCCTTGTTGCCCGTCAGCTCCAGCACCGCGGAGGGCGGGCCGACGAAGGTGATGCCCTCCCGCGCGCAGGCCGCGGCCAGCTCCGGGTTCTCCGACAGGAAGCCGTAGCCGGGGTAGACGGCGTCCGCGCCCGCGCGGCGGGCGGCCTTGATGATCTCGTCCACGGACAGGTACGCGCGCACCGGGTGGCCGGGCTCGCCGATGCGGTACGCCTCGTCCGCCTTGGCGCGGTGCAGCGAGTTGCGGTCCTCGTGCGGGAAGACCGCCACCGTGGAGATGCCGAGCTCGAACGCCGCGCGGAACGCCCGGATCGCGATCTCTCCGCGATTGGCGACCAGTAGTTTGTCGAACATCTCGCTCCGAGTCGTGTGAGGTCCGGTGGCTGGCGACCCGGGCGTGGCCCGGGTCGGGGGAACCGTACCGTCCGGGGCGGGGTAGGTCATGTAACGATCAACACACCCTCCGCCGCGATCCCGGCCCACCGCGCCGACCGGAGCACCGCCGCGGCCCCGCCGTGCCGGGCGCCGGGCCGTCGCTCCCGTGCCGCCCGCGGCGTCGGCGGTCGCGGTGGCGTGCCGCTGCCCGCGCCGCCCGTCCGCGCCGGTCGGCGCGGACGGGCGGACGGGGGCCGGACGCCCCCCCCGGGTCCGCGCCGGGCGGATCCGGGCGGGCGCCGGCCGTTACCGGACCGGGTCCGCCCCCGGGGCTGGGCCCGCGGGCCCGGGCCCGCACGGCCGAGTCCGGACCGTGCTGAAGCCCACGGTGCGGAACGGGGGCCTGCTGGTGCCGGTGACCCGGTAGCGGCCCCAGAAGTCGGGGTCGGCGGCCTCGCCCCGGGCTTCGCCTTCGGGGGTGCGCACCGTCACCGCGGCCCGTCGGCCGCCCAGCGCCCGTGTCACCTCGGGGTCGGCCACCACCCGGCCGTACCAGCGGTAGAAGCCGTCGATCGGCTGGAAGTGGCCGCGCAGGTCGACGGTCACGGACACCTCGGTGTCTCCGACGACGAGGGTGGCGGGCCCTTGGTAGCCCTCCTCCCGGTGCTCCTCGGCGGGCGCGTCGTGGCGCGCGTCGGCCGGGCGCGGGCCGGGGGCGGGCTGGGTGGCGGGGGAGTGGGACATCGCGGTCTCCTCGGTCACGGGTGCGGTGCGGCGGCCGGGGCGGTGACGGGCCCGGCGGCGGGGGAGGCGGGGGCGGCGGCCGGGCCCGCGGCGTACGTGGACCCGGCACGGGCGGCCAGGGCGTCCTCGGGAGGGAGCGGCGTGCCGGGGTCGACCGTGACGCCACGCCGGCGCAGGAAGCCGTCGAAGCAGTCCCAGACGGCCTCGGCCAGCCGGTCGACGGTCTCGGCGCGGCCGGCGGCCCCGTGCTCCAGCCACCACTCGGCGGTGTTGTGCACCATGCCGACCACCGCGTGCGCCATCGGCTCGGCCCCGCGGGTGCCGAGCCCGAAGGCGAACAGGTAGGCGTCGAAGACCTGGGTGAGCGTCCGAGCCGCCAGCGTCTTGCCGCTGCGCACGCCCTGCCGTCCGCTGTCCGGCCCGGTCAGCAGCGTGCGGCTGACCAGCCGGTAGAGGTTGGGGTGTTCGTCCAGCAGGGAGAACAGCGCGTCGATCGCGCCCCTGATCCGTGCGGTGGGGGCGGCCGCCGGATCGGTCGCCGGTGCGAGCCGCTCCATCAGCATGGCCGTCAGCCGGACGTGCAGGGCCGCCAGCAGGTCGTCCTTGTCGGCGAAGTGGCGGTAGAGCACGGGCTTGCTGACGCCGGCCGCCGCGGCGACCCGCGCGACGCGCAGCTCCGGTCCGTGGGCGGCCAGGGCGCGCAGCGCGGCGTCGACGAACTCCTCGCGCCGCGCGGCACGGTGGGACCGCCAGCGCTCCTTGCGTCCGTCCACGGGCTGCACGCCGCCTCCGCTCTTGACTGGCCGTCTCGGACGTCTCATGCTACCCGAAGTAACAGTTACTTGAGGTAGCACGTACTCAGGCTGACGGGCCCGATGGGCCGAGGCACCCCGGTGAAGGAGCGACCGTCATGGCACGTACGGTGAGCGAGTCGAAGGTGGCCGACAGGGAGAAGACCGCGGCGCGCCTGCTGGCGTCGTCGGCGAAGAAGTCCTACGACCCGGACGTCGACGTCGACTGGTCCGCGCCGCTCGTGGACGGCAAGCACTTCATGCTCCCGCACCGCGTCTCCCTCTACGGCACCCCGCTGTGGGACCGGATGAGCCGGGAGCAGCGCGTGGAGCTGGGCAAGCACGAGGCGGCCACCGTCGCCAGCGTCGGCCTGTGGTTCGAGCTGCTGCTGATGAAGATGCTCGTCAAGGCGGCCTACAACGGCGACGCCACCACCCGGCACGTCCAGTACGCGCTGGCCGAGGTGGCCGACGAGTGCCGGCACGTGACGATGTTCGCCCGGTTCGTCGAGCGCATCGGCTGCCCCAACTACGGCCCGCCGCCGTTCCTGCGCCAGACGGCCAAGGTCCTGCCCGCCATCTCCTACGGACCGGCGATGTACGGCTCCATCCTGGTGGCCGAGGAGGTCACCGACCGGCTGCAGCGTGAGATGGTGGGCGACGAGTCGGTCCAGCCGCTGATGCGGATGGTCAACCACATCCACATCGTCGAGGAGGCCCGGCACGTGACCTTCGCCCGCGAGGAGGTCGTGCGCGGCATGGCGCGCCTGCGCAAGAGCGAACTGCCCTACCAGCAGACGCTCATCGCGACCGTCTCGCTGGCCATCGCCCGGAGCCTGAGCAACCCGCGCGCCTACCGTGCCGTGGGGCTGGACCCGAAGGAGGCATGGCGCGTCGCGTTGGCCAACCCGCACTACCGCGGGACGATGCGCTTCGCCGGGGAGAAGATCATGCCGTTCCTCCAGGACGCCGGCCTGGTCGGCGGTCCCGCCAAGGGGCTGTGGCGCAAGGCCGCCCTGCTGCCCTGACCGCTCACCCCGCCCCGGGCACGCCCGGCCGGCCGAAAGGACCGACATGGCGACGCGCCACACCGCGAAGGTGGTGATCGTCGGCACCGGCTTCTCCGGGCTCGGCCAGGCGATCCAGCTCCTCAAGGCCGGCATCGAGGACTTCGTGGTGCTGGAGAAGGCGCGGGACGTCGGCGGCACCTGGCGCGACAACTCCTACCCGGGCTGCGCGTGCGACATCCAGTCGCACCTGTACTCCTTCTCCTACGCCCAGAACCCCGGCTGGACGCGCGCGTTCTCCCCGCAGCCGGAGATCCACGCCTACCTGCGCCGGGTCGCCGACGACTACGGGCTGCACCGGTACATCCGCTTCGGCCAGGAGATGACGGGGGCCCGCTGGGACCCGGCCACCAGCACGTGGACGGTCACCACCCGCCGCGGCGACGAGTTCACCGGCCGCTTCCTCGTCTCCGGCGTCGGCGCGCTGCACCTGCCGAACATCCCCGACCTGCCCGGCCTGGAGCGCTTCACCGGCCGGAGCTTCCACTCCGCCGCCTGGGACCACGACTACGACCTGACCGGCCGGCGCGTGGCGGTGATCGGCACCGGGGCCAGCGCCGTCCAGTTCATCCCGCGCATCGCGCCGCACGTGCGCGAGCTGCACGTCTTCCAGCGCACCCCGCCGTGGGTCATGCCGAAGGGCGACCGCGCCACGCCCGCCTGGGCCACCGCCCTCTTCCGGCGCGTACCGGCCGCCCAGCGCGCCTACCGCGCCCTGCTCTACGGGGCGCTGGAGGCGCGCGCCGTGGGCTTCAACGGCAACCCCCGGCTGCTGAAGGCCGGCGAGTTCATCGCGCGCCGGCACATCGCCCGGCACATCACCGACCCCCACCTGCGCCGCGCGGTCACGCCCGACTACACCATGGGCTGCAAGCGCGTGCTGATCTCGAACGACTACTACCCGGCCCTCGACCGGCCCAACGTCGAGCTGCACACCGGCGGGGCGAGCGAGGTGCGGGAGCACGGCGTCGTCGACGGCGCGGGCGTCGAACGCGAGGTCGACGCGATCGTCTTCGGCACCGGCTTCCACGTCACCGACGCCTTCGACGCCCTGGACATCACCGGCCCCGGCGGCCGCAGGCTGAGCGAGCAGTGGGCCGCCGAGGGCATGCGGACCCACCTGGGCATCACCGTCAGCGGCTTCCCCAACCTCTTCCTCCTGCTCGGCCCGAACACCGGACTGGGCCACAACTCCGTGGTGTTCATGATCGAGTCGCAGGCGCGCTACGTCGTCGACGCCATCCGGCTCGCCGACCGCGAGCGCGCCACCGCCGTCGAGGTGCGCCCGGAGACGCAGGAGAGGTTCGACCGGGAGATCCAGCACAAGCTGCGCGACGGCGTGTGGAGCACCGGAGGCTGCCGGAGCTGGTACCTCGACGCCCGGGGCGTCAACCGCACCATCTGGCCCGGCTTCACCTGGCGCTACTGGCTGCGGACGCGCCGCGTCCGCCCGGCGGACTTCCGGCTCACCGCCGCTCCTGCCCCCGGCGGCACGGCGTCCGGCGTGCCGAGCGCACGCGCCGGCGCGAGCGGCGACGCCGCCGCGCCCGGGCGCGTCCCCGGCCGCCCGGCTTCGGGACCCGGCGCGGGGGGCTGACGCCCCGGCCGCGGGCCGTCCCGGCCGCGCGGCGCGCGGGGGCGGGCCCCTGGAGCCGCCTGCCGGTGGTGCGTGCGGCACCGGCTTCGGCGCCGCGGTCGTCGGCTTCCCCGCCGCGGACCCGGGAGGGCCGCACCGGCACCGCGCGCCGAGGGCACGGGGACGCGAGGGCGCGGGCATCGGGCTCTCCCGCCGCCCGCGCGAGCGGCGCACCGGCGCCGTCCACCGCCACCGCCCGCCCCCGGCGCCGGCCGCCCGGGCGGGACCGGAGCGGACGTGTGCACGTACGTCGGCCGCGCAGGTGTGGAGGCGGCTGCCGAGGGCACGCGCTGGGCAGCGCGCCGTACCGCCCCGGCGTCCGGAAGCGCTCCACCGCGTCCGGCCGGACCGCCGGTGGGGCCGAGACGCCGGACCCCGGCCCGCACCCGCCGCCGGGCCCGGAGCCGGGGACGCGCCCCGCGAGGCGTCCCGCGCCGCCGTACCGGCCGCCCTCCCGGGCCCCGCCCGCCCGGCTCCGTCCGCCGCCGGGCGGGCACGGAGAGCCCGAGAACGGCGGCTCGAATACCACGGCTACGGACTCGTTTCAGAGACTTGAACGGTACCGGTTTGGTCTCAAATCCCGAGGGCAGACGACGCCGCAGTGCTTCGGACAGCAGGCACGTGTGCGGAAGCCAGGCCGCGGCCGTGGCTGTCCCCGACGCCTCGAAACGTGTCCGGCTTCCGCGTGGTCGACCCGCTGACCAGCGGGTGACGTCGTCGACGGAAGGCAAGGAGCCACCACCGTGTCCGTACGCGCACACCACACCCACCGCCCCGACCGGGAGGTCCCCCAGACCGACGCCGCGTTCGAGCAGCTCGCCTCCGGGCCGTCCGAAGCGGAGCGGGAGAGCCTGCGGCGGGAGATCGTCACGGCCTGGATGCCGATGGCCCGGCGCCTGGCCCGCCGGTACCGCAACCGCGGCGAGAACCTGGAGGATCTGGAGCAGGTCGCCGCCATGGGGCTGGTCAAGGCCGTGGACCGCTTCGACCCGCACCAGGGCCACCGCTTCGAGAGCTTCGCCGTGCCCACCATCGTGGGCGAGCTGCGCCGCCACTTCCGCGACCACCTGTGGGACCTGCACGTGCCCCGCCGGGTGCAGGAGCTCCAGCACCGCGTCCGCAAGGCGGTGCAGGAGCTCAACCACGGCGCCGAGGATCGCGGCCCCACCGTCGCGCGGGTCGCCGAGCACACCGGCATGTCCGAGGAGGACGTGATCGAGGGCTTCGAGGCGCTCGGCAGCTTCAGCACCCTGTCGCTGGACGCCCAGACCACGGGCGCCTCGGCCGAGGGGCTGGCCCTGACCGACGTGCTCGGCAACGTGGACGCCGGCTACGACCAGGTGATCTACCGGGAGGCCGTCAAGCCCCAGCTCCAGCGGCTGCCGGAGCGCGAGCGCCACATCCTCTACCTGCGGTTCTTCTGCGACATGACGCAGAGCCGCATCGCCGAGCAGCTCGGCATCTCCCAGATGCACGTCTCGCGGCTGCTCAACCGCACCTTCACCCGCATCCGGGAGAACGTCGACCAGGAGACCGAGCACCGCCCGCGCCACCTCGCCGCCGCCTGACGTGCCGCCGCCCGGATGCCCGACGACGCGGCGCCGGACCGCCGGTGAGGTCCGGCGCCGGGCGCGGGCGGCCCGGGGACCGGCGTGCCGCGGCGCCGGGGGCGCGGGCCGTCGGTACGGCGCGCGCGGCGCCGGGGCTCAGCGCGACGGCCTCCAGCGGCCGCCGCGGGCGGCCGCCACCAGCTCCTCGGCCGTGGCCAGCTTGACGCGCGGCCGGCCCTCGCCCCGTCCCCGGGCCGCCTCCGCCCGCTCGATGGCCGCGAGCCCGCGGGCGTCGACCAGATGCCGGGCGCGCCGCCGGGCGAGCCGGTGGAAGGCCCCCGGATCACGTGCCGGGGCGGGCAGCGCGTCGTCGACCGCGTCGGCGAGCAGCGTGCCGACCGTCTCGGCCGCGCAGGTGCGGTTGGCGCCGATCCCGCCCGACGGGCCGCGCTTGATCCAGCCCACGACGTACGTGCCGGGCCGCCCGGTCACCCGGCCGCCCTCGTGCGGCACGGTGCCGGTAGCCGCGTCGAACGGCAGCCCGGCCGAGGGTACGCCGCGGTAGCCGACCGCCCGCAGCAGCGTCCCGGCGCGGATCGGTGTGCCGCCTCCGGCGCCGGTGGTGCGCACCCCGGTGACCTTGTCCTCGCCCAGCACCTCCACGGGCGCGGAGTGGAACCGGAAGACGATGCGCCGACCGGGCGCGGGCGGGCGCGCGTAGTCCACCGCGGCGCGCGGCACGTCGCGCAGCAGCGCCGCCTTCTCGTGCGGTGCGGCCGCCTCGACGCGTTCCCCGGTGCGCGGGTCGTGGTCGTCGACGACCAGCTCCACCCCGGGCAGGTGCCTGAGCGCCAGCAGCTCCGAGCGGGTGTAGGCGGCGTCCTCGGGGCCGCGCCGGCCCAGCACCACCACCTCGCGCACCCGGCCGGCGCGCAGCGCGCGCAGCGCGTGCGCGGCGATGTCGGTGCGGGCGAGCGCGTCGGGGTCCGCGACGAGGATGCGGGCGACGTCGAGCGCCACGTTGCCGTTGCCGACGACGACCACCCGCTCCCCCTCCAGGCGCACCGCGTCGGCGGGGACGTCGGGGTGGGCGTTGTACCAGGAGACGAAGCGGGTCGCGGACAGCGAGCCGGGCAGGTCCTCGCCGGGGACGCCCAGGCGGCGGTCGGTGGCCGCGCCCACCGCGTAGATCACGGCGTCGTGGTGGGCGGCCAGCTCCTGCGGGGTGACGTCCCGGCCCACCTCCAGGCCCAGGTGCATGCGTACCCGTGGGTGGGTGTGGAAGCGGGCGAACGTCTCGCCCACCCTCTTGGTGCCCGGGTGGTCGGGCGCCACGCCGTAGCGCACCAGTCCTCCGGCCACCGGCAGCCGGTCCACGAGCGTGACCTGGGCCGGGGTGTGGAGCAGCAGGTCCTCCACGGCGTACATGCCGGCCGGCCCGGTGCCGACGACGGCGACCCGCAGCGGCCCGAAGTCGGCCGGCAGCGTGCGGTCGAACGTGGGCTCGCCCCAGGGGTGGAAGTTGGGGCCAGGGTCCGCCGCTTCCGGTTCGGCGTCGGCGAAGTAGGCGGCGTTGATCGCCGCGTACTCCCGCTGGTCGGCGGTGAGCCGGTCCACCGGCACGACGGCGTCCACCGGGCACGCGTCCGCGCAGGCGCCGCAGTCGATGCAGGCGCGCGGGTCGATGTGCAGCATCTCGGTGCTGCCGAAAGCCCGCTCCTCGGGCGTGGGGTGGATGCAGTTGACCGGGCAGACGGCGACGCACGTGGCGTCGCTGCAGCAGTTCTGGGTGATCGCGTAGGCCATGGGTCAGATCAGGTTCGCGCGCTGGTAGAAGACCAGGGCGGGCTTGGTGAGCAGGCCGCAGGAGGCCAGGAACTCCATGAGCCCCGAGCAGCTCGACCGCATCATGGCCTTGTGGTGCTGGTTCGCCCGGGCCTCGGCCAGCGCCCGCTCGCCGTCGAGCCCCGCGTTGGCGTAGACCTTCTTGTTCACCATGCTCGTGACGATCACGTAGGCGGCGACCGCGATGACGAACGCGTTGACCTCGCGGCGCACCCGTCCGGCCCGGGCCAGGCGCCTGCGCGTCTCGTCCCGGGCGAACTTCATGTGCCGGGACTCCTCCACGACGTGGATGTTGTTGATGGTGCGCACGAACGGCACCACCCGCTCGTCACGCATCCAGTCGCGCTGCATGACGTCGAGGACCTCCTCGGCGACCAGGATCGCCGCGTAGGCGGCCTCGCCGAAGGCCAGCGTCTTGAACGCGCGGCCCAGTTCCACCGCCACGCGGTGCGGGCGGTAGGCCGGGGCGCCCAGCTTCTTTGCCCCGCGCGCGAACATGATGGAGTGCCGGCACTCCTCGGCGATCTCGGTGAGGGCCCACTGGAACCGCGCGTCGGTGGGGTCCTTGGCGTAGATGTCGCGCAGCACCATCTGCTGGAGGATCATCTCGAACCATATGCCGGTGCTGGCCACCGAGGCGGCCTCCTGCCGGGTCAGCTCCTTGCGCTGCTCCTCGGACATCTCCGCCCAGTACGCCGTCCCGTAGAGCGTGCTCCACTCCGGGCTGGCGCCGTGGAAGCGCGTGTCCAGCGGCGTCTCCCAGTCCACCTCCGTGGCCGGGTCGTACGCCAGCTGCGCGGCCGAGTCCAGCAGCCGCCCGGCGACGTCGTGCTGGTCGGTGTGGCCCTGGGTCTGCGGGCGAACGGTGCTCCCCATGCTGCGGCTCCTCGAAGCGAGTGCGGCGACCGTCGCGCCGCCGTCCGAACTGCGCGGCGGGGTGCGGGCCCCGGCAGGGCGCACCCCGCCCCCGACGCTTGTTAGACGCAATGTAAAGCAAGCGGGCGGCGCCGACTACCCCCCAGTACGGATCGGTTCACCGGGCGGCGGTCAGTCGCGCGGCGCGTGCCGCTGCTGGGCGGCGGCGAAGGCGTACTGCAGGAAGTCCGACCCGGCCACGGCCGTCAGGCCGGCGAAGACGGTGCGCGCGGTGGCGGGGGAGGCCGTGCGCAGGACCAGCAGCGCGGAGGCCACCCACGGGGCGAGGCAGAACGGGCAGGTCAGCAGCTCGCCCAGCGAGTGCTTAAGGCCGCTCCCGCGCACCTCCTCGGCCACCTCGGACGGAGCGCTGGGGCCCTGGAAACGGGTGAACGGCGCGCGCAGCGGGCTGGTGACGGCGTCCTTGCTCACCATGCGGGACAGCTTGTGCGTCGCCACCGTGAGCAGTACCAGCTCGCGGGTGCTCAGCCGCGGTGGCGGCGTTCCGGTCAGCCGGGCGGCGAGCGCGGCACCGGCCGCGCCCGTGCCGAAGGAGGCCAGCACCGCGAGGTAACCGCCCAGCGGGCGCTCCGCGTCGGGCGCGTACCCTTCCGTGTGCTCGCGGACGTGTCGCTGGACGGCGCTGAGGGCCATGAGGTCTCCCGTGGTGCGATGGACGGTCGGCGCGGCGGCGCCGCCCCCGTCGGGTGCCAGGCCGGGGCGGTGCCGAAACCGCGCTGCCCAGCCGTCCTGTGGCCTGGGACCCGGGGCCCCGGGGCCCGGCCGGGTGCCACCCGGCCGTTCCGGCGCTTCCCCGGGCCGCGGCGAGCGTCGGCCGGAGCACGGCGCGCCGTCGGCGGCCCGCGGCCCGCGCGCGGCTGTGCCCTCCACGCCGCGCGGGCGCGACGGGGGCCGGGGGTACCCGGGTCGCCCGGGCGCCCTCCCCGCGGCGACCGGCCGGTGGCGGCGACCGGCCGGTGGGCGCCGGTCCGTCCGCGCCGGAGGCCGCCGCCACCGGCCGGTGCCGGGGGCCGCCCCAGATGGCGGCGGCCGCCCGGGTGCCCGTCGGTCCGAGACCCCCCACGCCGTGCGCCACGGCGGCCCGGCGCCCGCGCGCGGACCGGCGCCGCGCGGCCACGGCTCCCGCGGACGCCCGGCGTGCCGGCGCGCGTCGGCGGGCCCGGGTGCCGGTACCGGTCCGGTGGCGCGGCGTCAGCCGGGCGGGGCCTGCGCGGTGTTCAGCTCGGCGTTGAGTTCGGTGAGGAAGCGCAGGACGACGGCGAGCTCCGCGGGGCTGAAGCGCCGGCGGACGGCGTCCGTGCCCCGGGCGAGCGGCCGGAAGGCGTCCCGGGCCACCGCGCGGCCGGCCGGCGCGTAGTGGAGGTGGACCACCCGGCCGTCGGCGCTGTCGCGGGTGCGGATGACGTGCCCGCCGCGCTCCAGCCGGTCCAGGCACGCGCTCACCGCGCCGGAGCTGAGGTTCAGGTGGCGCCGCAGCCGCCCGGGCGTCAGCGGACCGCCGTGCCCGTCCCCGTCCAGGATCGCGATGAGGGCCAGCAGGTCGGTGGGGTGCAGCCCGTGGGTGCGGGCGAACTCCTGCGCGACGCGGTTGACGCCGGCGGTGACGCCCCGCAACTGCACGGCGAACTCCCGCGGCCCCGGGTCGGGCCGGGGCTCGGGCGTGCCGCCGTCTGGAGTCCGCTCGGGTGGTGCCGTCACACCCCCACTCTACGGAGTATCTCGATCGTTGAGATATTTTGGGCCCGTGCGGCCGGAACCGGCCGTGCGCCCGACCGTGAGGTGGTGCCATGCGCCCTGCGCCGCGAACCGTCCGCCTGCTCCTGCCCGCCGCGCTGTTCCTGGCCTGGCTCGCGCTGGGCGGCGTCGTCGGCCCCTACGCCGGGAAGCTGGGCGAGGTCGCCACCAACGACCAGGCGGCGTTCCTGCCGCGCGGCGCCGAGTCCACCCGGGCCCTGCGGGCGCAGGAGGCGTTCCAGGACGGCGACGCCGTCCCGGCCATCGTGGTGTGGACGGCCGACGACGGCACCGTCTCCCCGGCGCAGCGGGACGGCGCCGAGGAGGTGCTGGCCGACCTGTCCGGGACCGACGGCGTGGCGGGCCGCGGGTCCCCGCTGGTGGCCTCCGAGGACGGCGCGGCGCTCCAGGGCGTCCTCCAGCTCCGCGGCGACCTCGACGAGCGGGCGGCCGAGGTGGTCGACCGCGTGCGCGCGGCGGCGCGGCAGGTGCCCGGCACCAGCGCCCACGTCGCCGGGCCCGCCGCCACCCAGGCCGATCTCGGCGAGGCGTTCGCCGGGATCGACGGCCTCCTGCTGGCCGTCGCGCTCGGCGTCGTGCTGCTGATCCTGCTGCTGGTCTACCGCAGTGTGCTGCTGCCGCTGGCCATCATGGCCGGTGCCGTCCTCGCCCTCTCGCTGGCCAGCGCGATCGTCTACCAGCTCGCCGACCGCGACCTCGTGCGCGTGGACGGCCAGGTGCAGGGCATCCTGTCCATCCTGGTCATCGGCGCCGCCACCGACTACGCGCTCCTGCTGTCCGCCCGCTTCCGCGAGGAGCTGGCCCACGGGACCGACCGGCTGGCCGCCATGGCCGCCGCCGTCCGCCGCTCCTGCGGTGCGATCGTGGCCAGCGCCGCCACCGTCGCCGCCGGGCTGCTCGCGCTGCTGCTGAGCGACCTCACCAACAACCGCGCCCTCGGCCCGGTGGGCGCGATCGGCATCGCCTGCGCGGTGGCGTCCACGCTCACCTTCCTGCCCGCCGCCCTCGCCCTGGCGGGCCGCGCCGCCTACTGGCCCGCGCGGCCCCGGCCCACCGCGGAGCCCGATCCGTCCGGCATCGACGGCGGCGGGGTGTGGGCCCGGGTGGCCGCCGTGGTGGACCGCCGTCCGCGCCGCGTGGTCGCCGCCACCCTCGTCGCCCTGGCGGCCGGCGCCGCCTTCGCCGGCGGGCTGCGGACGGACGGCGTGCCGCTGAGCGAGACGTTCGTGGGCGAGGCGGCCTCGGTACGGGCGCAGGAGGAGCTGAGCGAGCACTTCCCCGGTGGCTCCGGCAACCCGGCGGTGGTCATCACGGACGCCGGCGCCGTCGCCGAGGTCACCGAGGCGGTGCGCGGCACCGAGGGCGTCGCGCAGGCCGCGCCCCGCGCCGAGGGCGGGCGCCCGGGGGCGGGTCCGCCGCGCGTGGAGGACGGACGGGCGCTGATCGACGCCACCCTCGCCGCGCCCCCCGACAGCGACGCCGCGCAGCGCACCGTCCAGCGCCTGCGGGACGCCGTGCACGCGGTGCCCGGCGCCGACGCGCTCGTCGGCGGCTACACCGCGCAGACCCACGACACCCGGGTCACCGCCGAACGCGACCGCGCGCTCATCACCCCCGTCGTGCTCGCGATCATCCTGGTCATCCTGGTGCTGCTGCTGCGCGCGGTGCTGATGCCCGTCCTGCTGGTGGCCACCGTCGCGCTGAACCTCCTCGCCACCCTCGGCGTGGCCGCGCTCGTCTTCGAGCACGTGCTCGGCTTCACGGCCACCGATCCGTCCGTGCCGCTGTACGGCTTCGTCTTCCTCGTCGCGCTCGGCGTGGACTACAACATCTTCCTGATGACCCGGGTCCGCGAGGAGGCCGTGCGGCACGGCACCCGCTACGGCGTGCTCAAGGGCCTCACCGCCACCGGCGGCGTCATCACCTCCGCGGGCGTCGTGCTGGCCGCGACCTTCGCGGCGCTGGCCGTCATCCCGCTGTCCTTCCTGGTGCAGATCGCCTTCATCGTGGCCTTCGGCGTCCTGCTGGACACCCTCGTCGTGCGGTCACTGCTCGTACCGGCGCTGGTGCGGCTCATCGGCCCGGCCGTGTGGTGGCCCAGCGCCCTGCGCCACCGCTGACGCGGCGCTCCCGGCGCTGGGACGCGGGCGGGCCCCCGGCCTCGGAGCCCACCGACCGCCCCCCCCACGCCTGCGAAGACTCCTCCCGGCCCCGACCGGCCAGACGCACGGCCGCCCCGCTCGGGCGCGGTGCCCCTTCGCGGGAACACGGGACGCGATCGGGAAGCGCGCCGGTGCCGGCAGAGCCCTCGGCGACGGGTGGGGCCGCCCGTGGCGGTGTCGCCGGGCCGGGCACGTCAGACGGTGGCGAGCGGCCGCACCCCGTACCTGCGCTGGTCCCGCCGGGCCCGCAGGTAGGAGAGCCCGGTCGTGCCGTACGCCCGGGCGGCCCCCAGAACCCGCCCGGCAGGCCGCGGGCGGAGGACGTCGCAGTCGGCGCGGAGGAGCTGCCGCAGCGTCTGGCGGCCGAGGGCCAGGTACTGGCGGGGCAGTTCACGGGAAGAGGGGTGGACGTGGTGCCACCACTCCTCGGCCTCGTCGAAGTACCGGCCCACCCGCTCAGCCTCGTACCGGACGAGTTCGCGCAGTGGTTCGGTCATGGTCCCCCGCCGGACGGCCGACTCCAGGCTCGCGCGGTCCAGGCCGAAGCTGCGGAGGTCCTCCGCCGGGAGGTACACCCTGCCGAGTTCGAGGTCCTCGCGGATGTCGGCGAGGAAGTCGAGGAGGTACAGCCCGTAGCCGAGCGCCGTCGCCATGCGCTCCGCGCCTTCGCGCCGCGGTTCGAGAAGCGTGTTCACCCACCGGGTCGGTACGCCGCTGACGCCCTGCATGTAGTGGTGCAGGTCGCCGTATGTCGGGAAACTGGTGACGGACAGGTCCTCGCGCATGGTGAGCAGGAACTCGCGCACCGACTCCGGTGGGATGCCCCAGGTGCTGGCGAAGTGACGGAATGCCCGGGAGACCAGCCGTCCGTGCCGCCGCCTCGGGGAGTCGGCCACGGGCTTGCCGGGGTCGACTCGTTCCTCGTCCCGGAAGAAGTCGGCGACGAATGCGTCGTACGCCTCCCCGCGTTCCGCGATCGATGTCCCGGGGTCGTCCAGCAGGTCGTCGGCGTGCCCGCAGAAGGCGAGCATCGCGTCGTAGTAAGGACGCTTCCCGGCGGGCAGCAGTACCCGCGCCAGGGGATAGGCGGCGGAGTTCTTGCGGGCCAGGGCCGCACCACAATGTTCGTAGGCCTCGGTGACGCGTCTGTCACGCACGCCGGCGGCCGTCAGTTCACGCGTGTGCACGTATCCTCCTGCGGCGAGGAACTCGGGATGGGCGGGGGCCGGGTTGGTCGAACGATCCCTCCCCCCTGGTGGGGAGGGGCGAGGGGAGCCGCCTGGTCGGAACGAGGAACCGGCCAGGGGCACGGGATGGTGGTGGAGCCGGCGCGAGGCGGGTCCGGGACGTGGCGCGAAAGCCGAGGAGCGAGGGGACGGCGCTCGACGCGCACCGGGTGACTCACGGCCGCGGAACAGCCCCTGCGCGCGGGGACGCGGAGCCCGGCAGGCGGAACCCTCCATGCGCCGCGGTTGTCGGTGAGGGGTGTGAGGGAAGTTCCTCGCCTCCACCGACGGGAACCCGGCGGGAGGGGTCAGCAGCCGGGCGGCGGCCCCGGTGATGAACGGGCATGCAGCACCTTTTCTTGTCGACTTCTTGTCGACACCTGCGCAGACTCCGCTGGTGCTTCCCAGCGCCCCTACGCCACTCCAGCACGGCACGGCCGCACCCGCCACTTCTCGGTGGGGCGGTCGGTCGCCCTCGGCCACGGGACGACGCTCCCCGCTCGCGCGGCCACCGCGGCCTCTCGGCGGAGTGGTCCGCCTGGGCCGCGCGCGGCGCGCAGCCCGCCGGGGCGGCGCCGCCGGGGAGTGTGCCGGGGGCGGATGGCGGGCGCGCCCGGAGTCCGTGGCGGGGGCGCCCGCCATCCCCATGCGGCAGCGGCCAGGCGGCCGGCGCCGTCCGCGCCGCGGCCCGGCGGGCGGCGGCCCTGGCCCTCGCGCGCGGGGCCCACCAGCGCCGCGACGTCGGTCGAGCGCTGCGGCGACCGGCCGAGCGGGTCCGCGCCGTCGCCGTCCGCCCCGACGGGCTCGCCGTCCGCCGCCGAGCCGGGCCCCGCCTCGCCGCGCGGTGCGGTGGCTCCGCGGATCACCGCAGTGATCATCGCCGGACACGGCCTAGGGTTGAATGGGGCCGACGTGTCGCGAGAGGCGCCGGGGGCGCGGATCCGCGAGGGCGACGAGTGGAGGTTCAGGTGACGCAGGACGGCTTCTGGCAGGAGTACGCCACGCGGCTGGCCGAGATGTCCCGGACGCTGCTGCGGCAGGAGAGTGTCCAGGACACCCTCGACCAGATCTCCGCGCACGCGGTGGACCTCGTCGACGGATGCGAGCACGCCGGTGTGCTGGTGGTGGAGGACCGCGAGCGCGTGCGCACCCTCTCGGCCACCAGCGAGCTGGTGCGCGTCTCCGACCGCTACCAGGCGGAGGTGGCGGAGGGGCCCTGCTTCGACGCCGCCCGCAATCTGGAGGAGGTCTACCGCATCACCGACATGCGCCAGGCGGGGGAGTCCTGGCCGCGCTACGCCCCCCGCGCGCGCGAGCTGGGCATCGGCAGCATGATGGGCTTCCTGCTGTTCACCCAGGAGGGCTCGCTGGGCTCCCTGGACGTCTACTCCTCCCGGCCCAACGCCTTCAGCCAGAGCTCGGAGCACGCCGGCTGGGTGCTCGCCTCGCACGCGGCCGTGGCCTTCTCCAGCGCCCGCAGCCACGCACAGCTCGAGACCGCGCTGGAGACCCGGGCCGAGATCGGCGAGGCCATCGGGATCGTCATGGAACGCTACAAGGTCTCAGAGGAGCAGGCGTTCGGAGTGCTGCGGCGCAGCTCGCAGCACAACAACATCAAGCTGCGCGACGTCGCCCGCACCGTCGTCCGGACGGGGCAGCTCCCCGGCGCCCGGTAGCCGACGCCCCGGCGTGCGTGCCCGGGGCGCCCGGCGCTTCCGGCGGGCCGGTCGGGCCGGTCGGCATCACCGCGTCGCGGCGCGGCCCCCGCGCGGTCCGCCCCGACGCGGTGGGGCGTGCGGCGGGCGAGCGTGGGGCGTGTCACAGGCAACCGGGCGTGCCCCGGGGAGTGCCAACTCGGTTACTGCTCAGTAGAGTTGCTGCCGCCGACGCACGCGGCCCGCCACCGGGCCGCCGGTGCGTCCCGGCATGCCCGGTGAGTCCGACCCGTCCCGTGCGTGGAGAGGGATCGCATGAGCACCTCGGCCCCCGTGCCGCTCGACCACCTCGTCGACACCGCCCGCTACCCCCTGTCCGACCCCGCGAGCGCCGCCGGGCAGGCGGTCGTCTCCCGCGCCCGGCGCGAGCTGGCCGACCGCGGCTGCACGGTGCTGCCGGACTTCGTCCGCCCCGAGCTGCGCGAGACCATGCGCCGCGAGTGCGCCGACCTCGCGCCGCACGCCCACTACGACGTCGAGACCGTCAACGTCTACAACATCTCCGTGGACACCGACCTGCCGCCCGACCACCCCGGCCGCCGGACGTACCGGCGCGGCAACGCCTTCGTCCCGCGCGACCGGCTGCCCGGCGACGCCCTCATCAGCCGGCTCTACACCCACCCGCACTTCCGGGCCTTCCTCGCCCGGTGCTTCGGCCTGCCCGCCCTGCACGAGCTGGCCGACCCGCTCTCCGGGCTGGTGCTCAACGTCGTCGCCCCCAGCCCAGGGTGCCGCCGCCCCGGGTCCGGTGCGGTGAACGGGGCCAGCTCGCCGTCCGGTCCGTCCGGGGCGGCGCGGACGGGAGCCGTGTCGCCCGCCGCACGCTCGGCGCCTGCTCCCACGCCACGTCCGGACCCGGCCCGAGACGCCCCGCCGCCGCGTGCGGGCCGACCTGCCCGGAGCCCCCGGCGCGTGGCCCGGCGGCGTCCCGTGCGGCGCGCGCGGGGCAAAGAGCCGGGGGAGTGGGGGAGGGAAGCCAACCGGGGTTCGTGCCAGAGGTCTTGACAACCGAATTGGTCTGGACCAACTTGTACTCCCACGGTGGCCACCGAACCGCCCGGGAGCCGGACGGCCCGGACCCCGGTACCCCCCGACTCCCCCACCGGAGGACACAAGTGAACCGCAGCACCCCCACCCGCAGAGGGCTGGGCGCAGGGCTGGCGCTCGCCCTCGGCGCCGGGCTCTGCCTCATGGGCACCGCCGGAACCGCACAGGCCGCGGACATCAACGTCGTCAAGAACGCCGGATTCGAGTCCGGCCTCAGTAGCTGGACGTGCTCCGGGAGCAGCGGCGCGGCCGTGTCCTCCCCCGTGCGCTCCGGCGCCGGCGCGCTCAAGGCCACGCCCGCCGGGCACGACAACGCCAAGTGCACGCAGACCCTCAAGGTCAAGCCGAACTCCACCTACGCGGTCAGCGCCTGGGTGCAGGGCGGCCACACCTACCTGGGCGCGAGCGGCACCGGCACCACCGACGTGTCCACCTGGACCGGTGGCACCGGTTCCTGGACCAAGCTCTCCACCGGCTTCACCACCGGCGCCAACACCACCTCGGTGACCCTCTACACCCACGGCTGGTACGGCACGCCCGCCTACCACGTGGACGACGTCAGCGTGTTCGGCCCCGACGGGGGCGGCGGCACCGACCCCGACCCGGTGGTCCCCGACGCCCCCGGGACGCCGTCGGTCGGCACGGTCACCTCCTCCTCGGTGGCGCTGAGCTGGAGCCCGGTCACCGGGGCCACCGGCTACAACGTCTACCGCGACGGGGCCCGGGTCCAGTCCGTGAACGGCACCTCCGCGACGGTCACCGGACTGGCCGCCGACACCGCCTACGAGTTCCAGGTGACGGCCACCAACGCCGCCGGCGAGTCGGTGAAGTCCTCGGCCGTCAGGGCCCGCACCTCCAAGGGCGGCGGCAACCCGGGCAACCCCGCGGTGCCCAGGCACGCCGTCACCGGCTACTGGCAGAACTTCGACAACGGCGCCACCGTGCAGAAGCTGCGGGACGTGCAGGACCAGTACGACATCATCGCCGTCGCCTTCGCCGACTCGACGACCACGCCCGGTGAGATCGTCTTCAACCTCGACCCGGCCCTGGGCTACTCCTCCGTCGAGGAGTTCAGGTCGGACATCGCCGCCAAGCAGGCCGACGGGAAGTCCGTCATCATCTCGGTGGGCGGGGAGAAGGGCAACGTCCTGATCAACAGCGACGCCGCCGCCACCGCCTTCGCCGACAGCACCTACGCGCTGATGCGGGAGTACGGCTTCAACGGGGTCGACATCGACCTGGAGCACGGGATCAACTCCACCTATCTCACCAAGGCGCTGCGCCAGCTCTCGGCCAAGGCGGGCCCGTCGATGGTGCTCACCATGGCCCCGCAGACCATCGACATGCAGAACACCGGTACCGAGTACTTCAAGCTGGCGCTCGCCGTGAAGGACATCCTCACGGTCGTCAACATGCAGTACTACAACAGCGGCTCGATGCTCGGCTGCGACGGCCAGGTCTACTCCCAGGGCTCGGTCGACTTCCTCACCGCCCTCGCCTGCATCCAGTTGGAGGGCGGCCTCGACCCGTCCCAGGTGGGTCTGGGCGTGCCCGCCTCGCCCCGGGGCGCGGGCGGCGGCTACGTCTCCCCGACCATCGTGAACAACGCCCTGGACTGCCTGACCCGCGGCACGAACTGCGGCAACTTCAAGCCGTCCAAGACCTACCCGTCCCTGCGCGGCGCGATGACCTGGTCCACCAACTGGGACGCCAAGGCCGGCAACGCCTGGTCCAACGCCGTGGGCCCCCACGTCCACAACCTCCCCTGACCTCCACCGCCGCCAGCGAGGGCCGGGCCGCCACGGGCGCCCCGGCCCTCGCCGCGCTCCGCCCCCACCAGCCACCCCGGGCCGGGCGGCACCACGAGCACGGCGCCCGGCGGCGAAGGCCGCGGGGGAAGGCGCCGCGTTCTCGTGGCCGCCCGCCCCCAGCCACCGCCGCCCCCGGCCGGCCGACCGACGGACGTGGTGACCGGAAGGGGGTCGCGGCGCCCCGGGAGCCCCGGGGCGCCGCCGGAGGGATCAGACGCCGAACGCCGGGGGGTACTCGATGGTGCCGCTGGGGACCGGTCGGGTGTCGTCGAGAGCCATGGCCATCATGGCCTCGTCGGGCACCTCGAAGGGGGCTCGGATGCCGAAGCGGGAGGCGGGGACGAAGCCGAACCGCGGGTAGTAGTCGGCGTGTCCGAGGACGAGGACGAGGTTCTCGCCCCTGGCCCTCGCGGCCTCCAGGGCGGCGCGGACGGCGGCGGAGCCGGCGCCGGTGCGCTGGGCCGAGGGCAGTACCGCGCACGGGGCCAGGGCGAGCGCGGGCTCGCCGTCGACGTGGCACCGGGTGAGCAGAGCGTGCCCGACCAGGGTGCCGTCGGGTGCCGCGGTGACCGTGGACAGTCCGTCGATCCACGCCCGGGGGTCGGCGCGCAGGGCGTCGACGATGGCGGCCTCCTCCGCCGTGGGGAAGGCGGCGAGGTCGATGGCACGGACGGCGGCGATGTCCTCGGGGGTCTCGGGGCGGGTGGTCCAGGTGGTCATGGTGATTCCGTCCTCGGAGGTGTGCGGGGTGTCGTCGTGGGGGTGGAGGAGGTAGGCGGCGTAGTCGTAGTCGCCACCGTGTTCGCGCCGCAGGGCGATCTCCGCCCGTGTCGCGGCGAGTGCCTCGGGCATGCCGGGGCGCCGCGGGTCCGCTCGGGCGATCCGCTGGGCGAGCGGGGTGTAGTACTCGTCCCACCAGTCGCTCTCCGGCAGCGGCCAGTGCGCGCGGACCCGGTAGCCGGCGGCCCGCGCGGCGGCGGCGTTCGCGGCGCCGGTGCGCAGCGGGTAGACCGCGTCCCAGTAGGCGCGCACCGGTGCGGCGGGGTCGGGCACCGCCCACTCGACTTCGGTGACGACGAGGACGCCACCGGGGGCGAGCAGGCGGCGCCAGGCGCGCAGGGCGACGTCGAAGCCGACGGTGTAGACCGAACCCTCGGCCCAGATCACGTCGAAGCCGCGGTCCGGGACGGGCACGTGGTCCATCGAGCAGTTGACGACCGTGACCTGGTCGCCCAGGCCCCGGCGTGCCGCCTCGGCGGCGAGGCCGTCGAGGAAGGGCTGGTGCAGGTCGACCGCGGTCACCTGCGCGCCGGCTTCTTTGGCCAGCAGCAGGGTGGAACGGCCGGGGCCGCAGCCCGCGTCCAGCACCCGGGGGCGATCGGGCAGCGGTCCGGCCGTCCGCAGCAGGCGCCGTGTGGTGGCGTCCGAACCGGGCCCCTGCCGGGGCAGGCCGTGGTGCAGGGCGAAGAACGCCTCGGTCACCGGGTCGCCGTGCGGGCCCTGTGCGGGCGGATCGGTGCGGCTCACCGCCGGCCCTCCCGGAACTGGTAGGTGGCGCGCAGCTTCCGCGCGATGTCCTTCCTGACCGCCTCGCGTCCGGCCCGCAGACGTGCGTCGGTGCGCGAGGCGACGTAGGCGTTCTCCCGCAGCAGCCGGTGGTAGCTCTCCAGGCGGCGCCGGGGGACCTCACCTGCCTCGACGGCGGCCAGCACCGCGCAGCCCGGTTCGCTCCGGTGACCGCAGTCGGTGAACCGGCAGCCCCGGGCGAGGTGTTCGATCTCGGAGAAGGTCTGCTCCAGCCCGTCCTGGGCGTCGTACAGGCCGATCGCCCGCAGACCGGGGGTGTCCAGCAGGACGCCCCCGCCGGGCAGCGGCAGCAGCTCCCGCCACGCGGTGGTGTGCCGGCCCCTGCCGTCGACGTCGCGCACCGCGCCGGTGGCCAGCCGGTCCTCGCCCAGCAGGCGGTTGCCCAGGGTGGACTTGCCCGCACCGGAGGGGCCGAGCAGCACGATGGTGCCGCTGAGCACGGCCGTGAGGGCCTCCAGGCCCCGCCCCGTCACGGAACTGGTGACCAGCACGTCCGCGCCGGGTGCCACCTCGGACACCTCGGACGCGGCCCGTTGCGCGTCGGCGCACTGGTCGGCCTTGGTGAGCACCACCACCGGCCGGGCCCCGCTCTCCCAGGCCAGGGCGAGCATGCGTTCGGTCCGCCCGTGCCTCAGCGGGGCGGCCAGCGACACCGCCACCACGACCGTGTCGACATTGGCGGCCAGGACCTGGCCGTGCGAGGTGCGCGAAGCGGCGGAGCGCACCAGCGCGGTGCGCCGGGCCAGTACCGCGTGCAGCACCGGGGCCCGGCCGGTGGTGGCAGGACGCAAGGCGACCCAGTCGCCCGTGCACGGCGCCGACGGGGGGTCGTCCTGTTCCGCGGTGCCGGGGATCTCCGCACGGACGGTCCCGGCATCGGTGACCGCGTCGCACAGGCCGCGTTCGGCCCGCACCACCCGGGCCGGGGTCAGCCCGGCGGCGCGATGAGGCGAGAAGGCGTGCTCACACGCCTCGTCCCAGCCGTAGTCCGCCAGGGAGCACGGTGGGATGGGGAAGGAAGAAGGTGAAGAAGGTCGAGACAACGTGGAAGACCCTTGAACGGGGGCCCCGTCGCGCGTGACGCTCCGCCCCCCTGAGCCGTCGGGCTCGGGCGGGGTCGCACGTGGTGCACGTGGTGAACGTGGTGAACGTCAGGTCAGACCGGGGCCCGGGACGTGAGGATGGTCCGGCGGGCGCTGCTCATGGCAGCGGCCTCTACGGCAGTCATCAACTCACCTCCCACTTCTGGTCCCGCAGTCGACCCGGTTGTCTCTGCGCCGCTCAATCTAACACGCCTCACCTCCGGGCGGCCCGCGACGTCGGGAACGACAGGAGGCCGGTCGCGACTCGGAGCCCACAGGGCGAATCCTGCTGATCGGCGTAGCGCACCCGTTCCCGCGTGATCCGCCGTCAGCCGGGCAGGGCGCGCTCGCGGCCGGCCTCCTGCCCGGTCGCCCCACCGCACGGCACCGCCGACGCGTGGCCGTGGCCGACGCGTGCGCGCCGGGTCCTAGTCGGGCGGGGGAAGGCGGGTGGGGGCGGTGTCGCTCACCTGCTGGAAGATGACCGAGGTGCGGAAGCCGGTGATCTCGCCGCGCTTGCTGAGCCGGTCGGTGAGGAAGGCGTGGAGGTGGTCCAGGTCCTGCACGGCGACGTGGAGGAGGAAGTCGTCGCCCCCGGAGAGGACGAAGACGTGGAGGGCACCAGTTCCGAGGACATGGCGCTGATCAGGGAGACCACCCCCCACGTGTTCTGCCGGCGGACCGCGCTGGGCGGCAGCGGCGACTCCTCCCCGCACACCGCGCACGGCGCCCTCGCCGCGCTGCGGGCCGTCAGCCGCCGGCTGTACGGCACCGCCCGCCTGGACGGCCGCCGCCTCGCCGTGGTCGGTCTGGGCCGCGTTGGCGCCCGCCTCGCGCGCCTGCTCGCCGCCGAGGGGGCGGTCCTGACGGTGACCGACGTCGACCCGGACAAGCGGCGGATCGGCGACGAACTCGGCGCCGTCTGGCGCTCGCCCGACGAGACCCTCACCGCGGACGTGGACATCGTGGTCCCCGCGGCTCTCGGCTCCGTCCTGACCAGGCGGACCGCGGCGGACCTGCGCTGCCGCGCCGTGGTCGGACCGGCGAACAACCAGCTCGCCACGCCGGACGTCGCGGACCTGCTGCACCAGCGCGGCATCCTCTGGGTGCCCGACTACGTCGCGAGCGCGGGAGGAGTCGTCAACGCCGTCAGCACCGAGCTCCACCGCGCCAGTGCCGACGAGGCCCGCGCGCGCGTCCGCGCCATCGAGGACACCGTGGGCGAGGTGGTGGACACCGCGCGGCGCCACGGCCGGACGCCCGCGCAGGCGGCGAGCGAGCTGGCCCGGCGCCGCCTGCACGCCGCCCCCGACCCCGCCGCCCCGCCCACGGCGTCGCCGGGCGCCGGGACCCGGTGACGCCGGGCACCCGGCGCGCCCGCACGCTGCCACGTGGCGGCGGCCCTCCCGCGGCGCGTACCCCGACGCGTGCGGTAAGACATGCAGACGAGCCGAAGGAGCACACGATGACCCCCGACGCGGGCACCCACACCGACCACTACGACCGGCTGCTCGCCGAGCACTACACCTGGATGCTGGGCGGCGACGTCCACGAGGTCGCCGACCGGCAGGCCGCGCTGCTCGCGGACCTCGGAGTGGCGGGAACCGCAGGCGACGGGACGGCCTTCGACCTGGGCTGCGGCTCCGGCGCACAGACGCTGGCGCTGGTCCGGCTCGGCTTCTCCCCGGTGATCGCCGTGGACACCAGCCGCCGCCTGCTCGACGAGCTCGCCTCGCACGTCCCGGACACCGAGGCGGTCCGGCCGGTGCACGGCGACATCCGCACCGTGCTGCCCGAGACGGCCGAGCCGGGCACGGTCGCGGCCGTCGTCTGCATGGGCGACACGCTTCCCCACCTCCCCTCCAAGGCGGACGTCCCCGAGCTGCTCGGTCACGTCGGTCGCGCCCTCGCCTCGGGCGGCCACCTCGTCGTCACGTACCGCGATCTCACGGCGGAGCTGCGCGGCACGGACCGGTTCATCCCGGTCCGCAGCGGCGACGACCGGCTGCTCACCTGCTTCCTGGAGTACCGCGACGAGGACACGGTGGTCGTCCACGACCTGCTCCACACCCGGACGGACGGCACCTGGCGGCAACAGGCCAGCAGCTACCCCAAGCTGCGCATCCCCTCGTCCTGGCTGGTCGAGCGGTGCCGGGCCGCGGGACTGCTCGTGCGCCACGACTCCGCGGACGCCCGGGGGATGCGAACACTGCACGCCGTGAAGCCCTGACGGGCCGCCACGGCGCTCCCGCGACGCCGCCGAGGACCGCGGGGTGACGGCCTCCCGGCCGCCCGCGGCCCTCGGCGCGGCCGTGGGCGCGCCGAGGGCGTGGCCCGCGCCGGCCTGGCTACCGGTGGGCGACCGAGCGCAGGCGCACCGGCAGGGTGAGGTGCCCGTTGCTGATCAGGGTGGGCAGCGGGCGCAGCTCCTCGGGGGGTACGGCGAGCCGCGCGTCGGGGAAGCGCGCGAAGAGCTGGCGCAGGGCGGTGGCGACCTCGAGGCGGGCGAGCGGGGCGCCGAGGCAGAAGTGGACGCCGTGGCCGAAGGCGAGGTGGTCCTTGGCGGGCCGGGTGGCGTCGAAGCGGTCCGCGCTCGCGCCGTGCCAGTCCGGGTGCCGGTTGGCGGCGGCGTAGGAGGCGAGGATGGCCTCCCCGGCGCGGATCGTCTGCCCGTCGGGCAGGGAGACGTCCCTGAGCGCGTAGCGAAGGGGCAGGTGCTTGACGGCGGGCTCGTGACGCAGGGTCTCCTCCACGACGTCGTGCCAGCCGCAGCGGCCGGCGCGGACGTGGGCAAGCTGCTCCGGATCGGTCAGCAGGGAGGTGACGGCCTGGTCGATGACGTTGACGGTCGTCTCGTACCCGGCGCTGACCATCAGCAGGAGCGTGTCGCGCAGTTCGACGTCGCTGAGCGCGCGGCCGTCGCCCTCCTCGTCGCGGGCGGCGAGCAGGAGCGAGGTCAGGTCCTCGGCCGGCTCGGCGCGCTTGGCCGCGATCAGCTCGTCGAGCAGCCCGTACAGAGCGGTGGCGTTCGCGGCGGCCTCCTCGGTGGAGAGGGTGGTGGCGAACACGCCGTCGACCAAGGCGGCGAAGCCGGTGCGCTGGTCCGCGGGGACGCCCATGAGCTGGCCGATGACCGCGATCGGCAGCGGATGGGCCAGGTGTGCGCGCAGGTCGACGACCTCACCGGCGGGGAGGGCGTCGAGGCCGTCCAGGATGCCCCGCACCAGCTCCTGGACGACGGGCTCCAGGGCGGCGATGCGGCGGGCGGAGAAGGCCGGTGCGATCATGCGGCGCAGGCGGCGGTGGTCGCTGCCGTAGGCGGTGAACATGTTCTCCGCCGTCACCCACAGGGCCAGGGGCCAGTCGGGGACGGCCTCGGCGAAGGCCGGCCAGTGGCGCTTGGCGTCCTTGGAGACGTCCGGGCTCGTCAGCAGGTGCTTCAGGAGGCCGGGCTCGGAGACGGACCAGGCGGTCACGCCGAGGATGTCCACCCGGGTGGCCGCCCCGCGGGCGCGCAGGGCCTGGTGCTCGGCGTGGTGATCGGCGCCGTGGGGGTCGAGGACGAGTACCTGCTGGTCGGACACGGCGGTTCTCCTTCGGTGGGGAGGGGGCGGAGGGCGGGCGGAGCACCCGGGGACCGGTGGTTCGGGTCCGGCGCGCCGACGAGGGCGCTCGGGCGGAGGGCGGGACCCCTCTCGGGACGGGCGTGGCGGACGGGGCGGGCGGCGGTGACGCGGGCGTGGTCGCGGCGGGCGGGCGGTACGCCCCGGCGTCCCGCGGAGGCGGGCCCGGTCGCCGGGCGTCCGTGGGATCGCGAGGGCGAGGTCGTCGTCGCACACCCGGCGGGCCGCTGCCGCAGCCGCTCGGGGCAGGGGCCGCTCTCCGTTCCGCGTCGGTCGGTCGCGCTCGCGCCACGCAAACAGGTGTACCGGTCCAGGCCCCGCCGCGAGACCGAATCCACCACATTGGCCACAACTCGACCCCACCCCGGGGCGGGCGGCACCCACTCCGGCGCCGCCGACGCCCCGGCCCGCACAGTTCCCGCCCGCCGCGGGCCGCGCGTTCCGAAGCCCTGTCCCGCCTGCGGGCGGGCCGAAGGCCGCGAGCCTCCCGACCGTTCCCTCGCCCCGCCCGCGCGCGGCGGCACCACCAGCTCCCGGCCGCCGTCCTACGCGCCGGGGCCGGACACCACGCGTACGCCCAGCCCGCGCGCCCGGTAGATGCGGGTGTCGTCGCCCCACAGCGAGGCCTCCGCCGTGGCGTAGGGGCCCTGGGCGTCCCTGCCGGTCTCCAGGATGTCCATCTCCACCCGGACCAGCCGGTTCTCCGGGGTGATCTGCCCACGGTACGTCCACGTCAACTCGACGCCGGGCAGGGCCGGTTCGAAGCGGGGAGCGGGGACGCCGGCCGCCAGCCCGCTCTCCAGCAGGAAGTACTGGAGCAACTGCAACATCGCCTCGACGCCCAGGGAGCCGGGCTGGACCGGGTCCTGGAAGAAGTGGGACCGGAAGAACCACTCACCCGGCCGCACGTCCTTCTCCGACCGCAGCCGACCGAGCCCGGCCCGCCCCCCTCCCGGCCAGTAGCCGGTGATCCGGTCGAGCATCAGGAGCATGGGCCCGGGCAGCCGCAGGGGGCCTGCGCAGTAGCGGTCGGGCCGGGCCGTCAGGTCCACGGTGTGCCCGCACGGTTCGGCGATGCGGGCCCGGTCCTCGGCGGTCACCGGCAGGCCGGGCTGGTCGTCGAAGGCGGAGGGCGGGAAGTGGCCGAAGACCGTGGACACGTCGAACAAGGGCGCACCGTCGGCGGTGCACCGGACCCGGAACGACTCGATGATCATGTCGCCGCTCCGGGAGACGCGGACCAGTTCCGCGTGGGTGCGCACCGTTCCGGTCGCCGGGGTGACCTCGCCGGTGACCGTTCCCGAGCCGTCGAGGTTGCGGAACAGCAGGTCCGTGTCCGCGGTCAGCGCGCTGCCCGCGTACGAGGCCAGCCAGCCGCACGGTTGCAGCGCGACCTCCAGGAGCACCGCGAACGGCATGGTGTGGCCGCCGCTCTGCTCGAAGTACCAGGCGTCCGCGGGCACGTCGTACTCCGCGACGACGGCGCTGCCCTCCCGCATACCGCCCTGCGGGCCCTCCACGGAGGCGATCCGGCTCATGAAGTGGTACGGCGGGCCCGGCAGGCGCGCGACCTTGCGGGGGGAGTCGAACGGCGCGTAGGCGGCTCCGAACGCCTCGCTCGGCCTGCCCCACGCGCAGGCCAGCAACGAGGCGTAGCCGTACGGGAAGCCGTCCACCACCGCCACCGGGCGCTCCTCCCGGTGCCCGGCCAGCCCGCCGAGCGCCGGCAGCGGCACGGGGGAGCCGTCGGTCTGCACGGCGGGCGGACCCGAGTGCCGCCAGTGCGACAACGGCCAGTCCGGCACGAGTCGCACCGCCATGTCCCGGCCGAGGAAGGACATCAGCCCGTCGACCGTTCCCAGGACGTCGGCGTGGAGCGTCGGCAGCGGCCCGGAGGAGACGCCCCGCACGAACACCTCGTAGACGACCCGGCGACTGTCCGGGGTCGCCTGGCCGCGGCAGACCGTCGTACCGGTGGAGTCGGGGACGGGCTCGAAGCGCCAGCCGTCCCTCCCGGCGGTGAAGCCCAGGGCGGCCAGGAAGAACGCCATCGCCTGGAGGCCGCCCTGGAGCATCAGGGTGCCCGGCATGCACGGGTCGTTCTTGAAGTGCCCGGCGAAGAACCAGTCGTCCGGCGAGACCGGGGTCTCCGCCCGCAGATAGCCGCGCCCCCACGGGCCGCCGTTCGGGTCGAACGCGGTGACCTCGTGCAGCATCCGCAGCCGGCCGTCGTCCAGGGCCGGTGGCCGGATCTGGGCGGCGGTCGCCTCCCAGCCGGGGCCGAAGCAGTCGGCGGGCCGCCCCTGCGCCAGGGCCGCGACCCGGTCCGCGTCGAAGCGGTCCCGCGTGCAGCGCAGGGCGGGCGGGTCGAACGGCAGGTCGTCGCAGGACGGCCGGCCGGCCGGGTCCCACCGCACACCGCCGCTGTCGGCGAGTTCGTCCGGGGTGAAGAACCCGGCCTGGCCCTCGCGGATACTGAGCCGGAGTTCGCCGTCCACGTAGCAGTCGTAGTGGAAGAAGGCCAGGCGCACACCGGCGTGCTCCGCGTGGCCGTCGAGGTGGATCTCGAACCGCAGGACGTCTCCGGCCCGGGGTGGGCTCCCGTGGAACGTCACCTCGCAGCCCAGCAGGCGGTAGGCCCGCTCGCCCCGGTTGAGGAGGTCGACGCCCAGCCAGCTCAGCAGGAGCAGGTCCGCCTGGCCTGCCTCGATCAGCAACCCTGCGGGCATGCGCCCGGTGTAATCCAGGAACCAGCTGCCCGGCCGGAGGTCGGTCTCGGTCCAGATCCTTCCGTCGGTGCGCACCGGGCCGGGGGTGACGAGCGCCGCCGGGACCGCGTCGATGCCGGTGACGCGGTCGGCGAACAGCATCGGCGGTCCGGGCATCCGGGTCTGCACCGCGTACCCGTCCTGCCCGGCGAACCGGGGGCCGAACAGCTCGGAGATCTTCCCGGAGGCGAGATGCTCCAGTTGGGCGCGGTCGAACGTGGGGCCGGGCAGCGACGCGGGGGGACGCCCCGGCACGGGGGGCGGCGGCACGGGCGTCGGCGCCGCCGGCCGGGGCGCCCGCCCGGCCGGCGGGCCCTGCGGTGCGCGGGGCGGGGGCGCGAGGCCCGCGGCCGGGGCGGCGGACAGCGCACCGGCGGCCAGTGCCGAGAGCCGCAGGAACCGCTGATGGGCCGCGGTGTGCCCGGCCATGGTCTCCTCGTGCAGCGCGGCCACCCGGCGGCTCTGCCGGGCGACCAGCCCGGGGACGCCCGGCAGCCGGGGCTCCGGCCGGGGGAGCGGCCCCGGGCGCTCAGCGCCGGGCGCGGGCGGGGACGCCGCTTCCCGGCCCGGCACCGAAGTGATCGGCGGGGACGCCGCGTCCCGGCCTGCCGGGACCGCGGCAGCCGCGTCCCGGGCCGACGGGAGCGCGGCAGCCGCGTCCCGGTCCGGCGCGTGCGCGGCAGCCGCCGCGTCCGGGCCTGGCACCGGCGCCAGCTCGGGTGCCCGGCCCATGACCACCGGCGCCGTCTCCAGTGGCGGCAGCACCGGGGGCCCGGGGAGCGGCACGGTCACGGTGGGCCCGGGAGCGGGGACGTCCACGGCGGCCTCCGAGAGCCGGGCGAAGAACGCGTCGGCCCGCACGGGAACCCCCGCGACGAGGAGTTCGGCGACCGCCAGGGAGAGCCGGCGCTGCCCGGCGTCCCCCGGGGCGTCCAGGGCGACCGCCACGTGCTCGCGGTCACCGAGCACGCGCTTGATCCAGCCGGTGCACAGTGCGCGGGGTCCGTGCTCGACGAAGACCCGCACGCCGTCGGCCCACGCCTGTTCGACCGTGGCCGCGAAGTCGATCGTGCGCTCCCCCTGCGCGGTGAGCGCCTCCGCCGCCCGGTCGGACGTCGCGCGGTACGCCTGCCCCGTGGCACCGCTGTAGAACACGACACCCGGAACGTCGGCGGTGGGCCGGTCATGGACCCGGTGCCAGACGTCGCGGACGTCCGCCAGTTCCGGCGCGTGGGCCGCGATGTCGTAGTCGAGCTCGATCGCCCGCTCCGCACCGATCCTCCGCACGGCGGCCGCACACGCGCGCGCCTCGCCGCCGACGACGCAGACCCCCGGCGCGTTGACCGCCATCAGGTGGACCGCGGGCTCGGCCGCGAGCTCCGTACGGACCCGGTCCAGCGGCGCGTTGACCAGGTAGCTCGACCAGCGGGAGCCCTGGACACCCATCCGTTCCCAGCGGCGCCGGACGGCCCGGAGCTCGCCGGTGAGCTCCGTCGTGAACAGCCCGCTGTCCCGGGTCGCTTCGTACAGGCCCGCCGCGTCCGGCCAGGCGCCCAGCGCGACCAGCGCGGCCGACTCCCCGGAGGAGTACCCGACGGCGGCGTCCGGCCGCAGACAGGCTCCCGTCCGGCCCGCTCCAGCCAGTACGGAAGCCGCCGGCGGGCACCGGTCCTGGCCACCTCGGGGTCGACGCCCATGCCGACGACCACCATGGTCCGCTCGCGGGGCAGCGACAGCCCCCGCACGGCCTCCCGCGCCGCCTCCAGGACGAGCAACTGGTGGCGCACGGTCCGCTCCAGCGCCAGCGGCGGGAAGCACAGGCCCGTCAGCTCCACGGGGATCGCCGTGGCGGGTCCGCGCCGTTCACCGCCGAGGACGGCACGGCGGAAGTCCTCCGCGCTGGTGCCGTCGCCGACCCGGGCACCGAGCGCGACGATCGCCACCGCGGTACGGGGCCGGGGCGCGGGCCCGGGTGTGGGCCCGGGAGTGGGCGGCGCCGGCCGGGGCGCGGCGGGCTCCGGGCCCTCGTCCGCGAGGTCCACGACGAGGTGGGCGTTCGTCCCGCCGAAGCCGAAGGCGCTCACGGCCGCCCGGCGCGGCCCCGACCACGCCTCCGGCGCGGTCAGCACCCGCAGCGGGGTCCCGGTCAGCGCGTCCAGCGGGGCCTGGGCGCCGAGCGTCGCCGGACGGACCCCCGTGCGCAGGGCACCGAGCACCTTCAGCAGCCCGGCCACCCCCGCCGTGGCCAGCAGGTGCCCCACATTGGACTTCACCGAACCGATCGGGACGTCGTCGCCGGCCGCGTAGACCCGGGCCATCGCCCGCGCCTCCACCGCGTCACCGACCGGCGTCCCCGTGGCGTGGCACTCGACCAGGGACACCGTCTCGGGCGCCACTCCCGCCGCGGCGTACGCCAGGCGCATCGCCCGCGCCTGGCCCTCCTCCGAAGGGCTGAGCAGGCCGTTGCCGCGTCCGTCGTTGGACAGCCCGATGCCGCGGATCACACCCAGCACGGGCACCCCGCCCGTGCGCGCGTCCGACAGCCGCATCAGGGCGACGAACCCGGCGCCCTCCCCGTGCACGAGCCCGTCGGCCTCCCGGTGGAAGGGCCGGCTGCGCCCCGTCCGGCTCGTCGCGGCCAGGGCGCGGAACCCGACGTGCGTCAGCAGCGGATCGGCGCGGCTGACCGCTCCGGCCACCATCAGGTCGGCCGTGCCGTCGTGCAGCCGGTCGCAGGCCAGCTTGACCGCGTACAGCGACGAGGCACAGGCGGCGTCCAGCGACCAGGCGCCCGCGCCGAGCCCGAGCGCCGCGGCCGCGAGGTGGGCGGGCAGTCCGGACGAGAAGCGGTTGCGGGCCGCCGGCCGCTGCCGGAGCTCCCCGTGCAGCAGCGCGTCGCGGACGGCGGGCCGCTGGGCGGACAGCCACACGTGTTCGGCGAAGGCCGCACCGCCGGGCGTGGGGTAGGACAGGTTCCCCAGCACCAGGCCCGCGCGTGCCGACGGGCCGTCCCGGCCCGCCTCGGTGAGCGCCTGCCGGACCCCGTACAGCACCCAGTGGAACAGCGGGTCGAGTTCGCGGAGCCGCTCCGGGGCGATCCGGAAGCCACCCGGGTCGAAGACCGACTCGAAGCCCCGCACATACCCCCCGACACCGGTCCAGGCGCGGTCGAGGTGGTCGTCCGCCGTGCCCGCGGCCCACCGGAGCGGCAGCCGCCAGCGGCCGTCCGGGGCGGGGGACAGGCTGCTGCGGCCTGCGGCGACGTTGTCCCAGAACGTGTCCGGGTCGAGGGCGTCGGGCAGCACGCAGCCCCGCCCCACGACGGCGATCGGGTCGAATGGCATGCGGGTCTTCTCACTTCGCGCGAGCCCCGGCAGGTCGGTCGACGTTGCGCGACGCAGGGCAGGGGCGGATGTTCAAGGGGGTCAGGAGGGGCGCAGGACGAGTTCCACGCCGAGCAGTTCCAGGCGGAGCGACCCGTCCGGATCGACGACGGCGACGTCGCACCGCGCGCCCGTGCTGTGCGCCTTGCGCGCCCGCACCACGCACCGCACGGACTCGTGCGCCGGGCCCGGCCGGTGCACCCGGCACTCGGCGACCGCCATCGGCAGCGTCGCCGCACCGAGAACCTTCTCGGCCCACAGCAGGGCGAGTTGGAGAGCCCCGTCCAGGGCGGCGGCGTCCAGCGGCCAGTCCTCGCCCGGCCAGTCCAGCGCGCGCAGCCCCACGGCCGTCGCCTCGGCCCCCGCGTCGCAGACGCCCCGCACCGCGCGGAGTGCGTGGAACCGGGTGCCGTGGAAGAGGGTCCCGCCGTCGTAGACCTCTGGGCGGGGGAGCGGCTTCAAATCCGCCGGGCTGCCCCAGCCGGCCGGGTCCGGCACCGTGGCCTCGGCGTCCAGTACGGCCCGGAAGTGGGCGACACCGTCCTCGCCCCGAAGCTCCGCCTCCAGCGCCGTGGGCGAACCGGCCGCGCCGCGGCGGCCCCGCACCGTCAGCAGGTGGCCCGCCCCGGACAGGTCCGGCAGGGCCAGCTTCCGGTAGACGCGCAGGTCGCGCAGGACGAGGGTGCCGTGGTCCGGCAGCCACGCGCTCCCCGCCCCCGCGAACCAGTTCAGCACCATCGCCACCGGTAGCACCGGCGTACCGGCGAGGGAGTGCTCCGCCAACTGCGGGAACGCCTCCTGCCGGACCGCCAGTTGTGCCGGGCGCGGCTCGGCGGCCCGGGCGGGGGCGTGGGGGCCGACGTCACCACCCCCGGCCGTGAGGACGACGCGCACCTCGTCGGCGGGACCGGCCAGTTCGGCCGTACACGCGGCGGCGCCCCGGTCCAGCGCGATGAGCGGGACTCCCAGGCGGTCGAAGTGCCCGGCCAGGGCGGGCGTCACCATGCCTCCGTCCCACGGGCCCCAGGCCACCGAACGCACCAGGCAGCCGGGGCGGCGGGCCCGCTCGGCGGACGCCACGTGGTTGAGGACCTCGTTGGCCATGGCGTAGTCGCTCTGCCCCTCGTTGCCGAACACGGCGGCCACCGAGGAGAACAGCAGGAGCACGTCGAGCGGGTCCTCCGCCGTGGCCTCCAGCAGCGCCCGCAGGCCGTCCACCTTGGTGGACATCACCTGGTCGAACTGGGTGTCCGTCTTGTCCTCGATCCGGCTGTCGGCCAGCACGCCCGAGCCGTGGACGAGACCGGTGACCGGCCCCCAGGCGGCACGCACGTCGGCGAGGGCGGCGGAGAGGGCCTTCTCGTCCCGTACGTCGACCGCGATGTACCGGGCGGGAGAGCCCGCCTCCTCCAGCGCCGCCAGGGTCGCCCGCACCTCGCGCGCCGCCAGAATCCGCCGGGCCCGCGCGGTGAGGGCGGACGGCGAGGCGCCCCCGGGCCCGGGGGAGTCCCGCTCGGCGAGCAGGCGGGTGAGCGAGGGCTCGTCCCGGGCGGACGCCAGCCCGGCCGGCTCCGGGGCCGGTTCCGTCCTGCCGAGCAGCACGATGCGGGGCCGGTGTGCCCGGGCCAGGTCCAGCAGCGCGGCGGCGGTCACCCCGCGGGCCCCGCCGCTGGCCACGATCACCGCGTCGGAGGTGATCCGCGCGGTACCGCCGGAGGCCACCGGCGCGGGCACCGCACGCGGGACGGTGCGGGTGCCGTCCGCGCGCAGACCGACCTCTCCCTCCGGCCCGCCGGTGAGCAGCTCCCGCACGATCGCATCGGCGACCGCGCCCTCGTCCCGGTCGCCCCGCTCACAGTCGATCGCCTTGACGGAGGCGTCGGGCCACTCCTTCGCCGCCGTCCTGACCAGGCCGGCGACACCGCCCAGCCACGCGCGCCCGGGGCCGCGGCCGTCGAGCCCGAAGTCGCCCCCGGTGTCCTGCACGGTGACGAACAGCCCGCCCCGGCCCGCCGTCCGCCGCGCCAGCAGGCGGGCCGCCCGGAAGACGGACCGGTGGATCTCCCGCGCCTCCTCCGGCGCGCCGCTCCCGGTCAGTCCGCCGAGGTGGACGACACCGTGGACGTCCTCCGGCACCTCGGTGACGGCGGTGGCGTCGACGCCGTGGGCCGCGAGCCGCTCGGCCACCAGGCCGGCGATCCCGCTGTCGTCGGAGCCCTGTGCGGTCACCACGAGCGGCCCGTCCCACAGACCCACCGTCGCCAGGCCCGACGCGGGGGACACCGTCGCCCGGGACACCAGCCGGGTCAGCTCCCCGCCCCGCCGGGGCTCGGCGCGCGCGGTGGGGACCGCCGGGAACTCCCGCGCGGGTGGCTGGACCGCCGGGGCCGCCGGGGCGGCCGGGGTGGGAGGCGCGGAGGTGCTTGCCGGGGAGGAGGGGGCGGCGGCCCCCGGGAGCACGGCGTCGCCGGCCGGGAGGAGCGCGTCGACGATCTCCCGCAGGGTGCGCAGCTTGCCGAGCTGCCCGATGTCCTGTGTGGGCAGCTCGCCCACCTCCTCGCGTACGGCGGAGAGGATCTCCACGCGCTTGATGGAGTCGACCCCCAGCTCCCCCTCCAGCTCCATGTCCGCATTGAGCATTTCCGCGGGGTAGCCGGTGAGCCGGGCCACCACCGACAGCAGCAGTTCCGTCAGGTCCGATGCGGACAGCCGTGCGGGCTCGGCCGCCTCCTGTACGGGCTCGGCGGCGTCCCGTGCGGGCTCGGCCGCCCCCTGCGCCGGTTCGGCCGCCGCAGGTGCGCTCCCGGCCTCCCGCCCGGGAGCGGGCGGGGAGACGGGAGCGGCGTGGGCGGCGTGGGCGGGTGCCTCCGCCCACGCCGCCTGCGCGGGCGGTGCCGGGGGCGCCGCCCGCTGGGGCGTCGAGGGCCTGGGGAGCGGCAGCGGAGCCGCCGGAGCGGCCATGTCAGCCATGTCAGCCATGTCAGCCACATCGGCCATGTCGGCCGGGTCGGCCATGTCGGCCACGGCGCCGGGGCCCCGCGCCCCGAGCATCGCGGCGAGCGTCGTCTCGGTCATCCGCAGGAAGGCCATGTGGCTGTCCGTCAGCATCCGCTGGCAGGCGGCGTGGGCCTCCGCCGTCTGCCGCTGGACGCTCTCGACCGCGGCGTACCAGTCGCCACCGCCGTCGTACGCGGGCGCGTCCTCGGACACGGGTCCGGGCGCGTCCTCGACGGCGGGTCCGCTCGCCTCCCCGGACGCGGGCCCGGGGCCGGACGCCGCCCCGGGCACCGGGGCCTGGGCCACCGGGGGCTCGGCCGCGGACGCGGCGCGCGGGGGCGGCGGCACGGCGGCGGGGGCGGCGGGCGGATAGGCCCGACCGTGGTTGGCTCCGCTGATCTTCACGGTCATCCGGGGCTCGCGCTCCTTCGCTGGTGTCCCGGGCACGGCGTACGGCGCCCAGAGTCGGTCGAGGTCGAGGGGGACCCCGCGCACGGCGAGGGCGCCGAGCGCGGCGTGCAGGCCACCGGCTCCGCACCGTCCGGGCCCGTCCAGCGGGACGGCCGCGTGCGCGCGGTCGCCGAGGATCTGTTCCACCAGGCCGGTCAGCGCGGTTCCCGGGCCGACCTCGACGAAGGTCCGGACCCCGGCCGCGTACATCGACTCGACCTGGTCCTGGAAGCGCACCGGCGACGACACCTGGCGAACGATGGTGCGGCGCACCTCGTCGGGTGACGCCGGGTACGGTGCCGCGTCGGCGCTCCCGTAGACGTCGAGCACGGGACGGGTGAGGCGGAGGGTGTCCAGGAACGCCGCGAGCGGTTCACCGGCCGGGGCGACCAGCGGGCTGTGGAAGGCGGCTGAGGTGTTCAGCCGCCGGGTGCCGGTTCCGTCCGCCGCGAACTCCTTCTCGGCGGCCGCGACCGCCTCGGCCGTGCCGGCCAGCACGACCTGGCGGGGTGCGTTGTGGTTGGCGGGCCAGACGTCGGTGAGCCCGGCGGAGGCGAGGACCGCCGACACGTGCGCGCGGTCCGCCGCGACGGCCAGCATCGCCCCCGGCACGGCGGCCGCGTCCCGCATCAGCTCACCGCGCCGGCGGGCCAGCGAGAGAAGCGACCGCGCGTCCAGTACGCCCGCGCAGTGCAGGGCGACCAGCTCCCCGAAGCTGTGGCCCGCCACGCAGTCCGGCCGCAGCCCGAGGCCGCGCAGCACGTCCAGCAGCGCGGCGCCGTGCACCGCGAGCGCGGGCTGCGCCCACTCGGTGGCGGCCAGCCGCGCCTGCCGCTCGGCGCGTTCGTCGTCGGTGAAGGACGGCGGTGGGAACACCACCCGGTGCAGCGGTACGCCGTCGAACCGGGTGCCGCCCAGCCGGTCCCAGACGGCCTGGGCCTCCGGGGCCAGCATGGCCAGCCCCGCGCCCATCCCGACGTACTGGGAGCCCTGCCCGGGGAAGAGGAAGCCGATCCGGCCCGGCTCGGGGGTCCCGGCGGCGTACCGGACGCCGTTCGGCGTGGCGAAGGCGTGGTCGGGGCGTCGCCGGATCGACTCGGCCGCCCGCGAGAACTTCTCCGACAGCTCCTCCGCGTCGGCGGCGACGACGGCCAGCCGCACCGGATCGGCGGCCGAGAACCTCCCGTGGCTCTCGCGCGCGAGCGTGGCGAGCGGACGGTCGGCGTCGATCGCGGTGGCGGTCAGGGCCTGTGGCGACGGGCCGCTGAACAGCACGAGTTCGGCCGGGGCGGACCGCTGCCGCGCCGCGGCCCGGCCCGACCCGCCCGAGGGCACGTACTCCTCCAGCGTGACGTGGAAGTTGCTGCCCCCGAAACCGAAGCTGGACACCGACGCCCGGCGGGGGTGGTCGGGGGGCCGCACCCACGGGCGGGCCTCGGTGTTCACGTAGAACGGGCTGTCCGGGGCGGCGACCGCCGGGCTGGGCCTGTCGACGTTGGCCGTCGGGGGCAGCACCTTGTGGTGCAGGGCCATGACCGCCTTGAGCAGTCCCGCCGCGCCCGCCGCGCACTTGGTGTGGCCGATCTGCGACTTGACCGAGCCGATCGCACACCAGGGCCCGTCCGCACGCCCGGAGGCACGGAAGACCTCGCCGAGCGCGGCCAGTTCGGCGGCGTCCCCGGCCTTCGTCCCCGTACCGTGCGCCTCGACCAGCTCGACGGTGTCCGGGCCGTAGCCCGCCTCCCGGTACGCGCGGCGCAGCGCCCGCGCCTGGCCCTCGGGCAGCGGCGCGTAGATCGCGGTGCCCCGGCCGTCGGACGAGGTACCGATACCGCGGATCACCGCGTGGACGCGGTCGCCGTCGCGCTCGGCGTCCCGGAGCCGCTTGAGTGCGTACATGACGACCGCTTCGCCGAGCATCGTGCCGTCCGCGGCGTCGGAGAAGGGCCGGCAGTCACCGGTGGGCGACAGCGCGGGAGTCTTGGAGAAGCACAGGAACATGCCGACGTCGTTGCCGGTGTCCACGCCTCCGCTGATCACCAGGTCCGACCGGCCGAGCGCCAGTTCACCGACCGCCGTGGACAGCGCCGCGAGCGAGCTGGCGCAGGCGGCGTCGGTGGTGTGGTTCGTGCCGTGCAGGTCGAACCGGTTGGCGATCCGGCCGGCGACGACGTTGCCGAGCAGGCCGGGGAACGTCGACTCCCGCCAGGGGGCGAAGTGCCCGGAGATGCGGTCGCACACGTCCTGCGCCTCGTCCTCGGGGACGCCGCTCTCCCGCAGCGCCTTGAGCCAGATGGGCCGATGGGTGCGTCCGTACATGTGCGCGAGCATCTCCAGGGCGGCAGCCCCGAGGACGACACCCACCCGGTCCCGGTCGACGCCCGCGAGGCCACCGGCGTCGGCCAGGACCTGCTCGGCGACCATCAGGGCGAGCAACTGGGTGCTGTCCGTCGACGGCAGACCGGTGGGCGGCACGCCGTACGCCATCGGGTCGAAGTCGACTTCGGGCAGGAACGCGCCGCGCCGGGCGTAGGTCTTGTCGGGGGCGGCCGGGTCCGGGTCGTAGTGGTCCTCCACCCGCCAGCGGGACGCGGGGACCTCGGTGATCAGGCTCCGGCCGCTGAGCACGGTCCGCCAGTAGCCTCCCGCGTCCGTGGCACCGGGTACCAGGGCGCCGATCCCGACCACGGCGACGGGTACCTGCTGACGTTCGGGGGACATGGCTCTCCTCGGGGTGGTACGGCCGCTGCCGGCCGGGTGGGGCCGGTCATGCCAGCACGCGGGGTGTGTAGCCGAAGGCGTCGGCGGGCAGCGGCACCCCGCAGGTGCGGAGCTGGTGGGCGCGGGTGAGCACGGCGGCGCCTTCGAGCAGGTTCAGCGCGATCTGCACCACGCCGCGGTTGGCCGGCTCGGCCAGGAACGTGCCCTCCACCCACCGGTTGAAGGCGCCGACGGCCGGGCCGCACCAGATCTGGTAGTCGGCACGGCGGGACGCGTCCCCGGCGATCGCCCACCGGCTGGAGCTGCCCAGGTACCAGCGGAACACCAGCGCCATACGGTGCTTCGGGTCGGCCTCCGCCCGCGTGATCTCCGACGGGTCCCTGCGCTCCCAGAACGTCCGGGTGCGCTGCCACACCTCGTCGAACGTGGCGCGCAGCACGTCCCGTTCGATCGAGGCGCGCACCTGCCGCGGGATCTCCTCCAGCGAGCCGTGCGCCCGGTAGGCCGCGTAGAGCCGGGCGGCCCGCTGGGCGAACATCGTCCCCCGGGAGAGCACTTGCAGTCGGACGCCCAGTTCGAACATGTCGGCGGCCGGGGCCATGGTCACGTCGGCGACGTCGGCCGCGCAGAGCATCGCCTTGGCGACGTCGGACATCCCCGCCTCGACGGCCGTCTGGTGCACGGATCCGACCACCACGTACGCGGCCCCGAGTGCGAAGGCGGCGGCCACCGCGTCCGGTGTGCCCAGCCCGCCGGCCGCACCGATCCTGACCGGCGCGCGGTAGCCGTACCGCCGGGTGAGCGCGTCGCGCAGCAGCGCGATCCGGGGCAGCAGGGCCGGCAACGGCCGGTTGTCGGTGTGGCCGCCGCTGTCGGCCTCCACCGTGATGTCCTCGGCGACCGGCACCTCGGCGGCCAGCGCCGCCTCGTGCGGGGTGAGTTCGCCCTCCGCGACGAGCCGGCCGAGCAGCGCGGCCGGAGCGGGGGAGAGGAACCTCTCGGCCACCTCGGGGCGGGAGACCTTGGCGAACATCCGGGTACGCCGCACGACACGGCCGTCGGCACCCCGGCGCAGCCCCCGGGCGGAGCACAGCACGACCGCCGGGGTCAGCTCCATGTACGCCGACGCCGAGACCCGCGGCACGCCGTGGTGCAGCAGCAGCTTCGCGACGCGGAACTCCAGCGCCGGCTCGGCCGGTGAGTGGATCAGGTTCACCCCCCAGTTGGGGCGCGGACCGAGCTCGCGCGCCAGCGTGCGCACGGCCTGCTCGACCTCGGCGTACGCCAGCCCGCCGGCGCCGAAGAAGCCGAGCATCCCCGCACCGGCCATCGCGGACACCATCCGCGTGGTGGCGATGCCGTTCGCCATCTCGCCCGCGACGTACGGGAAGCGCACGTCGTGTGCCTCGCAGAACGTACGCCCGCCGAGCCACTCCGGATACAGCGGTGGCAGGGTGCCGAGCACCGGGCCGCCGTCCGGCACCGCACCGGTGGCGAGTCCCAGCTCGCGCCCGGTCGGCCCGGCGACGATGTGGACGGGCTCCCGGAGCCGCCGGGCGCGGTCGGCGATTCCGGCGGCGGTGAAGACCGCGGGGGCCGCGGGGGCGGCGTGGGCGGTGGCGGGGACGGACAAGAGGGGCTCCAGCGGGCGTGGACGTCTGCGGGTCAGGCGTACCGGGGGGTCGGGGAGGGGCGTGCCGGCGCGGGAGGGGCGGGCGGCGCGGTCCAGGCCGCGGTCGCGGGCTCGCGGCGGTCGCCGCTGCCCGGGCCCAGCCCCGACCACAGGTAGTCGAGGTCCACCCTCGTCCGGCCCGTCGGCGGGCCGAGCAGGGTCCGGACCCGGGTGTCGTCGAAGCGCCGCCGGTGGGCGAGGTACGCCGTGAACCCCGGGTAGGAGTCGGTCAGTTCCTCCAGCTCGCAGACGGCGCCGCACCGGGAGGCCACCAGCTCGAACGACAGGGGCACGAGCCGCTCCAACAGCGCGACCACCACGGGCACCGGCACGTCGTGGCCGTGGACGACGTGGTAGGTGTCGACGCCCCCCGGGGCCCGCCGGCCGGACAGGCGCACCATCACCTCGGCCGCGTCCTCCACCGGCATCAGGTTCAGATGCCCGCGCGGATGGCCCACCAGGCGGACCGTCCGGCGCCCGGACGCCGCCGGGGCGAGGGCGCGCACCCCGGCCCGCAGGAGCCGCTTGATCACCTCCAGCGGGTGCGGGGGCAGCTCCGGGTGCGGCGGCAGGTCCGTGACGAGGATGCTCGGACGCAGCACCACCGCCGGCCGGCCGTGCGCGCGCGACCAGGCGTGGACCAGCACCTCCGCCTCGTACTTGGAGCGCTCGTAGGCGTTCTCGAAGCCGTACGCGCCCTCCAGCTCGTCCTCGTACGCCACCCCGTCCCGCCGTGCCCCGGCCACGAAGGCGGTGCTCACGTGGTGGAGTGCGGGGCCGCGGCGTCCGGCCTCGGCCAGCTCCAGCACGTGCCGGGTGCCGTCGACGTTGACCCGGCGCAGTTCGGCGAGGCCGCCCTCCAGGTTGATGCTGCCCGCGCAGTGCCAGATGGCGTCGAGCCCGTCGGCCAGCTCCTGGAAGGAACTCCGCGACAGCCCCAGCCTCGGCCGCTGCAGCTCCGTTTCCACCACCCGCAAGCGGCTCGGGAGCCGAGCGGTCACGGCCTCCGGCGCGCCGGACAGCTCGAAGAACCGGGTGATGCGGCGCAGCGCGTCCCCCGACCCCGCGTGGGCCAGGACCGTCACTGAGTCGTGTGCGTCGAGGAGCCGGCGCAGGAGGCGGAGCCCGAGGAACCCGGTGGCGCCGGTGAGCGCGACGTGCACGGCCTTGACTCCTGGTGTGATCGAGAGGGACGGGACTGCTTCCCCAAGGGGCAGAACGCGAACCGGTGGCCACCCGCCCGTGGCGGCCGTGGAACGAACGCCGGGACCGCGTCCTGGGGTGGGCGGGCGCGACGGGCGCGCGGGGGCGTACCGCACGGCCGGTGCGGTGCGCTTCCCGGCGGGTCGGCGCGCTCGGGCGGGCGTCTCGGGAGCTCTCCCGGACCCGGCGATTCCGACGCACACAGTGCCAGATGCCGGACACCGACGGTGCTCCCGAGGCAACCGGCTCACCTGAACGGAGTACGTGGGCATGGCAGCCGGAACCCGCGGGCGCCGGGCAGGGCGTCGGTCGCGGTCGGGGCCCTGGCGACGGAGGCCGTGCACCGGCAGGGCGGCGCCCGGGCCCGGTCCGGTGCCCGGGCCCGGGCGTCCCCGTCACCGATTCGGGTGATTCCGGGGCCGCGTCCGGCGGCCTCTCCGGGCGGCGGCCCGGAGGTCGCGACAACCGCGGCCGGCCTGCCGCACCCGGGCCGGGGCCACCCGGGGAGGGGACGCGGAAGGCGGCGGACGGCCGCCGTGCGACGGTCCTCCCGTGAGGCGCGGGACCACCGCCGCCCGGTATAAACCGTGCTCACCGGGTCGGAGGCGGCGCAGGGTGGTTCCGCGCCGGTCGGCAGCCCCTCGGCCGGGCCCGCAGTCCACTCCCGTCGACCGGCCGCCTCCGGCCGGCCGGCCGGCCGACGGACCGAACCGGAGTCCTCGATGACCGTCTCTGATCCGCCCGCCCAGCGCGTTCCGGGCGCACGGCAGCGCGCCCACTCCGTCGACCGCGCCTTCCTCCGCCTGCAAAGCCGGCACCCCGACCTCCGGTGGGACGGCGGGGGCGTCGCCTACCTGAGCGGCCCGCCACCAAGCCTCGCCGAGCTCCGCGCCCACGTCGGCCTGCGCCTGGGTCGCCTGCCCATGCTCAGGAGCCGCTTGGAGGGGGCACCGGGCCGCTCCTGGTGGTGCCCGGACCCGGACTTCGACGTCGACCGACACGTCCACGAGGTGGTGGCGGACGGGCCCGCCGGGTGGGAGCGGGCCCTGGACACCGCGCGCAACGCGCCGTTCGCGCCCGGCACGTACTGGGGTGTGTGGCTCGTCCACGGCCACGCTCCCGACGCGTACGCCGTGTGCTACCGGTTCCACCACGCCTGCCAGGACGGAGCGGCCGCGGCGCTCACCTTCCGGGTCATGCTGGGTGCCGGAGAGCCCTCGGCCCGGCCCGTACCGAGCCCCTACCGCCGCTTCGGACGGCCCCGCAGGATCGCGACGGCGCTCGGCCTGGCCGTGCGCACCCTGGGCGGCGCCCTCCTCACCCGGGGCCGGGGGCCGACCGTGCCCTTCGTCCCCTCCGGCGACAGGGCGCTGGGGCGTGGCAGGGTGCCGGTGGACACCCTCCGCAGGATCGGCGTGGCGCGAGGCGGATCGGCGCACGACGCGCACCTGGCCGCACTCGCGGGCGCGCTGTCGGCCTGGTCGGCGCGGACCGGCGTGGCACTGCCGCGGATGTCGGCGCTGCTCCCCGTCGACGTCCGCCGCCCCGACGAGGAACAGGGGTGGGGCAACCGGGTCTTCGCGCTGCCGCTGGACCTGCCGGTGAACGTGCCGGCGGCCTCCGCGACGGAGCGTACGGAGGGCGCCCCGGACGGTGGGGCGCCCCTGCGGCGCCTGGAGCGCGTCACGGCGGTGACCGGGAGAATGCGGACCGGACGGTGGCGTCAGGCCGTCCAGGACCTGGTGAGGTTCATGCCGGACCGGCCGACCGAGTGGTGCCTTCGGCTCGCGTTCTCCCGGCGCGTCACCGACCTGCTCGCCACCTCCATGCCGCTGGCGAGGAAGGGCGATCTCGGTGCCGCCACGGTGACGGGCACCGCGCTGCTGCCCCCACTGGCGCCCGGGCACCTCTGCGCGGTGGGCCTGTCGTTCTTCGGCGACTGGGCCGAGGTGGCCTTCGTGACCGACCGCGCGCTCCCCCTGGCGGCGTCGCTGCCGGGCCTGTGGGAACAGGCGGTGGACGAGCTGGAGCGTGCCGTGGACGGCACCGGCGACGCCTGTGCGGCGCCCCACTGACTGACCACCGGCGGCAGCGCGGGCGGCCCCGCGCCGCCACACCTCCGCCTGCGGCTCCTCCAGCGACCGCTGCGGGCGTTCGACATCCCGCGGGCATCGCGCGTGTCGTGGCCGACGGACCGGGTGCGCCCGGGCCCGGCGGGGTTCTGGGTCAGGTCTCTTCGAGGTACCGGCGACGGACCGGGTGGTGCCCTTCGGACCCGGCGCCCGGGCCGGGTCGTACGGCACAGGAGAGCGGGCAGCGGGCCGCCCGTGCCGAGCGCGCCGATTCAGCCGCGCCGTCACACGGCAGTCGGGGCGAACCGGCGAAACCGGCCAGAACCAGCGATGCACCGGAGACTCCTGGTGCGTGAGACCACCCAGGTGAGCGAACCGGCAGCACCGGACGAAGTCTCGGCCGTGCCGGCAACCCCCCTTCGAGCTGGGAGGATCACGGCCGTCCGTCCCCTGCGCGCGCGGAATCCGCGCAGCAGCCCGCATCGACTTGTTCGCGGTGGACCGGGTGGGCGAGCCCAGCCGGAGCACGCAGACTGCTCCGATCCGCACGGCCGGGGACACCGTTGCCCGCGTTCCTGCATGACGTGGAGTCACACCCCAGGCGGTGCTACGCCCGGCGACATCGGCCGATCGCCTCCGGGATACTGGTCGCTTGTGGACAAGGTTGAAGTCGTCGTCGCCCACTCCGAGCGTGCGACTCTGCGCGTCGGCGACGTGTTCTTGAAGGTGGACGCCGATCAGGCGCGCATCGACGTCGAGGTCGAGGCGATGTCCCTCGCGCCGGTCCCGACCCCGGAGGTCCTGTGGTGCAAGCCGCCCGTACTCGCGATCGCCGCGCTTCCGGGGACGACGCTTGGGCGCCTCGGCGGGCCGTCGACCGGGTCGTCGGCGGCGTGGGCCGCGGCGGGCGCCGCCATCCGGAAGCTGCACGCCGCGCCGCTGCCGTCCCGGCCGGGACGGGCCGGGCGGAGCGTCGTCGCGCTGGCGGCGGAACTCGATGACGAGTGCGAGTTGCTCGTGACGAACGGAGTCCTGCCCGCCGACCTGGTCACCCGCAACCGTCAGGTCGCCCAGGCCGCGCTCCGGCCGTGGACTCCGGCGTTCACGCACGGCGACCTGCAGGTCGCGCATGTCTTCGTCGACGGCGACGAGGTCACGGGCATCATCGACTGGTCCGAGGCGGGCCAGGGTGATGCCCTGTACGATCTCGCCACCTTCACCCTCGGACATGAAGAGCACCTTGACGACGTCGTCGCCGGCTATGGCACCGACATCGACCTTGACGTGATCCACGCGTGGTGGTCGTTGCGAAGCCTGCTGGGAGTTCGCTGGCTGATCGAGCACGGCTTCGACCCCTTCGCTCCGGGCTGTGAGGTCGACGTGCTCAGATCCCGGATGTGAGAGTTCGCTAAGAGCCGTGTAGTGGCAGAGGGCGGCAGCGAGGCCAGGGAAGGGCCGGGGCCGTAGCCATGGACCGGATCTTAGACGCCTTTGCCGAGGGCCGAGGGGGCGGGAGGGGCCGCCAACGGGGTTGGCGGCCGCGCAGCGGGAGCCGTGTCACTCACTTAGTCGCACAAACAGCTCAGGGGCTGCCTCTCGCATGAAGGACAGCCCCTGAGCTGCTGTTGCACCGTCGGGACGACAGGATTTGAACCTGCGACCCCTTGACCCCCAGTCAAGTGCGCTACCAAGCTGCGCCACGTCCCGGTGCTCTCGCGGTTCGGGCCGGGGCCCTCGCCGCTCGCGCACAGAAACTGTACCTCACTCCGGCCGGTGCTCGCGCACGCCGCCCGGGGGGAGGTTTCACGAGGTGGGGGCGGGTTACCCGAAGCCGGTGTTGTCCTTGATCACGAGTGCTGGGAGGGCAGAGTGAAGCGGCCCCGGATCGTCATTGTCGGAGCCGGGTTCGCCGGATACCAAGCGGCCCGGGACCTGGCGCGGAAGGCGCGCGGGGCGGCCGAGGTGGTGCTGGTCAACCCCAACGACTACTTCCTCTACCTGCCGCTCCTGCCGGAAGTGGCCGCGGGCACCCTGGAGCCCCGGCGGGTGACGGTCTCGCTGGCCGGAACGCTGCCCGGGGTCCGGGTGGTGCTGGGGGAGGTGCACGGGGTGGACCTGGAGGGGCGCGGTGTGACGTACACCGACCCGGACGGCCGCGAGGGCACCCTGTCCTACGACCGGCTCCTGCTCACCGTGGGCAGCGTCAACAAGCTTCTGCCGATCCCCGGGGTGGCCGAGCACGCGCACGGCTTCCGGGGCATGCCCGAGGCCCTGTTCCTGCGCGACCACATCGCCCGCCAGGTCGCGCTGGCGGCCGAGACCGACGACCCGGAGGAGCGCGCCGCGCGCTGCACCTTCGTCGTGGTGGGCGCCGGCTACACCGGAACCGAGGTGGCGGCGCAGGGCGTGCGGTACACCGACGCGCTGGCCCGCCAGTACGGACGTGTGCCACGGCCGCGGTGGATGCTGCTGGACGTCGCCCCGCGCGTGCTGCCGGGGCTGGACGAGCGGCTGTCGCGCACGGCGGACCGGGTGCTGCGCTCGCGCGGGGTGGAGGTGCACACCGAGACCTCGGTGAAGGAGGCGACCGCCGACGGGGTGCTGCTGGACGACGGCTCGGTCGTCGGTACCCGCTCCCTGGTGTGGTGCGTGGGCGTGCGCCCCGACCCGCTCGTCGCCGACCTGGGGGTGCCCACCGACAAGGGCCGCCTGTGCGTCGACGAGTACCTGACCGTGCCGGGTTACCCGGAGGTGTTCGCCTGCGGCGACGCGGCCGCCGTGCCGGACCTGACCCGGCCGGGCGAGACCACGCCGATGACCGCGCAGCACGCCTCGCGCCAGGGCAAGGTCGCGGCGCAGAACATCGCCGCCTCCTGCGGCGTCGGCGAGCGCAAGGCGTACAAGCACAACGACCTGGGGTTCGCCGTGGACCTCGGGGGCCTGCAGGCGGCGGCCAACCCGTTCAAGGTCCCGCTGTCCGGGCCCGCCGCCGGCCTGGTGACCCGCGGGTACCACCTGGCCTCGCTGCCGGGGAACCGGACGCGGGTCTTCACCGACTGGGCGCTCAACGCCGTCCTGCCGCGCCAGGCGACGCAGCTCGGGCTGGTGCGCAAGTGGGCGGTGCCGCTGGACACCGAGTCGCCCGAGACCGTCCGGCACCCGGCCGGGTAGCCGTTCGACGCGTGGGGCGCGGCGGCGAGGGCGTCGCCCCGCCCCGTTCCGCTGGCTACGGGCGCCGGGACAGGGTCGGTGAGTACGGGCCCACCAGCTCGCGGTGCCACCACGCCCCCGTGGCGCGCAGCTCGCGCCAGGTGGTGAAGCGGTAGCGGTACAGCCGTGCGCGGACGTGGGCGGGGCCGCCGTCGGGAAAGGGGTCGTGCCGCAGCAGGCGCACCGTGTCGCGGTCACCGGTCAGCAGCCGCTCCAGCAGCGCGGTGAACCAGGGCCGGGCGTAGGCGGGCGAGAGGGCGGCGAACCACATGAGCCAGTCCAGGCGCAGGTGGTAGGGCGCGTACGGCCGCGGCAGCCGCCTGACGTCGCCGGGCTTGCCGCGGAAGCCGTACTCGTGCCACACCGTGTCCTGCGTGATCCGCTCGTCGGCCGTGCCCTCGATGACCACCTCGTGCCGTAGCCGCGTGACACTGCCGAACGCCCCGTAGGCGTTGACCAGGTGGTAGGCGTCGAAGGAGCGGTTCATCCGCTGCCGGGGCGACAGCAGGTTGCGCACCGGCCGGTAGCTGAGGACGGCGACGAGGACGGTCAGCGCGGCGACCAGCACGGCGAACCACGGGGGCGTCGGCCCGTAGGCGGGCGGTGCGCTGGCGAGGCCGAGCCGTGAGAAGTCCACGGCCGCCACCGCCAGCAGGATCGTCAGCCAGTTCAGCCAGGAGAAGTTGCCGGACAGCACCAGCCAGAGCTGCGTGACGACGATCCCGGCGGCCGCCCAGGTGGCCACCGGCTGCGGGGCGAACAGCAGCACCGGCAGCGCGAGCTGCGCGACGTGGTTGGCCGCCGCCTCCACCCGGTGCAGCGGCCTGGGCAGGTGGTGGAAGAACCAGCTCAGCGGGCCGGGCATCGGCTGCGTCTCGTGGTGGTAGTCCAGGCACGTCAGGTCCCGCCAGCAGCGGTCCCCGCGCCACTTGATGAGCCCTGCGCCGAACTCGACGCGGAAGAGGAGCCAGCGCAGCAGGAGCAGGACGGGCAGGGGCGGCGCGACGGTGCCGTTGCCGAGGAACGCGGCCAGGAAGCCCGCCTCCAGCAGCAGCGTCTCCCAGCCGAACCCGTACCACGCCTGTCCGACGTTGACGATCGACAGGTACAGCGCCCAGGGCAGCAGCCACAGCGGGACGGCGGCCCACAGCGGCACCACGTCGCCGAGCCCGGCCGCCAGCGCCGCCGCCAGGGCCGCACCGCCGAAGGCGACGGCCGCGAACAGGCGGTCGGAGTACCGCCACTGGAACAGGCTGGGCGCGGCACGGAAGGGCACCCGGCGCACGAAGTCCGCGGCGGGCGTCATGCCCCGCGAGCCGATCAGCGCCCGGAACTGCAGGGCGGCGGAGACGAAGGCGACGAGGTACACCACGGCGAGCCCGCGCTGGAACACCAGGCGGGCCACTCCGTAGTGGGGGGCCGTGAACCAGTCCATACCGGCCACGACTACCACCCCCGGCGCCCGGCCAGGCGCGCACATGCCGTCGGACGCGCCCACCGCCCGCGCCCGGAGCGTCGCCGTGCCCACCGGCTCGCGCCCGCCGCGCGCCCCGTCCGCCGTGCCCGTCGCCCGCCGCCCGCGCCCGCCCGTCCGACGCCGACCGCCGCCGCGCTCGCCGGGCTACCGTTCCAGCACCAGGGCCTGCCCCTGTCCGACGCCGATGCACAGCGCCGCCAGCCCCACGCCCGAGCCCGCCGCGGCGAGTTGGTGGGCCACCGCGCCGGCGATGCGCGCGCCGGAGGCGCCCAGCGGGTGGCCGATGGCGATGGCCCCGCCGCGCGGGTTCACCTTCGCCGGGTCCAGCTCGGGCCACTCGGCCAGGCAGCCCAGCGCCTGCGCGGCGAAGGCCTCGTTGAGTTCGACCATGTCCAGGTCGGCGAAGGAGCGCCCGGTGCGCTCCAGGACCCGGCGCACGGCCTCGACCGGTCCGAGGCCGAAGAGCTGGGGCTCGATGCCGGTCACCGCCGAGCCGCGCACCCGGGCGAGCGGCTCGCGCCCGGTGGCCCGCAGCCCCGCCTCGTCCGTCACCAGGAGCGCGGCGGCGCCGTCGTTGAGCGGTGAGGAGTTGCCGGCCGTGACGGTGCCGCCCTCCGGCCGGAACACCGGCTTGAGCTTGGCCAGCGCCGTGACGGACGTGGCGTCGCGCACGCACTCGTCGCGGGGCAGGTCCACGTCACCGTAAGGCACCACCTCGGCGTCGTAGGCGCCGTCCTTCCAGGCCCGGGCCGCCTTCTCGTGGCTGGCGAGGGCGAAGGCGTCCTGCTGTTCGCGGGTGATGCCCAGCCGGTCGGCGACGAGTTCGGCGCCCTCGCCCAGCGAGACCGTCCACGCCTTCGGCATGCGTGGGTTCACCATGCGCCAGCCCAGCGTGGTGGAGGCCATCTCGGGCGCCCCGGCGGGGAAGGCGCGCTCGGGCTTGGGCACCACCCAGGGCGCCCGGCTCATCGACTCCACGCCGCCGGCGACGACGACCGAGGCGTCTCCGGTGGCCACCGCGCGGGCCGCTTGCACCAGGGCCTCCAGCCCGGAGCCGCACAGCCGGTTGACGGTCGTGCCGGGGACGGTGACGGGAAGCCCGGCGAGCAGCACGGCCATGCGGGCGACATCGCGGTTCTCCTCGCCCGCGCCGTTGGCGTTGCCGAAGACCACGTCGTCGACGCGCGCCGGGTCCAGGGCGGGCGCGCGGTCCACCAGGGCGCGGACGACGTGGGCGGCGAGGTCGTCGGGCCGCGCGCCCGACAGCGCGCCGCCGTACTTGCCGACGGGGGTCCGCACGGCGTCGACGATGTACACATCACGCAGGCGATCGTTGCTCATGGCAACGATCGTGGCACCGGCGCGCGTCCCTTGGCCATAGGGCGGCGGACCGGTGCCGGGTGTGCTGCGCCACCCCGCCCGGCCAGGGGGCCGACACTCCGCCCCGGTTCGCACCGGTGTGTCCGCGCCCCGCCTACGGTGGGGGCCATGCGCGTCCTGGTCACCGGAGGAGCCGGGTTCATCGGCTCGCACGTCGTGGCGGCGCTGCGCGCCGCGGGGCACGAACCCACGGCCCTGGACGTGCGGTCCGCGCCCGACGGGGTGCGGGCCGACGTGCGGGACGCCGACGCGCTGGCCGAGGCGCTGTCGGGGATGCACGCGGTGTGCCACCAGGCGGCGATGGTGGGCCTGGGCCGGGGGTTCTCGGACGCCGCCGACTACGTGGCCGTCAACGACCTGGGCACCGCCGTGCTGCTGGAGCAGATGGCCCGGGCGCGGGTGGCGCACCTGGTGCTGGCCGGGTCGATGGTGGTCTACGGGGAGGGCCGCTACCGCTGCCCGGAGCACGGGGCGGTGCGGCCGGGCCCGCGTGCGGTGGCGGAGCTGGACGCGGGCCGGTTCGAGCCGCCGTGCCCGCGGTGCGGGGCCGAGCTCGCCCCGGAGCTGGTCACCGAGGACGCTCCGGCGGACCCGCGCAACGTCTACGCCACCACCAAGCTCGCCCAGGAGCACCTGGCGGCCGCCTGGGCCCGGGCCACCGGGGGCCGTGCCGTCAGCCTGCGCTACCACAACGTCTACGGCGACGGCATGCCGCGCGACACGCCGTACGCCGGGGTGGCGTCGTTCTTCCGCTCCGCGCTGGAGGCCGGGCGTCCGCCGCGGGTGTTCGAGGACGGCGGCCAGCGTCGCGACTTCGTCCACGTCGCCGACGTGGCGGCGGCCAACGTGGCGGCGCTGGAGGCCGTCGGCGGGAGGGCGCCGGGGGAGCTGCGCGCGTACAACACCGGCAGCGGCGAGCCGCACACGGTGGGGGAGATGGCCCGCGCGCTCGCGGACGCCTTCGGCGGCCCCGCGCCCGTCGTCACCGGCGAGTACCGGCTCGGCGACGTCCGGCACATCACCGCCTGCTCCCGGCGGCTGCGCGAGGAGCTGGGCTGGCGCCCGCGGGTGGGCTTCGCCGACGGCATGGCCCGTTTCGCCCGGGAGCCGCTGGCGGTCGGCTGACGCGCGGCGTGTCACCCGTTCGGCGGCCCGGGGCGCGCATCGGCGCACTCCCCGGCACCGCCTCCGCGTGCCGCACCGTCCGGTAGTCCCTTTCGCCCCCTATGTCCTCGTAGGGTGGGCGAGATGAACGACACCCCAACGCAGCGAGGAAACCTGGTGCTGCCCTGCCTGGACGAAGCGGCGGCGCTGCCGTGGGTCCTGTCGCGGGTCCCGCGGGGCTGGACGGCGATCGTGGTGGACAACGGCTCGACGGACGGCTCGGCGGAGCTCGCCGCCGCGTTGGGGGCCCGGGTGGTGCGCGAACCGCGGCGCGGCTTCGGCGCCGCCTGCCACGCGGGCCTGGAGGCGGCCGACGCCGACGTGGTGGCCTTCTGCGACTGCGACGGCTCCCTCGACCCGGCCGCCGTGGAAGCCGTAGCGAACCCGGTGCGGGCGGGCGCGGCCGACCTGGTCCTGGCCCGCCGGCGCCCCACCGCGCGCGGCGCGTGGCCCCTGCACGCCCGGGCCGGGAACCTGGCGCTCGCCCGGATGGTGCGCCGCCGCACCGGCGTGCGGCTGCACGACCTGGGCCCCCTGCGCGCCGCGCGCCGCACCGACCTGCTCGGCCTGGGCCTGGCCGACCGGCGCAGCGGCTACCCGCTGGAGATGGTGCTGCGCGCCTGCGACGCCGGATGGCGCGTCCACGAGACGTCCGTGCCCTACCGGCCGCGCACCGGGCGCTCGAAGGTCACGGGCACCTGGCTCGGCACGCTGGGCGCCGTCCGCGACATGCGCGCGGTGCTCCGGTGAGCGCCCCCGCGCCGCCGCCGGGCCCCGGTCCCGCCGCGCTGACCGTCGTCGTCATCGCCAAGGAGCCCGCGCCCGGGCGCGTGAAGACCCGCCTCACCCCGCCGTTCAGCCCCGACGAGGCCGCCGGGCTCGCCGAGGCCGCGCTGCGGGACACGCTGCGCACCGTCGCGGCCCTGCCCGCCGCCCGCCGGGTGCTGGCGCTCGCGGGCCGCCCCGGACCGTGGCTGCCCGCCGGGTTCGAGGTGCGGCCGCAGGGCGGGGGCGGGCTCGACGAGCGCATCGCGACCGCCTTCGCCGCCTGCCGCGGCCCGGCGCTGCTGCTGGGCATGGACACCCCGCAGGTGACCGCGCGCACCCTGGCCCCGGTGCTGGAGCCGGGAGCCTTCGCGCGGTGCGACGCCTGGTTCGGCCCGGCCGCCGACGGCGGCTTCTGGGCCCTGGCCCTGGCGGACGCGCGCGGCGGCCCCGACCTCGTCCGCGGGGTGCCGATGTCCCGCCCGGACACCGGGGCGCGCCAGCGCGCACGGCTCACCGGTGCCGGGCTGCGGGTGCGGGACCTGCCGGTGCTGCGCGACGTCGACACCGCGGAGGACGCCGCCGAGGTCGCCGCCGCCGCACCGGGCGGCCACTTCGCCCGCGCGCTGGCGGCACACCCCCGGGCGGCGGCACGATGACCACGACCGCGCCCTCGCCCGGCGAGCAGCTCCCCTGGCACGCCGACCCCTACGAGCGGGCGCTGCGCAGTGGCCGCGGCCCGCTGTTCCTGCGGCGCGCCGACGGCTGGCTGCTCCCGCTGGACGTCGAACGCTGGTGCGCCCGCGCGGACGAGGCCGACCGGTCCGTGCTCGGCCGGTGCGCCGGCAGCGTGCTGGACATCGGGTGCGGGCCCGGCCGGATGGTGGCCGCGCTGACCGGGGACGGCGGGCGGGCGCTGGGCATCGACTCCGCGCCGGCCGCCGTGCGCCACACCCGGCGGCTGGGCGGCCCGGCGCTGTGCCGGTCGGTCTTCGAACCGCTGCCCGACGAGGGCCGCTGGGACCGGGCGCTGCTGCTGGACGGCAACATCGGCATCGGAGGCGACCCGCAGGCGCTGCTGCGCCGTGTCGGCGCCCTGCTCGCACCGGGCGGGCTGCTGCTGGCCGAGGCCGCGACGGCCGAGGTCGAGGAGTTCTGCGAGGTCTGCCTGGACGACGGCAGCGGCGCGCGGGGCCCGGCCTTCCCGTGGGCCCGCTGCGGCACGGGCGCGTTGCGCCGCCAGGCCACCGCGGCCGGGTGGCGCGTGCTGGAGGAGTGGACCTGCGCGGGACGCCGCTTCGTGGCCCTGCGCCCCGCGACCGCCCCGCGGCCCGCGCGTCCGGGGCGGGAGGCGGGCCGCGCCCCGGTGGCGGCCGGCTGCGCGGGCGTCACCAGCCCGTCAGCAGCAGATGGTTGACCGCCAGCGCCACGGCGGCCTGCGCACCCAGCCACCAGCGGTGGCAGGCCCGGGGCAGCAGCGCGGCGGCGGGCAGCACCCACAGGGCGAACGGGAGCCAGATGCGCTCGGTCTCCGCCTTGCTCATGCCGGACAGGTCGGCGACGGCCATGGCCAGCACCGCGCCCGCCACCAGGAGGACCAGGGGTGAGGGGCGCCGGGCCCGGGCGGCGGCCCGGCGCACGCCCGCCACCCCCGCCACGCCCACCGACACCACCTGCGCCGCCAGGTTCCCCCACACGTAGTACGCGTACGGACGGACGCCCGCCGCCCCCTGGTAGTAGCGCTCGTGCAGCGTCAGATAGCCCTCCAGCCACCAGAAGCCCGCCAGCGTGAAGGCGGCGACGACCGGGGCGACGCCCAGCAGCACCCACGGCAGCGGCCGGGCGGTGCGCGCCGCCACCAGCACGGCCACGCCGATCAGCGCCATGAGCGTCAGCCCGTAGGACAGGTACAGCGTCCACCCGAACAGCAGCCCGGAGCCCAGCGCCGCGAGCCACGGCCGGCGCGCGCGCCCGGTCGCGGCCAGCGCCAGCAGGGCCACGGCCCAGGCGCTCACGCCGGTGAAGTAGCCGTCGGCGGAGGTGCCCAGCCACACCGCCGCCGGGGCCAGCACCAGGAAGGGCGCGGCCCGCCGGGCGAGGTCCGCCCCCGCCAGCGCGCGCACCGTCACCACCGCGGCCGCCGCCGCCGAGGACGCCGCGACGACGCAGAACACCCCGGCCCAGGCGCCGCCGGACAGCCCGATCCGGTCCAGCCACACGAACGTCAGCAGCGCCCCCGGCGGGTGGCCGGCGACGTGGGCGGGCCAGTTGTCGGGGGAGTCCATGAGGATGCGGCCGGTGAACTCGCGCAGCGTGTGCCAGACGTCGGTGACCTCGGGCACCGAGCGCAGGTACTCGTACTTCGTCGTCAGCCGCGCGGCGACGCCCCGGTGCCAGCCGTCCACCAGGGCGAGCGAGAGGACCCACGCCAGCGAGGCGCCGAAGCTCGCCCAGGCCAGGGCGCGGGGCCCCAGCCGCCGGGCCACCGCGGGGCCGTAGGCGATGACGAGCGCGGCCACGGCCAGCGCGGCGGGCGTGCCGGGGCCCACGTGCGGCAGCCAGTTGGCGTACAGCGGCGGCCAGCCGAGCCGCAGCGTGCCGTCCCGCTCCTGGAGGACGTGTCCGAGGACGACCGCGGTGGCGAACAGGGCGGCGGCGAGCGCGACGGCGTACAGGTCCTTGCGGACCGAGGGGCAGCGGTGCACCTGATCACCGTAGGTCGGCGCCCTCCCGAGGAGGCCGTGGCACGCCAGGCGGGAGCGCCAGGTGGGTGCGGGTCGGCCGCTCCCGCGCGAGGGGCGGCCGACCCGTCCGGGCCTGCCGCGGGCACCGCCGCCGCACCTGCCCGCCCGCGCCCCCCGGGCCGGGACGCCGGTACTCTGCGCGCCGAGCGGCCCGCGGCGGCCCCGTCCCGGCCGCGGCCGGAGCGACGCCCCGCCCGGCGCGGCGTCCGGTCGGCAGGCGTTCCGGTCGGCAGGCGTCCGGGACGGGTGCCGGTGCGGCGTCAGCCGGGGGTGGCGCTGAGCAGCCGGGTGATCGCGTCGGACGCCTCCCGCGCGGCGGACACGGGGCTCTGCCCGGTCAGCACGGCGGTCTGGTAGTCCTTGATCGGGTTGTCCGCCTCCAGCCGGGCCCACGAGGGCGAGTTGGGCGTGGCCCGTCCGGCCTCGGCGCCGCGCGCCATCGCCTCCGCTCCCGGGTCGCCCTCCAGCGCGTCCACCAGCGTGGACTTGTTGGGCACGTAGCTCATCGTCTTGGCGATCTCGCGCTGCCAGCGGTCGCCGGTGAGCAGCCGCAGGAAGGCGTAGCCCCCCTCGGGGTCCCCGGCCCGCTCGGGAATGATCAGTACCGAGCCGCCGGTGAAGACGGCGCCGGGCTCACCGGCCTTCTTGCCGGGGACGGGGAAGTAGCCCAGCTTCCCGCGCAGGTCGGGGTTGCGCTCGGTGATCAGGCGCGCGTGCCCGGGCGGGGCGATGAGCTGGGCGACCTCGTTGTCGGCGAAGACCTCGCCGTGTTCGGGGTCGGCCTCGTCGCTGTCGGGCGGCCCCTGGCCGAGAGCCTGGAGCCGGGCGTAGAAGTCCATGCCGCGCAGGGCCTCGGAGGTGTCCAGGGCCCCCTCCCAGCGACCGCTGAGCTCGACCGCCAGTTCGCCGCCCTCGTCCCACACGAAGCCCGCCAGCACGTACCAGTTCTGGCCCGGCAGGTAGATGCCCTGCTGCCCGGCCTCCGGCCGGTTGAGCCGCTCGGTGATCTCCAGCCACTCCTGCCGGTCGGCCGGCGGCTCGGTGACGCCCGCGGCCTCGAAGAGATCCTTGCGGTAGATGACCACCCGGTTGGCGCCGTAGTAGGGGATGCCGTACTGGTAGCCGTCGATCTGGCCGGACTCCTCCAGGCCGCCGATCCAGTCGTCGCCGCCGAGTTCGGGCACCTTCAGGGTGAGGTTGCTGACCCCGCCGGCGGCGACGTACTGGGCGACCTGGGTGTTGCCGACCTCGATGAGATCGGGTGCCTCGTCGGCCGCCAGCGCCTCGGTGACCTTCTCCCCGATGCCCGTCCACTCCTGGACGGTGACCTCCACCTCGCGGCCGGGGTGGCGCGCTCGGAAGTCCGCCACGACGCGCTCGGTGAGCTCGGTGCTGAGGCTGTTCTGCATGAGCCACACGCGCACGGGTTCCTCGGCGTCGCCGACGTCGGCGCCGCCCCCGCAGGCGGTCAGCACCAGGGTCGTCACGGCGGCGGTGGCCAGCGCCGCGAGTCGTCTCGGCCGGATGGGCATACCTCACCCCTTGCGTCCACAGGGGACGGAAAAGTGAACGGGACCTGACGTGGGGGGAGGCAGAAGCACAGCATTGGCATAGACCAACGAGGTGGTCAAGGGGTGGCAGCCGTCCGATATCCGACCGTGTTGCCGACGGGCCGCCCCCGACCGGCCGTAGCCGGTCGGGGGCGGCCCGTCGGCAACACGCGCGCCCGCGGGGGCTTTGGCCCGCGAGGCCGGACGCTTCCCGCGGCGCGGCTCAGTGGTGGCCGCGGGCGGTGCTCGACGCTCCGCCGAAGAGCCGGGCCAGGGCCCGGAAGGGCAGGGTCACCACGGTGGCGATGGCTCCGCCGATCGACCGGAGCACGTCCGCGATCGCCTTCAGCACGATGGGCCTCCGTTCTGTGGTCCGGCCAGAAGCCGGAACGTGACGCCGCTGTGCGGCCGTTCACCCTCCGCGTGCCCGGCAACCGGTCACGGAAACCGGGTGCCCGCGGCCTTCGCTCTCCCCGCGCGCCCCCGCGCCCCACCCCCGGTCTCCCACCCGACCCGCCTGCTGGGGTTTAATTGCGAGCCGTTCGCAACAACAGACGTCGCTCAGCAAAGGTGTGGATCATGACGGCCCGACGGATACGGACAGTGGCCGCCGCCGCGGTGGCGGCGCTCGTGGGAGCGGCCGGCTGCTCCGCCCCCGCCGACGGCGGCAGTGGCTCGGAGGACACCTCCTACGTCGTCGGCATCGCCAACGAGCCGGACACGCTGAGCCCGCTGCTGGGCTACGGCAAGGACGGCAACTCCAAGATCTTCGACGGGCTGCTGCGCCACGACACCGACCTCGACCTCCAGCCCGCCCTCGCCACGGAGCTGCCGGAGGTCGGCGAGGACGGCCTGACCTACACCTACACCCTCCGCGAAGGCGTCACCTTCTCCGACGGCAAGCCCTTCACCGCCGACGACGTCGTCTTCACCTACGAGACGATCCTGGACGAGGGCACCAACAACCCCGCGCGCGGCGAACTCGACGCCCTGGAGAGCGTGCGGGCCGAGGACGACCACACCGTCGTCTTCCGCCTCAAGTACCCCTACGCCGCCTTCGCCGAGCGCACCGTGCTGCCCATCGCCTCCCGCGCCGTGGCCGGGGAGCAGGACGTCAACACCGGCGCCTACAACACCGAGCCGGTCGGCACCGGGCCCTACGTCCTGACCTCCTGGAGCCGCGGCGAGAAGCTCAGCTTCCGCGCCAACCCGGACTACTGGGGCGGTGCGCCGGAGGTGGAGAAGCTCACGATGGCCGTCATCGGCGACGACGACGTGCGCGCCACCCGGCTGCGCTCGGGCGACCTGGACGCCGCCGTGCTGCCGCCCAACCTCGCGAAGACGTTCGAGGACGAGGACGGCAAGACCGTCGTCTCCGCCGCCTCGGCCGACTTCCGCGGCGTCACGCTGCCCACCGGGCACGAGGTCACCGGCGACCGCGCCGTGCGCCGCGCCCTGGACATCGCCGTGAACCGGCAGGCGATGGTCGACAACATCCTGGACGGCGCGGGCCAGGCCGCCTACGGCCCCGTGCCCACCGGCAGCCCCTGGTTCGCCGAGGGCACCGAGCGCAAGCACGACCCGGACGTCGCGCGGGAGATCCTGGACGACGCGGGCTGGAAGCCCGGGTCCGACGGGACGCGGGCCAAGGACGGCCTGAAGGCGGCCTTCACCCTGTGGTACCCGGCCGGCGACCGGCTCCGCCAGGAGCACGCCCTGGCCTTCGCCGGCGACGCCAAGGAGATCGGCATCGACGTCACCGTCGAGTCCGGCACCTGGGAGGTCATCGAGCCCGCGATGAAGCGGGACGCCGTCCTGGCCGGCGGCGGCAACCCCGCCGACCCCGACTTCGACCTCTACACCCTGCTCCACTCCGAACTGGCAGGCGACGGTTTCCACAACATGGCCCGCTACGACAACCCGGCCGTGGACGAGAAGCTGCGCGAGGGCCGTGAAAGCGGCGACCACGACACGCGCAAGGCGGCCTACGACGCGGTGCAGCGCGAACTCCAGCAGAACCCCGGCTACGTCTTCCTCACCCACATCGACCACGTCTACGTGATGAGCGACGGCTGGACGAACGTCACCACCCAGGTCGAGCCGCACGACCACGGCCTGGGCGCCGGGCCCTGGTGGAACATCGAGGACTGGCAGCGGGAGAAGTGAAGACGCTGACGCCCGGCGCCCCCGTGCGGCCCGCCCCCGCCAAGACCGCCCCGCGCGGCGGCGGGCGGGCCGGGCTGCCCTGGGGGCCGATGGCCCGGCTGACCGGGCGGCGGCTGCTGGCCGCCGTCCCCGTCCTCGCGGCCGTCACCTTCGGCCTCTTCGCGCTCGCCGCCGCCTCGCCGTTCGACCCGGTCAAGCAGTACGCCGGGGACGCCGCGCTCCGGGCCGACCAGGCGACGCTGGACCAGCTCCGCGAGAATCTCGGCGCGGACGCCCACTTCGCCGAGCAGTGGTGGCGCTGGCTGAGCTCCGCGCTCGGCGGGGACCTCGGCCACTCCACGACCCTGCGCCAGCCGGTGGCCCAGGTCGTCACCGAGCGCATCGGCTGGTCCGTGCTGCTGTGCGCGGTCGCCTTCGTCCTCGCCGTCGTCGTGGGCACGCTGCTCGGCGTCACCGCCGCCCGCCGCCCGGGCGGCCTGCTCGACCGCTGCGTCACCTCCACCGCCTACGTGCTCCAGGCCGCGCCGCCCTTCTGGCTCGGCCTGCTGGCCGTCTGGCTGTTCGCGCTCCAGCTCGGGGTGCTCCCGGCCGGCGGCCTCACCGACACCGGCAGCGACACCGTCACCGCCGCCTCGCTGCTGCGCCACCTGACGCTGCCCGCCGCGGTGCTGGCCCTCTCCCAGACCCCGTGGTTCGTGCTGTACGTGCGCCAGGGCGTCAGCGACGCGCTGCACGAGGACCCCGTGCGCGGCGCGCGCTCACGCGGCCTGAAGGAGCGCACCGTGCTCTACGGGCACGCCCTACGCTCGGGACTGCTGCCCGTGCTGACGCTCATGGGCTCGCGGGTGCCCGAACTCATCACCGGCGCCCTGCTGGTGGAGACGGTCTTCTCCTGGCCCGGCATCGCCTCCGCGACCGTGCGCGCGGCCACCGCCAGCGACTTCCCGCTGCTCGCCGCCCTGACCGTGCTCGCCACGCTGGCGGTGCTGCTGGGCAACCTGCTGGCCGACCTGCTCTACGGCCTGGCCGACCCGCGCGTCGCCCTGGAGGAGATGTGACGCACACCACCGCCCCGCCCGCCCCCCGGGTGCCCCGGGAGGGCTGGACCGTCCCGGCCGGTGCGCGACGGCGCCGCCGCGACTACCGCGCGCTGCGGGTGCGCACCGCCGCGGCGCTGGTCGTCGCGCTGGCCCTGGCCGTGCTCGCCGTGCCGCTGCTGTTCCCCCTGGACCAGCAGGCCGTCGACCTGGCCAACAAGCTCCAGCCGCCCTCGGCCGCCCACCCGTTCGGCACCGACGACGTCGGCCGCGACGTGCTGCTGCGCTGCGTGTACGGGCTGCGCGTCTCCCTGCTGGTCGGGCTCGTCGCCGCGCTCGTCGCCTCCGTCCTGGGGGTGTGCGTCGGCGCGCTGGCCGCCGCGGTGGGCGGTACCACCGACCGCCTGGTCATGCGCGTGGTCGACGCCATCTCCTCGGTGCCCCACCTGCTGCTGGGGGTGTTCATCGTGGCGATGTTCCGGCCCGGGGTGTGGCCCGTCATCGTCTCCGTCGGGCTCACGCACTGGGTGTCCACCGCCCGCATCGTGCGGGCCGAGATCCACTCGCTGCGCTCGCGCCCCTTCATCGACGCGGCCGTCTCCGGCGGGGCCTCGCGCTGGCGGGTGGCCGTCCGCCACCTGGTCCCCGGCGTGTGGCCGCAGGCGGCGCTCGCGGCCGTCCTCATGGTGCCGCACGCCATCTGGCACGAGTCCGCGCTGTCCTTCCTGGGCCTGGGCATCCCACCGCACCAGGCGAGCCTGGGCACCATGACCGAGGCCGCGCGCGGCTCCCTGCTCGCCGGGGACTGGTGGCCCACGCTCTTCCCCGGCCTGTTCATCGTCATCCCGACGCTCGCCATCGCCGGACTGGCCGGGGCCTGGCGCGAGCGGATCAACCCGCGCCGCCGATCGGAGCTGATGCTGTGAGTTCCCCCCTGCTGGCGGTGGCGGGCCTGTCCGTCCGCTTCCGCATGAGCGGCGGCCGCACCGTCGCCGCCGTCAGCGACGTCTCCTTCGACCTCGCCGCCGGCGAGTGCCTGGCGCTGGTGGGGGAGAGCGGCTGCGGCAAGTCGGTGCTGGCCTCCGCGCTGCTCGGGCTGCTCCCGGGCAACGCCGAGGTGCGCGGCGCCGTCCACGCCGGCGGGCGCGACCTGCTCACCGCGGACGAGCGGACGCTGGCCCGCCGGGTGCGCGGCCGCCTCATCGGCCTCGTCCCGCAGAGCCCGGCCGCCCACCTCACGCCGGTGCGCACCGTGCGGGCCCAGCTCGCCGAGACGGTGCGCGAGCTGACCGGCGCCGGCGCCGCCGCGCTGCCGGACGCCGTCCTGGCCGCCGCCGACCGCGCCGCCTTCCCCGCCGACCACCTCGACCGCTACCCGCACCAGCTCTCCGGCGGCCTCGCCCAGCGCGCCGCCACCGCGCTCGCCCTGGTCGGGGACGCCCCGCTGCTCGTCGCCGACGAGCCCACCACCGGGCTGGACCGCGCGCTGGTGGACCGCACCGTGGACGAGCTGCGCCGCCACGTCGACGACGGACGCGGCCTGCTCGTGATCACCCACGACCTCGCCGCCGCCGAACGCGTCGCCGACCGGGTGGCCGTCATGTACGCCGGGCGGATCGTCGAACTGGCCGACGCCGGGACGTTCTTCGGCAAGCCGGGACCGCGCCACCCGTACGCCGCCGGGCTGCTCGCGGCGCTGCCCGAGCGGGACTTCACGCCCATCCCCGGCATGCCGCCCGAGCTGCACGCGCTGCCCCCGGGCTGCGCCTTCGCCCCCCGCTGCCCGCGGGCCACCGACGCCTGCGCCCAGCGGCCCGCGCTCACCGAGGGCACCGCCTGCCACCACGCCCTGGACTCCGCCCATGCTTGAACTGCGCGCCATCACCGCCGGATACGACCGCCGCGCCCCGGTGCTGCGGGAGGTCGACCTCACCGTCGCCGACGGCGAGTCGGTGGGCCTGCTCGGCCCGAGCGGCTGCGGCAAGTCCACCCTGGCCCGGGTCGCCGCGCTGCTGCACCGCCCGGACGCCGGGCAGGTGCGCCTGGCCGGCGAGCCGGTGACCGGCTTCCGGCACCGGGCGCCCCGGGCGCAGCGCACCGCCGTCGGCGTGGTCTTCCAGCAGCCGCGGCTGTCCGCCGACCCGCGGCTGACGCTGCGCGACCTGGTCGCCGAACCGCTGCGCGCCACCGGCCGCGCCGCCCACGTGCCCGAACGCACCGCGGACCTCGCCCGCACGGTCGGGCTCGGCGACGACCTGCTCACCCGGCGCCCGCACGAGGTCAGCGACGGCCAGTTGCAGCGCGCCTGCCTGGCCCGCGCCCTGGTCCTGCGGCCCCGCCTGCTGATCTGCGACGAGATGACGGCGATGCTGGACGCGTCCACCACGGCCGCGCTGGTCGGCGTGGTGGAGGCCTACCGGGCCGACAGCGGCGCCGCGCTGCTGGCCGTGGGCCACGACCGGGTGCTGCTGGAGCGCTGGTGCGACCGGGTGACCGAGTTCGCCGCGTCCGGGACGGCGTCCGAGGCCGCCGTGGCGTGAGCCGCCCGCCCGCGCGGGAATGCCGGGCGCCGTGCGGTGTTGGCACACACGTGAGCAAGCTCCGCGAGATCCCCTGGTCCGTGCTGGACCGCGCCCTGACGCGCGCCGGACAACCGCCGGCGGCGGCGCTGCGGGAGACGGTGGCGTTCGCCCGGGCGGTCGAAGCGCTCGGCTACCACCGGTTCTGGGTCGCCGAACACCACGGCGTCCCCGGGGTGGCCGGCTCCGCGCCGACCGTGCTGGCCGCCGCCGTGGCCGCCGCCACCTCCCGCATCCGCGTCGGCACCGGCGGGGTCATGCTGCCCAACCACCCGCCGCTGGTGGTCGCGGAGCAGTTCGCGGTGCTCGAAGCCCTCCACCCGGGCCGGATCGACGCCGGACTCGGCCGCTCCACCGGCTTCACCGCGGCCGTACGCGCGGCGCTCGGCACCCCGCGCGAGGCGGCCGGCGGCTTCGGCGAGCGGCTGGCCGAGCTGCTCGCCCACCTCGACGGGCGGGCACCGGTCCCGGCCCTGCCCGGCGGCGCCGAGCGCGTGCCCGTCTTCGTGCTCGCCGGCGACGCGGGCGCCGACGTGGCCGCCGCCCACGGGCTGCCGCTGGTGATCGCCGTTGGTCGGGACCGGGACCGGCTGACGGCTGCCGTCGCACGCTACCGCGCCGCCTTCCGGCCCTCGACGCGGGCGGCGGTGCCCCACGTCGTCCTCGCCGCGAACATCGCCGTCGCCGCCACCCGGCACGCGGCCACCCTCCTCCAGCTCCCCGAGGCCCACGCCGTCGCCCGCTCGCGCGTCACCGGCGTGTTCGAACCGCTGCGGCACCCGTCCGCCCTCACCACCGGGGCGCTGGACGCCCGCGAGCGACGCTATCTGGCCGAGGCGGCGGCGGGGCACGTGGCCGGCACCGAGGAGGAGGTGGCCGACGCGCTCACCGGCCTGGTGGCGGCCACCGGCGCCGACGAGGTGCTCGTCACTCTCGCCGGCCCCGACCCCGACGCCCGGCTGGACTCCTACGCGCGCCTCGCGGCGCTGACGATGCCCTCGGCCACCCCGAGCGCGACCAGGTCCTGAGGCCGCAGCCGCAACTCGTCCGCCGTGCGCTCGACGGACTCGGGCCCGCGCTTGAGGATCGCCGCGGCCAGCTCGGGCGCGATCACCGAGAAGTAGCTGTCCGGTGTGACCCAGGTGCGGCCCGGCGCCGCGAGCGCCAGCGCGCCGCCCGAACCGCCCTCGCCCACCACCAGCGTCGTCACCGGCACCGGGGACTCCGCCACGGCGGCGAAGCACTCGGCGATCGCCGCGCCCGCGCCCGCGCGCTCGGCCTCGGCGTCGTTCGCGGCGCCCGGCGTGTCGACCAGGGTCAGCACGGGGACGCCCAACCGCCCCGCCAGCCGGATCAACCGCGCCGCCGTGCGGAACCCGGCGGGCCGGGTCGCCGTGCCGCGCTGCGCGACGTAGGCCACCGTGGCGCCGTCCCGCTCGCCGAACCCGCAGCTCACCCCCGGGTCGGTGCCGCCGCAGCGGTCCCCGGAGACCTCCGCGCGGGTGGTGAAGTACGCGTCGAGGTAGGCGTCCGCGCGGGGCCGCCCGGCCGCCCGGGCCTGCCGCACCGCGGCCCAGCCGCGCTCGGGCAGCGTCGGCCGTCCGAGCGCGTCCGGCGGCGCGGCGGGTCCGGCCCCGGGGCGGCCCAGGAGCCGCAGCCAGCGCCCCAGCGCGGGCCGCAGCTCCCGCGCCGGCACCACCGCGTCGACGTGGCCCGCGGCGTGCTGCCCCTCGGCCGAGTACGCGGCCGGGTCGGCCCCCGCCGGACGCACCCGGGATCCGGCGAAGCCGATCTGCGCCCCGGGCAGCGCCAGCAGGACGTCGGCGCCCGCGCCCAGCGTGGCCCAGCCGCCCCCGGTGGCCGGATCGCGCAACACCGCGAGCTGCGGCAGGCCGGCGGCCCGGGTCAGCGCCGACTGGCGCGCGACGCGCTGGAGCTGGGTGAGGGCGCGCATGCCCTCCTGCATCCGGCTGCCACCGGTGGCGATCAGCGACACCACCGGCAGGGACAGCGCGCGGGCCCGGGCGTGCGCCGCCTCCAGCCGGTCCCCGGTGCGGGCGCCCAGCGAGCCGCCCAGGAAGGCGAACTCGAAGGCCACGACCACCGCGCGCCGCCCGCCGACCTCGCCGACGCCCCACACCACCGACTCGCTCTCGCCCGTCCGCTCCGCGGCCCGCGCCCGGGCTGCCCCGTACCCGGCCCAGCCCAGTGGGCCGTCGTCCCCCTCGGCGGCGGCCGTCCCGCCGGGCGCGGGTGTGGTGCCCGTGAGGTCGGTGAAGGCGTCGGTGACGGCGGCGACGACCGAGCGGGCCGAGGCCGGGCCGCCGTCGCTCACCGCAGTTCCCGCTTCATGACCTTGCCCATGTCGTTGCGCGGCAGCTCCGCCACGAAGCGGACCTCACGCGGCCGCTTGTGCGGGGCGAGCTGGGCCGCCACGTGGTCGGTGAGAGCCACCTCGTCGGGGGGCGCGGCGCCGTCGGCCGGCACGATCCAGGCGACGACGCGTTCCCCCAGGTCCGGGTCGGGCGCCCCGGTGACCGCGGCCTCCCGCACGCCGGGGAACTCCAGCAGGGCGTTCTCGATCTCCCCGGCGCCGATCTTGTACCCGCCGCTCTTGATGAGGTCCGTCGACTTCCGGCCGACGATCCGGTAGAAGCCCTCCGCGTCCCGGGTGGCCATGTCGCCGGTGCGGAACCAGCCGCCGGCGAAGGCCCCGTTCGTCGCGTCGGGGCGGTGGAGGTACTCGGTGAACAGGTTCGGGCCGCGCACCTGGATCTCGCCCACCGTCTCGCCGTCGTCGGCCTCGACGCGCTCGCCGTCGTCGTCGACCAGGCGCACGTCCACCCCGGGCAGCGGCACGCCGACGGTGCCGGGGCGGTACGGCCCGTCCGGGCGGGTGCTGGTGTTCATCAGCGTCTCGGACATGCCGTACCGCTCGATGACCCGGGCGCCGGTCGCCGACCTGATGCGCTCGTGGTCGTAGACGGGCAGAGCCGCGGAGCCGGACACCAGCAGTCGGGCGCCGCCCAGGGCCCGGGCCAGGGCGGCGTCCTCCCCGGCGGACTCCGCCAGCCGGTGGTACATCGTCGGGACGCCGAACAGCATCGTGCCGCCCTGCTCGGTGAGGGCCCGCGTCACACCGTCCACCGAGAACCGGCCGAGGTGGCGCAGGGTGCCCCCGCGCCGCAGCGGGCCCAGCACGCCCAGGATCAGCCCGTGCACGTGGAACAGCGGCAGCGCGTGCACCAGGACGTCGTCGCCGGTCCACTGCCAGGCCTCCGCCACGTCGTCGAGCGTGGCCGCCACCGCCCGGCGCGAGAGGACGACGCCCTTGGGCGCACCGGTCGTCCCGGAGGTGTAGACGATGAGCGCGGCGGAGGCGTCCGGACCGGGCTCCGGGCGGGCGAGGGGCGCCGCGTCGGCGGGTGGCGCCAGGGTGACGGTCAGCGTGGTCAGCCCGGCGGCCGCCTCCGGCAGCTCCGTCTCGGGCGCCACGCACACCACGTCCGGGGTGCTGTCGGCCAGTACGTGCGCCAACTCGCGCGCACCGCTCCTGGGATTGAGCGGGACGACGGGCACCCCGGCCAGTACGCCCGCCACGACCGCGAGCGCCGTGTGCGGGGTCGGCGTCGCCCACACGGCCACCCGCCCGCGGCCGGCCAGCTTCCCGGCCAGCGCGTACGCCGCGCCGGCGAGTTGCGCGTAGCTGAGCACCACGTCGCCGAAACACAGCGCCGGCTTGTCCGGCTGCCTCTCCAGGGCGGGGATGAGAGCTGACACCCGGACTCCTTCGCTGATCGTCGGGCCGCGGACCGGTCCGCGATCACGATCCCATCAGCGGCACCCGCCCCGGGGCAAGGCCGAGCCCGCGCCGTACGAGCGGCTGTCGAGTCCCGGCCCGCTTCCGGCCGCCCGCGACCCGCCGTCAGGCCGCGCCGGGGAAGAGCGCGAGGAAGGGCTCCGTCGACTCCGCCAGCCCCCGGGCGTAGGGGGCGTCGAAGGCCCAGATCAGGAAGAGCAGGAAGGCGATCAGCGCGGTGAACAGGCCGGCCAGCAGCAGCTCCCGCCCGTCGCGCCGGATCTGCAGGGTGAAGACCATGCCCACGACGACGACCGCGCCCACGATGAGCCCGAACCACACCGCTCCCGGCATCGTCGTGCCCGCGCTCTGCCCCCGCGCGGTGCGCGCCTCGTCCGCCTCCGCCACCTGGTCCACGAGCCCCTGGTAGGCGTGGGACTCCAGCGCGGTCGACGGTTCGAACCCGGCCGTGCGCTCGCGGATGCGGTCCAGCAGAGCGTCGCCGTGCTCGGAGAGCTGCCCGGTCTCGGTCATCGACGGCCACTCGGTGTGCACCGTGTGGGCGACGTAGGCGTCCACGTCCGCGCGGACCGCCTCACGCACCGGCTCCGGGTAGGCCGCGACCCGCTCGTGCACTTCGTGCAGCGCCTGGGCCTCCAGCCGGACCCACTCCGCGGCGGCGTTGCGTTCCTCCCACACGCCCGCGATCGCCAGACCCAGCACGATCGCGTACACGACACCGATCATCATGATCATGTACTCGACGACGTCGGGGGTCTGGCTGATGTCCTCCTCCGCCTCCCCGTCGGCGGCGGAGCGCCGTCGGCCGCGCAGCACCGCCAGGGTGATGACGGTGGCGCAGGACAGGGTCATGGCGAGCGTGAGCACGAGCCACGTGGGCAAGGGAACCTCCTGGTCGGGTGATCGCACAGGCAGGGCCGCGGAGCGGTGGGAACTGGGCCGCCCGCGTCACCGGGCGGCCGGCGCCCCGTCGGAGCCGGTGGAAGCGGCGGCGCGGGTGCGCGGGCGCAGCGCGGCGGCGGCCAGCACGGCCGGGGCGACGACCAGCAGCATGCGGCTGGTGGTGGACAGGTCGGTGTCGGGCGCCAGGTCCGCCGCGGCGACGTAGGCGGGTGCGGTGGGCGCGGACGAGGGGGGAGGCTCCGGCGGCGCGGGCTCCGGCGGTGGCGGTGGCGGCGCGGGCTCGGGTGCCGGGTCGGGAGCGGGGGCGGGTGGGGGCGCGGCGGGGGTGTCACGCGGTTCCGGCGCGGGTGGCTCGGGCGGCGCGGGCGGTGGCGGCGCGGGGGGAGGCGGCTCGGCCGGGGGTGGCTCGGGCGCGGGCGGCGGTGGCGGCGCGGGCGGCGGGGCCGGTGGCGGCGCGGGCGGCGGCTTCGGCTCGGGTGAGCGGCGGCACAGGTCGGTCACCGGCTCCCCGCGCAGGGCGCGTTTCAGCAACTCCCGCACCGGAACGTCGCCCCCGGCGATGGCGCACGCGTGGGCCGGAACGGCGGCGACCGGAGCCGCGACCGACGAACCCGGAGCGAGCAGCATTCCGGAGAAGGCGACGAGCGACCCGGCGGCGAGCGTCGCCCTCCGGCACCGAGGTGTCCTCATGAGGGCGATGGTGCGCGGCGCGCCCCCCGGCCATGAGGTGACTGAGGGCAGTTCACCGGATCGGATGAATATCGACACGGGGTGCATGAACCACCACGTACCGCAGTAGCGGCCGGGTGTACGCGTCTGCGAACGCGTGCGGGACGCGGCGAGGGAGGCCGTACGCACGCGCGTACGGCCTCCCTCGCCGCGTCACTCGCCGGTGCGGCGGCGCCTGCGGGCCGCGCGGCGCGACTTGCTGAAGAACCAGCCGGCCGGTGGCGCGTCGGCGCGCCACGGCTGCGGCTCGGGAGGGTTCGTGCGCCAGCGCTCACGCAGCATCCTGGTGCGCGCGGCGGGCTCGTTCGCCTCCGCCTCCCGGATGAACTGCTCGTCCAGGACCTGCTCGTCCCACGTGTCCTCGCGGTCCCTGCCCCGGTCCTGCGGTTCGCGTTCCACGGCCGACCTCCCGTCGAGCGGTTGCGGCTCCCCCCGCGTTCCAACGTCCGGCGCGGCGCGGGTGTTCCCGGCGCCCCGGGCTCGCCCGCCGACGCCGGGCGAGCCCCGCGCGGTGGGGCGGGCGGCCGCGCGGGGCGGGGCGGAGCGCGCGCCCCTCCTCGGGGGGCGGGGCCGGACGCCTGTGCGGGGCCCGCCGGGCCGGGTCGCCGACACGGGTCACCGAGCCACGTCGCCGGGCGCCCCGCCGGTCGACGTGGCCGCGCGGCACCCGCCCGTGTGCCTCGGGGCTCAGGGTCACTCGAAGAGCTGATATGCCGTCAGATTCCGCGCACGGCCCGTCACGTACGGCTTTGACGTTCGTTCATGGAGGTGAACCCGCCCCCTACCACCCCTAACTTTTGGCATGAACACTTCTCCAGCGTGAAGGGCGCTGCTACGACAGTTGTCCCGACCTTTCCCCTGCCCCCCACGGGAGGTTCCGTGAGACTGCCCAGATTCGCCTCGGTCGCGGCCACGGTGGCCGCGCTGTTCGCCCTCACCGGTCTGAGCGGTGGCGCCGCGTTCGCCCAACAGGCCGCCGCCGAGTCCTACGTCGCACTCGGCGACTCCTACTCCTCCGGCGTCGGCGCCGGCAGCTACGACCCCGCCAGCGGGAACTGCAAGCGCAGCACCCGCGCCTACCCCGAGCTGTGGAGCGACGCCAACGCCCCACGGTCCTTCCACTTCACCGCCTGCTCCGGCGCCCGGACCCCGGACGTCATCAACAACCAGCTCGGACCGCTGAACTCCGGCACCACGCTGGTGAGCATCTCCATCGGCGGCAACGACGCGGGCTTCGCCGACGCGATGACCACGTGCGTCCTCCAGGGCGAGAGCGCCTGCGTCTCGCGCGTCAACCAGGCCCGCGCCTACATCAACAACACGCTGCCCGGGCGCCTCGACGCGGTCTACGACGCGGTGCGCGCCAAGGCGCCCAACGCCGAGATCGTCGTGCTCGGCTACCCGCGCATGTACAAGCTGAACGGTAGCTGCGTGCTCGGGATCAGCGAGCGCTCCCGTGCGGCGATCAACGCGGCCTCCGACGACCTGCACAACGTCACGGCCAAGCGCGCGGCCGACCACGGCTTCACCTACGGCGACGTCCGCGGCACCTTCACCGGCCACGAGATCTGCTCGGGCGACTCGTGGCTGCACAGCCTGACCTGGCCCGTCAGCGACTCCTACCACCCGACCGCGGCCGGCCAGTCCGGCGGCTACTACCCGGTGATGGAGAGGCTGGCCTGACGGTCCCGGCCTGACGGCCCGTCCCGCACCCGGCGGGCCCGGCTCGCGCCCCGGGTCCGCCGGGTGAGATGGCCGGTCGTGGCGCGCGTGCCCGCGCGCCGCCGCGCCGCCCGCGGCAGGACCGCGGCCGGCCACGGTCCCCGGCACGCCTGCGGGTGGTGCGCTGCCCGAGACGGACCTTCCCGACGCGCGGCGCCCGGCCGGTCGCCCCGCGCCTCGACCGCCGGGGTTCGCCACGAGCCGGCGCGGCCGGCGGGCTCCGCCCGCGTGAGGCGCGGACCGCGGTCGGACCGGCGGCGGGCGGCTCGCGGATGGCCCGGTGGGCGTGGCGGTGATGCGGCGGGAACGCACCGGGCCGCGGCGGCGTTGTAGAGGGCAGGCGGCCCGGCGGAGCGGGCGCCGCGCAGAAGGAGGCGAAGAGGGATGAGCACCCAAGCGAAGGTCGCCGTCGGGGGCGTGGCCGTCGGCCTGCTCCTGTGGATCTGGCTCCCGCTGTGGGCCGTGCTGCTGATCGTGGTGGGGGTGCCCGTCGTCGCCTACCTGGCGCTGGACCCCTCCCAGCGGCGGCGGGTGCGCCGCGTGTCGCGCCGGGAACTCGGCCGCTGACCCGGTGCGTTCGCCCGTGCGCAGTCCGTAGGATGGCGGCCTGGGCACCACACGGACCTGGGGGACGACGGCATGCGACGCTACGACCAGCTCAAGGAGATCTTGAGACTCGACCCGGAGCGCGACCACCACGCGATCTACCAGCTCATCGCCACCCGCGAGTTCCCCTGGGACGTGACGCGGGCGCTGGAGCTGGCGCTCTTTCGCACTTACGCCGTGCCCAGCATCGGCGCTCTGCTGGCCCGCACCGCCGAGCTGACCGAGCGCTCCCAGAAGCGGTACGACGACACCGCGCTGCTGCTCGACGCCGTCGTCGAGCACGGCTTCGACTCCGTCGACGGCCGCACGGCGATCCGTCGCATCAACCAGATGCACCGTGCCCACTCCATCTCCAACGACGACATGCGGTACGTGCTGTGCACCTTCGTCGTCACCCCCAAGCGCTGGCTGGACGCGTACGGCTGGCGGCGGCTGACCGACCACGAGCTGCGCGCCGTCGCCGCGTACTACCGCACGCTCGGGCACCACCTGGGCATCCGGGACACGCCGCGGACCTACGCCGACTTCGAGGCGTACATGGACTCCTACGAGGCCGCCCACTACGCCTACGACCCCGCGGCCCGCTCCGTCGCCGACGCCACCTTGGACCTGATGGCCTCCTGGTACCCCCGCCCCCTGGCGCCCCTGGCGCGGCGGGGCAGCATCGCCGTCATGGACGACGCGCTGCTGCACGCCTTCCGGCTGCCGCTGCCCGGGCGGACGGCACGGCGCCTCGCGCACGGCGCGCTGCGGTTGCGGGGGCGCGCCGTGCGGTTGCTCCCACCCCGCCGCGCTCCGCACTTCGCCCGTCAGAACCCGCAGATCAGGAGCTACCCCGCGGGGTACCGCCCGAGCCAGTTGGGCACCTTCCCGCAGGGCTGCCCGGTGCCGCGCGCCGCGCACCCGGGGGAGGCCGGGGCCCGGGCCGCCGACCCGGCGCCGGGCACGGGGGAGTAGGCACCGGCGGTGGGTGAGCCGCCGGCCAGCGGGCCCGGGCCGCCGCCGGGCCGGGCCCAGGACCGCTGGCCGAAGGGGCGGCTCGTTGGGCTATCCGGCGGGCGGCCGGCTCCGGCGGGCCAGGGCGAGGAAGCGGGCCTCCTCGTCCGCGTACGACGTCAACCGCCACCCGGTGGCGGCCAGCAGCGGTTCCAGACGCGGCCGCGCACGGACGTCCCGCGCACTGAGCTCGCGGCCCTGCCTCGCCGCGAGCGCGGCCCGGCCCACCGGGTGGAACAGGGCGAGCTGCCCGCCCGCGCGGGTGACGCGGGCGAGCTCGGCCAGGCCCGCCGCGGGGTCGGGCAGGTGGGAGACGAGCCCGGCGGCGAACACGGCGTCCAGCGCACCGGCGCGCAGTGGCAGCCGTGCCGCGTCGGCCAGGAGGAGGGGAGCCCGCCGCCGCCGTCCCGCGCGCACGGCCTCGGTGAGCATCGCCGCGGTGAGGTCGGCGCCGATCACGAGCCCGCCCGGGCCCACCGCCTCGCGCAGCACGGCCAACGCCTGCCCGGTGCCGCAGCCGGCGTCGAGCACCCGGTCGCCCGGACGCAGGCGCAGGGCGGCCACGGCCGCCGAGAAGGCGGGGCCGTCGTCGGGGAACCGGGTGTCCCAGCGCGCTGCCCGCTCGCCGAAGAAGGACCGCACCGCGGCCCGGTCGTCGCGCGTCATACCGTCATGATGGCGCACTCGATGCGCGACCGGCTGCCCGGACGGTGTTGGCGGGACTACGGTGATGGGTAGGGGTGGCACGTCGAACACCACGACGAAGGGGGTTGGGGCATGGCGCTGAGCACGCAACTGGACTGGCTGCTCGAAGACCTGACCGTGCGGATGCCCACGGTGCGGCACGCACTGGTGCTCTCCACGGACGGGCTGGTGACGGGGGCCAGCAAGGAGATCGGGCGGCAGGACGCCGACCGGCTCGCCGCCGTGGCGTCCGGGCTGCACAGCTTGGCCAAGGGCACCGGGCGGCACTTCGCGGCCGGTCAGGTGCGGCAGACGATGATCGAGTTCGATGACGGGGTGCTCTTCGTGACGGGGGCGGGGCACGGAAGCTGTCTGTGCGTGCTCGCCACCGCACAGGCGGACATCGGCCAGGTCGCCTACGAGCTCACCCTGCTCGTCAACCGGGTCGGCGAGCACCTGGCGGTGGCCGAGCGGAGCCGCAGGGGCGCGCCGGGGGCCGCGTGAGCGGGCGTCCGGGCCGCCTGTGTAATGAGCCCGGCCGGGGCTGAACAGGGCTTTTCACCGACGGTCCACAGACCGCACGGGGGAGGGGCGGACGTTCTACTGTCGTGACGCACCGTAAACGAACCCGTCACGGGGGAGGACCGTCATGGCAGCGTGTACCACTCGCCACGCCCACCGCGAGCGTCACCGCACGGAGGCCGGCTCCGGCCGGGAGCCGGCCCCGGACAGCGTGGCCCCGCAGCGGGCGCGGCACGAGTTGATGCTCACGCCGCGGGAGTTCGAGCTGGCCCTGGAGCTCGGTGAGTTCACCACCGTCCCTCCACAGCGCTCCGGCGGCAGGCGCCGGGTGGCGGCGTCCGAGCTGGCCCGGCTGCGTGCCGAGCCCGGCTTCCCGGACGTCTTGCGGGTCCGGCTGCGGGTGGTGGGCGCGGGCGAGGGCGCGGCCCTGCTGGGCGTCGGCCCGGCCCGCTTCACCCGGCTGGCCCGGGCCGGCTGCTTCGGCCCGGTGCGATACACGGTCAACCGCTACCGGCGGCTGGTGTGGCTCTACCTGGCCGCGGAGCTGGAGCAGTTCGCCGCCTGGCACCCCGGGCTGCTGCACGGCGCGCTGCCGCGCACACTGCGCGCGCCGCTGGCCGAGCGGGAGGACTGGCGGCCGCGGCTGTGGCGTGGTCGGCGGGTCGCCCAACTCCTGCGGCATGCCGAGGGCCCGTGGGGCGTCGCCGCGGTGCACGCGGCGGTCCTCGCGCCCCGGGAGCTGGTGGAGGCGGTGCCGGCGTCGCGGGAGCGGCTCGCGCTCGCCGCGCTGCGGCCGTCGCTGTCCCCGGTCAGGACGGATTCACCCGCGGCCGCGGCGGCGGTCGCCGAGGTGCTGACGGCCCGCGCGGCCGAGGAGGTCCACTGGCACCGGCTCAGCCTCGCCCTGGCCTTGGCCCAGGCCCGCCGAGAGGCCCCGGGAGGAGCCGCGGGGCACCCCCTCGGCCCGCCACGTCCCCCGGCGGGCGAGGCGCGCCCGTCCGCCCCGCCGCAACCGGGCGCCGCGGGGGAGCCGGGCCGCGGGAGCGGCCCGGGGAACGCGCGCGGCGCGGTGTCAGCGCGGGGCTCAGGCGTCGATCGGGCGGAACAGGCCCTCCTGCACGACGGAGACGAGCAGCTTGCCGTCCCGGTCGTAGATCCGCCCGCGCGCCAGCCCGCGCCCACCGGTCGCGATGGGTGACTCCTGGTCGTAGAGGAACCACTCGTCCGTGCGGAAGGGCCGGTGGAACCACATGGCGTGGTCCAGCGAGGCCATGTCGTACCCGCGCGGCCCCCACAGGGGCTCCACCGGCACCCGCACCGCGTCCAGCAGCATCATGTCGCTGGCGTAGGTCAGCGCGCAGGTGTGCACCAGGGGGTCGTCACCCAGTGGGCCGACGGCACGCATCCACACCGCGCTGCGCGGCTCCGACCCGCGGACCGCGTCCGCCGTCCAGCGCAGCCGGTCCACGTAGCGGATGTCGAACGGCTGCCGTCGGGCCATGCGCTCCAGCGCCTCGGGGAGCGTCCCGAGATGGTCGCGGATCTCGTCGGCGAGCTTCGGCAGGTCCTCCGGCCGCGGCAGCTCGCGCAGCGGCAACTGGTGCTCGATGCCCGGCTCGGGAGTGTGAAAGGAAGCCGTCAGATGAAAGATCGTCTTGCCCCGCTGCACCGCCACCACCCGCCGGGTGGTGAACGACCGCCCGTCGCGCACCCGCTCCACCTGGTACACGATCGGCAGCCCGGGTGTGCCCGGGCGCAGGAAGTAGGCGTGCAGCGAGTGCACCGGGCGCTCGCCGTCCGTGGTCCGGCCCGCCGCCACCAGCGCCTGCCCGGCCACCTGGCCGCCGAACACCCGCTGGAGGTGCTCCTCGGGGCTGTCTCCGCGGAAGATGTCGACCTCGATGCGCTCCAGGTCGAGGAGGTCCACCAGCCGCTCGGCCGGGCTCGCGCTCATCGGCGCTCCTCTCGTGTCGGTGGGGGCGCGGCCGGGGCCGTGCCGGTGGCGCTTGGCCGCTCACAGCGGGCCGACGTCGGTGACCTTCAGGACGGCCCGCCCCTCCGCGTCGGAGGCGGTCAGGTCCACCTCGGCGGAGATGCCCCAGTCATGATCGCCCTTGGGGTCGGCGAAGGTCTGCCGGACGCGCCACAGCCCGTCCTCGGCACGCTCCTCGATGCGCAGCAGCTTCGGGCCGCGGGCGTCCGGCCCGGTGCCCAGTTCCTCGTACTCCTCGAAGTACGCGTCCAGGGCCGCGGCCCAGGCGTCGGCGTCCCAGCCGTCCTCGCCGTCCAGTTCGCCCAGCTCCTCGACCTTGTCCAACGCCGCCAGCTCCACGCGGCGGAAGAGCGCGTTGCGCACCAGCACGCGGAAGGCCCGGGCGTTGGCGGTCACCGGGCGGACGTGGTCGGCGCGCTCCCGGGCCTCCTCGGGGCTCTCCTCGGCCGGGTTGGCGAGCTGCTCCCACTCGTCCAGCAGGCTGGAGTCCACCTGCCGCACCATCTCGCCCAGCCACTCCACGATGTCCTGGAAGTCCTCGGACTTCAGGTCGTCGGGCACCGTGTGCTGCAGGGCCTTGTAGGCGCTGGCCAGGTAGCGCAGCACGATGCCCTCGGTGCGCGCGAGCTCGTAGAAGGAGACGAACTCGCTGAAGGACATCGCGCGCTCGTACATGTCGCGGACCACGGACTTCGGGGAGACCGGATGGTCGCCCACCCACGGGTGCGAGGTGCGGTACAGCCCGTACGCGTGCAGGAGCAGCTCCTCCATCGGCCGCGGGTAGCTGATGTCCATCAGCCGCTCCATGCGCTCCTCGTACTCCACCCCCTCCGCCTTCATCGCCGCGACGGCCTCCCCCTTGGCCTTGTTCTGCTGGGCGGCCAGGATCTGCCGGGGGTCGTCGAGCGTGGACTCCACGACGGAGACCATGTCCAGGGCGTAGGAGGGGGACTCGGGGTCCAGCACGTCGAAGGCGGCGAGCGCGAACGTGGACAGCGGCTGGTTCAGCGCGAAGTTCTCCTGCAGGTCCACCGTCAGCCGGATGGTGCGTCCCTGCTCGTCGGGCGCGTCCAGGCGTTCCACCACGCCGGCGTCCAGCAGCGACCGGTAGATGGCGATGGCCCGCCGGATGTGCCGCCGCTGGGCCCGCCGGTCCTCGTGGTTGTCCTCCAGCAGCCGCCGCATGGCGGTGAACGCGTCCCCCGGGCGGGCGATCACCGCCAGCAGCATGGCGTGGGTGACGCGGAAGCGCGAGGTCAGCGGCTCCGGGTCGGCGGCGATCAGCTTCTCGAAGGTGTTCTGGTTCCAGTTGACGAACCCCTCGGGAGCCTTCTTGCGCACCACCTTGCGCCGCTTCTTGGGATCGTCCCCGGCCTTGGCGAGCGCCTTCTCGTTCTCGACGACGTGCTCGGGCGCCTGCGCCACCACGAACCCGGAGGTGTCGAACCCGGCGCGTCCGGCGCGTCCGGCGATCTGGTGGAACTCCCGGGCACGCAGCACGCGCACGCGGGTGCCGTCGTACTTGGCCAGCGCGGTGAACAGCACCGTGCGGATCGGCACGTTCACGCCCACCCCGAGCGTGTCGGTGCCGCAGATGACCTTCAGCAGCCCGGCCTGGGCCAGCCGCTCCACCAGACGCCGGTACTTGGGCAGCATGCCCGCGTGGTGCACGCCGATGCCGTGCCGCACGTACCGGGAGAGGTTGCGGCCGAACCGGGTGGTGAAGCGGAAGCCGCCGATGAGCTCGGCGATCTGGTCCTTCTCGGCCCGGGTGCACATGTTGATGCTCATCAGCGCCTGGGCCCGCTCCACGGCCTGCGCCTGGGTGAAGTGCACGATGTAGACGGGCGCCTGGCGGGTCTCCAGCAGCTCGGTGAGCGTCTCGGTGAGGCCGGTGGTGCGGTACTCGTAACTGAGCGGTACCGGGCGGCTGGCCGAGCGCACCACGGCGGTGGAGCGGCCGGTGCGCCGGCTGAGGTCCTCCTCGAACCGGGACACGTCGCCCAGGGTGGCCGACATCAGCACGAACTGCGCCTGCGGCAGCTCCAGCAGGGGAACCTGCCAGGCCCAGCCCCGGTCCGGCTCGGCGTAGAAGTGGAACTCGTCCATGACGACCTGGCCGATGTCCGCGTCCGCGCCGTCCCGCAGCGCGATCGAGGCCAGGACCTCGGCCGTGCAGCAGATCACCGGCGCGTCCGCGTTCACGGAGGCGTCCCCGGTGAGCATGCCGACGTTCTCGGTGCCGAACAGCTTGCACAGGTCGAAGAACTTCTCCGACACCAGGGCCTTGATCGGAGCGGTGTAGAAGGTGACCTCGTCGCGGGCCAGCGCGGCGAAGTGCGCGCCGGCCGCCACCAGCGACTTCCCCGACCCCGTGGGGGTGGAGAGGATGACGTTCGCGCCCGACACCACCTCGATCAGCGCCTCCTCCTGGGCGGGGTAGAGGGTGATGCCGCGCTCCTGGGCCCACGAGGTGAAGGCGTCGAAGAGGGCATCGGGGTCGGCGTCCTTGGGGAGCTGATCGATGAGCGTCACGCCCCCATACTGCCTGCCCGCACCCCGGGGCGGGGAACCGGCTGCGCGGCCAAGATCACCGGGGACTACGCTGTCCGGCACCGCGGCCGCCTTCCGGCACGGCCAACTCGGCCGCGGCGGCGCACAGTACGGCGATGGGGTGGGACGCAGATGATGGGACCGGCACACTCCCTGTCGGGGGCCGCGGCGTGGCTCGGGGTGGGTGCGGCGGTGTACGCGCTCGGCCATCCGATGCCGTGGCCGGTCCTCGTGGCCGGTACGCTCATCTGCTCCGGGGCGGCGCTCGCTCCGGACCTGGACCAGAAGTCGGCCACGATATCCCGGGCCTTCGGGCCGGTCTCCCGGCTGCTGGCCGTCGCCATCGACAAGCTGTCGACCGCCGTGTTCAACGCCACGCGCGGCAAGGGGGAGCGCAAGCGCAGCGGCGGCCACCGCACGCTGACCCACACCTGGATATGGGCGGCCTTCATCGGCGCCGGGTTCTCCGCCCTCGCGGCAATCGGCGGGCGGTGGGCGGTCCTGGGCATCCTCTTCGTCCACATGGTGCTCGCGGTCGAGGGGCTGCTCTGGCGCGCCGCCCGCGCCTCCAGCGACGTCCTGGTCTGGCTGCTGGGCGCGGCCGGGGCGTGGATACTCGCCGGCGTCCTGGACCGTCCGGGCAACGGCTCGGACTGGCTGTTCGGGGCGCCCGGGCAGGAGTACCTGTGGCTGGGGCTGCCGATCGTCCTGGGTGCGGTGGTGCACACCATCGGCGACGCGCTCACCCTCTCCGGGTGCCCGGTGCTGTGGCCGCTGCCCATCGGCGACCGGCGCTGGTACCCGGTGGGGACGCCCTCCTTCCTGCGCTTCCCCGCAGGTCACTGGGTGGAGAACAAGGTGCTGATGCCCGCCTTCGGTGTGGCCGGGGGCGCCGGGGGGCTCTACGCGCTGGGGTTCGTCTCCTGACCCCGGGGGCCGGGCGCCGCGGTGCACCGGCTCCTTCCGTGCTCCCGCGCGGGGTCGCCGGTCGCCCGGAGCGGTGGCCTGGCCCCGGAGCCGCGGGTCACCCGCCGCTCACCCGCGCCCGCCGCGGGGTGCGTCCAGCGCCGCGAGCAGCTCGCTGAGCTGGGCGCGCTGTCCCGCGGCCAGCGGTGCCAGCAGCTCCTCGGCCGCCGTGCGGCGGGCGTGGCGCAACTCGGCCAGCAACCCGCGGCCGCACTCGGTCAGCTCGATGCGGACGACGCGGCGGCTGGCCGGGTCCGCGACCCGGCACACGGCTCCGCGTCCCTCCAGGTGGTCGACCAGGGTGGTCACGGCGCGGGGTACCACGTCCAGCCGCTGCGCCAGGTCGGCCATGCGCGGGGCGGTGTCGTAGTGCGCCACCACACCCAGCAGCCGGGCCTGGGCGGGCGTGAGACCCAACGGTTCCAGCCGGTGCCGCTGGGCGCGGTGCAGCCGCCGGGTGAGGCGGATGAGCTGGTCGGCGAGCGAGCCGTCGGTGTCGGGGGAAGCCATGCCGCGACCCTAACAGGACGCAGTTCATTGTGAACATAGGTAACTATCGGCTATCGTCCCCGGCAGAGCCGGAGCGCGCTTCCTTCGCGCTCCGGCGCCCTGGTCCGAGAATCCAAGGAGCCCATGCACCCCGACACACCCCAGTGGACCCCGCCCCCGAAGACGCCGGGGCGTCCCGAGCCGCCGGCCCAGCTCGGCCGGATCATGCGGCTCTTCCGCCCCTACCGCGGGCGGCTGGCCGTGGTGGGCGCGCTGGTGGCCGCGGCCTCGCTGGTGACCGTCGCCTCGCCCTTCCTCCTGCGCGAGATCCTCGACGTCGCCATCCCCGAGCGGCGCACCGGCCTGCTCACCGTGCTCGCCCTCGGCATGATCGCCACCGCCGTCCTCACGAGCGTCTTCGGCGTCCTGCAGACGCTGATCTCCACCACGGTCGGACAGCGGGTCATGCACGACCTGCGCACCGGCGTCTACACCAAGCTCCAGCAGATGCCGCTGTCCTTCTTCACCACGACGCGCACCGGGGAGGTGCAGTCGCGCATCGCCAACGACATCGGCGGCATGCAGGCCACGGTCACCTCCACGGCCACCTCCCTGGTCTCCAACGCCACCTCCGTCATCGCCACGATCGTGGCGATGCTGGTCCTGGACTGGAGGCTGACCCTGGTCTCCCTCGCGCTGCTGCCCCTGTTCGTGTGGATCAGCCGCCGGGTGGGCCGCGAGCGCAAGAAGATCACCACCGCCCGGCAGCAGCAGATGGCCGCGATGGCCGCGATGGTGACCGAGTCGCTGTCCGTCAGCGGTATCCTGCTGGGCCGCACGATGGGCCGGTCCGACTCTCTGACCAGTGGCTTCGCCGACGAGTCGCATCGGCTGGCGCGCCTGGAGATCCGCTCCAGCATGGCGGGGCGCTGGCGCATGGCCACGATCGGGATCATCATGGCCGCCATTCCGGCGCTGCTCTACTGGTCGGCGGGGCTCCTGCTGGAAGTCGGCGGCCCGGCCCTGTCCCTGGGCACCCTGGTGGCCTTCGTCACGCTGCAGCAGGGCCTGCTGCGCCCGGCGGTGTCCCTGCTCAACACCGGCGTCGACGTCCAGGCCTCGCTCGCGCTCTTCCAGCGCATCTTCGAGTACCTGGACCTGCCGGTGGAGCTCGCCGAGCGCGCCGACCCCGTCCACCTGGCGGCGCCGCGCGGTGACGTCCGGTTCGAGGACGTCTCCTTCCACTACGCCGGAAACCAGGAGCCCACGCTGCGCGGCATCGACGTGAGCGTGCCCGCCGGTTCCAGCCTGGCCCTGGTGGGCGCCACCGGTTCGGGCAAGACGACGCTGGGTTACCTGGTGCCGCGCCTGTACGACGTCAGCGCGGGCCGGGTCACCGTGGACGGTGTGGACGTACGGGACCTGGACTTCGCGTCGCTGGCCCGTGCGGTGGGCGTCGTCTCCCAGGAGACCTACCTCTTCCACGCCTCCGTCGCCGAGAACCTCCGCTTCGCCAAGCCCGACGCGAGCGACGACGAGCTGGTCGCCGCGGCGAAGGCCGCCCAGATCCACGACCACATCGCCGCCCTGCCGGACGGGTACGACACGCTGGTGGGCGAGCGCGGCTACCGCTTCTCGGGCGGGGAGAAGCAGCGCCTGGCCATCGCGCGCACGATCCTGCGCGATCCGCCCGTGCTCATCCTGGACGAAGCCACCTCCGCCCTGGACGCCACGACCGAGCAGGCGGTGCAGGCCGCCATCGACGAGCTGTCCGCCGGGCGGACCACCATCACGATCGCGCACCGCCTGTCCACGATCCGCGGTGCGGACCAGATCCTGGTGCTGGAGGGCGGGGCGATCGCCGAGCTCGGCACCCACGAGGAGCTGATGGCGCGCGGGGGCCGGTACGCCGCGCTCGTGCGCCGTGACGCGCGCACCCCGGCCCCCGTGGAGCTGCCGGGCTGACGACCGCTGGGCGGGCGCCGTCCGGCCGGGTCAGCGCGGCGGGCCGTCAGCGCAGCAGGCCGTCGGCGTACAGCCGGTCGAAGACGAGCCGGTCCACCGGCGGGGTGCGCTCGCGGTCCGCGTAGGCCAGCCAGGCGATCTCGGCGATCTCGCCGGCGGGCGTGGGGGTGCCGTGGTGGTCGGCGGTGTAGCACGCCATCGTCACCCTGCGGGGGTCGCCCTCGTCCACGGCCGCCTCGTAGGTGCCGACGTGCGCGGCCGTGTGGGGCAGCAACCGGACGGTCAGCTCCTCCCGCGCCTCCCGCACGAGCGTCTCCACGTCGCTCTCGCCGGTGTGCCGCTTGCCGCCGGGTACGTAGAACAGCGTGCGGCCCCTGGTGCGGGCGGTGAGGATGCGGCCGTCCCGCAGGTGAATCCATGCCACGGTGTCGATCACGGGGGTAGCCTGCCCCATGCGGCGCCCCTCCCGTGACCCGGGGCGGGGGTCGCCCGACGGCGGGCGGGTGCGCCGCGGTCAGCGGCGGGTCAGCGGGATGCGGGGCCCGCCCGGCGGCGGGAAGACGCAGAACTCGTTGCCCTCCGGATCGGCCAGGACGTCCCAGTCGTGCCGCGCGTCGTGCCGGCGGATCAGGGTCGCGCCCAGGGCGAGCAGCTCGGCCGTGTCCCCCCACACGTCCAGGTGCATGCGGTTCTTCACCCGCTTCGGCTCCGGAACGGGATTGACCCAGATGAGCGGCCCGCTACCGCGCGGGTCGTGGATGGGCACCGGCCACTGGGGCGGCGGCGGCTCGTGGCCCGGCTGCGCCAGCCGTCGGCTGTACCCCAGCGCGGTGCACCACCAGTCGGCCGTCGCCTGGTGGTCGACGGCGTCCAGGGCGAGGTCCTTGAAGCGCGCGGCCATGTGCGGATGCTACGGGCGGCGCGCCCCTGCCGCGCGCCGACAGCGTGGCAGGATGGCCGCATGAGGGTCACATGCGTGCGCGGAGACATCACCCGGCAGCAGGTGGACGCCGTGGTCAACGCGGCGAACTCCTCCCTCCTGGGCGGCGGCGGGGTCGACGGCGCCATCCACCGCGTGGGCGGCCCCAAAATCCTGGCCGAGTGCCGCGCCCTGCGCGCGTCCCGGTACGCCGAGGGCCTGCCGACCGGGCAGGCGGTGGCCACGACCGCCGGGCGGCTCCCCGCGCGCTGGGTCATCCACACGGTGGGCCCGGTGTGGTCCTCCGGCGAGGACCGCTCGGGGCTGCTCGCCTCCTGCTACCGCGAGTCCCTGCGGGTGGCCGACGAGCTGGGCGCCGGGTCGGTGGCGTTCCCGGCCCTGTCCACCGGCGTCTACCGCTGGCCGCTGGAGGACGGCGCCCGGATCGCGGTGGAGTCGGTGCGGGCCGCGGACGCGGCGGTGGATGAGGTCAGGTTCGTCCTCTTCGACGACCGGGCCCACCAGGTGTTCACCGAGCAGGTCGGCTGACGGCACCCGCGTGCGGTGACCGCCCGGCCCGAAGCGGGTGCCCTTGGTCCCGAACGCGTCGTGCCGCGGCGATCGGCTCGTCCGTGCGCGTCCGGCCGACGCGGTCGGTGGCCCGCAGTGTCTCCCGCGGGTCGCGGACCACTTGGCGGGCGTGAACGTCGAGGGGTCAGGAAGAGCGGACCAGCGCCACGGAGCCCTGTCCCCAGGGCCGAGCGCCAGGCGGGCGGTGCCCGCGGTGACCGTGCCCGGCGCGCGAGCGCGAACGCGAGGGCGACGACGACGGACCGGACGCAGAGCGCGGTCGTGGTGGCCCGCTGGACGGACGGTCCGATGGGCCCGGCGCCACATCCGGCGCGGCGGTGGGCCTGAGTGCGCTCACCCACCGACGGCCGTACACCCCCGCGACGCCGCACTCACCCGCTCCCGCCCCGCAGGGCCCGCGTCCCGGCGCGCCCTGCGGACGCGCCTCACCCACCGCCCGCCCGCAGCGCGGCCCGGGCGGCGCTGCCGCACTGCGCGCCGTAGCCGCCGCCGAAGAGCGCGGCGTGGGCGAGCAGGTGCTGCAGTTGGTGCAGCGGCACCCGTTCCGCGCGTCCCGGGAGCGGGCGCGCCTCGGCGTACGCGGCCAGGACGCGGGGGAGGCGCGGGCACCCGAACAGCTCCAGGAGCGCCAGGTCGGTCTCGGGGTGGCCGCCCTGGGCGGCGGGGTCGATGAGCCGGGCCCGCCCGTCGGCGGCCCAGTGCACGTTGCCGGACCACAGGTCACCGTGGATCACCGCCGGGGCCTGCGGCGGACCCGCCACCTCCGGCAGCCGGACGCACAGCTCCTCGACGGCGCGGGCGTCGGCGGGGGCGATGCCGCCCTCGTCGACCGCGCGGCGCAGCAGCGGCCCAAGGCGGTACTCGGCGTGGAAGGCCGGCCAGTCCTCGGCCGCGCCGCGTCCGGTGGCGGGGGAGGGCAGCGGGAGGGGGCCGAGGTAGCAGGGCCGTCCCGGGGTGCCCCAGGAGTCGGCGCGGGTCTCGTGGAGGGCCGCCAGGTCGCGGCCCAGCCGCTCCGCCTGGCGGGCGTCGGCGGGCGCGCCGTCCACCCACTCCAGGACGAGCAGGCCCGTCGCGTCCACCAGGACGGCGGGGACGGCGACCGCCCCCGTCGCGCGCAACCGCGCCAGTCCGGCCGCCTCGGTGGCGAAGAAGTCGGGCGGCGCGTCGCGCAGGGTCTTGGCGAAGACGGCGCGCCCGTCGCCGAGGCCGACCTGCCACGCGTCGCAGATGGAGCCGCCGCCGACCGGGTGTTCGAAGGCGACGGCGTGGCCGAGGAGCGCGGCCACGCGGGAAGCCACAGGCGTCATGCCCCGAGCATCGCAGACGGCCCGCGACCTGGCCCCGCGCGCGCGGGCGCGGGTGCGCGTGCTCAGTCGAAGCTCGCGCGCTCCAGCCAGAACTCCAGCAGCTCCCCATCGCCCAGCACCTCGACGCGCTCGCTGGTCAGCGGCAGCCTGCGGTAGAAGGCGAGCAGGACGTCGGTGAGCGGGCCGCGCAGGGCCACCGTCGCCTTGGCGTGGCCGCGGCGCCAGGCGAGGCCAAAGGCGCCCACTTCGACCGTCCACTCGGCGCCGTACTCGGCCGGGGCGTCGGTGGCGTGCAGGTGCAGGCTCTCACCGGCTCGTGCGCTCAGCCCGCGCAGCTCCTCCTTGTACTCCCACAGCGCCGGGCTGCACACCAGCTCCAGCCACTCGTCGATGGCGTCGACGGCGACCTCCGGCGTGACGGTGAAGGGTATGCCGGCCGCCAGGCAGGCGTCTGCGCGGTGCACCACCGTCTCCAGCGTCATGCGCCGGGCCCAGAAGTCGGTGCGCTGCTGCGTCCACCAGGTCCACACCTCGGTGCCCGGGCCCGCGGCCAGCAGCGCGGCGGAGGCCTCGTCGGCGGCGTCGGCGAGCCAGGCGCTCAGGGCCTCGGCGTCGGTGTGCGCGGGGGCCGTGTAGTCGGGGATGTCCTCCTCGTCGACGTCGGCGGTGGCCCGGGTACGGACGAGGTGGGCGGCCCAGCGCTGGGCCTGGCCGACGTGTTCCGCGAGCTGGGCGAGGGTCCAGTCGGGGCAGGTCGGGACCGTCCGGCCCAGGTCGGCCGTGGTGAGGACGGCGCACAGCGCCCGGGTCTGGGTGAGGAGTTCGTCGCAGTAGCGACCGTAAGCCAGGGTCATGGGCAGCGAGCCTACGGCGCTGTGTCGGGTGGCCCAACGGGGTTTCGCCCGGCCGCCCGGCGTGCTGTCCGCAGCGGAGCCCCGCCCGGACGCCCATCCCGGGTCCGTCCGGGCGCGCCCTGCCCCCGCCCGGAGCCGCGTCCCGCTCCCGCGCCGCGCACGGCGGGGGTGGCACACACGGCGGCGCCGCCCCCGCCGTGGGACAGGAGGGGCGGCGCCGCGAGGGTCGGGGTCTGTCAGATCAGCCAGCCCACGAAGTGGATGACACCGGCGAGCAGGTTGGTGAGCAGATCCATGGTGGTGCGTTCTCCTTGCGTGGTCAGTGGGACTGCCCCGGCACCGCGTGGGACAGCGGGCGGGGGCGCGAAACGCGGTCTGCAGCCCGTCGCTTGCGCACCGTAAGCATCGTGCGTCACAGGGCTATACGGCAGCCGGATGCTCCGCTGCCACGCCATCGGGTGAGGAACCGCCCACCGGTTCGAGAGGTGTGGGGTGCCGCCCCGCGCGTCCCAGCAGGGCGGCTACGTCCGCCACCGCCGCGCGGCCCGCCCGGTTGGCGCCGATGGTGCTCGCCGACGGCCCGTACCCGACCAGGTGAACGCGCGGGTCGCGCACCACCCGGGTGCCCGCCAGCCGGACGCCGCCGCCCGGTTCGCGCAGGCGCAAGGGAGCCAGGTGGTTGAGCGCCGGGCGGAAGCCGGTCGCCCACACTAGGGCGTCGGCCGCCACGTGCCGCCCGTCGTCCCACGCCACGCCGTCGGGCGTCACCCGGTCGAACATGGGCAGCCGTTCCAGCACGCCCCGCGCGTGGGCCCGCTCCATCGCCTCGGTCATCGGCAGCCCGGTGACCGAGACCACGGACTGCGGCGGCAGCCCGCCGCGCACCCGCTCCTCGACGCGGGCGACGGCGGCGCGCCCGGCCTCCGCGTCGAACGGGCCGGTGCGAAAGCGCGGTGGCCGCCGGGTGACCCACGTGGTCGCCGCGGCCGTTCCGGCGATCTCCAGCAGGTGCTGCACGGCCGAGGTGCCGCCGCCCACGACGACCACGCGACGGCCCGCGAAAGCCTCCGGGCCCGGGTAGTCGCGGGTGTGCACCTGGCGGCCGCGGAAGGTCTCCTGCCCGGGCACCCGGGGCCAGAACGGCTGTTCCCAGGTGCCGGTGGCGTTGATCAGGGCGCGGGTGTGCCAGACCCCGGCGGAGGTCTCCACGCGCAGCCGCCCACCGGGAGCCGCGCGCACGGCGCGCACGTCGACCGGACGGCGGACCGGGAGCGCGAACGCCTCCTCGTACCGCGCGAAGTAGGCGCCGATCACCTCCGCCGAGGGCCGGTCCGGGCCGGCGTCGGCCTCGGCCAGCGCCATACCGGGCAACGCGTGCATGCCGTGCACCGTGCCGTAGGTCAGCGTCGGCCAGCGGAACTGCCAGGCGCCGCCCGGCCGCGGCGCGTGGTCGAGGAGCACGAACTCGCGGTGCGGCACGAAACCGCGCCGCCGCAGGTGGTAGGCGGCGGACAGGCCCGCCTGCCCACCGCCGACGACGACGGCCTCCACTGTGTTCATGCAACTTTCAACCACTTCGGGGCCCGCGCTCTTCCGGGGCAGGATGGAGGGATGAGTGAACGGTTCACCACGCGCGTCATCGACGTCACCACCGGCACCTCCGAGACGGTCGCCGACCTCACCGGCGAGTGCGAGCGCTACCTCCGGGACGTGGCCGCGGGCCGGGACGGGCTGCTCAACGTCTTCACCCCGCACGCCACCGCCGGCCTCGCGGTCCTGGAGACCGGGGCGGGCAGCGACGACGACCTGCTCGCGGCCCTGCGCGACCTGCTCCCCGCCGACGACCGCTGGCGGCACCGGCACGGCAGCCCCGGGCACGGCCGCGACCACGTACTGCCCGCGCTCGTCCCGCCGCACGCCACGCTGCCGGTCGTCGACGGGCGCCTCGCCCTGGGCACGTGGCAGTCGGTGTGCCTGGTCGACACCAACCGCGACAACCCGCGGCGCCAGGTGCGGCTCTCCTTCCTCGGCTGAGGCCCGGTCTCGGCGGGTTTCCGGCCGCCGCGGTGCTGGACGCGCGGGCGGCTGCGGTCCGGGCGTGCCGCGTCCCGCCTGCCGCGCCGCGCCTGCCGCGCCGCGCCGGTGCGGGCGGCGCGGACGGGGGCGCGCTTCGGGAAGGGCCGGCGACCGGAGAGACCCGCCGGACGGCGACGGCCGGGGCCCGCCCGCGACCGGCCGCTCCGCGGTTCACACACGTGCCCCAGCCGCTCCGTGCGCCGCACCCCGTGCCCTCACCGCCCTGCGCGCCTCGACGGGCCCGGGAATAGCGTGACCGCCCGCGCCGGTTGCCCGTACGCGCGGCCGCGCGCCTCCCGGGAGGGGGCCGGCGCTCCGCGACGCCGGGGACGTCCGCGCAACGGAGCGCGGGCCCGCGGCGCCCCGGGTCGGCCGGAACCCGGCGAAACGGGCGCGCCCCCGGTGAAGTCGGCCACACCGCACCGGCCACCACCCGGCCGCACGGCGGAGCACCACGGGTGCGCCGCCCGCCGCCCAGCCTGCGCCGGAGCCAGGGAGCACCGGGGCGGGTGGTGCTCTCGTCACCCCCCTGAGCAGGGCGGAACCGGCGCGGCACCGATTTGGATGCAGGCACCACGAGGTGCTTCCATCGGTGTCGTATCACGATGCGGACAAGGGCAAACCGGGCGCGGAAGACGTCGGACCGGTCGACCAGGAGGTGGGGAGCACGCAGTGAAGCGGATGTTCGTCGCGCCCGATCCCCAAAGGATCAGGCTTCGTTCGTCGCTGCGCGCGGTGCTCGGCATCGGCCTCGCGGTCGTCGCCGTCGCGCTCACCGGCCTGGGGCTGACGTCGGTCATCACCGGCGGCCTCGCGGCGCTGCTCGCGCTGTTCACGGTCACCGACCCCGCCGTCTCCCGGCAGGCGGTCACGACCGCGCTGCTCCCCCTGGCGGGGCTCCCCGTGCTGGCGCTGGCCGCACTGCTGCACACGATGCCGCTGGCTCGCGACGCGGCCTTCCTCGCCGTCGTCTTCGCCGGTGTCTACGCCCGGCGCTACGGGCCGCGCGGCAACGCGCTGGGCATCTTCGCCTTCATGATGTTCTTCGTCGCCCAGTTCCTGCACCCCTCGCCCGCCGAGCTGGCCGGGTTCGGCGCCGCCGTCCTGCTGTCCCTGGCCGCCGCGGCCCTGGTGCGCTTCGGGCTGTGGCCCATCGAACGGCGCGACCCGCCCCCCGCGGTGCCCGCCATGGCCGAACGGCGGGGCCTGCGGTGCCCGACCACCCGGCAGGCCGTGCAGGCCACCGTCGCCTGCGGCCTCGCGCTGGCCGCGGGGCAGGCGCTGTCCCACGAGCGCTGGTACTGGGCGGTGGGCGCGGCCTGGTGGATCTTCGTCAACACCGCCTCGCGCGGCGAGACGCTGGTGCGGGGCTTCCGGCGGGTCCTGGGCACCGTGTGCGGCATCGCCGCCGGGCTGCTGGTCGCCCTGCCGGTGGACGGCGCGCCGGTGCCCACCGCGGCCGTCGTCGCGGTGTGCGTCTTCGGCATCTTCTACACGGCCGCCGTCTCCTACAGCTGGATGATGTTCTTCGTCACGGTGATGGTCGGGCTGCTGTACGGGATGTTGGACGTGCTGAACGCGGGGCTGCTGGGCTTGCGCGTGGTGGAGACGGCGGTCGGTGCGCTGGGCGCCGCGCTCGCGGTGGCACTCGTGCTGCCGGTCACCACGCACGCGGCCACCAGCGCCTGGATCGAGCGCGCCGTGCTGTGCCTGCACCGGTGCACCGAGCAGGCCGCCCGGCGGCTGTCCGGCGACCGGACGGCCGACCCCGCGGCCGGGATCGCCGAGCTGGAGCTGTTGCTGGGCCGTGCCCGGGCCGCCCTCGCGCCGCTGGTCCACCCGCTCAACCTCCACCGCGCGCGCAAGTCCCGGGCGCGGTTGGTGCTGGCGCTGCTCGACGAGTGCGCCCGGGAGGCGAAGGGCCTGGCCGAGACCGCCGCCGATCCGCGGGCCTCGCACGACGCCCGGCTGAGCGCCGCCTGCGCCCGCGTGGAGGCCGCCGTCCACCGGCTGCTGCGGCAGCAGGCTGCGGCCACCGCGGCGACCGGTCCCGTGCCGGCCCAGGCGGCCGAGTCGCCCCATCCGGCGGTCGAGCGCGCCCTCGGCCACCTGCACGGCCTGGAGTCGGCCCTCGTGGGCCTCGCGGCGCCGGTGCACAGCGCACCGCGCGCCCCGTTCCAGACCGCCGCGTAACGACTCCGCGCCCGCTGCGGCGGCCTCGCGCCCGCTCCGGCGGACCAGCCGCCGCCGCGGTCGGCCCGCCGCCGCGAGCCGGCGCCGCCCGTGGGCGCACGGGCACGCCCCCGCGGCCGGAGCCCGAGCTCTCGTGGTCGCCGCGACGCTCCAGCTCAGGGATGCGATGGAGCCGCCAGGTGCGGGACGGCCCGGAGGCCGGCCCGGGGCCGCGGCCGGCTGACACGTAAGCCCGGTCGCCGTCGCCGCCGGGCCCGGCAGCCGCCCACGCGGGAGGCTCGGCCGGGAGACCCCGGGCCGAGCCTCTCGCCGCGCTTCCGGCCACGGCCGGTTGAGCAACGTCTGTCACGACGCCCGCCCCGCGGCCCGCCCGGGCCACGGGGCACACCGCGCCGCGCGCGGGGCGCGGGCGCGTCAGCGGACGGCCGCGGGGGTGGCGGTGATGCCGGAGGCCGCGCCGTACGCGGAGGCGACCAGCTTGCCGATGGCGGTGTAGGCCCCCAGCGGCTCGGCCGCCGGGCAGCCCGCCTCCCGGGCGGCCTCGGCGAGCAGTCCCTCGGGCACCTCGGGGCCGATCAGGCACGGCGCGAGCGCGAGCTGCTGCGAGCCGGAGGAGGTGAGCTCCGCCGCGGCACGGGCCACGGCGCCCTCCTCGTCCAGCGCGGCCGCCAGCACCGGCACCGCCAGGCGGGCCGCCAGCAGCATGCCGGTGATGCCCGCGACCTGCACCGCCTCGGCGCCGCCGCTGGTGACCAGGACGATCCCGTCGGCGGCCGTCGCCACGGTGAACAGCCGCGCCCGGTCGGCGCGGGCGAGACCGGCCTCGGAGAGCCGCACGTGCACGGCCTCGGCCAGCAGCGGGTGCGGCCCCAGCACCTCGGCCAGCTCGGCGGACGAGCCGCTGTCGGCCACGGCCCGCCGTATGCGGTCCAGGACGGCCGGGTCGGGGCCCGCGAGCAGCGGCACCACCACGACGCCGGGCTCCGTGCCCGGGGCCGGCTCCTCGGGGTGCTCCACGCCCTCCGTCGCCTCGGCGCCCCCCACCGCCACCGGGGCCACGCGCGTGGCCCGCTCGCCCGCGCTCGCGGCCAGCACGGCCGACAGCGCCGGGAACTCCTCGTCCGCGCCGTCCACGAAGCCGATCCGGGCGTCGAGACCGGGCAGCTCGGAGCGGGCGATGCTGAGTATCTCCTCGGCCAGCGCACGCACCGGGGCGGACGGGCGGCCGGGCACGGCGAGCACCAGGGCTGGCGCGCCCTCGGGGGCGACGACGGGCTCGGGCCGGCGGTGCCGTCCAGGCTTGCGGGGACGCGGCATTCGTACGGGCAGCCCGCCTTCGGGCCCAGTGGAGGAGCTCATGGCGCCGCATGCTAATGCCTTGGCCGTCTCCGCACCGGGGCCGGGGTCGACCAGTGCGGGTTCGCCCGAATCGTCCCGCGTGTTGCGTCGGCGGAGCGCGCCGGAATTTGTGGAAGTCCGCCGCATCCGGCGCGCTTTCGCTGGTCAGGGCAGGTGCAGCAGGGCCGGGTCCAGCGGCAGCTCCAGCGCGTCAGCGGCCAGCCGGGCGGCCACCAGCAGGGCCCCGGCCAGCGGGTCGCCGGCCGGCTCGACGACGCGCGCCGACGGCAGTCGCGCGGCCAGCCGCGCGCGCAGCGGTCCCAGCAGCGGCGCGCCCAGGCGCACCAGTCCGCCGGTGACGGCCACCTCGGGCCGCGCGGCCGGGGGGCACGCGGCGGCGGCGCAGTCGGCGATGTGCGCCGCCGCTTCCCGCAGGACGCGCGCCGAGACCGGGTCGTGGGCGGCGCAGTGCGCCACCTCCGGCGCGAAGGAGGCGAGCACCGCGGCGCGGTCCGCCCGCGGGTACAGCCGGCCCGGCAGACCGGCGACGGGCCCGAAGACCGCTTCCGCCCGCGCCAGCAGGGGCGGGGAGCCGCCCGGGCGCCCGTCGTGCGCCCGCAGCGCGGCCTCCAGCCCCGCCCGGCCGATCCAGGCGCCGCCGCCGCAGTCCCCGAGCAGGTGCCCCCAGCCGTCCGCCCTGTGCCACGTCGACAGGTCCGTGCCGACGGCGATCAGGCCGGTGCCCGCGGCGACCACCGCCCCGGGGCGCTGGCCCAGTGCCCCGGCGTAGGCCGTCACCGCGTCCGCCGCGAGCGCCAGCCGGGGGGTGCCGAAGGCCCCGGCAAGCGCGGTGGGCAGCTCCGCGCGGAGCCGCTCGCCCAGCGTCGCCATGCCCGCGGCGCCCACGCACACCGCGCGCAGCGCCGCGCCACCGGCCGCGTGAGGCGCGTCGGCGAGCAGGGCCCGGGCGGCGGGGACGAGCCGCTCCAGCAGGTCCCCGGCGTCGATCCCGCCGGCACCGGTGCGCACGGGCGGCGCGGTCACCACCGGCCCAGGGGTGCCCACCGGCCCGGGCGCCGCCGGGGCGAGGGCGACGCGCAGCCCCGACCCGCCGGAGTCGACGCCGAGCACCCAGCCGGTCACGGCAGGCGCCAGTCGACCTGTTCCGCGCCCTGTCCCGCCAGCAGCTCGTTGGTGCGGCTGAAGGGGCGCGAGCCGAAGAAGCCGCGGTCGGCGGACATGGGGGAGGGGTGGGCGGACTCCACCGTCGGCACGCCGCCCAGCAGCGGGCGCAGGTTGCGCGCGTCCCGCCCCCACAACACGGCGACCAGTGGCGTGCCGCGCGCCGCCAGCGCGCGGATGGCCTGTTCGGTGACCTCTTCCCAGCCCTTGCCCCGGTGCGCCCCCGGTCGGCGCGGCGCGGTGGTGAGGGCGCGGTTGAGCAGCAGGACGCCCTGCCGGGTCCACGGCGTGAGGTCGCCGTTGGACGGGCGGGGCGCTCCGAGGTCGGTGTGCAGCTCCCGGAAGATGTTCTCCAGGCTGCCCGGCAGCGGCGCCACCTCGGGCGCCACGGAGAAGGAGAGCCCGACGGCGTGGCCGGGGGTGGGGTAGGGGTCCTGACCCACGATCAGCACCCGCACGTCGTCGAAGGGTTGCTGGAAGGCGCGCAGGACGTTGGCGCCCGCGGGCAGGTACGTGCGTCCGGCGGCGATCTCCGCGCGCAGGAAGTCGCCCATCGCGGCGATGCGTTCGGAGACCGGGTCCAGCGCCTTCGCCCAGCCCGCTTCGACGATCTCACTCAAGGGTCGTGCAGCCACGGGCGCCACCCTACTGGCTGCCGCCGACGGCGCGGCACCGCTCCCGTCACACCGCACCGCACGCGCGCGGGTCGGCCGGGAGGCCGGTGGCCATCCGGTGCCGGGCGGCGCCACCGTCCGTGGACGGCGCCTCCCGACCGGGCCGGGTTCGCGCGCGTGCGCGGGAGGGCCGCTGCCCGGCCCCGGACAGCGGCCCGCGCGTGCCACCGCCCGGGCCGGAGCGCGGCGTCGCTCGCTCTCAGCGCATGGCGCGCCCGTACTGGTCCGGTACGGGCGGGGAGACCGGGACGCCGCCGGCGCCCAGCTCGCGGGAGGCGCGCCGCGCCCAGTACGGCTCGCGCAGGAGCTCGCGCCCCAGGAGGACGGCGTCGGCCTCCCCGGAGGCGAGGATCTTCTCCGCCTGTCCCGGCTCGGTGATCAGTCCCACGGCGGCCACCGGCAGGTCGGTCTCGGCGCGCACCCGGGCGGCGAAGGGCACCTGGTAGCCCGGCCCGGTCGGGATCGTCACGTCGGCCGCGTTGCCGCCGCTGGAGACGTCGAGCAGGTCCACACCGTGGGCCCGCAGCAGGCCCGCCAGCCGCACCGTGTCGTCGACCGTCCAGCCGCCGTCCGCCAGCCAGTCGGTGGCCGAGATCCTGAAGAACAGCGGCAGGTCCTGCGGCCACACCGCCCGCACCGCGTCCACGACCTCCAGCGCGAAGCGGGTGCGGCCCTCGAAGGAACCCCCGTAGGCGTCGCTGCGGTGGTTGCTGTGCGGGGAGAGGAACTCGCCGATGAGGTAGCCGTGGGCGCCGTGGATCTCGGCGACCTGGAACCCCGCGGCCAGCGCCCGGCGGGCGGCGTCGGCGAACTGGTCCACGACGCCGCGGATCTGCTCGGGCGTCAGCTCCTCGGGCACCGGGTGGGCGGCGTCGAACGGTACCGGGCTGGGCGCGTGCGGCCGCCAGCCGCCCTGCTCGGGTGCGAGCGGTGCGCCGCCCCGCCACGGGGCGTCGGTGGCGGCCTTGCGCCCGGCGTGGGCGAGCTGGATGCCGGGCACCGTGCCCTGGGCGGTGAGGAACTCGGCGACGCGGCGCAGCCCGGCCGTCTGCTCCTCGTTCCACAGGCCCAGGTCGGCCGGGCTGATCCGGCCCTCGGGGCTGACCGCGGTGGCCTCGACGAGCACCAGGCCGGTGCCGCCGACGGCGCGTGCCGCGTAGTGCGCCAGGTGCCAGTCCGTCGCCACGCCGGTGAGCGGGCCCTGCGTCGCGGCCGAGTACTGGCACATCGGCGCCATCCAGATCCGGTTGGGCACGGTGAGGGACCGCAGGGTGTACGGCTCGAACAGGACGCTCACGGAGGCTCCTTCGCTGGGGGCGGTGCGCGGTGCGGCGCGCTCTTACGATAAACGTCGTAGTACGTCATCTGTCAAACTACGAAAGTGGTCGTAGTATGGGAGGCGTGACGACGCTGCCCTCGACCTCGACCTCGACCTCGACCACGACCTCGACCACGAACGCGGCGCCCGGCCGGGAGCTGGCGCATCCGGCCCGCGCCGACCTCACCCTGGAGCAGGTGCTGCACGCACTCGCCGACCCGATGCGCCTCGCGGTCGTGCGGCGGCTGGCCGCCTGCCCGGCCGAACAGAGCTGCTCGGCGCTCGAACTGCCCGTGAGCAAGTCCACGAGCACCCATCACTTCCGGGTGCTGCGCGAGAGCGGGGTCATCAGCCAGACCTACCGGGGGACGGCGAAGCTGAACGCGCTGCGCCGCGCGGACCTGGACGCGCGCTTCCCCGGCCTGCTGGCCAGCGTGCTCAGCGCGGCCGCCCGCCAGGACGCGGCCGCCGGGCACACCACCGGGGCCGACGACTCGGGCGCCGCCGGCGACCCGGGCGACTCGGGCGGCGGCGCGGCCGGGCGGTCCTGAGCGACGCTCGGCCCGGCGGCGCCCGGCCGGCCGGCGCCGGCCGTCAACTGCGGCCGGGGGCCCGCGCGGCGCGCAGCAGGCCCGGCCAGTCGGAGATCTTCACCGTGGTCCGCGCCAGAGTGCGTCCCAGCTCGGCCTCGGCCGCCTCGATGCCCAGCCAGCCGCTCCAGGGCACCGGCGTCCGGCCCTCGCCGCCCAGCCGCGGCAGCGGGTCCGCCTCGGGCACCGGGCGTGCGGCGAGCGCGTCGGCGTCCGCCAGGAGTGAGGCCACCGTCTCCTTGGCGCACGGCCGGTTGCTGCCGATGACCCCGGTGGGGCCGCGCTTGATCCACCCGGCCACGTACTCGCCCGGTGCGGGCACGCCGTCGCGCAGGACGCGGCCGCGCTCGTGCGGGACGGTGCCGGTGGCGGCGTCGAACGGCAGTCCCGGCAGCGGCACGCCCCGGTAGCCGACCGACCGCAGGACCCACCGGGCCTCGATCTCGTGGAACCGCCCCGTGCCGCGCACCCCGCCTTCCCCGTCCGGCGCCGTCCGCTCGAAGCGCACCGCCCGCACCGCGCCCGCCGCCGTGCCCAGCACGGCGACCGGGCGCAGGAAGAAGCGCAGGTCGACGCGGCGCGCGGCACCGGTGTCCGGGCGGCGCGCCCAGTCACCGAGCACGGCCAGGTTCCGGCGGACGGGCGCGGGGAGCCCGGCCGGGTCGGCGTAGCGGGGGTCGCGCAGCAGCTCCGCCTCGCGCACCACGGTGTCCACGCCGGGCAGCGTGCCCAGCTCGCGCAGCTCCTTGGTGGTGAACTTGGCCTGGGACGGGCCCCGCCGCCCCACCACGTGCACCCGCCGTGCGGCGGTGCGGGCCAGCGCGTCCAGCGGCGCCTGCGGCATGTCCGTGCCGCGCAGCTCGGCGGCGCCGCGCACCAGGATGCGCGCCACGTCCACGGCGACGTTGCCCACGCCGAGCACCACCGCGGACCCGGCGTCCAGCGGGAAGCCGCCGCCCGCGTCGGGGTGGCCGCTGTACCAGGAGACGAACTCCGTGGCCGAGACGCTTCCCGCCAGGTCCTCGCCCGGGATGCCGAGCCGGCGGTCGGCCGCCGCGCCGACGCAGTACACGACCGCCTGGTACAGCCCGCGCAGCTCCTCGGGGGCGATCCCGCCCGCGCCCACCGGCACGTTGCCGACGAAGCGCACCCTGGGGTCCTCCAGGACGCCGCGCAGGGTGTGCTGAAGCGACTTGATCTTCTCGTGGTCCGGCGCCACCCCGTAGCGCACCAGGCCGTACGGGCACGGCAGCCGGTCCAGCACGTCGACGGCGAGGGCGCCCGAGCGGTCCCGTTCCAGCAGTGCCTGGACGGTGTAGACCCCGCTCGGGCCCGAGCCGACGACGGCGACACGCCTGAGAGCACTCACGGCCGCGGGTCTCCCTTCCGCCGGGTGCCTCCAGGATGGCACCGCGCGGCCCGCGAGGGGAGTACCCCGGCACACCGCGAAGGGCGGCGCCGTCAGTCCTGGAGCGCGCGCATGCGCTCGATCTCCGCGGACTGCTGTGCGGCCATCTCGGTGGCGAGTTCCTCCACGCGCACGGCGTTGCCCTCGGTGAGCACGTCGGTGGCCATGGCCACCCCGCCGTCGTGGTGCGCGATCATCAGCGTGAGGAAGAGCGCGTCGAACGCGGCGCCCTCGGCGTCGCGCAACTCGGCCATCTGGGCGGGTGAGGCCATGCCGGGCATGGCCTCGTGGTCGTGCTGGTCCTCGTGGTCGTGCGCGTGGCCACCCCGGCCGTGCTCGGGACGCGGGTCGGGCGCATGGCCCTCGTGGCCCTCGTGCTCTTCATGGCCACCGTCCGCGCCGTCCGCCCCCTGCGCCCCGTCGTGTTCCGCCAGCCACGAGCGCATGAGGGTGATCTCCGGGTCCTGGGCCAGTCGGATGCGCTCGGCCATCCGGCGCACGGCGTCGCTGCCCGCCCGCTGCTCCGCGAGGTCGGACATCTCCAGGGCCTGCTGGTGGTGCTCGATCATCATCGTCAGGAACGCGACGTCGGCGGCGTTGGGCCGGCTCTGCTCGCGGCTGACCCGCTCGGCCTCCGCCGGCGCGACCGTCTCGGCCCGCTCGCCGGGCGCGCCGGGGGCGATGACCGCGGGGCCCGCGTCCGCCTCCCGTTCGCCGGCCTGCCCGGTGCAGCCGGTGAGGGCGAGGACGAGGCAGGACGCGGCGCCGAACGCGACGCCCCAGCGTGGTGCCTGACGGTGGTTCACCTGTGCCTCCTGGGCGGGATGTGGCTCGGGATCGGACGGGCCGTGCGGCCGGGTGTGCGAGGAGTAGTGCGCGAACACCGGTCTGAATGTCCTCTGGTTGAGGTGTGCATGCAAGGTCCATACTGCACGGAAGTCCTTACCGCGTGCCTCCCGGACCGGGGGGCTGAAGGAGGCGTTACGTGAAGTCGTTGCACTCACCCCCCGTGCGGCGCAGACGCATCGGCGTGGCCGCGGCGGCGTTCGGCATGCTCGCCGCGCTGCTGACCGCCCATCCGGCCGCCGCCGTGCCCGGCCCCGAGGACCCGGTGCCGCCCCAGGAGTACTCCGCCGTCCAGCAGGAAGCCGTCGAGGAGGCCGTCGAGCGGGGCGAGGTGCCCGCCCCGGGCGAGACCGCCCACAGCGACAACATCACCCACCTGGCGAACATGCCGAAGTCGGCGCTCAAGGGCACCAACTCGGACCTGGCCTTCCAGGGGGACTACGCCTTCGCGGGCAACTACGACGGCTTCGTCGTCTACGACATCAGCCGCCCGGAGCAGCCCCGGATCGTCAGCCAGGTGCTGTGCCCGGGGGCGCAGAACGACGTGTCCGTCTCGGGGGACCTGCTCTTCCTGTCCGTCGACTCCTCACGCAGCGACGACTCCTGCTCCAGCGTCTCGCAGCCCGCCAGCGAGAAGGACTCCTGGGAGGGCGTCCGCGTCTTCGACATCAGCGACAAGCGCAACCCCCGGTACGTCTCGGCCGTCGAGACGCCCTGCGGCTCGCACACGCACACCCTCGTGCCCGACCGCCAGGACGTCTACGTCTACGTCTCCTCCTACTTCCCCAGCGAGGCGTTCCCCGACTGCCAGCCGCCGCACGACGGCATCTCGGTGGTGAAGGTGCCCCGGCAGGCCCCCGAGCAGGCCGAGCTGACGACCTTCGCGGGGCTCTTCCCCGACGGCGGCTACCCCGGTGAGGAGGGCCGTCCGCAGAACACGCCCACCAGCGGCTGCCACGACATCACCGCCTTCCCGGCGCAGGGCGTCGCGGCGGGCGCCTGCATGGGCGACGGCATCCTGATGGACATCACCGACCCCGCCCAGCCCCGGGTCATCGACCGGGTCCAGGACCGGGAGAACTTCGCCTTCTGGCACTCGGCCACCTTCAGCAAGGACGGCCGGAAGGTGGTCTTCACCGACGAGCTGGGCGGCGGCGGAGCCGCCACCTGCAACGCGCGCACCGGTGGCGACAAGGGTGCCAACGGCATCTACCACGTCAAGGGCAAGGGCGAGAAGTCCCGCCTGGACTTCCGCTCCTACTACAAGATCCCCCGGCACCAGGCCGACACCGAGAACTGCGTCGCCCACAACGGCTCGCTGATCCCGGTGCGCGGCGGCCGCGACATCATGGTGCAGTCGTGGTACCAGGGCGGCGTGTCGGTGTGGGACTTCACCAACTCCCACCGGCCCCGGGAGATCGGCTACTTCGAACGCGGTCCGGAGTCCACCGAGCGCCTGAGCTTCGGCGGCACGTGGTCCGCGTACTACTACAACGGACACATCTACTCCAACGACCAGAACGGCATGGACGTGCTGCGGATCGACGACCGCCGCACCGACAGCGCCGAGTCGCTGCGCCTGGCGGAGCTCAACGTCCAGACTCAGCCCCGCTACCGCTGACCGCACCCCGGGACGCGCCGCGCGGCGCCCGTGGTACGACGGCCCCGTCGGGCGGTTCCTCGCCCGGCGGGGCCCCCTGCCGCCAGTCCAGCCCGTACCGGGCGAACAGCTCGGCGCGCAGCCGGGGCAGCGGCATGGGCGCGCCCGGCAGCAGGACCGCGACGACGGCGCCCATCATCAGCGCGCGCAGCAGCGGGTAGTCGGTGTCCGGGTCGGCGGAGCCGTAGGCCTCCATCGCGCCCCGCAGCAGGGCGGCCAGCCGCTGCTGCTCCGCGCACTGGACGAACCCCTCCTGCTGGAGTATGCCCGCCATGTGCGTGCGCATCAGCGTGGGATGTGACCGGGCCAGCCCGATGACGGCGTCGATCGCCCGCGCCAGCGTCTCCCGCCCCGCGTCCGGCCCGCTGGGCGCCGGCTCGCGCTCGAGCGCGGCCTGGAGCGTCCGGTGCATCAGCCGGTGCACGGCGGACTGCAGGAGCTGGCGCTTGCCGGGGAAGTAGTAGGAGATCAGCCCGCGCGCCGCGCCCGCGCGGCGAGCGATGTCCGCCAGCGTCGTCGCCTCGAACCCGCGCTCCTCCACCAGCTCGATCGTCGCCTGGAGAATGCGTTCGCGCGAGCGCCGGCGCAATTCCTCGTTGACCGATGCGCTCCGAGGGGACATGCTGTAACTCCTGCGTTGACTGGCTCCCAGCCAATATACTCAGCCAGGTGCCGGAGCCGCTCCCTGCGTGCGGTTTCCGACGGCCGGTCTCGGGCGACGCGGGGGATCGTCCGAGACCGGTTTCTCCTTTTTAGTCCGTTTCGTGGGGCCGCTTCCGGCTCCACGAAACGGCGTTTCGCCTGCCGTCAGGCCCCGCGCGCCCCCGGGCGGCCGCTCAGCCCAGCGCCCGCAGGCCCGGCGCGAAGGTCACCAGCAGCGGGACGACGGGGACGAGCGAGGCCAGGGCCGTCACCCGCAGCCGGTTCCCCACCGAGAGCCGGTCGGCCGGGCTCAGCAGCCGGTTCACGCGCTGGGGCAGGTGGTCGCCGTGCGCGGACCCGGGGGAGGGGCACGGGCCGAAGACGCCCCGGTCCTCGTTCAGCCCCACCAGGGCCAGGGCGGTGGTGAGTCGGCCGAAGCGGCGGGAGGCCACGTCGTCGGCGGCCAGTTCCACCAGCCGGTGCATCTGCTGCCGGAACGCCCGGAACACCGGCACCCGGGGGAACGCCGTGGCCAGCGCGGCCGAGGAGTGCAGCAGCCAGTCGTGCCGCGCCCGCACGTGGCCCTCCTCGTGGGCGAGCACGGCGTCCAGTTGGCGTCCCTTGAGGCGGTGGAGCGCGCCGGTGGTGATCACCAGGCGCGGCGCGGAGCCGGGCAGCCACCAGGCGCCGGGTCGCTCGCCCTCCAGCACGGTCAGCCGCCGCGACGTCGACTCCTCCTCGCCGGGCAGCAGCGGCGCACGGGTGCGCAGCTCGCGCCGGCGCGCGCGACGCCGGGAGCGGGCGCCGAGCACCTCGCGGGTCAGCATGGCCGCGCTCCACGCGCCGCCCGCGAACAGCGCGAACGCCAGCACGGCGGCCCACGGGTGACCGTCGCCGGTCAGGGCGTAGGCCTCGACGACCTGACGCGGCGCGGGGGCGAAGACCTGGCCCCTGACGGCCTGCCACGCCTCCGCCGCGAACAGCGCCATCGCCAGCACGCAGCACAGCAGCACCGCCACCACGACGCACTGCCACACCCACAGGGCGAGCACCGGTTCGCGATCGGCCCAGGGACTGCGGGCCAGGACGCGCGGCGCCAGTGCCGCCGTCACCGCACCGAGGAACAGGAGCGCCAGCGCGACCGTCATGCTCCCCAGCCTAGGACCGCCCGGGTACCTGCGGCGCGTGGCCCAGGGTGAAGTGACGTGCCTCACGGCCGCGGAGCCGCCGCGTCGCCCGGGTGCCCTCCGCCGGTGTCCGCCCGGTCACAGCAGGAGCATCGGGCACATGGCCAGCGACAGGGCCAGGCGGCAGGCGTGCGCGACGCCCGGGAGCAGGGGCCAGGGCGGTGCGCCCGGCGGGCCGCCCGAGGGGGCCACCGCCGCCGCCGGCAGCAACCGCGCACCGGCGTGGAGCGCGTGGCCCGCGAAGTACAGGGCCAGCAGCCCCGTGACCGCGCTCGGTCCGCCGTGGTGGCCGCCGGCCGCCATCAGGGTCGCCGCGTATCCCATGGCCGCCGCCTCCGCCACGTGGTGGAGCTGGTGCGGGGCCCGGCGGGCCAGCAGCGTGAGCGTCCAGGCGGTCAGGGCGGCGAAGAGCACGGCGAAGCCGGCGGGCGGCAGCCGCCCGCCGGGCAGCGCCATGAGGGCCATCGCCGCGGCCATGGCCGTCTCGGCGGCCGCGGCCTCGCGGGCCCGGCCGCGGACGCGCCGGGCCCGCGCCAGGCACACTGCGCCGGCCAGCGCGCACACCGCGACGAGCAGCCAGCCGAGCCCCGCCGGGCCGTGCATGGCCCACCTCCCCACCCCGGACCCGGGGAGGCTGCCCGGCCCGGGCCGCGTTCACGGGAGGTGCACGGGAGCGCACCGGAGCGGGCGGGGGGCGCTCAGAGGCCCGGGCGGTAGCGCAGGGGGTGGTCGTCCGGCACCTGGACGACGCACAGCCGCACCTCGTCCGGTGCCGCCACCCACATCTCGACCAGGCCCCACGGCTCCCGCACCGGCGGCCGCAGCACCTCCACCCCGCGCTCCCGCAGCTCCGCGTGGGCCGCTTCGGCGTCGGCGACCTGGAGCCACAGCCGCAGCCCCGGGGCGCACGGGCGCTCGCCGCGACCCGACACCTCAAGGAAGCCGCCGCCCAGGAAGTACACCGTGCCGCGCTCGGGCCCCGTGCCGAACTCCCGGTGGACGGCGAGCCCGAGCCGGCGCCCGTAGAAGTCGCGCGCCTCCTCGGGGTCCGTCGGCCGCAACAACACCCTGCTGCTCAGTACGTGCACCATGCCACGACTGTAGGCCCGACCCGGTGCGCGCCCGCCCGGCCACCGCGGCGCCCGCGCCCGTGGGCCGTGCCCGTGGCCCCGGGGGCGACTTCGCGCGGGCGGACGCGGAGGCGGCCCGCGGCATCCGCGCCCGCGGCCCGGCCCGCGCACGGCCGCCTGCCGTCCGGCCGACGGCCCGGAGCCCGCGTCCGACCCTCCGGCCGTCCGGCGCCCGCGTCCGGCTGCCCGGAGTCCGTGTCCGACCGTCCGACCGTCCGGCGCCCGGATCGGCTGCCCGGCGCCCGGGTCGGCGGCCCGCTGTCCCCGACCTGCCCGCCGCCCGCCCCGGCGCCCGGGGCGGGCGCTCCAGCCCCGGGTCGCTCGCCCGGTGCCCGCGCGTCCCGTGGCTCCGGGTCCGCGTTCGGGGGCGGTCGCCGCCCGCCTCCGGGTCCGTGCCGGATAGGCTCGGGCCATGGACGCCGTAGCCAGCCCACCCCTGACCTTCCGGGAGGCCGCAGAGGCCGACGTCGAGGCGCTCGTCGCCCTGGTGGAGTCCGCGTACCGGGGGGAGGCCAGCCGGGCGGGCTGGACCACCGAAGCGGACCTGCTGGACGGGCAGCGCACCGACGCGGCGGGCGTCCGCGCGGTGATCACCGGCGCGGACAGCAGGGTGCTCGCCGCGGAACGCGCCGGTGAACTCGTCGCCTGCTGCCAGCTCGAACGCAGGCCGGGGCCGGCCGGCGTCGTGGCGTACTTCGGCATGTTCGCGGTGCGCCCGGGGCTCCAGGGCGGTGGCGTGGGCCGTCAGGTGCTCGCCGAGGCGGAGCGCACGGCGGTCGAGCGATGGGGCGCCCGGGAGATGCAGATGACGGTCATCACCCAGCGCGCGGACCTGATCGCCTGGTACGAGCGACGGGGCTACCGGCGCACCGGGCAGCGGACGCCGTTCCCGTACGGCGACCGGCGGTTCGGCCTGCCGCGCCGCCCCGATCTCGCGTTCGAGCTCCTGGTCAAGCCGCTGGGCTGACCGCCCGCCGGATCGCGGGGAGGTCGGTGACCACCCCGTCCACGCCCAGCGCCCGGGCGCGGGACAGCTCGGCGGGGGTGTTGACCGTCCAGCTCAGCACGGCGATGCCCGCCGCGTGGCAGCGTTCGACCGTCGCGGCGTCCAGGTGCCGCAGCTCGCAGGAGACCGTGCGGGCGCCCAGGAGCGCGGCGCGCTCGGGCGCGGTGGGCGTGGAACGGCCGGTGACCAGGGCGAGGGGGACCGTCGGCAGCAGCTCCCGGGTCTCGCGCAGCGCGGCCTCGTGGAAGGAGATCACGGACACGCGCTCGTGCAGGGCGCGCCGCCGGATGACGCCCGCGAGGACCCGGGCCGCGGCCGCGTCCTTGATCTCGGCCTGCAGCGGGGCCCGCACCGCGTCGACGACCTCCTCGAAGACCGGGACGCGTTCGCCCCGTCCCGCGTCCAGGCCGCGCAGCTCGGCCAGCGTCAGTTCGTCGACCCGTCCGGCGCCGTCGGTGGTGCGGTCCACCGCGGCGTCGTGCATGACCACCAGCTCGCCGTCCTTGCTGAGATGGAGGTCGAGTTCGATCACGTCCAGGCCCTCGGCCTCCGCGCGGCGGAAGGACCGCAGGGTGTTCTCCGGCTCGACGCCCATCACGCCGCGGTGGCCGACGGTCAGCAGTGGCACGTGCGCTCTCCTGTCGTGTGGTGCGGCGCCGCCAGCCGCGCGCCCGGCCAGCGTATCCACCGCGGGTCAACGGCCGCTGAACGCCGGACGGCCGGAGGATGAGGCCGAACGGGTGAAGCGCGGGAAGGGGGCCCCGGGCGGGCGTTCCGCGCTTTTCCGTCGACGCGTCCTCCGCATCCGAGGTTCACAGAGAAAAAACCCGTGGTTCGCATGGTCGGACGGGAAATCTTCCTGCGCTCGCACTTGAGTACGGGCGGAGTTGCGCCTACCGTGGGCATTACGAGATTTTCTGCCGTGGAGGGACAGCAATGACGGAGACTCTTTCGCCCACAGCCGTAAAGGGCGGCGTTCTTCCTGTGGAGACGGGGGCGGACGCCGAGCCGATCGTCGAGCACCCCGCGTGGCGTGAGCTGAAGGACGCCGTCGAGCGCATCCGGCCCTGGCAGGCGAAGGACGGCTCCGTCGACTTCGCGTCCGAGGACGCGCCGGCGCGGGCCGACGTCCAGGCCCAGGTGGACCGCGTCGTCGCCGCGGTCGAGCGGCTCGCCCCGCTGCTGCCGCACAACGCGGACTACCACCGCGCCCTGGTGGCCGACCTGCGCCGCTGGGCCGAAGGCGGCTTCGAGGTGCCCGACTTCCTGGACTCCCTGCTCGCCTTCCGCCCCGCCGAGCAGCGCGTGGACGGCCGCCAGCACCTCGTGGTGTTCCCCATGTACACCCAGAACGGGAACCCCGACCGCAACCTGGAGGCGGTCGTCCTGCGCATGGTGTGGCCGGACTGGCTGGCCGACCTGGAGCGCACCCGCTACGACAACCCCCTCTTCCTCGGCATCACCTTCGAGGACTTCACCAGCGGCTACGACACCCACTCGGCCGTGCTCTTCCCCGAGACGATCGCGGTCCGCGAGGCGCCCGAGCGGTTCGGCTGGGGCGGGATCTTCTGCGACCGGGAGGCCGCCCGCTTCCGCCGCGTCGTCAAGGCGGCCTGCGACGTCACCAGCCTCGCTCTCCCCGAGGACGCCCAGGGTCTGCTCACCGACCAGGAGCGCGCCCAGCAGACGTTCGTGCTGTGGGACATGGTCCACGACCGCACGCACAGCCACGGCGACCTGCCCTTCGACCCGTTCATGATCAAGCAGCGCCAGCCGTTCTGGATGTACGGCCTGGAGGAGCTGCGGTGCGACCTGACCGCCTTCCACGAGGCGGTGCGGCTGGAGGCCGACGGCTTCCCGCAGGGCCGCGACGTGCAGTACGCCGTCATCCTGGAGCGGCTGTTCCGCTTCCCCGTCACCGGTGAGCGCAACCGCAACTACGACGGCCTGGGCGGCCAGCTCCTGTTCGCCTACCTGCACCAGCACGACGCCCTGCGCTGGACGGACAACCAGCTCACCATCGACTGGGAGCGCGCCCGCGAGGTCACCGTGCGGCTGCGCGAGGAGATCGAGACCCTCTACCGCGCCGGCATCGACCGCCCCAAGCTCGTGCACTGGTTCAAGGCCTACGAGCTGGTCTCCGGATACCTGGCGCCGCACCCCGGCTCCACCTGGGCCAAGGGGCCCGACGCCCTCGACCTCAGCCTGCCGCCGCGCAAGCTGGTGAACGAGGTGCACCCGGACGAGTTCCCGCTCAGCATGTTCTACGAGGCCCTCGCCAAGAAGCTGCGAGGTGTGATCGCCTCGACCAAGGGCATCACCGCGGACAGCGCCACCACCGCTCCCGCGGCCGCGTGAGCGCGCGGGAGGCCGCCCCCGCGGCGGCCACGGCGGAAACGGACAGGGCACCAGCGGGCACAGTGGAGGCGATCGACATGACCGGCGCGACGGGCGGCAACGGACGCGGGGGAGCACTGGAGGGCGCGGTGGTGGCCGTCGCCGGGGCGGGCGGACCGGCCGGGCACGCGGCGCTGCTGCGGCTGGCGGAGGCGGGCGCCGTCGTCGTCGGCGCGGACGCCGACCCGCAGCGGCTCGCGCAGGGCGTGGACGCGGCCCGCTTCGCCCACGGCGGTGCGACCGTCACCGGCGACACCGTCGACCTGCTGGACCTCGGGGAGACCCGCGAGTGGGCCCGGCGCACCGAGAAGGAGTTCGGCCGGATCGACGGCCTGGTGCACCTGGTCGGCGGCTGGCGCGGCTCGGCCTCCTTCGCCGAGACCGACCTCGGCGACTGGGACGCGCTCGAACGGCTTCTGGTCCGCACCGTCCAGCACACCTCACTGGCCTTCGAGGGCCCGCTCCAGCGCAGCGGCAAGGGGCGCTTCCTGCTGGTCAGCGCGGCCGGCGCGGGGAAGCCGACGGCCGGCAACGCCGCCTACGCGGCCGCCAAGGCCGCCGCCGAGGCGTGGACGCTGGCGCTCGCCGACTCCTTCCGCAAGCAGGGCGGGGAGGCGGGCCCGCGGGCGGCCGCTGCCATCCTGGTGGTCAAGGCGCTGGTGCACGACGCGATGCGCGCGGAGCGGCCGCAGGCCAAGTTCGCCGGTTTCACCGACGTCCGCGAGCTGGCGGAGGAGATCACCGGCACCTGGGACCAGCCCGCCGAGGAAGTGAACGGAAACCGCCTGTGGCTCACCAAGAAGCCGGCGTGAAGAACGCCCCCAACGCCCCCGCGCCGAAGACGGACGCGCGGCGCCACCACGACCCGCTGACGCGCGGCTTCGCCAGCGACAACTACGCCGGGGCCCACCCCGAGGTGCTCGCCGCCCTCGCGCTGGCCAACGGCGGTCACCAGACGGCCTACGGCGGGGACGACTACACCGCCCATCTCCAGCAGGTCATACGCCGCCACTTCGGCGGGCGCGCCGAGGCGTTCCCGGTGTTCAACGGCACCGGCGCGAACGTCGTCGCCCTGCAGGCGGTCACCGACCGCTGGGGGGCGGTCATCGCCGCCGACAGCGCGCACATCCACGTCGACGAGTGCGGGGCGCCCGAGCGGGTGGGCGGCCTGAAGCTGCTCACCGTGCCCACCGAGGACGGCAAGCTCACCCCCGAGCTGATCGACCGCGAGGCGTACGGGTGGGACGACGAGCACCGGGCCATGCCCCAGGTCGTCTCCATCACCCAGAGCACCGAGTTGGGCACCGTCTACACCCCCGAGGAGATCCGCGCGGTCTGCGCCCACGCGCACGAGCGGGGCATGGTGGTGCACCTGGACGGCTCGCGGCTGGCCAACGCCGCGGCCTCGCTGGACGTGCCGATGCGCGCGCTCACCAACGTGCCCGGCGTCGACCTGCTCTCCCTGGGCGGGACGAAGAACGGGGCGCTGTTCGGGGAGGCCGTCGTCGTGCTGAACCCCGACGCCGTCCGGGGGATGAAGCACCTGCGCAAGCTGTCGATGCAGCTCGCGTCCAAGATGCGCTTCGTCTCCGTGCAGCTTGAGGCCCTGCTCGCCGGGGACCTGTGGCTGCGCAACGCGCGGCACGCCAACACCATGGCCCGGCGGCTCGCCGAGGGCGTGGGGGCCGTGCCGGGGGTGGAGATCCGCTACCCGGTGCGGTCGAACGCCGTCTTCGCCCGGCTGCCCCGCGAGGTCAGCGAGCGGCTGCAGAAGCACTACCGCTTCTACTTCTGGGACGAGGCGACCGGGGACGTGCGCTGGATGTGCTCGTTCGACACCTCGGAGGAGGACGTCGACGGGTTCGTCGCGGCCCTTCGGGCGGAGATGCACGCCTGAGCCCGCGCGTCCCCGCCCCGGTGGTGAGCCCGGCACGCCGGGGCGGGGGCGTGGCGTGCCGGGCTCGGTCGTGGCCCGCGGACCCCGGCCCTCGGGCCTGGCCCGCGGGCCGGCGGCCTCAGGTCTGCGGCGGCGCCGGGGCGGGCGCGGTGCCGCCGAGGTGGGCGGGGAGCCACCAGGTGTCCTCGGGATCGCGGGGGCGGCCCGGGTAGGCGCGCTGGGCGGTGTCGAGCAGCTCCTGCACCCGTTCGCGGATCCGGTCGGTGAGGGCGGCCACCGCCTCCCCGGCCGCGGGGTGCAGCGGCGCCCCCACCCGGATGGTGACGGGGAAGTGGTTGCGCCCGAAGTCCCGGCGGCGGCCCTTGGTCCACAGCCGCTGGGTGCCCCACAGCGCGACGGGCAGCACCGGCACCCCGGCCTCCTGGGCCATGCGCGCCGCGCCGGTCTTGAACTCCTTCAGCGTGAAGGAGGGGGAGATCGTCGCCTCGGGGAAGACGCCGACGACCTCCCCCGAGCGCAGCGCCTGCACGGCGTGCCGGTACGCGTCCACCCCGGCCGCGCGGTCCACCGGTATGTGCTTCATCGCCCGCATCAGCGGCCCGGAGACCTTGTGCCGGAAGACCGACTCCTTGGCCATGAACCGCACCAGCCGCCCCGCGGGCAGCGCGGCGCGTCCGGCGAAGATGAAGTCCAGGTAGCTGATGTGGTTGCTCACCAGCACCACTCCGCCCCGCCGCGGCACGTGCTCGGTCCCCTCGATGTCGAAGCGCAGGTCCAGCGCCTTGAACCAGGTGAGCGCCGCGCGGATGACGGGTGGGTAGACCAGCTCTGCCATGGGGACCTTTCGGTGGGATGTGGTACTGCCGGAAGGTGTGCCCCGGCCTGCGGCCGACATGTGCGCCCGCCTGGACGCGAACCTACGCGGGCGTAACTTAAGTGGGCCAGCCGGGGGTGGGGAGATCCCCGTCACGTCCGGTGCGGGCAGGCGTCCGTGCGGTGCCGGCGCGGTGGGGAATGCCGCGCGGCCGGGCCCGTGTTGGGCACCCGTGTTGGGCACCAGAGCGGTCCGCGCGGACCGTCGGCCGGAGCCCTCACCCACGCACGACCAGCAGACGAGAAGATGTCCCGGAGCGGCCCGGAGCGGTGCGAGATGGTGCGGACCCGCGCGAGCGGGCGCAGCCTCGCGCGAAACGACACGGGACGACACAGGACGACGGAAGGCGGGACGATGACCGGGGACGCCGAGCCGGTGCGGCTGACCGCCGCCGAGCTGGGGGCCGCGCGCCTGGGGGAGCGGGCGACGCTCGTGCAGTTCTCCACGGCGTTCTGCCAGCCGTGCCGGGCCACACGGGGCGTGCTGCGGCAGGTCGCGGGCATGGTCGGCGGAGTCGAGCACCTGGAGGTCGACGCCGAGCTGCACCTGGACCTGGTGCGCCGGGTGGGGGTCGTCGCCACGCCCACCGTGCTGGTGCTCGACGGCGCGGGCACCGTCGCCCGCCGCGCCGAGGGCCTGCCGCGCACCGCCGACGTCATCGCGGCGCTGGGCGCGGTGCTCCCGTCGTGACGCGAGCGCGGTGCTCCGGCCCATGACGCGCGCGGGCCCGTGCGGTGCGAGCCGGTCGCGGCCCGGGGCGGCGACCAGGGGCTCGGGCTTGACGCCGCGGGCCGCCAATCGTCAGGGTGACGCTATGGGTGAGCGCGGACGGTCGGAGGGCACCAGGTGAGCGCGGCGCGGTCGTTCGTCCGCGTGGCCGGGGCGCGCGCCGGAAGCCCGGAGCTGCTGCGCGCCGCCTTCCGCCGGCACCCTGCGGGGGTGGCGGTGATCACCGCCGTGCACCCCGGGGGCGACCCTGGCCGGCCGCGGGCGCCGGAGGGGGCCCGCGCCGACGGCGCCGGGTCCGGGCCGGACCGACCCGTGGGCTTCACGGCCACCTCGCTCACCTCGGTGGCCGCCGAGCCGCCGCTGCTGTCGTTCGGCATCGGCACCGGCTCCTCCAGTTGGCCGGCCGTGGCCCGGTCCGGCCACGTCGGCGTGCACCTGCTGGGCGCGCACCAGCGCGAGCTGGCCGAGACCTTCGCCCGCAGCGGCGCGGACCGGTTCGCGCCGCCGGTGCGCTGGCGCCCCGGGCCGCACGGCGTTCCCGTCCTCGCCGACGTGCCCGTCTGGCTGGTGTGCCGGGTGCTGTCCCGGGTGGCCGCCGGCGACCACCGCGTGGTCATCGCCGAGGTCGTCGCGGGCGCGGCCGACGGCCCGGGCCGGCCGCTGCTCTACCACCGGGGGCGGTTCACCGCGCTGGGCGGCGAGGCGGTGTCCCCGCCGGGTCTCGACCCGCCCGGCTGACACCGCGTGAAGCGTTGGCAACGTCACAGTCGTCCACCCTTGATACCCGGGTGGGCCGTTGTATGTACTGGCGAGTAATAAACTGATTGGTAGGACCCGGTCCACCCGGCCGGAACCCGCCCCGACAGGCGCCTATGCTGCCTGAAACAAGGCAGCAGCCCCCATTGACGATGCAGTAGGAGAGCCGGCGTGAGCCTGAGGATCGTTGTCTGTGTGAAGTACGTGCCCGACGCCACCGGCGACCGGCACTTCGCCGAGGACCTGACCACCGACCGCGACGCCGTGGACGGCCTGCTCTCGGAGCTGGACGAGTACGCGGTGGAGCAGGCGCTGCAGATCGCCGAGAACGCCGACGACGCCGAGGTCACCGTCTTGACCGTCGGTCCGGAGGACGCCTCGGACGCGCTGCGCAAGGCGCTGTCCATGGGCGCGGACAAGGGCGTGCACGTGGAGGACGACGACCTGCACGGCACCGACGCCATGGGCACCTCCCTGGTGCTGGCCAAGGCCATCGAGGAGACCGGCTACGACCTGGTCGTCTGTGGCATGGCCTCCACCGACGGCACCATGGGCGTGCTGCCCGCCCTGCTCGCCGAGCGCCTGCGCGTGCCCCAGGTGACGCTGCTGTCCGAGGTCGCGGTCGCCGACGGCAAGGTCACCGGCCGCCGGGACGGCGACACCGCCACCGAGCACCTGGAGGCCGCGCTGCCCGCCGTCGTCTCGGTCACCGACCAGTCCGGCGAGGCCCGCTACCCCTCCTTCAAGGGCATCATGGCGGCCAAGAAGAAGCCGGTGGAGAGCCTGGACCTGGACGACCTGGACATCGAGGCCGAGGAGGTCGGCCTGGAGGGCGCCTGGACGAAGGTCGACGAGGCCGCCCCGCGGCCGGCCCGCACCGCCGGAACCGTCGTGAAGGACGAGGGCGAGGGCGGCAAGCAGCTCGCCGAGTTCCTCGCGGGCCAGAAGTTCATCTGAGCCGCCCCCTCCGCCGACCAGCCCGCACATTCACCGCAGGAGCTTTCCCATGGCTGAAGTCCTTGTCTACGTCGACCACGTGGACGGTGCCGTCCGCAAGCCCACCCTGGAGCTGCTGACCCTGGCCCGCCGCATCGGCGACCCGGTGGCCGTCCACCTCGGCCCCGGCGCCGACACCGCCGCCGCGACCCTCGCCGAGTACGGCGCGGTGAAGGTCCTGGCCGCCGACGCCCCCGAGTTCGCCGACTACCTCGTCGTCCCGAAGGTGGACGGCCTGCAGGCGGCGTGCGAGTCCGTCTCCCCGGCCGCCGTGCTGGTGCCGTCCTCCGCCGAGGGCAAGGAGATCGCGGCCCGCCTCGCCGTCCGGCTCGGCTCCGGCGTCATCACCGACGCCGTCGACCTGGAGTCCGGTGACGGGGGCCCGGTGGCCACGCAGTCGGTCTTCGCGGCCGCCTACACCACCAAGTCCCGCGTCACCAAGGGCACTCCGGTCATCACCGTCAAGCCCAACTCCGCCGCCCCGGAGGCCGCCCCGGCGGGCGGGACCGTCGAACAGCTCGCGGTCTCCTTCGGCGAGCTGGCCACCGGCACCAAGGTCGTCTCCCGCAAGGAGCGGGAGTCCACCGGCCGCCCGGAGCTGACCGAGGCCGCCATCGTGGTCTCCGGCGGCCGCGGCATCGGCGGCGCGGAGAACTTCGGCGTCGTCGAGGCGCTGGCCGACTCCCTCGGTGCCGCCGTCGGCGCCTCCCGCGCCGCCGTCGACGCCGGCTGGTACCCGCACTCCAGCCAGGTGGGCCAGACCGGCAAGACGGTCTCGCCGCAGCTCTACGTCGCCGCCGGCATCTCCGGCGCGATCCAGCACCGGGCGGGCATGCAGACCTCGAAGACCATCGTGGCCGTCAACAAGGACGCCGAGGCCCCGATCTTCGACCTGGTCGACTACGGCGTGGTCGGCGATCTCTTCGAGGTCATCCCGCAGCTCACCGAAGAGGTCAAGTCCCGCAAGGGCTGAGCCGCCACCGGCGCCGGACGGCCGGGGCCCGCACGGAACGCGCCGTGCGGGCCCCGGCCGTCGTCGTGCCGCGCCGGGGCCGCCTTCCGCGGCGGTGTTGACGTGCGGGGACGCGGCGGCATAGCGTCCAGCGTACTTCAACGTTTTGTTGAATCAACGGATGGCCGCGGAACCAGGGAGTGCCGATGACGCAGGGCGAGCCGGAGACGACCGTCACCACGGTGACCACCACGTTGTCCGACTCCGTCACCGAGGAGATCGGGGCCGCGCTGGCCGCCGTCGACGCCGAGCTGGAGCGCCGCTACCCGGGCGACCCCGGCACCCGCCAGCCCGTGCACACCGTCTACGTACCCGGGGACGCCGTCACCGCCGGCACCGTCCGCGCCTGGGGCGACCAGGCGCTCGCCCTGCTGGACGAGCACGCGCCGGACGCCGCCGCCCTCGCGGCCGTCCTCGGCCTCGACCCGCAGCTCGCCGGACCGGTCTACGACCGGGTGCGCGCCAAGCTCACCCGCGAGCCGGTCGAGGACCTGCGCATCGACTTCGAGGACGGCTACGGCAACCGCCCCGACACCGAGGAGGACGCGGCCGCCGCGCGCGCCGCCCGCCTGGTGGCCCGCGCGTCCGCCGACGGCGACCCCGCCCGCGTCCCGCCGTTCCTGGGCATCCGGCTCAAGTGCATGGAGGCCCCCGTGCGCGCCCGCGGCATCCGCACCCTGGACATCTTCCTCACCCACCTCATGGACGCCGGCGAGCTGCCCGCCGGCCTGGTCCTGACCCTGCCGAAAGTCACCTACGCCGAGCAGGTCACGGCCATGGTGCGGCTGTGCGAGCAGTTCGAGCGGGCCAAGGGTCTCGCGCCCGGCCGCATCGGGTTCGAGCTCCAGATCGAGACCAGTCAGTCGATCCTCGGCCCCGACGGGCGGGCCACCGTCGCCCGCATGATCGAGGCCGCCGAGGGCCGGGCCACCGGCCTGCACTACGGCACGTTCGACTACAGCGCCTGCTGCGGGGTCAGCGCCGCCCACCAGTCGCCGGACCACCCGGCCGCCGACCACGCCAAGGCCGTCATGCAGGTCGCCGCGGCCGGTACCGGCGTGCGGTTGTCCGACGGCTCGACCAACGTCCTGCCCGTCGGCCCCACCGCCCAGGTCCACAGCGCCTGGCGCCTCCACCACGACCTCGTGCGCCGCTCCCTGGCCCGCGCCTACTACCAGGGCTGGGACATGCACCCGGGCCACCTGCCGACCCGCTACGCCGCCGTCTACGCCTTCTACCGCGAGGGCTACGCGGCGGCCGCCGCGCGGCTGGCCGCCTACGCCCGGCACGCCGAGGGCGACGTCATGGACGAGCCCGCCACCGCCAAGGCGCTCAGCGGTTACCTGCTGCGCGGCCTGGACTGCGGCGCCCTGGCCGTCGACGAGGTGGCCGACGCCACCGGGCTGACCCGGGCCGACCTGGAGGGCTACGCCTCCCCGCGGCGCGGCGCGCTGACGGTCGCCGCCCCCTGAGCCCGGCCGCGCGCCCCGCCCGCCGGCGGTCCGGTGTCCGGCCGGCGCCTGTACAGGCGGGCGCGGGCGGGCGACCATACCGCGCATGACCCGTGACCTGACCGCCGCGCTCGACATCGGCGGCACCAAGATCGCCGGCGCCCTGGTGGCGGCCGACGGCACGATCCACGACCGCACCGAGCGGCCCACCCCGCCCGCCGGACCGGGCGAGCGGGTGCTGGCCGCCGTCACCGAGGTCCTGGACGCGCTGCGGGCGACGCCGCGGTGGCGGCACGTCGGCGCGCTGGGAGTCGGCTGCGCGGGCCCCGTCGACGCCCGCCGGGGCGCGGTGAGCCCCGTCAACATCCCCGGTTGGCGCGACTTCCCCCTGGTGGACGGCGTGCGGCGGCACGTCGGCGCCCTGCCGGTCACCCTCGTGGGCGACGGCGTGGCCATGACCGCGGCCGAGCACGCCTGGGGAGCCGCCCGGGGCCACGCCAACGCCCTGGGCATGGTGGTGTCCACCGGCGTCGGCGGCGGCCTCGTGCTGGACGGACGCCCCCACCCCGGGCCCACCGGGAACGCCGGCCACATCGGCCACCTCAGCGTCGAGCTCGACGGCGAGCCGTGCCCGTGCGGGAGCCGGGGCTGCGTCGAGCGCCTGGCCGCGGGCCCCGCGATCGCCCGCTGGGCCGCGGCCCGGGGCTGGCGGCCGGCGCCCGGCGGCGACGCGACGGCCGCGGGCGTGGCCGCCGCCGCCCGCGCGGGCGACGCCGTGGCCCGCGCGGCTTTCGCCCGGGCCGCCCGGGCCCTGGCCGCCGCCATCGCCGCCGCGGGAGCGCTGACCGAGATCGACGTCGCGGTGGTCGGCGGCGGGGTCGCACGCAGCGGCGAGGTCCTGTTCACCCCGCTGCGCGAGGCCCTGGCCGACTACGCCACGCTCTCCTTCCTGCGCGGCCTGCGCGTCGTCCCGGCCCGCATCGGCGCCGACGCCGGGCTGGTGGGCGCCGCGGCCGCCGCCCGCACCGCCGCGGACGCCGGACCCGGCGCCGAACAGCAGTGCGTTTCCCCGGCGGGGGGAACCGGGCACTGAACAGGGGGCCGAAGAAGAGGGGGGAACCGTGATCGTCTGGCTGAACGGCGCCCACGGCGCCGGTAAGACCGCCACGGCCCGCGCACTGCTGTCCCTGCTGCCGGAGAGCACCCTGTACGACCCGCGCCTGGTGGGGTCCGGGCTGCGCGGCATGCTGCCCGCGCGGCGGCTCGCCGAGGTCACCGACTGCCAGGACCTGCCCGCCTGGCGGCGCCTGGTCGTGGAGACCGCGGCGGCGCTGCTCGGGGAGGTCTCCGGGCCGCTCGTGGCGCCCATGACCCTGCTGCGCCAGGAGCACCGGGACGAGATCTTCGGCGGCCTGGCCGCCCGGCGCATACCCGTACGGCACTTCCTGCTCGACGCGGACGACAAGGTCCTCAGCGACCGGCTGGAGGCCCGCGCCCCCCAACCGCCCGAAGCGGGCCGCGACCACCTGGCCGCCTACCGGCGGGCCCGCGCCTGGCTCGGCGGCGACGCCCGCGCCGTGGACACCACCGGCCTCACCCCGCGGCAGGCCGCCGAGCGGGTGGCCGCGGCGCTGCGCGAGGGCGCCGGCGCCTGCGACATCGTCCAGACGCCCGAGCCCACCGCCGAGACCGTGGCCGCCGGGGTGCTGCTCTTCGACGAACTGGACCGGGTCCTGCTGGTGGACCCCACCTACAAGCCCGGATGGGAGTTCCCGGGCGGGGTCGTCGAGCCGGGCGAGCCGCCGGCCCAGGCCGGTGTGCGGGAGGTGGCCGAGGAGCTGGGCCTGCGCCTGGCCGAGCCGCCCGCGCTCCTGGTCGTCGACTGGGAGCCGCCCAAGCCGCCCGGGTACGGCGGGCTGCGGCTGCTGTTCGACGGCGGCCGGCTCGCCGAGCACACCGCGCGCGACCTGCTCCTGCCGGGCGCCGAACTGCGCGGCTGGCGCTTCGTCGCCGAGGAGGAGGCGGCCGACCTGCTCCCGCCGATGCGCCTGACCCGCCTGCGCTGGGCCCTGCGCGCCCGCGCGTGGGGCCGCCCCCTCAACCTGGAGGACGGCGTGCCGGTGGGCCGGACGGCCGGGTGACGAGCGGACGCCGGGGGCGGGGCGGGTGCGGGCGGGTGCGGGCGGGTGGCCGGGACGCCCTGGCCGCCCGCCCCGCACCCGGGGAGCTAGGCCCGCGCCGCCGCTTCCACGGGTCTACGCCCGCGTCGCGTACCCGCGCAGGAACAGGGCCTCGGTGAGCGCCATGCGGCGCAGTTCGTCGGGGCAGACGCTCTCGTTGACCGCGTGGATCTGCGCCTGCGGCTCGCTGAGCCCGACGAGCAGGATCTCCGCGGCCGGATAGAGCGAGGCGAGCGTGTTGCAAAGGGGGATGGAGCCGCCCATGCCGGCCACCGCCATGCGCCGCCCGGGGTAGGCGGCGCTCATGGCGTCGGCCATCGCCGCGTAGGCCGGGCTGCCGGTGTCGGCGCTGAACGGCTGTCCCTGTCCGACCTGCTCCACCGCGATCCGGGCGCCCCAGGGGACGTGGGCCTCAAGGTGCGCGGTCAGCAGCCGGGTGGCCTCCGCGGCGTCCGTGCCCGGCGGCACCCGCAGGCTCAGCAGCGCCCGTGCGGTGGCCTGCACCGAAGGCGTGGCACCGAGCACCGGCGGGCAGTCGATGCCCAGCACGGTGACGGCCGGGCGCGCCCACAGCCGGTCGGCGATCGAGCCGGAGCCGATCAGCTCCACGCCGTCCAGCACCTTCGCGTCGCGCCGGAAGTCCTCCTGCGGATACTGCAACCCCTCCCACGTACCGTCGGCGGGCAGCCCGTCGACGGTCGTCGAGCCGTCCGGGGCGCGCAGCGAGTCCAGCACGCGGACGAGCGCCGCCAGGGCGTCGGGCGCCGCGCCGCCGAACTGTCCGGAGTGCAGGTTGCCCTCCAGGGTGTCCACCCGCGCGCGCACCAGCGTCATGCCGCGCAGCACGCTGGTGACGGTCGGCAGGCCCGCCTGGAAGTTGCCCGCGTCCCCGATGACGACCGTGTCGGCCGCCAGCAGCTCCGGGTGGGCCTCCGCGTACCGCTCCAGGCCGCCGGTGCCCTGCTCTTCGGAGCCCTCGACGATCATCTTCACCGTGACCGGGACGCCGCCGTGCGCCCGCAGCGCCCGCAGCGCCATCAGGTGCATGATGAAACCGCCCTTGCAGTCGGCGGCCCCGCGCCCGTACCAGCGCCCGTCCCGCTCGGTGAGCTCGAACGGCGGCGAGTCCCAGCCGGCGAGGTCCAGCGGCGGCTGCACGTCGTAGTGGGCGTACAGCAAGACGGTGGGCGCGTCGGCCGGACCGGGCAGCAGCCCGTACACGGAGGTCGTGCCGTCCGGTGTGGCCAGCTCGGCGACGTCCGTGAACCCCTCGGCGCGCAGCGCGTCGGCGACCCAGCGCGCCGCGCCCGCGCACTCGCTGACCGGGAACTGCTCCGGGTCCGCCACCGACTGGAAGCGCACCAGCTCGGCCAGTTCCCGGCGGGCCTGCGGCAGCAGCGCGGCGACGGTGTCCGCCATGCCGTCGGCCGTGGCCTCCTCGCCGCCGGGCCCGGCCGGCTGCCGCGGGCCGGCCGGGGCGGAGAGGCCGGTGGGGTCGGACGGGGGCCGCTGCGCCGGGTCCTGCGCCATCGAAAAGCTCCTCGGAATCCTCGTCGGTGTCCGGATGAGCGGGATCGCCGCCCGTCCGGCGGTGGGTTGATCCTCCCACAGCGGCCCGGCGGGGCACCGGGCCGTAGGATGCCCGCAGGGCCTGGCCCGTCCCACCAGCCGGTCGTCTTCGAGCGGGAGCAGAACAGATCGTGAGCAGCGAGTACACCCCGGACGCAGCCGAGAGCACCGGAAGCGGGGAAGGGGAGGCGCGCTCCGTCTGGGACGTGGTCGTCGTCGGCGCCGGTCCGGCCGGGGCCTGCGCGGCCCACGCCGCCGCCGTCGCCGGGCGCCGGGTGCTGCTGCTGGAGAAGGCCGAGCTGCCCCGCTACAAGACGTGCGGTGGCGGCCTCATCGGCCCGTCGCGGGACGCGTTGCCCCCCGGCGTGGACCTCCCGCTGCGGGACCGGGTGCACGCCGTCACCTTCTCGCTGGACGGCCGCTTCGCCCGCACCCGCCGCTCCCGGCGCACCCTCTTCGGCCTGGTCGACCGGCCCGAGTTCGACCAGGCGCTGGTGGAGGCCGCGCGGAAGGCGGGTGCCGAGCTGCGCACCGGCGCCACGGTGACCCGGGTGGAGCAGCACGGGCCCGCGGTGCCGGACCGGCGCACGGTCGCGGTGGTGCTCAGCGGCGGCGAGACGGTCCTGGCGCACGCGGTCGTCGGCGCGGACGGCAGCGCCAGCCGCATAGGAAACCACGTCGGGGTGAAGCTGGAGCAGGTGGACCTCGGCCTGGAGGCGGAGATCCCGGTGCCGGAGTCCGTGGCCGAGGACTGGGCGGGCCGCATCCACCTCGACTGGGGTCCACTGCCGGGAAGTTACGGCTGGGTGTTCCCCAAGGGAGACACGCTCACGGTCGGCGTCATCGCGGCCCGCGGCGAGGGCGGGGCGACCAAGCGCTACCTGGAGGACTTCATCGCCCGGCTGGGCCTGGCGGGCTTCGAGCCGGCGATCTCCTCGGGCCACCTGACGCGCTGCCGCACCGAGGACTCGCCGCTGACCCGGGGGCGCGTCCTGGTCTGCGGCGACGCGGCCGGGCTGCTGGAGCCCTGGACCCGGGAGGGCATCTCCTACGCGCTGCGCTCGGGGCGGCTGGCGGGGGAGTGGGCGGTGCGCATCGCCGACGCCGGCGACGCCGTGGACGCGCGGCGGCAGGCGCTCAACTACGCCTTCGCCGTCAAGTCGGGCCTGGGTGTGGAGATGGGTGTGGGACGCCGGATGCACCAGGTCTTCGCGCGCCGCCCGAAGCTGATGCACGCGGTGCTCACCGGCTTCCGGCCCGCGTGGACGGTGTTCACCCAGATCACCCGCGGCACCACGACGCTGGCCGACATCGTCCGCACCCACCCGCTGGCCCGCCGTGCGCTGACCGCCCTGGACCGCGGGGCGTAGGGCGCGTCCGCGGGGCGGCCGGGCCCGGCGCGGCGCCGCCGAGGCGGTGCGCTCCGCCCGAGCGGCGGACCCGGCGGGGAGGCCGTCGGCCCGGGCGGCGCAGCCCCGTCGGCACACGGCCCGTGCGGACCGTCCCGGCCGCCACCGTCCGTCCGGCGCCGCCCCGACCGCACCGCGCCCCGACCGCACCGCGCCTCGATCGCACGGCGTTTCGCACCGGTGGGCGCGCGGCCCGCCGGCCCGCCCTTCGCCGCCGGGCGGCCGTCAGCCGGCCGGCGCGTGCGAACGTGCGGGCTTGCGGCGCACGTAGAGCTGCTTGCGCACCTCGGCCACGACCGTGCCGTCGGCGGCGACCACCGTGCACGTGAACCAGGGCAGGGCCTTGGCGCCGTCGGCCGTCGCGGCCCGGATCTCCTCCAGGCGGTCGGGGGTGAGCTTGAAGTCCGCGAAGACGTCGCCGCGTCCGGGGGAGACGAAGTCGATCTCCGAGGACTTGTCCCACACGATGTAGCCGGGGCCGAGCGAGGAGAGGACCAGCAGTGCCCAGAAGGGGTCGGTCATCGAGAACAGCGACCCGCCGAAGTGGGTGCCGAAGTAGTTGCGGTTGAGGCGGCCCAGGCGCAGCCGGACGCGGGCGCCGCTCCAGTCGTCGGCGATGTGGAGGACGCGGATGCCCGCGAAGCGGAACGGAGGCCACCAGTTCATGCCGAGGCGCAGGGCGGCCGGACTCATGCTGCGTGCCATGGCGGTCAGGCTAACACTGGTATTACTGATCAGTAACCGGGAGTCTGTGACCGTCCGCGCACGCCCCGGAGCGCCGCGGAGGACGGGGCCCGCTTTGTTCACCGCGCGCACAAAGCGAGAATGATGCCGTGACGCACCACCGAACCCGCCCTGACCGGGGCCGCAGCGCGCTGGGACCGGCGCTCCAGCTCGTCCACACCGGCCGTGCGCCCACCCGCGCCGTGCTGACCGCCGAACTGGGCGTGACCCGGGCGACGGCGGGCGCCGTCGCGGCCGAACTCCAGGGCCTGGGCCTGATCACGGTGGACGCCCGGCCCGCCGTCGCGGCCGGAGCCCAGGGCCGCCCCTCGCACCGCCTGGCCGTCGACCCCGGGGGCCCCGTCGTGCTGGCCGCCCAGGTGCACGCCGACGGTTTCCGGGCCGCGCTGGTCGGGCTCGGCGGGACCGTCGTGGCCACCGCGCCCGGCTGCGGCGACGTCGACCCCGACCCGGTGCGGGTGCTGCGTCAGGTGGTGGCGGCGGGCGTGGAGTTGCTGGAGCGGACCGGTCGGCGCTGCGTGGGCGCCGGTCTCGCGGTGCCCTCCGCCGTCGCCGAGCCCGAGGGCACGGCGCTCAACCCGCTGCACCTGGCCTGGCCGCCCGGCGCCCCGGTGCGGGCGCTCTTCGCGGAGTGCCTGGCCGACGCGGGCGTCACCGGACCCGCCCCCGGCGCGCCCGCCCTGGGGCACGCCGCCAACGACGTGAACCTCGGCGCGCTCGCCGAACACCGGCACGGGGCCGGACGCGGGGCCCAGCACCTGCTGTGCGTGGCCACCGGGCACCGCGGCGTCGGCGGGGCGCTCGTGCTGCGCGGGCGACTGCACACCGGCAGCTCGGGCCTGGCCCTGGAGGTCGGCCACCTCACCGTCGACCCGCAGGGCCGGCCGTGCCACTGCGGTTCCCGCGGCTGCCTGGACGTGGAGACCGATCCGCTGGCCCTCCTGGACGCCGCGGGCCGCGAGCCCGGGCCGGAGTCGTCGCTGCTGCACCAGGCGCGCGAACTGCTGCGCACCGGCTTCCCCGGTGACCCCGCGGTGCGGGACGCCGCGCACCTGCTCATCGACCGCCTCGGGCTCGGGCTGGCCGGGCTGGTGAACATCCTCAACCCCGACCGCGTGATCCTGGGCGGCCTGCACCGCGAGCTGCTGCGCGCCGATCCGGAGCGGCTGCGCGCGGTCATCGCCGAGCGCAGCCTGTGGGGCCGCAGCGGTGAGGTCCCGGTGCTGGCTTGTAGCCTGGAGCACAACAGCCTGGTCGGGGCGGCCGAACTCGCCTGGCAGCCCGTGCTGGACGACCCGCTGCTCATCCAGGAGGTCTGACGTGCTGATCCGCCGCGGGCAGGCGGGGGACCTGCCGCGCTGTCAGGAGATCGAGCGCGCGGCCGGAGAGGGCTTCCGGGCCCTGGGCATGGCGCCGATCGCCGACGACGACCCGCCGCCGACGACCGTGCTCGACGCCTACCGCCGTGCGGGCGGCCTGTGGGTCGTCACCGCCGCGGAGGCCGCCGCCGGAAGCACCGGCGTCGGGAGAACCGCCGCCGGGGGCACCGGTGTCGGGGGCGGCGCCCGTGCGGGCACGGCCCCCGCGGTCGGCTACCTGCTGGCCCTGCCGGTGGACGGCGCCACGCACGTCGAGCAGGTCTCCGTCCACCCGGACGCCGCTCGACGGGGGCTCGGGCGCGCGCTGCTGGACCACGTGCAACGCGCCCACGGCAACCGGCCGCTGACCTTGACCACCTTCCGCGACGTGCCGTGGAACGCGCCTTATTACGCCCGCCTGGGCTTCGTCGCGCTGGCCGAGGAGCGGTGGACGCCCGGCCTGCGGGAGATCCGCGCCCACGAGGCGGAACTCGGCCTGGACCGCTGGCCGCGGCTGTGCATGCGGCGCGCACCGCTGCCACCGGCCGCCTCCTGAGCGGCGCGGCGGAAGCTCGGAAGCCACTGCCGCACGCCCCGGCGCCGGTACCGGTGCCCGGCGACCGTCAGCCCGGTACCGCGCGTGCCGTCTCCACCGCGCGTGCCGTCTCCACTGCGCGGACCGAGGGCTCGCGCACCGTCGGCGGCGGGGCGGGGAGGGTGAACCACACCACCTTGCCCGCACCGCCGCGCTGGGCGCGCATGCCCCAGCTCTCGCTGACCGCCGCGACCAGGGCCAGCCCGCGTCCGCTGGTGGCCAGGCGGCCCGGCGCCCGCACCTGGGGCAGCCGGGGATCGTGGTCGCGGACGGAGATGGTCAACTTGTCCCACAGCAGCACGAGTTCCACGGTGCAGTGCTTGTCCGCCCCGGTGTGCCGGTGCACGTTGGCCAGCAGCTCGGTGACGCCCAGCGCGGCGGTGTCGACGAGCTGGCCGAGCCGCCAGTAGCGGAGTTGGGCGGAGACGATGCGGCGGACCTGGCCGATGCGCGACGGCAGGGCCTGGAACTCGACCGCACAGTGCCGACTGGGGGCGGGGTGAGTGATCACGGCTGCGACTCCCTCGGGCCGGGCGACCTGCGTGGCGGACGGACCGGAGGCCACGCCGAAACGCCGACCCGGCCCCGGACCTCCCAGCGTGATTCAGGTCACACGGTTGCGCAAATCGGGTGGTGTCCAGGGGGGCGCCGTGCGTCGATGCGCGGCGATCTTCGCCGCCCGCTCGCGCGCGTCCCCCAGCGCCGCGACCAGCCGCTCCCGCGCCGCCCGCGGCAGACGCACGACGTAGCGCCTCCCGGAGAGGACGAGTACGGTGCCGCGCGCGGGAGCGAGCAGGTCCGCCGCCCACGGCCGCAGCAGCCGCACCTCCTCCACGGGAGAGCCCGCGATCTCCCGCCCGTAGCTGGTCAGCAGCCTCAGCCGGCCGTCCTGGACAAGCACCCGCCCCGCACGGGTCAGCGTCCGCAGCAGGCGCCGCACCGGCACGCCCCGCACGTCGAAATCCGGAACTCGCATCGCACCCCGCCTTCACCACCGGCCGCCGCCGCGGGCGGCCGGGTCCTGTGCGCAGTGTGCCCGGGTGCGGAGCCGTACACCAGAGGCCGCCTATCATCGCCGCGTGAACAGCGAGAACGAGCCGCGGGGCGCGCACTCCACCCGAACGGCGGAACGCACGCCCACCGCGGCCCCGGCCCGGCCCACCCTGGACGTCGACCGCAGCGACCCCGCCTACCGGGCGTGGTTGCAGGACGCGGTCCGCAAGGTCCAGGCCGACAACAACCGCAGCGCCGACACCCACCTGCTGCGCTTCCCGCTGCCCGAGCGCTGGGGCATCGACCTGTACCTGAAGGACGAGTCCACCCACCCCACCGGCAGCCTCAAACACCGCCTGGCCCGTTCGCTGTTCCTCTACGGGCTGTGCAACGGGTGGATCCGTCCCGGCAAGCCCGTCATCGAGGCCTCCAGCGGTTCCACCGCCGTCTCCGAGGCCTACTTCGCCGGCCTCATCGGCGTGCCGTTCATCGCCGTCATGCCCCGCAGCACCAGCCGGGAGAAGACCCGCCTCATCGAGTTCCAGGGCGGCCGGTGCCACCTGGTGGACGACCCGCAGACGGTCTACGAGGTCTCCGCGGAGCTCGCCGCCCGGACCGGGGGCCACTACATGGACCAGTTCACCTACGCCGAACGGGCCACGGACTGGCGCGGGAACAACAACATCGCCGAGTCGATCTACCACCAGATGCGGCTGGAGCGCTACCCCCAGCCGACGTGGATCGTCGCCGCCGCGGGGACCGGCGGCACCTCGGCGACGCTGGCGCGCTACGTGCGCTACATGCAGTACGACACCCGCATCTGCGTGCCCGACCCGGAGAACTCCTGCTTCTTCGACGGCTGGGTCTCCGGCGACCCCTGCGCCGCCAGCGACCGCGGCTCCCGCATCGAGGGCATCGGACGCCCCCGGATGGAACCCAGCTTCGTGCCCGGGGCCATCGACCGCATGATGAAGGTCCCCGACGCCGCGAGCGTGGCCGCCGTGCGCGCCCTGGAGTCGGCCGTGGGCCGCAAGGCGGGCGGCTCGACCGGCACCGGCCTGTGGAGCGCGCTGAAGATCGTCGCCGAGATGATCGCCGCGGACCGCCGGGGGTCGGTCGTCACGCTCATCTGCGACCCGGGCGACCGCTACCTCGACAAGTACTACTCCGACGCGTGGCTGGCCGAGCAGGGCCTGGACATCCGCCCCTACCAGGCCGTGCTCGACGGCTTCCTGGCCACCGGGGCCTGGCCCGAGGCCCCGGCCGACCGGGCGAGCGGATGCGCGGCTGACCGGCTGACCGGATGACCGAAACGAGCGGGACGAGCGGATGAGGGGCCGTCCGCGCCGCGACGGGCGGCGGCTCAGGCCAGCCGCCGGTCCAGGGCCCGGGCCGCGCGCCGGAAGGAGTGGCCCAGGCCGGGGCGCGCCAGGCGCAGCAGCAGCCGCACCGCCGGTGCGCCGTCCACGGCCACCGTCCAGCTCAGCCGGGTGCCGCCCGACGGCGCCGGGGCCAGCCGCCAGTCCTCCACCAGCGCCCGCAGGCCCGGCACCGTCGTCCGGTCGACCCGGTAGGCGAACCGGACGGCGGGCTCACCGGCCAGGTAGGTCTCCTCGAAGCGCGGGCCGCCGCGCAGGGTGATGTCGCGGCCCGTGCCCCGGCGCGCCGGGCGCGCGGCGGCGACCTGGGCGAACCACCGCGGCCAGTGCTCCACGTCCTCGGCCAGCGCCCCGTAGACCGCCTCGGGCCCGGCCGCCAGCGTCGCCCCGTACCGCAGCCGCAGCGGGGCGAGATCCACGAACTCAAGTGGTACGTCGACCAGTTGCCGCATCATGGCCGGAGCCTACGGGCCACCCGGCGCCCGGGCCAGGACCGGGCGCGCGGTGGGCGTGCGGCGACCGCGATTTCGCCCCGCCTTCACCCCGCCGGGCTGGGCAGACCCGGTCGGCGCGCCGATGCTGTGAGGCGACCAGACCTCCCCCGACCCGAGGACGGACGATGGCTGAACCACCGCACGCGCACGCCGCGGACCCCCGGTCGACCACCGGTGGGGGCCGGCCCGGCGCGCCGGCGCTGGAACTCCTCGTCCACGGGGTCGGCGGGGCCACCCCGGAGGCGATGCTCGACGACCCGCGCACGGTCCGCGTCACCGGCGACGCCACCGCGGGCATCCACCGTCGGGCCGTGGACGTGGACGCCGAGGAACGCCCCGGCGACGCGGGCCGCGAACCCGTGCCCGAGGCCTACTGCTGGTCCGGGCTCACCTCGGGCAACGGAGCCCGCGCGCTGTGGCTCGTCCTGCTGCCCTTCATGATCGTGAACCTGGCGCACTGGATGCGTCCCGCCGCCCCGCGCGCGCACCGCACGCACCGGGTGTACGGCGGCCTGGTGCGGCTGACCGCGCTGTCGCTGACCGTCCTGCTGACCGCGGCCGCCTGCGAGGTCGCCCTCGACCTGGTGGCCTGGCAGTGCGCCGCCTCCGCCGCCTGCTCGGGCGGCACCTCCTGGCTGACCTTCCTGGCCGAAGACGCCGGAGGGTGGTGGAGCCTGCCCGGGCGGCGCCTGGTCGTCGCCGCGCTGCTCCCGCTGGCCGTCACCGCGCTGCTGTGGTGGCTCTCGCGCCGCACCTGGAGCGCGCTGGAGTCCGCGCCGCCCCCCGCGCGCACCGACGGCGTCCCGCGCAAGCCCGCCGACGAGGACGCCCCCGCGCTCAGCCTGCCGGGCTTCTGGTACGGCAGGCGCCTGGTCGCCCGGCTGCGAGCCGCCCACACGGCCGCGGCCCTGCTCACCGTGACCGCCGCCCTGCTGGCGCCCACCGCGCAGTACGACACCGCGTCCGGCGCGGACGGGCGGGCGCTCGCGGTGACCGGCACGGTCCTCGCCGTGCTGTGCGCCGCGGGCTGGGCGGCCGTGCTCACCGCCGTCGTGCGGCGCGGACGCAGCGAACGCGTGGTGGACGAGCGGGCCGACCCGGCGCTCACCCGCTGGCTGCCCTGGGCCGCGGTGGCCCTGCTGGCCGCCACCGCCGTGCACACCGGCTGGGACCGGGCCGGCTGGCGCGCCACCGCCCAGCTCCCGGGCACCGGGTACTTCGCCGTCTCCACGCTCGTCCAGGGCGGCCTCGTCCTCGCCCTGGCGGGCGCCGCCGCCGTGCTGCACCGCCGCTCGCCGGGTGACGCGCGCGCCGCCAGCGCGCTGGCCGGCTTCGGCGGCCCGGCCGTGGCGCTGCTGGCCTGCGCGCTGGGCGGGCTGCTCTCCGGCGGCACGGCGCAGCGCGTGGCCGAGTGGCTGGCCCCCGGCTCCACCGCCCACCTGCCCGGCGCGCGCATCGCCGGGCCGCCCGTCGTGCTCGTCTGGCAGGCCGCGGTGATCCCCGTCGTCATCCTGGCCGTCGCCGTCTTCGCCGTCTGCTACGCGGTGCGCGTGTGGCGCCTGACCCGCCGCCTGGTGCCCGACGTCGCCCGCGGCTACCCCGGCGAGGACACCGGCGACGCCGGGCGCGGCCACCGCATCGCCGCGGCCGTCGCCCGCGCGGGCCTCACCGACTCCGCGCCCGTCCTGGTCGGCACGGTCGCGGCGCTCACGGCACTGCTGGGCGCCGCCGCCGTCGCGGGCGCGCTGGCCAGCGACCGGGCGCCGGAGCAGGCCGTCGACGGCGCCCCGCCGCCGCTGGCCGCCGCGGCCGACCTCGCCCAGGGGGTGGGCTCGTGGCTGATGGGCGGCCTGGTGATCGTGCTGGTGACCACGGGGCGGCGCGCCTACCGGGACGCCGGGGCGCGCCGCAGCGTGGGCATCCTGTGGGACGTCGGCACCTTCTGGCCGCGCGCGGCGCACCCCTTCGCGCCGCCCTGCTACGCCGAGCGGGCCGTCCCCGACCTCGCGTGGCGCATGTGCACCTGGACCGAGCTGACCGGCGGCCGGCTCGTCCTGTCCGGCCACTCCCAGGGCAGCGTGCTGGCCGCCGCGGCCATCTGGCAGCTCGACCGCTCCACCCGCGCCCAGGTGGCCCTGCTGACCTACGGTTCGCCGCTGGAGCGGCTGTACGGGCGCTGGTTCCCCGGCTGCTTCGGCCCCACCGCGCTGGCGGCGCTGGCCGGGCAGGTGGACCACTGGCGCAACCTGTGGCGACTGACCGACCCCATCGGGGGCCCGGTGAAGGTCGCCGACGTCGACCGGGGGCCGCTGCTGGACCCGCTCACCTACGGCCGCACCCTGCGCGACCCCCTGCTCGCGCCGCTCCTCGGCCACAGCGACTACCAGGCCGACCCGGCCTTCGCCCGCGCCCGCGCCGAACTCCTGGCCCACCTGCGGCCCCTGGGGGCGGTCCGGCCCGACGGCGCCCGGCGCACCGCACCGCCGGCCCCGCGCGGGCAGGCGCCCCAGCCGGGAGCCGGCGCGCCGCCGGGGGCCGGGGCGCCACCGGGACGGGCCGGCTGACAGGCGTGCGGAGGCGGGGTGCCGCGCGGACGTGCGGCGGCGTGCGCCGGGGTGCGCGACGGCGGCGTGCGCCGGGAGCGCGTGACGGCGGCGTGCGGTGCGGCGGGGCCGCGCGCTCACGGCAGCGGCGGTATGTCCTGGGCGTACAGCAGCGTCAGCTCCCGCGTGCCGGGGTCGGCCAGCCGCGCGACCCGGCCCGCGTGCCGCTCGACCATCGCCTCGAAGGTCTGCCGCGCCGTGCGGCCGTTGCCGAAGGAGGGCCCGCGCGGAATGGCGCCGAAGTGCTTCAGCAACGCCTCGGCGGTGCCGTCCCCGAGGCGGTACTCGTGCTCCTCGGCCTGCTGCTCGACGATGCTCAGCAGCTCCTCGGGGGCGTAGTCCCCGAAGGTGATGGTGCGTGAGAAGCGGGAGGCGACGCCGGGGTTGGCGGACAGGAAGCGCTCCATCTCGGCGGTGTACCCGGCCACGATGACCACCACCTCGTCGCGGTGGTCCTCCATGAGCTTCACCAGGGTGTCGATGGCCTCCCGGCCGAAGTCCCGCCCGGAGTCCTCCGGGGAGAGGGCGTAGGCCTCGTCGATGAACAGCACGCCCCCGCGGGCCCGGCCGAACGCCTCCTGGGTGCGCAGCGCCGTCGAGCCGATGTGCTCGCCCACCAGGTCCACCCGGGAGACCTCCACCAGATGCCCGCGCTCAAGCACCTCCAGGGAATGGAGGATCTCCCCGTACAGCCGCGCGACGGTCGTCTTCCCGGTGCCGGGCGAGCCCGTGAAGACCAGGTGGCGGCGCGCGGAGGCCGCCTTCAGCCCGGCCCGCTGCCGCCGCCGGCCGACCTCGATCATGTCGATCAGCGCCCTGACCTCCCGCTTGACGTCCTCCAGCCCCACCAGCGCGTCCAGCTCGCCCAGCACCTCCCGCGCGGGGCGCGCGACGGGTCGCTCCGGCTCGGCCGTCTCCTGGGCGGCACCGGCCGCGGCGGGAACCGCGGCCGACCGCGGGGGCGCGGCCACGGCGGGGGCGGCCGGGTCCGGCAGCGGGGCCAGCAGCCCGGGGCCGCTCGCGGGGGCCGACGGCGCCGGCTCGGGCGCGGCCGGCACCGCCGTCTCGTCGCTCGTGCACTCCTGCGCCGAAGGCCCCTCCTCGGCGAACTCGTAGCCGCCCCGCGCGCACCGCTCGGTGCGGCAGCGGCGCAGCGTCGCCCGGCAGCCGTCGATGACGTGGAAGCCGTAGCCGCGCGAGCCGGTGACCCGGCACTGGGTGAACGTGCCGCGTCCCTCGGCCGACACGTAGAACCCCGCCTCCGCCGGGCCGGTGACCGTGCAGCGCTCCACCACCGGGTCGGCGCCCTTGGTGACGATGACGCCGGTCGACGTCGCGTCGATCGTGCAGCCGGCCAGCGTGCCGCCGCTGCCGTGGTCGCGGAACCAGGCACCCGTGGCCGCCTCGCGCACGCGGCAGTCGTCCAGCTCCACGGTGCCGCCGTCGCTCACGGAGACGGCGGTGCCGCGTATCTGGGTCAGGTCGCTGTCCACCACGTCGGCCCGCGAGCCCCGGTCGAGCACGAACAGGGCGTCGGGCACGGTGTGCACCCGGCAGGCGTCCAGCACCGCGGTGGCGCCGTCACTGACCCACACCGCCGGGTAGTCGCCGGTGCTGTCGTGGATCTCGCAGCGGTTGGCGTCCACGCGGGTGCCCGGGTCCCACACCGACAGCCCGTTGCGCCCGAACCGGCTCACGGTGGAGCGCACGAGCGTCAGCACCGAACGCGACCGCAGGTCGACGGCGTTCTCCGGGACGTCGTGCACGTGGCAGTCGGTCAGCGTCAGCACGGCGTCGGTGTCCAGGGTCACCCCGTCGGCGCTGGTGCGGTGCACCTGGCAGTCGGTCAACTGCGCCGCGGCGCGCGCGGAGACGTGCACGCCGGCGCCGCGGACCTCGTAGAACTCGCAGCCCACGGCCTCCACCGTGGTGCCCGTACCGCTCAGCGCGAGCCCCGCGCCCCCGGCGTGGTGCACCCGGCACCCGTCCAGCCGCGGTTGCGCGGCGTCGCGCACCGCGAACCCGGCCTGCCCCGCGGCGACCACCTCGCAGCCCTCGAAGAGCCCGCCGGCCCCGCCGGAGAGGGCGAAGCCGATCCCCGCGGGGTTGTCGACGGTGCAGCCGCGCACGGTGGGACGGGCCCCGCCGCGCACCTCCACCCCCGCCGCGGACCGCGTGACGACGCGCAGCGCCGACAGCTCCGGTGCGCCGGCCTCGACCAGCACAGCCGGGGCCGCCTGGTCCTGCCCCTCGATCTGCAGGTCCCGCACGACCGCCGAGGAGCGCACCGTCAGCGGCACGCCGTCGGGCGGGCTCAGCCGCACCGAGCCGGCGCCCGCCCGCTCCGGGCCGCGCAGCGTGACGGCCCGGTCCAGCACCAGGTTCTCCCGGTAGGTGCCGGGGGCGACGGTCAGGACGTCACCGTCGCCGGCCGCTTCCAGCGCCGCGGCCAGCGAGGCGTAGTCCCCGGTGCGGCGTCGCCATCGCGACGTGTTGGTGTACGTCACCTGGACCGAGCCGTGCGCCATGGACCGTCGTGCCCCAAACCTCGTGCGATACGTACCGGACCGCTGTCCGCGAAGCCCGCGACCAGCGCCGGGCCGCCCCTCGGGCGGTGCCGCACCACGGTAGCGCGTGCGGCGGCTCCCGCGGGACGCGTCCCGCGGTCGCCCCCGGCGAGGTTCCGGTCACCCGGCCCGGTGTGCGGCCGGGGGCGTGCGCCCCCCTTGCGCGCCTGTGGCATCACCGCCGACCGCGGCGGTGCCACAGGCGTTGCCGTGACGGTGCGTCATGGGCTTCGGCGCGGTGGTGACTATTCGTGGTTGCTGCCGGGTAATGCGGTGAAATCCCGTGGGGGATACCCGAGTTCACTCGGCGCCATTCTCGGGGCTGGGGTTTCTTTTGAGTGATTGCCGCCCCGGTCGCGGGCTCGTTACTTTCGTCGCGCACGGCGGGCGGAATCGCCCGCGCTCCATGAAGATGGGTGGTGTCCTGCGTGACCACTTCGGTCGACCCGATCGAGACGACTGACGACAACTCCGGCTCCGGCGCACGGCTGAGCCTGGCCACCGCCGCGGCCCGGCAGTTGGCGACCACGACCAAGACGCCGCCGCAGATGCAGGGCATCTCCTCCCGCTGGCTGCTGAAGGTGCTGCCCTGGGTGCAGGTGAACGGCGGCACGTTCCGGGTCAACCGCCGCCTGGTCCACACCGTCGGCGACGGGCGGGTGGAGTTCGACAAGACCGGCGCCGAGGTGCGCGTCATCCCCGACGAGTTGCAAGAGCTCCCCCCGCTGCGCGGCTACACCGACACCGAGGTGCTGCGGCGGCTCGCCGAGAGCTGCGAGCAGCGCGACTTCGGCCCCGACGAGGTCATCGTCGAACAGGGCACGCCCGTCGACCACGTGGTGCTGATCGCCCACGGCAAGCTCCGCAAGACCGCCAGCGGTCTGTACGACGAGGAGGCCTCGCTGGGCGTCCTGGCGGACGGCGAGCACGCCGGCGCGGCCGAGCTCGTCGAGGAGGAGGCCAGCGCCTGGGGTTACACCCTGCGCTCCCTGACCAGCGGCACGGTGCTGTTCCTGCCCCGGGCCACGTTCCTGGTGACGGCCGAGCGCGCCCCCGGGCTGCGCGAGCACCTTGCGGCCTACCGCGCCGCGGTCCCCGCCCAGCGCCGGAACGCCGAGGGGGAGTCGGCCATCGACCTGGCCTCCGGGCACGACGGCGAGCCGACGCTGCCGGGGACGTTCGTGGACTACGACTGCGCGCCGCGGGAGTACGAGCTGAGCGTGGCGCAGACCGTGCTGCGGGTGCACAGCCGGGTCGCCGATCTCTACAACGAGCCGATGAACCAGGTGGAGGAGCAGCTCAGGCTGACGATCGAGGCCCTGCGCGAGCGCCAGGAACACGAGATGGTCAACAGCCGGGACTTCGGCCTGCTGCACAACGCCGACCTCGGCCAGCGCGTGCACACGCGCACCGGCCCGCCGACCCCGGACGACCTGGACGAGCTGCTGTCCACGGTCTGGAAGGACCCGAGCGTCATCCTCGCCCACCCCAAGGCCATCGCCGCCTTCGGCCGCGAGTGCAGCAGGCGCGGCCTCTACCCGGGCACCGTCGACCTCCAGGGCCACCAGGTGCCCTCCTGGCGCGGCGTTCCCGTCCTGCCCTGCAACAAGATCCCGGTGACCGCCCACGGCACCAGTTCCATCCTCGCCCTGCGCACCGGGGAGAAGGCCCAAGGGGTCGTCGGACTGCACCGCACGGGAATTCCCGACGAATACCAGCCCAGCCTCTCGGTGCGTTTCATGGGCATCAACGACAAGGCCATCATCTCCTATCTGGTGAGCGCCTACTACTCCGCCGCCGTCCTCGTCCCGGACGCGCTGGGAGTTCTGGAGGACGTGGAGATCGGGAACTGACATGACGGCATTCGGCGTCCATCACCGTTCGGAACCAGCGAGGGCCCAGGCCGCATGACCACACCGACGACACAAGCGCTCACCGCTCTGGGCACCCGGGCGGCCCAGAAGCTCGCCACGACCACCAAGACGCCGCCGCAGATGCAGGGCGTCTCCTCGCGGTGGCTCCTGAGAATCCTGCCGTGGGTGCAGGTCTCCGCCGGTACCTTCCGCGTCAACCGGCGCTTGACCCACACGCTGGGGGACGGACGCGTGGAGTTCGACGTCTCCGGCTCCCGGGTCCGGGTCATCCCGGACCAGCTCACCGAGCTCCCCGCGCTGCGCGGCTTCGCGGGGCGGGAGGAGCTCGCGGCACTGGCCGACCGGTGCGTCCAGCGCGCGTACGGGCCGGGCGAGCTCCTGGCCGAGCAGGGGCAGCCGGTCGAGGACGTGCTCCTGATCGCCCACGGGAAGATCGGCAGGTACGGGGCGGGCGCCTACGACGGGGAGAGCGACCTGGGCAGGCTGGCGGACGGCGAGTGGGCCGGCGACCACGCCCTGGCCACGGAACCCGGCGAGTGGGCCCACTCCCTGCGGGCGCTCACCTCCGCGACCGTCCTCGCGCTGCCCCTGACGGAGTTCGAGGCCGTCGCCGAGCGCTCCCCGGCGCTACGGGAGCACCTGTACGCCTACCTCTCCCACGCCCTGCCCCGGCGGAACCGGCGCGGTGAGGCGGAGATCGAGATCGCCTCCGGCCACGAGGGCGAGCCGACGCTGCCGGGGACGTTCGTGGACTACGACTGTGCGCCGCGGGAGTACGAGCTGAGCGTGGCGCAGACCGTGCTGCGGGTGCACAGCCGGGTCGCCGATCTCTACAACGAGCCGATGAACCAGGTGGAGGAGCAGCTCAGGCTGACGATCGAGGCCCTGCGCGAGCGCCAGGAACACGAGATGGTCAACAACCGGGACTTCGGCCTGCTGCACAACGTGGACCCGCGGCAGCGCCTGCACACCCGCGCCGGGCCGCCCACCCCGGACGACCTGGACGACCTGGTCACGCGGCGGCGCAAGACCCAGTTTCTGCTCGCCCACCCCCGCACCGTCGCCGCGATCGGCCGGGAGTGCAGCCGCCGCGGCGTCTACCCGGACCAGGCGCACGTCGAAGGCGTCACCGTCCGCGCCTGGCGCGGCATCCCGCTGCTGCCCTGCGACAAGATCCCGGTCAGCCGGGCCAGCACCAGCGCCGTCATCGCGCTGCGCGTGGGCCAGGAGAACGACGGGGTGGTGGGGCTGCGGCAGGCGGGCATCCCCGACGAGCTGGAACCCAGCCTCAACGCCCGGTTCATGGGCATCAACGACAAGGCGGTGTTGTCCTACCTGGTGAGCGCCTACTTCTCGGCGGCCGTCCTCGTGCCCGACGCCCTCGGCGTCCTGGAGGACGTCCAACTCTGAGCCCGCGCCGACGGGGCCGCCGGGCACCCACCGCCCGGCGGCCCCGGCTCGCTGCCCCAGCTCGCCGCCCCGGGGCGGCGGTCACTCCCGCGTGCCGGGCCAGCGCCAGTCCGTCACCTCGGGCAGATCGGTGCCGTGCTCCCGCACCCACGCGTGGTGCCGGGTGCGCACGTCCGCCATGGCCTGCCGCACCCGCGCCGCCCGGTCCGCCAGGCCGGGCACCCGGTCCACGACGTCCATCACCAGCCGGTAGCGGTCCAGGTCGTTGCGGACCACCATGTCGAACGGCGTGGTGGTCGCCCCGCTCTCGCGGTAGCCGTGCACGTGCAGCCGCTCGTGCGCGTCCCGGCCGTGGGTCAGCCGGTGGATGAGCCACGGGTAGCCGTGGTAGGCGAAGACCACCGGGCGGTCCGCGGTGAAGACGGCCCGGAACTCGGCGTCCGTCATGCCGTGCGGGTGGCGGTCGCGGGGCATCAGCCGCGTCGGGTCGACGACGTTCACCACGCGCACCGCCAGCGTGGGCAGCCAGGTGCGCAGCAGCGCCGCGGCGGCCAGCGTCTCCTCGGTGGGCACGTCCCCGGCGCAGGCCAGCACGACGTCCGGCTCCCGCTCGCCGGTCTCGGTGCCCGCCCAGTCCCACACGCCGACCCCGCGGGCGACGTGCTCGCGCGCCGCCTCGGGGCCCAGCCAGTCGAACTGCGGCTGCTTGCCGGCCACCACCACGTTGACCACGTCCGTCGAGCGCAGCACGTGGTCGGCGACGCACAGCAGGCTGTTGGTGTCCGGCGGCAGGTAGACGCGCACCACGTCCGGGCTCTTGTTGAGCACGTGGTCCACGAAGCCGGGGTCCTGGTGCGAGAAGCCGTTGTGGTCCTGGCGCCACACGTGCGAGGTGAGCAGGTAGTTCAGACCCGCCACCGGCATCCGCCACGGCACCTCGCGCGCGCTCTGCAGCCACTTCGCGTACTGCGTCGCCATGTCCGCCACCACCGAGGCGAAGGCCTCGTAGGTGGCGAAGACGCCGTGCCGCCCGGTGAGGACGTACCCCTCCAGCCACCCCTGGCACAGATGCTCCGACAGCACCTCCATCACCCGGCCGTGCCGCCCCAGGTGCTCGTCGGTGTCCCGCCGCTCGCCCTGCCAGGCGCGCGCGGTGGCGCCGTAGACGGCGCCGAGCCGGTTGGAGTCCATCTCGTCCGGCGCCAGGACCCGGAAGTCCCGCCGCCCCTCGGTCTCCTTCAGCACCTGGCGCAGCACCTCGCCCAGCACCCGGGTCGGCTCGTGCCGGGTGGCCCCGGGCTCCTCGACCGGCACGGCGAACGCGGCGGGTCCCGGCAGCGGCAGCGAGCGCCGCACCCGGCCGCCGTTGGCGTGCGGGCTCATCCCGAGCCGCAGCGCGCCGGCGGGCACCTGCGCCAGCACCTCGGGGCGCGGCCGGCCCGCGTCGTCGAACAGCTCGTCGGGTCGGTAGGAGCGCAGCCACCGCTCCAGCTCGCGCACCCGCGCAGGGTCCTCGCGGACGCCGGAGAGCGGGATCTGGTGGGCCCGCCAGGTGCCCTCGACCGGGTGCCCGTCGCTGCTCCGCGGCCCGGTCCAGCCCTTGGGGGTGCGCAGCACGATCGCCGGCCAGCGCACCCGGCCCCGCTCGCCGTCCTCCCGGGCCGCGCGCTGCGCCGACGCGATCCGGTCCGCGGCCGTATTCAGCGCCGCGGCCAGCTCCCGGTGCACCTCCAGCGGGTCGCTGTCCGGCGTCGCGGTGACGAACAGCGGGTCGTGGCCGTAGCCGCGCAGCAGTTCGGCCAGCTCCTCCTGCGGAATCCGGGCCAGCACCGTGGGTCCGGCGATCTTGTAGCCGTTGAGGTGGAGCACCGGCAGCACCGCGCCGTCGTGCACCGGGTCGAGGAACTTGTCGGCGTGCCAGGCGGCCGCCAGCGGGCCCGTCTCCGCCTCCCCGTCGCCGATGACGCAGACGGACAGCAGGTCCGGGTTGTCGTAGGCCGCCCCGTAGGCGTGCGACAGGGCGTGCCCCAGCTCCCCGCCCTCCTGGATCGCCCCGGGGACCGCGGGGCCGGTGTGGCTGCTCACCCCGCCGGGGTGGGAGAACTGCCGGAACAGCCGCGCCATGCCCGCCTCGTCACGGCCGACGTCCGGGTCGAGCTCACCGTAGGAGCCCTCCAGCCACGCCCCGGCCAGCACGGCCGGCGCCCCGTGGCCGGGCCCCCACACGCACAGCGCCGACTGCTCCCGCTCGCTGATCAGCCGGTTGACGTGGGTGTAGACCAGGCTCAGGCCCGGACAGGTGCCCCAGTGGCCCAGCAGGCGCGGTTTGACGTGTTCCGGGCGCAGCTCCTCGCGCAGCAGGGGGTTGCCGGTGAGGTAGAGCTGTCCGGCCGCGAGGAAGTTCAGTGCGCGCCACTGGGCGTCGAGCTGCTCGCAAGCGCGTTCGGTGAGAGGATGGTGATTCGTCATGGGCCCTCCGGCCGGGTGTGCGTCACGGCGTCCGCGAGGACGGGTTTCCCCCCTCCGTGCGGCCACACCTGACAGCCGTCCGCGGTGGCCGGGCCGGAGCGGGCCACGGCGGGGCAGGACCGCGCGAGGCGAGGAGGCCAGCGATGCGGACCATGACCGGACTGCTCGGTTCCCTCCCGCCCGGGCACAGCGAGCGGCTGCGCGCGCTGGGGCACCAGGTCGCCTTCCCCGCGGGCGCCCGCATCTTCGAAGAGGGCACGATCGCCGACCGCTTCTGGATCATCCACACCGGCTCGGTCACCCTCGACCAGCGCATACCCGGGCGCCGACCGCAGACGGTGGAGACGGTCGGGCACGGGGAGCTGCTGGGCTGGTCCTGGCTCTTCCGGCCCTACACCTGGCACCTGGGCGCCGAGGCGGGCAGCCCGGTGCGCGCCCTGGAGTTCGGCGCGGTCGAGGTGCGGCGGCTGTGCGAGGAGGACCACGAGCTGGGCTACGCGCTCGCCCTGGCCGTCGGCGAGATCATCTCCCACCGCCTGCAGCGCTCGCGCGCCCGCCTGCTGGACGCCTTCGGCCCCGCCGGCAGCGCCGACCTGCCCTGACGCCGACACCGCTGCCGACGCCCCGCCTCGCCGCCCTGGCACCCCGCCGACGCACCGCCGCCCCGGCACCGCGCCGCCAACGCTCCGGCGCCCCGCCGCCAACGACGCCGGCGTCGTGCTCGTCGTGGTTCGCCGGCCGGGCGTGGTGCGGTGGTGCCCGCCTCGCCGCCGGTTCCGGGGCGCCGCGCCGCAGCGGCGTCAGTCCAGCACCTCGAACGCGTCACCGACGCGCACCGTGCCCGTCGACTCGGGCACGAGGTACTGCCCGAACACCAGGGCGTCGCCGCGGCGGCGGTGGCGGGCGAGGGTGCGCAGCGGTTCCCTGCCGCGCTCCCCGGTCGCCTGGTCGGTGGCGCTCACCACGCAGCGCCCGCACGGCTTGACCACCCGGAAGTCCACCGCGCCCAGGCGGACGCGCTTCCAGTCGTCCTCCGCCCACGGCGCGGTGCCGTCGAGCACCAGGTTCGGCCGGAAGCGGCTCATCGGCAGCGGCCCCTCGTCGGCGTGGCGTCCCTGGGCGACGAGTGCGTTGAGCGCGTCCAGCGAGGCCGTGGTGGTCAGCAGCAGCGGATAGCCGTCGGCGAAGCTCACCGTCTCCCCCCAGCGCCCGTAGCGCTGGTCCACCGCCCGGTCCCGCTCCGGCCGCGTCATCCGCACCAGCCGCACCGGCGCGCCCAGGAAGCGGGAGAGCCACGCGTGCGCCCGGGCCGAGGCCGGCCCGGCCGTGACCCGCGCACCGAACACCCGCACCTCGGCCCGGGCGTCGGCCGGTCCGGGCGCGGCCACCGTGAGTGGTTCCAGCCCCGGCGCCGTCAGCCTCAACTCGCCCCCCGCGAGCGGCTCCCCCGTGGCCAGCGCCAGCCGTGGCCGGTCGCGCTGCGTCACCTGGCGGCCGGTGGCGTCCACCACCATCCAGCGCCGGTCGCCCGCCAGCCCCCACGGCTCCACTTCCGCCCGCCGCGGCGCGACGCCCGCGAGCGACTTCACCGGGTAGACGTGCAGCTCGGTCAGCGTCGGCATGCGGCCATCCTGTCACCCCTCGTGCCCGCGTCCACGGCGCGGCCCCGGGGCGGGCGACGGGTCAGTAGCCGGGCGCTGGGTGCTGCCGCCCGTACGGGTCGCTGTAGAGCCCGGGCGTGCCCTGCGGCGGGGTGTGCATCTGCCGCGGCACGGCCGGTCGCGGCGGCGCCACCGGACGCATCTGCGGCTGCTGCTGGTAGGGCTGCCCGGGGACGGGCTGCGGGGGCTGCGGGTATCCGTAACCGCCGCTGTTCTGCTGCGGCACGTACGGCGCGGGCGCCTGGTACGGAGCGGCGGGCTGCGGCGCGGCCTGCGGATAGCCGTACCCGCGCGGCGGCGCCTGCTGCGCGCTCGGCCCCGAGGGCAGCGCGGGCAGCGCCGAGGGCAGGGCGGGCAGCGCACTGCCGGAGTCGTAGGCGGCCGGGACGCGGATGGGGGCGATCTGGGGAGTGCCGCGCTCGGCCACGAGGCTGTCGTAGATCGGGGTGTCAGCGAAGGACGGCGCGCTGTGGTAGCCGCCGCCGTACGTGCTGCGGGGGGAGGTCATGCTCCATAAGTTAAGCCGAAGAAGTGTCCGATGAGGAGCCTGGTAGGCGGGTCATTTCCGGGGTAGGAGGTGACCCGGCCGGGCCAACGAGAACGAACCGGTCGAAACCGCCCATCCCCTCCTGTCACCGCCCGGTGAAAGGTGCGTGCCCGGGCCGTGAACGCCCGGCCGTCGGCCGGCTCCTGGCCCCAGGGCGGCGGAAGGCCCGGGCGGGCCCCGGCCGCCTTGGCGCACGGCCCCGTGGCCTGGGTGTGCCGCCGCCCGTGCGCGGGCGCTCGTGCGCCGACGCCGCCCGGGTGCGCGTACGCTTCTGGGCGTGAGAATCGCCCTCGTCGACTCCGGAATCGGTCTGCTCCCCGCCGCCGCGGCGCTGCGCCGGCGCCACCCCGGCGCCGCCCTGGTCCTCTCCTCGGACCCGGCGAGCATGCCCTGGGGGCCGCGCACCGCCTCGGACATCGCCGACCGCGCGCTGGACTGCGCCCGGGCCGCCATGGCGCTCGCGCCGCACGCGCTGGTCGTCGCCTGCAACACCGCCACCGTGCACGCGCTGCCCGCGCTGCGCGCCGCGTTCGAGCCCGCCGTGCCGGTCATCGGCACCGTGCCGGCGATCAAGCCGGCCGCGGCCGACGGCGGCCCCTTCGCGGTCTGGGCCACCCCGGCCACCACCGGCAGCCCCTACCAGCGGCGCCTCATCGCCGACTTCGCCGCCGGAGCCGAGGTCACCGAGGTGCCCTGCCACGGCCTCGCGGACGCCGTGGAGCGGGCCGACGAGGCGGCCATCGACGCCGCCGTCCAGGCCGCCGCCGCGCTGACCCCGGCGGACGTGCGGGCCGTGGTGCTCGGCTGCACCCACTACGAGCTGGTCGCCGAGCGCATCCTGGCCGCCCTGCACCGCCCCGGCGCGCCCGCCCCCCGGCTGCACGGCTCCGCGGAGGCGGTGGCCGCCCAGGCGCTGCGCCGCCTCGACGCGCCCGAGTCCCCCCCCGCGCCGGGCGGCGAGGACCTGGTCGTGCTGCACACCGGGCGGCGCGTGGCGCTCCCCGCCGCGGCCCTCCACTACGCCGAGGGCCGCGGACTGGCCGCGCCCAGCCCCGCCTGACGGCCGCACGGTGCGCCCGCCCCGGCGCCCCCGGGCCCACCGCGTACGCTCTCGCGCATGGGCACCCCCGAGTTCATCCGCGAGCTGCGCGACGCCGTGGGCCACCGTCCGCTCTTCCTCTCCGGCGTCACCGCGATCGTCCACGACGACGCCGGCCGGGTGCTGCTCGGCCGCCGTGCCGACACCGGGCGCTGGGCGGTGATCGGCGGCATCGTCGAGCCCGGGGAGCAGCCCGCGCAGACCGCCGTGCGCGAGGTGTACGAGGAGACCGGGGTGCGCTGCGTGGCCGAACGGGTGGTGCTCGTGGAGACCCGGGAGCCGGTCCGGTACCCCAACGGCGACGTGTGCCAGTTCCTGGACATCACGCTGCGCTGCCGGGCGGTGGGCGGCCGGGCCCGGGTGAACGACGAGGAGTCCCTGGAGGTGGGCTGGTTCGAGCCGGACGCGCTGCCCGCGCTGGAGGACTTCGGGACCCAGCGCATCAAGCAGGCCGCCGCCGACGGCCCCGCCTGGTTCGCCCCGGCCGGACCACCGCCGAAGGACGCGCACGACCCGCGGTAGCCGCTGCCTGGGGCGGCCGCGCCCCGCGCCGCCGCGGCCGTCTCGTACCGCCTCGCATCGCCTTGCACGCTTCGCACCGCCCGCGGCAGCGTCTCGGCGCCGGTGGCGGGACGCATCCGCCGCCCCGCCGCCCGCCTGCCCGCGCACGGTCCGGCCGGGCGGCACCGGACCCTCGGGCGACGCGCGCCCCCCCCGGGGCGCCCCGGGCCGCCGCCGGAGCGCGCGCTCCGCGTCGGCCGTCCCGCCCGCAGCCACGGCGGCCGGGCCCCGCGGCGGGGCACTCGCGCTCCCGCCGCCGGTGCGGGCGCGGTCACCCGGCCGCCGGCGCCCCGGCCCTCACCACAGCACCACGCAGCCCCGCCGGGTGAGCGCATCGGTCACCGCGGGGTCCGGCGCGCCTCCCTCGAAGGTGTTCCAGCGCACGTCCAGCTTCTCCAGCCGCGGCAGCGCGGTGCCGACGGCGAGCCAGCGAGGCAGGGCGCGCAGTCCGTTACCGCGCAGGTCGAGCCGGGAGAGCCGGGGCAGGGCGCGCAGGGCGGGCGGCACGCCGGTGAGCCGGTTGTCCCGCAGGTCCAGCACCCGCAGGTCGTGCAGGCCGGCCACGGTGGGCGGAAGCCCGCGCAGCCGGTTGCCGCCCACCCACAGCTCCCGCAGCCGCGTCAGCGCGCCCAGGGACCGGGGCAGCCGGCGCAGCCCGCAGGCGCGGGCGCGCAGTTCGACGAGCCCGGTCAGGCCGCCGAGGCCCTCCGGCAGCTCGTCGAGCGGGTTCTCACCCACGTTGAGGTAGCTCAGGCGGTCCAGCCGGGTCAGCGAGTCCGGCAGGGCGCGCAGGCGGTTGTCGTGTACGTAGAGGTACCGGTCGAGCGCGGGCAGCTCGCCGAGCTCCTCCGGTAGCGCCGTCAGCAGGTTGTGGCCGAGGTCGAGGGTGCGCAGGGCGGTCAGCCGCCCCAGGCCGGGCGGCAGGTGGGTGAGGCGGTTCTCGGCCAGGACGAGCGTGTCCGGCCCGGGAGGCCGCCACACCTCGGCCGGCACGCTGTCGAGCCCGGCTCGCCACAGGTCGACGGTGGGCATAGGCTTGACAGTGTGTCAGGAGAACGCGATCTGTCGAAACTGCTCACCGGGATGCGGCCGGACCTGCGACCGGGGCCGTACGTGTTCAGCACCGTGCCGGGGCCGGTGCCCGACGGGGTGCGCCCCGTCGTGACCGTCGCGGAGGACGAGGCGCTCACCGTCGTCGTACCGCGCGCCGAGGCCGACGCGGCGGGGCTGTCCTACGACTACGTGGCCGGGTGGATCACGCTGCGGGTGCACTCCGCCCTGGCCGCGGTGGGGCTGACGGCCGCCGTGGCCACCGCGCTGGCGGACGCCGGGATCAGTTGCAACGTGGTGGCCGGGTACCACCACGACCACCTGTTCGTGCCCTACGAGGTCGCCTCGGTGGCCGTCGCGGTACTGGAGGACCTGGCGGGCCGGGGCCGCTAGCCGTCCGCGTACCATGGCGGCATGTCCTTCCTCCGCCGCCGTAGCGCCGCCTCGCCCGCAGGGCCGGACTTCGACGTCCTCGCGATGGACCCGGGCGACTGGCCCGGCAACCTGGGGGCGGGCCTGCTGCCCGCGCCCGACGGGAGCTGTCAGGGCGTCTTCCTGCGCTACGACCTGTTCGGCGACCGGGGCCCGGCGATGATCATCGGCAATCTGCCCGAGGGATCACCGGCCCGGGAGACCGAGGAGGGGGAGGTGCCGTTCGAGGTCGCCCAGCTCCTGGCCGCGCTGGAGATGGACGATCCGGTGACCGTCACCGGCAGCGAGGACGTGCCGGTCATGCACGACGGCAGCCTGCTCATCGTGCGCCGGGTCACCTGTTCGGAGGGCCGCGTCGCCTGCGTGCAGTTCGACCGCAGCGACGGGGTGCTCGTCACCATCGCGAGCTGGGACCGGCCCATCACCGACGAGCTCTACCAGCTCCTCAAGCCGCTCCCGGCGGAGCTGTTCCAGCAGAGGTAGCGCCCGGCCCCCGGCGGTACCCCGGCGGACCTCCGTCGTCCCATGGCCGGGACCGGCCCCGCCGCCCTCGCCTGCGGCTCGCCCGTCGTCGCCGCGCGGGGCCGCCCGGCGGCGTCATGGAAAACCCTGACACCGCCGGGCGGCCCCGCGCGCTCAGCGGGTGCCGACCGCCGCCCGTACCGCCCGGCGCGCGAGGCCGATGTCGTCGTGCAGCCGGCGCAGCAGCAGCCGCTGCTCCTCACCGCTCGCCGGGCCCCCACCGCGCTCCGGCCGCGCCCCGGCGGCGGGCTCCGGCTCCCGCATGGAGCGCTGCACCGCCATCTCGCAGGTGCGGATCTCGCGGGTGAGGACGAGCATCAGGTTCACCAGGAAGGCGTCCTGGGCCGCCGACCCGGCCGCCTGGGCGGCCCAGCTCACCTGCCGCCGGGCCAGCGGGGCCTCGCCCAGCACCGACCACAGCGTGGCGAGGTCGTAGCCGGGCAGATACCAGCCGGAGAGCTCCCAGTCCACCAGCACCGGCCCGCTGGGGGCGAGCAGGAAATTCGCGGGCAGCGCGTCCCCGTGGCAGAACTGCCACACGGGCCCCTGCCCGCCGCCCTGCACGGCGCTGTGCAGCAGCTTGTGCAGGTCGCCCATGTCCCGGTCGGTGAGCAGGCCGAGCTCGTGGTAGCGGGCCAGCCGCGCGCCGTAGTCCAGCGGTCGCTCGAACAGCCCGCTCGCCGGCCGCCACGCGCCGAGCCGCTGGAGCGCGCCCAGCATGGCGTGCACGTCCGCGATCGGCACCGCGTCCGTGGGATGGCGCCGCAGCGCTCCGGGACGGCCCGGCATGCGCTCGACGACCAGGGTGCAGCTCTCCGGGTCGGCCGCGACCAGCCGGGGCGCCCGCACGGGGGGCCGGTGCCGCACGAACGCCCGGTAGGCCCCTATTTCCTGACGGTAGCGCTCGACCCACACGGGCGAGTGGTCCAGTAAGCACTTCGCGATCGCCGGAGTGCGCCCGATCGTGCCCGCGAGCAGTGCCGAACGGCCGCTGCGCCGCAGCACCTGGACGGGACGGAAGTCGGGGCAGACGCGGTGCACCAGGGCGAGTGCGGAACGCAACCGGGTTCCCTGCGGGCCGGACAGGTCGAGCCTCCCGCTGATCGGCGGTCGACCGCCCACCGGGGACGGCCCGCGGAACCGGGGCGCGCGCTCGGGCGCGGCGGCGCCGTCGAAGCGCACCGGCAGGCCCGTCCTGGCGGACGCGGTCCTGGCGGGGGCCGTCCGGTCTGGGGCGGTCACGGGGGACGTTGCGTGATACATGCGCGAGACAGATCCCTTCGTGCGCCGACAAGGTCTTCCGGCGCCGCCCCGGCCCGCCGGCCGCGGGCACCCTGGGGAATGCCGCGTCCGGCGGCTTCCGGCACCGTCCGGCAGCACCCGGCCGTCGTCCGGCCGGGTCCGCCGGGCGGTGTCCGCAGGCCGGGGTGGCGCTCTTCTACACCACACCCCCGCGCGGGTGGCACACCATCTGGCGGACCCTGGCGAACCCTGGCGAATACTCGCCGCCCCCGGTGTCCGCGGTTACTGTCAACTCAGCCGAGAACCTGGGGGCTTGACGTGACCAAGGGACCCAACACCCGACTCGCAGAGCTGTTCGAGCTGACCGGTTGGTCGAAGGGCGAGCTCGCCCGGACGGTCAACCGGCACGCGGCGGCCATGGGCCATCCGCACCTGGCGACGGACACCTCGCGGGTGCGGCGCTGGATCGACACGGGGGAGTCCCCGCGCGATCCCGTGCCCCGGGTGCTGGCCTCCCTGTTCACCGAGCGACTCGGCCGTGTCGTGACCATCGAGGACCTCGGGTTCCGCAGGTCGGGGCCGTCGGCCAGGCGGCAGTCCGTCCAAGGGCTGCCGTTGAGCCCTGACCAGACCGCCGTGGTCCTCACCGAATTCACGGGAATGGACCTCATGCTCAACCGACGCGGCATGGTGGGCGCGGGCGCCGCGCTCGCCGCAGGCTCAGCACTCCACGGATCGCTGTACGACTGGTTGCAGACCGAACCGAGCCGGCACGCCCCGGCCCTGCCCACCGCCGACCCGGCGGCGCTGGACACCTACGACGGCCCACCGGTGGGCGCCCAGGAGATCGAGGCGCTGGAACGCTCGGTGGAGATCTTCCGCGCCTGGGACGCCTCCCGGGGCGGCGGCCTCCAGCGCAAGGCGGTGGTGGGGCAGCTCAACGAGGTGGGCGGCATGCTGACCGTCCACCACCCCCCGCACCTCAAACGCCGGTTGTGGGGCGTCGCGGCCAACCTCGCCGTCCTCGCCGGCTGGATGTCGCACGACGTGGGCCTGGAGCCCACCGCGCAGAAGTACTTCCTGCTCGCCGCGCACGCCGCGCGCGAGGGCGGGGACCGGCCGCGGGCGGGAGAGGCGCTCTCCCGCGCGGCGCGCCAGATGGTCCACATCGGCCGCCCCGGTGACGCGCTGGAGCTGATGCGGCTCGTCCACGCGGGCTCGGGCGCGGGGACGCTGCCGCGCACCCGCGCCATGCTGCACACGATCGAGGCGTGGGCGCAGGCCTCCATGGGGCGCGGCCAGGTCGTGCGGCGCACGCTCGGCGAGGCGGAGGAGCTGTTCGCCTCCGACAAGGGCGACGTCGCACCGCCCGACTGGATGCAGAACTTCGACGAGGCCGACCTGCACGGGATGCAGGCGCTGGCCTACCGCACGCTGGCCGATCACGACCCGGCCGCGGCCAGGACCGCCGAGTTCCACGCGAAGCGGGCGCTGGCGCTGCGCGGCGAGGGCTTCGAGCGCTCGCAGATCTTCGACCACCTCTCCCTGGCGTCCGCCTGCTTCATCGCCGACGACCCCGAGCAGGCGGACCAGTACGCCCGCCGGGCCCTGAAGTGCATCCACGAGAACTCCTCGCTGCGCACGTGGGACCGGCTGCGCCAGATGTACCGGCTGACCGCGCGGTACGCCGGGTACCCGAAGGTCGACCACCTGCGGGCGCAGATCGAGGACGCGCTGTCGAAGGCGCCGAGGTCACCGCGTACGGGGCCGGTCAAGCGCGCCGCGAGCCTGAAGGTGTAGCGCCGGGTCGGCGGCGGACGCCCGGGCGGGGGCGGCCGTCCGACGTGTGCGGACAGCGGCCGCGCACGCCCCGGCCCGACGGCGGTGCGGCAGCGGGCCCGGAAGTCCGGCCGCGACGTGGCGGGCGGGCGGGCGCGCCCGGTCCGCCGGGGCTACCCCTCGCCCGGTTCGCGCGCCGGGGCCACGCGGGCGGCGGGTGCGCGGGCGTCGGGCACCCTGGCCACCAGGAAGCACGCGTCGTCCTCGCGGGGGCCGCCGGCGTACTCCTCGACCAGCGTGCGCACGCACTCCTGCGCGGAGCGGGCGGTGGTGATGCGCGGGGCGAGGCCGGGCAGCGGGTCCGGTGCGGCGGCGTCCCACGGCACGGGCGCGCGCCCGGCCAGGCCCTCGGTGTGCAGCAGCAGCGTGTCGCCGGGCCGCAGTTCCGCGACGCCCTCGGCGTACTCCGCGCCGGTGGTGGCGCCCAGGAGCACACCGTCGGCGCCGCCGAACCGCTCGGCGCGGCCCGCTCGGTAGCGCACGGGCGTCGGGTGGCCCGCCCGCGCCCAGGTCAGGCGCGCGGTGCCGGGGTCGTACCGACAGCACAGGGCGCTGCCCAGGGCGGGCTGTTCGGCGGTGTCCAGGAGGTGGTTCAGGTGGCTCATCAGCGCGCCGGGGCCCGTCCCGGCCAGCGCCAGCCCCCGCACCGCGCCGAGCAGCATGGCCATGCCGGAGGTGGCCTCCACCCCGTGCCCGGTCAGGTCACCGACCGTCAGCAGCGTGGCACCGTCGGGCAGGCCGAGCGCGTCGTACCAGCTTCCGCCGGCCAGCGTGCCGACGGTGGCGGGCAGGTAGTGCCCCGCGATCTCCAGACCCCCGCCGCCCCGGCCCCCGTCGGGCCGGGAGAACCGGCGGGTGCCGCGCCAGGGCGGCAGCACGGCCTCCTGGAGCTCCGCCGCGAGGCGCCGCTCGGTGTGGGCCCGGTGCCGCTGCTGCCGCACGATGTCGCGGCTCTTGCGGGCGACGCGCTCGCCGCGCCGCTCGCTGCTCACGTCGCGCACGACGGCCCACAGCGCCGCCGTCGTCCCGTCGCGCTCCAGCACGGGTTCGCCGCGCATGTGCACGGTGCGCACCGTGCCGTCGTCCCGGACGATGTTGAACTCGCCGTCCACGGGGCGGCCGTCGACCAGGCAGTCGGTGACGGCCCGCATCATCCACGCCTGGTCGTCGGGCAGCAGCCAGGTGGGCAGCTCGTCCAGCGACAGCGGGCCGGCCTCCGGGGAGCGGTCGAAGATGGCGTACAGCTCCGGGGACCACTCCACCTCGTCGGTGAGGAAGCTCCACTCCGCGCTGCCCACGCGGCCCGCGGTCTCCTCCTCCGCGGCGGGCTCGGCGGGCGGGTGCGGCGCCTGGGGCGGTGGCCCGTCGCGCAGCTCGTCCAGCCGGTGGCCCAGGTCGTCCAGGTGCAGCACCGCCAGGTCGCACAGCGCGCGCTGCCAGCGTTGCCGCGCGTCCTCCTCGCCGCGGTCCGTGTCCTGCGCCTCCTGCCGGACGGCGGCGACCGAGCCGCGCAGCCGGCGGGCCTGCGAGATGAGCACGTCCAGCGCGCCGTTCCGGGGGGCGGCGGAGGAATCCGCGGAGGAGTATGAGGACATCGCGTACTCCGAGGGGCGGTGCCGGGTGGATGTGTGGGGAACGACTCTTGCACAGCGGGCGACACGCCGTAAGCGATTCGGCGGAACCCGATCCGGTGGTGCCAGCGGGATATGCCGCGGGCGCACCCCTGGCGGCGCCCCCATCGGCTGACAGGCCGTCACCCGCGTGGCAGCACCGCCGGGCCCCGCCGGGCGCCAGGGTGACGGGCTCACCGGGTCACCGCGGCCGGCAGCAGCGCCAGGACGGCTCCGGCCCCGGCCCCGAGGAGGAGCGTGCCGGCCGCCGTGGCCAGGGCGGTACCCGCCGCCCACCGGCGCGGCCGTGTGCCGCCGAGCCCACCGTCGCCGCGGTCGCCACTGTCGCCGTCGCCGCCCTCGTCACCCCCGCGACCGCCGTCGCCGCCGGGGGAGACCCCCACCGCCGGGGCGATCCAGCGCAGGTAGTAGAAGAGGCTGGCCACGGTGTTGAGCGCGGCGACCACGGCCAGCCACGCCATGCCGCCGTCCCAGCTCACGGCGAACACGGTCAGCTTGCCCAGGAAGACGGCCGTCGGCGGGGTGCCCACCAGCCCCAGCAGGCACACCACCAGCGCGCCGGTCAGCCAGGGGTGCCGCCGGCCGGCCCCGGCGTAGGACCGCAGGGTCGTGCGCCCGGGCAGGGCCGCGGCGACGGCGAAGGCCCCGAGGTTGGTCAGCGCGTACGCGGCGAGGTAGAAGAGCAGGGCGCGCAGGGAACCCGGCCGCCCGGCCACCGCGACGGCCATGAGCAGGTACCCGGCCTGGCTGACGGTGGAGTACCCCAGCAGCCGCAGCGGATCGCGCTGGGTGAACGCGGCCAGGTTGCCCAGCGTCATGGTCGCCACCGCGAGGACGGCCACCGGCAGCCGCCAGTCGGCCACCGCGTCCGGGACCGCCGTCAGCAGCCGGTACAGGGCGACGAACCCCCCGATCTTGGGAACCGTGGTCAGGAAGGCGGCCGCGGGCACGCTGGCCCCCGCCGCGGCGTCCGGCACCCAGAAGTGCGCCGGGACGGCGCCCACCTTGAACAGCAGGCCGCCCAGCACCGCCACGGTGCCCGCGGCGAGCGCCGCCGCGGGGGCGGACGGGAGCGCGTGCGCGAGCGCGGCGTAGTCGGTGGCCCCGCCGAGCCCGTACAGCACGCAGGCGCCCAGCAGCAGGGTGATGCCCAGCAGCGTGCCGAGCAGGTAGAGCTTGAGCGCGGCCTCGGCGCCGCGGGCGTCGCGTCCCCACCCGGCCAGCGCGTAGAGGGGGAAGGACGCCAGGAGGTAGGCGACGGCCAGCACGAGCAGGTCCGAGGCGCCGGCCAGGACGACGCTGCCCAGGGTGCCCAGCAGTACCAGGACGGAGAACTCCGCCTCGCGCCGGTCACCGCGCACCCGCTCCACGGACAGGGCGAGGACCGCCAGCGCGGCGGCCGGGGCGATCAGGCGCGCGGCGTGGGTCGCCCCGTCGAGCGCGTAGGTGCCCGCGTACACCGTGCGTTCGGCGCCGGTCGCCTGGAGCGCAGCGGCGGTGAGCGAGCCCGCCAGGGCCAGTGCCGCCACCGCGCGGGCGGGCCACTGGCGGGCCCGGGGCAGGAACGAGCCGGTGAGCAGCGCCGCCACGGCCCCCAGCAGCAGGAGCAGCTCCGGGGTGAGCGCGAGCGGGTCGGTGTGCGCCCCGCTCATCGCGACACCAGCTCCACGGTCGTCCGGGCGGCCGGGACGACGGTGTCCAGCAGCCACCGCGGCGCGACGCCGACGGCCACCGACAGGCCCAGCAGCGGGGCGACGGACCACCACTGGGCGCCGCGCAGGTCGCTCACGCCCGCCGAGCGGTCGCCGGCGGGGCCGAGGAAGAGCCGCTGCAGGGCCCACAGGAAGAGCCCGGCGGTCACCAGGACGCCCAGCAGGGCCACGGCCGTGGGCACCGGGGCGGAGCCGAGGCTCCCGGCGAAGATCTGGAACTCGGCGACGAACCCGCTCAGGCCGGGCAGGCCGAGAGAGGCGAAGGCCGCGAGCGCGGTGAGCGCGGCGAATCTCGGCGCGCGGGCGGCGAGCCCGCCGTAGGCGTCCATCCGGTACGTGCCGCCGCGCTCCCACAGGATGCCGGCCAGCAGGAACAGCGCCGCGGTGATGAGGCCGTGGCTGACCATCTGCACCACCGCGCCGGTGACCGCGACCGACCGGGCCTGGGCGTCGGAGCCGGCCACCAGTCCGGCGGCCCCCAGCGCGAGCAGGACGTATCCCATGTGGTTGACGCTGGTGTAGGCCACCATGCGCTTGAAGTCGGTCTGCGCCAGCGCCACCAGCGCGCCGTAGAGGGCCGAGACGACGCCGACGACGACGAAGACGAGCGCGTAGGTCCGCCAGGCCTGCGGCAGCACGGGCAGCGCGATGCGGACGAACCCGTACGTGCCCATCTTCAGCAGGACCGCCGCCAGCACGGCCGAGCCCGCGGCGGGGGCGTCGGTGTGGGCCGGGGGCAGCCAGGTGTGGAAGGGCACCGTGGGCGTCTTGACGGCCAGCCCCAGCGCGATGGCCAGCAGCACGAGGGGACCGGCCGCGCCGCCGCCCTCCAGCGGCGGGTCGGCGGTCAGCTCGGTGATGTCGAAGGTGTGCGGGGTGGCGGCGGCGTACAGGCCGATGAAGCCGAGCAGCAGCGCCAGCGAGCCGACGAAGGTGTAGAGGAAGAACGTCAGCGCCGAGCGGGCCGCCCGGGCGCCGTGCCCCCACCCGGCGATCACGAAGTACATGCCGACGATGGACAGGTCGAAGAAGAGGAAGAACAGGATGAGGTCCAGCGCGGCGAACAGCCCCAGGCAGGTGGTCTCCAGCGCCAGGAACAGGGCCGCGAACCGCCGCAGGCCGCGCTGGCCGGCCGGGGTGTGGAGCGAGCAGGCGAGGAAGACGACGGCGGTGAGGGCGAGCAGCGGCAGCGACAGCCCGTCCACGCCCACGTGGTAGCCGGCCCCGGCGCCCGGGATCCAGGGCCGGTCCGTCTCGTGGCCGATGCCCGAGCCGTCGTAGGAGACCCACTGCGCGGACACCAGCGCCAGTTCGACGGCGCACGTGGCCACCCACACCGTCCGCACCGCCCGGCCGGAGGCCCGGGGGAGCGCGAGCAGCAGCGCGGCGACGCCGAGCGGGGCGAAGACGGTCAGGGTCAGCATGCTCACCTCAGCGACAGGAGCAGAAGCAGGACGAGGACGGCGGCCAGCAGCGTCAGCGCCTGGGCGTAGTACTGGTGGAGCCGGCCGGTCTGCGGGCGCAGGGCGAGCGTCCCCAGGCGGCGCACGCCGGCCGCCGTCCGACGCACGGTCCGGTCCAGCCCTCGCCCGTCGACGGCGGCGCTCCAGCCGGCCAGCCGCCGCGCCGCCGGGGCGGTACCGGTGACGGCGCGGTGCAGGGCGTCGTCGAAGCGGGCCAGCGCCCGCGCCGCGGCGAGCGTCGGCCGCACCGCGAGGGTGTGCGCCGCCGCGTCCAGGCCGAGCCAGCCCAGGGCCCACCGCGGCCGCGGCAGCCGGGGAGCGAGGGCGACGGCCGCGGCGGTCGCCGCCAGGGCCAGGGCGGCGCTGCCGAGCCAGGTGGCCGTCTCCGCCGACGGCTCGCCGGGGACGCCGAGCACCCGCTGGAAGCGGGCACCCAGCGGCGGCAGCGCCAGCGCCCCGAGTCCGGCAGCGCCGACGGCGAGCACCCACAGCACCCCGCTCTCGGCCGGACGCGCGCGCACCGGGCGCCCCGGCCGGGGCGCGGAGCGCAGCAGCAGGCCCAGCGCCCGGCCCGCGTATCCGGAGGCCAGCACCGCCGCGGCCAGCGCGACCCCGTACAGCGCCGGGGACTCCACCCCGGCCAGGATCTCGTCCTTGGTGGCCCACAGGGACAGCGGCGGCACCCCGGCCAGGGCCAGCGCCGCGACGGTGCAGGGCAGGCCCACGACCGGTCCGGCCCGGGCGGCGCCCCGCAGCTCGCTGAGGTCGCGGGTGCCCAGCGCGGTCAGCCACGCCCCGGCCGCCAGGAACAGCAGCGCCTTGACGGCGGCGTGGGCCACCAGGTGGGCGGTGCCGCCCGCGATGCCGCCCACCCCGGCGGCCAGCACCACGAAGCCGAGCTGGGCGCCGGTGGAGGCGGCGAGCAACTGCTTGAGGTCGCGCTGCCCCAGGGCCACGGCGCCCAGGGCCAGTGCGGTCAGCGCCCCCGCCCAGGCGGCCGCGGTGTCGGCCCAGCCGGTGGACTCCAGCAGCGGGTGCACCCGCAGCAGCAGGTAGCCGCCCATCGCCACCATGGCCGCCGAGTGGAGCAGCGCGCTCACCGGACTGGGGCCGCGCATGGCGTGCGAGAGCCAGAAGGAGAAGGGCAGTTGCGCGGCTTTGCCCAGGGCCGCCACCAGCACTCCGGCGGCCGCGAGGTGGCGCCAGCCGCCGTCCAGCCCGGCGAGGCGGTCCAGCGTCAGCGAGCCGCCGGCGGCCAGGGCGGCTCCGGCCGCCAGGTACAGGCCGAGGTCGCCGGTGCGGGTGGTGAGGAAGGCGACCGCGCCCGCCCGGGTGTTCGCCGGCTCCCGCCAGTCGAAGGCGATGAGCGCGTAGGAGGTGGCGCCCATGACCTCCCAGGCGAGCAGCAACCCGGGCAGCGTGGTGGCCGTCGCGGTGAGCAGCACGGCCGCGGTGAACAGCAGCATCAGTCCGAAGAACCGGGGCCGGGCGGCCCGGATCCCGGCGGTGGCGAAGACGAGCACCAGCAGCGCGGCCGCCGCCACCGTCACCACCACGACGGCGGACAGCCCGTCCACCGCCATCGCCAGCGGCGCGTCCGCGAGGAAGGCGACGCCCACGGCGGGCCGCCGTACGGCGGCGGCGACCGCGAGCGCGAGCGTGACGGCCGCGACCGCGATCGCCACGGCGGGCGCCCCGCGGCCCGTGCCGCCGGGCCTCCCACCACCGGTCCTCCCACCACCGTTCCGGCCGCCGCGGTCCCCGCGGCCGGGAGCCCCGCCGCCGCGGACCGCGCCGCCCAGGGCGAGGGCGGCCCCGGTCAGCGCGGGAAGCAGGACGAGCGACCACAGCAGCACCGGCCCCGTCACCGCCTGAGCTCCGCCGCGGCGTCGGTCGTGTCCGCGTCGCTCGCCCGGAACAGCAGTGTCACCACGGCGAAGCCCATGGCCATCTCCACGGTCATCGCCGAGACGACCACCAGCACCAGCACCTGGCCGTCCGGCCGGTCCGGGGCGAGGAAGTACCAGAACGCGGCGGCCGCCACGATGACGCCGGCCACCATCACCTCCAGCCCCATCATCACCATGACGACGGACTGCTGGCTGAGCGCGCCGTACAGGCCGACGGCGAAGAGGGCGGCGGCGAGCAGCAGGAACAGCTCCAGCGTCACGGCCGCTCACCCGCCGGGCCCCGGTCGTAGCGGCTGCGGGCTGCGGCCAGCACGAGCGCGGCGACGACGGTGGTGAACAGCACCGCGCCGATGCCCATCATCACCAGCATCTTCGAGCCCATCACCGCGTCGCCGGCCGCCCGCGTCGGGTCGTCGGGGACGGTGCCGCGCCGCTCGGGCCACTCGACCAGCAGCGCGCCGGCGGCCAGGGCGGCGAACACCCCGCCGGAGAGCACCAGCGCGGCGCGCTGGTTGTGCAGCATGGACATCGGCATCAGACCGGCCGGATTCATCATGAACATGATCATGAAGACGGCCATGACGGCCATCTCCATCACCATCATCAAGATCGTCACCACGCCCAGGTAGGCCAGGTTCAGCAGGAGCAGGGACGCCCCCACGGCGACGAACGACAGCGCGAGCGCGTACGTCGCCCGCGCCATCGAGTCCACCCGGAAGACCGCCACCGCCGAGCCGACGGCCACCACGGCGAACAGCCAGAACAGCACGGTCGGCACCACCGCGCTCACCCCTTCCACACGACGACGAGCGCCACGACGAGGAGCTGGAGCAGCACGGCGGGCAGCGCCACCAGCCACCCCAGTCGGACGACGCGCTGCGGACGCACCACCGGCAGCCGACGGCGCACCGCCACCAGGACCACCAGCAGCGCGACCGTCTTCAGCAGCGACCACGCCCACCCCGGCAGCCAGGGCCCCGCCCCGCCGCCCAGGAACAGCGCCGCCCCCACCGCGGCCCCGGCGGCCAGCAGCGCGTACCGACCGGCCAGCAGCAGAAGCCGGTCCGCCCCGGACGCCTCCGCCAGCACCCCGCCGGCCAGGTCCGCCCCCACCGGAGCGCGGAACGGCCCCCACATGCTGAACGCGGCCACCGAGGCGAGGAACACCGCGAAGGCCACCGGCATCCACACCGCGAACCACAGCCCCCGCTGGGCCGCCACCACGTCGCCCAGGTCCAGGCTGGCCGCGGCGACCGCGGGAGCCGTCAGCGCGAACATCAACGGCAGCTCGTACCCGAGCGCCTGCGCCACGAACCGGTAGCCGCCCACCAGCGGGCCGACGCTGTTCGGCCCCCACCCGGCCAGCCACGCCACCGCCCACAGGGACACGTCCATCGCGTTGAACCACACGACGCCCACCGGCAGGTCCGCCACCACGGTGCCGCCCACCGGGACGACCACGACCATCAGCAGCGCCACCACCAGCGGGCCCGCCACGCCGACCCGCCACAGCAGGCCGTCCGCCGCCACGGTCCGGCGCCCGCGCTGCCGCAGCAGCCGCGCGGTCTCCACCAGCGGGCGCGTCCACCGACCGCCGGACCGGGCCCGCGCGCCACCGCCCAGCGCGCCGTCCACCACGGCACCGGCGAAGGCCAGGGCCAGCAGCGCGGCGGCGGCCGGGGCGACGGCCCAGGCCGGGGCCCCGGTCACCGTCACCGCGTCCCTCCCTCCGCCGCGCCCGCGGCGTCGGTGTCCGGGTCGAGGCTGGCCACGAGCAGCCGCGCCTCACCCAGTTCCACCCCCGGCAGCAGGTCCTCGACGACGTCCAGCACCACCCGCGCCGACGCCGCGGCCCGGTCCTCCCCGGGCGGCGGCTCTGCGGCGAGCGCCGCCGCCGCCTCCGCCAGCCACCACCGCCAGCGCGCGGTGGCGTCCCACGCCGCGCCGGGCGGGTGGGCCCGGCGCGGCAAGCCCAGGCGCGCCACCTGCCCCGCATCGAGCACCCCCACCCCGTCGGTGGCCCAGCGCAGCAGCCGCGAGCGCTCCAGGGACCGGCGCAGCCGGACGAAGTCGGCGCGGACCGCCGACTCGGGCGCGCCGCCCAGCAACCGGTCGCGCAGCTCACCGGCGCGTGCGGCCGCCGCCTCCCATCCCGCGACGGCGAGCAGCCGCCCGAGGGAGTCCAGGCGGCGCGCGGCCCGGTGCGCGGGCCGCTCCGGCCGCCAGAACGGTGCCCGCCCGGCGCCGGGAGCGGCGACCACCCGCGCCCGGGCCCGCTGGACGACGTCGCCCTGGAGCAGGGTGTCGACCACCAGCCCGGGCGGCCAGTGGGGCAGCACCGGTCCCAGCGGCACGTGCAGCACGTCCAGCTTCAGCCCGTCCCGGTCCTCCGCGCGGTCGGCCATCGCCAGCCCCCCGGGCATCTCCATGCCGCCGTGGTCGCTGTGGTCGCCGTGGCTGCTGTGGTCGCTGTGGTCAGCGTGTTCGCCGTGCTGGTCGTCTCGGGCGCCCTCGGCGTCCTCGGCGTCTTCGGCGTTCTCAGCGTGACGCTCGTGACCGCCGTGCTGCCCGTGCTCTCCGCTCCCGTGCTCCTCGTCCCGCCCGTGCTCCGCGTGCTCCCCGTGTCCTTCGGCGGCGTGTTCCGGCCCTGCGGCGCGGCGGTCTCCGGCGTGCGGCTCCTCCCGGCCCCCGTCACCGGTGCCGCCGTCGCCGTGGCCCGCGCCGCCCGAAGGCCCCGCGTCCGCGTCGTCGGTCGGGCGACGTGGTTCGGGCGGCGGCCAGGCGGTGTGCCGCTCGGCGGCGTCGGCCGCCTGGCGCTGGTCGTCCAGCAGGCGGGCCAGGGCGCCGTCGAGCACGGCCGCCACCCGCCCGGGGCGGACGGCGTGCCCCCGCGCGCGGGGCTCGGGAAGCTGTGACCACACCGTCTCCACGGCCGCCCCCAGCCGGGTGCCCGGGCTGCCCACCACCAGCAGCACGTCGGCGTCGGCCGGGCCCTCGGCGAGCCGCCCGCCGGCCCCGCGTACCGCGGCCTCCGCCTCCAGGCGCAGTCCCGTCGCACCGGGGCAGGCCACCAGCAGCACGTGTGGCCGCCGCACCGCCCACCGCGCCAGCCGACGCGGACGGCGCCGCCCGCTCCTCACGCCCAACGCAGCACACCTTCCCGCCACGCGTACAGCACCGCGCACATCAGCAGCCCCAGGAAGGCGAACATCTCCACCACGGCCGCCGACCCGACCTCGGCGACGACGACCGCCCACGGGTACATGAACAGCATCTCGACGTCGAACGCCAGGAACAGCAGGGTCAGCGCGTACCAGCGCGCGTGGAAGCGGGAGACGGCGTGCTCGGTGGGTACCGCGCCGGACAGGAAGGGCCCCACCGTCAGCGGGTCGGCGGTGATCGCGGTGATCCGGTGCAGCAGGCGCACGGCGGCCACCGCCCCGGCGGCGAGCGCGCACATCGCCGCCACGTCCAGGAACTCGCGCATGCCTCACCCCGCTGACTCGTGCGCGTCCGGCACCGAACCCCACCCGTACCCCGGGGGAGTGAGCTGACACGCCGTATCCGGCGCGACACGGCGCCAGCGCGGGCCGCGACCACACGGACGGCCGCCTCCCCGGCGGACGGGGGCGGCGGCGGGCGCGCGGACCGCGTCGGTACGGTGTCCCGTCGTACCCAGTACGCTGCCGCAGGCATACGGGACCGCCCGTCCGGCAAGGAGCCGGGGAGCGGAAATCCCGTTGCCAGCCCGACCCCCTTACCGGATGCTGACCTCTATGTACGCGGAAAATCTCGGCCAATACGTCGATCCAGACATAGCGCCCAGTGGCACGCTGCTCGGCCTGCTGCAGCGCGGCCGCGGTGACGGCACGCTGCACGCGCTGGCCGCGCCGCGTGCCGAGGCGCTTTCCGCGCTGCACCACTGCCTGACGCACGACCCGCGCCGGGACTGGCAGGTCGAGCACCGCTCGCTGTACTACGCCCGGCTGCACCGGGACCTGGACGCCGGGCTCGACGCGCTGGCGGCCCACCTGTTCGCCCCCCAGGACCGGGTGGACACCCGCGAGGAGCGCACCGGGCTGGCCCTGTCCGTGCTGGGCCACCTCGCCTCCTACGGCGACAACGGGGCGCTGCGGCTGCTGCGCCGCTACGCCGCGCGGGGCGCGAACTGGCAGTGGGCCCTGGACGAGCTGGCCGTGCGCGACGACGACGCCGCGCTGCGCCGGCTGGGCCCCGCGGTGCTGGCCCGCTTCCCCGCCACGAGGGCGGGCGACGCCGAGCTGGCCACCGCCCTGCGGGACGCCTTCGAGCCGCGCCCGTGGCGGCTGTGGGCCGAGGACCCCGGCCGCCCCGCGCAGCGCGCCCGCCTGGGCAGAGTCCGCGAACAGCACGCCTTCGACCGCTGGTCGCGCCAGATGCGCTCCAGCGGGCCCCGGCCGGGCTGGAGCGTCCGCGAGGTCCTGGCCTGGGCGCAGGAGCTGCCCACCCCGCCGCCCGGCGAACCCTTCGACGTCGAGCAGGCCCGGCAGCAGCGCGAGGCCGCCGCCGCCCGCTGCCTGGCCGCCGTCGCGGGCCCCGAGGACGGGCCCGAGCTGCGCGCCGCCGCGCGCGGCGGCCCCGACGCGGCCCGCTGCGCGGCCCTGCGCCACCTGGCCGAGCGCGACGACCCGGCGGCCCCCGGCCTCATCGACGAGGCGGTCACCTGCGCCCCCGGCCCCGTCGCCGCGGCGGCCGCGGCGGCCTTCGGCCGGATGCGCGGCGTCGCCGCGCTCCGGCAGGCCCGCCGCTGGGCCGTCCGCGATGACCTGCTGGGGGCGGAGGCCGCCGCCATGCTCGCCACCCGGGGCAGTGGCCAGGACGCCGACGCCGTGCTGGCCGCCCTGCGCCGCACCGTGCGCACCGAGGGCTGTGACGGCGAGGCGCTCGGCCCGCTCGTCGACGGCGCCGGCCGGCTGGCGGTCGGCTGCGCCGCGCCCGTGCTGCGCCACGTCTACCGGGAGACGGCGTCCTCGCAGTTGCGCGGCCGCGCCGCCCGGGCGCTGGCCGCCACGGACCCCGGGTTCGCGGCGTCCTTCGCCGTCGAGTGCCTGTGGGACTGCGAGGAGTCCACCCGCGAGATCGCCGCCCGCGCCGCCACCACGGGCGACGACCGCGTGGTGGAGCGCCTGCGCCGCCTGGCCGCCGACCCGGCCGAGGAGGCCGGGGTGCAAAGCGCCGTCCGCGGCCGGTTGCGCCCCGGGCCGTCCTCCGGCTGACCGGCCGGGCCCGCGCCGGCTCCACCCGCGCGCCGGACCCCGTACCGCTCACGCGACGTTCGGCTCCCGGCCACGCCCCCGTGGCCGCGCCCACGCCGGCCGTGGCGAGAACCGGGGCATGAGAGTGTGCATCGTCACCGAGTCCTACCCGCCCGACGTCAACGGCGTGGCGCACTGCGCGTGGCAGACCGCCCGCCACCTCCTGCGGCGCGGCCACGAGCCGCTGGTCGTCGCGCCCGCTCCGGCCCCGGGCGCCCCGCGCCCGGAGACCGGTCCCGCCCCCGTCGTGCACGTGCCCTCCCTCCCGCTGCCCGGCTACCCCCAGGTGCGCGTCGCCCTGCCCAGCCGCCGCCTCGCCGCGGCCCTGGCGGACCACCGCCCGGACGTGGTCCACCTCGCCAGCCCCTTCGTGCTCGGCGCGCGCGGCATGGCGGCCGCCGCCCGGCTCGGCCGCCCCACCGTCGCCGTCTACCAGACCGACCTCGCCGGATACGCCCGCACCTATCTCGGTACGGGCGAGGCCGCCGCCTGGCGGCGCATGCGCGCCGTGCACGCCGCCGCCGACCGGACCCTGGCCCCGTCCACCGCCTCCGCCGCGGAGCTGGGCGCCCGCGGGGTGCCCCGCGTGCACCTGTGGCCGCGCGGTGTGGACACCAGCCGCTTCGACCCCGCCCACCGCGACCAGGAGCTGCGCCGCGAACTCGCGCCCGGCGGGGAGCTGCTCGTCGGCTACGTCGGCCGGCTGGCGCCCGAGAAGCAGGTCGCGCTGCTGGCCGGGGCGTGCGCGCTGCCCGGCGTCCGCGTCGTCGTCACCGGCGACGGCCCCAGCGCCCCGGCCCTGCGCTCCGCGCTGCCCGGCGCCCGCTTCCTGGGCCGCCGCACCGGCGCCGACCTCGCCCGCGTCTACGCCAGCCTCGACGCCTTCGTGCACACCGGGCCCTTCGAGACGTTCTGCCAGACGGTGCAGGAGGCGCAGGCCAGCGGGGTTCCGGTCGTCGCACCGGCGGCCGGCGGACCGCTGGACCTGGTGGACCACGGCCGCACCGGGCTGCTGGTGCCGCCGCGGGACGCGGCCGCCGTCCGGGAGGCGGTGCGGACCCTGCGCGACGACCCGGCGCTGCGCGCCCGCCTCGCCGCGGCGGGCCGCGCGGCCGTGGCCCGCCGCACCTGGACGGCCGTGGGCGACCAGCTCATCGACCACTACGCGCAGGTCCGCGACGCCCGCGCCGCGCTGGCCCACTGAGCCCGGTCGCTCCCGCGCCGCCCGCCGGCCACCGTGCCGAACGGCCGGATCCCCGGCCTGGCACGATGGCCGGATGAGCGGACGCTGGGAGTTCTGGATCGACCGTGGCGGCACCTTCACCGACGTCGTGGGCAAGCGTCCTGACGGGCGGTTGGTGACCGGCAAGCTGCTGTCGCACGACCCCGGCCGGTACCGGGACGCCGCCGTCGAGGGCATCCGCCGCATGCTCGCGCTGGAGGACGGCGAACCACTGCCCGCCGAGCGCGTCGCCGCGGTGAAGATGGGCACCACGGTGGCCACCAACGCCCTGCTGGAGCGCACCGGCGAACCCACCGCGCTGGTCACCACGGCCGGATTCCGCGACGCGCTGCGCATCGCCTACCAGAACCGGCCCCGCCTCTTCGACCGCCACATCGTGCTGCCCGAGGCGCTCTACGACCACGTCGTCGAGGTGCCCGAACGCCTCGGCGCCCACGGCGAGACGGTGACCGCGCTGGACCCCGCGGCGACCGCCCAGGCGCTGGCCGCCGTGCGGGCCCGGGGCGTGCGGGCGGCCGCCGTCGTCCTGCTGCACGGCTACCGCCACCCCGAGCACGAGCGGGAGGTGGCCCGGCTGGCCCGTGCGGCGGGCTTCACGCAGGTGAGCTGCTCGCACGAGGTGAGCCCGCTCATCAAGTTGATCCCGCGCGGCGACACCACCGTCGTCGACGCCTACCTCTCCCCGGTGCTGCGCCGCTACGTCGACCAGGTCGCCGCCGAACTGCGCGGGGTGCGGCTGATGTTCATGCAGTCCGGCGGCGGGCTGCGCGAGGCCGGGCACTTCCGCGGCAAGGACGCCGTCCTCTCCGGCCCCGCCGGCGGCGTCGTCGGCATGGCCCGCGCCTGCGCCGAAGTCGGCCACGAGCGCGCCATCGGCCTCGACATGGGAGGCACCTCCACCGACGTCTCGCACTACGCGGGCGAGCTGGAGCGCACGCTCGACGCCGAGGTGGCCGGGGTGCGGATGCGCGCCCCGATGATGGACGTGCACACCGTCGCGGCGGGCGGCGGCTCGATCCTGCGCTTCGACGGCGCCCGCTACCGCGTCGGCCCCGACTCGGCCGGAGCCGACCCCGGCCCCGCCGCCTACCGGCGCGGCGGGCCGCTGACCGTCACGGACGCCAACGTCATGCTCGGCCGGGTGCAGGCCGAGTACTTCCCGCACGTCTTCGGCCCGGGCGGCGACCAGCCGCTGGACGCCGCGCACGTGCGCAGTCGCTTCACCGCGCTCGCCGACGAGATCGCGCAGGCCACCGGCGACCGGCGCACCCCCGAGGAGGTCGCCGCCGGCTTCCTGGAGATCGCGGTGCTGAACATGGCCAACGCGGTCAAGAAGATCTCCGTGCAGCGCGGGCACGACATCACCCGGTACGCGCTCGCCGCGTTCGGCGGCGCGGGCGGCCAGCACGCCTGCGCCGTCGCCGACGCCCTCGGGGTGAACACCGTCGTCGTGCCCCCGCTGGCCGGGGTCCTCTCGGCGTACGGCATCGGCGTCGCGGACGCCACGGCGCTGCGGGAGCAGTCCGTCGAACGCGAACTGACCGCCGGGAAAGTGCCCGCCGTGCGCGCGGCGTGCGAGGCGCTCGCCGAGCGCACGCGCGAGGAGCTGCGCGCCGACGGCATCCCGGACGACTCGGTGACCACCCACGCCCGCGTCCACCTGCGCTACGCCGGCACCGACGCCGCCCTGCCCGTGCCGATGGGGAGCCTGGAGGCCCTGCGCACCCGGTTCGCGTCCGCCCACCGGGCCCGCTACGGCTTCACCACGGACCAGCCCCTCATCGCCGCCACCGCCGTCGCCGAGGCCACCGCCCGCACCGGCCGCCACACCCCGCACCGCGACGCGCGCCCCGCGCGCCCGCGGGGGCCGGAACCGGCCGCCCGGGTGCGCATGCACACCGGTGGCCACTGGTGCGAGGTCCCCCTGTACCGGCGCGCCGACCTGTGTCCGGGGGAGCGGGTGACCGGCCCGGCCGTGATCACCGAGCCGGACGCCACCACCGTGGTGGACGCCGGCTGGCAGGCCGCCCCCACCGCGCTGGGCCACCTGCTGCTGGACCGGGCCGCCGCGCGCCCGCGCACCGCGGCCGTCGGCACCGAGGTCGACCCGGTCAGGCTGGAGGTGTTCAACAACCAGTTCATGGCCGTGGCCGAGCAGATGGGCCTGCGGCTGGAGAACACCGCCCACTCGGTGAACATCAAGGAGCGGCTGGACTTCTCCTGCGCCCTGTTCGACGCCGAGGGCAACCTCATCGCCAACGCCCCGCACATCCCGGTGCACCTGGGCTCGATGGGGGAGTCCATCAAGGAGGTGCTGCGCCGCAACGCCGGCACCCTGCGCCCCGGTGACGTCTACGCCGTCAACGATCCCTACCACGGCGGCACCCACCTGCCCGACGTCACCGTCGTCACACCGGTGTTCGCCGAGGACGGCGGCGAACTGCTGTTCCTGGTCGCCTCCCGGGGCCACCATGCCGAGATCGGCGGCCTGACCCCGGGCTCCATGCCGGCCTTCAGCCGCACCGTGCACGACGAGGGGGTCCTGTTCGACAACTGGCCGCTGGTGCGCGACGGCAGGCTGCGCGAGGCCGAGACGCGCGAGCTGCTCGCCGCGGCCCGCCACCCCTCGCGCGACCCGGACGCCAACCTCGCCGACCTGCGCGCGCAGATCGCCGCCAACGAGAAGGGCGTCGCCGAACTCCGGGCGATGATCGACACCTTCGGCCTGGACGTCGTGCGCGCCTACATGGGCCACGTCCAGGACAACGCCGAGGAGTCGGTGCGCCGCATCGTCGCCGGCCTGGCCGACGGCTCCTGCCGCTACGAGACCGACAGCGGCGCCGTCATCGAGGTCGCCGTCCGCGTGGACCGCGCCGCACGCGGCGCCGTGCTCGACTTCACCGGCACCTCACCGCAGCGCGCCGACAACTTCAACGCGCCCAGCTCCGTCGTGCTCGCCGCCGTCCTGTACGTCTTCCGCACCCTGGTCGCCGACGACATCCCGCTCAACAGCGGCTGCCTCAAACCCCTCCAGGTGCGCATTCCCGAGGGCTCCATGCTCGCCCCCGCCTACCCGGCGGCCACCGTCGCGGGCAACGTCGAGACCTCCCAGGCGGTCACCGGCGCACTCTACGCCGCCCTGGGAGTGCAGGCGGAGGGCTCGGGAACCATGAACAACGTCACCTTCGGCAACGAGCGGGTGCAGTACTACGAGACGCTGGCCAGCGGCTCCGGCGCGGGCGACGGCTTCCCCGGCACCTCCGCCGTCCAGACGCACATGACCAACTCCCGCCTGACCGACCCCGAGGTGCTGGAGTGGCGCTACCCGGTGCGGGTCGAGGAGTTCGCGCTGCGCGCCGGCAGCGGCGGGGCCGGCCGCTGGCCCGGCGGCGACGGCGTCGTGCGGCGGCTGCGCTTCCTTGAGCCCATGACGGTGACCCTGCTGACCGGCCACCGCCGCGTGCCGCCCTACGGCATGGCGGGCGGCGCCCCCGGCGCGCTCGGGCGCAACGCCGTCGAGCACGCCGACGGCTCGGTCACGCGACTCGACGGCGTCGCCGCGGCGTCGGTCGCCGCCGGGGACGTGCTGGTCGTCCACACCCCCGGCGGCGGCGGGTACGGTCCGCCGACCGCGTAGGCGCCGGCCGCCGGGTGCCGCCGACCGGTGGCGCCCGGTGTCGGTGCCAGCGCCTAACCTGTCCGTCGTGAGTTCCGCCGTACCCGCACCGCGCCCGGCCCCCGCCCGCCCGGCCCCCGGCCCAGCCGCCGACGAGGGCCTGGCCAGGCGGCTGCGGGCGCTGGCCTGCACCGCGCCCCTGCACGATTTGGACGCCCGCAAGGCCAACCTCTCCGGCGAGTACGGCATCTACGCCATGGCCGAGATCGCGCTCGCCGCCATCGACGCCGTCACCCTCCAGATGGACTTCGACACCGGCGCCGACCACGAGGACGTGGTGGCCCGGCTGCTGCCCCGCGTCGCCGCGCAGGCCCCCCGGCGGGAGGCCGCCGAGCACGAACGCGTCGCCCGCTGGGTGCTGGAGAACCTCGTCAACGTCGGCAGCGTCGACCGCGGCTTCCGCGCCGTCTACGGCACCTTCGCGCCCGACGGCAGCTACGTCCGCCGGGACTACGACTTCAAGCTGCTCGAAGAGGTGCCCGGTCCCGGCGGCCGGATCTACCTGCGCACCACCGACGAGGCGGTCAACGTGCTGGTCGGCGCGCTGGACACCGACGTCACCAGCGCCCAGATCGCCGCCGAGGTCAAGCTGGAGGTGCTGGTCAGCCGCGGCCGGCTGGCCGACGCCCAGCTCGCCGCCGAACAGGCCCGCTACCGCACCGTCCAGTACGCCGAGACGCTGCGCCGCACCCTGGAGGCCACCCGGCGCGACGTCCGCGCCGTGGACTGGCTGCACACCGTACCCGACCTCATCGCCGAGGCGCTCGACCACGTCGCCGACCGCTACCGGCACGAGAACGCCATCCTCACCAACATCCGCCGCGCCCGCGACGAGACGGCCGAGGACCGCCACCCCGACCACAAGCTGCGCGCCGCCGAACTCGTCGACATCGTCAAGGACTGCATCCGCCGCCACACCCAGCTCCAGTCCCGGCTGCTGGAGGCCGGGCCGCTGTTCCGCGCCGAGCAGGACCGGCAGGCGTTCGCGCCCCCGGCCGCCCGCGCCGGGCTGGACCTGTACGGGCAGCTCCTCGCGCCCCTGCTGGGCGAGCCGGTCGAGCGTGCCACCCGCGTCACCGACGCCTTCTTCGCCGACGGCGCCGGCCTGCGCACCCCGCCCGCCGTGCGCCTGGGCGACCTGACGGAGCTGCTGCTCACGCCGCCGGCGCCCCGCGAGCACCTGGGCGCCGAGCTGCCCGAGCCGGACCTGGTCGCCACCCCGGACGACAGCCGCTTCAGCGAGGAGCAGTTCGCCGCCGCCACCGAACTGCTCACGCTCCCGCCCGACGCGCCGCGCCGCCTGTCCGGCCTGCTCGCCCAGGCGCGCGCCCGCGACCGGGAGCTGCCCTACCTCGTCGCCCTGCTCGCCGTGCACGCCGCGAGCCCGCCCGTCGGCACCGCCTACCGGCAGGGGGAGCGGCAGCTCCTGTTCGCCGTCGACGACGGCACCGAGCTCCAGGACCCGGAGTTCGGCGGCGCCGACCTCGTCGTCGGCACCGCCGAGCTGGACGCCGCCGCCATGGCCGCCGCCCGCAGCGAGGCCGGCTGAGTGACCCCCGCCCGCACCCCCGCGCACCACCCCCGAGGAGACACCCCCGTGCAGGACTTCGGCACCGGCCCCGGGCCGCAGCACACCGAGGAGCGGCCCGCCGCCCTCACCCCGGCCGACGCCGCCGACGCCGCGCGGCTGGTCTCCTTCGGCCTCCAGCCCAAGCTGCCGCCCGCCCGCGACGCCGACTACGCCGACCTGCTGCGCCGCTACCGCGACCAGCCCCCCTTCGCCCGCCTCGCCGACGCCGTGGCCACCGGGCTCGGCCTGGTGGTGCTGGAGGTCTCCACCCGGGCCGGCATGGCCCTCACCGCGGCCGAGGACTCCGTCTTCGCCGTCCGCATGGGCGACTACGCACGCCGCACCGCCACCGACGCCACCGACCGCTTCCTGCACGGCCTGGCCCACCTGGCCGTCGCCGCGCTCGCCTTCCCCCGCCCCGAGGACCTCGCCGACGACGGCTACATCGGCCGCCTCTCGGTCAACGGCGTCGACGCCTTCGTCCGCCAGGCCTGCCGCCGCCTGGAGGAGCGGGCCGCCGAGCGGGGCGAGAACACCGACCCGGCCAGCGACACCCCGGGCCTGGAGGCCGCGTGGCGGGTGTACGCCCGGCGCAGCGCCACCGGGGCCACCAAGGACGCCCGCCGCCTGGCGGGCTCCACCACCGGCATCGTCGCCAAGGCCGTCGCCTTCCTGGTGGACTCCGGGTTCCTGCAGCGCACCGGGGACGAGGCGGGCGGCACCTTCCGCACCACCGCCCGCTACCAGCTCCAGGTGCGCGACATGGCCGGCAGCGCGGCCCTGGCCGAACTGCTGGAGCTGGGCATCGTCCCGGTGAGCGACGGCAGCGCCACCCTGCTGCCCGCGCCCGACGACGCCGAGGCCGAACTGGTCGAGGGCGCCGGCCTGCCCTTCCACACCTGAGGGCGCCGCCTCCGCCAGCCCACCGCCCCACCACCCGACCCTCCGACCGTCCTCCCACCCGACCGTCCGGCCGCCGCCGACCGCCCGACCTCCCGCCACCACCGGCGGCGCCTCCCCGCCCCGCCCCGCGCCCGCAACGAGAGTCCACCATGTACGAGCTGTCCCGCATCCGCCTGTACTCCATCGGCCCGGCCGGCGCGCGCTACGCCGACACCGTGCTGGACCTGCGCGGCGTCGGCGCGCCCGTGCCGACGCCGGCCCCCGCCCAGGCGGACTTCTTCGAGGACGAGCCCACCGGGCCACCGCGCCGCCCGGCCCCCGCGGGCGTGCTCTTCCTGGAGAACGGCGGCGGCAAGTCCGTGCTGCTCAAGCTGGTCTTCTCCGTCATGCTGCCCGGCCACCGCAACACCCTGGGCGGCGCCAGCTCCGGCGTGCTGCGCAAGTTCCTGCTCGCCGAGGACACCGGGCACGTCGCCCTGGAGTGGCAGCACACCCTCACCGGCGAGTCCGTCGTCGTCGGCAAGGTCAGCGAGTGGCGCGGCCGCCAGGTCTCCAGCGATCCGCGCAAGTTCGCCGAGGCCTGGTACTCCTTCCGGCCGGGCCCGGGCATGACGCTGGACTCGCTGCCGGTGGCCGAGTCCAGCGCCCTGCGCCCGGCCGAGGGCGCCTCCGGCGCGCGCGGGCGGCGGCGCACCATGAAGGGCTTCCGCGACGTCCTGACCGAGACGGGCAGGGCCTACCCCAACCTCGACGTGGCCTGGGAGGAGGTCCACGACCGCTGGAAGGACCACCTCGACGCCCTCGGCCTGGACCCCGAACTCTTCCGCTACCAGCGCGAGATGAACGCCGACGAGGGCGAGGCGGCCGGCCTGTTCGCGGTGAAGAACGACGCCGACTTCACCGACCTGCTGCTGCGCGCCGTCACCGACACCCGCGACACCGACGGACTGGCCGACCTCGTCCACGGCTTCGCCCACAAGCTCGGCCGCCGCGCCGAGCTGACCGCCGAGCGCGACTTCACGGCCGGCTCGCTCGAACTGCTCCACCGCATCGCCGAGGCCGCCGAGCGGCGCGAGACCACCCGCGCCGTGCACGCCGGGGCCGAACGGCGCACCCGCACCCTCGCCACCCGGCTGGCCGCCCGCGGCCGGGACGAACGCGGACACGCCGCCGAACTGGCCGAACGCACCGACCAGGCAGCCGTCGTCGTCGCCGACGCCGAGCGCGCCCGCACCCGGGCGGGCCGGATCGCCGCCGAACTCGCCTACCGCCACGCCTCCCTCGCGCTGGCCGCCGCCGAGAAGGCGGCCGCCGCCGGCCGCCGCGAGCTGAGCGAGGCCCGCACCCTGCACGCCGCCTGGCAGGCCGCCGAGACGGTGCTGCGCCACCGCGCCGCCGCGGACCGCGCCGCCCGCGCCGCCGCGGCCATCCAGGACGCCGAACGCGACGCCGCCCCCGCGCTGGCCGCCCGGGCCAGGGCGGCCCACGCCCTCGTCCGCGCCCTGCACGCCGCCGCCGACGAGGCCGAGGAGACGGCCACCGCCGGGGAGGAGCGCTCCGGCGCCCTCCAGCGCGCCGCCGAGGAGGCCCACACCGGTGCCACCACGGCCGCCACCGAGGCCCAGCGCGCCCGCAGCGAGTCCGAGCACCTGCGCGCACGGCTGGCCGAGGTGGAGCGGGAGACGGCCGAGGCCGTCCGCGCGGGCTGGCTGGCGGACACCGCCGCGGGCGCCGACCCGGCCCGCGCCGCGCTGGCGGCCGGCGACGCCGAACGGGAGGCGACCGCTGCCTGGGACGCCGCCCGGGACCGCGCCCGCCGCGCCGCCGAACGGGACCGCGAGAGCGCCGCCGAACTCGGCCGCGCCGAACTGGCCGCCGCCCGCGCCGCCGACGCCGCCCGCAGCGCCGAGGCCGCCCGCGCCGCCGAGGTCGCCGCCGCGGAGGCCCTCGCGGCCGAACCCCGCGTCACCGAGCTCCTGGCCGCCGAGGGCCCGCTGGGCGCGGCCGCCCTCGACACCGGGGCCGACGCCCTGCGCGAACTGCTCGACCAGCGCGTCACCGAGGGCGAGCGCCGCCTGTTCGAGCTGCGCACCGCCGCCGCCGAGGACGCCCGGATGCTCGCCGCCCTGGGCGACGGCGGGCTGCTGCCGCCGGGGCCCGACGTGCTGGCCACCGTGGAGTACCTGGGCGAGCACGGCGTCCCCGCCCTGCCGGGCTGGCGCTATCTGGCCCAGGCCGTCGACCCGGCCGACCACGCCGCCGTCCTGGCCGCCCGCCCCGAACTCGTCGACGGCGTCGTCGTCACCGACCCCGCGAGCCACGCCCGCGCCCGCGAGGTCCTGGCCGCGGCCGCGCTGCTGCCGCGCTCCGCCGTCGCGGTGGGCACGGCCGCCGCGCTCCTGGCCCCCGCGCCGCCCGCCGGGTCGGCCGAGTCCGGCGTCTTCCTGGTCCCCCCGAACCCCGCGATGCACGACGAGGGCGCCGCCGACGGCGAGCGGCACACGCTGCGCGAGCGGGCCTCTGCGCGCGACGCGGAGATCCGCGCCCACTCCGCCCGGCTCAGCGCGGACCGCGCCCTGTCGGCCCGCCTCGCCTCCTGGCGCGCCGGCTGCCCCGCCGGGCGGCTGGCCGAGCTCACCGCCGCGGCCGAGGCCGCGCGGGAGGCCGTCGACGACGCCGTCGACCGGCACACCGGCGCCGCCGCCGAACGCGAGGAGGCCGCCCGGGAGCTGGCCGAGGCCGTCGCCGTCCGCGACGAGCGCCAGGAGGCGGCCCAGCGCGCGCGCCGCTCGGCGGACGCCCTGGCCGGCCTCGCCTTCCGGCTGCGCGAGCGCTCCGCCTGGCAGGCCCGGCTGCGCGAACTGGCCGACGAGGCCGCCGACGCCGAGCAGCGCGCCGCCGAGTGCCGCGAGCGCGCCCGCGCGGCCGACGAGGACCGCCGCGCCGCGCAGCGGGCCGCCGACGACGCCCACCGCACCGCCCGCGGCCTGCGCGCCGAGCGCGCCGAGATCGCGGGCGTGCTGGACGACCTGTCGGCTCCGCACGGGCAGGCACGGCCCGGCGCGGCGGACGCCGCCTCGCTGCCCGCGCTGCGCGAGGCCTACCGCTCGGCCTCCCAGCTCTACGAGAAGGTCGGTGTCGGTGCCGACCTGCGCGCCGAGCAGGCCCGCGCCGAGGGCGACGAGAGCGCCGCGCTGGCCGAACTGGAGCGTCTCACCAACAAGGTGCGCACCCGCGCCGACCAGTTGCTGCGGACGGCCGACGGGGCCGACGGCCCCTCCCGTCAGGCGGCCGCCGCCCGCGCCGAACAGCGGGTGCAGCTCCTGGAGTCACGCGCGGCCGCCGCCAGCGAGCAGCTCGGCCGCCTGCGCGGCGAGGCCGAACGGCTGGCCCCGCCCGAGGGCACCGCCCACGCCGACCTGCCCGACGCCCAGGTCCCCGGCAGCGCGCAGGAGGCGCAGGCGCTGCTGCGCACGGCGGGCGGCGAGCTGGCCGCCGCCGAGGACGCGTGCGAGGCCGCCCGCACCCGGCTCGGCGAGCTCCAGCAGGCCCGCCGCGCGGCCGAGGACGCCGCGGGCGCCTTCGAGGAGACGGCCGCGCTCCTGCGCGACCTGCTGCGCGACCCGCCGCACGGCGAGGACGGCACCGAGGCCCCCGAGCCCTACCCCGGCACGCCCGCCGAGGCCCGGCAGGCCGCCGCCGAGGCCCGCCGCTCGCTGCGCGGCTGCGCCGCCGACCTGGCGGCCGCAGAGACGGCCGTGCGCGAGGCGAGCGACATCCTGGTGCGGCACGCCAACTCCGTGCGCTACGAGGCCGTCCGGACCCCCGCGCGGCAGCAGATCCGCGAACTGCCCGCCGCGTCGCTGCCCGACCACGCCGCCGCCTGGGCCGAGGCGTTCGCGCCCCGGCTGCGCGTGCTCACCGACGAGCTGGCCCAGCTCGAACGCAACCGCGACAGCATCGTGGACCGGCTGCGCGGCCTCACCGAGTCCGCGCTGGCCACGCTGCGCTCCGCCCAGCGCCTGTCCCGGCTGCCCGGCGGCCTGGGGGAGTGGTCGGGGCAGGAGTTCGTGCGCATCCGCTTCGACGACCCGGACCAGGCCACGCTCACCGAACGGCTGGGCGAGGTCATCGACGAGGCGACCCGGGCGGCGGTCCGCAAGAACTCCGACCTGCGGCGCGACGGCATGTCGCTGCTGCTGCGCGGCGTGCACGCGGCCCTGCTGCCGCGCGGGGTGAGCGTGGAGATCCTCAAGCCGGACGCCGTGCTGCGTGCCGAGCGCGTCCCGGTGGGGCAGATGGGGGACGTCTTCTCCGGTGGTCAGCTCCTGACGGCGGCGATCGCCCTGTACTGCACGATGGCCGCCCTGCGCAGCAACGACCGCGGCCGGGACAAGCACCGCCACGCCGGGACGCTCTTCCTGGACAACCCCATCGGCCGGGCCAACGCCACCTACCTGCTGGAGCTGCAGCGCGCGGTGGCCGACGCGCTGGGCGTGCAGCTCCTCTACACCACCGGTCTGTTCGACACCACGGCGCTGGCCGAGTTCCCGCTGGTCATCCGGTTGCGCAACGACGCCGACCTGCGGGCGGGCCTGAAGTACATCAGCGTCGAGGAGCACCTGCGCCCCGGCCTGCCCGCCGGGGCGCCCGACGGGGAGACGGTGCACGGGGAGATCACCGCCACCCGCATGTTCCGCCGCCCGCCCGCGGAGCCGGCCGCTCCCGAGCCCCCCGCGCCGGAGCCGGGCCGGGCCCCGTCCACCGCCTGAACCGGGACCGCCGCCCCGGCCCGAGCGCCGCGCGTACGGCACCCCCGGTCGGCCAGACCGTCGGGCCGCCGCACCGAGCGGCGGTGTGCCGGGACCGCCTCCCGGTGCGGCGGTGTGCTCGCCGGGCCCGCGGCGGGGGAGAGCACAGATCGGTTCACGCGGTGGACGTTCGCCCTCCGACGCGTACGGCCCGAAGGCACCGTGATGGCCCCTCGCGTGCCCACGGTGCCGCGGGGTTTGCCGCCGTGCCCCACCGGATACCAGTGGGAGGCACGGTGCGCGCGGGTGCGACCGCGGCGCGCCGCACCGGGGAACGGGAGGCCCGTGCTCGTGAGGTGTCTGGTCACCGGCGCCAGTGGCTACGTCGGCGGGCGGCTGGTGCCCGAACTGCTGGCCGCCGGGTACGGGGTGCGCTGCCTGGCGCGTACCCCGGCGAAGCTGCGCGATCACCCTTGGGCCGACCGGGTGGAGGTGGTGGCCGGCGACGTCACCGATCCGCAGTCGCTGCGGGGCGCGATGACCGGGGTGGACGTCGCCTACTACCTGGTGCACGCGATGACCGGGGGCCGGGACTTCGAGTCCAGCGACCGTGCGGCCGCGACCGCGTTCGGCGAGCAGGCCCGCGCGTGCGGCGTGCGGCGGATCGTTTACCTGGGCGGACTGACCCCGCGGGGGGTGCCGCGCGAGCGGCTCTCCCCCCACCTGCGCTCGCGGGCCGAGGTGGGACAGATCCTGCGTTCCTGCGGCGTCCCGACGGCCGAACTGCGCGCCGCGGTCATCATCGGCTCCGGGTCGGCGTCGTTCGAGATGCTGCGTTACCTCACCGAACGACTCCCGGTCATGGTCACCCCGCGCTGGGTAAGCACCCGGGTGCAGCCGATCGCGGTGCGCGACGTGCTGCACTACCTGGTGGGGTGCGCCCGACTCCCGGACGAGGTCAACCGGCGCTTCGACATCGGTGGCCCGGAGGTGACGACGTACCGCGGCATGATGCGGGGGTACGCCGCTGTGGCCGGTCTGCCCCGGCGCGTCATCGTGCCCGTCCCGGCGCTGACGCCGCGGCTGTCCAGCCACTGGATCGGGCTGGTCACCCCGGTACCACCGAGCGTGGCCCGGCCGCTGACCGACTCCCTGCGCCACGAGGTCGTCTGCCAAGACCGCGGCATCGCGGCCCACGTGCCCGACCCGCCGCAGGGCCTGACCGACGTGACGCAGGCCCTGCGCCTGGCCCTGCGCCGCATCCGCGAGGCACAGGTGGCCACCCGGTGGTCCTCGGCCTCGGTGCCCGGGGCCCCCAGCGACCCGCTGCCCACCGACCCGAACTGGGCGGGCGGCAGCCTCTACACCGACCAGCGCACACGGACGGTAGCGGCCTCCCCCGGGGCGCTGTGGCGGGTGGTGGAGGGGATCGGCGGCGAGAACGGCTGGTACTCCTTCCCGCTCGCCTGGACGGTGCGCGGCCTGGTGGACCGGCTGGTGGGCGGCGTGGGCCTGCGTCGCGGGCGGCGCGACGCACGGCGGCTGCGGGTGGGCGACTCGCTGGACTTCTGGCGCGTGGAGGAGATCGAGCCGGGGAGCCTGCTGCGGCTGCGTGCCGAGATGCGGCTGCCGGGGCTGGCCTGGCTGGAGCTGACCGTCGGCCGCGACGACCGGGGGCGCACCCGCTACGGGCAGCGCGCCGTCTTCCACCCGCACGGCCTGCTGGGCCACCTGTACTGGTGGGCCGTCAGCCCTTTCCACGCGCTCGTCTTCGGGGGCATGGCACGCAACATCGCCCGCACCGCGGCCCGCGCTTCGCGGGAGTGAGCGCGCCCCGCGGCGGACGCCGGTGGCCCACTGCCGGGCGCGCTCGACGGAGTACGGCCGTGTCAGCCGCCTGCGGCCGCGCGGCGACGGGCGACGGCCAGCGCGGTGGCCACCAGGGCGGCCGACGCGCCTCCCGCGACCGACCAGGCGGTGGAGTCGTCGACCTGCCCGGCCAGCGCGGAGTTCCCGCCGCCGGGGGTGCCCGTCGGTGTGCCGCTGGGCGTCCCGGTGGGCGTCTGACTGGGTGTGGCGTGCTCGCCCCCGCCCAGGGCCTGCGTCTTCAGCGCGAGGTTGTCCTCGTCGGCGCTGCCCCAGGCGTAGACCACCGTGCTCGTGCCCTCCTCCAGCGTCAGGTCCGCGGGTCCGATCGCCACGTCGTCGGTCCCGGCGAGCACGACGTCGGCGGACACCGTCCCGGACGGCACCTCGGTGGTCGCCTCGTTGGGGTTCTCCAGCCCCTCGACGAGCGCCTTCCCACCGGCGCGCACGTCCACCGCGGGGGCGGCCGCGACGTGGCGGACGGTGAGCCGGGCCTGCCCGGAAGCCACCTGTGAGGTGTCGTTGACGAAGGACGTGAGCTGCGGTTCGCCCTGCGCGGACAGGTGTGCGGCGACGGTGGCGTTGCCGCCTGCGGGCACCTCGACGGTCTTCTCGACGACCGGGTCGTCCTCCTGCGGGTCGGCGCCGTCCTCGAAGACGCGGAGGTCGTAACTGCCGGCGTCCAGTTGCTGCGGTTCGCTGAGCGTGCCGGGCTCGAAGTCGGGTATGAGCTCCCGGTCCCCGGTGTAGACGTCGACCGTCGTGTCCGGCACGCCGTGGAAGACGGAGACCGTGGCCTGCTCGTCCTGGTGGGGCGCGGCGTACGCCGGTGCGGTGGCCATCAGGCCGAGCACGCAGCTCCCGGCCGCGGCGGCGAGGAGAGCGGGCTTGCGCTTGTGCGACATGGGCTGTTCCTTTCGTTCGGGCAGGTGGCCGCGGGGCTGTCCCGGACGTCCCGGGCCGGGGACGTGGGGGCGCCGCCCGGAGGGGAAGCGCCTGGGGCGGCCGTCGTGTCGTGAGTGGGGGGCCTCCCCGCACCGTGCCCTTCTCGGGCGACGTGTTCGCGGTGGCGTACTCGCCCGGTCGTGTCGTGCGGCGTGCCGCCGGGACGCTGACCCGTACGTGCCGCGGGGTGGCGATCAGCTCTTCCATGATGAGGCCGAACGGCACGTGCGGCATCCGGAGGGCGGAGAGGCCGGCGCGGGCCGCCCCACACGACCGGGTCGGCACCAGGCAACGACGGACAACGCGCCGACGACCGTGTGCGGCGTCGGCGCGCAGCTTTGGCCCCGCACAGCCCGTCGGCCGGCGCGCTCCCCACCGTCACCGTTCCCCCGGGCACCCGCCGCAGCCCCGGCCCGCTCTGCCCACCCCGGCCCGAGTGGCGTGGGCGAGGCCGTCGCCGCCGAGGGGTGCCGCCGCCTCGCGCCGACCGGTCGCCGGTGTGTCCGAAGCCGGTGCCGGGCGGTGTGCGCCGCCCGGCACCGGCGGCGCGTCAGGGCTCGTCGCGGGCCCGGTCGGCGGCCTGCGCGGCGGCCTGGCCCTCGGTGGCGGCACCCGCCGTGCTCAGCGAGCCGCCCGCGTTCTCCAGGTGGGCGCGCACGAACCACTGGAACAGCTCCAGTTGGCGGAGCTGCTCGATGAGCATGTCCTGGGTGACGAGGTCGATGTCGTCGCTGGCGGCCATCGCCTCCCGGTGGTCGGTGATGATGCCGGTGTAGACCAGGTCCAGGGCCCCGAGGTGCTCGATCGCACCGGCGCGGCCGACGCCGTAGTCGTCCCAGGAGCGCCCGGCCACCAGGGCGCCGGGCGTGCCCTGCGGGGACCCGCCGAGCGTGGCGATGCGCTCTGCGGTGGTGTCGGTCATGTCGCGGACGGCGTCGACCTGGGGGTCGAGCATCTCGTGGACGGCGATGAAGTGCGGTCCGACGACGTTCCAGTGGATGTGCTTCAGGGTCAGGGCCAGGTCGCTCAGCGCGTGCAGGCGTCCGGTGAGCAACTCGGCCACTTCCCGGCCGGCCTGCTGGGACAGTCCGGGAACGGTGTAGGAGTGCGTGGTGTGGTGGGTCATGCTCGTGTCTCCCAGTGCTCGGCGACGGGCTGTCGCGGTGTGTGGATCGGAACCGGAGGAGGTGGCGCCAGGGCGCGGGCCAGCAGGCGCAGCGGGGCGGAGCGCCCCGTGGCGGGCACGGTCAGCAGCGGGTGCCCGCGCACCCGCCAGGTGGCCAGCAGGGCGTTGGCGGCCTGCAGGCCCGTCGTGGCGGCCCGCTCCATCAGCGCGGTGGGCGCCGGCCCGCGCACCAGGTCCCCGGCGAGGACGAGGCGCGGGTGCGCGGTGCGCACGGTGGGGCGGCCCGGGTAGGTGCCGGGGGCGAACAGCGGGCAGTCCCGGCGCCACTCGTGCCGCTCGTCGACGGCCACGGCCGACGCGGTCTCGGGGTAGACGCGGGCCAGCTCCGCGCGCAGCCGCCCCTGCACGGCCGCGCGGTCGGCGGCCGGGTCGACGGCGTAGGCGTGCAGCTCCACCACGCTGCCGCCGCTGCGCCGGGCCCAGCGGGCGGCCTCGCCCTCGTAGCGGTCCAGGACGCTCACGTTGTCCAGCGGACCGTATCCGCTGGTGCCCAGAAAGCCGGGCCGCTCCGGGGCGACGGGCCGGTCGAACCAGTACCGCGAGACGCAGAACGGCGGCGCCAGGCGCAGGTGGGCGATCCGCTCGCGCCAGCCGGGGTCGCCGATGCCCGGGGAGGCGGCGACGAGGGCCCGCAATCCCGCGGTGTCCAGCGCCAGCACCACCGCGTCGTAGCGCTCGGCGCGGACCGCGGCGCCGGAGCTGGTGGTCAGGGTGAAGCCGTCCGCGCGGGGTGCCAGCCGCTCGGCGCGGGCGCCGGTGTGCAGGCGGACGCCCAGGCGGCCCAGGTGGGCGGCCAGCGGGTCCCACAGCGCCGCGGGGAAGGGCTCGGCGGGCACGTCGAACAGCAGGCCCTCGGCCGAACCCAGGAAGTAGATGTGGAACATCAGCGCCAGCTCGGCGGCCGACAGTTCGCGCGGGTCGGCGAAGAAGCTGCGGGAGAACACCTCGAAGGCCAGGGCCCGCGCCTGTGCCGGGAAGCGCACGGCGGTCAGGAAGTCGTGCGCGCTGATTCCGTCCAGCCGCCGGTAGACGTCGGTGGCGTGCACGTCCAGCAGCGGCAGCGCGGTGCGCGGGTCCATCCCCCTCAGACCCGCGGCGGTGAAGGTGGGGCTGCTCGCGGTGAAGGCGAGCACGTTCCACGGCGGGGTGCGCGGGACGTGCGCGAAGCCGTCCCGGGCGCCGCGGGCGTGCTGGAGCGGATAGTCCGGCAGCTCCACCAGCGCGGACAGGGACGGGTCGGCCCGGCGCAGCAGGTTGCGCAGGTTGTAGTACTGACGGAAGAAGGCGTGGAACCCGCGGGTCATGGTGGCGTCGGTGCCGTCGGCCAGCCGCGTCGACCAGCCGCTCACCCGGCCGCCGAGCACCGGTTCGCGCTCGAACAGGTCCACCCGCACACCGCGCTCGGCGAGCGCGGTGGCCGCGGCCAGCCCCGCGACGCCGCCGCCGACGACCGCGGTGCGGGCCGCGGGCGCGGGCATCGCGGACGCGCCCGGCGGCGCCGGGCGGTACACGGCGCGCCGGTCGCGGGCCAGGCGGCGCGGGCGGTCACGGAAGCGGGGCATCGGGGCGCCTTTCGGGAGACGGCGTCGGGCGGGCGTCCCGCGCCCGGCGGGGCAGGACGGGCAGCTCGGCCAGCGAACGGGCCATCGGCCCGACCGGGCAGCGCAGTCCGAGCGCCAGGTCCCCCAGCGCGGTGGAGCGGCCGTCGAGGAAGTCCAGAACGCGGGGGAGCGGGTTGTCGCGGAACAGGCGGGCGAAGAACTCGGCACCGTCGATGCGGCCGCGGTCCAGGGCGCGCAGCCAGGCGGCGTCCATGACCAGGTGGCGACGGGCGTGCGGGGGCGGCGGGAGCGGACGCCGCCCGGCGCGGCAGGCGGCGGCGACCGCCCCGGCCTGCCGCTGCACGGCGGCGAAGGTGTACCCGGTGGCGGGACGGGTCGCGCCGCCCGCCGCGCCGATGGCGAAGACCCGCCGGCCGCGCTGCCGCGGGAAGCGGGCGTCGGTCATCGGGATGACGCCCTGCTCGGTGCCGGTGACGGTGAACGCGCCCAGCGGCCGCACCCGGCCGGTGTAGTGCTCCAGCGCGGCCCGGTACCCGGCGTCGTCCAGCGGGCGGGGGGAGAACTCGGTGTACTCCACCAGCGCCTGCCGCGCGGTCAGCGGCAGCACGTAGGCGAAGGACAGGCCGTGCCGGGGCTGCGGGGTGCGGAAGTCCATCAGCTCCGCCACCCCCGGCTCGAAGCGGTCGGCCTCGGTGCGCACGAACCAGCCCCGGAAGTGCTGGAGCAGCGTGGTCCGGGCGGGCGGCAGGGGGCGCGGCGGGCGCGAGTCGAACACCCACCGGGCCCGTACGCTCACCGTCCGCCCGGTCGTGTCCACGGCGTCCACCCGCGCGGCGCCGGGGCCGTCCGCGACGCCGGTGACGGTCGCCGTCACCAGCTCCACCCGGCCGTTCCCGGCCAGCTCGGCGGTGACGGCCGGCAGGAAGTCGGCGGAGCGGATCATCTTGTACCGGTAGCCGTCGCCCTCGAACCGGTCACCGTCCGCGCCGCGCACCCGCAGGCGGTCCCAGTGGGCGCACACGTGGGCGTCCAGCGGTCCCGGGCCGCGCTCCCAGAAGCACCAGGTGCGCGGCGGGCTGCTGAGCGGGCCGGGCGGCGGTTCCACCACGACCACCCTGGGCACCGGCCCGCCGGGCCCGGCGGGATCGGTCAGCCGCCTGGCCAGCGACAGCCCGGCCGCGCCCGCGCCGACCACCACGACGTCCGCCTCCCTCATCCGCGCCTCCCCGCGCCGCGCGTGCCACCCGAACGGGCGAGGGCGGGCCGGGGCCGGGCGGGTACGCGCCCCGGTGGCGCCGCCGCCCGGCGGCCCGCCGACCTCGGGAAGGGGCCCCACCGGTGACCCTGCTGCGCGACGAAGACCTGGCCGCCGCCTTCGACCGGGCCGCCGGCGGCTACGACCGCCTGGTGGCCGCCAGCCCCGGCTACCACGGGCAACTGCGGCTCTCGGCGCGCCGCCTGGCCCTGCCGCACGCCGGGCGCGGGCTGCGGCTGCTCGACCTGGGCTGCGGCACCGGCGCCTCCACCCGCGCCCTGCTCGACGCGGCGCCGCTGGCCCACGTCACGGCGGTGGACGCCTCGGCCGGGATGCTGCGCCGCGCCGCCGCCAAACCGTGGCCGCGCCGGGTGCGGTTCGTGCACGCCGGGGCCGAACACCTGGCGCGCGCGGGCGTCCAGGGACCGTTCGACGCGGTGTTCGCCGCCTACCTGGTGCGCAACCTCACCGCGCCCGGGCCCGTGCTCGCCGCCGTCCACGCGCTGCTGCGCCCCGGCGGCCGACTGGCGGTGCACGACTACTGCCTGTCCGGCGCGGCGCGGCACCGGCTGCTGTGGAACGCGGTGTGCCGCGCGGTGATCATCCCGGCCGGCGCGCTCGGCCCCGGCGGCCCCGGCCTCTACCGGCACCTGCGGCGCAGCGTGCTGGACTTCGACACCGTCCCGCGCCTGGCCGCCCGGCTGACGGCGGCCGGCTTCGACCGGGTGCGCGTGGGCGCGATGCCCGGGTGGCAGCACGGCATCGTGCACACCTTCCTCGCCCACCGCCCCGACGCGGGGTGACGGCGGCGCCGCGCGGCTCACGTCGCCCCCGGGAAGCGGCCCTGCCCGCGCAGCTCCCAGCGGCGTTCGGCGTAGGCCAGGTCGTCGCGCCACAGCCGGGCCGCGGCGCGGCGCACGAGCGGCCGCAGCAGCGGGGACGCCACCCTGGCCGCCGCGAAGCCGCGCCGCTCGGAGGTGGCGACGACCGCCTCGACGACCGCGGTGCGCGGCCGTGCCGCGTCCGGCGCGGTCAGCGGGGTGGCGTGTGTCTCCACCACCGAGGACGCGCCCTCCCCGTCGAGGATGCGCATCACCAGCGTGCGCGGACCCGGCGCGGTGAACGAGGCCCGCACCGGTACGGCCGCCCGGCGGCCCAGGCGGTAGGCGACCTCCACCACGAACCGGTCGCCGGCCTGCGGATCGGGCTCCTCGACGACGGTCAGGTGGGTGAAGGCGTAGGGGTGGAACCAGGCGCCGTGCCACGGGTCGAGCCGGTTGGCGATGACGTCCTCCGGCTCGCACGTGCCCACGACGGTGGTCACCGCGTCCACCGAGGCGCGCCGCGGCGGCCGCCGCGGCACCCGGGGCGCGGGCAGCGGCGGCTCCCCGCCGACGCCGTCCAGCCGCACCCACACCAGCACCCCGTCGTCGTGCGCCGGGTAGGGGTCCCAGCCGGGCGCGCCGCGCTCGGTCAGGCTCAGTCCGTGCCAGTGGCACACCAGGTGGCCGTCCACCACCGGGCTCTGGCACAGCGGCGCCCCCAGGTGCGGGCACGCCCCGGGCCCGGCGGTCAGCCCGCCGTCCTCCCGGCGCCAGAGCACGACCTCCCGCCCGGCCACCGTGCGCCCGAACGGGCGGCCGGGCGGCACCTCCCGGCTGGCACACAGCACGTACCAGTTGCCCGCCGGGCGGGCTCCGGCCCGCTTCAGCGCCGCCTCGATCACCTGCGGGCGGGCCGCCCGCCAGGTGGGCTCCTGGCCGCTCCAGGCACGCGCGGGCAGCAGCCGCACCGGGCTGCGCCACCCGGGGCGCCTCACGCCGCCCCCCTCCCGCGCGCCACCGGCCACGGCGGGGCGCCCAGGGCGCCGCGCAGCCGGCCGGCCGTCAGGGACGCCAGCCCGCCCAGCGCGATACCGGCCCGGTGGCGGCGCGGCACGACGACGCGGTGGTCGATGATCGCGTAGTCGGCGGCCTCGATGCGCTCCAGGATGCCGTGGTAGAGGACGAACGCGGTGCGCACGCACGGCCGGGAGACCGCGTGCAGCATCGGCACGCCCCGCGCGGCGTGCCGGTAGACGTCGCGGGTGAGGCCGATCATCGCCCGCAGCGCCCCGCGCACCCGGGGGTCGGTCCGCCCCGTCGCGCGGCACCACTCCAGCAGCGGTCGGTCGACGCCGTGTGCGGCCAGCAGGTCCCGCGGCAGGTAGATCCGCCCCCGGTCCAGGTCCTCGCCGACGTCGCGCAGGAAGTTGGTGAGCTGGAAGGCGACCCCCAGCGACGCGGCGTGCTCGGCCGCCTCCTCGCGCGGCACGACGGTGCCCAGGACCGGCAGCACCTGGAGCCCGATGACGGCGGCCGAGCCGTGCATGTAGGCGCGCAGGGCCTCCCAGTCGGCGTACTCCGTGACGTGCAGGTCCATGCGCATGGAGCGCATGAAGTCGGTGAAGTGGCCGGCGTCGATCCGGTAGCGGGCGACCGTGTCGGCCAGCGCCGCCAGCACCGGGTGGTCGCTGCGGCCGGTGGCCAGCGCGCGGCGCACCGTCGCGTCGAGCGCGTCCAGCGCGCGGGCCCGCTCGTCGGCGGGGGCGCCACCGGGGGCGTCCACGATGTCGTCGGCGTGGCGCGCGAAGCCGTACAGGGCGTGGACGGCCGGACGCTGGCGCGGGGTGAGCAGCCGGGTGGCCAGGAAGTACGTCGCCCCGCCCCGCGCGTTGATGCGCCGGCAGCGGGTGTAGGCGGCCCGCAGCCGTGCGTCGCGGACACCCGCCGCCGCCAGCTCCCTGGCCGTCATCGCCCGCCCCCGCCGGTCGCGGCGGCGGCCCGGGGCGCGGGGGCCCGCCGCGCGGTCGCCGCCGCCGGGCGCCCGGGGACCCCGGTGACGCGGGCGGCGGCCAGCTTCCCGGAGAGAACGACCGTCGGCACCCCCACCCCGGGGGTGGTGCCGCACCCGGCGAGGACGACGTTGCCCCAGCCGCGCGGCAGGTTCCCCGGCCGGAACGGCCCGGTCTGGGCGAAGGTGTGCGCGGCGGAGAACGGGGTTCCGGCCGCCAGGCCCTGCCGCGCCCAGTCGGCGGGCGTGACCAGGTGCTCCACCTCCAGCCCGGCGCCGAGCCCGGTCAGCCCGCGGCGCTCCAGCTCCCCGACGATCCGGTCCCGGTACCCGGGGGCCAGCCGGTCCCAGTCCCGGCGGCCGGTCACCAGGTTGGGGCACGGCGCCAGCACGTAGTACAGCTCCCGGCCCGGCGGGGCCAGCCCCGGGTCGGTGGCCGTGGGCCGGGTGACCAGCAGCGAGGGGTCGCTCATCAGCTCCCCGGTGCGCGTGAGCTCGTCGAAGGTGCGCCGCCAGGCGTGCCCGAACGACAGCGTGTGGTGCCCCAGTCCGGGCTGCCGGAAGGTGCCCCCGGCGTGCAGGACGACGGCCGACGGGGCGTACCGCAGCGGCACCGCCCGGCGCGGCGTCCGGCCCAGCAGGCGGTAGGCGGCCGGCAGGTCGCAGGTGAGGACCACCGCGTCGCACGCGAGGCGCTCACCGTCCCCGGTGACGACGGCCGTCGCCCGCTCGCCGCGCCGCTCCAGCGCGCTCACCGCGGTGCCGTAGCGAAACCGCGCCCCGGCCGCGGCGGCCGCGTCCGCCATGGCGCGGGGCACGGCGTGCACGCCGCCGCGCGGGAACCACACCCCGCTCACGGTGTCCATGTAGGCGATCACGGCGTACGCGGCCAGCGCCCGGGTCGGCGGCACCCCGGCGTACAGGGCCTGGAAGGAGAAGACCCGCCGCAGGCGCTCGTCGTCCAGGAAGTGCGCGACGCGCCCGTGCCAGGAGCCGAAGCCGCCCAGCGCCGCGAGCCGCACCAGGTCGGCGCCGAGCAGTCCGAGCGGGGAGTCGAAGTTCGCGTCGATGAACGACCGCATCTGCACCCGGTAGAGCCGCTCCAGCCAGCCCCGCATCCGCCGGTACCCGGCCGCGTCCCGGGCGCCGGCCACGCGGTGGACCTCGGCCTCCATGGCCGCCGGGTCGCTGTGCACGTCGAGGTGGGAACCGTCCGCGAAGCGCGCGCGGTACGCCGGGTCCAGCCGCACCAGCTCCACGTGGTCGGCCAGGCGCCGCCCCACCGCGGCCATCGCCTCGTCGACCAGGTCCGGCATCGTCAGCACCGTCGGCCCGGTGTCGATCCGGTAGCCCGCCAGCTCCAGCCGGCCGGCCCGGCCCCCCGGCCGGTCCGCGCGCTCCACGACCGTCACCGAGCGGCCCGCGCCCAGCAGGTGCAGGGCGGCCGACAGGCCCGACAGCCCCGCGCCCACCACCACGACGTGGTCGCTCGGGCCCCGTAGCGTCCTCACCCCCGCGCACCTCCCGGCGCCCAGGTGACGGCCGGCGGGCACGCCACCGAGCGGATGAGCCCGGTGAGCTCCCGCGCCGCGCTCTCCGTCAGGCCGGCCGCGTCGACCGCCGCCAGCGCTTCGGCGGCCAGGTCCGCGATGTGCTGCTCCACCACCGCCCGCGCGCCGAGCTCGACGAGGACCGCCCGCACCCGCTCCAGCCCGGACTCGCCGAGCGCGCGGTCGCCCAGCGCCCGGGTCAGCACCCGCTCGGCCGTCCGCCGGCGCCCGGCGCGCGCCTGCTGCAAGGCCACGGCCATCAGGTAGGTCGGCTTGCCCTGCCGGACGTCCGCGCCGGTCGGCTTGCCGGTGGCGGACCCGTCGCCGAAGACGTCGAGCAGGTCGTCACGGAGCTGGAAGGCGACGCCCGCCCGGCGCCCCGCCCGCCGCAGCTCCGGTTGGCGGACCCGCCCGTCCTCCGCGATCGCCGCGCCCAGGCCCAGGGGGCGCTGCACGGTGTACAGCCCCGCCTTCAGATGCGCGATGCGCAACGCCTGGGGCGGGTCGAAGTCACCGGCCGCCTGCCCGTGCAGGTCCAGGTACTGGCCCGCCACCATCTCGGTGCGCATCGCGCGCCACAGGGCGCCCGCCCGCCGCCGCGCCGCCGCCTTCAGCCCGGCCTCGTGCCACAGGTCCTCCGCCCACACCAGGGCGAGGTCGCCCGTCAGCAGCGCGGCGCCCGCCCCGAACTCCTCGGCCGCGCCGCGCAGTCCCCGGGCCCGGTGCCGGGCGGCGAACTCCACGTGCACCGAGGGCTTCGCGCGCCGCAGGGGGGCGGCGTCCATGAGGTCGTCGTGCACCAGCGCGCAGACCTGGAGCAGCTCCAGCGCCGCCCCCACCCGGAGCACGGCCCGCTCCTCCGCGGCGCCAGGCCCCCCGGCCCGCCAGCCGCACCACAGGAACCGGGGGCGCAGCCGCTTGCCGCCCCCGAGCGCGAACCGCGCCACCAGCTCGGCGACCTCCTCGGCGAACCGCCCGCTGACGCCGTCGGCCTGCGCGGCGCGCTCGGCCAGGTACTGGCGCAGGACGCCCTCCACCGCCGCGGGCACCTCGGCCACGGTGCCCAAAGGCCCCGGCCCGCCCCCCGGGCACGGACGGCGCTGGCCGCTGAGCGGCGGGCCGGGGCGGGCTCCCGGGGCGGGCGCGGGGGCGGTGGGCTGAGAGGTGGCCGTCGTGGTCTGGTGCCGCATCGCGGCTCCCTTCGGCGCGCTGCTGATCACGGCACCGCCGGGAGCGCGGTGGGCCTGCGCGGGAGCGGCGGTGTGAGCAGGGGTCGGGCGCCTCACCCCAGGAGGTGGCGAGCCGCCCGGCCGTTACTTCGAGCCCAGCACGCCCTCCTGCTGCTCGTACTGGGACAGCGCGATGCCGAGGGCGAAGAAGGTGGGGGCCCACTCTCCGATGAAGATGCCCCAGCGGTCGGCGCGGTCCAGGCCGGCGCGCTCGGCCTTGGTCGAGGTCAGCCACGTGGCGAACGCGCCGCCGATCGAGACGAAAGCCCCGAGGTAGGCGTGCTCGCTGCGCACGCCGGCATCATGCATCTTCTTGACGATCATGCGGAACTCCTTCGTGTGCCGGGCTGGCCGCGAGGCGGCCGGACCCGACCACGGATACCTCCGTCGCCTGGTACCAAACGTGTCCCGGGCCGATGCACCCGGTCGGCGGCGGCCCCCTGGCGAACTCCGGGTGGCGGGGATGCGCCCCGGACCTCGGCTTCGTGACGCTCCGCGAGGGCGGGGGTGCGCGGCGGCCGGCGGAAACCCGGAGCGGGGCGCCACCCGAAGAATGGCCGAAGTTCACCCCCGCGCCGCCTCTCCGTCGGCCCTCGCGCCCGCGGTGGACGCGGCCTCCCCGCGTCGTGCCCGGCCACCGGCCGGGAGCGCGCCGGGTACCGGCCACGGGCCGGGTGCCGGGACCGGACGCCGCACACGTGCCCGCGCCCCGGCCCCGGTCCGTCGGGCACCGGGCGGCCCGTCACGCTGGGGCGCTCCGGCCGCGGCCGGAGCGCACGTCCGGCCAGAGCGGGGGAGCACACGTCCGGCCAGAGCTGTGGAGCGCACCCGGGCAGCACGGAGGAGCCCGTCCGGCCAGGGCGGGGGCGCCCCCGGGCCGTGGCGGCGCCGGGCCCCCGCCGCACCCGGGCCAGCGCGCGGTGCCGTCAGACCGGCCGGTTCGCGCGCCGGGGCCGCCGCTCCCGGGCCACGCTGCTGGGCTCGGACACCACGCCGTAGCGCTGCGCCCACGCCTGGCGGGTGACCCACACGTCCAGCACCGCCCAGGTCGCCGCCACCGTGCCGCCCACCGCGCTCAGCATCGCCGGGAACGCCGCCCACACCTCCGCCAGCGCGCACAGCACGGCCACCATCACCAGCACCAGCGTCAGCGCGACCACGATCACCGCCCGCACGGCCGCCGCCCGCACCGGGTCGGGAAGCCGCGGCTTGCCCTTCATGGACCCCGTTCCCCCTTCGTCGTCCTTCGTCGTCACCCACTGTCCCGCAACCGGTTTCCGTATCACGTCGCCGAGCGGATTGTCAGCGCATCACCGGAAACTTCCGGACGAGCCGGGCCCGCTCGAACGGGCCACGGCCCGGACACATCTACGAGTTCCCCACCGCGCAGTAGTAGGCTCGCGCCCGACCGCCGGGCTGAGACCGCGTACCACCCAGGAACCACGCACCAGCCGAGGACCAGCGCCGACCCGGTGGCGTTGTCGACGTAGGGGAGGCCATGCGCTTTCGCGGGAAGACCATCCGCCGGAAGATCGTGGCGCTGTTGCTCGTGCCCCTGGTCACGCTGACCACCATCTGGGCCTTCGCCACCTACCTCACCGGGCGCGAGGCCGTGCACCTCACGCGCACCGCCCGGCTGGTGGCCGAACTGGCCGGGCCCGCCGAGGAGGCCGTCCAGGCCGTGCAGGACGAGCGCCGCCAGGTCCTGGTCCACCTCGCCGACCCGCGACGCTCCGACGCCCTGTCCCACCTCACGCTCCAGCAGACGGAGACCGACCAGGCCGTCGGCGAACTGCGCGAGAGGGCGGGGGAGTTCCGCGGTGACATGCCGCCGGACGCGCGCCGGCGCCTGGAGACGCTGCTCACCGAACTCGACGGCCTGGCCACCGTGCGCACCCAGGTCGAGCGCAACACCGCCACCCGGGACGGGGCGTTCGCCGCCTACACGTCCGTCATCGACCCCTGCCACGACCTGCTGGTGACGCTGCACTCGCTGCGCGACGCCTCGCTGGACCGCGAGGGCAAGGCGCTCGTCGGTCTCAGCCGCGCCCGGGAGCTCCTCTCCCGCGAGGACGCCCTGCTGGCCGGCGCCCTGTCCGCGGGGCGCATGACCCAGCGGGAGCTGCGCGCCTTCTCCGACCGCATCGCCGAACGCCGCGTCACCTACAGCACCAACCTCGCCGTCCTGCCCGACGAGGAGCGGCGCGCCTTCCGCGACTACTGGGACGGCGCCAACGGCCAGATCCTCACCGAGACCGAGGACGCGGCCCTGGCGGCGGGGCCCGAGGGAGCCGTGGCGGCGCTCGACTCCGAGCGCTGGGAAGCCGCCACCAGCGCGGTCCTCAAGGACCTCGACCGCATGAACGGCGAGGCCGCCGACCGGCTGGCCGAACGCGTCGAGCCCGCCGCCCGGTCGGTGTTCCTCCGGGCGGGACTCGCCGGCGTCGTCGGGTTCTTCGCCGTCCTGCTGTCCATCGTCGTCTCCCTGCGCATCGGCCGCGGCCTGGTGCGGGACCTGGGCGTCCTGCGCCGCGAGGCCCACGAGGTCTCCGGCGTGCGGCTGCCCAGCGTCATGCGGCGGCTGGCGGCCGGCGAGCAGGTGGACGTGGAGACCGAGGCGCCCCGCCTGGAGTACGGCCCCGACGAGCTCGGCCAGGCGGCGCAGGCCCTTAACACCCTCCAGCGCGCCGCCGTCGAGGCCGCAGTCAAGCAGGCGGAGATGCGCCGGGGCGTCTCGGAGGTCTTCGTCAACCTCGCCCGCCGCAGCCAGGTGCTCCTCCACCGCCAGCTCGCGCTCCTGGACACCATGGAACGCCGCACCGAGGACGCCGACGAACTGGCCGACCTCTTCCGGCTGGACCACCTGACCACCCGGATGCGCCGCCACGCCGAGGGCCTGGTCATCCTCTCCGGAGCCGCGCCCTCCCGGCAGTGGCGCCGCCCGGTCGGCCTCATGGACGTCGTGCGGGCCGCCGTCGCCGAGGTCGAGGACTACGAGCGCATCGAGATACGGCGCCTGCCGCCGCTGGCCGTCGACGGTCCGGCCGTCGGCGACCTGACCCACCTCGTCGCCGAACTCCTGGAGAACGCCACCGCATTCTCGCCGCCGCACACCGCCGTACAGGTGAGGGGCGAGCGCGTGGCGAACGGCTTCACCCTGGAGATCCACGACCGAGGCCTGGGCATGCCGGCCGACGCCCTGCTGGAAGCCAACCTCCGGCTCGCCGAGACGCCGGAGTTCGAGCTGTCCGACACCGACCGGCTCGGCCTGTTCGTCGTCGCGCGCCTGGCCCAGCGCCAGGGCGTGCGGGTGTCCCTGCAGCCGTCCCCCTACGGCGGCACCACCGCCGTCGTGCTCATCCCCGGCTCGGTGCTCACCGAGACCGACGGCACCGACCCGGCCGCCGACCGCGACGACGAGCGGCCCCCGGCCCTCGCCCGCGTCCCCGCCGCCCCGCAGCGCGACCTCGCCGCGGCCCTCGGCGTCGGCCGCCCCCGCGGCGCCCTGCGCGGCCGGGGCCGCCCGGTGGAGCTGGACGGCCCGCTGGGAGACCTCGACGACCTCGACGACGGCGAACGGCGCCGCCCCGACGACACCCCGGCGGACGGCATCGGCAGCCTCTTCCGCGCCCTGCGCGAGCGGGGCGCCACCACCGCGCCCCCCGAGGAGCACCACGGCCGCGAGGAGCGGACCGCACCGGAGGCCGGCGGCCAGGCCGCCCGCGGCGAGCCCGCGGCCCTGCCCCGCCGCCGTTCCGGCACCGCGGGACGGCCGGTCCTGGTGGCCGACCACGGCCGTCCCGTCCGCCCGGCGCGGGACGCCGGCACCGACACCGGACGCGGACCCGGCGGCCACCCCGACCACCCCGGCCACCCCGGCGGAGCGGCCGGGCCCGGCGGGCCCCGCCCGGCCGAGGAGCCCGAGCCGCCGCGGACGGTCGGCGGGCTGCCGCGCCGCCGCCGCCAGGCCAGCCTGGCCCCGCAGCTCCGCGAGGACCACCGGGACGCGGACGAACCGGCACCCGGCGGCCCGCTCCCGGCCGACGACCCCGGCCGCCCGGCCCCCGAGCCGGCCGACCGGGACGCCGAGCAGGTCCGCGACCGCATGGCCGCGCTCCAGCGCGGCTGGCAGCGCGGACGCCAGCACAACGACGGAACCACACCCGAAGGGGACGGTCGATGACCGCACCGAAAGCGACGGCCCACGACGCCGAAGAACAGGGCTCCGGAGAGCTGAACTGGCTCCTGGACGACCTCGTGGGGCGGGTCGGCAGCATCCGAAAGGCGCTGGTCCTCTCCGGCGACGGCCTGCCCCGGGGCGCCTCCCGGGACCTGTCCCGGGAGGACGGCGAACACCTGGCCGCGGTGGCCTCCGGCTTCCACAGTCTGGCCAAGGGCGTCGGCCGCCACTTCGGCGTGGGCGGCGTCCGCCAGACGGTGATCGAGCTCGACGACGCCTTCCTGTTCGTCACCGCCGCCGGGGACGGCAGTTGCCTGGCCGTCCTGGCCGAAGCCGAGTCCGACGTGGGCCAGATCGCCTACGAGATGACGCTGCTCGTCAAGCGGGTCGGCGTCCACCTGGGCACCGCGCCGCGCAGCGACGTGCCGGGCGGAGGGTGAAGGGGCGGCGCATGACCGACGCCTGGTTCGACGACGCGGCCGGACCCGTGGTGCGGCCCTACGCGATGACGCGTGGCCGCACCCGCCCCGACGCGCGGCTGCGCCTGGACCTCATCGCCCTGGTCACCGCCGACGACGACGCGCTGGAACGCGCCGAGCACGCGGCACCGGCCGACCACCGGGCGCAGGACGACGCGCCCGGCCACCCTGTGCACCCCGGCCCCGCCGGGCCCACCCCCGCCACCGGGTTCGCCCCCGAGCACCTGACCATCGTGCGCCGGTGCTCGGGGGACCCGCAGTCGGTCGCCGAGCTGGCGGCCGACCTCGACCTGCCCGTCGGGGTCGTGCGCGTCCTGGTCTCCGACCTCGTCACCGCCGAGCTCGTGCGCGTCACCCGCCCCGTCCCCCCGGCCGAGCTGCCGGACGAGACCGTTCTGCGAGAGGTAATCGATGGCCTTCGGGCGCTCTGAGCCGGGGGCCCGGCCCACCCCCGCGCCGACCGCGCTGAAGATCCTGGTCGCCGGCGGCTTCGGCGTCGGTAAGACGACCTTCACCGGCGCGGTCAGCGAGATCAAGCCGCTGCGCAGCGAGGAGGCGCTCACCGAGGCCGGCCGCCCCTACGACGACCTGGGCGGCGTGGAGGCCAAGGCCACGACCACCGTCGCCATGGACTTCGGCCGCATCACCCTCAGCGCCTCCATGGTCCTGTACCTCTTCGGCACCCCGGGGCAGGACCGGTTCTGGTTCCTGTGGGACGAGCTGGCGCAGGGCGCGCTGGGCGCCGTCGTCCTGGTCGACACCCGGCGCCTGGAGGAGAGCTTCGCCGCCATCGACTACGTCGAGCGGCGCGGCATCCCCTTCGCCGTCGCCGTCAACCTCTTCGACGGCGCGCCGACCCACCCCGTCCCGACCGTGCGGGCCGCCCTGGACCTGGACCCGGACGTGCCCCTGCTGCTGTGCGACGCACGCCGCCGGGAGTCCGCGCGGGAGGTGCTCGTCGCCCTCGTCGAACACTCCCTGCGCACCGCCGCGGCGCGGCAGCACCTGCCCGCCGCCCCGTAGCGGGCCGCTCAGAAGGCCACGTTGAAGACGAGCGCCCCGAGGACGCCGCCGATCAGCGGACCGGCCACCGGAACCCAGGCGTAACCCCAGTCCGAGCCGCCCTTGTTCGGAATGGGCAGGAGCTGGTGCACGATGCGCGGACCCAGGTCGCGCGCCGGGTTGATCGCGTACCCCGTCGGCCCGCCCAGCGACAGGCCGATGCCCACCACCAGCAGGGCGACCATCAGCGTCTGCGTGCCCGAGGTGCCCAGCCCCTGCGTCAGCCCGAACGCCAGGACGGGCAGCACCAGGGCGACCGTCGCGATGATCTCGGTCAGCAGGTTGACCAGCGGTTTGCGGATCTCCGGCCCGGTCGCGAAGGCCCCCAGCGTCGGCGCCGCGTTCTCCTTGTCCGCGTTGGCCTGGAACTGCGCGTAGTACGCCGCCCAGGCGAGCGCCGCGCCCAGCATCGCCCCGACGAGCTGCCCGGCCACGTAGACGGGCACCTTGCTCCAGTCCCCGCTCTCCACCGCGATGCCGAAGGTGACCGCCGGGTTGATGTGCCCGCCCGAGAGCGGGCCGGCCGTGTACGCTCCGGCGAGCACGCCGAAGCCCCAGCCGAAGGAGATGACGATCCACCCCCCGGCCTCGGCCTTGGAGTGGCGGAGCGTCACGGCCGCGACCACACCCACGCCGAACAGGATGAGGATCGCGGTGCCGATGATCTCGCCGACGAAGATGTCACCGGTGGGATAGTCCATGACGGCTCCTCGTGCGTGCCTCGCCCGGAGCGGTCGCCCCGGGCACCCTGCGAGGTGCTCCCCGTGCGCACATCGGCACGCCCGGCCCGGCAGCGGGCCGACGGCCGCCGCCCGCACCGCACCCGCGACCAGCGTGAGCCGGCCGGCCGTGACCGGCGCGCCCGTGCCCGCCACTTGGCGCGGCGGCGCATCCGGCAGTGTTCACCCGCCCCGCCACCCCGTCAAGCCGCCCGGGACGGCGGCCGGGAGGGGCCGGAGGCCGGCAGCGACCCCCGGGCCACGGGGAAGTCGAAGGAGCGGTCGGGGTAGGGCTCGGCCCGGTAGGTGAAGTGCCACCACTCCTGCGGCAGATCCGCGAACCCCGCCAGCACCATGAGCCGCCGCAGCAGCAGCCGGTGGGCCCGCTGCGCCGGTGTGACGTGCGGGCTGAGGGTGTGCGCGAGCCGGTCGAAGCAGTCGTACCCCGTGCCCATGTCCACCGAGGCGTCCGGGTACCGCGCGGCGCGCGGCGCGTAGCACGGCACCGGGGGTTCCCCCGGCACGTACGCCCGCGTCGGCCGCACGGGCAGCCGCACCAGCGTCACGTCCACCGTGGAGCCCCGGCTGTGCGCGGAGCGCTCGGCGATGTAGCCCTCGGCCAGCAGCCGCTCCTTGGGCACGCGGGGGTAGAACTCCGCCTTGGTCCGCGTGTCCCGCGCGTCCCCGGCCCACGCGACGAACCGCTCCACCGCGCGCCGCGGCCGGTAGCAGTCGTACACCTGGAGCGAGTACCCCCGGCGCAGCGCCGCCCGCTGCACCCGTGCCACGGCCTCGGCCGCCTCCCGCGTCAGCAGGCACACCGGCTCGCGGTAACCGACCACCGGCTCGCCCAGGAAGTTGTGCGAGCCGTGGTACCGCAGGTCCGTCAGCACCCCGGGAGCCACCGCGTCCAGCGCCACGAATCCCACGGGAGCCCGCTGCGCGTCCCGGGCCCCCGCGGGCGGCACCCCGGCCAGCAGGGCCGCCGCACACACCAGCACCGCCACCACACCTCGCATGCCCGCACCCTGCACCACCGGGCGCCGTACCCCAAGCGCCCCCGCCGCGCGGTGCCCCGAACGGAGCGCGCGCAACGGCTCACCCCCGCCCGGGCCGCCCCTCCAGCGCCGCCCACTCGCGCAGCACCCGGTCGGGTGAACCCACCAGAAGCCAGTAGCACGGCGCCCCGCCGGCCATCCGCAGCTCCGCACGGCCCGGCCGGTCGTGCCCCGATCCGGCCCCCGCCGCCCCCGCACGCACCGTCAGCCGCCCCGTCACCGGACCCTCGTGGCCGACCAGATGGGCCCCGGCCGAGGCCAGCACGAGCTGCACCCGACCGGCCGCGCCGTCGTGCACGGCGCCTCCCTGCGCGTCCAGCACCCGCGCGTCGGCCGCCAGGCGGGAGCGCAGCAGCCACGGGCCCTGGCCGCCCGCCTCCCGCTCCCACCACAGCGGCGGCGCGTCCTGGCGCAGCAGCACCCCGCCCGGCGTGCGCAGCCGCACCTCGCCCCGCCGGGTGACCACCACCAGCACCCGCTGGGAGACCAGCCGGCAGCCGTGCTCGGTGTCCGGCTCCAGCGTCGCCCGCGCGTCCGGCTCGCGGGGCCCGCCCGCCCCGCCCGCGCCGGGCTCGGCGCCGTCCCACCCGAGGAAGACCGCGCCGCCCGCCGCCACCCGCACCCGCAGCACCGACCGCTCGAAGCGGACGCGCCCCCCGCCCGGCTCCGGCTCGGCACCCACCACCGCCCCCGGTGCCCGTACCCGCAGCCGCTCCGCGCCGGGCGCCGCCTCACCCACCCGGGCCGCCGCCGTCCGCGCCCACCGCCGTACCGCCCGCCCCAGCGGTGCCCCGAACCGCCGCGGCGCCGCGCCCCACCCCGTCGGCCCGTCCAGGCCCCTCGCGTCCATGCTGCTCAGCGTGCCACCGGACCACCACCGGCACGGCGCCGTTCAACCTGTGTTCACCGAAGCGACCGCGGGCGTTGCGCCGCGTACCAGGACGTCCCGATATGGGATGGCGCCCCTGGTGCCGCGGATCATCCCATGGCATCGTCCTGCACAGCCGCGTCACGCGCACACCCTGCCGCTCGTGCGCGCCACGCACGCACACCCTCGCGTACACCGTCCGGGAGCCGCCCCATGACCGCCGAAGCAACCGCGCCCCAGCCCCGCCCCCTGTGGCAGCCGGGACCCGACCGCATCGCGCGCGCCCAGCTCACCCGCTTCCACGCCTGGGCCGCCGAGCAGCACGGCGCGCCCGCCCCCGACCCCGGCGACGCGGCCGCGAGCTACGCGGCCCTGCACCGGTGGTCCGTGGAGGCGCTGCCCGCCTTCTGGCAGGCGGTCACCGAGTGGTTCGACGTCCGCTTCGCCACCCCGTACGAGACCGTGCTCGCCGACCGCGCGATGCCCGGCGCCCGCTGGTTCCCCGGCGCCACCCTCAACTACGCCGAGCACGCCCTGCGCGCCGCCGACGACCCGGCCCGCGCACGGCAGCCGGCCCTCGTCCACGTCGACGAGCGCCAGGAGCCGCAGCCGCTCGCCTGGGCCGAGCTGCGCCGCCAGGTCGCCTCACTCGCCGCGGAACTGCGCGGCCTGGGCGTGCGCCCCGGCGACCGGGTCAGCGGCTACCTGCCCAACATCCCGCAGGCCGCCGTCGCCCTGCTGGCCACCGCCGCCGTCGGCGGGGTGTGGACCTCCTGCGCCCCCGACTTCGGCGCCCGCAGCGTGCTGGACCGCTTCCAGCAGGTCGAACCGGTGGTGCTGTTCACCGTCGACGGCTACCGCTACGGCGGCAAGGAGCACCCGCGCGCCGACGTCGTCGCCGAACTGCGCCGCGAGCTGCCCACCCTGCGCGCCGTCGTCCACGTGCCGCTGCTGGGCACCGAGGCGCCCGACGGCGCGCTGGAGTGGGCCGCGCTGACCGCCGGCGACCCCGAGCCGGTCTACGAGCAGGTCCCCTTCGACCACCCCCTGTGGGTGCTCTACTCCTCCGGGACCACCGGGCTGCCCAAGGCCATCGTCCAGTCCCAGGGCGGCATCCTCCTGGAACACCTCAAACAGCTCGGGCTGCACTGCGACCTCGGACCGGGCGACCGCTTCTTCTGGTACACCTCCACCGGCTGGATGATGTGGAACTTCCTCGTCTCCGGCCTGCTGACCGGCACCACCGTCATCACCTACGACGGCAGCCCCGGCCACCCCACCACCGACGCCCAGTGGCGCGTCGCCGAGCGCACCGGCGCCACCTTCTACGGCACCTCCGCCGCGTACGTCATGGCCTGCCGCAAGGCCGACGTCCACCCCGGCCGCGACGCCGACCTCTCCGCCCTGCGCTGCGTGGCCACCACCGGCTCCCCGCTCCCCCCGGACGGCTTCCGCTGGCTGCACGACGAGGTGGGCGCCGACCTGTGGATCGCCTCCGTGAGCGGCGGCACCGACGTGTGCAGTTGCTTCGCCGGGGCCGTCCCCACCCTCCCCGTCCACGTCGGTGAGCTCCAGGCCGCCTGCCTGGGCACCGACCTGCGGTCCTGGGACCCGCAGGGCAGAGAGCTGACCGGCGAGGTGGGCGAGCTCGTCGTCACCAACCCGATGCCCTCGATGCCCGTGCGGTTCTGGAACGACCCCGACGGCGCGCGCTACCGCGAGAGCTACTTCGAGACCTACCCCGGCGTGTGGCGCCACGGCGACTGGATCACCCTCACCGACCGGGGCTCGGTCGTCATCCACGGCCGCTCGGACTCCACGCTCAACCGGCAGGGCGTGCGCATGGGCTCCGCCGACATCTACGAGGCCGTCGAACGCCTCCCGGAGATCCGCGAGTCCCTGGTCATCGGCGTCGAGGAGGCCGACGGGGGCTACTGGATGCCGCTGTTCGTCCACCTCGCCCCCGGGGCCGTCCTGGACGACGCCCTGCGCGAGCGGATCAAGCGCACCCTCCGCGAACAGCTCTCACCCCGCCACGTACCCGACGAGGTCGTCGAGGTCGCCGCCGTCCCGCACACCCTCACCGGCAAGCGCCTGGAGGTCCCCGTCAAGCGGCTCCTGCAGGGCACGCCCCTCGACCGGTGCGTCAACCCCGGGTCCGTCGACGACGTCGAGCTCCTGCGCGTCTACGAGCGCCTCGGCCGCGAGCGCGCCGCCACCCGGGGCTGAACCGGGCCCACGGGAAACGGCCCGCCCGCCGCACCGGTCGTCGGTGCGACGGGCGGGCCGTGTGCCGCGGGCGGGCCGTGCCGGGCGGGCCTCACTCCCCGGAGAGCACCGCCCGCGCCGCCTGCCGCGCCCGCTCGGCGCCGTCCGCGGCCCGGGCCGCGGACGCCGCCCGCTCGCACTGGGCGAACGTGTGCTGCGCCAGCGCCGCGCGCACGTGCGGGATGGCCGAGGCACCCATCGACAGGCTGGTGACCCCCAGCCCCGTCAGCACGCAGGCCAGCAGCGGGTCGGCCGCGGCCTCGCCGCACACCCCGCAGCTCTTGCCCTCGGCCTTCGCCGCCTCCGCCGACAGCGCCACGAGGTCCAGCAGCGCGGGCTGCCACGGGTCCTGCAGCCGCGCGACGGCGCCCACTTGGCGGTCGGCCGCGAAGGTGTACTGCGCCAGGTCGTTGGTGCCCAGCGACAGGAACTCCACCTCCTGGAGCACCGAGCGCGCCCGCAGCGCGGCCGACGGGATCTCCACCATCGCCCCGACCTTGGCCGTCAGCCCCGCCTCCCGGCACGCGTCGGCGAAGGCCCGGGCGTCCGCCCGGTCGGCCACCATCGGCGCCATGACCTCCAGGTACACCGGCAGGCCCTCGGCCGCCCTCGCCAGAGCCGTGAGCTGCGTGCGCAGCACCTCGGGGTGGTCCAGCAGCGTGCGCAGGCCGCGCACACCCAGCGCCGGGTTCGGCTCCTCGCCCGGGGAGAGGAACGCCAGCGGCTTGTCCGCCCCCGCGTCCAGCACCCGCACCACGACCCGGCCCTCGGGGAACGCCTCCAGCACCGCGCGGTAGGCGGCCACCTGCTTCTCCTCGGACGGCGCCCGCTCGCTGTCGTCCAGGAACAGGAACTCGGTGCGGAACAGACCCACGCCCTCCGCCCCGGCCTCGACGGCCGCGGCCACGTCCGCCGGGCCGCCCACGTTGGCCAGCAGCGGCACCTTGTGACCGTCGGAGGTCGCCCCCGGGCCCGAGGCCGACGCCAGCGCCGCCCGGTGCTCGGCCGCCACCCGGACCAGCCGCTCGCGCTCCGCCTCGTCCGGGTCGACGACGACCTCGCCGTTGGCGCCGTCCACGGCGACGACCACGCCCTCGGCCAGCTCCCCCGCCCCCGGCAGCGCCACGACCGCCGGCACTCCGAGCGCGCGCGCCAGGATCGCGCTGTGGCTGGTGGGGCCGCCCTCCTCGGTGACGAACCCCAGGACGAGCGCCGGATCGAGCAGCGCCGTGTCGGCCGGGGCCAGGTCCCGCGCGACCAGCACGTAGGGCTCGTCGCTGTCGGGAACGCCCGGCATCGGCACGCCCATCAGGCGCGCGACGATGCGGTTGCGCACGTCGTCCAGGTCCGCGACCCGCCCGGCCAGGTACTCGCCGGCACCGGCCAGCAGCTCGCGGTAGGTCGAGAAGGCGTCGTAGACCGCGCGCTCGGCGGTCCCGCCCACCGTGACCCGCCGCTCGACGTCGGCGATCAGCTCCGGGTCCTGCGCCATCAGCGCCTGGGCCTCCAGCACGGCCTGGGCCTCGCCGCCCGCGAGCTCGCCGCGCGCGGTGAGGTCCGCGGCGACCGCCTCCACGGCCTGCCGGGCACGCTGCTGTTCACGCGGCGCCTCCTCGGCGTCGATCTGCCGCGCCGGGGGCTCCAGCACGGCCGTGCCCATGTGCCGTACCTGTCCGACGGCGACCCCGTGGCTGACGCCGACGCCTTGCAGCTTGTCCATCTCACCCGTCTCCGGTTCGTGCGGTGACCCGTGCACCGCGGTGCGTCTGGTGGGCGCCCCGGCGCCGGTGGCGGGGCGCGGTGCGGTTCAGCTCCAGCGGAACAGGGCGTCCCCGGTGGCGACGTCGGCGTCCTCCACCATCTCGGACAGTGCGTCCGCCGAGGCCTCCAGCGCGACGACCGGGCTGATCGGCGACTTGCCGGCCCGCTCCACCGCGGCCGGGTCCCAGCGCACGATGGCGTCCCCGCGCCGGACGGTGTCGCCCTTGGCGGCGAGCAGCTCGAACCCCTCGCCACCCAGTTGCACGGTGTCGATGCCCAAATGTGTCAGCACTCCGTGCCCCTCGTCGTCGACGATCGCGAAGGCGTGCGGGTGCAGGGACACGATGACGCCGTCCACCGGGGCCACGGCGACCGTGGCGCCACGCGCGGGTTCGACGGCGGTACCGGGGCCCACCATGGAGCCGGAGAAAACGGGGTCGGGCACGGCAGCGAGCCCGACGACGCGTCCGGCCAGCGGGGACGTCACGGTCGTCATGGGGAAGCCTCCAGGGGCGGTGTCGTTCAGCCGCCGCCTCTTCCTGTCCCGGACGGCGTCCGTTCAGCAGCCTAAGTCATCGGAGTGACGGGTTCCGCAGGAGCGTGCGGGCGGGCTGCCGGGGCGCGATTTGCACCGCCGGAGCGGTGCCCTGTACTGTCGACCCCCTGCCCGGCGCCGAGCGCGTATCCGGGTGGCGCCCGACGAACTCCAGAATCCTTCCGGAGAATCTCCGGCCCCTTGCCGTGCGCCTCGAACGGGACACGGAAGCGGGGAAACGGACCGGAAAGTT